>NZ_JBALWE010000002.1:0-481259 GCF_036960865.1 Halopseudomonas sp.
TACTGCATGAAGGCCCCCGATGGCCGTCGGGGGTGGGCCTCAATTTACCCAAACACGGCAGAAATTATCCATACAAGCCCCCACTGAACCCGATCACTACGCCCTTGTCCAAATGCAGGTGAGCCGCTGGTGCCGCGCATCCGCTGACGTACCAGCGTGGCCTCGCGCCTTTGTGGTTGGGTTGTTGTCGCACTCAGCGCCTGCACGGCAGGCAGGAGAGGTGAAAGATGTTGACTTCCATCCCCTTTGCCGACGACCGCGTAGTAGGGTTTCGCGTCGAAGGTAAAATCACCGCCGAGGTCCTGGATCAGGCTATTGCGCTAATTGAGGTCTGCCTGGAAAAGTACCCCAGAGTGCGCCTGTACGTTGAGATGCCGAGCTTCGACGGTATCTCGGTCGAAGCCTTCTACAAGGACATCAAGTACGGCTTGAGCAACTGGGGGCGATTTGAGCGCGAGGCGGTGGTGACCGACCGGCATTGGCTGGAGAAAATGGCCAGCTTGGCAGACAAGCTGTTCAGCTCGATCGATGTGCGCGTCTTCCCATCAGATCAAACCGACGCGGCTCGCGATTGGGTGCAGGCCAACTAGCGTCTTGTTACCCGCTTGTCGGCGCTCAGTCCTGCTGCACTTCCGGCAGGCTGAACGCCAGCAGCGCTCCCAGCAGACCGATACCCGATAGCAGCAGCAACATGCCGGCGGCACCAATCAGCGAGCTGAGCAGGCCAAACAGCCCGGTGGCGAGCAAAATCAGCCCGATGGCGCTATTGCTCACGGCGACGTAGTCGGTGCGTTTGCTGCCCCCGGCCATATCCAGCACATAGGTCTTGCGGCCTACCCGCACGCCGCTGTGGGCGATGCCGAGAATAAAAAAGGCCACTGGAAACAGCCACGCCTGCAGCTCCTGCGGCAAGACTGAAAAACTGTGCAGCGCTATTACCAGCGGCCCCAGCAGGCTGGCAATAAAGGCCGCGCGAATCAGTACCTGACGGCTCGACTTGTCGGACATGCGGCCCCAGACCATGGCGCTCAGGCTGCTGGCGAGACCGTTGGCGACCAGAAAGGCGCCGAGCATGCCAAAGCTGGTGTCCAGGTCTTGAGCCAAAATCACGTAATAGGGCGCGGACAGCGCCGAGCAGAGCAGCAGGGCGCGGGTGATTACAAAGCGCCGGAAGGGTTTGTCGTCCCTAAGCAGGCTGATACGTCCCATCGCTTCCCGCAGGCCGTTGCTTCCACCCTCGGTGGCGCCCGGCGCCTCGTCGATGCTGCGGTACACCAGCGCCGCCAGAACCCACAATAATGCCGAGCCCACCAGCAGGCTGGCGTAAAACAGCATGTCATCGTCCTGTGGCGGCCAGATCAGGCAGTAAACGCCAAAGGCCAGTGCCAGCCACCCCGATAGGCTGGTAGCCAGGCCATTGAGACGACCGCGCCGGGTCTTCGGAACGGTCTTGCCGATCACATCCTTGCTGGCGACGGAGCACAGCCCACGCGCCAGGCTGAAGATAATCAGGCACAGAATGATCAGCACACCCGCCAGCGTGCCTTCGGTCAGCCAGGCTGCAGCGCCCATGGCCAGCAAGGCTGCGGCCTGCAGCAGGCTGCCGATGATCCAGGTACCCTTGCGATACTGGAAGCGGCGTACGTAGGAGGCGATGAACAGCTGCGGCAGCATGGAGCCGGACTCGCGGATCGGCACCAGCCAGGCAACCAGCGCGACGGGCGCGCCAACCACGCCGAGCAACCAGGCCAGCGTGGTTTTCGGATTGGTCAGGGTATCGCCCAGGCTGGTCAGCGTAGTGGCCAGTACTTGACGGAAAAAGTTCTGTGGCACGTCGGTACAGGCGCCGTCGGGAATATCCTTGCAGACCCGGGCGTCCTCTTCGTTCATCAACTTGCTGTATAGGCCGTTCAGGTCTGGATCAAGGGGCATGGGCGGGGCGTTCTCGTTACTTTACTGACGTGGCGCACGAGTTTGCCGCAGACAGGCTGGCTTGGCTAGGGTGCCAATAAGAGGCGATTTCCGCCACGGGGCTTCTCTTTGCCCAGCATAGCGGGTAAAAATGCGGGTTTATTCTGTTGCCGGCAGCCAGATGCTGCAGCAACCGCCGAGCAGAGCAAGGACATGCCTCACCCATGCGATTGAAATGCATCAAGCTGGCAGGCTTCAAATCCTTCGTGGACCCCACCACTGTGTACTTCCCGACCAACATGGGAGCCGTGGTGGGGCCCAATGGCTGCGGCAAATCCAACATTATTGATGCGGTGCGCTGGGTGATGGGTGAAAGCTCGGCGAAGAACCTGCGCGGCGAGTCGATGACCGACGTTATCTTCAATGGCTCCAACACGCGCAAACCGGTCGGCCAGGCGTCCATTGAACTGGTGTTCGACAACAGCGATGGCACCCTGCAGGGCGAGTACGCCGGTTACAACGAAATCTCCATCCGCCGCCGGGTCACCCGCGAGGCGCAGAATCAGTATTTTCTCAACGGTACCAAGTGTCGGCGCCGGGACATTACCGACATCTTCATGGGCACAGGTCTGGGACCGCGCAGCTACTCGATCATCGAGCAGGGCATGATTTCCAAGCTGATCGAGGCCAAGCCCGATGAGCTGCGGCTGTTTATTGAAGAGGCTGCGGGTATCTCCAAGTACAAGGAGCGTCGCCGTGAGACCGAGAATCGAATTCGCCGCACCCATGAGAATCTCTCCCGGCTGACTGACCTGCGCGATGAGCTGGAGCGACAGCTGTCGCACCTGCAACGTCAGGCGCAAGCGGCTGAGAAGTACAAGGAATACAAGGCCGAGGAGCGTCAGCTCAAGGCCCAGCTGCAAGCCCTGCGCTGGCAGACGCTGAACGAGCAGGCTGGTGAGCGCGAGCACCGAGTACGCGATCTGGAAGTGGCGTTGGAAGCGCTGATTGCCGAACAGCGTAATGCCGACAGCGAGATCGAGAAACAGCGCGACCAGCACAGCGACCTGAACGAGCGCTTTAATCAGGTTCAGGCACGCTTCTACAGTCTGGGCGCCGACATCAGCCGCATAGAGCAGGTGCTGCAGTTCAACCGCGACCGCCAGCGACAACTGCACGACGATATCGAGCAGACCGAACAAGCTTGGCAGGAGGCCCAGAGTCACCTGACCCAGGATCAGGCGCTGCTCGCCGACCTGCAAAATGAACTGGCCGAACTGGAACCGGAACTGGAACTCGCGGGCGCGGCCGATGAAGACACGGCTATCCAGCTGCAGGCCGCAGAAGAAGCCATGCAAAGCTGGCAGCAGGCCTGGGAGCAGTTCAACCAGCAGGCCGCGGTGCCGCGTCAGCAGGCCGAGGTGGAACAGTCGCGCATTCGCCATATGGAGCAGTCGATCGAGCGCCTGGGCGAGCGGATTCAGCGCCTTGAGGATGAACGCAGTGGCTTGAGTTCCGGCCCGCTGGATGACGAACTGGCTGAGCTGGGCGAGCAGTTGGCCGAGTTGGAAATGCGCGCCGAGAGCGATCAATTGACGCTTGCCGATGTCAATGAAACCCTGCAGCACGAGCGCGACAACCTCAACGCCCTGCAGCAGGAACAGGATATACGCCGTGGCGAAACGCAGCGTGGTAGTGGCCGTCTGGCCTCGCTGGAGGCATTGCAACAGGCCGCGCTGGATCAGGGTAGCGAAGTAGGGGACTGGCTAGCCGCCCAAGGTCTGGCCGCCGGCCGCCAATTGGCTGAGCAGATTCAGGTAGCCAGCGGCTGGGAACTGGCGGTGGAGGCCGTACTGGCCGACGACCTGCAGGCCGTGTGCCTGGATGATGTTGCCTCGTTGAGCGATGCCCTGAGCGACTTTTCGCAGGGCAAGTTGCGTCTGTTGGACGCCCGCACGCTGCGGCAGCCCAGCCCTGGCAGCCTGCTCGACAAGGTCACCTCACAGCTTGATCTGAGCCCTTGGCTGGGCAGCATTCGGCCGGTCGACAACCTGATTGCAGCCTTGGCGCAACGTGACCAGTTGGCTCCGCACGAATCCTTGATTACCCCGCAGGGTCATTGGCTTGGCCCCAACTGGCTGCGCTATCGGCGCGGTGAGGCCAGCGAGTCGGGCGTGTTGGCCCGGCAGCAGGAAATGGAGCAACTGCAGCAGCAACTGGGCGAACAGGAACTGGCGCTGGAGGCCGGGCAGCAGCGTCTGGGCGAACTGCGTGATCGTATTCGCGGGCTGGAGCAGCAGCGCGATGGCCTCCAGCAGACGCTGTCTGGTCTGGGGCGTGAGCAGGGTGACCTGAAGGCACAGTGGTCGGCCAAGCAGGTACGGCTGGAACAGATCACCGCACGGCGCCAGCGCATCGGCGACGATCTGCAGGACATCAAGCAACAACGTAGCGACGAGCTGGAACAGATCGGCGAAGCCCGTCTCACGTTGCAGGCGGCACTCGACAGCATGGAGCAGGACACCGGCCAGCGCGAAGCTTTGCTGCGCCAGCGTGACGAAGCGCGCGAAGCGCTGGATCAGGCGCGCCAGCAGGGTCGCCAGCAGAAGGATCGCTCGCATCAGCTGGCCCTGCGCGTGCAGTCACTCCGCGCGCAGCAGAACAGCACCTCGCAGGGGCTGGAGCGGCAGTTGATGCAGGTCGAGCGCCTGGGTGAGCGCCGTGAGCAGCTGCGCATGACCCTGGAAGAAAGCCAGGCGCCGGAAGATGACCAGCGCATCGAGCTGGAAACGCTGCTGGAGCAACGTGTTGAGGTAGAGCACGAGCTCAGCCGCGCCCGCGAAGCGCTGGAAGGCGTCGACCAGCAAATGCGCGCGCAGGAAACCCGCCGAGTGCAGGCCGAGCAGCAAGCGCAGGTACTGCGCACCCAGCTGGACGAGCAACGCCTGACCGCGCGTGACCTGCAAACCCGTCGCCAGGGCCTGCAGGAGCAATTGCTGGAAGCCGGTTACGACTTGAATGGCGTGATCGAAACCCTGCCCGACGGTGCCAGCGAAACCGACTGGGAGCAGCAACTAACGCAACTCGATGCGCGTATCCAGCGGCTGGGTGCGATCAACCTGGCGGCTATCGAAGAATACGAACAGCAGTCCGAGCGTAAACGTTATCTGGATGCGCAGAACGCCGACCTCGAAGAGGCGCTGAACACGCTGGAGCAAGTGATCCGCAAGATCGACCGCGAGACCCGTGCGCGGTTCAAGGAGACCTTCGACAAGGTCAACCATGGCCTGCAGGCCCTGTTTCCCAAGGTTTTTGGCGGTGGTAATGCCTATCTGGAGCTGACCGGGGATGATCTGCTGGATACCGGTGTGACCATCATGGCGCGCCCGCCCGGCAAGAAGAACAGCACCATTCACCTGCTCTCCGGTGGCGAGAAGGCGCTGACCGCGATTGCGCTGGTGTTTTCCATCTTCCAGCTCAACCCGGCGCCGTTCTGCATGCTCGATGAGGTCGATGCGCCACTGGATGACGCGAACGTGGGGCGCTACGCGCGCATGGTCAAGGAAATGTCGTCGCGGGTCCAGTTTATCTACATCACGCATAACAAAATTGCGATGGAGATGGCAGATCAACTGATGGGCGTGACCATGCATGAACCCGGTTGCTCCAGATTGGTCACAGTGGACGTGGAAGAAGCGGCAGCACTGGCGGCAGTGTAAAGTTGGCGGCGGGCATGCTAGCATCCGGCCAGATAACAGGCGGGCCTTGGCCCCAAACAGAATTGTGAGAACAGGAACGGGTATTCATGGATTTCGGTTTGCGTGAGTGGCTTTTCATTATTGGCCTTCTTGTCATCGCCGGCATTCTGTTTGATGGCTGGCGCCGCATGGGTGGGCGTTCGCGCATTCGCTTCAAACTGGAACGCAACCTCAGCGATTTGCCGGAAAACGAAGCGGGCAGCGATGAGCTGCTGGGGCCACCGCGCGTGGTCGGCGGCCGGCATGAACGTGAAGAACCCTCCTTTGGCTCCGCTCTTGACGATGTAGGCGACAGCCAAGCGCAACCGGAATGGCACGAGCCGCAGCAAGTGGGTCTGGATCTGGAAGAGCCGCCGGTACTGGTTGACCCGGTGGCGCAGGAGCCCGCCAGCAAAGCGAACAAATCGCGCAAGCCAGAAAAATATGAGCACACCGAACCCAAACCCGAGCAAGAATCCCTGCCGGTGGAAGAGGTGCTGGTAATCAATGTTGTGGCGCGTGATGAGCAGGGCTTCCTTGGTTCGGCGCTGCACCAGAGCATTCTGGAAAGTGGCCTGCGCTATGGCGATATGAACATTTTCCATCGTCACGAAAGCATGAGCGGCAACGGCGATGTGCTGTTCTCCATGGCCAACGCGCTGAAACCCGGTGTGTTTGATCTGGATGAAATGGACAGCGGGTACGTACGTGCGGTGAGCTTCTTCATGGGGCTACCTGGTCCGCGCCACCCCAAGCAGGCGCTGGATTTGATGATTGCCGCTGCACGCAAACTGTCCCACGAGCTGGGTGGCGATCTGAAAGACGAGCAACGCAGCGTACTCACCGCACAAACCATCGAGCATTACCGCCAGCGCATCGCCGAATTCGAACGTCGTCACTACACCCAGCGCCGCTGACAGCAGCGGCGCAAGACTCCCGTCTTAAGCCTCGCGCAACACACTGCAAACCAGCGCTGAACAGCTGGTTTGCAGCTGACCTCTTGCGGCGCTGGTAGCTTGCCACTCCCTGGCTTGGTTACAATCGGCAGCTTGTTTCCCAATACCGCCGGTTATCCATGTCCCAGCACACCACGCCTGCCGAACGCGCCTTGGCGCTCCGCGAGGAAATCGCCCAGCATAACCACCGCTATTACGTGCTGGACGAGCCGGCCATTCCGGATGCCGAGTACGACCGTCTGTTCAATGAGCTGAAAGCCATTGAAGCCGAGCATCCGGATCTGATTACCCCTGATTCGCCGACCCAGCGGGTGGGTGGCGCACCTGCGGGTGGCTTTGGCGAGGTGCAGCACGAAATCCCCATGCTCAGCTTGGGCAATGCCTTTGCCGAGCAGGACATGTTGGACTTTGACCGCCGCGTACGTGAAGGTCTGGACCTGCCGGCGGGCGACCTGTTTGGCGACGGCGCTGAGGTGGAGTATTGCTGCGAGCCCAAGCTAGACGGTTTGGCTGTCAGCCTCTTGTATGAAAACGGGCTGTTGGTGCGCGGCGCTACACGCGGCGATGGCAGCACCGGCGAGGATATTTCCAGCAACGTGCGCACCATCCGCAACGTGCCGCTCAAGTTGCGCGGCGAGGGCTGGCCGGCCGTACTGGAAGTGCGCGGCGAGGTCTTCATCAGCAAGGCTGGGTTCGAGGCACTAAACGAGACTGCGCGCGCCAACGACAGCAAGACCTTCGCCAATCCGCGCAACGCCGCCGCCGGCAGTCTGCGCCAGCTCGATCCGGCGATTACCGCCTCGCGTCCGCTGGAGTTCTGCTGCTACGGCTTTGGCCGCGTGGAAGGCGAATTGCCGACGACTCAGGCTGACATTCTGCAGCGCTTCAAGGAGTGGGGGCTGACCATCAGCCGCGAGCTGAAGATCAAGCAGGGGGTTGCCGGCTGTCTGGACTATTACCGCGACATCGGCGAGCGCCGTGCGGCGCTGGATTACGAGATCGACGGCGTGGTGTTCAAGGTCAACCGGCTCGACTATCAACGTGAGCTGGGGTTTCGCTCACGCGAGCCGCGCTGGGCCATTGCACATAAGTTTCCCGCCTCGGAAGAACTGACCGAGCTGCTCGATGTGGAGTTTCAAGTGGGCCGTACCGGCGCCATTACCCCGGTAGCGCGGCTCAAACCGGTACAGGTAGCAGGTGTGACCGTATCCAACGCCACCCTGCACAACATGGATGAGGTCGCCCGCCTTGGGGTGATGATCGGCGATACCGTGATCATCCGCCGTGCCGGCGATGTGATCCCCCAGGTAATGCAGGTGGTCAGCGACCGACGCCCGGCAGACGCGCGCCCGGTTGCGGTGCCCGAGAGCTGCCCGGTCTGTGGTTCAGCGGTCGAGCGCACCCAGTTGATCAAGCGCGGCAAGGGCCGCGAGACCACCTCGGAAGGCGCGGTCTATCGTTGTGTGGGCCGGCTGACCTGCCAGGCGCAGCTCAAACAGTCGATTATTCACTTTGTTTCACGCCGGGCGATGGATATTGATGGTCTGGGCGAGAAGAGCGTCGAGCAACTGGTGGATACCGGTCTGGTCGGCTCGCCGGCTGACCTGTACCAGCTGACCTACGATCAGGTCTTGGCGCTTGACGGCTTTGCCGATCTCTCGACCCGCAACCTGCTGGCCGCCATCGCCGACAGCCGCGCGCCCACGCTGGCGCGGTTCATCTATGCGCTGGGTATTCCGGATGTGGGGGAAGAAACCGCCAAGCTGCTGGCGCGCGCGCTGGGTTCGCTGGCGCGTATTCGCCAGGCGCTGCCACAGGTGCTGGTATATCTGCCGGACGTGGGTGCCGAGGTGGCGTACGAGATTCACAACTTCTTTGCCGATGAGCACAACCAGCAGGTGATCGATCAGCTGCTGGCGCTTGGCGTTAAACCGGAGGAGCCTGGTGAGCTGGGCGCCGAGTTCGCTGCCAGCGTATCGCTGGCCGAGTTTCTCGCCAGGCTGGATATTCCGCACATCGCCAAGACCGGCGCCGAGCGCCTGGCCAGCCAATTTGGCAGTCTGCAGGCAATCCTGGAGGCAGACTGGCTCGACCTGAAGCAGGTCGAGCGCTTGAACGAAAAAGCCATCAAGGGCCTGCGCGCCTTTGCCTTGGACGATCAGTTCCGCGAGCAGGCATTGAGTGTCGAGCAGCAACTGCGTGACTTTGGCATGCACTGGGAGTCGGAACGTGCCCAGGCCGACAGCCTGCCGCTCAGTGGTCAGACCTGGGTGCTCACCGGCACGCTGGAGGCGATGTCGCGTGACGTGGCCAAGGTGCACCTGGAAAGTCTGGGTGCCAAGGTGGCCGGCAGTGTTTCGGCCAAGACCCACTGCGTGGTCGCTGGGCCTGGCGCGGGCAGCAAGTTGGCTAAAGCCGAGCAGCTGGGCGTACAGGTAATGGACGAGGCAGGGCTGCTAAGCATGCTGGCAGAGCAGGGCATCACGCCATGACGCAACTGGGCACAGATGCATTGTCAGCCAAGCCAGTGATCGTACTGGCGCCGATGGAAGGCCTGGTCGACCCGCCAATGCGTGACATTCTTACCCGTATTGGCGGCATCGACTGGTGTGTGAGCGAGTTCATCCGCGTCACCACTGGCCTGCTCAACCGCGGCAGTATTCAACGCATAGTGCCAGAGCTGAGCCACGACTGGAAAACCCGCGCGGGGGTGCCGGTGCGGCCGCAACTGCTGGGCTCGGATGTGCGCTGGATGGGCGAGAATGCCGCTCTGCTGGCGAGCATGGGAGCGCCGGCGATTGATCTGAATTTTGGCTGCCCGGCCAAGACGGTCAACCGACATCGCGGCGGTGCCTCGCTGCTGCGCGAGCCGGAACTGCTGCAGCAGATCGTCGCCAGTGTGCGCGCTGCCACGCCTGCGCATATCCCGGTCACCGCCAAGATGCGTCTGGGTTACAGCGATACCGCGCAGACGCTGGAATGTGCCGCCGCACTCGCTGACGGCGGCGCCAGCGAAATCACCGTACACGCACGCACCAAGATGGATGGCTACAAGCCGCCGGCGCACTGGCACTGGCTGGCGCGTATTCGCGAGTCGGTGCATGTGCCGGTGATTGCCAATGGCGACGTCTGGACGCCAGAGGATTATCACGAGATTCGCGAGATCAGCGGTTGCCAGCAGGTGATGATTGGCCGTGGCCTGGTACGCCGGCCTGATTTGGCGCGGCAGATTCGCGGGCTAGATGGCGTTGATGCCGGTATGGCGCCTTGGCACAGCTTGCTGCCGTGGGTCGTTGACTTCTTTGCGCAGACCCGTGCGCGGGTGGTTGACCGCCATGCGCCGGGGCGTCTTAAACAGTGGTTATCGATGTTGGGGCTGACCTACCCGGAGGCCAAGCCCTTGTTTGCGGCGTTACGCCGCGAAAATGATGCCGATGCCATCAGCGCCTGCCTGGCCGCCTTGGCAGCGGGTGAGGATCAAGCCCAAACGCTGCTGGTCTTGCCGTCCGCCAGCGCTTTGGGCGCAGCTTGATCTGCTAGGCGGGCGCCTGCTGGCTGAGCTGGTTCAGCTCGGCAATCAGTTGACGGCTTGCCTGTTCACTCTGCTGCAACAGCTGCTCAAGCGATGCCAGTTGTCCCGACAGCTCGGCTGAGAGGGCAGGGTTGGCTTGCGCCGCGCTGCACTGGATTTCTTCCTGCAATTGATTGCCCAGCTGGCTGGCTTGCTGAGCCTGTTCGGCCGATTGTGTCAGCAGGGCGTCGGTACTTTGCACGCAGGCGTCCAGCGCGGTGACCTCATTGCTTACCTGCAGGCTTTGCTGATCCATCTGGTTGATGATGTCGCCCACCTCGGCAGTGGCGGCGGTAGTGCGGGTGGCCAGTGCGCGTACCTCGTCGGCCACCACAGCGAAGCCACGGCCGCTTTCGCCGGCACGCGCTGCTTCAATCGCGGCATTCAGGGCCAGCAGGTTGGTCTGGCTGGCGATGCCGTCGATCACCTGGGTTACCTTGCTGATGCGCGTACTTTGTTGCTGCAGTTGGCTGAGCAGTTGCAGACTGGTTGCGCTGTGATTACGCAACAGCCCAGCCTGAGCAAGGCACTCCTGCAGTGCGGTGTGGGCGGTACTCTGCACGCTGCACAACTGCGCCACGGACTGGCTGATCTGTTGGCTGTGGTGGTCGTCCGCCGCCCGGTGTTGTTCCTGGGTATAGAGCGAGCCCAGGTGTTGCAGCCCGCTTTGCGTTGCCTGCAACTGGTCGGGCAGCTGCGCAGTGCGGCTTGCCAGTACCTGCAGGCGATTTGCCTGTTGTGCGGCCTTGTCGGTGTGCCGTGCCGCTTCGGCAGCGACGGCGTTGAGGATGCTGTCGTCGCTGGTGCCGGCAGGCACATCAGCCGGCGGGTAGCGCCAGGGCAGGCCCAGCCACGGCACCACGCAGAGCACCAGGGCAGGGCCAAGCGCATAGCCGCCGTGGCTGTTAAAGAGCCAAGCCAGCATGCCCAGTTGAATGCAGGCCAAGGCCGCCTTGCCGATAATTCCTGTTCGCATGAGGTGTTCCGTCAGGTACAGCTACTGCTCATTGTTATTGTGAAGTCAGACCTGTGGCGGCCATTAGGCCACTGCCCATCCGGCAATTCAATCGTCTTGCGTGGCCAACTGGTGCGCATGCATAAAGCGCAGATCCAGCCAATCTTTCAGCTTGCCGGCAAGCCGCCCCTGGGTGGCCAGCCGGCCATAACTCAAGAGTGCGCTGCCATCGCCGCAGGCCAGCAGTGCTAGCGCGCGCGGCTGCGGCTGGTAGCGCTGCCGTTGTCTGCCGTTGTCTTCTGCCAGCAGGTTGTGCGCCAACACGGGCCCCTGGCGTACGGCGTAAACGCCGGCGTGTGGGGTGTTCGGCAGACTGGCGCAATCGCCGGTGGCAAAAATGTGCGCATGACTGCAGCTCTGCAACTGGCTATTGATCCGAACAAAACCCCGCTCATCACACTGCAATCCGCTGGCGAGCTGCCAATCGGCGGCAGCTGCGCCCGTGGCCAGCACCACGGCGTCTGGCTGCGCAACGGCGCGCCCGGCCGCGTATAGCCTTGCCTCGCTAATCCTTTCTATCGGCAGCGTCTCGTGCAGCTTTACCGCCGCTTCGCTCAGGCGGATGCGGGCGAGTTGGGCAAGACGGGGCGGATGGCTGGCCAGCAAGCCGTTGCCGCAGAACAGCGACAGCTGCGTAGTAGGCAGGCTGATACGCAGGGCCAGTGCCAGCTCGACCCCGGCCGCGCCGCCGCCCACAATCGCCAGATGCGTCGGTGGTAGCGCCTGCCAGGTGCGGCATTGTTGCACTATGCCGGGGAAGGGCTTGGCACCCACCAGCGGCAGACTGCCGTCGGTAGCAAAGTTGATCACCGGTAGCGCCCCGGTATTCAGCGACAGCCGGGTAAAGCCTATGCGCTTGCCGCTGGCCAGCAGGATGGCTTGGCCGTTGGCATCCAGCGCCAGTAGCTCATCGCAGATCAACTGCATGCCGCAGGCGGCGGCCAGAGACGCAAGCCCGATACGGCATTGCGCGGCAGCAAAGCGGCCAGCCAGCAGCCCCGGCAGCATGCCGGAGTACCAGGCATAAGGCTGCGCATTGATCAGCAGGCTGCCGGCAGGTGCTTGCTGGCCGCTGGCAATCCATTGGCGCAGGGCAACCAAGTGAGCATGGCCGCCACCGACCATGACCAGCGGCGCTTGCAAGGGGGAGGTGTGCATCCCGCTAGACTAGCCTTGGCACGCCCCCAGGGGAAGCCTTTGCAGTCGGTCGGAAAGGTGCGGCGCAAAGCCCTTTGCGGTCTACGCTTGGGGGTGTTTCAAAATGTCACATTGCCGGCATTGATAGATACGCATTGTGCTGAATGATGCGCGTATTTCGGAATCGACTTTCGCTGTGCGAACCTGCTAGTCTCCAGATCTGACAATTCCAAGTACAAAAAACGAAGGAGCATGGCGTGATCGACAATAATCGCTACCCCACCACCGTCAGAGCCTGGGTCACTGTGGGCATTCTGTTGGTAGCCTATGTGCTTTCCTTTGTTGATCGACAGATTCTAAATCTGCTGGTGGGGCCGATTCGCGCCGACCTGGGCATCAACGATACCCAGATGAGCTTGCTGATGGGCCTGTCGTTCGCCATTTTCTACACGGTTGCGGGTATTCCGCTGGGGCGGATCGCCGACAGCAAGAGCCGCCGCGGGTTGATCGCCTGGGGTGTCGCCTTCTGGAGTCTGATGGCCGCGGCCTGCGGCCTGGCGCAGCAGTACTGGCATTTCATTCTTTGCCGTATTGGTGTGGGTGCCGGTGAAGCCGCGTTATCACCGGCGGCCTACTCGCTGATTGCCGACAGCTTCCCGGCCGACCGCCGCGCCACAGCTATCAGCGTGTACGCCATGGGTATCTACCTGGGCGCGGGCATGGCCTTTCTGCTTGGTGGCATCGTGGTGACCTGGGCCAACGCTCAAGGCCCGATGACGCTGCCGGTGCTCGGTGTAGTACGCCCCTGGCAGTTGATCTTCCTGGTGCTGGGCGCCGTGGGGCTGATGTTCTGCCTGGTGCTGCTGGCGATCAAAGAGCCAACCCGCAAGGGCGTCGGCGCTGGTGTTGCCGTGCCGTTGAAGCAAGTGGGTGCGTACCTGCTGACCATTCGCAAGGCGGTGCTGTGCCACAACTTCGGCTTTGCCTGCCTGTCGTTTGCTTCGTATGGCGCCTCGGCCTGGATCCCGACCTTTTTTATTCGTACCCACGGCCTGACGCCCGGCGAAGTCGGCATCTACTACGGCAGCCTGGTGATGGTCGCCGGCTCCACCGGTATCGTCTTTGGTGGCCGCCTGGCGGATTATCTGGCGCGTCGTGGTTACCGCGATGCCAACATGCGGGTGGGGTTGCTGGCGGCCGTGCTGACGTTGCTGTGCAACGTGGTATTTTTGGTCGATAACATGCCGTTGCTGTGGGCTATCATGTTCTTCAACGTATTCACCGTGGCCATGCCGTTTGGCGTGGCTCCGGCCGCCATTCAGGAGATCATGCCCAACGCCATGCGTGGCCAGGCCTCGGCAATCTACCTGTTTACCATTACCCTGATCGGTCTGGGTATTGGGCCGACCGCCGTCGCCATGGTCACCGACTATGTGTTCATGGATGACATGGCGGTACGTTATTCGATCTTTATCGTCGCCAGCGTGATTACCGTGGGTTCCATTATTCTGCTCTGGATGGGGCTCAAGCCCTATCGAGCAGCACGCGACACGCTGGAAAACTGGAGTGAACAGCAGGGCCAGCCTGGTTGAGTATCTGACTCGGAGTAGCCAGCTGATTTATTTATTTCAACAGGAGCAACAACATGACTGACGCAGTTATCGTATCCACGGCCCGTACGGCTCTGGGCAAATCCTATCGCGGTGCGCTGAACAACACGCACAGTGTCGACATGGCTGGCTACGTTATCGAGCACGCGGTCAAGCGCGCCGGTATCGACCCTTCGCTGGTTGAAGACGTAATCCTGGGCGCCACCTTCCACGAAGGCGCACAGGGCAAGAACATGGCCCGCCTGGCGGCCATCCGCGCCGGCCTGCCGGTGACCACCGCCGGTATGTCGATCAACCGTTTCTGCAGCTCCGGTCTGCAGTCCATCGCCATCGCCGCCCAGCGCGTCGTCAGCGAAAAAATCCCGGCCATCGTTGCCGGTGGCGTCGAGTCCATCAGCCTGTGCCAGAACGACAAGCTGAACATGTTCCACGGCACCAACGAGTGGATCAAACAGAACAAGCCCGCGCTCTACATGTCGATGATCGAAACTGCCGACATCGTTGCCCAGCGTTACAACGTCAGCCGTGAAGCGCAGGACGAATACTCCCTGCTGAGCCAGCAGCGCACCGCCGCCGGCCAGGAAAGCGGCAAGTTCGCTGACGAGATCGTGCCTTACGACACCATCATGAAGGTGCAGAACAAGGAAACCGGCGAGATCACCGATCAGGCCGTCAACCTGGTGAAGGACGAGTGCAACCGTCCGGGCACCACCCTGGAAGGTCTGGCGGGTCTGCAGCCCGTACGCGGCCCGGGCAACTTCATCACCGCCGGTAACGCCAGCCAGCTGTCTGACGGTGCTTCTGTCTGCACCGTGATGAACAGCAAGGTTGCCGAGCAGCTGGGCATCCAGCCCATGGGTATCTTCCGCGGCTTCGCGGTTGCCGGTTGTGAACCCGATGAAATGGGCATTGGCCCGGTTTTCGCGATTCCACGTCTGCTGGAGCGTAACGGCCTGAAGATGGACGACATCGGCCTGTGGGAACTGAACGAAGCCTTTGCTTCGCAGGTGATCTACTGCGCTGAGCGCCTGGGCATCCCGATGGAAAACCTCAACGTCAACGGCGGCTCCATCTCCATCGGCCACCCCTACGGCGTAACCGGTTCCCGTCTGGTTGGCCACGCGCTGATCGAAGGCAAGCGCCGCGGCGTCAAGTACGTGGTCGTGACCATGTGCATCGGCGGCGGCCAGGGTGCAGCCGGTCTGTTCGAAATCGTCTAACTCGCAGCGGCAAGCAACACGCGCCAAGCTGCAAGCGAAACCCGGGCCCTGCTCGGGTTTTGCTTTTGCGGCCTAATCCGCCGCTGACCTTTCCGAGGAATTTTCTGTGTCTCAAAAGATCATCAACACCGAGGATCTGGCGTTCCTGCTCTACGAATTGCTGGATATCGAACGCTTTACCCAGTTTCCGCGTTATGAAGACCATAGCCGCGACACCTTTGATGCCGCCGTTGAACTGGCCCTGAAAGTCGCCAGCGAAACCTTCGCGCCGCACAACCACGCCTGCGATGAAGACGAACCACGCTTCGAGAACGGCAAGGTGGTGATTCGTCCGGAAGTGGCCGAAGCGCTGAACGTACTGCGTGAGACCGGCCTGATGGCCGCCTCGCAGGATTACGAGCGGGGCGGCATGCAGCTGCCCGCCGTGGTCTCGCAAACCTGTATCGGCCTGATCAAGGGCGCCAACGTCAGCACCCAGGCCTACGCCGGTCTGACCATCGCCGCCAGCAACCTGATCATGGCGCACGGCACCGACGAGCAGAAGCAGCGCTACGCCGAGCCGATGATGGCTGGCCGCTTCTTCGGCACCATGTGCCTGACCGAGCCGCATGCCGGGTCCTCCCTGGGCGATATCAAATCCCGGGCAATCCCGCAGGATGACGGCACCTACCGCATCAGTGGCAACAAGATCTTCATCTCCGCCGGTGACCACGAGCTGAGCGAAAACATCGTGCACCTGGTCCTGGCCAAGCTGCCCGACGCGCCGCCCGGTGCCAAGGGTATCTCGCTGTTTATCGTGCCCAAGTTTCTGGTCAACGACGACGGCAGCCTGGGCGAGCGCAACGACGTTACCCTGGCCGGCCTGATCCACAAGATGGGTTACCGCGGCACCACCTCCACCATGCTCAACTTTGGTGAGAAGGGTGGGGCGGTTGGCTATCTGGTGGGTGAGCCGCACAACGGCCTGGCTGGCATGTTCCACATGATGAACGAGGCGCGCATCGGCGTTGGCCTGGGTTCGGTCATGCTGGGTTACACCGGTTACCTGCACGCGCTGGATTACGCTCGCGACCGCACCCAGGGTCGCCCGCTGGCCGAACGCGATCCGGCCACGCCAATGATCCCGCTGATTCAGCATGCCGATGTACGCCGCATGCTGCTGGCGCAGAAGGCCTTTGTTGAAGGCGGCCTGTCGCTGTGCCTGTTCTCTGCCACCCTGGTAGACGAGAAGAAGCACGCTCCCACCGCAGAGGAGCGCGAAGCCGCTGCCGGCCTGCTCGACCTGCTCACGCCCATCGTCAAATCCTGGCCCTCGCAGTTCTGCCTGGAAGCCAACAGCCTGGCGATTCAGGTGCATGGCGGCTACGGCTACACCCGCGAATACCCGGTCGAGCAGTTCTACCGCGACAACCGCCTCAACCCCATCCATGAAGGCACCCACGGTATTCAGGGCCAGGACCTGCTCGGTCGCAAGGTCAGCATGGCTGGCGGGCAGCACTACCAGGCGTTGCTGCAACGCATTGGCACCACCATCAAGGACGCAGCCGGCAGCGCCGAGCTGAAAGCCAGTGCCGAGCTACTGAGCAACGCCCTGGCCACGCTGGAAGAAACCACCAGCGCCCTGCAAGCCATGAAAAAAACCGACCCCGACCGCGCCCTGGCCAACGCCTACCTGTACATGGAGTGCTTTGGTCACGTGGTCGTCGGCTGGCTCTGGCTGCGCCAGGCGCAAGCGGCACTCAAGGGCCTGCAAGACGGCGGCGCCCGTCAGCCTGCCTTCTACCAGGGCAAGCTGAATACCTGCGAATACTTCCTGCGCTACGAGCTGCCCAAGCCGCTGGCGCTGGCAGAAGTGCTGCGCAGCGCAGACCGCACCACGCTGGACATGCCGCTGGATTGTTTCTGATTCGGTTGGCGTGACGAAAAACCGGGCCTTGGGCCCGGTTTTTTATTGAGGCGGTATTTAGCGCGGCCCGTGGACTTTTCAGGCCCAGCCGTTGGTAATTACTTATGGAATTGCACAGTCAGCATTAAAGTGCCGATTTAAATGGGTTTTTGTAAGATTAAAGGATTTATATTGCCGGTTAATTCGTAATGAGCTAAGTTTGTCAGCATCTTAATGCCGATTGAGTTGTGGCAATGTATGAAGTGCTGACCATCCAAACCTATGTGAACGGCCAATGGCACGACGCTTTGAATCTGAGTCTCTCAGATACGCGAGCCGTTGCGGATTCGCGCGTTACGGCTTCCTACAGCACGGCCTATCTAAGCGACTTTTTTGATGCCACGGAAAACGTATTTGAATATGCCGTCAGCGTGAACCTGCCGGTTAATTGGAACCCGGCGGATACGGAAGGCTTCCCAGCCTTCGTTTACGACATTATTCCGGCCGGTCATGCCAAGCAGTCGCTGCTCAGGCGTTTCAATGATGACAAGCCGCAAGGAATGGATATCGATCTGTTCTTGCTGGGCCGGTGCACACCATCGCCTATCGGCAGCCTGCGTGTAAAAGAATCAGCTGCAGCCCTTGAGGACTCTGGCGTCGAAGCCTTTGCTCGCCAGGAAGTGGTGGAGCGCACCAATGACTTTCTTGAGTACGCCTACGAGGCCGGCGCTGCGCTGGGCGGAGCCACGGGCGCTCAGGGTGAAGCACCCAAACTGTTGCTGGCACAGGGGCGCGACGGGCAGTTTTATGCTGACGCCATGCTCGATGATTCGCTCGTTGAATCGCATTGGCTGGTCAAGTTCGCCCGCAACAAGATGACAGAGAACGACAAGAACATTCTTCGCGCCGAATATCACTACTACAAAGCCGTGGCAGGCCTGGGTTTGAATACCGTAGCCACCAAAGGATTGAGCCTGGAAGAAGCGGAAAAGCCCAGCCTGTGGATGCCACGTTTTGACCGCATAGTGGATGGCGAGAGCGTGGAGCGTATCGCGGTTGAATCGGTCTATTCCCTATTGGGCAACACAGAGCCAGGGTCGAAACTCAAGCATGAGACTGTGTTGTCCAGGCTGATAGAGCTTTGGTGCAGCAACGAGCAAACCGATGAAGTGCCAGAGCTGGTCTTTGAGTATCTGCGTCGAGACCTGCTTAACCGAATTCTTGGCAACAGCGACAACCACGGTCGCAACACCGCCATATTCCGCTACCGCGAAAGGTTCGAGCTGGCGCCCATCTATGATCTGGCCCCGATGATTCTGGATACAGAAGGCGTAACCAGGGCAACGAAATGGGAAGCCGAACGGAAGGGACGCCCTGGCTGGCGCGAAATCTGTGCCTGCTTCCCGCATTGGTACGCCCAGGATGAACTGTATGACCGCCTTCGCAGCGCTGCCAATGACTTAAGAGCGCTGCCAGATTTACTCGTCGATATGCCGCTGGAGATCCGTCAAAACAAGGCCCTGCCGGTGAACGATCTGGATAAGCACTTGGGGCAATGGGAGCTGCTATGAACACCATGACTGGAGAGGAACGCAAGCGACTGATCGAAGAGATCATGCAGCTACATGCTGAGGGTGACATATCTCTCGGCATGGCCATTCGGAGGCTGCGTTTGGAGGTCACAGGCTTTGATCAGGAAACCTTTGCCAGGATGTGCAGCATGTCTACCCGAGCGCTGTATCAACTGGAAACGGACAAAGGCAATCCGACCTTGAGCACAGTTGATTCGATCCTGCGAAAGTTTGGCCTGCGCATGGGCCTGATGAAGGCCATTGCGCCGTATACAAAGCCATCGCCAGTCGCTACGCAGCCCACGAGCAATGGTCGCGCTGCCGCTACAAAAAGCACCGGAGTAAGTGAAGCAGCCAACGCTTACGAGACAAACCGCAAAGCGGCCCGCACCGTATCAAGGGGCGCAAAGCCAAAAGGGGCCGCTGGCAAAAGCGCGGCAACTGCGAAGTCGAAAGTTATAAAACGGGATGATGGCCCAACCGCTTAGAGAGTCTTTGCTCGGTCTGTGCGCATAGGGTGACCCTGTATGCACCGCAGCCGCCGGGTTATGCTTACGCCATGTACAGCCTCTCTCACCCCGTTACCCATACCCTGGAAATCCGCAAAAGCCGCTTTATTGCCTGCGTCGAACCCATCGCAGACCGCGCCGCAGCGCAGGCTCGGGTGAATGAATTGCGCGCGCAGCACCCCGGTTGCGCCCATGTGTGCTGGGCACTGTTGGCTGGCGGCCACAGCGCCGCCGTAGACGACGGCGAACCCTCCGGCACCGCCGGCCGCCCCATGCTCGACGTACTACGCCATCAACAACTGGACGGCGTGCTGGCCACCGTGGTGCGCTACTTCGGCGGCGTGAAACTGGGTGCCGGTGGCCTGGTACGTGCCTATACCGACGCCGTAGCCCAGGCGCTGCTGCAAGCCGACAAAATCGAACACATCCCCACCCAAACCCTCTACTGCGAACTGGCCTACGCTCACGAAGGTATCGCTCGCAATCTGATCGCCGAGCTCGGCGGTGAGCTGCTCGACGTTAGTCACGGGCAGGCGGTGCGCTTGCAGGTGAGTTTGCCCGCTACCTCAGTCGGCGCTCTGCAGGAGCAGCTGTTGTCGGTTACGCGGGGTGAGCTTGGTTGGGAGCTGGCAGATACTCCAGTGTACTGAGCCAGGGCGGCGGGCAGGGCGTTTGGCCGTGGGCAGTCACTCAAAGCAGAATAACTAGGTAGACCAGAGGCATTAATTTTCATCTGACCCCGTTTTCCTCAATCTGACCCAAAACACTATTGGAAAGCACTATGCCGGCGGTTATTCCCTACACATAGACGAGAAAATCAAGTAGTCTTTTAAAAAATCCCAGCTTTGGTTTAATTTCATGGCTAAAAGAAAATTAACAGTAGACTCAGATGACGAGCTTCCTTTCGAAATTAACTTCATTGAGCAAGCCGAATACATTGATACTGAAAAATTTGCTGAACTGACTATTGAGCATCCTGAGGAAGAGGCTATTCTCAGGAAGCTAATGGGTGGAGGTGCGAAATTACTCATCGGTCCTCGTGGCTGCGGTAAAAGTACTCTGATGCTAAAAGCGTTCCACCAAATGCTGAAGTCAGTTGGTGCGCAAGCTTTGCCAGTTTATGTAAATTTTAAATTAGCCCTGAAGGTGGAGCCTCTATATAGCAAAGGTGCTAATGCGCCATTTTGGTTTAAGGGGTGGCTCTCTCTAAAGGTCTTAGAAGCTCTTCGTCTAACCTTGGAGCAAATCGACGGTGTGGATTTCCCCGAGTCGTTTCCAAAAAAAGACTTTGTTGAGAAGGCTCTTGTTAAAATTGAAGCTGGCGTTACAGAGAATGCTGAGATAGATAGATTTAGCGTCCCGTTTCTTCAAGAAATTATCCATGAAATTCTTGATAGGAATAGTATTAATCGATGCGTGCTATTAATTGATGACGCAGCGCACGCATTTTTAGGGAAGCAACAAGAGGATTTTTTTGACTTTTTTAGGGCGGTAAAATCAAAATCGATATCGCCCAAGGCCGCGGTCTATCCTGGAGTTACTTCACATTCCCCTTCCTTCCAAGTGGGTCATGACGCAGAACAGATTGATGTGTGGGTTAAACCCTCAGGCGATCACTACGAAAGGTTCATGATGGAGATGGCGCGCAAGCGCTTTGAAGGCACACAGGTAAGGCTAACGGACGAGAATAAGGATGATGTTGCATTTTTAGCATATTGTTCATTTGGTATTCCTCGTGCTTTTCTAGGTATGCTTAGGTCAATTTATAACTCCCCTGAGTCTTACTTTAATACCGATGGGACTCTCTCTAAGTCTAAAGTCCTTGCTTTGTCTAGAAGTGGGAAAGAGATGTCTCATGGGGTATACACCTCTTTGGAGACAAAAGTCCCATCTCTTAAAAGCTACGTGATGAATGGCGATGTGATTTACAGAGCTCTTCTAGATAATATAAAAGAATTTAACTCGGGGAAGGAGCGTTCTGAGCAAACAATGCAGTTCGGGATAAGAATCCCGTTAGATCCAAATTTGGAGAAGGTGATAAGCTTTTATCAATACGCCGGTCTGGTGATGTCTATTGGTGAATTTTCCCGCGGCGAAAACGGAGTGTTCGCTGTTTATGAAGTACATATTGGCGACTTGGTGACTGATAACGCTATTGTTGGACGTAGGACAAAGTCTATATCTCTATTTCTCGAAGTGTTGCGTGCAAAAAAACACTCTTCTTGGCCTAGAACGTTCTCTAACCGGATATTCGAAGCTACGCGTTTGTCTAGCGATGACTTCAGAATATCCCTCCCTCACTGTCAAGTGTGCGGGAAGGAACGGGTTACACCCGAGGCTCATTTTTGCTCTTTCTGTGGTTCACGTCTTAAGTCCTCTTCGACTTATGAGCAGCTTGCAGATCAGGATATATCTGTTCTCGATATTTCGTCTGCGATCAAAGATAGAATAAAAAAGCACTCCCAGATCAGAAAGGTTAGAGATATATTGATTGATAATAGCCGCGAGCAGCTAATGGCTATTAAGTATATTAAAAAAGCTAGATCCGTTAAGATTGTGAGCGCGGCGGAAGAATATGTTTCTTGAGGTGAGGACATGGAAGTAGAAGATTTTGTTTGCGAAGCTCCTCCGACCGCAGCTCTAACGGGGCTGAGCGATTGTATGACTGAGCAAGATATGCCTGCTCCTATCGATTTTTATTTACAGTCTTCCAGAGAGATTATTGGTTATGGCACGCCGGAACGACTGAATGAGATGAGTAAACTCGGTGGCTATTTGCTGCTGGGCTTATTTTCTGCGGCAGAAGGGTATTTCCGCTCAATTCTTTCTGCTTCTCTAGATATTTGTCCTATATCCAAGAAGACCGCTGCTGAGAAACAGATTAATTTGGGTGGTGTGCTCTGGCATGGGCAGGAGGGTTTTCGAAGAAGTGCTTTCGAGCATATGTCTTTTACCTCTTCAAAGGAGCTTATGTCTGCATCAAAAAACTATCTCGGCTTTGAGATGAAAGGTAGCGTTTTTAATAGCATTCTTCGAGATTTTGATACGATTTGTCATTTGCGGCATGGTTTGGTGCATAACGCCGGCTTTCTTCCTGGAAGGAATGCTGTGCAAATAGATATCCAGCAGTTTTCTAGGTCAGTTGAAATACTTGTCGATTTCGGTTTTCTTCAAAGTGCAGCGGCAACGCTTGATTCTTTGGTAGTGACTTATAATCGCTCACTTTTTTCGGAAATGTGTAATAGGTGGGCTGAGGATTGGAGGGGTAGATCCGACTGGGAGCCCCTGGAAGAAAGAAAAAGGTTTTTGCAAATTTGGAACATATTTTGCTGCAAATTAGAGTTAGGCAGCAGGCGAGGGCGGCACAAGATCACTCCTGCCTCTTGTATGGCTAAGCTAAAATTGGATTACAATCTTTAAACTTTAATTTTTAACATGGCTTTTATTTTTTAATAATACTACTTGCACGGGGCTTTCGTTTTTGGTCGTCAGTTTATATTAATGCTGCTTATATTTTCCATCTGCGCGGGGGAGCAACTCAGCGAACCCGAAGGGCCGCGCAGTTGGGTGCGCTCGGGAGTTTTTAGAGGGGAATGGGCGAGCATTCCCCTCTGACTCGCCTAGAGGCGAAAGCGCTAATCAGCTCGCGCAGAGATGATCGGCAACAAACGTTAAAATTCACCGCCAACCGCTGCGGTAGTAGCGCCTAGGTAAAAGTATGCGGCGTTCAACAGCGCCTCAAAGCGCCTACTCGCAATCCCTAATACGCTCCCTGGTATCAGCAAGATGCCCCTCAAGATCATCAATCAACCGCTTGAACTCAGGCGCCTTGTCCCCCAGCTCAGCGCCATTGAGCAGCTCAACGAGCGCATCGTCCTTTTCAAGACACTTCTCCAGCACTGTGGTTTTGGAATCGCCAGAAAGAAACTTGGCAATCTTGCCTCCCAGCTCCTCGAGCCACTCCTCGTCCGCATCCGGCGGGGCGGGGAGTTCGTGCAGCTGTTTCACCACCTGCTCAAAGGGCGCCACGTAGGCTTCGCGCTTATCGGCGATATCAGCCAGCAGTTTGCCAATGCGGTCTTGCCCTAACTGCTCACTCATTGCGCGGTAGAAGTGCGCAGTCTTCATGACTGATTTCAATATCTCCAGCGCATCAACCTGCTCATCTGTACGCAGTATCGACATATCAATTCGCTCCCGTGGTTGGTTCAGGCACGTCTCCCACTATGACTTCTATCGCCTCAGGAATGAGCTCAAACTCAGCCGGCGTGCGCGTTACAAATTCGCCATCGGCTTCCAGCTCCTTGGCATGCGACGTCCGAATGCTGAACTTCCTCGCTGTGTTGCGCACAATGTGCTCGGTCGTTTGGGAAGCGCCCTTGCGCAGCGTGGGGCCCAGTAACAGCAATTGCCACCAGGGTTTTGGCTTGATGAAGAACAAATTGAATACTTCATCGAAAAGGGTGGCGCGCTCATCAACGATGTTGCCACCGCCGTAATAGCGGCCGTTGCCTACCGCCAGGTGTATCACCTTCATCGAGCAATCCCAGCCTTCTGCCTGGATGCGCAGTTTGAAGCTTTTGTTCCCTTTTATCGCCCGCAGGAAAGCACCCAGGTAGGCGAATACCCCGAAGAACTTCTTGCTATCAGAACTGAGTTCATGGGTTACATCCACCCCAAGGCCCACGTGCGCCACGTTGATAAACAGGTGTTTATCATCAATCTTGCCCAGGCTGATGCGTCTGCGCTTGCCCTCGACAATCACCTTTGCGGCGCCTGGGAGGTCTTGCGGTACGCCAATGGAACGCGCGAAATCATTGGCCGTGCCCATGGGCAAAACAGCCACCGTGCGTTGGCAACGATACAGGGCGTCGAGCGCCGAACTGATGGTGCCATCGCCGCCGCCGATGACGACTATGCCGTCTTCCCGATCGTATTGCTCAATCAGCGAGGCGAGGTACTCTTCGCTCTCGGATTCGCGCACAGAGACCTCAATGCCTGAGGCTTTTAGCACCTCAATGGCGTCATCCAGAGCATCTACCTGGCCATTTCGGCTATGCGGGTTAATGATCAGTAATGCATGTTTCACGTATCGGTTCCTTGTGGGGCCGCGTTACTTGCTGATTCGGCGATACAGTGCTTCCAGGAAGCTATACACGCCGAAAGCGAACAGGCCCGCCGCAACGATCAGGATGAGCCAGGTGCCAAAGGGTGAAGTACGCAGCCACTCAAAGGCATCGCTGATGCCTTTTTTATCGCTGGAACCGGCCACAATGGCAGAGCGCAGGACCACCCAGCCTACAATCCCCCACACCACGCCCCGGGCAATCAGACCAAACTGACACACGCGCGTCATCCAGTCGCTCTTGTCCGCCGGGAAGTCCATGTATTTCTTGAAACCGCAGGTATAGCCTTTATACAAATGTGCCAGCCCAACCCCAATGACGATAACGCCCACCAGCCCGACCAACCATGCAGTGACATCCGAGCCAACATAATCAGACACTGTGGAGGAGGCCGACTGACCAGGAGACTTCTCGGTGGTGTGCAGTAACAGCTTGATGATCCAGAAGCACAGCACGCTATGGGTAATAGCGCTGATGACTAAACCGCTCCGTATGGCCAGGCCTTTTACCGAGGTGCCGTGATCGTCGGCGTCGCCTATGCCCTGGATGGCTCGCCAGAGGATATAACCGATAAGGCCGACGACCAGAACGATCAACAAGGCTTCGCCAAAGGGCTGGCTTTTGAGGCTCATAATGGCGCCTTTGCTGTCCGCGTCTGACTCACCTGCACCCAGCACAGACAAAATGGCCAGGATGCCAATGGTCAGATAAATAACGCCTCTGGCGGCATACCCCATTCGCGCCCACGCTGTGTACTTATTGAGGTTAATCAACGCCCATTACTCCCGTAATTTGCTGTCTATTTTCTGGTGTACAAAGTGTCGAGCGAGATACCAGCACATCAGCGCCCAGGCGGCACCGACCGTCCAGCCGGCGACCACATCGGTAGGCCAGTGCACGCCGAGGTAAACGCGGCTCACACCGATCAACAGCGTCAACAACACCGAGGTGAACATGATGAGCGCTTTAATCCGCCGGCTCGTTTGAAACTGCGCCAGCAGGGCGCCGAGCGTGAGGTACGCACTGGCAGACAGCATGGAGTGGCCGCTGGGGAAGCTGGAGGTGTAAACCTGGGTGGCATGCGTCACCAGATCGGGTCTGGCTCGATCAAAACCGCTTTTCAGCATCAGGCTGGCGATCAATGCGCCGCCGGTCGCCAGCAGCACGACCAGTGCCAGCTTGCGCTTCTGAACCAGTAACAGAAAGACGATAACCCAGGTGCTGAGCAGGGTAAGCACGGTGTTGCCCCCCAAGGCCGTAATGTCGTGCCCTACCTGTTCCAGCCAGGGTGGGCCAAGCGGGTCTTCATGGTTGGCTGGGTTACGCAATGACAGCAATATGCTTTTATCCAACTCCAGCGTTTCGCCTTCCATCACCTCATCAGCGACGTTCATAAACAACCACAGCGACCCGGTCAGCAGTACCAGCACGACCCAGAAGGCTATTTCACGTCGCCCTAGCCATGTCAAAAATCCGTTCATAACGCGTCCTTATCCTTACCTGATAACCCATGACAGGGCTCGACTTGGCAATGCACGACGAGCACGGATGCTAACGACGGCTGCCGTCGTAACTCGCAGGAGAGCGGCGCGTGCTGACGCCATGTTGTCGTATAAAAAACCAGCTTGGCGCTCCCGGAGGAGGCTGGTCTTGGGCGCTGCCCTGGTGGTGATAGCGCCATTTGAAAAGCGGCTGCTGGTCGAGACGATCGCTACAGCCTTGAAATTCGGACACGGCGGCCGTGATTAAGTTTCTCCGCCCCAGCTGGCGCCAGGGCTCATGCCGCTGCGCAGTGAGAAACGGCTTGCGATAGTTTTCGAGTCCGAGAAGTGGGGATTGGATTTTGATTCTAATTTTCAGCACGAGCTCGGGGCTGCACGGACCATAAATTCCCATCTGAGCGGGCGAGCAACGCAGCGAACCCGCAGGGCCGCGCAGCTGGGTGCCCGGGGGGATTGCTAAGGGGGGCCGGGCAAGCGGCCACCCTTGGCTCGCCAGCAAGGCGAAATGCGATAAGGAGGCAGCATACAAATACTCACCAACGAATGACGACCTAACCCACCACCCGCCGAAAGGTCAGGTTATACCGAACCGCCCCCGTAACCGGATGCACCGCCTTCTTACCCAGCGGCGCCACGCCGTGAAAATACAACCGACTGACACCACCCCAAACCACCACATCCCCATGCTCCAACAACCACCGGCTGGGCTTGTCCGAGCGCTGCATGCCGCCAAACAAAAACGTAATAGGCGCACCCAAGGTCACCGAGACGATAGGCGCGGCGAGATCCTGTTCGTCCTTGTCCTGATGCAACCCCATACCCGCGCCGGTTTGATAGCGATTGATCAAACATGACTGCGGATCAAAACCGTCGAACCCAGCGTGAGCCGCAGCCCGAACCGCCAGCTCACGAAAAGAGGAGGGCATGGCCGGCCAGGGTTGACCGGTCAAAGGGTCTTCAGTGGTATAGCGGTAACCGCGCTTGTCGGTGATCCAGCCGTAGGTGCCACAGCTGGTCTGGGCTGACGACATGGCATGGCCACCGGGCGTGACCTGATGGCGGAAGGCGGCTTGTTGTTCGATCTGGCCTATTTCTGCGAGCAGGTCATCCGCCTGCACATGGGCAAAGCCTTTCAGCAACCAGGCGTCTGGGCCAATCGCGATGGGCTCTGCGGTGGGCGGGGCGAAGAGGTCAAGGCTGTTCTGCAAAGGTGGCCTCCCGGCGCAGAAGTTCCTTTTTGCGCGCCACGCCCCAGCGGTAGCCGGAAATATCGCCATCGCTGCGCAGCACGCGGTGGCAGGGCACGACGATGGCCAGCGGGTTGGCGGCGCAGGCGCTGGCAACGGCGCGGGTGGCCTTGGGTTTGCCGAGGCGGCCGGCCAGTTCGCTGTAACTGATGGTGCGGCCATTGCCGACCTGCTGCAGCTCTTCCCACACGTGCTGCTGAAAGGCGGTACCGACGGCGTTCAGCGGCATGCTGAGCGCAAGCGGCTGGCGCGGGCGCTCGATAAAGGCCAGCAGTTGCTGCAGATCGGCGCGCAGGCGCGCGGGGTTGGGTTGCAGGCTGGCGCCGGGAAAGCGGCGCTGCAGGTCGTGCAGCAGGCTTTCATCGTCGTCGCCCAGCAGGATGGCGCAAATGCCGAGTTCACAGGCGCCCAGCAACAGGCCGCCAAGGGAGCAGTGGCCGGTAAGGTAGTCGATGGCAAGGGGTTGGGTAGACATGGGCGTGTACGCTGCTGTGGTGGCTTGTCAGCGTTCAGTGTCCGACTTACTTTAGTCGGCAGCAAGTGCTGCCGGACTTTCACAGTTGTTGAGAAGCGTAGGCGAGGCAGCCAGCGCAAGGCAAAAGCAGGCGAAAAAGCGGAGTTTACAAGTTGTAAATGAGCATTTTGAGCCTGCTTTTAACGCAGCGATGGCCACGCAGGTAGCTTCTCGGTTAGAACTTCATGCCGGGCAGATTCAGCGAAGCGGTATTGCCGCCGTCCACCGCCAGGGCCTGGCCGGTGACGTAGCTGGCGTCGTCGCTGGCGAGAAAGGCGATGACGCTGGCGATCTCTTCCGGGTGGCCGTAACGGCGCAGTTCGCAGCGGCTGCCGAGCTTGTCTTCCTTGTTGTTTTCGCGGGCGTAGTCGAACACGCGCTTGGTGATGCCGGTTTCGATCAGGCCCGGGCACACGGCGTTGACGCGGATGTTGTTGCCGCCCAGATCGCAGGCAGAGGTCATGGTGAAATTGATTACACCGGCCTTGGAGGCGCTGTAGGCATTGCCGCCAGCGCCGGAGCGAATGCCGGCCACGGAGGCGGTGTTGACGATGGCGCCCTGGCCCTGTTTCAGCATCTGCTGCGAGGCGTACTTGGTAAACAGCATGACGCCGTAGAGGTTGACGGAAATGATCTTCTGCCAGGTCTCCAGGCTCTGTTCGGGGGCGCCGCTGTAGTCACCGCCGGCGATACCGGCGTTGTTGCAGAGCACATCCAGGCTGCCGTAGTGAGCGACGGTGTCGGCCACGCACTGTTCGACGGCGGCTTCTTCCGAAACGTCCATTTCGCGGTGCTGCACCTCGGTGCCAGCGGGCAGCTCGCTGAGGGTCTGCTGCAGACCTTCGGCGTTGCGGTCGACCAACATGAGCTTGGCGCCTTCACTGGCCAGCCGCTTGGCGGTAGCACGGCCGATGCCGCTGCCGGCGCCGGTGATCAGGGCAATCTTGTTATCAAAGCGTTGCATGGTTCCTGTCCTCTGCTGTGTTGCGTGGCGGGCAGCGGCGGAGCGCTGCCACCCGGTGTCGTTGTGGTCAATGGTCGATGCTGACTTCGCCCTTGGGCGCGCGGCCGGCGGCTTGCTCTTCGTCGATGCCGATACGGCCGGCCAGGCTGGCCGTATTGACCTGCCAGCTGCTGGCGATATCGCGCTCGATGCGCACCGGCGACAGGCTGATCAGGCCCTCACGCAGGGCACCGACGTCAGACTGCAGGCCGGTGACCTTTTCGGTCTGACGCTGAAAGCCCAACCAATAATAGGGCACGCCACGGGTATCTTCGCGGCGCTCGATGTTCACGCCGCCGATGCTGCCGCGTTGCGGCCGGCAGATGGCGACGCCGCGTACCTGTTTGGGTGGCAGCGCGGGGAAGTTGATGTTCATGGCGCAGTCTTCCGGCCAGCCGGCGTCCAGCAGTTCGCGCACCAGTGGGGCGCCGTATTGGCGGGCGGTGTCCCATTCGGTGGGTACACCGGCATGGTAGGCCTGACTGAGGGCGATGGCCGGGATGCCCAGCAGGGTGCCGGTGAGGGCGCCGCCGATGGTGCCGGAATAGGCGACCGAGTCGCTGATGTTGGCGCCGTGGTTGACGCCGGAGAGCACCAGGTCGGGCTTTTCGGGCATCAGTTCGGCCACGCCCAGCAGGACGCAGTCACTCGGTGTGCCGCTGACGCTGAAGCGGCGCTCTTCAAAGTGGTGTACGCGCAACGGGTGATGCACCGAGATCGACATGGAAACGCCGCTCTGGTCCAGATCGGGGGAGACGATCCAGACTTCCTCTGCGATCTGCGCGGCAATCTCTTCCAGCACTTTCAGGCCGGGGCCGCGCCAACCGTCGTCGTTGGTCAGCAGTACGCGCTTGATGGGCTTGGACATCAGGATTCCTTGACGAAGGTGGTAGGGTCGGAAGCAAAACGGGGCACCTGAACAGGTGCCCCGCCGGGGTAGTGCCGGTTACTTGCTCTGGGCAATTTCCCAGCCGCGCTGGGCCAGCAGGCCTGCGCGTTTGCCGACTTCCAGGGCGTCGGCGTTGCTGGCGTTGCCCTGCAGTGCGCGGTGATACACACCCTGCACAATGGCCGCCAGGCGGAACAGCGAGAAGGCCAGGAAGAAGTTCCAGTTGGGCACTTCGCTGCGGCCGGTGTACTGGCAATACCAATCCAGCACCTGCTGTTCTTCCGGCAGACCGAGTGACTTCAGGTCGGCACCGGCCAGACCCTTGGCGCCATCGACGTTCAGCGGCATGTGGTAGGGCAGACAGCAGTAGGCCAGGTCAGACAGCGGATGGCCCAGGGTGGCCAGTTCCCAGTCGAGGATGGACACGACCTTGGACTCGGTGGGGTGCAGCATCAGGTTGCCGATGCGGAAGTCACCGTGGGCGATGGTGGTGCTGTCGTCGGCCGGAACGTTCTCGGGCAGCCACTTCATCAGGGCATCCATGGCGGGCATGTCATCGGTGCGGCTGGCTTCAAACTGGCCGCCCCAGCGCTTGAGCTGACGGGCAATGTAGTTGTCGGGCTTGCCGTAGCCTTCCAGGCCAATGGCTTTCCAGTCGGCGTTGTGCAGTTTGCCCATGGTCTCGATCATCGATTGATAGATCGGCATGCGCTCTTGCTGCGGGACTTCGGCCAGCAGCGGCTGGGAGTAAACGCGGCCATCCACGTAATCCATGACATAGAACGCGGTGCCGATGATCTCGGGGTCTTCGCACAGCAGGCGGGCGGTGGGCACGGGGACGTCGGTGCTGCCCAGGGCGTTGATCACCTGGTACTCGCGCTCGACCATGTGGGCCGAGGGCAACAGTTTGCCCGGTGGCTTCTTGCGCAGTACGTAGCGCTTCTCACCGATTTCCAGCAGGAAGGTGGGGTTGGACTGGCCGCCCTGGAACTGCTGGACTTTCATGCCCTGGTTGGCTCCGGGGAGGTAATCCTGCAGGTAGTTGGCCAGTTTGGCCTGGTCAAACTGGTGCGCAGGCAATACGTCAATCAGGGTGGCTCCGCTCATCTTGTGATCCTGTAGTGAATGGGTCTGTTAAGGAAGCGCTGATCAATTCCACACGCCCTCTGCGAGCGATCAAGCGTGCAGATGCAAGGCGCGATTTGCAGCCAAAAGTGATTCTATTGGCAAGAAGTGCAACGCAGCAAATGCATGCTTGAGCGTTCGCCCTACGGGGCGTTAATGCGCCAGAGGGCATGCGGAATTAATTGGCGCTTCCTTCTAATGGCTCTGTGCAGAAAGTAACACGCCAGGCGGCTGCCTGGCGTATAGAAAAGCCTTATGAATCAGGCGTTATCAGGTAATGGTATCGCCACCGTCCGCGACTATGGTCTGCCCGGTAACGTAAGCGCCGGCCTGTGAACCCAGAAACAGAGCCACCCCGGCGATATCTACCGGTTCGCCAACGCGGCGCAGCGGCAGCTTTTCTTCCACGCGCTGCAGGCGGTCGGGATCGTCTAACAGGGCCTGGGCAAAGTCGGTACGGATCAGGCCCGGTGCGATGGAGTTGACGCGAATATTCTGCGGCCCCCATTCCAGCGACAGGTTGCGCGCCAGGCCCGCCTCGGCGGCCTTGGACATGCCATAGACGCCAATATTGGCGCTGGCCCGAATGCCGGCAATGCTCGACAGCAGCACGATGGCGCCACCGCCTTGCTTGACCATATGCGGGATGGTCATGTTGCACAGCCAGAAGGTGCCCTTGACGTTGGTGCCCATGATCTTGTCGAAGGCTTCGTCGCTGACGTTGTGCGTGGGGCCGTAAACGGGGTTGGTGGCGGCGTTGCAGACCAGAATGTCGATCTGGCCGTAGGCCGCGATAGTCTGATCAACCAGGTTCTGCAGCTGCGCCTTGTCGCCCACATGGCAGGCCACCGGCAGTGCCTCGAAACCCTGCGCGCGCAGATCGCTGGCGACCTGCTCGCAGGCATCGGCCTTGCGGCTGGAGATGACGACCTTGGCGCCGGCCTTGGCGTATTCCTCGGCAATTGCCTTACCAATGCCCTTGGTGGAGCCGGTAATGATGGCGACCTTGCCGGTCAAATCAAACAGTGTGCTCATAGTGTTTTCTCTAGCGCAAAGGCCGCTGTGATAGCGGCCTTTGCGGACAAGGTTGTTGAATTAGAGATACTGACCCATTTCCAGCTTGGCAATGGTGCCCAGGTGTACTTCGTCCGGGCCGTCGGCCAGACGCAGGGTACGGGCCTTGGCATAGGCTGAGGCCAGGAAGGTGTCCTGGCAGACGCCCTTGGCGCCGAACACCTGGATGGCGCGGTCGATGACGTTGCAGGCCATGGTCGGAGCAACGGCCTTGATCATGGCGATCTGCTGGCGCGCGACCTTGTTGCCGTGCAGGTCCATGCTGCGCGCGGCATGCAGGGTCAGCAGGCGGGCCTGGTCGATCTCGCAACGTGATTTGGCGATGGCTTCAGCGGTGCTGCCGTGCTTGTACAGCGGCTTGCCGAAAGCAACACGCTCGGCGGCGCGGCGGCACATGGCTTCCAGCGCGCGTTCGGCGATGCCGATGCTGCGCATGCAGTGGTGAATACGGCCTGGCCCAAGGCGGCCCTGGGCAATCTCGAAGCCGCGGCCTTCGCCCAGCAGAATGTTGGAGACCGGTACGCGCACGTTCTCGTAGGTGATTTCGGCATGGCCGTGCGGGGCGTGGTCGTAACCGAATACGTGCAGGTCGCGCACGATGGTCACGCCGGGGGTGTCGAGGGGTACCAGAATCATGCTCTGTTGTACGTGCTTGGGTGCATCGGGGTCAGTTTTACCCATGACGATGGCGATCTTGCAATGCTCGTTCAGTGCCCCGGAAGACCACCACTTGGTGCCGTTGATCACGTACTCGTCGCCTTCGCGGCGGATTTCGCACTGGATGTTGGTGGCGTCGGAGGAGGCAACGTCGGGCTCGGTCATCGAGAAGCAGGAGCGGATTTCACCGGCCAGCAGCGGCTTGAGCCACTTTTCTTTCTGCTCTTCGTTACCGTAGCGCTCGATGGTTTCCATGTTGCCGGTGTCCGGCGCGCTGCAGTTGAAGACTTCACCAGCGAAGGACACGCGGCCCATGATTTCGCACAGGTGGGCGTAGTCTTCGTTGTTCAGGCCGGCGCCACGCTCGGAGTGAGGCAGGAAGAGGTTCCACAGGCCCTTGCTGCGAGCCTTTTCCTTGAGCTCTTCCAGGATCGCCGGGTGGCCCCACTTGTTCTCTTTGACCTGCTCGTAGAACAGCGCTTCGTTGGGGTAGATGTACTCGTCCATGAAGGCTTCAATCTGTTGCTTCAGGTCTTTAACGCGCGGGCTGAGTTCAAACATGTAGGTTCCTTGGCTTTGCTGAGCGTGTTGTTGTTCAGGGGGTGACGCAATGCAGCTGACCATATAGTCAGCGAGACGCAATAAGAACAATGTCCCGCGCGTGGAATGGGGGTGTATAAAAAAGCGTGATAAAGGCAGGAGGGTATTATCAGTGTTGGCGAGACCGCGGCCGTCTGGCCGGCGCTTCAGGCAGCGCCGGCCATATCCGACAGCAGTGATTGCGGCAAGCGGGCGAGATCGCGTGGCTCATCCAGATCCCACAGGGTGGGGCCTTCCCACAGGCTTTGCTCGGCCGCCTGCAAGCGCTGTCGGGTGTGGTGCAGTACCTTGTCGTGGCTCCATTGCATGCCATTGAAGGGCGCTGGATTGGGTTCGCGCTGGCCAATCAGCACGTAGCCGCCATCTTCGCTGGGGATGATGGCGGTGTCGTAGGTGGCCAGGGCGGCATTGGCCTGCTGCACCGCGGCGGTGTTCATCTCTGGGCAGTCGCTGCCGATCAGCAGCGCGCCGTGCGGGTGTTCGGCAAGGGCATTGGCCATGCGCCGACCGAGGTCTATACCGACCTGCTGGCGCAACACCAGATCATGCTCCCTGGCCAGTTGCTGCAACTGTGGATGGTCGATCTGGGGGGCATACAGATAGCGGGTGGCAGGCCAGTCGATGGTCTGTTGCAGGCTGTGGCGTAGCAGTTTGAGGTAGAGATTGCAGGCACCTTCGGCGCCCAGTGCGGGAATAAGTCGGGTCTTGACCTGGCCGGGAATAGGCGCTTTGGCGAAGATCAGTAGCGGGCGAGGGCGGTTGGGCATGTGGCGTGAGCCTCCGTCAGTTTCATGTAGCAAAGGTGCTAGTACCATCTGGCCAAGCGGTGCGGCGACACACCAAGCCAATAAAGTGCGCGCAACCACCACATGAGGACTACGGTGCGCAGGGTGCCATGCTGTTGCCAGCGGCGGCTGGAGGTGCATAAGGCCGGTTGCAGACAGGCTGGGCGGCCGTGGCGGCGCAGCCGTTTGCTTAACGCTATGTCCTCCATAAGTGGGATATCCGGATAACCGCCAAGTTCCCGGAATAGAGCGTTTTCTACAAAAATTCCCTGATCGCCGGTACAGACCCCGGTAAGGCGCGAGCGCTGGTTCATCATCCAGCCAATCACCCGCAACAGGCGGCTGCCCGGCACCAGGCGCACATCAAAGCGCCCCCAGCGGTGGCCTGCCGCCAGGCTGAGCTGGATGTGGCGGGCGAAATCCGGGGGCAGTTGGGTATCGGCGTGCAGAAACAGCAGCGCACAGCTTTGGGCTGCGTTGGCGCCCAGGTTCATCTGTCGGGCGCGGCCGGGTGGGCTGCGCAAGACCTGATCACACAGGGGCGCCGCGAGGGCGGCCGTGTTATCGCTGCTGCCGCCATCCACCACGATGATCTCGACCTGCGGGCGATAGGGTTGCAGCGGCTGCAGACTGGCGACAATCTGCTGCGCCTCGTTGCGCGCCGGGATGATGATACTGAGCGCGGGGGCCATTACTTGAGGCGCCAGCGATGCCAGCGCTGCACCCAGGCCAGCAGGCCCTGCGGGGCGTGGGCGCGCTTCCATTCGCCGGCCGCATATTTGTTGGCCTCGGCCAGCGTCGGGTAGCTGTGGACGGTGCCGAGGATCTTGTTCAGGCCCAGGTTGTGCTTCATGGCCAGTACGTACTCGGCGATCAGCTCGCCGGCGTGGGCGCCAACGATGGTCACGCCCAGAATGCGGTCCTTGCCGGGCTCGGTAAGCACCTTGACGTAGCCCTCGGCGCTTTCGTCGGCGATGGCGCGGTCGAGGTCGTCAATCGCGTAGCGGGTGACTTCACAGCTGATCTGTTGTTCGTCGGCCTCGCTTTCCGACAAACCTACCCGCGCTACCTCTGGCTCGGTAAAGGTCACGTGAGGCAGTACGCGATAATCCACCTTGAAGCGCTTGAAGCTGCCAAACAGCGCGTTGACTGCGGCGTACCAAGCCTGATGCGCCGCAGCGTGGGTAAACTGGTAGGGGCCGGTGACGTCGCCGACGGCGTAGATGTTGGGGAAACGTGTGGCCAGGTATTCGTTGGTGTCCAGGGTGCCGTTGTCACGCAGGGTCAGCTCCAACTCATCCACGCCATAGCCTTGGGTATTGGCCTGCCGGCCTACGGCCACCAGCACGGCGTCGAAGGCGATCTCTACCAGTTCGTCACTATCCAGTGCCCGGGCTGTGACCGCGTGTTCGCCGGCATGGCTGCTGAAGCTCTCGGCCTGGTGGCGCAGCCGCAGGTCCACGCCTTCGCTGCGCAGGGCCAACTGCACTGCCTCACTGGCATCGGGGTCTTCGCGCGGCAGCAGGCGGTCGCCGCGCTCAAGCTGAATCACCTGCGAGCCCAAACGCTGGAAGGCTTGCGTCAGCTCGCAGCCGATCGGCCCCCCCCCCAGCACCAGCAGACGGCGTGGTTGCTCGCGCAGGTCCCAGAGGGTTTCCGAGGTGTAGACAGGCACGCTGTCGAGGCCGGGCAGCGAGGGCATCACCGGGCGCCCGCCGGCAGCGATGATGATGTTGCGGGTAGTCAGGTTGCGGCCCTCGACCTCGACGCTCCAGGGTGAGGTGATGCGCGCCGCGCCCTGGATTACATCCACGCCCAGTTCGCTATAGCGCTCGGGCGAGTCATGGGGCTCAATGTCCTTGATTACGCGTTGTACGCGCTGCATCACCCGCGCGAAATCCACGGTGGCGCTGGCCTCGGTGTAACCAAGTGCGGCGGCGCGCTTTACTTCGGCCGCCAGCCGCGCTGAGCGGATCAGCGCCTTGGAGGGCACGCAGCCGGTATTCAGGCAGTCGCCGCCCATGGCGTGCTTTTCAATCAGGCTGACCTCGGCCTTGACCGCGGCGGCGATATAGGCACTGACCAGGCCGCCGCTGCCGGCGCCGATCACCACCAGGTTGCGGTCAAACTGCTTGGGCTTTTGCCAGCCGCGATACACGCGCCGCGCCTTGATCTGGTCGAGAATCTTGCGCGCGATGAGCGGGAACACCCCGAGCAGCACGAAGGCGCCGATTACACCAGGCGAGACGATGCCGCCGAGTGATTCCAGTTGGCTCAGTTCGCGCCCGGCGTTTACGTAAACAAAGGTACCCGGCAGCATGCCGAGCTGGCTGACCCACCAAAAGGTGCGCGCCTTGATGCGGGTCAGGCCCATGGCCAGGTTGATCATGAAGAACGGGAAGGCCGGCACCAGGCGCAGCGCAAAGAGGTAAAAGGCGCCCTCGCGTTCGATGCCTTCGTTCAACGGCTTCAGGCGCCGACCAAAGCGGTTCTGCACCCAGTCACGCAGCAGAAAGCGGCTGATCAGCATGGCCAGGGTGGCGCCCAGGCTGGAGGCGAAGGAGACCAGTAGCAGGCCCCAGCCCAGGCCGAACAGCGCGCCGCCGGCTAGCGTCATCAGGGCAGCCCCCGGCAAGGACAACGCCGTGACGGCCACGTAGACGATAAAGAACAGACCGCCCGCCAGCAGCGGGTTGGCCACCACCTGGGCGTTGAGGTTTTGCTGTTGCGCCTTGATCGCGTCCAGGCTGAAGTACTGGTTCAGGTCGAACAGAAAAAACGCAGCGATCAGCGCCGCTATTGCCAGCAGTACGACGGCTTTCTTGAGGTTCATACGAAGTGGGCCTCCAGGGCGCATAAGGTGCTGGCCAGCGTGAAGCCGCCGAGCAGGGCGTCGAGCGGTTGGTCGTTGGTGCCTTGAGTGATGCGGTCGCGATAGGACAATGCCGCCGGGCTGCCGGCGGGCCAGTTGCGATCGAATTCGTCAAAAAAGGCAGCTTGATCGTAGTTCAGCGGCAGGGCCTCGATATACAGGTTGCCCACCTGCGCGCGGTACAGCGCAGAAAGGCTGGGCTGGGTGGCGATGCGGGTGATCAACCCGTACTGACCGTTGTTGAAATTGGGCATGCCGGCGGCGCCGTTGTTGATCACTGCCCAATGTTCGGTCGCCAGTGCGGCAGGCGAGCAGGTGTGACTGGTGGCCAGCACGCTGATCTGATGATGTTCGCACCAGCGGCCAAGCTGTTGTTGCCGCTCGATTGAGCGCAGCGCCTGACGGTCGCATTGCCAGCCAGCCAGTGACTGCTCGTCGCCATGGCTGATGGCCACGCGCTGGCCGCCAACGTTGACCAGAGCGGTGGTCGCACGTGCTGCCAGTTGCTCGGGCATGCCGGGCAACTGCTGCACCGTGGCAGTCAGCCGTTGATGGATGGCGTTGGACCAGGCCACGGCCTGCTCAGGTACCTCATCCGGGTAGGCGCAGCCGCAGCCATGTCCGCTGTGGTCGGGGCGACCGAGTTCGGTTTCTACATTGCCGCGCAGCAGCATGTAAGGCGCCAGTTGCTGTTCGATTCGGGCGAACAGCGCAGGCTCCACGTCGAACCAGTGGGCATCACCATTGACTACCACGCGTGCCAGAGGCTCGCGCAGTAATCGCGTGTGCAGCGCGGCCAGCGCCTGCTCGTTGCCGTACAGGCCGCCCACCACATACAAGGTGTCGCACGCGAAGGCAGGTTCCCCGCTGAAAGTCGCAGCGGGGACCTGATAATCCAGCGGGCAACTACGGCCGGGTGTCATACCGGCCTCCGCAGCCCGCAGAGCAGGTAAGCGGCGGTACACAGCAACAGGCCGTAGAGGTTGGTACCCAGCAGCAAGGCATAGCGGCCGTCGCCAATGGCCCAGCTATCGGGTATCCAGCCAATGGTCAGGGCTATGCCCAGCAGCAGGCCGCACCAGAAGCTCAGATGAAAGCCCAGCGCCGTGGGGCGCACCAAGCCGTGCAGCATGAAGACCGGCGCCAGGCCGATGACCATGGTGCCGCTGATGGTGGTGGCCTTGAGAATGTCGGTTCCCGCCAGCATGGGCAGGTTGCCCAGTATGGCGAAGACGAGCATCGCGGTCATGCCCACCGCGATGGCTTTTTGTCCCAGATTGCGCCCGGCCAGGGCCGGCAACTCCCGGCCGGTAAGGCGTGCGAGGCTGGCGAAGGTAGAGTCCAGGGTCGAGCCGGCGGCAGAGATCATCACCAGCGTCATCACGATCAGCGCGCCGATGCCCATACTGCGCGCCAGCGCAGCGGGCACGTTGCCGGAGGCCTCGATGCCGCTCAGGCTGGCATGCACACCAATCAGGCTGAAAGCCAGAATGGCCACAAAGCCCAGCACGCCCGCCAGGGTAAAGGCACGCAGCATGGACTTTTCTTCGCTGATAAAGCCGCGGTCGGTGAGCACCGGGTCGTGGAAGGGATAACTGAACAATTGCAGACAGGCGACCAGAAACAGATCGACCCCGGCATTCATCGCCCAGTGGCTGGTGCTGCGCAACTCGGCGACCGAATGGTTCGGCAATACCAGACCCAGCACCCATACCAGCGCCACCACAAAGATGGCTGCCTGGGCTGCGTCGGTCAGGATCGAGCTGCGCAGGCCGCCGCGCAGGCTGTAGGCGAGGGTGACGGCAGTGAACAGCAGGGCCGAGACGATAAAGGGTGTGCTGCCGCTTTCGCCGTAATAGCCGCCCACCACCGCCGTGTTGCTCCACACCTCATTGAACAGACGAATAAGAATCGCGGCAGAAAACGCCAGGGCAGCAGCGCGGCCGTAGTTACTGGTCAGGAAACTGACCATGCTGGTTGCGCCGAAGCGTCGGCGCAGACGGTAGATGACGTAGCCACACAGCGGAATCGACAGCCAGTAGGTGGCGTAGGCCAGACCGCCGACTAGTCCAAACTCGGCCCCCAGGTTGGCAGCGTTGGTAACGGATTTGGCAAAAATCCAGCTGATGAAAATGCTGATGGTCAGCAGCATGGGCGAGGCGGGTTTGCCGCTGCTGTCTTCACCATTGAAAAAGCCGCCCAGGGTCACGCTGCGCGGTGATAGCGCGTACATGATGGCGCCGTAGGCGAGAAGGAAACCCCAGAAAAATAGACCGGTCATACTGCTGAGCGCCATGCGACTGTTCCTGTCAGAGCGGTTGAAGTTTGAATGATTGTCGGATGGTCAGCTCAGCACGCCGCCGCAGCTGGAGCCCTGGCCGGCAGTGCAGGCAAAGCAATGATCACGGGTCGCAATCGGCAGACCTTCGAGCGTCTGGGTCGCCAGCTGCCGCAGGTGAGGGCGGTCCTTGGCGATGATCGGCATGTCCAGATCGAGCATCTGGTTAAAGTCGCAATCGTACAAATGGCCGCGCCAATCGACGCTGATGGTATTGCGGCACATCAGCCCCGGCAGGTTCGCTTCGCTGAAGTTGTCACGCAGTAGCTGCATGTAATCGTTGAACTGCCCGCGACTGGCCAGGGTGCTGCCAAAGCGCGCGATGGGCTGGTTGGTGATGGTGAAGAGCTGGCTGAACACAATGCCGAAGTCTTCCAGCAGGTGCGCCTTGTAATCGGCCTGCAATGCGGCCTGCGGTGGCGGCAAGTTGGGGCCCTGCGGGTTATAGACCAAGTTCAGCTCCAGGCCACTGCCCGGCACGCCATAACCCAAGCGGTTTAACTGCAATAACCCCTGAATGCTGCGTTCGAACACACCATCGCCACGCTGCTGGTCGACGTTGTCGCGCGAGTAGCAGGGCAGGGAGGCGGATACCTGCACGCTGTTCTCGGCCAGAAACTCGGCCAGATACTCGTAACCCGGCTCGCTGAGAATGGTCAGATTGCAGCGGTCGATAACCTTAATACCCTCGGCGCGCGCGTGACGCACTATGTCACGAAAGCGCGGGTGCATTTCCGGCGCGCCGCCGGTAAGGTCGAGCGTGGTGACGGAGTGAGCGTCCAGCACCTGATAGAGATCAGCAATCACCTCGTCGCTCATGCCTTCGGTGCGGGTTGGCCCGGCGTTGACATGGCAGTGCAGGCAGCGCTGATTGCACTGGTAGGTCAGGTTGATCTGCAGGGTGTCCAACGCGCGCCGATGGATAGGCGGAAAGTCCAGTCGGTTCAGTAACGGCAGGGTGTCCAGCACGAAGGGCTCCTCATCAGAGAGTACTTACAGAATAGAGCATGCATGACCGGCTTTGTTACAGCCTGGGTCGATGTTTTCATAGTGCGGGCACCATTGCGAGCTAGCTATGTCACAAGTGCTATCGCCGAGCACACACGGCTGATGGTCGAATCTATTCTTTGCTGCAGGAGATGCGTTATGAAAGGCCTTTGGATTGCTGCTGGTGCAGTACTGTTCAGTTGCTCCGCATTGGCGCTGGAGGCCGTGTCGCCGCCGCAGATAAGTCAGGTGCAACAGCAGGCTTTGCGCGACGCGGTGGGCAGTACTTCGCGGGGTATAAACAATGTGATGCGCGACGCCTATCGTAACCCCGAGCGCACGTTGGCGTTCTTCGGTGTCACGCCCGAGCAGACGGTCATTGAGATCTGGCCTGGCAGCGGCTGGTACAGCGAAATCCTGGCGCCGCTGTTGCGCGATGACGGCAAGTTGATCGCGGCGCACTTTGATGCCGAGTCTGACGTTGGCTTTTATCGCCGCTCCCGTGCCGAGTATGAGCAAAAGATGGCCGATGCGCCGGACATCTACGACAAGGTGGAACTGACTACGCTGAATTATGATCCGCAGTTGCCCATTGCTGAACCGGGCTCAGCCGACCGCGTGCTCACCTTCCGCAACGTGCACAACTGGTTGTCGGCGGGAGAAGAACAGGCGGCGCAGGTGTTTGATAAGTTCTACGCGGCGCTCAAGCCGGGTGGCATGCTGGGCGTGGTCGAGCATCAGGCCCGCGCCGGCACCAGCCTGGAAGACATGATCAAGACCGGCTATGTGACGGAAACCAAGGTGCGTGAGCTGGCCGAGGCGGCGGGCTTCAAGCTGGTATCGGTCAGCCCGGTCAATCAGAACGTGCAGGACTCGACCGATCACCCCGAGGGCGTCTGGACGTTGCCGCCCACGCTGCGTTTGGGCGACGAGGACAGAGCGCGTTATCTGGCCATCGGTGAGAGTGATCGCATGACGCTGCTGTTCATCAAACCGGAGTGATACTGCTGCGCTCAGCCGGGAGATGGACTCTTCTTGCTGAGCTGACGGCGATAGGCAGTCGGGCTCATATCGGTCCAGCGGCGGAAAGCACGGGTGAAGCTGCTGGGATCCAAAAAGCCTAACTCATAGGCAATGCTGGTCAGCGAGAGTTGCCCGTCTGCAATCATCCGCAGCGCCGCTTCCCGGCGTACCTCATCGGCCAGCTGCTCATAGGATGTTCCCTCTTGGCTGAGCTTGCGGCGCAGATGTCGCTGACTGATGTTCATTGGCCCGGCCACCCGTTCCGCACTGATATCACCTGAGCCGAGCAGCAGGTGAATGCGCCGTTTGACCTGTTCGGACAGGGCGCAGCTGGGCAGCGTCGACAACATGTGTTGCAGTATCTCGGTCAGTTTGGGCAGCAACAAGCTGGATGCCGTCGGCAGCGTTTTGGTCAGCAGCGTACGCCTGAGCGACAACTTATAGTGGTCGGCAAAGCTGACAACCTGATTCTTCAACAGCTGTCGGCAACTGTGTTCATGCAACAGATGATGGTCTGCCAACTGAATGCCGTACAGCAGCCCCTCACCGTCCAGATCGATCCGGGTGAAGTAGCGCGCCAGGTAACCGGCGATGGACGCCATGTGCTGGGGGTGGGTCTCTCCGATAGGGCGCAGCAACAGCTGTACTGTGTCCTCCTGCATTTCTATCTTCAGCGTCAATTGCGTGCTGACGATGGGAAAATAGCGAGTGAGGAGGTTGAGTGCATCTTCAATGGTCGGCGAGGCCGAGGCGGCCAGCGCCAAGGTGTTGAACGCCGTCGGGCTGAAGACGCGGTGCATGCGCAGCCCCAGCAACGGATCGTCGGCGATGCGCGTTGCTTCATTCCAGATCAGCGAGCAAAACTGCTGATCAATAAAGCCTTCGGCTTCGAATTGCTCACTGAAAAGACAGCTACCGACGCTGGAGTGACGCAGCGACAGGTCGTATTGCTTGAGTGTCTGTTCCACTGCCGTAGCCCAGAACGCACTTTCACGCACGCGGTAGAAGGAGTGTGAACTCGACTGCTCGAACATCATCACCAGCCTGTTTTTCTTGTTTAGGCGACAAAAGCTGTGTTTGTCTTGTTGGCGGATTATAACGATAAAAAAAACGCGTAAAAGCCTGGAATGTTATTTCGCAGAGCAGAATGTTGTTACAAGTAATGTTGTTTGTGCTTGTAGCCCTCGGCTGGCGTCACCTGTGAGGCTGTCGAGCCGGCGGACCGGTGTTGTAAAGAAGTGTAATTAGGGGCTGTATGCCCTCTTTTGACGATGGAATTGCGCGTTCCAGAGGGCTTGATTTACTCTCCGGTGGCGGTGTTCAGTGAGTTTTACCGGGTGGCTGACAGTCACCCAGATGGGCGGTCTCTTACTACATCTATAGCGGCAATTCAGTTGATGAATGTCCTTTTGGGACAAATAAATTGGCCGATGCGGGCAGGTTATTTGTGCTGGCCTCGTGACAGACTGCGTTTGTCCTGAACGTGTCCCTTAGATACACAGGTTCATGTCACCCAAACGGAGCAGCACAATGACAAAAAAAATGCATGCCTGGTCTCTCGCCGCATTGCCTCTGGCAATTGGCTTGGCCAGCTTTTCTGGATCTGCTAACGCAGTCAGCTTCAATCTTGGCGAAGTAGAAGGTCAGCTGGACTCCCAGCTTTCCATCGGCGCCAGCATGTCCACTCAAAACGCGGATAAGCGTTTTGTATCTCTTTCCAATGGTGGCGAAGCCGCTGCGCGTACCTCTGACGATGGTCGTCTGAATTACGAAGCTGGCGATGTTTTCTCCAAGATTTTCCGCGGTGTACATGACCTGGAACTACGCTACGGCGATTCGGGTGCTTTTGTGCGCGGCAAGTACTGGTACGACTTTGAAACCAAAGACGGTAGCCAGCGTTTCTACGATATTGACGATTCTGGTCGCTCACCACTGGTGAAAGGTGCGGGTGTAGCCCTGCTGGATGCTTTCGTTTATCACAACTACTTCATTGGCAACAATCCGGGCAACGTTCGCCTGGGCCGTCAGGTTATAAGCTGGGGTGAGTCCACTTTCATCCAGAACTCCATCAACTCAATCAATCCGATCGATGTCGCTGCGCTTCGTCGCCCGGGCGCTGAGTTGAAAGAGGGCCTGTTGCCGGTTGAAATGCTTTATTTGTCTCAGGGCTTGACCGAGAACCTGAGTATGGAAGCTTTCTATCAGTTGAAGTGGGCACCTTACGCAATCGATAACTGCGGTACCTTCTTCGGTTCAGACACGTTGGCGACAGGGTGTAATGACCGTCTTGTTGTTTCTGGTACTGATTACCCTCAAGGCGACCCGCGGCTGCAGAATGGCGCTTATGCTGCTCTGGGTGGTTCTAGCTATATCGTGCGGGCGAGGAAAGACAAAGACGCAAGAGACGATGGCCAGTTTGGTGCCGCGTTCCGTTACTTTGCTCCTGAACTGAATGACTCCGAGTTCGGCTTTTATTTCATGAACTACCATAGCCGTTCGCCTTATTATTCAAACGTCGCGGGACGTTTGGCAGGCCCGGCAGCGCTGGTTCAGGCGAACGCCTTACCAGGCGCTATTCTTGGCATTCCAGGCATGATCGACACGGTGACTGGTGTTGATGGTGTAGAGGGGCCGGCTGGTTACTTTTTTGAATACCCGGAAGATATTCGCCTGTACGGCATGAGCTTCCAAACTATGGCGGGCAGTGCTTCGGTCGCGGGTGAAATCAGTTATCGCCCGAATATGCCGATGCAGATCAATACCGGCGATATGAGTCGTACCGCGCTGGTTGCTGCGGGAGTTCCTGTTCCTGGCGTTGGTAACATTACAGTGCCTGGTAGTGATAATACGCACCGTGGCCTTGCGGGCACTCTTCAACCAGGTGACTACATCCAAGGGTATGAGCGTAAAGAGTTCTACCAAGCGCAAGTCACCGTCATCAACTTCTTTGATCGTGTAATGGGTGCCAGTCGCCTGGCGTTGGTAGGCGAAGCCGGTGTCAATTACATCGGTGGGTTGGGTGACGTCAAATTTGGTCGTGATTCGCTGTTTGGCCAGAGCCCGTATGTAGACGGCGATGGCGCTGTTGCTGGTACTTGTGCATCCAATGAAGGTACCGCTGCCGCTGACCGTTCTCCGAACGCAGCTAGCTGGTGTGAGAATGATGGTTTCTACACCGACTGGTCCTACGGCTACCGCCTCCGCGCGTCGCTGGATTACAGCAACGTGTTCGCCGGTATCAACCTGAGCCCGAACCTAGCCTGGACGCACGACGTTGAAGGTTATGGCCCGAACTTCACTGAAGATGCGAAGTCTATCAGCGTCGGTCTGAATGCTGATTATGGTAACAAGTATGCCGCGAGCTTGAGCTACACCGATTTCTTCGATGGTAAGTACAACACCAGCGTTGACCGCGACTTCTTGTCAGCCAGCTTCAGCGTAAGCTTCTAAGACCGACCACAGGAGAAAGAATAAGATGCGTATGCAAAAAACTCTGTTGGGCGCAGGCGGTTTGGCTCTGAGCCTGCTGGCGACTGGGGTTATGGCGCAAAGCCTGACCCAGTCCGAGATTGATTCACTGGGCACGTCACTGACCCCGATCGGTGCTGAAAAGGCTGGTAACGCCGCAGGCACCATCCCTGAGTGGACTGGTGGTCTGGGTACTGACGCCGGCAAGGAGTTGGCTAACAACTTCCTGGAAAACCCTTTTGCTGGTGATAAGCCCGAGTTCGTCATCACGGCGCAGAACTACCAGCAGTACAAGGACAACCTGACCCCTGGCCAGGTTGCGATGTTCGAGCGCTACCCGGAAACCTTCAAAATGCCGGTCTACAAGACCGAGCGGACTATTGGCTACCCGCAGTCCGTCTATGATCAGGTCAAGCGGACTGCTGGTCAGGCCAAGCTGGTTAACGGCGGTGACGGTATTTCCAACTTCTCGCACGGTACCTTCGCCTTCCCGGTGCCTAAGTCTGGCGCTGAGGTGGTGTGGAACCACAACACCCGCTACCGCGTGAACATCAAGCGTTGGTACATGCAGGCGATGCCGCAAACCAACGGTTCCTTTACGCTGATCAAGCTGGAAGAAGAGGTGGGTTATCCGCAGTTGATGGATGACGTTGACGCATCCACCATGCCGAACACCCTGTTGTTCTTCAAGCAACGCGTGAATGCGCCAGCGCGTCTGGCGGGTAACGTACTGTTGGTACACGATACGCTGGATCAGCTGAAAGAGCCGCGCATGGCGTGGGTTTACAACGCTGGTCAGCGTCGCGTGCGTCGTGCACCTCAGGTTGCCTATGACGGCCCAGGTACTGCGTCTGACGGCATGCGTACGTCGGATAACTTCGCTATGTATAACGGTGCGCCTGACCGTTACAACTGGAAGCTGGTTGGCAAGAAGGAAGTCTACATTCCTTACAACAGCGGCAAGTTGACCGAGCCTGGCGTCAAGTACGAAGACGTACTGCAAGCTGGTCACATCAACCCAGACTACACTCGCTTCGAGCTGCACCGTGTGTGGGAAGTGCAGGGTAACGTCAAGGAAGGTCAGCGTCACATTTACGCGCAGCGTAACTTCTTTGTTGACGAAGACTCCTGGCTGATCACCCTGGCCGATCATTACGACGGTCGTGGCACCCTGTGGCGTGTTGGCGAAGGTCACGTTGGTTTCAACTATAAGGAAAAGCTCCCGGGCTATTCCATCGAAACTCTGTATGACCTGTTGGCGGGTCGTTACATTGCGCTGGGCATGTACTCGGAGGAAGCCTCTGCTCCGCAGTATGACTTCCAGCCGAACTACAACCAGTTTACTCCGGCGGCCCTGCGTTCTTCAGGTATCCGTTAAGGTGTAGTCAGGTGTAAGCAGTAGCTGTAAGAAAAGGGAGCCTGATGGCTCCCTTTTTGCGTTAGGTCGTTTCGTCCTAGGTAGGGCCAATTTCCCTTGTGAGGTCAGTTCATCCCCGTGCTGGAGGCAGGCCTGCGGGCTGCATGATGAAAAAAGGGCGCTTTCGCGCCCTTGGATTACTGATATGAACTGTGGCGTTGATTCAGGACGGGACGGCCGCCTGATTGTATTGGCTGCGGAACGAAGTGGGGCTAACCCCGGTCCAGCGGCGGAACGCGCGGGTGAAGCTGCTGGGGTCGAGAAACCCGAGTTCAAAGGCAATCCGCCCGAGATTCAGTTTGCCTTCCTTTATAAGACGAACCGCCAGTTCCATACGCACCTCATCCAGCAGCTTCTCATAGGTGGTCTGGGTTTCGCTGAGTTTGCGGCGAAGATGCCGCGGGCTCATGTTGAATGGCGTGGAGACGAGCTCCTCGGAGACGGTTCGTTCCGAAACCAGTACCCGAATCCGCTGCTTCACCTGTTCGGCAAAATCCACGTTAGGTAAATCGCTGAGCATGTCTTCCAGCGAGTTATCCAGCCTTTTACGCAGAAAAGCATCGGCGTTGGGCAGGCGCGAGCTCAGGAAGCGACGGTTGATGCGCACCGATTGTCTTTTTGCGCCGAGCCGCACGCGTCCACCCAGAATGGCTTCGCAGGCTGTGCGACTTTTGTCGTGCTCGCCCGTGAGGCGTGTCTCCAGCATGAGCCCAGCCTTGCCAATCCCCAGCGCATCCCAAATGCGATTGCACTGACTCATCAAAGCTTCCATGTGCATCGGGTGGGGCGCGCCCTTGGGCTGAAAGTAGAGCGTCAGATACTGGTCATCTTCAACCGAGTACAGCTGTACCTGAGTGCTGAATACCGGCATGAAGCGAATGACACGTTGAATCGCGTCGCCCAGCGTTTCGCTGGAGGCTGCGGCCAGACACAGCAGTGATAGCGTATTGCTCTGGTGCCGTTGACCCATGCGTAGGCCAAAACACTCATCCTGCGACAGACGTGCTGCAGCGTGCCAGAGACGGTTGATGTCGGTCTGACTGATGTGCGTCAGGCTGAGGTCAGCTTGCTTGCAATGGGGGCGCAAGTCAGCTGGGAGGTCCTTGATGCTCTTGTCGTACTCTTCAAGGCATTGTGCAATACCCTGTGCCCACAGAGCGCGCTCATGCACGCGCTCGGACGGTAGCGGATGGAGTTCCGGATTCATAAGCAGAAGACGTCTCGAATTTTATTATTGTGATTGGATACATCTTTATCCTGTCGCAACAATAGAGGAACGCAGGGGATTGTGCAAAATTTTGCAACGGATAATTGCACGCCAAAACCCAAGGGTATTCATTGCATGAATGTCCTTACCGGCCAAAAAACTCGTCCTAATCGGCCAATTCGGTTTTTTATCTCGTGACAGACTTGTCCTCGGTGCTAGAGGCCTCCCAGTCGTCTGGCGCCCATGATTCATTCTAACGGAGCAGCACAATGACAAAAAAAATGCATGCTTGGTCGCTCGCCGCTTTGCCTCTGGCAATCGGGCTGGCCAGTTTCTCTGGGTCGGCGGGTGCGGTCACTTTCAATATCGGTGATGTAAACGCTCAACTTGACTCGCAGCTCTCGCTCGGAATTAGCGCTGCAGCGTCAGATGCGGATCGTCGTTTTGTAGATTATCGGACTACTGACAATGGGTTGCCTACCGGTAATAACTTGGGAGGGCAAGCGGTAGCGCGGACGTCAGATGATGGGCGCCTAAATTACTCTGAAAAGGGTGATGTGTTTTCCAAGATTTTCCGTGGCGTTCATGATCTTGAGCTTAGCTACGGTGATTCTGGTGCATTTTTCCGCGGTAAATACTGGTATGACTTTGAGACCAAAGATGGAAGTCCGGACTTCTATGATATTGATGACTCTGGTCGTGATCCGCTTGTAAAAGGCTCCGGTGTCGCGTTGCTCGATGCATTCGTTTACCACAATTATTTTATTGGCAACAATCCGGGTAATGTTCGTCTGGGTCGTCAGGTTGTTAGCTGGGGTGAATCCACTTTCATTCAGAACTCAATCAACTCGATCAACCCAGTCGACGTCGCTGCCTTACGTCGGCCAGGTGCTGAAATCAAGGAAGGTTTGTTGCCGGTGGAGATGCTCTATCTGTCCCAGGGGCTTACCGAGAATTTAAGCATGGAGGCTTTTTACCAGCTTAAATGGCAGGAAACCGTTCTGGACAACTGCGGCACGTTTTTTGGTGCTGATACTTTGGCCACCGGCTGTAATGATCGTTTGATCGTTGCGGGTTTGGAATATGACCCAGGTAATCCAGTGCTGAGCCAAAACGATCTTGGGGCCTTGGGTTCAGTCGATTATATCGTTCGTGCCAGAAAAGATAAGCAAGCAAAAGATGAAGGGCAGTTCGGCGTTGCTTTTCGTTATTTCGCTCCAGAGTTGAATGATTCGGAGTTCGGCTTCTATGCGATGAACTATCACAGCCGCACGCCTATCTATTCCAACATTGCTGGGCGTGTTCTCGGACCAAATGCCGTCGGTGCTTTTGGTGGATTGCAAACGATTGAAGGCATCGACGGCGCAAGCGGACCGGCAGGTTATTTCTTTGAATACCCTGAAGACATCCGTCTCTATGGCTTGAGCTTCCAGACCAGTTTGGCTGGCGCTTCGATCGGTGGTGAGTTTAGCTATCGCCCGAATATGCCGCTGCAGATCAATACCGGTGACATGAGTCGAACTGCTCTGCTCGCAGCAGGCGTTCCTGTTGGTGGCGGCGTTTCTATAGCAATACCAGGCAGTGATAACACCCACCGAGGTCTTGAAGGCCAAGTGGAACCTGGCGATTATATCCAAGGTTACGAGCGTAAGGAGTTCTACCAGGCACAGGTAACTGTCATCAAGTTCTTTGACCGAGTCCTGGGAGCAAGTCGCTTGTCTCTGGTCGGCGAAGCCGGCGTTAACTACATCGGTGGCCTCGGCAATACCACCAAGTTTGGTCGTGACTCCCTGTTTGGTCAAAGTCCCTATGTCGAAGGTGATACTGGAGCAGAAGGCACCTGTGCCTCAGTCGACGCAGCTAGCGCGACTGGCCAGAACCGTGCTCTGAGCTGGTGTGAGAACGACGGTTTCATGACTAGTTGGTCTTCCGGTTATCGCGTTCGCGCCGGGCTGGATTACTCCAACGTCTTCGCTGGTATCAACCTGTCGCCTAACGTGACCTGGTCGCATGACGTTGACGGTTATGGCCCCAACTTCAGTGAAAACGCTAAGGCCATGAGCTTTGGTTTGAACGCCGACTATGCCAACAAGTACAACGCCTCTATCAGCTACACTGATTTCTTCGACGGCAAGTACAACACCAACGTCGACCGCGACTTCGTGTCGGCTAGCGTCAGCGTAAGCTTCTAAGACCGGGCTATTAAGGAGAAAAAATAATATGCGTATGCAAAAAACTCTGTTGGGCGCGGGCGGTTTGGCTCTGAGCCTTTTGGCTTCAGGTGTCATGGCCCAGAGCCTGACCCAGGCGCAGATCGACCAGCTGGGCAATTCGCTCACGCCGATCGGTGCCGAGAAAGCCGGTAATGCGGCTGGCACCATCCCCGAGTGGACCGGTGGTCTGCCCACCAACGCTGGCAAGGCGTTGGGCGACAACTTCTACGAAGACCCCTTCAAGGGCCAACAGCCCGAGATGGTGATCACTGCGCAGAACTATCAGCAGTACAAAGAGAACCTGACGCCCGGCCAGGTCGCCATGTTCGAGCGTTATCCGGAAACCTTCAAGATGCCGGTCTATAAGACCGAGCGGACAGTTGGCTACCCACAGTCAGTGTACGACCAGGTCAAGCAGACTGCTGGCCAGGCCAAGCTGGTTAACGGTGGCGACGGTATTTCCAACTTCTCGCACGGCACCTTTGCCTTCCCGGTTCCACAATCGGGCGTGGAAGTGATCTGGAACCACAACACCCGTTATCGTCTGAACGTGCAGCGTCTTTACATGCAGGCCATGCCGCAAACCAACGGTTCTTTCACGCTGATCAAGCTGGAAGAAGAAGTGGGTTACCCACAGCAGATGTCCGACGTGGATGAGTCCACCATGCCGAACACCCTGCTGTTCTTCAAACAGCGCGTGAATGCGCCAGCCCGTCTGGCCGGTAACGTACTGTTGGTGCACGATACCCTGGATCAGTTGAAAGAGCCGCGCATGGCGTGGGTTTACAACGCCGGCCAGCGTCGTGTGCGCCGTGCACCTCAGGTAGCGTATGACGGCCCAGGTACCGCGTCTGACGGTATGCGTACGTCCGATAACTTCGCCATGTACAACGGTGCACCTGACCGTTACAACTGGAAGCTGGTTGGTAAAAAGGAAATCTACGTTCCTTACAACAGCGGCAAGTTGACCGACCGTGGCGTGAAGTACGAAGACGTTCTCCAGGCGGGTCACATCAACCCGGACTACACCCGCTTCGAGCTGCACCGTGTGTGGGAAGTCCAGGGTAATGTCAAGGAAGGTCAGCGTCACATTTACGCTCAGCGTAACTTCTTCGTTGACGAAGATTCCTGGATGATCAACCTGGCTGACCATTACGACGGTCGTGGCACCCTGTGGCGTGTAGGCGAAGGCCATATCGGCTTCAACTATGCCAACAAGATTCCGGGCTACTCTATCGAGACCCTGTATGACCTGTTGGCTGGCCGTTACATCGCACTGGGTATGTTCACTGAAGAGGCTTATGCGCCTAACTTCGATTACGATCCGAACTACAACCAGTTCACCCCGGCAGCCCTGCGCTCCTCGGGTATCCGTTAAGCTGTAATGCTGCTTTAGTAAGAAGTTTGGGTTTTTAAGGGGTATCTTCGGATACCCCTTTTTTTATCTGCGATTTTCCTTCCACGTGGCTTTCAGCCAGCGCAGGACCATACATCTGTTAGACTGTGGGCATTGTCGAACCGACCTTGATACCGACCTGCCAGAGTGATGCCCTTGTTCAGCCAATCAGACAGCCAACCCATGTTTAACCAACTTAACCTGCACGAACGCCTGCTCAAGGCGCTTGAAGCACTGTCCTTCGAGCAGCCAACCGAGGTGCAGAGTGCAACCATCCCTGCTGCCATCGCCGGCAAGGATCTTTACGTCATTGCCCAGACAGGCAGTGGCAAGACGGCGGCTTTTGTATTGCCGCTATTGCAGCGCTTGCTGCAGGATGAGTCAAAGCCGTTGGCGCCGCGTGGTTTTATTCTTGTGCCGACCCGGGAACTGGCACGTCAGGTGGTAAAGGATATTGCCAGTCTGGCTCAGTTCACCTTTCTCAAGGCGGAGTTGGTGACCGGTGGCGAAGACTTCAAGGTTCAGGCCGCGCGTCTGCGCAAGAATCCGGATATTGTGGTCGCCACGCCAGGGCGCGCCCTGGAGCAGTTAGCTGCCGGCAATCTTGAGTTGGGCAGTGTGCAGACACTGGTGCTGGATGAAGCGGATCGCATGTTGGACATGGGGTTCAGTGAGGACGTCACCAAATTGGCAGAGGCCTGCCCGCAGCCACGGCAGACGGCGCTGTTCTCGGCCACTAAGGGTAATCGCGGCCTACAGCGGATGATCGACTCGGTACTCCACGAACCGGATATTCTCGAGTTGACCAGTGTGCGCGACGACACGCCGGCTATCGCTCAGCAGGTCATACCGGCAGACGACAACCCTCACAAGGAAGCCATGCTCAAGTGGTTGCTGGTCAATGAAGGGGAGGGCAAGACCATCGTCTTCACCAACACCCGGGTCGCGGCCGATCGGTTGAATGGTGTGCTGCGGGCGATGGAGCTGCGGGTTTACGTGTTGCACGGCGAGAAGGATCAGAAGGAGCGCAATCTTGCCGTCGAGCGTTTCAAGCAGGGGCAGAGCGGCGTGCTGGTGGCGACCGACGTGGCCGCTCGCGGGCTGGATATTGCCGAGCTGGACAGGGTGATCAACTTCGATATGCCGCGCAGTGGTGATGACTACCTGCACCGCGTCGGCCGTACCGGACGCGCCGGAGCCAGCGGCCTGGCGATCTCGCTGATCAGTCCGCACGAGTGGAATCTGATGTCGAGCATCGAGCGCTACCTGCGACGTCAGTTCGAGCGGCGCATCCTCAAGGAAGTGCCTGGCAGCTTCAAGGGACCTAAGAAGGTCAAGTCGTCCGGCAAGCCGGTGGGAGCCAAGAAGAAAAAGGACGACAAGAAAAAGTCGGCACCCAAGTCGAAAAAGCCCAGGGCGGGCAAGCGTCCTTCACGGCCACCACAGGGTCAGGTCGTTACCAGCTCCGATGGGTTGGCGCCACCGAAGCGCAAATAAGGCGAGGAAGCTGATGCTTGGCAGCCACGGGTTGTCAAGCATCAGCGTGATCGGCTAGAGTCGTTAACAGTTCAACGGAGAGTCACATGTCTGCCAAATCTGCACATCGCACTGCATCTGCCAACGCATCTTGCGTTGCCTTGCTGCGCGCGCTGCCGGCAGTCGTGTTGAACGCGTTTTATTTTGGGTATTGGTTTAGCCGTAGGCGCGCCTGATACCCCACAGGCGCCCTGACTCAACGGGACGCCACCAGCAACATGCAAAACCCCGGTCGGCTTCCCGCCCGGGGTTTTTTATTGGGTTTTATTCAGACTTCGATGAGGGTTTACGGATGCAGACTTACCGCACTTGTTCACGATTTACTTTCTGCTGCTGGACAGGCGGCAGCGCAACTTCAGGCCATTGCACCGGTAATCAACGAACACCCAGATAGCGTCGGCGCGGTTTACCGCCCGACTGAGGAAAGCATCAAATGAACGCCACTGTTTCTGCTCTTTGTACCCCAACACCCACTGCGGCCACCCGTAGCGCGCAGCCATTACCCACACCGGCACAACTGCGGGCCAGATTGCCCCTGAGCCTTGGAGCTGCTGCCAGTGTGCAACGCGGCCGCGAGGCTGTCCGCGCGATCATGCGCGGTGATGACCCCAGACTGCTGGTCATTGCCGGCCCCTGCTCCCTGCATGATTCGGATGCTGCGCTGGATTACGCGCAGCGGCTGGCGGAACTGGCCCCGCAGGTCAGCGATCAGGTGCTGCTGGTGATGCGCGCCTACGTCGAAAAGCCGCGCACCACGATCGGCTGGAAAGGTCTGGTCTATGACCCGCAGCTTGATGGTAGTAGTGATATGGCGGGCGGCCTGGCAATGGCGCGTCGTTTGCTGCTGGATATCGCCGAGCTGGGGTTGCCGTTGGCTACCGAGTTATTGCAGCCGCTGGCTGCCGGCTACCTCGATGACCTGCTGAGTTGGGCGGCTATTGGTGCGCGTACCAGTGAATCGCAGATTCACCGGGAAATGGTCAGTGGTCTTGATCTGCCAGTGGGGTTCAAGAACGGTACCGACGGGAGCGTGGCTATCGCCTGCGACGCCATGCGTTCGGCGGCGCACCCGCATCAGCATTTCGGCATGGACGAGCAAGGGCGTGCGGCCATGGTGCAGACGCGGGGTAACCCGGACACCCATCTGGTGCTGCGGGGTGGGCACAGTGGCCCGAATTACCAGCCCGAAGCAGTGGCGGCCGCCTGTGCGGCGCTCGAGGCGCAGAGCATTAGACCCAATCTCATTGTCGACTGCAGCCATGCCAATAGCGGAAAAGATCCCGCGCGGCAGCCACAGGTGCTGGAGTCGGTTATTGCACAGCGCCTGGCGGGGCAAACTCACCTGCGCGGCGTGATGCTGGAGAGTCATTTGTTCGATGGTTGCCAGCCCCTGAGGGCGCCGCTGCAGTATGGCGTCTCGGTTACTGATGCCTGTCTTGGTTGGGAGGGCACTTCCCAGGCGCTGCTGCGGGCAGCGGACGCCTTGCGCAGTTGACGGAGCGATTGTGCTTGGCTGCCTTAAGCGGCAGCCGGGTATTAAGCGAGACGATCCGTGCCGCGGGCGAAACTGAAGGCGAATAGCGCGAGCAATGAGAAGGTCGCCAGCGTGAGGCCAAGCGTTGCTGTGGCCGCTAACGGCAATGCGCTGGTGAGCCAGGTGCCCAGCGCGGCACAGCTCATTTGCAGAAAGCCGAGCAGGGCAGAGGCGGCGCCGGCCTGCTGGCCGAAGGGTTGCAACGTCAGCGCCGTACCTAGGGGGTTGACGATTCCCATGCCGGCGAGAAACAGGGTGAGCGCCAGGGTAAACAGCACTAAGTTGTGTTGGCTCTGCACTAGGTACACGGCGGTACCGCCAAGCAGAGCGAGCAGGATGCCCCCGGTCGTTACGCGGGCAGCGCCCCAGCGTTGGGCCAGCTTTGGCGCCATCAAGCCCGAGGCAAACACCACTATTACCGTACCCGCGAATAACAGTCCGAGCTCAAAGGAGCTCAAGCCCATGCCGACCATCAGTACTGCCGGAGCGGCGCCAAAGAAGGCGTAGAGTGCGCCGACAATCAGACTGACTGCCAGCGCCGGGCGAGCAAAGCGTGCGTCGTTCAGCAACGCCACATACTGGCCGAGTATGGCCGTCGCGGACACTGATTGCCGCCGTTCAAGCGCGTGAGTTTCACCGATACGGCTGGCGTAGGCGAACGCTGCAATAATGCCCAGCCCGCCAACAATGCCAAAGGTCGCGCGCCAGCCCAGCAGGCTATCAGACGCGCTACCCAGCAGCGGCGAGAATCCGGGGGCGGCGGCCATGGCGACCATGATCAGCGCCAGCGTGCGCGCAAGCGCTTCGCCTTCAAACAGGTCGCGGGCGATGGCGCGTGACAGCACCGAGGCTGCGCACACGCTCAGCGCCTGTACTACGCGGCCGGTCAGCAGGGTAGTGAGGTCATTTGCATAGGCACATAGCGCGCTACCGGCAGCAAATACCAGCAGGCCACCGATGACCAGTTTTTTGCGTCCCCAGCGATCCGACAGCGGGCCGACGACCAGTTGGCCAATGGCAAAGGCGACGAAGAAATAGGACAGCGTCAGCCCCATCTCGCGCGATGACATACCCAGATCTGCACCCATGGCCGGAAACGAGGGCAGAATGATGTTGGTCGACAGCGTACCCAGTGCCGCCAGGCTCGCCAATACGAGCAGTACCGCAGTACTCAGGCGCCGCTGTGCCTGTTCACCTGTGCTGACTGCCAACCCAGACGGCGTCGGCATGCTCATGGGGCTGTGCTCGCGGCAAGTTGCTGGCGCACATGGGTTACTGCACGCGCGATCACTTGGGCGTCGGTCAGCACCCGGCGATGTCCAAGCCCCTCCAGCATTACCAGCTCCGAACCGGGCCAGGCGCTATGCAGATCCTGCGAGGCGGCCGCTGGCACCACTTTGTCTTGCGGGTCATGCATGATCAGGCCACGATGGCGCAGGCCGCCGAGCAGGCTTTCCAGATCAACGGACCGTGTCGGCTGGCCTATGTACCGCTCTACCCAGCGCTGGAAGTCCTCGCTCTGAGCTGTATTCAATCCGTAGCCGTGGGCCTGTAGTTTGACCATCGCGGACAGCGAGCTAGGTCCGCACAGGTGCACGCTGGCTTTCACCTGCAGACCCTGATGAAAGGCAATCAGCGCGGCGGCAGAACCTATCGAGTGAGCGATCACGGCTTCAACATCGCCCAGCTCGCGGGTCAGCGACAACAACGCCTTGCTGGCGTGAACCACGCTACTGGTCTCGCCGCCGGAATCGCCATGTGCCGGCAGATCGAACAGGGTGACTGCAAAGCCGGCTCGCAGCAGGGGTTGCACGAAGGCTGCGAGGTGAGATCCTCGGCTGTCCCAGCCATGCACCAGAAGTACACGCGGGCCAGTACCCAGCGTCCACACTTGCATATCCTGATCTGCATGCCGGTGGGTACTGCGGCTGGCCTGATCCAATAAAGCCAGTTCTGCAGAGCTTGCGGCAATACGTTTGGGATGGCTGAAGGCGCGGCAAGCCTGTAGAAACGGCTCTTCGGACCTAAAAACTTGGGCGTTGGCTGAGGTGGGGCCGTTCATGGTCATTGCTCCCTGGTTGGTGGAAGGAGTTCTGGTGGCTGCGCTATGGCACGGCAGGTGCGACTCGACGCTTAATATGATGGATGTAATTATTAGATGTCAATCATAATTTAATGGCGGTTGTGTTTTTTGCCGCGGTTGTATAGATGAGTATTGGCAGTGTCGCGATGAATTCAGCTGGAGAGCCGACTTGCCGGCATGCACGCCTTCAGTCTGCCGATACGGCAGGGATACGACCTTGAGTTGACGCTCCTGTCGTTGTTTTGAACCCTGGCATTGCACCCAACTCCGCCAATCTCGTCCCTTTTTGTCACCCTTGGTAACCAGGCTGCGCCTATTTGATGCGCTGGCCGGAACACTCTGTGGCAAATTTCAGAAGAAAATGTCGCACTGATACAAGTTCATCTCCGCCTTAAATCGCCGACCGCTCTAGTCCGGGCGCTGGTATGGCGCTTGCATAAGTGCTTCGGACTGTCGATGCCCGCGCACGCGCTAAATGCGTGGTTTTGCCGTAAACGGCGTCGCAGAGGGCTGCGCTTTTTTTGGGGCGGTCAAAACGGAAGGTCGAGCGTAGTGCGTTCGACTATAGGCAAATTGCTATCAGTCTCGCGTCCGCTATAGTCAACAGGCAGGTCGACACCGTGACCTGCCGCTGGCTTGCCAACCCGCCCTCCATAAGAGTGGTCAGGGTCGGCGCGAGACTCCTACACAAAAATAGCAAACTGGAGATACAAATGAAGATGGTGAAATCCACCCTGGCAGTATTTACCACCGCCGCAGTATTGGGCGTCAGCAGTTTTGCGCAAGCAGGCGCCACGCTGGATGCAGTGCAAAAAAAGGGCTTTGTGCAATGCGGTATCAGTGACGGATTGCCCGGTTTCTCCTATGCCGATGACAAGGGCAACTACCTGGGCCTGGACGTGGATGTTTGCCGTGCGGTGGCTGCTGCGCTGTTTGGCGATGCGACCAAGGTCAAATACAGCCCGCTGACTGCCAAGGAGCGGTTCACCGCACTGCAATCCGGTGAAGTCGACATGCTGTCACGCAACACCACCTGGACCAGTTCGCGCGATGCCGGCCTGGGCCTGAACTTCGCTGGCGTTAACTATTACGACGGCCAGGGTTTTCTGGTCAACAAGAAGCTGGGTGTCAGCAGTGCCAAGGAGCTCGACGGCGCCACGGTCTGTATCCAGGCGGGTACCACGACCGAACTCAACCTGTCTGACTACTTCCGCGCGAATAATCTGAAATTCACCCCCATCACCTACGACACCTCGGATGAAAGCGCCAAGTCGCTGGAGTCGGGCCGTTGTGACGTGCTGACCTCTGACCAGTCGCAACTCTATGCGCAGCGTATCAAGCTGGGCGCGCCGGATGAGTACGTGGTGCTGCCTGAGGTGATCTCCAAGGAGCCGCTGGGTCCGGTCGTGCGTCAGGGCGATGACGAGTGGTTCAACATCGTACGCTGGTCGCTGTACGCCATGGTTAACGCCGAAGAGCTGGGTGTTACCTCGGCCAACGTGGAAGAGAAGAGCAAGACCACCGCTAACCCCGATGTAGCCAGGCTGCTCGGTGGGGAAGGCGAATACGGCAAGGATCTGAAGCTGCCCTCCGATTGGGCTGTACAGATCGTCAAGCAGGTGGGTAACTACGGTGAAAGCTTCGAGCGCAATGTCGGTGCCGGCAGTGAGCTGAAGATTGAACGTGGCCTCAATGCCCTGTGGAACCAAGGCGGACTCCAGTACGCACCACCGGTGCGCTGATATCTACCGCCACATCAGCCCGGCCCATTGGTCGGGCTGATGTCGTTCTGACAAGCAAGTCTTCGCTCGCCGTGCGAGCAGAGGATGCGAGAGGCTTATATGCAAAATGTTGCCAATGCGCCGCGACGCAGTGGGTCAGCCTGGACTGATCCGAAATGGCGGGCATTGATCTTTCAGCTGATTTCCATTGCAGCAGTAGTGGGGCTCGGCTGGTATCTGTTCGACAATACACAGACCAACCTTGAACAACGGGGTATCACCTCCGGGTTCGCCTTTCTCAATAACACCGCTGGTTTTGGTATAGCTCAGCATCTGATTGATTACACCCAGACCGACAGCTACGGTCGGGTTTTCTTCGTCGGGCTGCTCAATACCTTGCTGGTGTCCTTTATCGGCATCATTCTGGCTACGCTGGTTGGCTTTCTGCTGGGTGTGGCGCGTCTTTCACCCAACTGGCTGATTCGCCAGCTGGCGACGGTTTATATTGAAACCTTCCGCAATATCCCGCCGTTGCTGCAAATTCTGTTCTGGTACTTCGCGGTGATGCTGGCGTTGCCCGGACCGCGGCAGAGCCTGGGCGTGCTGGACAGTTTCTTTCTCAATAGCCGCGGCCTGTACATGCCGTCACCTGGTCTGTCCGAGACCTTCGGGCTGTTTTTTGCGGCACTGCTGGTGGCGATTGTTGCCTCGCTCTTGCTGGGGCGCTGGGCAAAGAAGCGCCGTGAAGCGACCGGGCAGCCTTTCCCGCTGCTGATTTCGGTACTGGCATTACTCTTGGTGATTCCCGGCCTGGCAGTGCTCATCGCCGGCAATCCACTGGTGTGGACAGTGCCTGAACTCAAGGGCTTCAACTTCACCGGCGGCTGGGTGCTGATACCCGAGCTGATGGCGCTGACCCTGGCCTTGAGTATCTACACCGCAGCCTTTATTGCCGAGATCGTGCGTGCAGGCATACAGTCGGTCAATCACGGCCAGACTGAAGCGGCGCACTCGCTGGGGCTCCCAGCGGGCAAGACGTTGCGCCTGGTGATCATTCCGCAGGCACTGCGCGTCATCATCCCGCCGCTGACCAGCCAGTACCTCAACCTGGCGAAGAACTCGTCGCTGGCAGCCGGTATTGGCTATCCGGATATGGTCTCGCTGTTTGCCGGCACGGTGCTCAACCAGACCGGGCAGGCGATCGAGGTCATTGCCATCACCATGAGCGTTTACCTGGCCATCAGCATCAGTATTTCGCTGTTCATGAACTGGTACAACGGGCGCATAGCGCTGATTGAGCGCTGAGGAGCCCCCATGCAGACACATACTTTCAAACCGGATATGCCGCCGCCAAAGCAGAACATCGGCGTGCTGGCCTGGCTACGCGAGAACCTGTTTTCCGGCTGGTTCAATAGCCTGCTGACGCTGGTTGCCTTGTATTTGGTGTGGCTGATTGTGCCACCGCTGATCAGTTGGGCCTTTATCCAGGCCGACTGGGTGGGCACCACCCGCGCCGATTGCACCAGCGAGGGCGCTTGTTGGGTGTTCATTCAGCAGCGCTTTGGCCAGTTCATGTACGGGTTCTATCCCACCGAGCTGCGCTGGCGGGTCAACCTCACGGTGATTCTGGCCGTGGTTGGCGCCGCGCCGCTGTTTATTGATGCCATGCGGCACAAGGCGCGTTACGGCATAGGTTTTCTGGTCGCTTATCCGCTGCTTGCCTACTGGCTGCTGCACGGTGGCTTCTTCGGGCTGGAAACCGTGCCGACCAGTCAATGGGGTGGTTTGACCCTGACCCTGGTGATTGCCGCCGTGGGCATTGCCGGAGCCTTGCCGCTGGGCATCATGCTGGCGCTAGGCCGGCGTTCCGATATGCCGGCCATTCGCGTTATCTGCGTCACCTTTATCGAGTTCTGGCGCGGCGTGCCTCTGATCACGGTGCTGTTCATGTCCTCGGTGATGCTGCCGCTGTTTCTGCCTGAGGGTATGAACTTCGACAAGCTGGTGCGGGCGCTGATTGGTGTCATCCTGTTCCAGTCGGCCTATGTTGCCGAGGTGGTGCGCGGCGGCCTGCAGGCGATTCCCAAGGGGCAGTACGAAGCTGCCGCGGCGATGGGCCTGGGCTACTGGCGCATGATGGGCCTGGTGATTCTGCCGCAGGCGCTGAAGCTGGTCATCCCCGGCATCGTCAATACCTTTATCGCGCTGTTCAAGGATACCAGCCTGGTAATCATCATCGGCCTGTTCGACCTGCTCAACAGCATCAAACAAGCGACCACCGACCCGGCCTGGCTAGGCATGGCGACCGAAGGCTATGTCTTTGCAGCGTTGGTGTTCTGGATTTTCTGTTTCGGCATGTCCCGCTACTCCATGCATCTGGAGCGCAAGCTGGATACCGGCCACAAGCGTTAGGAGTACGACATGAGTGAAGCAAATATGCAGCCGACACTCCCTGAGGGGATTATTCAAATGGACGGCGTGCACAAGTGGTACGGCCAGTTTCATGTGCTCAAGGACATCAACATGAATGTGCAGCAGGGCGAACGCATCGTGCTGTGCGGGCCATCGGGCTCGGGCAAGTCGACGACCATTCGCTGCCTCAACCGGCTGGAGGAGCACCAGCAGGGGCGCATCATTGTGGATGGCACCGAGCTGACCCATGATCTCAAACAGATAGAAGCAGTGCGCCGCGAAGTGGGCATGGTGTTTCAGCATTTCAATCTGTTTCCACATCTGACGGTGCTGCAGAACTGCACATTGTCGCCCATGTGGGTGCGCAAGACGCCACGCCGTGAGGCGGAAGAAATGGCTATGCATTACCTGGAGCGCGTGCGTATTCCCGAGCAGGCACACAAGTTTCCCGGCCAGCTTTCCGGCGGCCAGCAGCAGCGAGTGGCCATCGCCCGGGCCCTGTGCATGCAGCCCAAGATCATGCTGTTTGACGAGCCGACCTCGGCGCTGGACCCTGAAATGGTGAAGGAGGTACTCGATACAATGATCGGGCTGGCAGAAGACGGCATGACCATGCTCTGCGTGACCCATGAGATGGGCTTTGCGCGCACAGTGGCCAACCGTGTGATCTTTATGGACAGGGGCGAAATTGTAGAGGAGGCCGAGCCCAACAAGTTCTTCAGCAACCCCGAAAACGAACGCACGCAATTATTTCTCAGTCAGATACTGCATTAATTGCGCGTGCTGCCGATAAGCTGAGCAGAGCGGTAGGAGCCGCTCCGTGAGCAGTGAGGGGTGAAGTCCGGCTGGCAGCATGCGGGTGGCTTCACTACACTCAGGGCTCGCTCAGCTGCCGGCGGTCAGGCAGGCAACCTAGATATTAATCCGGGAATATACCCGGAGCTTGAGGTAACAGGTTCAATGCCAGGGAAGCATTCAGCTCAGTCTCACAAACGAGACGCTCGCCCCGAATTCTGGGATCTATCCATGCGTTGCTGCCAGTTGGCCGGCGCCGTGGATGTGGCTTTTTTCTTTATTTTTCTTGTTCTTGGCTCGCCCATTCTGGCCTGGGTCAACGTCATCAGCGTCGCTATGTATGTCTACGCGTACCGTGCATTCCAACAACGCCGGAACGGTCTTGCCATCCTGCTTATTCGCATCGAGGTGTTGGTGCATGCGGGGCTTGGTACGGTACTGGTGGGCTGGGACAGCGGCTTTCATTACTTTTTGTTGATGTTCATCCCGGCGTTGTTTGTCAGCATGCACGCCCGCAGTGCCTGGGTTCTGGCCATTCTCCTGTGGATCTACTACGTCGCCCTGGATGTGCTGATGTGGTACGTGGAGCCGCTGCAGCCGATTTCCTCCAACGCTTTGCTGGGCGTGCATATTTTCAATCTGACGACCGTGTTTTTCATGTTCAGCTATCTGGCGCTGTATTACGTGATTACGGTTACGCGCGCGCACAAGCATCTCGCCCGAATGGCCACCACTGATTCGCTGACCAACCTGTTCAATCGACGGCATATGATTGCGCTGACAGAAAAGGAATTGGCGCGCCATCATCGGCGTCCGCGAAACCTTACGTTCATGCTGATGGATATTGATTTCTTCAAGCAGATCAACGATGACTATGGCCACGACACCGGTGACCGCGTGCTCAGCTGCGTAAGCCAATTGCTGCAGGAGTCGATGCGCGAGCAGGACTTTATTGGCCGCTGGGGTGGGGAGGAGTTTTTGGCAGTGTTGCCTGAGACCGACATGGATCAGGCTGCAGTAAGTGCCGAGCGTATTCGCAAAGCGGTCGAAGGCTTGGTGATTGAAAACGACGGCGCACGCATCAGTGTCACGCTGTCGATTGGTATTACACAGTACCGGGCAGAGGAGGCGTTGAGCAGTGCCATTGCCCGTGCCGACCACGCGCTTTATGCGGGCAAGTCGGCTGGGCGCAATCGGGTGGAGTTGGCGCTGGCCTAGTTGCGCTGACTGCGCAGGCGTACCAGTTTGCCGTCGATAAAGTGCAGGTAGCGGTACATGCCATTGTCTGGCCCGTAGACCCAGTCTTCTTCATTGACCGACCCGTCGGCCGGGAAGCCATCGGCCTCGATGTATTGCGGGGTCGCTTCGCGCTGATCGGGCTCGCCGCACTGCTGCAGTACCTGATCAATGCTGTCGCCTTCATCCACCAGACCGCCGGCGCAGCGCATGGCGGCGTGCAGGTGGGTGCAAAGCAGTGTCATCACTGTTGCCGCGCCCAGTGCGGTAAATCGCTTCAATAGTCTGTTCATCGTGCTTCCCGGCTGCTGCTCTCAGAGCAAGCTGTGCTTGCGTCAGTCTTGATCGAGCATGGGCCCGATCATCTCGGCGACCTGTTGGTATACGCCAGGGCAGGCCACCAGATAGGGGTTACCCTGCAACAGGCCGTCGCCACGCAGAAAATCATTGCTGCGTCCGCCGGCTTCTGCCACTAGTACCAGCCCGGCGACGCAGTCCCAACTTTTCAACAGGGTTTCATAGTAGCCCAGCAGCCTGCCGGCCGCGACGTAGGCGGTCATGAGCGCGCCTGAGCCATTGCGCAGAAACATGCCGCCCTCGGCCAGCAGTTGAGTGAGAAAGGGAATGAAATGTTCGGTACCGCGGGCGTAGAAGGTACCCACTCCAAGCAGACCCTCGCGCACGTGGGTCGCGGGGCTGACACACAATGGTTGATCGTTGACAAACGCGCCCAGGCCGAGCATGCCATGAAACAGCTCCTGGTGATTGGGGTCGGCGATGGCGCCGATGTGCGGTTCGCCATCAAGCAACATGCCGACTGACACACACCAGTTGTGCAGGCCGTTGACGAAACAGGCGGTACCGTCGATGGGGTCGACCACCCAGAGGCACCGGGCCTGCAGGTCTGTCGAGCCACTTTCCTCACCAAGAAACCCGTCTTCCGGAAAGGCCGCCTGCAGCTCGGCGCGGATAAAGTCTTCCAGTGCCCGGTCGGCGGCGCTGACCACATCACGGCGGTCGCCTGCCTTGTGCTCGATATCCAGGTCTTCGCGACCGAGGTAGTAAGCCAGGCCCCGTTCGGCGGCCTGTTGAGCCACGCGCTGGGCCAGCGCATAGCGCGCCGGTAAATCAATATCGGACGGGAGGGTGCTGGTCATGGGCTTATCCGCTGCAGGGTGAGAACGCGTGCAAGCCTACTCAAGATCGGCGCGAAAATTAAGTCCGGGTGGTAACAGAGCGCTTAGTGTCGAGGGTTGAGTGCCCCGTGACGCTGATTCAGCAACTGATCGCAGCGCAGGTTCAGCTTCAGGCTCGCCCAGTAGGGCCTGCTCAGTTCACGCTGGATATGCTCGCGGGTGAGGCCTATGTCGGCGAGCAGGTGCTCGTCGAGTTTCAGTAGGTGGTGATAATCGCGCCTTTGCTGGTGGTGCTTCAGCAGCAGGCTGAAGAGTGCAGATACAGTCATGGTCGGGTCTCCGGTTAGCGTGGAGAAATATTAAGAGAGACTTGTTTTTGCATACAGATACAGCAGAAAATTAAAAAATAGATACAGTACCGGTCGAATAGCCGCTGTATGCTGTTTTGATGCGCAATCTGTACTGATATTGGGTGGCCTTGTGGAGGTTGTCATGAAACGTTATGAAGAGGTCGCCGCTACCATCCGGCAGCGCATGGAGCACGGTTTGTACCGCGCTGGTGATCGTTTGCCGTCGATCCGTGAGCTGTGCGCAGAGTTTGCCGTGAGCATTTCCACTGTGCAGACCGCGTACGCCGGGCTGGAGGCAGAGCGGCTGATCGAGGCGCGTCCCAAATCGGGTTATTACGTGCTGCCGCGGTCAGCGCCGGCGGTGTTGCCCGGTGTCACGAGGCCTACCCAGCGCCCCTTGGATGTGTCGCAGTGGGATCACGTGCTGAACCTGGTAGGCGAGCCGGGCGACGAGCACGTAATTTCACTGGGTCGAGGTATTCCAGACGTGGAGGCCAAAACGTTGAAGCCGCTGTTTCAACAGCTGGCAGCCTTGCATCGCCGCGGTCACGCGGCGGGCCTAAAGTACGATTCACTGGCTGGCAGCCCGCAGCTGCGCGAGCAGCTGGCGCGCCTGGCCTCCAGTGCCGGCTGCCTGCTGCATCCAGACGACATTCTGATCACCACCGGTTGTCAGGAAGCGCTGTCGATCGCTATTCGCACTCTGACGGTACCGGGTGATGTGGTAGCGGTAGACTCGCCCAGCTTCTATGGCAGCATGCAGATTCTCAAGGCGCATCAGCTCAAGGCCATGGAGATCCCCACCGATCCGCAAACCGGCATCAGCTTGGAGGCTTTGGAACTGGCGCTGGAGCAGTGGCCCATCAAGGCCATACAAATCACGCCGACACACAACAACCCATTGGGCTATACCATGCCCGAGGCCCGCAAGCGCGAGCTGGTGGCCCTGGCGCAGCGCTTTGACGTGGCCATTATCGAAGATGACATCTACGGCGATCTGGCTTACCGCGCACCACGCCCGCGTACCCTGAAATCCTTTGACGATGACGGGCGTGTGTTGTTGTGCAGCTCCTTTTCGAAGACCCTGATTCCGTCGCTGCGAGTTGGCTGGATAGCGCCGGGGCGCTATCGTGACCAGGTCATGCACATGAAGTACGTCTCTACCGGTGCTTCGGCGACGCTGCCGCAACTGGCCGTCGCGGACTTTATTGCCCAGGGGCACTACGAGCGGCATCTGCGCCACGTGGTACGTCAGTACCAGCGCAATCTGGATGTGGTTTTGGGATGGGTGCAAGCGCTGTTTCCGCCGGGCACGGGTGTCAGCTACCCGCAGGGTGGCTTTCTGCTATGGGTCGAAGTGAAGGGGCTGGATTCAGTAAGGCTCAACGAGCGCCTGCTAGCTGCAGGTATTCAGATTGCGCCCGGCTCGCTGTTCTCCGCTTCGGGTAAGTACCGTGATTGCCTGCGTATCAACTATACCCAGGCCAGCGCACAGATGTATGAGGCGCTGGTAACGGTCAGCCGCGAAGTGGCCTTGATGCAAGCGGAGCAGGCAGCCGAGGCGGTTTGAGCCGCTCGGCTGCAGGGCTGGGGCTCAGGCTTGCTCGATATTGCAGGCAGGCTTGGTGGTAAAGGTTCGCGAGGTGTCTACTGGCCCCAGCTCATTCAGGGTGCGACGACCCAGCAGCACGGGATAGTGCATGTTGTTGCGATTGCGCAGGGAAAATTCCTCTTTGAGCATCTCATTGCCCACGCAGACTTCCATCTTCACCACCGGGCGCTCTTCCGAGCCGCCGGCGCCGCGGACCTTGAGATTGCGCTCAAGTGGACGCTCGAAGGTCGAGGCCACGGTTTCTTCGGTATTGATGTCTTGCAGCTCAACGCGAAAGCGCACCCAGTCTTCGCCGTTTTTCTCAAAGCGTTCGATGTCTTCGGCATGCATGGACGAGGTAAGAGCACCGGAATCGAGCTTGAACTTGACCGTCAGGTCTTCCGGCATGATGACGCCTTCTTCAACCCAGCCCAGTGGCTTGGCAGCGTCGGCGTAGCCAAGAGAGGATACGCTGAGCGTGGCGATAGCAATGGCAGGAACAAGCGATTTTTTCAGCAAATGGTGCATGTACGTCTCCTGTTGCGGCTGTTCAGTTCAGATTCATATGTTGAAATGGACTAATGCGCACGCGAAACGTTCACGAATTGCTTAAGCGGGCTATGAGCAAATGTTGCAGCCCCGCGTTTGAAAGCGGGGCCTGGTGTCACTGGGGAGAGAGCCGGTACAAGCCGTTGTCGATATCCGAACTGAAGTAGATGCTACCGTCGGTGGCCACCGCCACGCCGGTGGGGATGCCGGTGGGCGGCATGCCCGGGCCTGGCGCCAAGCCTATTGGCAAATCGCTGGCGATCACCACTTTGTCGCCGGTGGCCGGGTCTATGCGTAACAGTCGCTTGGTGGCGCCTTCGGCAACGATAAAATGGCCATCGGCGGTTTCAGACAGGCCCTCGGGCAGCTGCAGACCCTCAGCCAGGCGTTCAATCTTGCCGTCGGCGGGGTTCACGCGGGTGAGGAAACCGGCCATTTCTGTCAGGTAAATATGGCCATCACGGCCGCGGATCATCTGCACTGGCCCCTGCAGTCCGGTAGCCAGTTCTGCGCGTTGCTCAAGGCTCGCGCCGCTAAATCTGAGCAGCTTTCCACTACCCATTTGGCTCACCACGATGTCGCCATTATCCAGCTCCACCGCACCTGAAGGCGCATCCAGTCCGTGCAGCATCTGCAACGTGCTGTCATCACTGCGGCTGATGACCTGCAGGGTTCCGGTGGAAAAACTGGTCAGCAGCAGGCGCTCCTTGCCGAGGCTGACGCTGATGGGGTACTCCACATCCGAGCCGTGCGCACGGCGCAGGTCGGTCACCTTGCCGGTCGCGGTATCGACCTTGCGAAAGGCGAACACATCGGCCACATACAGGGTTTGGCCATCCTCGCTCAGGCTGATGCCGGCTGGCACCGCCAGCTCACCGCCGGTAATCAGGCGTACCTTGCCAGTAGCCGGGTTGACCTCCTGAATGCTGTTGTCGGCCATGTTGGATACGAAAATGCGATCCTGACTGTCGATGGCCAGGTTATCCAGCGAGCTGCTGAGCTTGGCAATATCCGTGGTTTCACCGCTGCTCAGGTCGATACGTTTGAGCAGGCCCTTGAGCGTATCCAGAGCATAGAGATTCCCCTTGGAGTCGAAGTTGGCCGCTGCCGGCGTGCCAAAACCGGTGGCCAAGGTTTCTACCCTGCCATCGGCCGGGTTGATCCGCACCACCTCGCCCTTGAACCATAGCGGGCCATACAGCCAGCCGTCCCGGCCCACTTCAAAACCGTTGAAGCCGCCAAGATCCTTGGCGATCAGGCGTGGCTGCTGCTTGCCGGTCGGATCGATCTCCCAGAGCGCGTCGCCGAGAAATACCTGGCTGGCATAGAGTTGGCCGGTCTCGTCATTAAAGTCGAGCGAGTTCATGCCCGGCAGATCGCTGGCCACCACGCGGATAGGGGCGTCGTCATTGTCACGGATCAGCAACTGACCGGCATAGAATCCGGTCCAGGCCAATTCCCCTTTGGGGCCAATGGCAATGTCGTCCGCCTGGCCTTGGTCCGGCCCGATGAAGGTGGTCACCTCGCCGGTATCGATATCCACCTGGTAAATGCTGTTGCCGACCACGCTGCCGGCCAGTAAACGGCCTTGCTGATCGACGGCCAGACCGTGCACGCCCTTGAAAGCAGAGGGTGCGACCAGAGCCTCTGGCGCCTGGTATTCGATCGCCATGCTGGCGCTGCTGAGGCTGACGAGGGTGGCCAGTGCAGCGGCCGGAAAGGGAGGCTTCATGCGAGATCCTGTTATTGTTGGTTTGTCTCGATTCTAGCCGGCCCGCGCCTGATTGCCCGTGGCATTGGCAAGGTTGATAGCAGGGGATAAGCGCCGGGGGCAGTGCGGGGTGGCCTGTCAGTCGAGCAGGCCACTGAAGGGCAGAAAGAGCACAGGCGCACCTGCTGCCACTGTGTGGCCGGCAGGAATCAATACCAGACCACTGCCCTGGCTGGCGCTGCTGAGCACGCCGGAACTTTGATTGCCGCTGAGTATTACCTGGCCATCCTGCAGGCCGGCGCGCAGGTATTCGTCCCGGGTGCCGGCGCGCGGCCAATCGAAACCGGCGGGCAGCTGAAAACTGACCGGTTCTACCCTGTTGCAGCCCAGGCGCGTGAGCAGATAGGGGCGTACCAGCAGCAAAAAAGTGACCAGTGTCGCAGCCGGGTTGCCGGGCAAGCCGAGCAGGGGGGTATCGGCAAAGCGGCCCAGGGTAAAGGGCTTGCCGGGTTTGATAGCGAGCTTCCAGAGTGCGACCTCGCCCTGTTCGCGAAGCACCTGCCCCAGGCAGTCGGCCTCACCGACCGAGACGCCGCCGGAGCTGATGATCAGGTCAGCCTGGTCAGCCAACGCGCGTAGCCGGCTACTGGTCAGCGCTGGGTCATCGGGCAGGATGCCGCCGTCGATGACCTGCTGCCCCAGACGTTGTAAAGCGCCAATCAGGGTGAAGCGATTGCTGTTGTAGATTTGACCGGGTTGCAGTGCCGCACCGGGCTCTACCAACTCGTCCCCGGTTGATACAACCGCAACACGAAGCGGCCTGCGCACGGCCACGCGGGCCAATCCGACCGAGGCAATTACGCCCAGATCCTGCGGCCGCAAGCGTAACCCGGCGGGCAGGACTTCACTTGCGCTGCGCACATCCTGGCCTTGTGGCCGCACGTTCTGGCCTGTCTTTACCGCCTGGGTCAGGCGCGCCAGGCCGCTTTCAGACAGTTCGACGTTTTCCTGCATTTCAACGCAATCGGCGCCTGCCGGCAGCGGCGCGCCGGTAAAAATACGTGCACAGGTACCGCTTTGCAGTGGGGCTGGCGCCATGCCAGCGGTGATGCGCTGGCTAACGACAAGACCCTGCTGCCTGGCCTGCTCGACGTCTGCGCTATTAAATGCGTAACCGTCCATGGCGCTGTTGTCCCAAGGCGGTACGTCATGCGCGGCGATGACTGGCGTGGCCAATACGTGGCCCAGCGCCTGCTCCAGCGGCAGGTTGTCGACAGCCTGAGCGGTGTGGCTGCGAGCGCTATTCAGCAGCTGTGCCAGCGCCTGATCCACCGGCATCAGACTCATGCGCGGCTATCGCACAGTTCAGCGTTGCCCAGGTGCTGCACGAAGTTGCAGGGCCGGGTACGCGCATCGAGCTGCTCTTGCAGGATCTTGGTCCAAGCGGTGCGGCAGGCGTTGGTTGAGCCTGGTACACAAACCACCAGGGTGCGGTTGGCCAGGCCAGCCAATGCGCGCGACTGCAGTGTGGAGGTGCCAATTTCCTGCCAAGAAATATGCCGGAACAGCTCGCCGAAACCATCCACCAGCTTGTCGAGCAGCGGCGTGATCGCCTCAGGTGTACTGTCGCGACCGGTAAAACCGGTGCCACCGGTAATCAGTACGACCTGCACGTCTGACCGCGCAATCCAGGCCGATAGCGTGGCACGAATCTGGTAGATGTCATCTGGTTGCAGCTGGCGGTCAGCCAGTTGATGGCCGGCCTCGATCAGGCTGTCGGTCAGCAGTTGACCGGAGGTGTCGGTGTCGAGTGTGCGGGTATCGCTAACGGTCAGAACGGCGATGGACAGGGGAGTGAAGGGCGCGTCTGGCTTGGCCATGCTGATTTCCTTGATACGGCTGTGCTGGCCATCGCAGGCTAGCTTGCGACGGTCAACTTTCTATTGGGCTGGGCCGGGTGTTATAACACACAGCTGTTGATTACCCGAGCCCTTAGCCATGCAGCAACGCTTTGTACCCACCTCGTTACTCTTGGCCGGCGGCCAGGGCAGCCGGCTGGGCGGGCGTGACAAGGGGTTGATGCCTTACGCCGGCAAGCCGGTTGCAGCGCACCTCAGCCACCTCTTGCGCAATCTGGGTGGTGAGCTGTTGATCAGTTGTAACCGCAACCAAGCTACCTACGAGCCATGGGCGGATCGTCTGGTAAGCGATGTGGCGCCCGATTTTCCCGGCCCGCTGGCCGGTATTATGGCCGGCCTGCAGGCGTGTCGCAGCTCGCACCTGCTGGTGCTGCCCTGCGATATGCCCAGGGTAGACCTGGCGCTGTTGCAGGGATTGTTGGCACAAGCGGAGGCGGCACCCGAGCGGCCTTGCATGGTGCGCGCCGGAGAGCGCTGGCAACCGTTGTTGTGCGTTATTCCGCGCGCGCTGTTGCCGCAGTTGGAGGCAGCCTGGCAGCAAGGCCAGCGCAGCCCATTGCGCTGGTTGCTGGCGCAGCAGGCCAGGGTGCTCGATTTATCCGCGGATGATCCCAGGCTGCACAACGGCAATAGTCCGCAGGATTGGGAAACGCGCTAACTGTCGGAAAACGGTCATCTTTTTGCCGCATCCCCCCTTGTGCGATAGCACCAATTAGGTAAAATGCCGCCTGTTAACGGAGTGTAGCGCAGCCTGGTAGCGCGTCTCGTTCGGGACGAGAAGGTCGCTGGTTCGAATCCAGTCTCTCCGACCACATTCAGTCAGCATTGATCAGCTCAATGCTGGCCAGCAAAAAGCCCGCATTCGCGGGCTTTTTGCTTTCTCGGTTTTCCTGCTTCCTTCCTACGCCAGCATGGCTTTTCCTGTCGAGTCCTACGCTGGCGGTGGGTATTGGCGCTTAGTCGGCTGCCTGTTGCATTTGCTGGTGGTTTTCGAAGAACTCATGCAGCCGTTCGCTGCCATTCTCGGCCTGCGCCAGGGTGCAGGTCAGCGCGGAAAGCGACAGCATGAGGGCGATAGCAAATTTCATGGGCGAATCCTCTTACAGTGATTGCGGTGGCGACTGCCGCCGCTTGACCTGTACAGGATATGAGTGCGCTGCCAACCCCGGCATGACGCCAGGATTACAAAGCTGTCATTTGCCGGTCGTGGGCGTTGCCTTTGGGAAATGCAGCTCGAAGGTCACGCCCGATGCGGTATTGGCCACGCTGGCACCGCCGCCGTGCAGGTGCATGATTGCCTCGACGATGGACAGGCCCAACCCGCCACTGTCGCCGGGCTGGCTGCGCGAAGGGTCAGCGCGGTAAAAGCGTTCGAATAGCAGTGGCAGGTGTTCCGCTGCGATGCCCTTGCCCTGATTGTGCACGCTGAGGTGGATATGCGTGGCATCCTCGCGGCTGGCAAGGGTGATGACGCTGTCAGGATCGGCATGGCGTAGCGCATTGGCAATCAGGTTGGCCAGGGCGCGGGTGAGCAGCTCGGGCTCTACTGTCAACTGGCCTGCGCACTGGTTGCACAGCGTAAGCTGCTGCTCCTCGGCCATGCCTTCGAAGTACTCGCATAGCCGGGCTACCGCGCTGTGCAGGTCTGTCGGTTGTAGCGCCAGTTGCTGCCGTGGGTGCACGCAGCGGGCCAGAAACAGCAGGCTGTCGATCATCCGGGTCAGACGCTCGAACTCTTCCAGGTTGGATTCCAGCAAGGCCTCGTATTGGTCTGCCGAGCGTGACTGGCTGAGCGACTGCTGGGTCTGGCCGACAAGGTTGTTGAGCGGGGTGCGCATTTCGTGCGCCAGATCGCCAGAGAAGCGCGACAGTTGCTCAAAGCCGTCTTCGAGCCGCTGCAGGGTTTGATTGAAACTGCCAACCAGTGTGTCCAGCTCGCTGTAGCCCAGGGTGGCGTCCAGGCGCAGGTGCAAATGTTCGCTGTCGATTGCCGCTGCCTGTTGCGCCAGCCGACGCAGGGGGCGCAGGCCGCGCTGGCTGATCCAGAAGCCCAAGCAGAAAATCAGCAGGCTGCCTGCGCCGAGCACGGTGATCAGGTTTGAGCGGTAGGCGGCGAGCATCATTTGCTGCTCGGAGAGCAAGTGGCCGGCGGTCAGGGTCAGCGATCGCTGATTTACGCTGATCTGCTGTGTGGCCAGCCGGTAGCGCTCAGCCGGGTCCTGATAGAACGTCGGTTTTGCCGTCGCCGGCAGGCGCGGCAGATCAAGGTTGGCAGGGTTGATGCTGACCAGGGTACGGCCAGCGCTGTCATGTACCCATAGGAAGTGCTGGGTATTGCCCAGCATGTTGGCGTACAGCTCGGGCCGATCGGTCGGCGCGCCCAGATCGGGGCTGTTTTCAAGCAGCAGTTGTACGCGCTCAAGCCGCCCCAGCAGGGCCTGATCGTCGCGCCAGGCGATTTCCCGCTGCAGCGATTGGTAGAGGTACAGGCCAACGCTGCCCAACAGCGCGCTGCTGACCAGGGCGAAGGTCAGACCCAGGCGCAGGCTCAGCGACTGCAGTAGCGCTCTCATGCGGACTGATCCAGTTTGTAGCCCATGCCCCTGACGGTGTGGATCAGCTTGCGCTGAAAGGGGTCGTCGAGCTTGGCGCGCAAGCGCCGGATGGCCACGTCGACCACATTGGTATCACTGTCGAAGTTGATGTTCCATACCTCAGAGGCGATGCGCGTGCGCGACATGACCTCGCCGACATGGCTGATCAGCAGCTGCAGCAGCGCGAATTCCTTGTTGGTCAGCACAATGCGTTGGCCAGCCCGGTTCACTTGCCTGCGCAGCACGTCCACCTCCAGATCATCCAGCCGGTAATGCTCCAGCTCGCGCAGGGGGGCACGGCGCAGCAGGCTACGCACACGGGCCAGCAATTCGGCGTAGGAGAAGGGCTTGACCAAGTAATCGTCGGCACCCAGTTCGAGCCCCTTGACCCTATCTTCAATACTGTCACGGGCGGTGAGAAACAGCACCGGGGTCTGGCCGCGCAAGCGGATCAACTTGATCAATTGCCAGCCATCCATCCCCGGCAGCATGACATCCAGGATGATGAGATCGAAGGTCTCCTCTTCGATCAGATGGCGTGCGTCCAGCCCCTCCAGGGCAACAGCAACCTGATAGCCCGACTCGCTCAAACCCTTGCGCAAGTACTCTGCGGCCTTGCGTTCGTCTTCTACTACCAGAATGCGCATTTCTTTCCTCTCCCAGCCATGCCGCCAGAGTAGAGCGAAAGCGGCAGGCTGCCCATTACAAATACGTAATGCAGCTGCAATGCCGCTGACGCTTGCGCCCCGGCATCCTGCACCGGTGCTGCAACAGATCGGCACGGATCCCCTTTTCAAACAACGCAGGAGACTTCCATGCGGCATCGATTGTCACTTTTCACTTTGCTCCTTGGCAGCCTGGCGGCAGGTGCTGTGCAGGCTGGCACTGAGGGTGTGGTTGCGCGCCAGGATTTGACCCTGGCGCTGGGTAACCAATTGACGCAAGCCACGCTGAGCGCTTGCCATGCGCAGGACCGCAGCGCGGTAGTGGCGGTGGTCGATCGCTCAGGTCAGTTAGTGGCGCTGCAGCGTGACGACAATGTGGGCCCGCACAACACCCTGGCGGCGCAACGCAAGGCATTCACGGCCCTCTCCACCAAGACGGCCACCAGCGAGCTCGCCAAGCGTGCGCAGGGCGATGCCAGCTCAGCGAATCTCAATACCCTGGACGAGCTGCTGCTGCTCGGTGGCGGCCTGCCGATTGTAGTCGACGGGCAGGTGGTCGGCGCGCTGGGGGTGGCCGGAGCCGGCGGCTCCAGTATTGATGAAAGTTGCGCCCAAAGCGCGATTGATCAGGTACTTCAACCCACCAAGTAAGGAGTCAAAATGGCATCTGTTTATCGCTGGACCTTCGCGCTACTCCTCAGCTGCATGGCCGGCAGCGCGCTGGCTGCAGGTAATCCACTCAGTGTGCATGTGCTGAATCTGCAAGACGGTCTGCCGTCGCCGGATGTGCGCGTGACCCTGGAACAGCTCAAGGGCGATGGTTGGCACGCCCTGAATGAGTCCGTCACCAACGAGCAGGGCCGTATTACAGCGCTCTTTCCACCGGGGCGGGCGCTGGAGAGCGGCACTTATAAGGTCACCTTCAAGACCGGCGACTGGTTTGCCACGCACAAGACGCAAACCTTCTTTCCCGAAGTACCGGTGATCTTCAACGTCGATGGAGGCGTGGAGCACTACCATATACCGCTGCTGTTGAGCCCCTACGGTTATTCGACCTACCGTGGCAACTGAGCCTGCGCAAGGGCTCAGGTAAGCACCCGAGAGCCAGAAACAACAAAGCCCGCTTTTGCGGGCTTTGTTGCTCGGTGCGGGGCAGTTCAGAGCTGGCCTTCCATCTCCTCATCCAGCTCCTCGGCCAGAAAGCCGCCGGACTGTCGGGCCCACAGCTTGGCATAGAGGCCACCGCGGGCGACCAGCTCGGCATGACTACCATCTTCGATGATACGGCCCTGATCCATCACGATCAGCCGGTCCATCTCGGCGATGGTCGACAGCCGGTGGGCAATTGCAATGACGGTCTTGCCTTGCATCAGCTTGTTCAGGTTCTCCTGAATGGCGGCTTCCACTTCCGAGTCGAGCGCCGAGGTAGCCTCGTCCAGAATCAGGATGGGCGCATCCTTGAGCATCACCCGTGCGATGGCGATACGTTGGCGCTGACCACCCGAAAGCTTGACCCCACGCTCACCCACATGGGCATCGAAGCCACGCCGGCCCTTGGCGTCCTCCAGTTCCGGAATAAACGCGTCGGCCTCGGCGCCGCGGGCGGCGTTGAGCAACAATTGCTCATCGGCGTCGGGCCGACCGTAGAGGATGTTGTCGCGCACCGAGCGGTGCAGCAGCGAGGTATCCTGGGTGACCATGCCGATGTGCGCGCGCAGGCTGTCTTGCTGCACCTCGGCAATGTTCTGGCCATCGATGGTCACGCGGCCAGACTCCACGTCGTAGAAACGTAACAGCAGATTGACCAGGGTTGATTTGCCGGCCCCGGAGCGCCCGACCAGACCGATCTTCTCACCGGGTTTGATGCACAGGTTGAGGTCGGCCATTACCCCGTGGCCCTTGCCGTAGTGAAAGTGCACCTGCTCGAAGCGGATCTCGCCCCGGCTGACCTGCAACGGCTTGGCATCAGGTACATCGTTGACCAGTTGCGGACGTGAGATGGAGTTGATGCCGTCCTGTACGGTGCCGATGTTTTCGAACAGGGCCGACAGCTCCCACATGATCCACTGCGACATGCCCCACAGGCGCAACACCAGGCCGGCCGCGACCGCCACGGCGCCCACTGTCACCGCGCCTTGTACCCAAAGCCAGATGGCCAGGCCAGTCACGCCCAGCAGCAACAGGGCATTGAGCAGATAGAGCAGGCTGTAAAGCTGAGTGACCAGGCGCATCTGGCGGTGCACCGTGACCATGAACTCGTCCATCCCCTCGCGAGCGTAGGTTGACTCACGCTTGGCGTGGGAGAAGAGTTTGACGGTCTGGATGTTGGTATAGCTGTCGACGATGCGCCCGGTCATCAGTGAGCGCGCGTCGGCCTGCACCTTGGCCACCTCGCCGAGGATCGGAATGAAGTAGCGCATCAGCAGAATGTAGCCAGCCAGCCAGCCGAGCATCGGCAGGGTCAGGCGCCAGTCTGCCAGGCCAACCAATAGCAGGGTGCCGAGGAAGTAGACAATGATGTAGTTGAGCACATCAATCAGCTTGATTACGCATTCACGCACTGCCAGGGCCGTCTGCATCAGCTTGGTAGCGATGCGCCCGGCAAACTCATCCTGATAGAAGGCCATCGACTGCTTGAGCAGGTAGCGGTGCACCATCCAGCGAATACGCATCGGGTAATTGCCCATCAGCGTCTGGTGCGTGAGCAACGAGTTGCTGAAGATCAGCAGCGGCAGGGCAATCAACACCACAAAGGCCATGCCCGCCAGCTTCCAGCGCTCGGTTTGCAGAAAGGTCTCGCGGTTCTGCTCGCTCAGCCAGTCGACAATGCTGCCCAGAAAGCCGAACAGCCAGACCTCGGTAATGGCAATGCCGGCCATCAGAATCGATGCCAGAATCAGGTAGGGCCAGGCGCCCTTGGTGTAGTGCAGACAGAACGCCAGCAGCGTGCGCGGCGGCTCTGTGGGTTCTTCGGCAGGGAAGGGGTTCAGGCGATTTTCAAACCAGCGAAACATGCGAAGGGCCTGTGGCAAAGAGGAGCAGGCCGTGCATTATGAGGCCGGCATCTGCCCTCCTCAAGGAAAGTTTGGAGCACGGCGCTGCACAGGGAGCCCGCGCCGACTATCGTCGGCAGCGGGGGCGGTTTGGTCGGCCAATGTGGGTTTGCGCCCGGCCACGCCGGGCAAAGGCCTTAGGCATTTTGCTTCTCGCGCTGCAGTAAACGTTGGTCATACCCCAGCGCGATAATGGCCAAGGCGCCCAGTGCCAACCCGGTGGCGCAGGTGGCGCTCCAGCCGCCCAGACTCCAGGCCAGAGCACCCAGTGCAGACCCGCTGGCTGCGCCAATGAAATAGCCGGTCATGTAGACCGCATTGACGCGCGCCTTGGCATGCGGCGCCAATTGGTAGATGACGCTCTGGTTGCTGATATGCACCGCCGGCAGCGCGATATCCAGCAACAGCAGGGGGAGTAGAAACCACCAGAGGTTGCCGGTACCCAGATAAAGTCCCAGCCAGCCAAGCAGGAGCAAGGCGAGCGCGATAGCGCTAACCTGCTGGCCGCGGCCACGGTCGGCAAGGTGGCCGACCAGGCTGGCGGTAATTACGCCACTGACCCCCAGCAGGCCGACCAGACCGATCTGGCTGTCGCTCAAGCCGTAGGCGGGGCCGGACAGCAGCAGCGCCATACTGGAAAACAGCACACTGACCGAGCCGAATACCAGGCCGCCGAGCAGGGCACGGCTGCGCAGCCTTGGATGGGCGACAGTCAGGCTGGCCAGCGAGCGCAGTGTTGCCGCGTAGCTTGCCGGGGCTTGGGTGCGTGAGCGAGGCAGCAGGGCCCAGAGCAGGGCGGCGAGCAGCAGCATGAGCACCGCGGTGATGCGGTAGACGCTGGTCCAGCCGGCTACCTCCGAGAGCAGGCCGGCAACGGCGCGTGCCAGCAAAATACCCGCCAGTAAGCCGCTCATGACCAAACCCACCGCGCGGCCGCTGCGGGCAGGGTCGGACAGATTGGCCGCCATGGGTACCAGAATCTGTGCGGCGACCGAGAACAGGCCGGTAACCAGTGTGCCGACCACCAACATGCTGAAGTTCTGCGCATAACCGCTGACCAGCAAGCCCAAGGTGGCGAGTAGCATCAAGCCAACGACCAGGCCACGCTGTTCAAACTTGTCGCCCAACGGCACCAGCAACAGCAGGCCCAGCGCATAGGCAACCTGCGACAGTGTCACGGTGGTGGCAGCCAGACCTTCGCTGATCGACAGTGACTGGGCGATGGAATGCAGCAATGGCTGATTGAAATAGTTGGCGCCTGCGCACAGACCGGTGGCGGTCGCCATGAGCAGCAAGGTAGCGGTAGACAGGTAGGTTTTCATCCCGGCCGTCTCGGTCAGTCTCTCGGCTGAGCTCATGCTGCGCCTCCGGTGGGCTGGCCGGCGCCGATGCAGGCTGTGGCATCTATTTCGATCAGCATGCCGTCCAGTGCCAGCCGCGGCACGGGAATCAAGGTGCAGGCTGGCGCGGGGCTGCCCGCCCAGGCTGCGCGCAGCGCGGCGCTGATCAGGCTGAGGCGGGTCTCGTCGTGATCGACTACCAGTACGGTCAGTTTGGTGACTTGTTGCAGGGTGGCGTCACCCGCCGCGAGGGCAATACGCAGGTTTTGCAGGCAGCGTTGCAATTGGGCCGCAAAATCGGGCGCCAGACTGCCGTGCTCATCTTCACCGCCCTGACCGGCAACAAACAACCAGCGCACGTTGGGCGGAGCGATTACCAGATGTGAATAGCTGTTGGGAGTGGGGTCGTACAGTGCCGGCGGGTTGATCGCAGTAGGCAGGGCGACGTTGAGCGTTTGGGTCATGGCCGTGTGGTCCTGAATGTTGTGGAACAGCAGGGCGCACTCTAAAATCTCAACTTAACTTGAGGTCAAGACTATTTTTTCGAGGTGCGTTGGCAATGACAGAAACGGCTGAAAAGTCAGGTGAAGCTTCTAGCATAGGGGTGGGTGAAGCCGCAGTGCGCAGTGGTCTGGCGGTTTCAACGTTGCACTTCTACGAGACCAAGGGTTTGATTCGCGCTTTTCGCACGGCAGGAAATCAGCGTCGTTATCCGCGTTCGGTATTGCGTCGGTTGGCGGTCATCAAGGTGGCGCAGCGGGTGGGGGTCTCACTCAACGAGATAGCCGAGGCGCTGCAGGCCCTGCCGGCTGAGCGCACGCCCGGTTTACGCGACTGGCGGCGCCTGTCGAAGCACTGGCAACACTCGCTGGACGAGCGTATCCGCGCGTTAACGCAGTTGCGTGATCAACTGGATGGCTGCATTGGTTGTGGGTGTCTGTCACTCAAGGCCTGCCCGCTACGCAATGCGGATGACGAGTTGGCAGAGGTGGGCCCGGGGCCGCACTTTCGGGAATGAACCGCTTTGCGGCAGGTGGCCGAAGTTGGTGTGCGCTGGCAATGATCGAAAGGGGGATTGCGCTGACGATCGGGCCACGCGAGTTGCTCCCGTGGCCCGGCGTTGTTACTGATCCAGCGCCTGCAGCAGCAGGTCAGCCAGCACACGAGAACCGGCGGCGGTGGGGTGAATCCCGTCGCTGGTGATGTATTGCGCTTCCTTGCCGGCAAAGGCGGCGCGTACGTCGACAAATTTCACGTTCATGCCGGGATAGGCGGCGGCCTTGTAGTTCATGCTGTAGTTGTTGATCTCACGCAGCTCTTCAGCACCGCCGGTGGCGTTGTAGTAGCCCAGGAAGATGATCTCTTCGATGCCGTCATCGCGCATGTCGGCCACCAGGGCGGCAATCTTGTCTTCCAGTTCATTCAGCAGCGGCATGCAGCGGGTTAGAGACGGACGGCAGCTGTTCAGCTGAATGTCGTTGCCGCCGCCGTTGAAGATCACGGTCTTGATGCCGGTTTTGCTGGCGCGAGCATACTGACGCTCCACCGAGTAGAGGCGCGAGCAAAGTACGTTGCCGCCACTGAGCTGACAGCCTGAGCGGGCGTAGGTACCGATATTCTCGTCCAGGTCGGCCTCCAGGTATTCATGAATGTCACCGGACAGGGCGAAGATGGAATCGCCGAGGATCATGGTATCCGGGCTGCTGGAGCCTGGATTGGTGGCCTGGGCTGCGCCGCTGAACAGGGTGGCGAGGGCAACGGCCGCCAGGCCGTTCTTGACGAGTTTGTTGAGTGCAAACATGGCATTTTCCTTGTGTTTGTTGTGGGGTGCCTATGCCTTGTGGAGCGCTGCCGCAGGGTCGCTTGCGGCGCGCGATGAGACATAACTGCCTATTGGCTCGCCAATAGTAGTTTTGTGAAAATTTGTTACAAGCACCCAAACAGGCGAGTTGGCGTGCGGTGGCGCTCGTTATGGCGCGGCGTTGGGCGGCCGGTTCAGCCTCTGTTGATGCACTCATTTAGCGCATGGCGCGAACTGCGGTTAGACTCCAGGCTGATCAAACAAAAACAAGAAGGCAGGGCGCTCCCGGGGCGTCGAGGCAGAAAGCTATGGCGCAGGATCTGTTTCTCTACGAAAACATCAGTGAGCAACTGAGCTCCCACATTCGCAATGGTAGCTACAGGCCGGGCGAACGCCTGCCATCGGTACGCGCACTGAGCAAGCTGTTTGGCGTCAGCATCAACACGGTAATTCAGTCGTTACGCAAGCTGGAGCTGGACGGCTACGTGGAGATACGTGAACGTTCGGGGGCGTTTGTCTGTGATGCCTTGCCGACGAAGCTAACCGGGCAGACGGTGGCCCACTTTCCGCTGCTGCCGGTCGATGTTTCCCTCAGCGAAGACATTCTGCGTTACATGGAGCCGCACACCAGTGCGGGTACCTTGCATCTGGGTATCGCTCTGCCTGCGGCAGAACTGATGCCGGTGGCGCGCATCATGCGTCTGTACCGCGAGCTGACGCGGCGACAGCCGCAGGTAGTCTGGGACTATTCACACCCCAATGGGGTAGATCGCTTTGCCCGCCAGCTATCGCACCGCAGCCTCATTCATGAGGTGCCGCTTGCCGAGCATGACATTCTGGTCACCAATGGTTGCATGGAGGCCATCGAGCTGGCCCTGCGCACCGTGACCCGGCGTGGCGATGTGGTGGCGGTTGAAACGCCGACCTATTACGGCTCGCTGCTGGCGCTCGAAGTGCTGCAGCGGCGCGCGCTGGAAATTCCCACACATTATCGCGATGGGCTTTGTCTGTACTCACTTGAGCAGGCGTTCAAGCGCGGGCAGGTCAAGGCTTGCCTGGTGTCCTGCAATGCGCAGAATCCCTTGGGGTTCTGCCTGTCGGCTGAACGCAAGCGCAAGTTGGTAGAGCTTGCCACGCGCTATCAGGTGCCCCTGATCGAAAACGATATCTGGGGCGATACCGTATACAGCGGCGACAGCCTGCCGGCCAAGGCCTTTGATGCAGAAGGTATGGTTATTTATTGCAGCTCCTTCTCCAAGTCACTGATGCCGGGACTGCGTTTGGGCTGGGTGGCAGCGGGTCGCTTCCATGGACGACTGCGCGAGTTGAAACAGATCAGCAGCATTACCACCGCCGCTGCACCGCAACTGCTGGTGGGGCGGTTGATGGAAAGCGGCGCCTATGCCCAGCACCTGCAGCAACTGCGAGGCCGGCTACAAGCTCAAGTGCGGGCGATGATCGAGATTGTACGGCAGAGTTTTCCGCCCGGAACCCAGGTGCACGAGCCTCAGGGTGGCTGCGTATTGTGGGTGCGCCTGCCGGATAAGCGGGATGCACGGAAGCTGTTTGAGTGTGCGCTTGAGGGCGGGATTCATGTGTTTCCCGGTAGCGTTTTCTCGGCGGGCGCAAACCATTACGACTTTCTCAGACTTAACGCCGGCAGCCCGCTGACCCCAGAGATCGAGGCCAAGCTGCGCCGCCTGGGTGAGTTGGCAGGCCTGATCCAGAGCAGCTGAAAATCTGTGCCAGTGTAAAACAGCCATCTGTGCCTGTTTTGCCAGAACGCCGCTGCCTAGGATGACGCGGCGCAGTAATCAGAAGTGATTACCACAATAAGAAGCCCATTGGATAAGAGGGATCTGTGATGGATATTCGAACAAGACTGGCACCTGCCTTTGCAATCAGCTTGATGACCCTGGCGCTCGGCGGTTGCCTGAGCGATGGAGGCGGATCGGATTCGGATAGCTCGAACCGGCCTGATCTGCGGCTCGGCGTGCTCTCCAGTGCGCCTGACCAAGTTACCGGCAGCGATGTATTGCTGACCGTGGAGGGCGATATCGAGCTGATCAACGCGGAGTTGGATAACCTCGAAATCTGGTTGAATAACACCGAGATAGAGCCCGCGCGCATGCTGCAGCGCAATGGTCGGTTGGAAGTTCTGCTGGACGGGCTGGAGCCCGGTGATAACCAGCTGGAGTTGCACCACAGTCAACACGGTGAGCTCTACAGCATGACGCTCACCAGTTACCCCGAGACCGGCCCGGTCTTCTCTGGCCCTCAGCAGTACCCCTTCGTGTGTACCGTGGATACTGAACTGGGCATCCAGCCGTTGGTGGACAGTCAGGAGGAGGGCTATCCCGTTTATGAGGGCGAGAGTGTTGTCGGTTACAGCCGCGACTGCACCATCGAGCCGCGTGTCGATTTTCTCTATCGCACTACCGGCAATAATTATGCCCCGCTACCCGCTGATGGCAGCCGACCGGCCGACATGGCCACCACGACCCTGACCGATGGGCGCGTGGTGGATTTTGTCGTCCGCCGCGAGGTGGGCACCCTGAACCGCTTTATCTACAGCTTCGCAACGCTGGCCACGCGCGGCGACGCCACAGACGCCAACAGCACCGCCAACTGGAATGGCCGGCTGCTCTATCACTTCGAAGGCGGCGTTGCCATTGGCCACACCCAGGGCAAGCTGAGTGGCGCGGCGCTGACGCCGGAAGTGCTCGGGAAGGGGTACGCGGTTATCTACTCCACCGGTACCCGAGCCAACACCCACTACAATTTGCAGGTTGGGGGTGAAACCGCATTGATGGTCAAGGAGCACTTCGTCAAGCGCTTTGGCGTGCCCGATTACACGGTCGCCATTGGCGGCTCGGGTGGCGCCATCCAGCAATACGTTTACTCGCAGAACCACCCTGGTCTGATTGACGCCGGCGTGCCGCAATATTCCTATCCGGATATGGTCACCCAGACCATTCACGTAGGCGATTGTGAGTTGTTGGAGCACTACATGGATGCCACCGACCGCAGCAATACCCGCTGGCAAACCACAGCCAATCGCAGCCTGCTAGTCGGCATGAATGCCACCGACGCCTACGCCGACCCGCTGTATGACACCAAGATCGCACTGGGTTACTCCAGTGCGCCGGGGATGAGCGAGTGCATCCCGGCATGGCGCGGTCTGACCCCGCTGACCATGAACCCGCATTATGGCCAGGTCACCAATCAGGAAAAAATGTACCCGCCGGGCATCATGAACACCGTGCAGTGGACGCATTTTGATGACCTGCGCAATGTCTACGGTGTGGATGACGACGGCCAGCCACGCACCCTGTTCGACAACGTTGGCGTGCAGTATGGGCTGCGGTCGCTGCGCCGTGGTGACATCACCACCAGCGAGTTTCTCAAGCTGAATCGATTGATCGGGGGCTGGAAGCAGCCTAGTGAAATGGTCCAGGAGGGCGCGCCCTTCCTGCCGCCCAACACTCCGGAGAACTTCGATCCCTGGAGCCGTCGCAATATGAATCTGAGCCCGGATGGTATCGCGCCAGCGCCCCGTACCGAGGGTGACCTGCTGGCGATCAACGCGGCCTACGAGCAGGGCATCGTGTTTGACGGGCAGCTGAATATCCCGGTAATCGACTGGCGGCATTATCTGGAAGAAGTGCTGGATATGCACAACAGTCATCAGTCCTTCTCTGCACGTCAGCGTGTGCTGAACAAGATGGGCAACGCCGACAATCAGGTCATCTGGTTTACCGATACGCGCCCGACCGATACCAGCGATCCGGCGCGGCCGCGCGCCCGGAAAGACTTTGATCAGACCTGGCAGGCATTGGAAGTGCTGGATGAATGGCTGGCCAATATCCGCGAGAATCCGGAACTGAGTATTGGCGAAAATCGGCCCGATGGCGCGGTGGACAGTTGCTTCAATACAGACGGTAGCCTGATTGCTGAGGGTGACAATGTCTGGAACGGCATCATTGATGACCAGCCAGCCGGTGCCTGTACGGACGCCTTCCCGACGTACACCACCTCGCGGATGGTCGCTGGTGGCCCTATTGAGGGCAGCGTCTTCAAGTGTGCGCTCAAGCCGGTGAGTACCGCCGTGAGTGACGGTACCTATGGCAGCTGGGTGCCGTCCTCTGAGGAGTTGGCTGAGCTGAATGCCATCTTCCCTGAGGGTGTATGCGATTACAGTAAACCGGATCAGGGTAGACCTGCCGACTGACGTAGCCTAACCGGATAGGCGTACCCTGCGCCTATCCTGAACTGAAAGAGTACTCGGTCTTCCCGCTGTGACGCGCTGCGTTGCTGGGAGGGCCGGGTTCCATCCCGGCCAGCGATGCTGCATTGGCGCTGATGGTCGCGGCAGAGCTCCATCTTCCCAGCCCTACGTGCCGCCCCCTCCAAGACACAGCTGCAATTTCGTTCAATACAGGTGAAGAGATACAGGCCAGCATGCCGACCTCGGCGCTGAAACGCGCACGGTGGAGAATGTGCATGTTGACCCTGATAGCTTCGATGTTGGCCTTTTCTCTGGTGGGGTCCATTGCCCCGGGCCCGGTGTGCGTTGTCGCTGTTGCCGCTGGTGCGCAGGCGGGTTTGCTGCGGGCTTGTCGCTATGTGCTGGGCGCCTCGCTGGGTTATGCCCTGATGGTGTTGCTGGTGGGGGTAGGTCTGCTGGGTGGCCTGCAGGGGCAACCTTTGGTGCTGGAGATGTTGAGCTGGTTGGGCGCAATCTACCTGCTGTACCTGGCGTGGCGGCTGGCTACCGCACGGGTCGAGTTACTTGGCAACCACGCGGCGGCTCAGGTGCCGGGTTTCTGGGCCGGCGCCCTGGCCCAGTGGCTCAACCCCAAGGCCTGGCTGTTTTCCACCGCGGGCATAGGCCTGTTCGTCAGCGGCAGTGCGGCCGACGAGCAGGCGCTGCTGTTGTTCTGTATTCTGTCGCTGCTGATGTGTCTGCTGGGCGTGGGGAGCTGGGCCTTGGCGGGGCATCTGATGGGGCTGCACTTGCCGGGGGGCGCGGCCATGCGCTGTTTCAATCGGTGTATGGCGCTGCTGCTGGTGGGCAGCGTGGCATTGATTCTGCTGCATTGATCAAGAGGTAGGTATGCGCGAGAACCCATCCCAATTCCTGCAACGCAGCCCGGCTTTGCCCTTGGTCGAGCTGCGTCAGGCCGACCGATCCAGCGCCTGCTATCAGCAGCATACTCACGATGAATTTTCTTTCGGCGTGATTGATCAGGGTCATACGCTGTACCGCAATCGGGGCCAGGCGCTAAGCATTGGTGTCGGCAGTGTGGTCACGGTCAATCCCGGTGAGGTGCACTCGTGCAATCCGGCGGCGGGGCTTTGGTCTTACCGCATGCTATTTGTCAACGCGCACTGGCTGGGCGAGTTGCAGCGCGAGATGTGCGGCGGTCACCTGGATTATCAGTGCTTCCCTACTGTCACCAGCGAACAGCCCGGCGTTCGCGCGCGATTTGATCAGTTGTTTTTCAGCTTGCTAGCGGTAGATGCCACGCTGGCAGCGGAAACGGCGCTGGTCGAGATAGTGCAGCCGCTGTTCAGTCACCAGCCACCTGCCGAGCCGGTGCGGCATCCGGGAGTGTTGCAGGCGCGGGATCTGATCATGGATCAGCTGGATGCCAACCTGCAGCTGGAGACGCTGGCGCAGGTGGCGGGGCTGAATCGCTATCAACTTATACGCAGTTTCAAGCGTGAGTTCGGCCAGGCGCCACATGCCTGCCAGCTGGATGCACGGATCAAGCGGGCGCGCGCGCAGTTGCAGCGCGGAGAGTGCAGCCTGAATGGCCTGGCGCTCGATCTGGGGTTTGCCGATCAGGCGCATTTCCAGCGCCATTTCAAGCTGCGTACGGCGCTGACGCCCGGCCAATACCGGGCGTTTTATCGGGCGGCCTGAAGCCGGCTGATAGCTTAAAGCAGCTCGATATGATCGTTGTGAATGCTGATCTTGCCCTGTTTCAGCAGGCCACCAATGGCTTTCTTGAAGTTGCCCTTGCTGACGCCAAAGGCCCGGCTGATGGCCTCGGGAGTGCTCTTGTCACTGAGAGCCAGCTGCCCGTCGTTATCCAGCAGTTTCTGCAGTATCTGATCCTGTAGCTGATCGGCAGCTGCGGCGCCCACCGGTTGCAGACTGAGACTGATCTTGCCGTCGGCGCGCATCTCACGGATGTAGCCCTTTTCGCGCTGACCGCCGCGCAGGAATTTGAAGGCTTCGTTCTTGTGCACCAGCCCCCAGTGCAGGCCGTTGATGATGGCCTTGTGGCCCAGGTCGGTACGCTCCACGATCAGCAGATCAACCGGGTCGCCGGCCTTGTAGCGCGCTGGCGTCTTGTCGAGATAGCGGTCCAGACGGCTGGTGGCGATTACCCGGCTGGTGTGCTTGTCGAGGTACAGATGCACCACGGCGTAGTCACCGACTTCCAGCGGGCGTTTCTGCTCAGAGAAGGGGAGTAGCACGTCCTTGGGCAGCCCCCAGTCGAGGAAGACCCCGACGTTGTTCTTGGCGATGACTTTCAGGCTGACAAAGTCGCCCACCTGCGCCTTGGGCTGCTCGGTGGTGGCGATGATCTTGTCTTCGCTGTCGAAGTAGATGAACACATCCAGCCAATCGCCAACTTCACTGGGTTCATCCTTGGGGATGTAGCGCTTGGGCAGCAGGATGTCACCGTCGTTACCGCCATTGAGATACAGACCGAAACCGGTGTGTTTGAGGACCTGCAGTCGGTTGAAACGCCCAATATCGGCCATGCTTTGATTCCTGAAGACAGTGAGCGGGCATTGTAGCAGGCCGGCGCCATCACTGGCGCGCAGCGGGTCAGTCTGCAGGGCGCTGTAGCGCCTCATCGATACCGCGTGCCTCGATCTGGTCCGAGTCAAACAGCCTCTCCAGATCAGCGCGTGCCTCGCGCGCGGTCTGCATTACCGCAGCGGCATCGTCATATACCTTGTGTTGCGCGGCCAGCACCTGTTCGTCGTGCTCCCGGAAGCGGGTGAGGCGAGAGTCTGCCTGGGCTTCGCTGAGGCCGAGGCCGGTCAGCACCTGCTTGCTCATCTCCAGGCTTGAGTGAAAGGTTTCGCGCACGGCCAGCGCACCGAGGTCGATCAGCCGGTGCACATGCTGGCGATTGCGCGCCCGGGCAATGATGGTCACATGTGGGTAGAGGCGGCGTACCAGTTCGGCGGTTCTCAGGTTGGTGTCTGGATCGTCGGTGGTGATGATGAAAAACTCGGCCTGATCCACCTGGGCGGCACGCAGGATCTCCGGGCGCAGTGAGTCGCCATAAAAGATCGGCATGTCGCGGCTCAGGCTGCGCGATAGCTCGATACTGTCTACCGAGGTTTCCAGCGCGATGTAGGGTACGCGCTGGGCACGCAACACCCGTGCTATCACCTGGCCCATGCGGCCCATGCCGGAGATCACCACGCGGGGTGTCTCGGCGTCGATCTGCTTAAGCTCCTCAGGCACCTCGACCGTGACAGGCTTGGGCTTGATCAGTTTCGAGAGCAGCAGAATGATCAATGGCGTCACCGCCATCGACAGGGTGATCGCCAGCACCAGCATGCTGTGCATGCGCGGGTCGAACAGCTGCTGATCCCGCGCCATCTGAAAAACCACAAAGGCAAACTCGCCGCCGGCCGCCAAGACCACACCCAGGCGCAGGGCGCTGAGCTTGTCGAGGCCGCCCGCGGCGCGGCCAACCAGATAGATCAGCGGCAGTTTGCAGCCGATGATCATGGCGGTCAGCAGCAGGACGGCACCAGGGCTGCTGAGCAACAAGCCGAGATCGGCGGTCATGCCCACGCTGATAAAGAACAGGCCCAGCAAGAGCCCTTTGAAAGGCTCTATCTGGGATTCCAGCTCGTGGCGGTACTCCGAATCTGCCAGCAGCAGACCGGCGAGAAAGGCACCCAGCGCCATGGAAACGCCGACACTCTGCATCAGCCAGGCGGTACCTATTACCACTAGCAGCGCGGTCGCGGTGGACACTTCCTGCAAGCCGGTCCTGGCGACGATACGGAACACCGGCCGCAGCAGATAGCGGCCGCCGACGACAATCAGCGCGATACTGCCAACAATCTTGATCAGCTGTACCAGGTTGCTGTCGCTGCTGGGATCGCTGGCGCCGGCACCCAGCAGGGGGATCAGGGCAATCAAGGGGATGGCGGCAATGTCCTGAAACAGCAAGATGGCAAAGGCCAAGCGGCCGTGGGCGCTGTTCAGTTCCTTGCGCTCGGCGAGTATCTGCAAGCCGAAGGCGGTCGAAGATAGTGCCAGACCCAGGCCTAGCACCACCGCGGTGTTCACCGGCTGATCCAGCCCAATGTACGCCAGTGTGCCGATCAGGCTGGCGCATACCAGTACCTGCGCTGCGCCCACCCCGAAGACCGCCTTGCGCATCAACCACAGCCGCCGCGGCGAGAGTTCGAGGCCGATGATGAACAGCAACAGCACCACGCCCAGTTCGGAGATATGACGGATATCCTCGGGGTGCGCAATCAGGTTGAGCGTCGAGGGGCCAATCACCACGCCGGCCAGCAGGTAGCCGATGACCGCGCCCAGGCGCAAGCGCTTGGCCAGCGGCACAGCCGCCACGGCGGCCAGCAAAAAGACTACGGCCAGAAGAAGAAAGCTGCTTTGTTCGTGCATGAGGCAGTCCAGGGCAGGGTTGGCCGCCCGGCGTAGTGAGCGCTGGCGACCCTAAACAGGTGAGTAGTGCTACCAGGATGATACGCCGCCCGGCACTGTGCCGGGCGGATTTTTCAGCGTATCTGCAGCACCCTCCGTGGGGCTTAGCGGCGCACTTTTTTCAAGGTTTCGGCGATCAAAAATGCCAGCTCCAGCGACTGGTCAGCGTTCAGCCTTGGATCACAATGGGTGTGATAACGATCCGACAGGCCGTCTTCGGTGACCGGTGTGGCGCCGCCGATACACTCGGTGACATTCTGGCCCGTCATCTCGATGTGAATGCCCCCGGCCCAGGTGCCCTCTGCCTGGTGCACGGCAAAGAATTGTTCCACCTCAGCGAGAATACGCGCGAAATCGCGGGTCTTGTAGCCGCTGGATGCCTTCATGGTGTTGCCGTGCATGGGATCGGAACTCCATAGCACCTGCTTGCCTTCGCGCTGCACTGCGCGCACCAGCGCCGGCATATGCTGCTCTACCTTGTCGGCGCCCATGCGCACGATGACGTTCAGGCGATCGTCGCGGTTGTCGGGGTTGAGGCGGTCGATCAGTCGTAGCAGATCATCGGGGTCGGTACTGGGGCCGGCCTTGATGCCGATGGGGTTACCAATGCCGCGCATGAATTCGACGTGGGCGCCGTCCAACTGACGAGTTCGGTCGCCAATCCATAGCATGTGTGCCGAGCAGTCGTACCAGTCGCCGGTCAGGCTGTCGCGGCGGGTGAACGCCTGCTCGTAGTTCAGCAGCAGGGCTTCGTGGGCGGTGAAAAAGGCGGTCTCGCGCAACTGCGGGCTGTGCTCTTTGTCGAAGCCGCAGGCGCGCATGAACGCCAGGCTTTCATCAATGCGGTCAGCCAGTTGCTGGAAGCGGTCAGCCATAGCCGAGTTGGCAATAAAGTCGAGATTCCACTGGTGTACCTGATCCAGGCTGGCAAACCCGCCCTGGGCAAAGGCGCGCAGCAGGTTGAGCGTGGCAGTGGCCTGGTGGTACGCGCTGAGCAGCCGTTGCGGGTCGGGTGCACGGCCGGCAGCCTCGAAGGCTATATTGTTGATGATGTCGCCGCGGTAAGCGGGTAAAGTCACGCCGCCCAGAGTTTCATCGTCCGCCGACCTAGGCTTGGCAAACTGGCCGGCCATGCGGCCGACCTTGACGACCGGGCAGCCGGCGGCAAAAGTCATGACCACAGCCATTTGCAACATGACCTTGAAGGTGTCGCGAATTTTGGGCGCAGAAAACTCGGCGAAGCTTTCTGCACAATCGCCACCCTGCAGCAGGAACGCGCGGCCGGCAGTGACCTCGGCAAACTGGCGGCGCAACTCGCGTGCCTCGCCGGCAAACACCAGCGGTGGATGGCTGGCCAGACTGTTCTCCACCGCCAGCAATGCCTGCGGATCGGGATAGGTAGGTTGTTGCAGTATGGGTTTGCTGCGCCAGCTGTCGGGTGTCCAGAGTGCGGTCATGGGTTGTTCGCTTGAGTGGGTTCAATGTAGGTGTGCCGCCAGATGGTAGCGCGTGTGACAGGGGGTAAACAGCCTATGGGCTGGATAAGTCAGCTATATCACTACCTGCTGCGGCAAGGCAGCGCCGCCGAGCAAGAACTTGAGCGTTGTGAGGATGATTTCGGCAGCCTGCGCGTGACCCAGCAGGGCGAGCTGCGCTACCTGTACTTTGGCGCGGAAACCGAGCAGAGCTGCGCGTTGGTGAGCGATCCGGCGTGGCTCGAATATGACTACACCCGCGCCATGCTGCTGGCCGGTTACTGGCAAGGCAGGGCGCCGCGCGCGCTGGCGATGGGGCTGGGCGGCGGCACCCTGGTCAATGCGGTGTTGCAGCACCTGCAGCCGCAGCACATGACGGCAGTGGAGTTGCGCGCTCGGGTGGTGGAGCTGTCGCGGCGCTGGTTTGGCCTGAGCGAGGATGTGCGGCTAGAGGTAGTCGTCGACAGCGCCGAGTCCTATATCGCCACGCAGCCCAACAGCTGCGATCTGCTGTTTCTCGATCTCTATATGGAAGGCGGTATTGCCCGCCTGCAGTTGCAAGCGGATTTTTTTGTTGCCTGCCAGGCGGCGCTGCGCCCGGGCGGCCTGCTGGTGGTGAACCAGTGGCAGCTTGGGCAAAGCGGCCAGCCCTATGCTGCGAGCCGATTACGGCGCCTGTTCGGCTCGAACTATCTGCAGGTTGAGGTAGAGGAGGGCAATATCATCCTGTTCATTCCGCAATCCGGGGAGCTGCCGCTGGACCGCGAAGGCATGCGGCAGTGGGCTGATCAGCTGGAGCCGCAGCTGGGATACTCACTGCGACCCTATATAGAGATGCTGCGCCGGGCAGGGGAAGTGCCTGAGACAGGGGGCAGTTAGGCGGTAGCGGCCTGCTGCCGCCCGGTGAAATGCAGCAGATCGCCACAGCGGCGGCATTGATACTGGCGGCCTTTTCTGACCCAGGCGTGGCGTTGTGGTGTAAAAGGCATGTGATCAGGGCAGGCGCAGCGATAAAGGTAGCGAGTGCCGCTGCGCTTGGATACCGCGTAATTGTGGCAACGGTTGGCCGGCAGGCGGAACAGCTCGGTCATGATGGCTTGCCATTGCGGGCCGTGTGGGCGGATACGTGAGCCGAATACCTGGTGGGCAATCAGGTGCGCAACTTCGTGGGGCACCGTTTGCAGCAGAAAGTCGTCGGTGTTGTCGCGGTACATCTGGCCGTTGAAGCGCAGCAGATTCTGGTTCAGATAAGCCACGCCAGCCCGTTGTCCGCGCAGGTCCAGTTCGATATCCGGGCGGGGGAAATGGCGGTTGAAGTGCTGCTCGGCAAGCTGGTAGCAGCCTTCAAGGCGGGCGAGTATGCGATCCATGATCGGAGTATAACGCTGTAAAGTGCGTGCCAGAAGCCTCGCGCGGTCGCCCGAAAGGGTGAGCGCTCAGAATACGCTGCTATCCAGCCCGGCGGCCATATACAGCCCCAGTTCCTCGGCTTGCTCTAAAAAGCCCTCATGCCACTCCCCCTTGAACGTCAGCGGTGGCTGCACCCAGTTCCAGCGCAGGCCGGTGACAATGGATTCGACTGCGCGGCGAGTGCCGGTGCCGTCCATGCCGGCGCGGATGTAGAGCGCGCAGGGCAGGCCCTGTTTGAGTTCCAGCACGGGGTAGTAGCTACGATCAAAGAAGTCTTTCAGCGCGCCGCTCATGTAGCCCAGGTTCTCGGTAGTGCCAAGGATGATGGCGTCGGCGGCGAGCACGTCTTCCGGGCCAGCCTCCAGCGGCGGCTTGCAGCGCACCTCCACCGCCTCGATGTCGGTATGGCTGGCGCCGCGCAGGACGGCATCGCGCAGGGCGCGCGTGTTGTCCGAAGGCGCGTGCGCGACAATTAAAAGTATTTTGTTGCTCATGCGGGCTCCCGTCTGAATGCTCAGCCCTGCTTGCTATTCCACAGGCGGGCGATGGCGCGTTCCGAACCCAGCCAGGCTACCAACAGGCCAAACAACCCGATCAAGCCGAATACGCTGACCGGAATCAGAAAGGTGCGCTCGATACCTGAGGGTAGAAATACCGCAAGGCCAATTGCCAGGCCCAGAAACAGCACACTCATTACCACCAGAATGCCGCGACTCTTGGGTGTGTAATGATAGGGGGCATCGCTGTTTTCCAGCGGATTGAGCAGCGGAGCGCAGACTTTGCGGGCAAGATCTTTCAGGCTGGACATGGCGTAAACCGGTTCGTTGTGTAAAGGGTATGTCGCGGCAGTGTAGCGCTTTAGTTGTTCGTAATATAAGTCTTCAGAGCCGGGGGTTGAACCGGTGCTGAAGAAAATACAGGCTGGTCAGCGACGCGCTGCTGCGGTAGGGTGTTTACAGCTGAATATAAATTACAGATGCATAAACGCACACATTGACACCCGCGCTGTCTGAAATCGACCACGTCCACCAAGGGGAGATTTCAGCTCCATGATTAGACTACTGGTGCCCATCGGGGCACTGCTTACCGGTATCGCCCTGCTGTTGCTGGGCACCGGCCTACTGAATACCCTGCTGGCGCTGCGCGGTAGTGCCGAAGGCTTTGCTGATCAGACCCTGGGTCTGCTCGGGTCGGCGTATTTTGCCGGTTTCATTCTCGGAACCTGGCTGTGCCCGCGTTTGATCCGGCGCATGGGCCATGTCCGCGCGTTTACCTTTCTGGCGGCTGCCGAAGCGGCCTGCGTACTCATCCACGTACTCTGGATCGAACCGGGCATGTGGCTGTTGCTACGGGTGATAACCGGCGTAGCGCTGGTGGGAATCTACACTGTCATTGAGAGCTGGTTGAATACCACTGCGCCGCCCGAGCGACGCGGCCAGATCTTTGCCTGTTATATGGCGGTGAACCTCGGCTCGCTGGCACTGGCACAGCAGTTGCTGCGCTGGGACAGCCCCATGGCCTTCACCCTGTTTGCGATTGCCGCGATCCTGATCGTGGTGGCGGTGATGCCGGTCTCGGCTACGCGGCTGGCGCAACCGATCATCACCGACACGCCGGCACTCTCGCTCAAGCGCTTGTGGCAGGCAGCGCCGGTGGCCTGTGCGGGCGCCGTGCTGTCAGGTCTGGGCATGGGCGGCTTCTGGGGGCTGGGCGCGGTGTATGCCGGGCGCATGGGCATGGATACCGTACAGATCGCTGGTTTCGTATCGCTGGTGATCGTTGCGGGCGCTCTGGCGCAGTGGCCAATGGGCCGACTGTCTGACCAGATCGACCGGCGCAAGGCGCTGGTGCTGATCTGCGGTCTGGCTGCCGTTGGTGGTTTGCTGATGGCCTTGCTCGGCCCGTTCGGCCAGTGGTTGCTGGTTGCTGCTGCGATATTTGGAGCGGGCTCATTTGCCGTCTACCCAGCAGTGGTGGCGCACCTTATAGATCATTTACACCAGGAAGATATTTTGTCCGGTAATGCGGCGTTGTTGATGCTGCACGGGCTGGGTGCGGCCATCGGACCGGCGCTGGCCGGTGTGCTGATGAGCCTGACTGCGCCGGTGGCCTTGCCGCTGTTCTTTACCCTGATGTTTGCGCTGTGTGCTGTCTATGCCCTGTGGCAGCTGCGTCAGGGTCGCGACCGGATCGTTGATGAAGCTGCGCATTACATACCCATGGTGCGCACCTCGAACGCTGTCTTGGAGATGATGCTGGAAGACGCCACTCATGAGGACGTCGAGGCATCGCGCGACACTGGCAACGACGCCCCGGACGATACCTGGCCGGCGGCACAGGCGCCGGCTGAGCCGAGCCAGCAGACAGATGAACAGACGTCGCCAGTGCGGCCATGAACCAGCCCCTGCAGTGCACGCATTCAGGTGCTCCGCAGAACCGAATTCAGTAGTAACAGGGAGAGCAAGACTATGATGTTGGCAACCGATCTGGACGGAACCTTTCTGGGAGGTGATCCCGATAACCGTCAACGGCTGTATCAGCTGATCAACGCCCACCCGGGCATCACCCTGGTCTTCGTGACCGGACGCGGGCTTGAGGTGGTGGTGCCCTTGCTGTCTGATCCGGCGATTCCCCGGCCGGATTACATCATCTGTGATGTGGGCGCGACCGTAGTGGATGGTGAGACCCTGCAGCCGGTCTATCCGGTGCAGAGCGAGATTGAGGCCGACTGGCCGGGCGAACAGGTGGTGGCGCAGCGACTCTCGGTGTTCCCCGGGCTTGAGCGTCAGGATGTGCCGCAGCAGCGCCGCTGCTCCTATTTCTGCGAGCCGGGTGCTGTGACCGATAAGGTACGCGCGGCGATGGAGGGGCTGGGTTGCGATCTGCTGTTTTCCGCCGGCATGTATCTCGATTGCCTGCCACGTGGCGTCAACAAAGGCTCGACCCTGCGTCGTCTGGTCGAGCACATGGGCGCCTCCATGGAGGAGGTGCTGGTGGCCGGTGACACGCTGAATGATCTGTCGATGTATGAGCAGGGCTTTATGGGTGTCTGTGTGGGTGAGTCGGAACCTGCCCTGCTGGAGGCCACCGGTGATCGTGCCAAGGTTTTGCATGCGCGTTTGAGTGGCTGCGGCGGCATTCTGGAGGCCATCTCGCACTTCGGTTTTCTTGGCCCCTTGGGCGTCGACTCCGAACTACGCGACCTGCAGATCAAGGGTAAGGCTGATCTGGTGATGGTTTACCATCGTCTGCCCTACGAAGAGGTGATCGAAGACGGCAAGCTGGTCCGCCGGCCCCCGTCGTCGCCCAACGGCATTCTGCCCACGCTGCTGAGTTTTTTCGGCGGTGAGCAGCAGGGTTCCTGGGTGGCTTGGTCGATTCACGACCCGCGCCAGCGCGAGGCCTTTGAAGTGCACACCAAGGTAGATGCGGAGAACTATCCCAATCTGGTCGCTGCGCGCGTGGCCTTAAGCAAGAACGATGTGGATGTGTTCTACAAACGCTTCTCCAAAGAGGCCTTCTGGCCCACCTTGCACACTTTCTGGGAACGGGCGGTGTTTCGGGAGGAGGACTGGGCGGTGTTTCTCAAGGTAAACCGCCTGTTTGCCGAGCGCACTGCGGCCGAGGCGGCTGAAGGCGCAGTAGTGTGGCTGCACGATTACAATTTGTGGATGGTGCCGGCGTTCTTACGCCCCTTGCGTCCGGATCTGAACATCGCCTTTTTCCACCATACCTACTTCCCGTCAGCGGATGTATTCAACGTGCTGCCCTGGCGCCGCGAGATCATCGGCAGCCTGCTGCAGTGTGATTACGTCGGCTTCCATATCCCGCGTCAGGCGGAGAATTTCGTCGACGTGGTACGCGGTGTGGCACCGGTCGAGGTACTGGAAGAGAAGGGTTGTGCGCCGCGCTACCTGACCTATGGTTGCGCCGTGGGGCTGGATCGTATGACGACCATGATCTCGGTGCATGGCAGACCAATTGGTCTGGGCGCGCATCCGGTTGGGCTAGATGTGGGACGGGTCAAGAAAGTGATCGAGACCGACGACTGCCAGCAGCAAATTGTCGAACTGCGTGAGCAACTCAAAGGCGTGCGCGTGGTGCTCTCGGTTGAACGTCTGGACTACACCAAGGGTACCCACGCCAAGCTGTTGGCGTTCGAGGCTTTGCTGGAGGCGCATCCCGAGCTGATCGGCAAGGTTACGCTGATCACCATTTGCGTGCCGGCGGCGCGTGAAATGACGATTTATGACGAGCTGCTCAGCCAGATAGAACAAGCCGTAGGTCGTATCAATGGTCAGTTCTCGCGCGTCGGCTGGACGCCGGTACAGTTCTTTTACCGGGCGGTGCCGTTCAACGAACTGATCGCCTACTACCTGATGGCCGACGTTATGTGGATCACACCGCTGCGCGATGGCCTCAATCTAGTGGCCAAGGAATATGTCGCAACCCAGGGCTTGTGCGGCGGCAATGGGGTGCTGGTGCTGTCGGAATTTGCTGGCGCGGCGGCGGAGCTGCATGGCGCTCTGCTGACCAATCCACATGATCCGCACGATCTGCGCGATACCCTCTATATCGGCTTGACGCTGGGCAAGGCAGAACGTGAAGCGCGGCTCAAGGAACTCTTTGGGGTGGTGCAGCACAACGACATCAAGCGCTGGGGAGATGAATTTCTGCAGGGCGTGAAGCAAGCGCGGGCAGTGGCGCTGGAGCACCTGGCCGAGGATGTTGCCTGAGTGAAATACAGCGGCTGGCGCTCGGCGTCAGCCGCTGCAATGCTTACTCTACAGTTTGGTTGATCTGAAAGACCGCAGTAGTACCGCTCACTTCGTTACCGATCACCAGCAAGGCTTCGCCGTTGGGCGAGTCTTGCGCGCTGATGAATACCAGGCCTTCGGGGCCCAGATCACCGGCATCCGCCAGCACTGACTCAGGATCTTCGGTAGTCCAATCCTCGCGAGTGTTCAGATAATCCACGAAGAAGGGCGCAGTCGGGTCGGTGATGTCGTACGCCATCACGCCGCCAATGCGTTCCAGACCGATAAACGCGAAGGTCTTGTTGCCCAGCTTGCCGACAGTCACGCCTTCAGGCTCTGGCCCTTTGTTGTCGCTGCGATTATCAAAAGTATCGCCTTCGTCGTGGGTGGCGTTGAAGTAATCCACGCAGGGTATATCCCGATTGCTGCCCAGCATGCAGTCGGCGCTGGCAAAGTGCTGCTCGAGCTGATCGGCGGAGTCCCACACCAGGTTGCCATCTTCGTCGCGAATCGAGAATGAGCGTGCACCGTAGGCGTACAGGTTGTCGTACATCAGTCGATCACCGGCCGGGTTTTCGATGCCGGTGGCATCAAACATGACCGGGTTGCCGGCGGTATCCTTGCGGTAGCCGTCGGTCCAGGCCACGGTGAGGCGGCCGAGATTTTCGTCTTCGCCGCAGTCGCCACGGTCGGTTGCGGTGGCGCCGCAGTAACCGAATAAAGCTGGGTTGATCAGCGCACCCTCGGCCAGCGCATGCAGTTGCGGAGCCAGATCATCGCCCACGCGGCGAGCAAAGCCGCGGCTATCCGTCAGGCTCTTCATACGGAACTCCTCAACAAAGCCCTTGCTGGCATCGCCGTCCCAGTAAGCCTGGTCATCTTCGCCCCAGGCGCGGGAGTCCCCTTCATTGGCGGTAATCAGGTAAGTGCTGCCGTCAACGTCATAGGCATAAATGGCATCGGGCTGGTACATGCCGAGCACACCTGGCCAGGCTTTAATGTTGATGGCGTCGTCCTTGTCACTGGCGTCAATGCCATTGCCTTCCTGGCCATGATCCTTGTAGCCCAGCGGCAGGATATCGGTCACGGTGGCGGTGGCGATATCGACCTTGGCCAGTGCATTGTTTTCCTGCAGGGCAACCCAGGCGGTCGTGCTGTCAGCCGACACGGCGATGTATTCGGGTTCCAGGTCCTGGGCCACGCTGGCACCGGGGCCAAAGATGCGTACGCCAGCGTCCTGCAGGGCAGCTTTTTGGCTGTTGAACGCGCTGAAATCAGCCGTTTTTACTTCGACCAGATCGTCACCATTGATGCTCAGGATGCTGATGGAGCCTTCAGGGTCAACGCTGTAGTCGTTATTCGGCTCGCCTTCGTTGGCCACCAACAGGTACTTGCCGTCCGGCGTAAAGGTGAGCATGTCGGGCAGGGCGCCCACCTGTTCGGAGCCCAGCAGCTCAAGGGTGGTGGCGTCAAAGAGTGCCACGTAGCCAAGGTCGGTTTTATTCGCAGCTTCTACCGCTACCGCCAAGTAACCGGCCTTGAAGGCTATGCTGTTGACCACGGCACCCTCGGCGATGCCCTCTACGGTCAGCGTTTGTACCAGTGAGGGGTTGGCGATGTCGCTGGCATCCAGTACGTCCACCGCGCCTTTTTGCGCGTTGACGATGAAGATTTGCTGATTCTGCGCGTCATAGGCGGGAATCTCGGCAGCGCTTTTGCCGAAGACGCCAGAGCTGTAGCGGCCCAGAAAACTGAGCGAGATGGATTGCGGTGTGACAACCTCGGGTGTTTCCGCTGTGTCGTCGTCACTGCTGCTGCTTTTACAACCAACTACCGCCGCCATTATGGCTGCGCTGGTGGCGGCAATGATCCACTTGTTCATCTTGTTTTCCCTTTCCGGAGTTGAGCGAAGGTGACATTGATACGCAGATTTCATGACAGCGCTTTTAACCTTTAATGGCACTTTGGTTACACGAGAGGCTGGCTCGTTTGCCCTCAAGGCGGCTGTTACACTGCAGCGATGGATAACCTTCAAGCGGACCAGTTATTACCCGGCGGGTTTGCCGCCGAACTGTTTGGCCAGTTGCGTGCGGCGCCCCAGGGGCTGACCGAATATCAGTTGATTCGGCAACTGGCGGACCGTTTCCCCGACTCTCTGTTTGCCGAGCCCGGCGCATTGCAAGATCCCTTGCGCCTGTTTCAGCTGCACTTTCTGCTGTTTCATCAGCTTTATCGGTTGGCCGATGAACTGGCGCCAGAGGGCCTGAGCATGCAGATCCATGCGCTGTCCATTCGTTTGCTGCCGCGGACGGAGTCCGTGGCCGGGCTGCAGCAAACTGATCCGCTGCGGGCCTACTATCTGGATTGGCAGCAATGGCGTGATACCCACGCTGAGGACGTGCAGCGCCTGCTGGATGGCTTTTGGCGCCGGCGGGGAGGAGGATGCGTGGCGCCCGAAGAGCTGGAGCAGGCGCTGGCAACCCTGGATCTGGTGCAACCGACCGATGCCCATGCGGTAAAGCAGCGCTATCGCGCGCTGGTGAGCGTGCACCACCCGGATAGGGGCGGCAGTACAGAGCGGGTTCAGGAGATCAATCAGGCAATGCTAATTCTTGAACGCTATTACGGCAAAAATTGAAGTTGCCAATCTCTCTAAGCAAAGCCGTTTTGCCTTTTCTTTTTTTCGCTATAGTCAATGCAGGGCGCTGAAATTCCGGTGCCCGTGGCGCTATGGGTTTGCCTTGAGCGCTGAATAATAATTAGGAGGTCAGACCATGATCCACCATGTATTGGGGTTATTCACCCATCCCGACGAGGAATGGAAAGAAATCAAGGGCGAGGACGAAAGCATTGGTCACATGTACCTGACCCACGTGCTGATTCTTGCCGCTATCCCGGTAGTCTCCGCCTATATAGGCACTACCCAGGTTGGCTGGTATATCGGCACGCAGGAGGCGGTCAAGCTGACGCAGTCCAGTGCATTGTCGATGACGGTATTGTCCTATCTGGCCATGTTGGCAGGCGTCGCCGTGATGGGCGCCTTCATTCACTGGATGGCTCGGACCTACGATTCAACTCCAAGCTTCAATGATTGCGTGGTGTTTGCGGCCTACACCGCAACGCCGTTGTTCATCGCCGGTCTGGCGGCGCTCTATCCCAGCCTCTGGCTCGGCATGCTGGTGGGGACGGCGGCGGTCGCCTACACCGTTTATCTGCTGTATCAGGGCATACCGATCTTCATGGACATCCCCAGTGACGAGGGCTTTCTGTTCTCCAGCTCCATTCTGGCGGTAGGCTTGGTTGTGCTGGTCGCGATGATGGCAACCTCGGTTATCTTCTGGGGGTTCGGGGTCGGCCCGGTCTACCTGCGATAAACCTTTTTTATGCTGCCCAACAGCCCCTGCCGAGCCGCTCGGCAGGGGCTGTTGTTTTTATGTACAGCGGTTTCCAGTAAAATGCGCGTTTTACTTTTCCGGTGTGCCCCTCCATGAGCCATCTCAGCGTCAACCAGAACAAACTGCAGAAGCGTCTGCGCCGTCTCACCGCCGAAGCGGTGACCGACTACAATATGATCGAAGACGGTGACAAGGTGATGGTCTGCCTGTCCGGTGGCAAGGACAGTTACACACTGCTGGATGTGTTGCTACACCTGCAGAAGGTTGCGCCAATCAAGTTCGAGCTGGTGGCTGTCAACATGGATCAGAAGCAGCCAGGATTCCCGGAGGAGGTGCTGCCGGCCTACCTTGAGAAGCTCGGTGTGGCGTATCACATTCTGGAACGCGATACCTACTCCATCGTCAAGGAGAAGGTGCCAGAGGGCAAAACCACCTGCTCGCTTTGCTCGCGGCTGCGCCGGGGCAATCTCTATACCTTCGCCGATGAAATCGGGGCGACCAAGATGGCGCTCGGGCACCATCGCGACGACATCATCGAAACCTTTTTCCTCAATATGTTCTACGGCGGCAACCTCAAGGCCATGCCGCCGAAGCTGCGTTCCGATGATGGCCGCAACGTGGTCATTCGACCGCTGGCCTACTGCAACGAAAACGATATAGCGGCCTACGCCGAGCTGCAGGGCTTCCCGATTATTCCCTGCAATCTCTGCGGCTCGCAGGAAAACCTGCAACGCAAGGTGGTCAAGGAAATGCTGCAAGGCTGGGAGCGTGCGACACCGGGTCGCCTGGACAACGTCTTTCGTTCGCTACAGCATGTTCAGCCTTCACAGCTGGCCGATACCAAACTGTTCGACTTCGCCAGCCTGAGTATCGATGAGTCGGTTGCGCCGCGTTACCTCAATGTGATGAATCTCTGATGAATTACTGTAGCGGGGTGCATTGATCGTGCAGGATTACCGCTGGCTGGAAAGTTACTGTCTCAACCGGTTTGGTTCGCGTGCCGAGCTTGAGGCGCATCTGCCGGAGCCAAGATCGTCTGACGCGCTGCGCCAGATCAGCGATGATCGCTACCTCTCGACCATGGCTTTGCGGGTGTTTCGCGCCGGTTTGAAGCACAGCCTGGTGGATGCCAAGTGGCCCGCTTTTGAAGAAGTGTTTTTCGGCTTTGACCCGGAAAAGGTGGTGCTCATGAGCGCTGAGCACCTCGAGCGGTTGATGGGCGACAAGCGCATCATTCGGCATCTTGGCAAGCTGCGCAGTGTGCCGCGCAATGCGCAACTGGTACTTGATGTGCGCGCCGAGTACGGCAGCATGGGCCAACTGATCGCGGACTGGCCAGTTGATGACATTGTGGGCCTTTGGCGCATGCTGGCCAAAAGGGGCAGTCAACTGGGTGGACAGTCGGTGCCGCGTTTTTTGCGCATGGTCGGCAAGGACACCTGGGTTGCCACCGATGACGTGGTTGCCGCGCTCAAGGCGCAGGGCATCATCGACAAGGTGCCCACCAGCCAGCGCGACCAGAACGCTGCACAGGCGGCCTTCAATCAGTGGCTGGAGGAGAGCGGCAGACCGCTTTGCCAGTTGTCTGCAATGTTGGCTTTTACGGTCAATCACTGAGACTTGGCACAGTTAGTTAAAGTAAAATCTTGACACGACGTGGTATGTCGTACATTTTTTAATCAAATTCACTGTTGCATAGGTAAGCGGATGCGGTCAGGCGTTCTACTGATATTTCTCTTTGTGGCTGTGCTGGCAGGTTGCAGCAGCGCGCCCAAAGCGCCGGTGTCCGCGACCACGCCAAACGTGCGCACCCCATTACCGCATATCACGCAATCCAACTCGGCTGACATTCTGGGTAACGACATCGTTTTTCAGGCCTTCAGTCTGATCGGTACACCCTACCGCTACGGCGGCACCTCGCCTGATACCGGTTTCGATTGCAGCGGCCTGATTCAGTATGTGTACCGAGAGGCTGCTGGGGTTAATTTACCGCGCACCACTGCCGGCCTGACCTCCATGCGTACTGCGAAACCCAGCGAAAGTGCTCTGGTGCCAGGCGACCTGCTGCTGTTCGCAATGAATGGCGGACGGGTCAACCATGCCGGTATCTACATCGGCGAAGGGCGTTTTCTGCACGCCCCCAGCACCGGTGGCGCTGTGCGCGTGGATGAGCTGGGTGCGCGCTACTGGCAGCGCACTTACAAGGGTGCGCGGCGCGTGCTCAGCAGCAATTAATTCTCTTGCCCGGCAAAGACACTTTGCCCCCGCCCATCGCCACTCGTGCTGCGCTCTGGGCTGCCTTCTCTGAACTCTTCCTCGATACTGACATTGGCGCGGATACGCATCGCTTTGTGGCGCGCCGAATCATAGAATCCGGGTTGTCGCCCGAAGCAGTGCTGAAGGTGCTTTGGCTTGAGGTATTCCCGGCCCTGTGTGACAACCTGCGAGTGGTGGCCGGGGAGTGGGCCGGATTCACCGATGAGTGGCTGAGTGAGCGGATAGCGGGCATCGCGGCAGGAGAAGTGAGAGCCTATGCCTCTGTTGCACTGGTAACGGTGAGCCAGGTCATTACGGAAATCGAGACGCAATGGGAGCTGTGCGCCGCGTGTCTGCCGGCCAGTTACGGCGGTCTTCGGCGACCGTCCAATCAACAGATCAAGCGGGCTGGCAAGAGGTGATTGCACCGCCTTTGTTGGGCCAACAGTTGTATGGGGGTACCCAGGTAAGAGGTCGGTAAGCGCCGCTTCCAGCTTTTTGCCAGGGCAGGGAAAGTTTCACTCAAGTGAGTGGAACGCATTAGCAAAAAGGAATGGATAATGAAATATAGCGTGCTTTTTTTCGGTTTGGTTGGGCTGCTGTCCTGCGCTGTTGGTGTAGCGGACGACCGACGGATAGCGGTCAGCAGCAGCGCTGCTTATTACGATGAGAATGTGATTGCGGGCAATATCCTGTCTGAATGTGCCGATTTGGGTTCCAGTTTTTCCGCTTCAACCGAGCAGTATCTGCGGGAAAGCGGCTGGTATGTGACGCCGCTGGACGGTGAGCCCAGCGCCGGGGCGGGCAAGCAGCTGAAGCTGCGGATTATCAACGCGCTGAGCGCGGGCAACGCTTTTCTTGGTCACCGAAAGTCGGTATCGGTTATTGCCGAGCTTTATGACGACGGCCAACTGGTCGACAGCTACCGAGAGACGCGCAATTCCAGTGGCGGTTTTTCTGGTCCCTTCAAAGGCTCTTGCGCGGTGCTGTATCGGTGTACCAATACCTTGGGTAGCGATGTTGCCAAATGGATGGCCGACAAGTAGCCAGACACCGTGCGCGGATTAGTGCGGTAGTGCGTTCAGGTTATGTACTACCGGCGCATGATGCGCGACGGGAGGGTACTCAGTTGCGGTGTGGAGCGCACGAAGCCCTATCATGCTGCTAGTGGCGCGGCTGGGACTGTCGATCAGAGCAGCTATTGCCGACGTTGGGCGTTGGTTCAGCGCCCAGTATAGTCACCGCTATTGCTGCGCCTTGCGCAGCAGCACCACATCCGAACCGATCAATTGCAGCTCCGCATTCCAGCGCGTGGCCAGCCAGGCAAAGCTGCGCTCACTGAAAAAGCAGATATGGGTCGGGTCGTTTATGTAATGCCAGCGTTTGAAGGCGTCCTGATCTCGTACGCGCTTGGTCATGAGACCCAGCCAGCCACCGGGCTGCAGGCACGCCCACAGTTGGTCCAGTACCAACAAGGGTTGCGCGAGGTGCTCAACCACCTCGGTGGCGGTGATGAAATCCCAGCGGTCATTCAGCGCCGCGGGGTTGGGTTGATAGTGGATATCGTGCAGCGCCACCGTGTGGCCGGCCTCGCGTAGCATCGCCGCCAGCGCCGGACCAGGGCCGCAACCAAAATCCAGGCCACGGCTCGCGGCCGGCAACTGCTGCAGTAACGGCGTGGCCAAGCGCGAGAGGAAGCGGCGATAGCCTTCATCCTGCGGGTCGTTTTCATGCCGGTCGTATTCAGCGCGCTCCGCCGCGGGGCTGAGATGCCAGGCACCGGGTACGTGCACCATCAGGCATTCGCTACACGCGTAATAGGGGCGTTTCGCATCGCTATGGAACCAGGGCGCAGTAGCCTGGCACAGCGGGCAGCGAGAGTAGGCCGGTGGCTCGGTCATAGCGGTTGTATGTGGCGAATCAGGTCGTCCGAGTCTGCCAGCCGCAGAAACTCGTCACCCAGCCGCTGGCTTTCACTCATCGCCTTGCGCCAGTACTTTTCCCGACCGTCGTCGTCGTAGACGAAGCGGTTGAAGTCCTTGCGGTCTGGCAGCTTGCGGTAGGGCAGGGTGTCGAGATACTCGCGTGAGGGCGCCACGAGTAGCACGTCGCGTAGCTGTTGCGGATTGGCTTTGCGCCAGGGTAACGGTTTGTCGAACCAGCCCGGTACCACCCGATCCAAGAAGTGGGGGTAGAGCACCACACCCGGCGCCTTGTAGGGCAGGTCGAGGTGGTAGTCGAGCAGGCCGCCGTCGCGGTAGACACCGGCGCTGGTACCGGGAATCTCGCGTACGGCTTCCATCACCATGGGAATTGAACCAGAGGCCAGCAACGCTGAGCGCAAGTTGCCGGGCGTCAGGTGCACGTGACTGCTCTTGAAATCCTGCAGATCGTCCAGTGCCGGGCGTTGCCGCGGGTCATGCAGAATCACTCGCTCAAAAAAACGGCCGAGATGCCGGCGGCCCAGCAGGTTGGCGCCGATCACGCCACTCAAACCCAGCCCCAACCGAGTGCGCGAATCGTGCTGCAACAGTCCAAGGCTTTTAACAACCACAATGTTCAGGTGGTAGTGCGGGTTGCCGAGGATGCTTTCAAACTGGCCGCCGAGCAGGTCGTCTAGCATGTCGCCACAGGCCGCGCTGATACCCTGAATGCTCACGCCTTTGGGGAAGCGCATGCTGGTGTAGAGTTCGCCAAGCTGTTGCAGAGTATGCACCGGGTCTGGCATGCAGGCACTGGCAAAGCGCCAGCTGCCGATCGAGGCGCCAATCAGACTGCGCATCTGCGGTGCACGAGGTAACCATTCGCCGAACAGCGCCAGATCCAGTCCTTGGATGCCCAGGGCCTTGGGCCCCCCAGCGGCGCCGGGGATCATATGTACATCCGCCGGTTGCAGCCCGTTCTGGCGAATATGTTCGATGGCCCTGTGGCCTGCACGTAGCGTCAATGCTGGGGCGGCAACATGGATTGCAGTCATGTATCGGCAGTTCCTTTCAACAGCATGTAAGGTCAATGGAGCATTTTAAGTTTGGCTTCAGCTAATAACTATACTCTGCGTCTACACCCTAAAACGACAGAGGTAACCACGATGAAAAACGCAATTCTACTGACGAGCGCACTGTTTTTTGGCTTGAGCAGCGCTGCGGTTCTGGCAGACGATGATGTGCGTCTGGACGAAGCCAATCAATTGATCGAACAGGGTACCATCAAGCAGTTTGAAGAGCTTAATGAGAAGGCGTTGAGTGTACAGCCCGGCACCATCACCGATACCGATCTGGACAAGCATTACGGCCGCTATGTCTATCAGGTCGAGATCAAGGACGCTCAGGGCCAGGAGTGGGATGTTGACCTGGATGCCAGCAATGGCGAAGTACTCGAACACAAGCAGGATGATTGATCATCCTGCGCTGCAGTGGCCCGGCATTCTGATGCTGGGCCTTTTTGCGTTTGTGCCTGGTGCCCAGGCTGACGATATCGGCCAGGATCAGGTGCTGCAGCTGGTTGAGCAAGGCCGTATTGCACCGCTGCAGCAGTTTATCGACGATGCGCTGGCACGTTATCCCGGCCGTTTTCTGGAAGCTGAACTCGAGTTCGAAGACGGGCTCTATATCTATGAAATTGAGGTGATAACCCGGCAACGCAAGGTGATGGAGCTGGAATACAATGCGCTCAGCGGAGAGCTGCTTGAGGTGGAAGAGGACGATTGATGCGAATACTGCTGGTCGAGGATAACGTGGCACTCGCCGATTCGCTGACTACCCTGCTCAAGCGTGCCGGGTATGCCGTGGACTGGCGCACCGATGGGCGGGATGCGCTGGTTCTGGGAGAGCAGGAACCCTACGACTTGGCCATCGTTGACCTGGGTTTGCCAGGTATGGACGGCTTGCAGGTGGTACAGCATTGGCGTGAGGGCGGACAGGGGATGCCGGTATTGATGCTGACCGCGCGCAGCCGCTGGACCGAGCGCGTCGCCGGCTTGCAGGCTGGCGCCGACGATTACCTGACCAAACCTTTTCACAACGAAGAGCTGCTGCTGCGCATTCAGGGGCTGCTGCGCCGCGCCCATGGACGCGAGCCCAACGCATTGCTGCAGGCCTGCGGCCTGGCTTTGGATGAATCCACCCAGCAGGTCAGCGGTAGCGGCCTGGCGGCGACAGAGCTATCGGCTACCGAGTTCAAGCTGTTGCGCTACATGATGCTCAACCATGGCCAGGTGCTGTCGAAGACGCGCCTGGCTGAACATCTTTACGAGTACGAAGATGAGCGCGATTCCAACGTCATTGAGGTACAGATCAACCATTTGCGTAGCAAACTCGGCCGCAGCGCGATCACTACGCGACGCGGCCAAGGTTACATTCTGGTAGGTCACGACAGTTGATTTCAATCGGGCGCCGTCTGGGGGTGAGTCTTCTGCTGATCATGTTGTGCAGTGTGGTTTTGATCGGGCAGGGTAGCGTCTGGTTGTACGATCATGCACAACGCAGCTATCTGATGACCCTTCTGCAGAGTGAGACCGATAGTCTGCTGGCGGCCATGACCCCCGGCAGTAGCGGCGCTTACCTGGATCTCAGCAAGGTCGACCCCGACTACCGCCGGCCATATTCTGGACGCTATTTCATCGTCGAGGGGAGCGAGCGCTGGCGCTCTCGCTCGCTGTGGGATCAGCGGCTAAGTGCAGTGGGCATCGCCGATGAGCCAACCACAGAGCTGGTGCCGGGCCCCAAAGGGCAGCAATTGCTGGTGCTATCTCAGCAGTATCTGAGCCACGGTGAACCCCTCACCATCACGGTTGCGCTGGATTATCAGCCGCTGCTGGTGGCCTTCAAGCAGGCACGCTGGTGGTTATGGGGGCTGGGGGCGGCGGTCATCTGTGTTGCGCTTATCCTGCAGCAAGGGGTACTGCTCTATGCGCTACGCCCGCTCCGCCGGGCGCGCAGGGAGCTGGCTGAATGGCGCAGCGGTGAACGTTTGCAGCTGAACGAGGCGGTACCCCTGGAATTAACGCCCCTGGTTACCGAGATAAACCATTTGGGCAGGCAGATCGAGCGCGTGCTGGAGCGCAGCCGCAGTAGCGCAGGCGACCTTGGCCATGCGTTGAAAACCCCGCTCGCCGTACTGGAAAGCCGTCTGGACAACCTGAGTACTAACCTGCCCCCGGACCAACTGCTGCCGCTGCGTGAGCAGCTGGATTTGATGCACCGGCAACTGGAGCGCACTCTGCAGCGTGCGCGACTGGCGCCGGAACAGCAACGTGGCGAGCGATTTCACTCCGGCACTGACCTGCCACCGCTGATGGCAACCCTGCAGTCGCTCTATCCGCAGCGCGATATTCAGCTGCTGGCTGGGCCGGCTGCCAGCTGGCCCTATGACCGTGAGGATATGCAAGAGCTGTTGGGCAACCTGATCGACAATGCCTGCAAGTGGTCGCAGAACCGGGTCGAAGTGCGTTGGCTGCTGAATGCCGAGGGGTTGTTACTACAAGTCGCCGATGACGGGCCGGGTATTGCACCGCAGGCGCGGGCAGAGGTGCTGGAGCGCGGCACACGTCTCGATCAGCAGGTGCCAGGGCATGGTCTGGGGCTTGGTATCGTATTGGACCTAGTACAGGCCTACGATGGCGAGCTCGAGCTGTCGGAGGCTACGCTGGGAGGTTTGCTGGTTGAAGTGCGGCTGCCGCTGCGCGCCGAGTCAAAGCGTGGCGCACAGCGGCCGTAACCTCAGAGAAACGAGGTGTCGATATCGACCAGCAGCAGGTGCCGGCTGTCATCAATAAACAGGCCAGAGGTCAGGCAGTACTGGTTGGTGGTGGCATCTCGGTAACGGTTGGACAGTATCACCCTGCTGTCTTCGCCAGCCTCGGCCAGAATCTGGTAGAAGTAGGGGCGCCACGACCAGTTGTGGTCGAGGTAGCGGGGGTCGGTATGCCAAGCGTCACCCTTCCACTCATAGTTGGGCGAGATTTGCGTGCCATGTGCATCGCAGAGAAAACAGCGTAGTAGCCACGGGTAATCCTCAGGTGAAGGCAGATGAGCTGGCTGCGCGCCCTTGCTCAGCCAGACACGCAAATCCGCAAAAAGACAGGCCAGCGACTTGCGCAGGTTGGCCAGTTTTTCTCGTTCAGCCAGCTTCTCATGCACATAGTGGTCGCGCATCTCGGAAAACTGCTGCTGAACCGACTCCGCGGGCAGAAAGTTCTCATCCGGTCTGCCAAACAGATAGCCCTGCACATAGCGCGCGCCGCACTCCAGTGCGAAATGCAGTTCCTGCTCCGTCTCCACACCTTCGGCAATGATCCAGCAGCCACTTTTTTCCGCCATCAAGGCGAGCGCTCGAACAAAATCACCGCTATTACCGTTGCCGCTGGCCGCTTTGCGGAACAACTGGATATCCAGCTTCAGAATGTCGGGCTCTAGCGCCAGAACGCGATCGAGCATCGAGTAGCCTGCACCAAAGTCGTCGATGGCAATCCGTATGCCGGCTTGTCGGTAGCGCTGCACTACATCACGCAGTTGCTCGATGCTGCCCTGGAGCTCGGTGATTTCGAAGACCACTTGATCGGCAGGCAGGCCAATTTCTTCCAACAATTGCAGGCTGGGAAGCGGCATGCCTGGCTGCAGCTGGCTTACCCAAGAGGGTGAAATGTTCAGGCTGATGAAGCCGTCAGGGGTATCGCGGAAGCGCTCCAGGGCCATGCGACGAATACAGCGATCCAGCTCGCGCAGATCTGCGGGGTTGACCTCAGGGTCGGTAAACAGGGGCCCGGCACTGGTCACATTGCCATCGTCGTCGCGCAGACGGGCGAGTGCCTCATAACCGGCAATGCGTCCTGTTGCGGTGTCGATCAGGGGTTGGAAGTACGGCAGGGGCTGACCATTAAACACATTATTCTCCGGGTCGAATTTGGGCCGCTAGGTGTATGCAAGATTATAGCCAAGCCCACGCAGCGCGCTTGCCCTCTGGCGCGGGTAGCAAAGCGCGGATGATGAGGGCGCGCAAGTGCAATATCAGTGCATATCCCAGTCGATCTGGTACGTCATTTGCACTAATTAGGGGATGTCGCTGGTGCGTAGCGCCCTAATGCGGTGCTTTGTGCTCGTGACAACACCCAGCGTATAGCAATAAGTAATTGATAGTAAAAAATAAAACCAAGCCTGGCGGGACTGTATGTGGGTTGAGGTATTTCTACCTCTGCCTGTGTACGGCACCAGCATGGAACAGGCGACCTATTCATGCACAAATAAAGTGCGTTTTTGAGTAATTTTTAGCGAGGCTGTCTGAATGGAAAACCTGAGCAGCGCCGTGGAGACGCTTGTCCACGGCGCCAATACCCTGTTTATTCTCATGGGCGCCATCATGGTGCTGGCAATGCACGCCGGCTTTGCCTTTCTAGAGGTTGGCACCGTACGTCAGAAGAATCAGGTCAACGCACTCTCCAAGATCATCAGTGACTTTGCGATTTCCTGTCTGGCGTATTTCTTCGTGGGTTACTGGATAGCCTACGGTGCCAACTTTTTTACCGATGCTGCAACGCTGTCGGAAAATAACGGCTACGCGCTGGTCAAGTTCTTCTTTCTGATGACCTTCGCCGCTGCCATTCCGGCGATTATCTCTGGCGGTATTGCCGAGCGCGCCAAGTTTGCGCCTCAGTTGTGCGCGTCGCTATTGATCGTCGGCCTGGTGTACCCCTTCTTTGAGGGGATTGTCTGGAACGGTAATTACGGTTTTCAGGCCTGGTTGGAGGCCAGTTTTGGCGCGCCTTTCCACGACTTTGCCGGGTCTGTAGTGGTTCATGCGGTTGGCGGCTGGCTGGCGCTGGGTGCGGTCCTGCTATTGGGTGCGCGGCGCGGACGCTACCGTGAAGGGCACGTGGTCGCAATGCCGCCATCCAATATTCCCTTTTTGGCACTGGGGGCCTGGATTCTCTCGATCGGGTGGTTTGGCTTCAATGTCATGTCGGCACAAACGCTGGACGGCATCAGCGGCCTGGTAGCCGTTAATTCATTGATGGCCATGGTGGGCGGAACGCTGGCGGCCCTCGCAGTCGGCCGAGCAGACCCTGGCTTTATTCATAATGGTCCTTTGGCTGGCCTGGTAGCGGTGTGTGCCGGTTCTGATTTGATGCATCCGCTGGGCGCGCTGGCTACCGGGGTCGTGGCGGGCGGTCTGTTTGTCTGGACCTTTATTCTCACGCAGAACCGCTTCAAGATCGACGACGTGCTGGGTGTTTGGCCATTGCACGGTCTCTGCGGCGTGTGGGGTGGCCTGGCCGCGGGTATCTTCGGTCTGCAAGCCTTCGGTGGGCTGGGCGGTGTGAGTTTCGTGTCGCAGTTGCTGGGTAGCCTGGCTGGCGTCGTGGTGGCGTTGGTAGGTGGGCTGCTGGTGTACGGCGTGATCAAGGCGAGTGTAGGCATTCGCTTGAGCGAGGAGGACGAGTTCCAGGGCGCCGACCTGTCGATCCACAAGATTGGTGCTGTCTCGGAGGACTGATACTTGGGGCATACAAAAACCGGGCCAGGCCCGGTTTTTGTATGCCAGCAGCAGGCTTAGTCTTCCAATCCACCCATGGCAGTGATGTTGAAGCCACCGTCGACGTAGGTAATCTCGCCCGACATGCCGGACGCCAGATCGGAGCAGAGGAAGGCGCCAACGTTGCCGACTTCTTCGATGGTCACGTTGCGGCGTAGCGGTGTTTGTGCGGCATTGTGAGCCAGCATCTTGCGGAAGCTCTTGATGCCGGAGGCGGCGAGGGTGCGAATCGGACCAGCAGAGATCGCATTGACGCGGGTGCCTTCCGGGCCAAGGCTGGTAGCCAGGTAGCGTACACCGGCTTCCAGGCTGGCTTTGGCCATGCCCATGACGTTGTAGTTGGGCATGGTGCGCTCGGCGCCCAGATACGACAGCGTCAGCAGGCTGCCGTTGCGGCCCTTCATCATCTTACGGCCGGCCTTGGCCAGCGCTACGAAGCTGTAGGCGCTGATATCGTGGGCAATGCGAAAGCCTTCACGGGTGGTAACTTCGGCGAAGTTGCCATCGAGCTGATCGCCTGGAGCAAAGCCGACCGAGTGTACGATACAGTCCAGACCATCCCACTTCTTGCCCAGTTCGACGAAGACCTGTTCGATCTCGGCGTCGTCGGCTACGTCACAGGGGAAGCACAGCTCAGGACCCGAGCCCCAGCCGGCGGCAAATTCCTCGACCCGCGCCTTGAGCTTTTCGTTCTGGTAGGTGAAGGCCAGTTCAGCGCCTTCGCGGTGCATGGCGGCGGCAATGCCGGAGGCAATGGAGAGTTTGCTGGCGACGCCAACGATGAGTACACGCTTTCCGCTGAGAAATCCCATAGTGCTTTCCTGTTTCGTTACTGGGCCGTCGTGGCCTTGTTAAGGGTGTTGGGTATGGCAAAAGCCGCATCCAGCAACTGACGAGTATAGTCATGCTGCGGTGAGGCAAAAATCTCGTCTGCCGGCCCCTGTTCGACTACCTGCCCCTGGCGAATGACCATCAGTTGGTGACTGAGGACCTTTACCACCGCCAGATCGTGGCTGATAAACAAATAACTCAAATTGTACTTTTGCTGCAGATCGCGCAGCAGCTCCACTACCTGCCCCTGTACGGTCCGATCCAGCGCCGAGGTTGGCTCGTCCAGCAGGATCAGCTTTGGCTTCAACACCAGCGCCCGCGCGATGGAAACGCGTTGGCGTTGCCCACCGGAAAACTCGTGCGGGTAGCGGTGCCGGGTATCAGGGTTGAGCCCGACCTCCTGCAACGCCTGAATCACCATCTGCTCACGTTCTGCGGCGGTGCCGATGCGGTGAATCTCCAGCCCTTCGCTGATGATCTGGCCGATCGACATGCGCGGGCTGAGACTGCCAAAGGGGTCCTGAAAGACCACCTGAAACTCCCGCCGCAAAGGCCGCACCTCATTTTGGCTGAGGTTATCCAGCCGCTTGCCATTGCACTCGATAACGCCCTGGCTGTCGAGCAGCCGCAGCAGCGCCATACCCAGGGTTGTCTTGCCCGAACCGCTCTCACCGACAATGCCGAGTGTTTGCCCGGCTGGCAGGCTGAAGCTGATATCGGTAACCGCCTTGACGTGATCCACAGTGCGCTTGAGCACGCCTTTTTTGATCGGGAACCAGACGCGCAGATTTTCCGCACGCAGAATCTCTTCTGCTCCCGGCTGCACAGGCACCGGCTCCCCACTGGGGTCGGCGGCCAGCAACTGCCGGGTGTACTCGTGCTGTGGCGCCCCGAACAATGTGGTGCAATCGTTCTCTTCGACGACGCGACCCTGATACATGACACATACCCGGTGCGCAATTTTGCGTACCAGGTTGAGGTCGTGGCTGATCAGCAGCAGCGCCATGCCCAATTTTTGCTGCAGCTCCTTGAGTAGATCGAGGATCTTCAGCTGTACCGTCACATCCAGCGCGGTGGTCGGCTCGTCGGCGATCAGCAGCTCGGGTTCATTGGCCAGCGCCATGGCGATCATTACGCGCTGGCGTTGTCCGCCAGACAGCTCATGGGGGTATGAGGCCAGGCGCTTTTCCGGTTCGGGTATGCCGACCAAACCTAGCAGTTCTAGCGTGCGGGCGCGGGCTTCCTTCTTGTTCAGGCCCTTGTGCAGGGCCAGCACCTCGTTAATTTGCCGCTCCACGGTGTGCAGTGGGTTGAGTGAGCTCATGGGCTCCTGAAAGATCATCGAGATGCGATTGCCGCGCACCTTGCGCAGACTCTTTTCATCGGCTTTCAGCAGGTCCTGGCCAGCGTAGAATATCTCGCCGCTGGGATGGCTGGCCGCAGGGTAGGGCAGCAGGCGCAGAATCGAGTGCGCGGTGACCGATTTGCCCGAGCCGCTTTCACCCACCAGAGCCAGGGTCTGGCCTGAGCGGATATCGAAACTAACGTTGTGCACTGCAGTGACCTGCTCTTTGCCCTGATTAAAGGCGACGCTCAGATTGCGGATGCTGATCAATGGGGTGTCGGTCATCTCATTTCCTTGGATCGAAGGCGTCACGCAGGGCCTCGCCGATGAAGACCAGCAGACTCAACATGAGAGACAGCACAACGAAAGCGGTGAGCCCTAGCCACGGGGCCTGTAGGTTGGCCTTACCCTGGGCGATGAGCTCACCCAGTGAGGGCGAACCCGGTGGCAGGCCAAAGCCCAGAAAGTCCAGCGAGGTCAGGGTGATCACGCCGCCGGTCAGAATGAACGGGAAGAAGGTGAGCGTAGCCACCATGGCGTTGGGCAGAATGTGGCGGAACATGATCACGCTGTTGCTGGCGCCGAGCGCTCGTGCCGCGCGCACGTACTCGAGGTTACGGCCACGCAGGAACTCGGCGCGCACCACATCCACCAGCGACATCCACGAAAACAGCAGCATGATACCGAGCAACCACCAGAAATTGGGTTGCACGAAGCTGGCCAGAATGATCAGCAGATAGAGTACCGGCAGGCCGGACCAGACCTCGATGAAGCGTTGCCCGATCAAGTCGATTCGTCCGCCGTAGAAGCCCTGAATGGCACCGGCGATGACACCGATAATCGAGCTGAAGATAGTCAGCGTCAGGGCAAAGAGGACGGAAATGCGGAAGCCGTAGATGACCCGTGACATCACATCGCGGGCCTGATCGTCGGTGCCCAGCCAGTTGTCGGCAGAAGGGGGAGCCGGGGCGGGGACATCCAGATCGTAGTTAATGGTGCCGTAGTGATAGGGGATGGGCGGCCAGAGCATCCAGCCGTCGCCTTCTTCTTCAATCAGCTGCTGGATGTAAGGGCTGCGATAGTCCGCCTCGATGGGGAAGTCGCCACCGAAGGCGGTCTCCGGGTAGCGCTCGAACACCGGGAAGAACAGCTCGCCCTGATAGCCCACGGCAAGGGGCTTGTCGTTGGCTATCAACTCGGCACCCAGGCTGAGTACAAAGAGCAGCATAAAGATGTGCAGCGACCACCAGCCGCGCTTGTTGGCACGAAAGCGCGCAAAGCGGCGTTGATTGAGCGGGGACAGTTTGATCAGTTGCATGCTCAACCCTCCCTGCTGTCAAAGTCGATGCGCGGGTCCACCAGGGTGTAGGTGATATCACCGATCAGTTTCACTACCAGACCCAGCAGGGTGAAAATGAACAGGGTGCCGAACATGACCGGGTAATCGCGATTGATGGCTGCCTCGAAGCCCAGCAGCCCCAGCCCGTCCAGCGAGAAGATCACCTCGATCAGCAATGAGCCGGTGAAAAAGATACTGATCAAAGCCGAAGGAAAGCCGGCAATGATCAGCAGCATGGCGTTGCGGAATACGTGGCCATAGAGCACGCGGCTTTCGGTCAACCCCTTGGCCCTTGCCGTAGTCACGTACTGTTTGCCGATCTCATCCAGAAAGCAGTTTTTGGTCAGCATGGTCAGGGTGGCGAAACTGCCGACTACCATGGCAAAGATCGGCAGTACCATGTGCCAGAAGTAGTCGCCGATCTGCTCCCAGGTACTCATTTGGTCAAAATTGTTGGAGGTCAGTCCACGCAACGGGAACCAATCCAGATAGCTGCCGCCGGCAAAGAGCACAATCAGCAGGATGGCCAGCAGGAAGCCGGGAATCGCGTAACCGACAATGATCAGCGAGCTGGTCCAGATATCGAACGCCGAGCCGTGTTTGATGGCCTTGCGAATGCCCAGGGGAATGGATATCAGGTAGGTGATGAGCGTCGTCCATAGGCCAAGCGAGATGGAGACTGGCATCTTCTCGAGAATGAGGTCAGTCACTTTGGCATCGCGGAAGAAACTGTCGCCGAAGTCGAACTGCAGATAGCCCTTGATCATCAGCCAGAAACGCTCATGCGCGGGCTTGTCAAAGCCGTACATCTTCTCGATTTCCTTGATGATGTCGGGGTCCAGGCCCTGCGCGCCGCGGTAGTTGCCGCCGCTGGCGACTTCACCACCGCCGCCGGAGACGCGGCTGGTCGCGCTGCCCTCAAAACCTTCGAGGTTGGCAATCATCTGCTCCACCGGGCCACCCGGGGCCGCCTGAATGATCAGAAAGTTGATCAGCAGGATGCCGAACAGGGTGGGGATGATCAGCAGCAGGCGGCGAACAATATAAGCCAGCATGCTTATTCGTCCTCGCTGACGGGCGTGGTCACGGCAGGTACTTCATCGCTGGGAATCGGGTTGTCGGCCTTGGCCGGATCGACCCACCAGGTGAACAGACCAAGGTCATACTTGGGCGAGACGGCCGGGTGGGCAAACTTGTCCCAGTAGGCGACGCGGTAGACGTTGGTGTACCAGTTGGGTACCACCAGGTGCTTGGCGCGTAGTGCGCGATCCAGCGCGCGAGTATGGGTCACCAGCGACTCTCGGGTATCGGCCTTGATCAAGCCTTCAACCAGGGCGTCAACGGCTGGGTCCTTCAGGCCCATCAGGTTGCGGCTGCCGGGGTTGTCGGCGCTTGACGAGTGCCAGTACTCACGTTGCTCGTTACCGGGTGAGTTGGATTGGCCAAAGCCGCTGACGATCATGTCGAAATCGCGCGAACGCAGGCGATTGATGTATTGCGATACATCTACCCGGCGCAGGGTCATGTTGATGCCCAGGGATGCCAGATTGCGTTTGAACGGTAATAGCACGCGTTCGAACTCAGCCTGCACCAGGAGAAACTCGAAGGTCAGCGGTTCGCCCTTGGCATTCACTAGTTGGTCATCAACAATCTTCCAGCCGGCGTCCTGCAGCAACGCATAGGCCTCGCGCATCTGTTCGCGCACGCTGCCGCTGCCATCGGTTTTCGGTGGCACATAGGCCGGGCCGAAGGTGGCTTTGGGCAGTTGTTCGCGTAGCGGGATCAGCAGCTCCAGCTCGGCGGCGTCTGGCTCGCCGGTGGCAGCCAGCTCGGAGTTGTCAAAATAGCTGGCAGTGCGGGTGTAGGCATTGTGAAATAGCTTGGTGTTGGCCCATTCAAAATCGAACAGCAGGCTGATGGCCTCGCGCACGCGCTCATCTTCGAAATAAGGTTTGCGCAGATTGAACACAAAGCCCTGCATACCCTGGGTATTGTTGTTGGGGATTTCTTCCTTGATGATCCGGCCGGCGCTCAAGGCCGGGCTTTCATAGCCGATGGCCCAGTTCTTCGCTGCCAGCTCCTTGTTGAAGTCGAACTGTCCGGCCTTGAAGGCCTCCAGGGTGACGCTGCCGTCGCGGTAATAATCGGTGATCACGCGGTCGAAGTTGTTGAAGCCGCGCTGTACTGGCAAGTCGGCAGCCCAGTAGTCAGGGTCGCGCTTGAAGGTGATGCTGCGGCCTGGCCGCACCTGGTCTATCCGATAGGGGCCGCTGCCGAGGGGCACATCGAGCGAGCCCTTGGTAAAGTCGCGACCCTCCCAGTAGTGTTTTGGCAGCACCGGAAGCTGGCCCAATACCAGTGGCAACTCGCGGTTGTTGCCGTGATGAAAGCGGAAAATGACGGTCTGCGGATCTTCGGCAACCACTTCTTTGACGTCGCCGTAATAGGCGCGGTAGAAGGGCGCGCCATCGCTGATCAGGGTGTTGAACGTAAACACCACGTCGTCGGCGGTGATCTGCTCGCCATCATGAAATTTTGCCTCGGGGCGCAGGTGAAAACGCACCCAGGTGCCGTCCTCGGCTTTTTCCATGCTGCGCGCGATCAGCCCGTACTCAGTGAAAGGTTCATCCAGGGCGTGAAAGGTCAGGGTGTCGTAAATCAGCCCGAGGTTATCTGCCGCTGTGCCGCGGCTGATATAGGGGTTGAGCGAGTCAAAGCCACCAAAGCCGGCCAGCCGCAGGGTGCCGCCCTTGGGCGCGTCCGGGTTGACGTAGTCGAAGTGCTGAAAGTCGGCTGCGTATTTGGGCGCTTCATCGTATAGGGTCAGGGCGTGGTGCGATTCTGTTGGCTCGGCCAGGGCCATAGCGGTGTAACAGGTGAGCAGCGCCAAGCAGGCGGATTTCAGCGAGAGATGCATTCAGCGACCTTGTTCTTCTAGTGTGTTGCAGGTTCCTTCCACCAACTGCGGATCAGCAGCGAATAGGGTGGTATATCGGGCGTCTGCAGCCAATTGCGGTAGGCGATGCGATGGTAGTTTATATACCAGTTCGGAATTGTATAGTGATTCCACAGCAGTACCCTGTCCAAGGCCCGCGTCGCCGCGACCTGCTGGCTGCGGTTGGTGGCGCCGCTCAATTTGTCGATCAGGTCGTCCACGACCGGATTGTCTATTCCCGCGTAGTTGCGGCTGCCCTTGACGTTACGCTGGCTGGAATGGAAATAACCGAACTGCTCCAGCCCTGGCGACAGGCCCTGCGGCAAGGTGGCCAGAATCATGTCGTAATCGAACTGGTCCAGCCGTGCCTTGTACTGCGCGCGGTCAACGGTGCGAATCTGCATGTCGATGCCCAGTCGCGCCAGGTTGGCGCGATAAGGCTGCAGGATACGTTCCAGGCTGGAGTTCACCAGCAAGACTTCAAAGCTCAACGGCTTGCCGTCGGCATTCTCCAGACGCCCGCCACGCAGCTGCCAGCCGGCCTTGTCGAACAGCTCTACCGCATCGCGCAGGGTTTCACGCGGAATCCCCCGGCCATCGGTGACAGGTAGACTGAACGGCTGCAAGAAGAGTTCCGGCGGCAGCTCGTCGCGGTGGGGCGACAAATACAGAAATTCCTGGCCGCCTGGAACGCCGGTGGCAGTAAACGGACTGTTGGGATAAAAGCTTAAAGAGCGTTGATATGCTCCATAAAAGAGCACCCGGTTGGACCACTCGAAATCGAACAGCATGCCCAGTGCCTTGCGCAGCTGCAGATTATCGAAGGGGCGGCGGCGGGTGTTGAAAAACAGCGCCTGGGTAGAGCTGGGGATTTCATGGGCGATCGCGCGCTTGAGCACGTCGCCATTGTTGACCGCCGGGAAGTCGTAAGCATTGGCCCAGTTGCTGGCTTTGTGGTCGATGTAGATATCGAACTCGCCGGCCTTGAATGCCTCAAAGGCCACGCTGTTATCCCGATAGAACTCGACTTCCATGCGATCGAGGTTGTACTTGCCCCGGTTGATTGGCAAGTCGGCTCCCCAATAATCCTTTACCCGCTCATAAACCAGGCTGCGGCCAGGGTCGACCTTGGTGATGCGATAGGGGCCGCTGTTGAGCCCTGGCTGGAAGGTGGTTTCAGTGAATTCGCGGTTAGCCCAGTAGTGTTCCGGCAGTACCGGCAGCTCGCCCAGGCGCAGTATCAGCAGGCTGTTGTTGGGCCGTGAAAAGATAAAGCGGATGCGCCGTTCCCCCAGAATGTCGATGCGGTCTATGTCCTGCAGCATCGAGCGGTAGTTGGGATGCCCCTTTTCCTTGAGCAGGCGGTAACTGAAGGCGACGTCCTTGGCAGTGACGGGAGTGCCGTCATGAAAGCGTGCCTCCGGGCGCAGATTAAAAACCACCCAGCTGCGGTTATCGGCAAACTCGATTGTTTCTGCGATCAGCCCGTAGGCCGAGTAGGGTTCATCACCCGATGGGTCGTAGATACCGCTGCCGGCCATCAGCGGCTCGTTCAACTCATTGATGCCAAACTGTGCAAAGTCGCCCGTGTTGATCGGGCTGGTGCCCTTGAGGGTATAGGGGTTCAGCGTATCGAAGGTGCCGGAACCCATGACGCGCAGGGTGCCGCCCTTGGGCGCCTCCGGATTCACGTAATCCAGGTGTTTGAAGTTTTCGGGGTATTTGGGCAGGCCGTAGAGTGCGTAGCCGTGCTGGGTGTGCACTGCAGCGGCGGCGGGCAGAGTCATCAGCCAGCAGAGCAACAGGGCAAGCAGGGTAGTAGGGCGAAACTGCAGCGTCATGAATACCTGCGCGGAATAAAGCCAGCGGGCGAGCGCACGGCGAAATCGCCGTACGTCGTCAATTGCTGCCAACGCTATCATTCCCGCCGGGCGGACGGAAGGGCCTGCGTCGCAATCAGGGCACGAACAGGGTGAGCTGCTGGCCGGGCTGCAGATAACGCTCCAGTTTGTTCCAGCTGCGAATCTTGTCGACCTGGACGTTAAAGCGTGCGGCAATAGTCGAGAGGGAGTCACCCGAGCGCACGGTATAGGTCACGCTGCGATTATCCGGAGTGGGGTTGCCGGGCAGCATCAGGGTAGAGCCAACGCTTAGGGCGTTGCCGCTCAGGTCGTTGTAGCGCTTGATGTGATTGACGGTGGTGCCGTGCGCGCGAGCGATGCTCCACAGGCTGTCGCCGGGTTTGATGCGGTAGCTCAGTGCGGCATTGGAGGCCAGAGCCTGCGCCGGGGTTGGCAGGGTGATTGGCTGGTCGCCGAATTGCGGCAGCATCAGTGTCTGACCGACGCGCAGCAGGTTGCCGTTGATATCGTTGGCATCCCGGATAACGCCAACCGAGAGCTGATAGCGGCGCGCGATCTGGGACAGCGTGTCGCCGCGGCGGACCTGATAGCGCTGGTAATTGACGCGCTGATCATCCGGCAGCTCAGCCAGTGCCTGGGCAAACTGGTCTGCCTGCTCGATCGGAATCAGTAGTTGGTACTCGCCCTGAGGGGCCGTGACACGCTGGTTGAATGCCGGGTTGAGACTCAGCAGTTCTTCGGTGGGTATGTCTGCCAGTTCAGCGACCTTGTACAGATCGATCTGCTGATCCACGGTAATTTCGGCAAAGTAGGGTTCGTTAGCCAGTTCAGGCAGGTGCGTGCCATAGGTGGTCGGGCTGTCGATGATCTGCGCCAACGCCAGGAGCTTGGGCACGTAATTCATGGTCTCGCGCGGCAGCTGCAGGTTCCAGTAGTCGGTAGGCAGGCCCAGCGCTTCGTTGCGTTTTACGGCACGGCCAACGCAGCCTTCACCGCAATTGTAGGCTGCGAGCGCCAGCAGCCAGTCGCCATCGAAGTAGTCGTGCAGCAGGTTCAGATAGTCGAGTGCAGCCTGGGTCGAGGCGGTAACATCACGCCGACCGTCGTACCACCAGTCCTGGCGTAGCGAGAAGTTGCGGCCAGTTGAGGGGATAAACTGCCACAGACCGGCGGCCTTGGCGCTCGACAGCGCCTGCGGGTTGTAGGCGCTTTCGATAAAGGGCAGCAGCGCAAGCTCTTGTGGCATGTCACGCTCTTCGAGTTGCTGTACTACATAGTAGATGTAGCGCTGCGCGCGCGGAGTGGCGAGCTCGAAGTAGCGGGTCTGACTGGCGAAGGAGAGGCGTTGCTGGTCAATGCGGGGGTTGTCGATCAAGGCGGGATCAAGCATGAATCCATCGCGGATTCGACCCCAGAGGGTGGCAGGTGTTTGTGGTTCGACGTGGAGGACGGAATTGACCGGGCGGATCGGTTGCTGCGCTGGCAGTGTCTGCTGCCATTGTCGCTCTGGCGTCTGGCCAAGGGCGCGGTAATCCGACTGCTCAGTGGTCTGACAGCCGGTCAGTGCGAGTACCCCTGCCAGGGTGCCCAGCACCAGTGATCTGGGCAAGATGGCAACTACCGAATAACGCATATACGCCCCCACAAAATGAGGGTGATTTTATGGAGTCACTCTGGTGGGGTCAAGGCGCGTTTGGGCTAGAAGCTGTCCTTCCATGCTCGCACCGCTGCGAAGGTCTCTACGCCGGGGCTTAGCGGCTTGCCTGCCTGGGCGCTGGCGGCGCGGATCACGGCGTCGCAATCTGCCCTTAAAAAGGGATTGGTGCGACGCTCCAGCGCCAAGTCGGTGGGCAGTGTCATGCGGCTGGCAGCACGCAGTTCCTGAACGACCTCAAGGCGCACCTTGATGTCGTTATTCTCAGGCTCGACGGCGTGGGCAAACGTCAGGTTGGCCTGGGTGTATTCGTGGGCGCAGTAAACGCGAGTTTCGGCGGGTAGCGCCGCCAGCTTGCTGAGTGAGGTATGCATCTGCTCGGGGGTGCCCTCGAACAGGCGACCACAACCACCGGCAAACAGGGTGTCGCCACTGAGCAACCAAGGATCGCCGGCGTTCTCGCAGTAATAGGCTATGTGGCCTAAGGTGTGGCCGGGGACCGCAATAACCTGCAGGGTAAGGCCAAACAGCTTGACACTGTCGCCGTCGCCAAGCGCTTGATCGCGGGCTGGAATCTTCTCGGCGGCAGGCCCCCAGACGCGGCAGCCGGTGCCGGCTTTGAGCGCGGCAACGCCGCCGACGTGGTCGGGATGATGATGGGTGATCAGTATGTCACTGAGCCGGTATTCGGGGTGCTTGCCCAGCCAGTTGATGACCGGCTTGGCGTCGCCGGGGTCAACTACCGCAACGCGCTCGCCATCGTCGGCCAGGAGCAGCCAGATGTAATTGTCGTTGAATGCCGGTAGCGCAATAAATGTGGACATGACGGACCTATTCCTTAATCTGTAGAGTCATCTTAACCAACTCAGCGTCTGCGCCAACCCCTTTGTGGAGAATCCATGGCCCGTCAGCAACCCTCTCGTTCCATCAGTCAGGCCGATCTGCTGCGTCTGCTGCACGAGGCGCGCGGTTGGCTGGGTTCGGCGGCGGGGCAGATGCTGCTCGATGCCGAGCGCAACGCCCAGCGTTTGGCGCTGCCACAATGCTTCGGACAGCACTTGGTGCAGTACGGTTTGGCGCCGGAGATGCTGGACCCTGATGAAAAAGTCATGCGGCATCATTGGCATCTGGATATGGAGTGCCGGGCAGGGACCCTGGCAGTAGAGGAGGCGCGTTGGCCCTTTGCACCACAGACGCTGGATACCGTGGTATTGCATCACGGGCTGGATTTCAGCCTGTCGCCGCAGACCCTGCTGCGTGAGGCCAGCCAAACGGTGCGGGCCGGCGGTCATCTGTTGATTTTTGGATTCAACCCGGTGAGCACCTGGGGGGCGCCGCATTACTTCGGCCAGAGTTGGTTGGGGCAGGCCGGCTTTGTCCGCCCCGGGCGGCTGATCGATTGGCTGGAATTGCTTGGCTTTGCAGTGGAGAAACGGCTGGATGGGTGCTATCGTCCGCCGCTCAAATCGCCTGCCTGGTTGCAACGCCTGGCCTTTATTGAAGGTCTGGGCCAGCAGCGTCTGCTGCCTGGCGGCGGATTTTATTGTCTGCTGGCACGCCGGCAGATGTTCGGCGCGCTGCCGCAACGTCAGCGTGGCATGTCCTTTCCGGCGTTGACCCTGCCGCCGCTGGCAGCCGGTACCCGGCGTACGCATAAACGAGATAGGCAATGACCCAACCCATAGAGATTTTTACCGATGGCGCCTGCAAGGGAAATCCGGGCCCAGGTGGCTGGGGCGCGCTGTTGCGCCTGGGCGAAAACGAAAAGAGCTTGTACGGCGGTGAGCTGAATACCACCAACAACCGCATGGAGCTGCTGGCCGCCATTCGTGGATTGGAGGCGCTAAAGCGGCCCGCCAGCGTGGTACTCACTACCGACTCACAGTATGTGATGAAGGGTATCTGCGAGTGGATGCCGAACTGGAAGAAGCGCGGCTGGAAAACCGCCAGCAAGCAGCCGGTCAAGAACGCCGATCTCTGGCAGCAGCTGGATGAATTGGTATGTCAGCATCAGGTGGAGTGGCGCTGGGTGCGCGGTCATACCGGCCACCGTGAAAACGAGATCGCTGATGAGCTGGCCAATCTGGGCGTGCAGCATGTGCTCAGCGAGAAGAAGAAGAGGGGATGATGCATGCGTGAAGTGGTGCTGGATACCGAAACCACGGGTATTGAACACAAAGAAGGCCACCGGATCATTGAAATCGGTTGCGTCGAGGTCGTTGATCGCCGTCTGACGGGTCGTCATTACCACGTTTATATCAACCCGCAGCGTGAGATCGACGAAGGCGCCCAGGCGGTGCACGGTATTTCCAGCGAATTTCTCGCCGATAAGCCGTTGTTTGCCGATATCGCCGATGATTTCATGAACTTCATCACCGGCGCGCGACTGGTCATCCACAACGCGGCGTTCGATGTGGGCTTCATCGACAGCGAACTGGATCGGCTGGGCAGGGGCCACGGTGTGGTCGCCGACCATTGCGGTGTGCTCGATACGCTGCTTATGGCGCGCGAAAAGCATCCAGGGCAGCGCAACAGCCTGGATGCTCTATGCAAGCGCTATGGCGTCGACAACTCGCAGCGCGATCTGCATGGCGCCTTGCTAGATGCCGAGATTCTGGCCGACGTCTATTTGCTAATGACCGGCGGTCAGACTGCCCTGTCGCTGGCAGCCAATGGCAAGGGCAACGAGGATGGCAGTGATTCGGCCAGCAGTATCCGCCGCCTGGATCCGGCTATGCGCGCTGGCCTGCAGGTGTTACGCGCGAGCGAGGAAGAGTTGGCTGGCCACGAGGAGCGTTTGGCAGCGATTGAAAAAGCGGCCGGGTTCGCGTTGTGGAAGGGCGCCGCTGCCGCTGAGTAGGCACGCTCAATAAAAAAGGCCGGTGGCGTCATCGCCATCGGCCTTTTTTATTGGCTGGTTAGCTAGATCCAGAGCGTAACGGCCAGCAGACCGACGCCACCCAGTACTAGCGTATAAGGCAGTGCCATGACCACCATGCGGCCGTAGGATAGTCGCACCAGTGGCGCAATCGCAGAGGTCAGCAGGAATAGGAACGCTGCCTGGCCGTTGGGCGTAGCGACGCTGGGCAGGTTGGTGCCGGTGTTGATGGCGATGGCCAGGCGGTCGAACTGCTCGCGACTGATAGCCCCACTGTCGAGGCTTTCCTTGACCTCGGAAATGTACACAGTAGCGACAAACACGTTATCGCTGATCATCGACAGAATGCCGTTGGCGAGGAAGAACATGCTCGGTTGGCTTTCCGGCGGTAGCGCCAGTACGGCGTGGATGATCGGGCTGAACAGATGCTGCTCGTGGATTACCGCGACAATGGCAAAGAACACCACCAGCAAAGAGGTGAAAGGCAGCGCCTCCTGAAACGACTTGCCGATCTGATGCTCGTCGATAATGCCATTGAACGAGGTAATCAGGATGATCACCATCAGGCCGATAAAGCCCACCTCTGCCAGGTGAAAGGCCAGGCCCAGGACCAGCAGCAAGGCTGCCAGTGCCTGCACCAGCAATGCGGCTTTTTGCGGCGCCTTGCGTTTGGCCTGTTCGGCGGCAGCAAACTCTTCCAGCACGTGGCGTACCGGGCGTGGCAAGCGCGCGCCGTAGCCGAACCAGCCGGTTTTCTCTAGCACCAGGCAGGTCAGCAGCCCCGCCGCCAGCACCGGCATGCTGACCGGCGCCATCAATAGAAAGAACTCAATGAAGTCCCAACCCGCTACGCCAGCAATCAGCAGATTCTGCGGCTCGCCCACCAGTGTGCACACGCCACCCAGTGCGGTACCCACTGCGCCATGCATCAGCAGGCTGCGCAGGAAGGCGCGAAACTCCTCCAGATGTTCGCGGTGCAACGGATCTTCAACCGGGTTGCCGTCCTGAATATCGGTGCCGCCGCCGGTGGAGGCCACCTTGTGATAAACGCCGTAGAACCCCACTGCCACGCTGATGATGACTGCCGTCACGGTCAGCGCATCCAGGAAGGCCGAAAGCACGGCGGCAACCAGGCTGAATAGCAGCCCCAGCAGCGACTTGGAGCGCACACCAAGAATCAGTTTGGTGAAGGTCAGCAGCAACAGATCCTTCATGAAGTAAATGCCAGCCACCATGAACATCAGCAACAGGATGACCGGGAAGTTGCCCAGGACTTCCTTGTAAAGCGCCTCGGGTGAGGTCATGCCAATCAGCAGCGCCTCCATGGCCAGCAGCCCCCCAGGTAACAGCGGGTAGCACTTGAGGGCCATGGCAAGCGTAAAAATGAATTCCAGCACCAGAACCCAGCCGGTGATGTAAGGGCCAAACAGCCAAAGCAGCAGCGGGTTTATCAGTAGAAAGGCGACAATGGTGCGCTTGTACCAACCGGGCGCTTGGCCCAGAAAGTTATGCCCCAGTGCGGGAAGCATGGCGTCAGACATGATGAGGTTCCTGTCTCTGGTAATGAAAAAATACAGGCACGGCGTCCTGCGTCTGCTGTGGGTGCCGTCCGTGGTAGCCGTCTGGCTTGTCATTGGGGCTTGGCGATAGTACCGGAATGCTCTCAGGAATAAAGTAGTCCAAGGTACAACCTATGCGCATTTTCAGTACCTTGGGTCATATTCTTCAGTGATTGGTTATGGTGTTCTGCTTTTAGCTTGATATAGTCATGCAAATAACAAGGGCGTTCGTACGGCGCATTTGCCGGCTGCCTGTTGATTTTGCTGACATAAGAAGAAGGTTGAATATGCCTGAATTCAAGACATTGCTGGTCGAGCAGACCGGCAAAGTGGTTCACATTCGTATCAATCGCCCGGAAAAGATCAACGCGATGAACCGCGACTTCTGGGCTGAAATGATCGACGTATTCGGTTGGGTCGATCAGACCGACAGCATTCGTTGCGCGATCATTTCCGGCGCAGGCAAGCACTTCTCTGCCGGTATTGATCTGACCATGTTGGGTGAGGCATCTAGTCAGTCAAGCATGGATATCGCGCGCAAGGCGGAGACCATCCGGCGTCACGTGTTGCACCTTCAGCACTCTTTCAATGTGATAGATCACTGCCGTAAGCCGGTCATTGCGGCAGTTCACGGTTATTGCATCGGCGGTGCGATCGATTTGATCAGCGCTTGCGACATGCGTTACTGCACCGAGGACGCGCACTTCTCCATCAAGGAAATCGACATGGGCATGGCTGCCGATGTGGGCACCCTGCAACGATTGCCGCGTCTGATTGGCGATGGCATGATGCGAGAAATGGCCTATACCGGTCGTCCGGTGTACGGCGCAGAGGCGGCGCGCATTGGTCTGGCCAATCGTACCTTCAAGGATCATGACGCCTTGCTGAGCGGCGTGATGGAGGTGGCCCAGAGTATCGCTGCGAAGTCTCCGGTCGCCATTCGCGGCACCAAGGAAATGATTCGCTTCAGCCGTGATCACAGCGTTGAGGATGGACTCAATTACATTGCAACCTGGAATGCAGCGATGCTGCAGTCTGAAGACATGAAGATTGCGATGGCCGCGCATATGAGCAAGCAAACCCCCGAGTTTGCCGATTAAGCAGCTTCGGACGTACGCAGGGATGGTGGGAGACTGAATGCTATGTTAACCGGTACCACGTCACTAGATCTTGTCAGGGATGAACTCTTCACCAGCATGGGTGAAGTTGAGGACCTGCTGCAGCAGTTTCTTGACGATCGGCAAAACGGTCATCTGTTGCAGCAGTCGATCGAAGGCTTGCAGCAATTACGCGGTACCCTTGCGCTGATCGAACTCAAGGGCGCCGCCGAGCTGCTGGACGAAATGGTTGCGCTGGCGACCGATATTCCCACGCATGATGGCGATGAGCGCAACGAGCCCCTGTCGGCGTTGTGCGACGCGTTGTTTCTGCTCGAGCGCTATCTGGACCAAGCGCGGCAAAGTGGCCGTGAGCGACCGGAGTTGTTGCTGCCGACAATCAACCAGCTGCGCGCGCATCGCCCGGGCGTGCCAGCGCTACCGCAAAGTCATTTCTATCCGTTGCCGGTCGCCGGTCTGCCGGCAAACTTTCGCCCGGGCAGCCACGAGGTGATGGACACAAAGGTGTTCAACCGTTTGCGGCAGATGTACCAGCTAGGGCTGTTGGGTTTGATTCGGGACGACGGTCTGGCAGCAGCAACGCCATTGATGCAGCGCGCACTACAGCGTTTTGAAAGCTGCCTTGGTTCGCAAATCGCCACCTTGTGCTGGGTTGGGGGGGCGGCACTGGAAGCCATAGAGCAAACGCCTCTGGCGCTGACGGCCCCGCGTAAACGCCTGTTTTCCATGCTTGACCGCGAGATCAAGCGGGGGGCTCAGGGGGTTGGCGGCAGTGTCAATGCGCTGCTGTTACATGAACTGCTGTACCTGGTGGCGCTGGCGGATGGTAATTGTGGGCGCTGCGAGGCTGTGCGCAGCGCCTATCAACTGCCTGACCCCGGTTTCACCGAGCTGGAAATTCAGAATGCCTTTGGTCGCTTGCGCGGGCCAGGGGTGGATGTTATGCACTCAGTGGCTGAGGCGCTGCGTGAAGAAATTACTGCGATCAAGGATTTGCTTGACCTGCTGGCGCGCAATGCAGGGGATGCCGAGCAATCGCTTGAGACACTGTCTACGGGGCTTGAGCGTCTGTGGAAAACACTGAGCATGCTTGACCTCAAGGCAGAATCCAAGGCTATTCAGGGTGTTTGTGGGCAGGTTTCCGGTTGGAGCAGCGACGCTCCGCAATCGCTTGAAACCCTGGAGCACGTCGCCGATGCGGTTTTGCGCGCCGAAACGGCCGTGAATCATCTGGATGCGCACGGTGAAGAGGGTGAGGGTGGTAAGACCGGTGCCGATGGTTTCAGTGAGCCGCTGGAGCTAAAAGAGGCGCGCATTGTGCTGATCGAAGAGTCTCAGGCCGGCCTGGCACTGGCCAAGCGCGCCATCACTGCTTACATGGAGTCCGGGAACGACGCCATGCATCTGTTGAACGTACCGCCGTCACTGGAAACCGTACGAGGCGGGTTGGTATTCCTGGGCATGAGCCGCGCGGCCAGTATTATTCACATGGCGGCCAGCTTTATTCGCGAAACCATGCTTGAGCGCAAGCAGGTGCCCCAGGATCAGCAGCTTGAAGTGCTGGCCGATGCGCTGACCAGTGTCGAGTTCTATCTTGAGTCGGCCGAGCGTGCTGCGGTCGCCACTGGCGATGTCCTTACCCTGGCTGAAGAAAGCCTGGCGGAGTTGGGATATGCTGTTTCGGAGTCCAAGTCGTAATGAGGTCTTTTCGTCAGTTTGATCCGGCGGTCAGCCTGGAAGATCGCGGTTCTTCGGAAGCACTTGTCGTTGTTATCCATCAGAATCAGTTCGCCATGTACGATGGGCGACTGCTACACGATGCTGATCAGGCGATCTACTTTGGTGACACCGGCCACCGGCTGGCACTGGGGCTAGTGGATGGTCGGCCTTGCGAGCTGCTGTATCTGCAGGAGACGCTGGGCATGCCAGGGTTATCGTGGCATGGGCTGCGAAGCCTGATTGGTCAGATAGATGATCAGCTTTTCCGGCTGTTGGGGTTTTCTCAACAGCTTAATGCCTGGTATCAGACGCACCGGTTTTGCGGCAGTTGCGGGCAGGCCATGCAGTTGCGCCGCGATGAGCGCGCCATGGAGTGCCTGTCGTGCGAGCGTCGTGAATACCCAAAAATTGCACCCTGCATCATTGTGCTGATCACCCGTGGGGATGAGGTACTGCTGGCGCGATCACCGCATTTCCCACCGGGTTTCTTCAGTACGCTGGCCGGCTTTATCGAGCCGGGTGAGTCGGTAGAGCATTGTCTGCACCGCGAAGTGATGGAAGAGGTCAACCTGCAGGTTACCAATCTCCGCTATCTCGGCAGCCAGAACTGGCCGTTCCCCAACTCATTGATGCTCGGTTTTCACGCCGAGTACGCCGGTGGCGAAATCGTGCCGCAGCCCGGTGAAATAGAAGAGGCACATTGGTGGCCGGTAGACGGACTGCCGAGCATTCCGCCACGCGGCACCATTTCGCGCTGGCTGATCGACTGCTATCTGGCGCAACGGGAGGGGCTTGAGGCTCCTCCTGTGCCCGCCTGATCTGGTGCGGGAGTAGCAATGCAATATCTAGGGTTGGCAATACTCTTGGGCTGCGTGGCGGCGCTATTGGCACTACTGGCGTTGCGCTTCGGTTGGCGTTTATCGTGGTTTCCTGGCTGGCTGAAGGGCAACCTGCTGCTGGCGTTGATGGCGCTCGGTATTGTTGTAGGGCTGGCCGCATGGGACCTGCAACACTTTGCTGACATAGAGCCCAAGGCTGCAACCGTCGGTACGCTCAGCTTCAGCAAGATTGGTAATCAGCAATTTGAAGCGGTGCTCGATGGCTCACAGGGCAGTACAACTGTCCGTATCGCCGGTGACCTCTGGGAACTTGAAGCGGAAGTGCTCCGTTGGCACGGCCTGGGCAGTGCTTTGGGGTTGGAAGATGGCTACCGCTTGCATCGTTTGCTGGGACGCTACTTGGCACTGGAGCAGGAGCGAGACAGCACCGCCATCAGCAGTAGCCTGCTGCCCAACTTGCATAGTACGCCAGCATGGCGTGATCTCTGGGCTTGGGTGGACAGGGTAGAGGGGTATCGCCTGCTGGAGGCCGATGCCTTTGAAATTCGTTTTATTCCGTTGGTGGACGGTGCTCGCTTTTCTCTCGAACTCGGCCCGACCGGGCTCACCCCAGTGCCGCTGAATCCGGCCGCGAAGGCAGCGCTCAAGCGCTTCAACTGATCACCACTGCCGGCCTTGCGCCGGCAGTGGTCATTTCTTGCAGTATTAGCCGATTATGCCAGCATGCCGCCATCAACATTGATGGCAGTCCCGGTGGTGTAGCTGGAGGCGTCGCTCACAAGGTAAAGCACGGTGCCGGCCATCTCTGACGGGTCGGCCGCGCGGCGCAGCGGAATGCGCTGCAGTGCAGACTTCAGGATGCTGTCGTTAGTGGTCAAGGCAGAGGCAAATTTGGTGTCGGTCAGGCCAGGCAGTAGCGCGTTGCAACGGATGCCGAACTGCGCACATTCCTTGGCAAATACCTTGGTCTGATTGATCACCGCGGCTTTGGTAATCGAGTAGATGCCCTGCATATCGCCAGGCACCACGCCGTTCACGGAGGCTACGTTGAGGATGGCTCCACCACCGTTCTCACGCATCAGCTTGCCCGCTTCGACTGACATGAAGAAGTAGCCACGAATATTGACGTCGACCGTCTTCTGGAAGGCAGACAGGTCGGTATCCAGCACGTTGCCAAAGTAGGGGTTGGTTGCCGCATTGTTGACCAGGATGTCGAGCTTGCCAAACTGCTCACGGATGCTCGCCACTGTGTTAACGATCTGGTCCATTTCGCCGATGTGGCAGGCGAGGGCGCTGGCTTTTCCGCCAGCGGCGGTGATGGCATCGGCTACGGCCTGGCAGCCGTCGATCTTGCGGCTGGACACGATAACGTGCGCGCCCTGTTGGGCTAGCAGCTTGGCGATGGCTTCGCCGATACCACGGCTTGCGCCAGTGACCAGGGCTACCTTGCCATCGAGATCAAAAAGCTGGGTCTTTTGCATGGGTGTGATCCTTGTTGTGTACTGGCCGCAAAGGCCGTAAGAGCGGGTTCAACACTGCTGGCGTGTGGCCGACAGGCGCTGATGCAATGGGCTAATCTAATTCACCGCCATGCCCTGAACAAGGACGCTTGCGCTTAATCAGACTGGGTGTTGCAGCTAAATGGGTCTGGTCTATTACGCTATAGGCGGACAAAAAAAACCGGAGACAGGTCTCCGGTTATGCGTGCTGTGCAGATCAGGCCGGGAACAGCTCACCCAGCTTGAGTGCCAGCATCATGTCGCCTTCGGCGCGCAGCTTGCCAGACATGAATGCCTGCATACCGTCGGTCTCGCCGGTCATGACGCCAACCAGGGTGTCCTTGTCCATGATCAGGGTGACGTTGGGGTCTTCAGCGTTGCCTTGGGCCACGGCACAGGTGCCGTCCTTGACTGTTACGTTGAAGTTCTCGTCGTCTTCGATATTGAACTGGAAAACCAGATCCAGACCGGCGGCAGCGGCTGAGTTGAACTTGGTTTCCATCTTGCTGGTGATTTCTGCAACGCTAGTCATCTGTCGTTCCTTTGCTGGCTTGGGTGGACGGTACTTAATCGTATGTAAGTGTGCCGACCGGGTTATCTGTAGCTGACCCATTCGGACCGCTGATGGACATCCAGATGCGCCTGGCTGTTGAAAGCAGACAGGCTCAACTTGTCCTTACGGTATTGTAGACGGCTTACAGAGGTATTCACGATTTGCCAGTTCAGCTCGAACGCGCTGGTGGCCGGCATCTGCGTGATGAGTTGCAGGGCGGCGGTAATGGTGCCCCCTGAGGTAAAGATGGCGATATTTTTTCCGCTGCCGGTATTCTCGGCCATTACGCGGTTGAGGCCGGCAGCGACCTGCGCAACGAAGGCCGACCAGGGCGGGCAATCATTGCTGCCGCTTTCGTCGGTAATCCACAGGGTAATGGCACTGCTGAACACCCGCTGGAACTCCTTGCGGTGCTCGCCGGCGTTCTTGATGAAGTACTCGGCTTCAGGGATCTGCTCGATGACCTTGGGCAGATAGGTGCTGACGACCTGGTCTGAATGGTATTCGTTGAAGGCGGCATCAATGGTGATGGGTGTGTCAGGCTGTTGCATGGCGGTCAGCGCATGTCGGCCAGTGTCAATCTGGCGCTGCATTTCGCCAGCGTAAGCGCGATCAAAACGCAGGCCCTGTTGTTGATAGAACTCTCCGCACAAGCGCGATTGCTGCACGCCCAATGGTGATAGCACGTCATAGTTGGCAGCCCCAAGTGAGGCCTGGCCGTGTCTGATCAGGTAGATACTGCCCACATTATTCTGCCTTGTTTCGAACCTGCCCTGAGGTTATGGGGAGAGCGCCAAGGCTGTCAACATAAAATCATACGAGCGTTTGAATTTTGCTCTTCCGCTGATGTTCGCCGCCTGATTGCATCCTGTATGCTAGAGCCTGAACGAAATGTAAAGACACCCGTGTGGAGATGCCTGTGGAATGGTTTGATCAGTATTTCTTCTTTTTGGCCAAAGCCGTAACAGTGCTGGTTGTGGTGCTGTTGATTGTACTGGTCATTGCCGCCAGCAAGGACCGTACCCGGCGCAGCGAAGGCAGTCTGAGTGTTGTGCGCGTGAACGACAGATTCAGTCGTATGAGCGAGCGCCTCGGCAATGCCGTGCTGAGCAAGGCGGCTCGCAAGGCGCAGGAAAAACAGCGCAAGCAGGAAGCCAAGGCCAAGTCCAAGGAAGCGGATGGCGACGCCAAGGGGCGGCTTTATGTGCTTAACTTTCATGGCGACATCAAAGCCAGTGCGCTGGAGAACCTGCGCCATGAGGTGACTGCCGTGCTTGACCTGGCCCGGCCACAAGACGAAATTCTGGTGCGCCTGGAGAGTGGCGGTGGCATGGTACACGCCTATGGGCTGGCCGCGTCGCAGTTGGTGCGCATCCGGGATGCGGGTATCCCGCTGACAATTGCTGTCGACAAGGTGGCCGCTAGTGGTGGCTACATGATGGCCTGCATTGCCGATCGCATTCTAGTGGCACCTTTTGCCATGTTGGGCTCGATCGGCGTGGTGGCGCAGTTGCCCAACTTCAACCGTCTGCTGAAAAAGCACGATGTCGATTTTGAGATGCTCACCGCCGGCGAGTACAAACGCACCCTGACTGTGTTTGGCGAAAACAGCGACAAGGCACGGGAGAAGTTTCAGGAAGATCTTGAAAACATTCACCAGTTGTTCAAGCGGTTTGTATCGCGTTATCGACCCAGTCTGGATATCGAGGCCGTAGCCACCGGCGAAGTCTGGTTCGGCAGCGAAGCGCTCGACAAGCAGCTGGCTGATGAAGTGAAAACCAGTGACCAGTATCTGAGCGAGCGCGTGCGGCAAGCGGATGTATTCGAGCTCAACTACGAGCAGCGCAAGCGACTACAGGATCGTCTTGCCGGCGGCATGGCCAGCGCGGCAGATCGTCTGTTGCTCACCTGGGTCTCACGTTTCAACAATCAACGATTCTGGTAGGAGCGAGTTATGTCCGAGTTCAAGGCTTTGGTTGTCAGTGAAGAGGCGGGCAGCTATACCGCCACTGTCAGCAACCGTCATATTGATGACTTACCGGCGGGCGATGTGCTCATTCGTGTGCAGTACTCATCGCTCAACTTCAAGGATGCCCTCTCGGCCACTGGCAACAAGGGCGTCACTCGCAACTTCCCCCACACGCCGGGTATCGATGCTGCCGGTGTGGTCGAAGCCAGTTCTGTGGCCGAGCTGAGCGTCGGTGATGAGGTAATCGTTACCGGCTATGATCTGGGCATGAACACCGCTGGTGGTTTCGGGCAGTACATTCGTGTGCCGGCGGCGTGGGTGCTGAAGCGGCCCAAGGGGTTGTCGCTGCGTGAAAGCATGGTGCTGGGCACCGCCGGCTTGACGGCCGCGCTCTGTGTCGACAAGTTGGAGCAGGCTGGTTTGACTCCCGAGCAGGGGCCCGTGCTAGTGACCGGTGCCACCGGCGGGGTAGGCAGCATTGCCGTCGCACTGTTATCCAGTCTGGGTTATGAGGTGGCGGCGGCTACCGGCAAGGCATTGCAGGCCGACTTTCTGACTCGCCTTGGTGCTACTCAGATTGTTGATAGAACAGCGCTTGAGGTTGGCAAGGACAAGCCGATGCTGAAAGAGCAATGGGCTGGTGCGGTCGATACTGTGGGTGGTGAGATTCTATTCAATGTAGTGAAGGCGCTGCGCTACGGCGGCAGCGTGGCCTGTTGCGGTCTGACCGCTGGCGGACAGTTTCAGGGCAGTGTCTTCCCGTTCATTTTGCGTAACGTGAACCTGATGGGGGTCGATTCGGTCGAGCAGCCGCTGGTGGTAAAGGCCTCCATGTGGGATCGCCTGTCGGTACAGTGGAAGCTGGATTTGAGCGAGTTGGTGCAGGAGATCACGCTGGACGATCTGCCGGCCGAAATTGAGCGTATCCTCGGCGGCAAAATGGTTGGGCGAACCTTGGTCAACCTGGGTTGACCCCGCGCTGGAACATAAAAAAACCCGCTTAAGCGGGTTTTTTTATGTCGATCGATCAGGCCTGGCGACGACGAAACAGCGGCAAAGGCTGGTCGCTGGCGCTCTGATAGGTATTGGAGAAGTCATTGAAACTTTCCAGGGCCTCGATCGGGTCGCGGTCTTCACGCAGTGCGAAGGCGTCAAAGCCGCAGCGGCGCATGAAGAACAACTGGTCGCGCAGCACGTCACCAATGGCGCGTACCTCTCCCTGGTAGCCGTAGCGATCACGTAGCAGGCGTGCGTTGGAATAGTTGCGACCATCGCTGAACACGGGGAAGTTCAACGCCACGACCTGAAAGTGCTGAAGATCGCCGGCGATGGCTTCGACTTCCTCATCGCTGTCGAGCCACACGCCCAGGCCGCCATCGCGCGCCTTGAGGGCGTGTGCATGGTCGAGCCACAGGCCCAGCGGTACGATCAGATCTTCGCTGTTGGACAGGCCGTCTAGCGTGGCGTCCTTGGGTAGCAGGTGCCAGGTTTCGTCGATGATTTCGCCGTTCTTAATTAGCCGCTGCATAAACGCGCTCCTTGAAAGGTGCCATGCCGATACGCTGGAAGGTATCGAGGAACAGTTCTTCGGGGGTCCGGTTCTGGACGTAAACGTCAATCACCTTGCTGACCACGGAGGGCATTTCGTCGGCGGCGAAAGAAGGCCCAAGGATCTGGCCTATCGAGGCATCCCGGCCGCTGTTGCCGCCAAGTGACACCTGGTAGAACTCCTGACCTTTCTTGTCGACACCGAGCACGCCAATGTGGCCCACATGGTGGTGTCCGCAGGCGTTCATGCAGCCCGAGATGTTCAGGTCCAGATCACCGATGTCGTGTAGATAGTCCAGATCATCAAAGGTACGCTGGATGGCTTCGGCGATCGGAATCGATTTAGCGTTGGCCAAGGCGCAGAAATCACCACCGGGGCAGCAGATGATATCGGTCAGCAGACCGACGTTCGGGGTGGCGAAGCCGAGTTCCTTGCATTCCTGCCACAGGGCATAAAGATCACTTTGACGCACATCGGCCAGCACCAGGTTCTGCTGATGGGTTACGCGCAGCTCACCAAAGCTGTAACGCTCGGCTAGGTCAGCGGCAGCTTCCATCTGCTTGTCGGTGGCGTCACCCGGGGCGACCGCGGTGGGCTTGAGCGACAGGGTGACGGCCGCATAGCCTGGAACCTTGTGCGCCTGCAGGTTGCGCATGGCCCAGTTGTTGAAGCCTTTCTCATTATCGCGCTTGGCAAGGTAGCCGGCGTCATCGCCGGTAAAGCTTTTGTACTCGGGAGCGGTAAAGTGAGCAGCAACGCGCTGTACTTCCTGCTCTGTCAGGGTGGTGTCGGTGTCTTTGGTGTGCGCCCACTCGGCATTGACCTTCTCGGCAAATACCTCAGGGGTCAGCGCCTTGACCAGAATCTTGATACGCGCCTTGTACTTGTTGTCGCGGCGGCCGTAGCGGTTATACACACGCAAAATGGCGTCGAGATAGGTCAACAGGTGCTGCCAAGGCAAGAAGTCGCAAATCTGCGAGCCGACGATGGGCGTGCGGCCCAGGCCGCCGCCAACCAGCACACGGAAGCCGATTTCGCCTGCCTCGTTCTTGATCACGTTCAGGCCGATGTCGTGTACGCCAATGGCAGCGCGGTCCTGTTCTGCGCCGTTAACGGCGATCTTGAACTTGCGCGGCAGGAAGGCGAACTCGGGGTGGAAAGTCGACCACTGACGAATGATTTCACACCAGGGGCGCGGGTCCACCAGTTCGTCGGCTGCGACGCCGGCAAACTGATCGGTCGTAGTGTTGCGGATGCAGTTGCCGCTGGTTTGGATGGCGTGCATCTGGACTTCTGCCAGATGAGCGAGAATCTCGGGTACGTTTTCCAGTTCTGGCCAGTTGAATTGCACATTCTGGCGCGTGCTGAAGTGCGCATACCCCTTGTCGTACTGGCGGGCAATAAAGGCCAGTTTGCGCATCTGCTTGGCAGACACCAAGCCATAGGGGATGGCAACTCGCAGCATGGGTGCGTAGCGCTGCACGTAGAGACCGTTCTGCAGGCGTAGGGGCAGGAACTCACCCTCGCTCAATTCGCCGGCGAGATAACGGCGGGTCTGATCGCGGAACTGCTTAACGCGGTCCTCAACGATCTGCTGATCATATTCGTCGTAGATGTACATACAGAAACCTGTGCTTGGAGCGCTGTTGGCCCCTTAACTAGTTATGTCCCTTCAGGCTCGGGCGGGGCAGACAATAGCAGTTTTTGAATATGCACAAAAGGAATGTTTATCTATATCTTTAGATTGTTTTTGCACATATTGGGCGCCTCTTGTGCCCCTCGCGGTAATGGTCTTAACTGAGGGAAGTCCATGCTGTTGGACAGTCAGAACAATAATAGAGGATATCCATCCCATGAACGACCATGACCTTCAGAACGACCCGCAGCAAGACAGTCGGCTGGATGCTTTTGCCGCTGTTGTGCTTATCCTGCTCGCCGTTTCGACAGCTGTATTCTGGGTGAGTGGGCAGTAGTAACTGCCATCCGCTGGAAAGGCGTCTCAGCTGACGCCTGACAGGCGCAGCACCACTTTTACCACGCCCAGTACAATCAGTACGAAGAGTCCGGTGAAGGCGATGCCCAGTATGATGAAGTGGCTAGGCTTGCCTTGGCTGAAGTCGCGCTCCCTGGCACGGTTGCTCTGTACACCCAGTGCAGCAGCCAGAACGCTCATCAGGGTATCGCGAAAGCGCATCGGTGGCGGGGATTGTGGATCCTGCGCGGGTTTGTTCATCAGGCACTCCTCCAGCTTGACTTGTCAGGTTGCTGACAGTCAGCTTAGTCGCCGTGGAGGCTGCAGTCCATGAAGCGCCAGCGTTTATAGCCTGATGTCGGCCCAGCCACGACGGCGCCACATTATGGCGAAGATGACCGACGTCAAGCAGCGATACAGTGACTGCAGCAGCCAGACCGCCAATAATCCCCCTCCGAGCAAGGGGCCCACCACATAGGCAAAGGGCAGGAAAATCAACCATTGGCTACCAAGGTTGACGCCCATCACCGTACGGCTTGCCCCCGCACCCAGCAGCGCCTGGGTCAACACCAATGCAGTGGCGTCCAGGCTCATGCCGATTCCGGTGATACGCAGCGGCCACTCTCCAAGCGCAATCAATTGCGTGTCTTGGGTAAACAGGCCCAGCACGATATGTGGTGCCAGCCAGAACGGTATGCCCATGATGAACAACGAAACCATGGCTACGCGCGCAACATCCCATCCCCAGCGGTACGCCTCATCGGGCTTGCCGGCGCCCAGGCTATGGCTGACCAGGGTCGTTGCGGCCATGCCCAGCCCTACGCCGGGCAAAATCAGGAATAGTGCCAAGTTGACCAGTACGTGTGCGATGGCCAGTTCGTCGGTACCAATCCGGGCAATGATCCAAAACAGCATGGTAATACCCGACGCGAAAAAGAACTGTTGTAGCGAATTGGGGGTGGCCAGTCGCAGCATGGCGCGAATGCCCTGCCAATGTGGTTTGACACGCAGGAAGCCGTGCTCATGCCCGGTCCGCCAGGTAATAATAAAGTACAGAGCCGACCCCAGGAGCATCGCAATCGCGGTACCAAGTCCGGAGCCCTGGGCGCCCATTTCAGGCAGTCCGAAACGGCCAAAGATCAAACCATAGCTGATCAGCACGTTTGCCAGATGCATGACGATCAGTATCTGCAGGTACATACCGGCACGATGAATGCCATTCCAGTACCCGCGAAAGGCAAAGTTGAAGCCAACGGCAGCGATGGCAAGAATGCGCCACTGAAAGTAGCTGGCACCCGTGGTCACCACCGCGGGGTCGCTGGCCAGCAAACGAATGATGGCCTCGGCTTGCGTCCAGCAGAGCAGGGTGAGGGGGATGGCGATCAGCAGAGCAATCAGCAGGCCTTCGTTCAGCGGTGCCGCGGCATGCGCGGTATTGCCTTCTCCCTGACGCCTGGCGACCATCGCTTGCACGCCCGCGCCCAGGCCCATGACCAGTGCCACAGCCATGAAGTTGGCATAGCTGCCGAGGCCGACGCCAGCCAGCGCCTCGCTACCCAGGCTGCCGACCATGGCGGCATCAACCAGATTGAGCAGGCTTTGGCTCAGCATGCCACCCATGATTGGCAGACCCAGGGTGGCAATGCGTTGCAGTCGACTGCGATCGGGAAGGAATGCCACCCGAATCAGTTGTCGTAGCTGAGGTTGGGCGCCAGCCAGCGCTCAACGGACTCCAGAGTATCGCCCTTGCGAGCCCGGTAGGACTCGACCTGGTCCTTGGTGATTTTGCCGACGGCAAAGTACTGGCTTTGCGGGTGAGCAAAGTACCAGCCGCTGACCGCAGCCGCCGGGAACATCGCAAAGTGCTCGGTCAGGGTAACGCCCGAGGTGCCTTGCGGATCCAGCAGGCTGAAGAGGGTCGCTTTCTCGGTATGGTCCGGGCAGGCAGGGTAGCCTGGCGCGGGGCGGATGCCGCGATACTTCTCGCGGATCAGGTCGCTGTTCTCCAGCGCCTCGTCCGGTGCATAACCCCAATGGTTGCGGCGAACCTGCTCATGCAGCCACTCGGCGCACGCCTCGGCCAAGCGATCTGCCAGTGCCTTGACCATGATGGAGTTATAGTCGTCGCCTTTATCCTGATAAGCCTTGGCTACCTCTTCGGCACCGATGCCGGCGGTGGTGATGAAGCCACCCACATAGTCGGTCTTGCCACTTTCCTTTGGTGCGACAAAGTCGGCCAGAGAGAGGTTCGGCTTGCCGTCGGGCTTGATCGTCTGCTGGCGCAGATGATGCAGCCTGGTAATCGGTTTGCCGGTTTCGTCGTACAGCTCGATGTCGTCATGATCGACCTGGTTGGCCGGCCAAAAACCGAATACGGCGCGGGCAGTTACCAGTTTTTCGCTAATCATTTTCTGCAGCATTGCCTGGGCATCGCTGAACAGTGAGCGGGCCGCTTCACCGACCACTTCATCATCCAGAATGCGTGGGTACTTGCCGGCCAGATCCCAGGAAATAAAGAAGGGTGTCCAGTCGATGTATTCAGCCAGGACGCTGAGATCGATGTTGTCGAGCACCTGCACACCCTTGACCTTGGGGGCCGGTGGTTGATAATCCTGCCAATCGAGCTGCGGCCCTTTTTCGATGGCCTGCTGATAGCTCAGGTACTCGGTGCGGGCGCTGCGGTTGGCGGTACGTTCGCGCACCACGGCGTAGTCTTCGCGAATCTGGCGCACGTAATCCGGCTTGAGCTCCTTGGACAGCAGAGTGGTAGCTACCCCTACTGCGCGCGAGGCATCGGTGACATAGATGACCGCGTCATTCTGGTACTTGGGGTCGATTTTCACCGCCGTGTGCGCCTTGGAGGTGGTAGCCCCCCCAATCATCAACGGCAGGTGGAAGTCGCGGCGCTGCATCTCGCGGGCGACATGCACCATCTCGTCCAGCGAAGGCGTGATCAGGCCGGACAGGCCGATGATGTCGCACTTCTCGTCGATAGCGGTTTGCAGGATCTTGTCGGCTGGCACCATGACGCCCAGATCGACTATGTCGTAGCCATTACAACCAAGCACCACGCCGACGATATTCTTGCCGATGTCGTGCACGTCGCCTTTGACCGTGGCCATGAGGATCTTGCCCTTGGCTTCCGGAGTGTCACCTTTTTCTGCCTCGATAAAGGGGATCAGGTGCGCTACCGCCTGCTTCATGACGCGGGCGGATTTGACCACCTGCGGCAGAAACATCTTGCCGGAGCCGAACAGGTCGCCCACCACGTTCATGCCGGCCATCAGCGGGCCTTCGATGACTTCGATAGGGCGGGTGGCCTGTTGCCGCGCCTCTTCGGTGTCCTCGACGATCCAGGCGGTGATCCCCTTGACCAGCGAGTGCGACAGGCGCGCGTTGACTTCCCATGTGCGCCACTCTTCGGTTTCTGCTTCCTTGACGCTGCCGTCGCCCTTGTACTTGTCGGCGATATCCAGCAGGGCTTCGGTGCCGTTTGCGGTGCGGTTGAGCACTACATCTTCCACGCACTCGCGCAGCTCGCCCGGAATTTCGTCGTAGATTTCCAGCTGGCCGGCGTTGACGATGCCCATGGTCAGGCCGTTCTTGATGGCGTGGAACAGGAATACCGAGTGAATGGCCTCCCGTACCGGGTTGTTGCCACGGAACGAGAAGGACACGTTCGATACGCCGCCCGAGGTCAATGCGTAGGGCAGGTTATCGCGGATATAGGCGCAGGCATCGATGAAATCGACTGCGTAATTGTTGTGCTCTTCAATGCCGGTAGCGATGGCAAAGATGTTGGGGTCGAAGATAATGTCTTCCGGCGGGAAGCCTACCTCGTTGACCAGGATGTCATAGGAGCGTTGGCAGATTTCCTGCTTGCGTGCGGCGGTATCGGCCTGACCCTGTTCATCAAAGGCCATGACTACCACGGCCGCGCCATAGCGCTTACATAGACGGGCCTGCTGCTTGAACTGCTCGACACCTTCCTTCATAGAGATCGAGTTGACGATGCCCTTGCCCTGAATGCACTTCAGGCCGGCCTCAATCACCTCCCACTTGGAGGAGTCGATCATGATGGGGACGCGCGAGATATCCGGCTCGCCGGCAATCAGGTTGAGGAAGGTGACCATCGCCGCCTTGGAGTCGAGCATGCCCTCGTCCATGTTGATATCGATGATCTGCGCGCCAGCTTCAACCTGCTGCAGCGCGACCTCCAGCGCCTCAGTGTAATTATCCTCGCGGATCAGCCGGGCAAAGCGGGCCGAACCGGTGATATTGGTGCGCTCACCGACGTTGACGAACAGCGAGCTGCGGTCGATGGTGAAGGGCTCCAGGCCCGACAAGCGACAGGCCTTGGGGATGTCGGGAATGGCTCGCGGTGGATGCTTGGCCACCGCCTCGGCAATCGCCTTGATGTGCGCGGGGGTGGTGCCGCAGCAGCCACCAACGATATTCAGGAAACCCGCTGCGGCAAATTCTTCTACCACCACGGCCATTTCTTCCGGCGTTTCGTCGTATTCGCCAAACTCGTTGGGCAGACCGGCGTTTGGGTGTGCCGACGTATAGGTTTCGGCTTTGTTGGCCAGCTCTTCCAGATAGGGACGCAGGTCCTTGGCGCCCAGTGCACAGTTCAGGCCCACGGAAATCGGCTTGGCGTGGCGTACCGAGTTCCAGAAGGCTTCGGTAGTCTGTCCTGACAGGGTGCGGCCGGAGGCATCGGTAATGGTGCCGGAAATCATGATCGGCAATTCGACGCCCAGGTCTTCGAAAACCTGCTGCACGGCAAAGATCGCTGCCTTGGCATTGAGCGTATCGAAGATGGTTTCGATCAGAATCAGATCAGCTCCGCCCTCGATCAGTCCACGCGTGGACTCGACGTAGTTCTCGACCAGCTGATCAAAGGTAATGTTCCGATAACCGGGATTGTTGACGTCCGGTGAAATGGAGCAAGTGCGGCTGGTCGGCCCTAGTACGCCGGCCACAAAGCGAGGGCGATCAGGTGTTTCAAGGGTCTTTTCGTCACAGACCTTGCGCGCCAGGCGAGCGCCTTCCAGGTTCAGCTCGTAGGACAGCTCCTGCATGCCGTAATCAGCTTGGGAGACGCGAGTCGAGTTGAAGGTGTTGGTTTCAATAATGTCGGCGCCGGCATCCAGATAGGCCTTCTCCATGGCACCGATGGCATCGGGCCTTGTCAGTACCAGTAGGTCGTTGTTGCCCTTGAGGTCACTTGGCCAGTCGGCAAAGCGCTCACCGCGAAAGTCCTCTTCTTCGAGCTTGTAGGCCTGAATCATGGTGCCCATGCCGCCATCGAGGATCAGAATGCGTTGTTGCAGAGCCTCATTAAGTGCGGTCAAGCGAGCGGTGCGGTCAGACATGGGTACTCCAGAGTTACACGCCGAAAAGCCGGCAATGATAGCACGCACTGTGCAAACTCTGAATTGCCCGGCCGCAGGGCTTGGTAGCCGGGCAGACGGGGTTAAATAATAACCAAGTAAAAAGGTGGGACTTTATTCGTGGCCGGGCTTCCCTTACACTAGGCGCTCAAGTCATAGAGCACGAGGCATTTCATGGCAGGCATTATTCTCACCCCATCCGCGCAGGACTATCTGGCCGATCTGTTGTCCAAACAGGACACAGATGGGGTAGGTATTCGGGTGTTCATTACCCAGCCAGGGACGCCCTACGCCGAGACTTGCATTGCCTACTGCAAGCCGGGCGAAGAAAAACCGGAAGACCGCATGATTGCACTGGATGCCTTCAACGTCTGGGTCGATGCGGTCAGCGAGCCCTTTCTGGAAGAGGCGCTGGTGGACTACGCCACCGACCGCATGGGCGGCCAACTGACCATCAAGGCGCCGAACGCCAAGGTGCCCATGGTCAACGAAGACAGCCCGCTGAATGAGCGCATAAATTACCTGCTGCAGACCGAGATTAACCCAGGGCTGGCCAGCCACGGCGGTGACGTCAAGCTGATCGACGTGGTGGAGGGCGGCATCGCCATCCTGCAGTTCGGTGGCGGTTGTCAGGGCTGCGGTATGGTTGATGTGACCCTCAAGGAGGGTATTGAGAAAACCTTGGTAGCCCGTATTCCCGAGCTGACCGGTGTACGGGACTCTACCGATCACAGCGTAACGGAAAACGCTTACTACTAATTGGGTTGTAACCCCTGGGCATCTGTCCAGAGTCGGCTAACTGTGGCTATACTGGGCAAAACGGATGGCATCTTGCTATCTGCTGCTCGTTGCGAGGCATAGGTTATGGCAGGGGTTCTGGATACAGTCAATTCGCGCACTCGGCTGGTTGGCGAGAACCGACTTGAAATCTTGTTGTTTCAACTGTCCGGTCCTCAGCTGTTTGCGCTCAATGTGTTCAAGATTCGTGAAGTGCTGACCTTGCCTGCGCTCACGCAAATGCCGCAGCGGCATCCGCATGTGGCCGGTGTGATTCACTTGCGCGGCCAGACCATACCAGTGATTGATCTGTCCGGTGCCATTGGCCTGCAGCCAATTGAAGCCAAGCGGGACAGCACCATTATCGTTACCGAGTACAACCTCTCAGTGCAGGCCTTCTTGGTCGGCAGTGTCGACCGCATCATGAACCTCAACTGGGATACAGTGCAGCCACCGCCAAAGGGCGCAGGGCGCGCGCATTACCTTACGGCTATCACTCGCCTTGAGAACATGCGTCTGGTCGAGATCATCGATGTGGAGAAGGTGCTGGCCGAAATCGTGCCCTTTAATACTCGGGTGAGTGAAGCGCTGCTTGAAGACCCTTTGTTAAGCAAGGCGCACGGCCGCGAAGTACTTCTGGTGGATGACTCACCTACTGGGATCAATCAGCTACGCGATACGCTGTCTCAACTGCAATTGACCATGCATGTGGCCACGGATGGGCTCAAGGCTCTGCGCATGCTGCAGGCTTGGGCCGACACTGGCGAAGACATGAATCAGCGTCTGTTGATGGTGATCACCGATGCCGAGATGCCCGAGATGGATGGCTACCGACTGACTGCGGAGATCCGCAAGGACCCGCGCCTGAAAGATCTCTTTGTAGTGCTGCATACGTCCTTGTCAGGCAACTTCAACAAGGCAATGGTCGAGAAAGTGGGCTGCGACGGCTTCCTCTCGAAATTCCAGCCCGATCAGCTGGTGGAAACCGTGCGTGCCCGCTTGCAGCTGCTGGAGCCCTGAAGGTCAGGGCTCCAGAGTTCAGAACTCCAGATAGCGTTCGTGCTGCTCCATCACACTCTGTTTGATGCCGAGCTTCTGGCCGTAAATGACCGCATAACTCAGCACGCTTTGTACGTACTTGCGCGTCTCATCGAAGGGTATGGCTTCTACCCAAACATCCGCCGGTAGGCTGCCCATGCCGTTGGTCCATTGGCGTACCCGGCCGGGCCCTGCGTTGTAAGCCGCCGAGGCTAATACCCGATTACCCCTGAACTGACCACTAAGACGCGATAGATAAGCCGTGCCTAGGGCGATGTTGCGTTCGGGTATAAGCGCATCGTTGGCGCTGCTGTAAGGGATGTCGTACTGGCGGGCAGTTTCGCGGGCGGTGGCCGGCATCAGCTGCATCAAGCCCATGGCGCCTGCGTGGGAGCGGGCGTCGGCCATGAAAGCGCTTTCCTGGCGCGTAATGGCGTATACCCAAGTTGAGTTGATCTGCCGGGCTCGCGCCTGCTGCATGATCGGTTCCTGATAAGCCATCGGGAAGCGAATATCCAGGTCGTCCCAGTACTCGGCAATACTGATGCCGCGAATGGCCGGGAAGTACCACGCCATCTCGCGCGCCAGCTTGGCCTGCGCCATCAGTTGTTCGCGATTGAAGTTATCGCCGGCGTGATACCACTCACGCCGAGCATTGACGACTTCGTCGCGGGCCAAGAATTCATAGGCGCGCTGGGTGCTCGGCAGCGCCTTGAGATCTGCCAGCTGTCTGTCGGACACCGGTGCGCTGACGTGATTCAAAGCGTAGGGTTGGCCGCTGCGTTCGGCAGCGAGAAAACCGTAGAAGTCGCGCTCCTGAGCGAGCGCCTTGTACTCGTTGATAAGCTCGCCGGATTCGCTGGACGCCAGTTGTGCACTGCGCAGTTTCCAGTAGCGCCAGCGGCTCTGACTGGCCATCGATGCGGGCATCTGCTGGGTCAGGGAGCGGGCAATTTCCCAATTACGTGTGCGCAGGGCCAGGCGAATGCGCCATTCGCTGATCTCGTCGTCCTTCATCAGCGGATCATTGGTGGCCATGAAGGTGAGTGCGGTGGGGTCTATCTTGCGAGCGCGGCGCACGCCAATATCGCGGGTAATGGCCAGACGTTCGTCTTCGGTATAGGGCAGATCCTTGTAGAGTGGCCAGATGTCGAGTGCGGCCTGGCTATCGTCACGGCCCAGGCGGCGCAGGGATACGGTGGCGATGTCGGTTATCTTGTCCGCCGGTTGGCTGGCGCTGATGCGGTAGTTTTCCGTCTGGCGCAGGAGCGAAGGTTTGGTGGCAGTATCCACAAAGCGCTCGGCCAGCGCAGCTTGGCTCGGCATCTGTCTGCTCAGATAGCGAGCGAGGCCGTCCTGACGGTAGAGCAGGGCGAGGCGCATGCGCTCCCAGACGATGTCTTCATTGAGGCCGCCGGCCTGACGCCAGCGCTCAAACAGCGGATCGCATGCCTTGGGTTGCGAGCGCCCCACTGTCCATAACGACTGTGCCTGTTGCATGCCAAAGGAGCGGTCGCCCATATCCCACTTGTGCATGGCCCATTGGCAGTCGAACTCGGCGCTTTTGGCGCTGCTGGCGTACTGTCGTTCAAAGGCGGACCACTTGCCCTGACTGGCCAGGCGGTTGAGCCAGCGCGCCTTGAGGCGGTTGGCGAAGGGCAGGTCGCCGTAAGTGCGCAGGAACACACTGAGTTGCTCATCCGAGGCGGTGCTGAAGTTGCGGTTGAGGTCCGCCTGCACCAGATAGCCGTACAGTGGGTAGTCGCGCAGCCCTGCTTCGAGCTGGCGATAGCGGCTCATATCACCTTTTTCGATAGCGCTCATTGCCTGATCGTAGAGCAGGCGCTGGGTATCGAGCTTGCCGGCGTGGGCAAAGTTCGTGAAAAAGAACAGGCTAGCTGCCAACAAGCAACGCAGAGCGGCTGGGTGAAAACGGGTAATGCTATGCATAGTGATCCTGCCGGGAAGGCAACCGAGGGCCGGGTGAATGTCAGGTGCTCGCAGACAGAGGCTGCGGACGACGAACCTGTGCCCACAGCTTAGCTTTTTGCCCCACGGCAAAAAAGGGGCAGCAGGCCGAATTCGTGGGCATTTGTTACAGAGTGGCCCTGCTATGGGTAGAATGCGCGTCTGATTCAATCACAGGTGCGTTATGGCTCTTCTCTCTTTTACCGATGTCTCGCTGGCCTTTGGTCTCAACCCACTGCTCGAAAAGGTCAGCTTTCAGCTCGACCGGGGCGAGCGGGTTTGCCTGATCGGGCGCAACGGCGCAGGCAAGTCTAGCCTTTTTCGTCTGATCGACGGAGATCAACCGGCAGACGAAGGGGAGATCTGGTTCGCGCCGGGGCTGAAGATCGGCCAGTTGCCCCAGGAGTTGCCCAAGGCGGACGACAAGACGGTCTATGACGTGGTCGCCGCCGGCCTGGCGGGCGTCGGCGAGCTGCTCGCCGAGTATCATCACCTGATCACAGGTGACATGGGTGACGCTGAGCTGGCGCGGCTGGAGAAGGTGCAGGAGCGTCTGGAGGCCAAAGACGGCTGGCGTCTGGATCAATTGGTCGAGACTACGCTGACGCGGCTGGGGCTGCCGGCGGACAAGCAGATGTCGGAGTTATCCGGTGGCTGGCGTCGCCGCGTTTTGTTGGCGCAGGCACTGGTCGCAGAGCCTGATGTGCTCTTGCTGGACGAGCCAACCAACCACCTGGATATCCACACCATTGCCTGGCTGGAACAGGTGCTACTGGATTTCCGTGGTGCTGTGCTCTTTATTACCCACGACCGCCAGTTTTTGCAGGCCTTGGCCACCCGCATCCTGGAATTGGATCGCGGCCAACTGATTGACTGGGTAGGGGATTATCGTAGCTTTCTTGAGCACAAGGAGCAGCAGCTTGCCGCCGAGGCGACAGCCAATGCGTTGTTCGACAAGAAGCTGGCGCAGGAAGAAGTCTGGATTCGGCAGGGCATCAAGGCGCGGCGCACCCGCAACGAAGGCCGGGTACGGGCGCTCAAGGCTATGCGCGATGAGCGTGCCCAGCGTATTGAGCGCCAGGGTAAAGCCAGCTTCCAGCTGGAAACCGCCGATGCCTCGGGCAAGCGCGTTATTGAAGTGGAGCACATCAACTTTGCCTGGCCTGGGCGTACGCCGCTGGTACGAGACCTGTCGATGAATGTCATTCGCGGCGACCGCATCGGCCTGATCGGCAACAACGGGTGCGGTAAGAGTACGCTGCTCAAACTGCTGCTGGGTAAGTTACAGCCCGACAGCGGCAAGATTCACAGCGGCACCAAGCTGGAGGTCGCGTACTTTGATCAGCTGCGCGACCAGCTGGAGCCGGAAAAAACCGTCATCGACAACATTTCCGAGGGGCGTGACTTCATCGAGATCAACGGTGACCGCCGCCACGTGATCAGTTATCTGGGCGACTTTCTATTCTCGCCTGAGCGCGCACGTACGCCGGTCAAGGCGCTGTCGGGTGGCGAGCGTGCACGGCTATTACTGGCGCGCTTGTTCAGTAAGCCGGCGAATATGTTGGTGCTGGATGAGCCGACCAACGACCTGGACGTGGAAACCTTGGAGTTGCTGGAAGAAGTTTTGGCCGGCTTTGACGGTACCGTGCTTATCGTGAGCCACGACCGGGCCTTCCTGGATAACGTAGTGACCAGCAGCCTGGTATTCGAAGGGCGTGGCAAGGTGCGTGAGTACGTGGGCGGCTACGCTGACTGGCTGCGCCAGGGCGGGCGTATTGAAACCTTGGCCGAGTGGGGGGAAGACAGTAAAACCCAAGCGGAGCCGGAAGCGCCGGCAGCGCCAGCTGCAGCCCCGGCGGCTCCCGCTGCGGCTGCGCCCAAGGCCAAGCTCAGCTACAAACTGCAGCGCGAGCTGGACGCTTTGCCAGCCACGCTGGAAAAACTCGAGAGCGAAGTGGAGGCCTTGCAGCAGCAGATTGCCGACCCAGGCTTCTATCAGCAGCCCCACGACGCGACCGCCAAGGTGCTGGCAGAGGCCGAGCAAAAGCAGCAGGAGCTGGATGCAGCGCTGGAGCGCTGGGCTGAGTTGGAAGAGCAGGCTGGGGGCTGACACACATGGCCTTGCGCTGCCAGCCACGCCCGTTTGCCAGTCCAGGCGGGCGTGGCTAGCTGATGCTTGAGAGCGAGGAAGTGAAAATTCGTGCCGTGCGGGTGAGTTAGTCGCTTGAAACTGGTGTTTTAAGGCTGGAAAGAAAAGCGTCTAGCTTTTCTTTCCCAAGCGCACGGCGATGACATCGCATGGCGCGCCGTGTAGTACGTCGTTGGCGGTAGATCCGAGCAGCAAGGCCAGCCCGTGGCGGCCATGGCTGCCGACCACGATCAGATCACAACCCTGTTCTTCGGTGACCCGGTGAATCTCCTGACGCGGATGTCCGAAGGCAATCTGCAGGCAGTCTTCTGGCAGATTGTAATCGGCAGCGAACAACTGCATGCGCTCCTTGGCTTGCTCAAATTGCTGTTGCTGCAGCATCGACAGGTCCATGGGCACGTCGCCGCCGTAGGCCATCGCCAATGGCTCTACGACGTGTAACAGTGAGAGCTTGGCATCCAGTGCCTTGGCCAGCTTCATGGCGTGGTCAGCAACGGCGCGGCATTCTTCAATCAGGTCCACCGCCACCAGCACGTGTGAGTACAGCATCGGCATTTCTCCTTTTTTGCGGATACTAGCAGTGTTGCTGTGCTGCGTGCAGCCTGTTTTGCAGCCCGGTGCATTCAGCATAACGCTGTTGCCGGGCGGGGTATAGCGTACTGGTGGTGCTTGTGCCGGGGGCTTGTGCCAAGTGCTTGCTGCGCGCTTTTGAGCTGCTAGAGTGGGTGTTTTAGCCTGATACTGGCACTTTTGTTTTACTTGGTATTTTGGATTTAAGTGTTTGGCATAACTATATGTTTTAAAACATTAAATTCTCATTTGATTGCGGTTTTTCAGACGGGCAGTTGCAGCGCTCGCCTGTGGCCCAATTGACAAGCGCGTGCTTTTGGCAGAAGGTGTGCGCACCCGAATCAAACGGTTGTATGAATTTTTTGTTCATCGTTTCCCAGGTATCGGGATCGTTCATGACATCAGTGGTCCGCCGGTATTTATTTGCCGGGTGCGAGACTGGTGTTTCTCATGTGCTTTCATAGCGTGGAGATCAGTTGATGATTTACGAAGGTAAAGCCATCACGGTTCAAGGTCTTGAAGACGGCATTGTCGAGCTCAGATTTGATCTGCAGGGCGAGTCAGTCAACAAGTTCAACAGCGCCACACTGTCCGAGTTGCAAGCGGCAGTCGAGGCCATTCAAAACAACAGTGATGTGAAGGGCGTTATCGTCACCAGTGGCAAGGACGTATTCATCGTCGGCGCCGACATCACCGAGTTCGTCAACACCTTCAAGCTGCCGGAAGAAGACCTGGTAGCCGGCAACCTGGAGGCGAACAAGATCTTCAATGCCTTTGAAGATTTGAATGTACCCACAGTTGCTGCGATTAACGGCATTGCGCTGGGCGGCGGTCTGGAGATGTGTCTGGCTGCGGATTTCCGTGTCATGGCTGCCAGCGCCAAGATCGGCCTGCCGGAAGTGAAGCTGGGTATCTACCCGGGCTTCGGCGGTACTGTTCGCCTGCCGCGTATCATTGGTGTTGATAACGCCATTGAATGGATCTGCGGCGGCGCTGAGCAGCGTGCAGACAAGGCTCTGAAAATGGGCGCAGTGGATGCCGTTGTTGCCGACGACAAGCTGAAAGAAGGCGCGCTGGATATTATCAAGCGTGCACTGTCTGGCGAGCTGGACTATAAGGCCAAGCGTCAGCCCAAGCTGGAAAAGATCAAGCTCAACACCATTGAGCAGATGATGGCCTTCGAAACCTCCAAGGGTTTTGTTGCCGGTCAGGCTGGTCCGAACTACCCGGCGCCGGTTGAAGCCATCAAGACCATCCAGAAAGCGGCCAACCACGGTCGTGACAAAGCACTGGAAATTGAAGCTGCCGGTTTCGCCAAGCTGGCCAAGACCACCGTGGCGGCAAGCCTGGTGGGCCTATTCCTGAATGATCAGGCGCTCAAGCACAAGGCCAAGCAGTACGACAAGCAAGCTGGCGACGTGAAACTGGGTGCCGTACTGGGCGCCGGCATCATGGGCGGCGGTATTGCCTATCAGTCTGCGGTCAAGGGCACACCTATCTTGATGAAGGATATTCGCGAGGAAGGTATCCAGTTGGGTCTGGATGAAGCTTCCAAGCTGCTCGGCAAGCGTGTGGCCAAGGGCCGCATGAAGCCAGAGCAAATGGCCAAGGCGTTGAATGCCATTCGTCCGACCATGTCCTATGGCGACTTCAAGGAAGTCGACATTGTGGTTGAAGCGGTTGTAGAGAATCCCAAGGTCAAGCACGCCGTGCTGGCTGAAGTGGAAGGTCAGGTTCGTGATGACGCGATCATTACCTCCAACACCTCTACCATCTCTATTACCTACCTTGCCGAGGCGTTGAAGCGTCCCGAGAACTTCTGTGGCATGCACTTCTTCAACCCGGTACACATGATGCCGCTGGTTGAGGTTATCCGTGGCGAGAAGTCCAGCGAGAAAGCGGTTGCCACTACCGTTGCTTACGCCAAGAAAATGGGCAAGACCCCGGTTGTAGTCAACGACTGCCCCGGCTTTTTGGTCAACCGTATCCTGTTCCCTTACTTCGGCGGTTTTGCCCGTCTGATCAACATGGGCGCAGACTTCCAGCGCGTCGACAAGATCATGGAAAAATTCGGCTGGCCGATGGGCCCGGCGTACCTGATGGACGTCGTTGGCATGGATACCGGTCACCACGGTCGTGATGTGATGGCTGAAGGTTATCCGGACCGCATGGCTGACAAGACCAAGACTGCGGTTGATGTCATGTACGAAGCCAACCGTCTGGGTCAGAAGACCGGCAAGGGCTTCTACGCCTACGAGATGGACAAGAAGGGCAAGCCGAAGAAGGTGGTTGACCCTGAAGCCTACGAGTTGCTCAAGCCGGTGGTGCTGGAGCAGCGCGAGTTCACCGACGAGGAAATCCTCGAGATCATGATGGTTCCGCTGTGTCTGGAGACCGTACGCTGCCTGGAAGACGGCATCGTTGAATCGGCTGCCGACGCTGATATGGGCCTGATCTACGGTATCGGCTTCCCGCCCTTCCGCGGTGGCGCGCTGCGCTATATCGATACCATTGGTGTGGCCGAGTTCGTGGCCATGGCAGACAAATACGCCGAGTTCGGCGCCATGTACGCACCGACTGAAAAGTTGCGTGAGATGGCGAAGACCGGCCAGAAATTCTTCGGTTAACAGCGAGAGTAAATCTATGAGCCTGAATCCGAGAGACGTTGTTATTGTCGACTTCGGCCGCACCCCGATGGGTCGCTCCAAGGGTGGCATGTACCGCAACGTACGTGCCGAAACCCTGTCAGCCAACCTGATCACCGGTGTGCTGGCGCGTAACCCGAAGATCGATCCGGCAGAAGTGGAAGATGTGATCTGGGGCTGTGTAAACCAGACCCTGGAGCAGGGCTGGAACATTGCCCGTATGGCTTCGCTTATGACGCCGATCCCGCACACCAGCGCAGCGCAGACCGTCAGCCGTCTGTGTGGTTCGTCCATGAGCGCGCTGCACACCGCTGCCCAAGCCATCATGACCGGTAACGGTGATGTGTTTGTGGTCGGTGGTGTTGAGCACATGGGCCACGTCAGCATGATGCACGGGGTTGATCCGAACCCGGCCATGTCGCTGTATGCCGCCAAGGCATCCGGCATGATGGGTCTGACCGCTGAAATGCTGGGCAAGATGCATGGCATCACCCGTGAGCAGCAGGATGCCTTTGGTGAGCGTTCTCACCGTCTGGCGCACAAGGCGACCGTGGAAGGTAACTTCAAGGACGAGATCATCCCGATGGAAGGTCACGACGAGAATGGCTTCCTGAAGCTGTTCACCACTGACGAAACCATCCGCCCGGAAACCACGCTGGAAAGCCTGGCTGCACTGCGTCCGGCGTTCAACCCCAAGGGCGGTACCGTGACTGCAGGCACCTCTTCGCAGATCACTGACGGCGCATCCTGCATGATCGTGATGTCGGCCGAGCGCGCCCAGGCCCTGGGTCTGGAGCCATTGGCAGTCATCCGCTCCATGGCTGTGGCCGGTGTTGATCCGGCGATTATGGGCTACGGTCCGGTTCCGGCGACTAAGAAGGCGCTTAAGCGCGCAGGCTTGAGCATGGATGATGTTGATTTCGTTGAGCTGAACGAAGCCTTCGCCGCCCAAGCGCTGCCGGTCCTGAAAGATCTGAAGCTGCTTGATCAGATGGAGCAGAAGGTCAACCTGCACGGCGGCGCTATCGCCCTGGGTCACCCCTTCGGTTGCTCCGGTGCTCGTATCTCCGGAACTCTGCTGAACGTGATGAAGCAGAATCAGGGCACCATCGGCATCTCGACCATGTGTATTGGTCTGGGCCAAGGCATCACTACCGTGTTTGAACGCGTTTAACACGGTCTTGATGTGATGAAAGCCGAGGCCTTGCGCCTCGGCTTTTTTATGTGTGACAGGCGGGCCAGCGTGGGCTGCCGCTAATAGAGGAGGGGTACTAATGCGTCCCGGACGTTATCGGCACTATAAAGGAAAGGACTACGAAGTGATTGGTCTGGCGACCCATTCAGAGACTGAAGAGGCGCTGGTGGTTTATCGCACGCTGTATGGCAATTTCGATCTCTGGGTGCGGCCGCAGGCCATGTTCGAAGAATGTGTAGAGGTTGACGGCAAAAGATATCCGCGCTTTACCTTTATCAGCGAAGACGTGTAGGCTCTGGCCACTCCGGCGGCCGGCGGTACCCGTTACGGCAACGCTGCAAAATTTGTGAGCCATTCAACCAGCTTGAGTCAGGAAAACGATTACCTATGGGAAAAGCACTGGTCATTGTGGAATCACCAGCCAAGGCCAAGACGATCAACAAGTATCTTGGTAACGATTTCATCGTGAAGTCGAGTATCGGTCATATTCGCGATCTGCCCACCAGTGGCAGCGCCAAGACCGAGAGCAAACCCAAAGGTGGTCGTAAGGCGGCACCGGCCAGCGAGCAGGAGAAGCAGGCCAAGGCGCGCGCGCAACTGGTCAAGCGTATGGGGGTTGACCCGGACAACGGCTGGGCAGCGCACTACGAGATTTTGCCCGGCAAGGAAAAGGTGGTCGACGAGCTGCGCCGCCTGGCCAAGGACGCCGACACCGTCTATCTCGCGACGGATTTGGACCGCGAAGGGGAGGCCATTGCCTGGCACCTGCGGGAAAGTATTGGTGGTGATGAGGGTCGATACAAGCGCGTGGTGTTCAACGAGATCACCAAGAAGGCTATTCAGGACGCATTCTCCAAGCCGGGGGGGCTAGACCTTAACCGGGTTAATGCGCAGCAGGCGCGACGCTTTCTCGATCGCGTGGTGGGCTACATGGTTTCGCCGCTGCTGTGGCAGAAAATTGCCCGTGGCCTGTCTGCCGGGCGTGTGCAATCGGTGGCGGTTAAACTGATTGTGGACCGCGAACGTGAGATTCGCGCCTTCATCCCGGAGGAGTTCTGGGAGATCCATGCGCAGCTTCACACGCAAAAGGCTGAAGCAGTGCGCTTTGAGGTGGTTAAGCAGGCAGGAGAGGCCTTCAGGCCGACAGACAAGGCACAAGCGGACACAGCGCTGGCCTTGCTGGAAAAAGCTGAGTATCGCGTTCTCAAGCGCGAAGACAAGCCAACCAGCTCGCGTCCTGGCGCTCCTTTCATTACTTCTACGCTGCAGCAGGCTGCGAGTACGCGCCTGAGCTTTAGCGTGAAAAAGACCATGATGATGGCGCAGCGCTTGTACGAAGCGGGCTACATCACTTACATGCGTACCGACTCGACCAACCTGTCGGCCGATGCAGTCAGCATGGCGCGTGGCTATATCGAAAAGACCTTCGGCAAGGATTACCTGCCGGAAAAGCCCAACTCCTACAGCAGCAAGGAAGGCGCACAGGAAGCACACGAGGCGATTCGTCCGTCCGACGTCAAGCTCAAGCAGGCCGACCTTAAAGGTATGGAACGCGATGCTGAGCGCTTGTATGAGCTTATCTGGCGGCAGTTTGTGGCCTGTCAGATGACACCGGCCAAGTACCTGTCCACCAGTATTCAGGTTGGCGCTGGTGATTTTGAGCTGCGTGCCAAGGGCCGCATTCTTAAGTTCGACGGTTACACCAAGGTACTGCCGCCGCAAGGCAAGGGTGGCGAAGACGAGGTGCTGCCTGACATCAAGGTGGAAGATCTGCTGGCACTGCAGCAGCTGGAGCCAAAGCAGCATTTTACCAAGCCGCCGGCACGTTATGCCGAGGCGAGCCTGGTGAAGGAGCTGGAGAAGCGCGGTATTGGCCGCCCCTCTACCTATGCATCCATCATCTCCACCATTCAGGATCGCGGTTATGTGACACTGAATAATCGCCGCTTCTATGCCGAAAAAATGGGCGATATTGTTACCGAACGTCTGGGTGAGAGTTTCCCCAATCTCATGGATTACGGCTTTACCGCACGCATGGAAGAGTCGCTGGACGATGTGGCTCAGGGCGAGGTTATCTGGAAGCAGGTGCTGGATGATTTCTACGCTGACTTCAGTACCAAGCTGAAAGCGGCCTCTTCCTCGGATGATGAGCGCAGCATGCGCGCCAATCAGCCGACGCCAACCGACATCGCCTGCAAGGTCTGCGGTCGTCCGATGATGATACGCACCGCCTCGACCGGTGTTTTCCTCGGCTGCTCGGGCTATGCGCTGCCACCGAAGGAGCGTTGCAAGGAAACCATCAATCTGGTGCCCGGCAATGAAGTTGCTGCGGACGATGATGAAGGCGAGTCGCGAGTGCTGCGCGCCAAGCACCGCTGTCCAATTTGCAGCACTGCGATGGATAGCTACCTGGTGGACGAGACGCGCAAGCTGCATGTCTGTGGCAACAACCCGGATTGCAATGGCTTCGAGATTGAAACTGGCCAGTTCAAGATCAAGGGTTACGACGGCCCGGTGCTTGAGTGCGACAAGTGCGGCAGCGAAATGCAGTTGAAAACGGGTCGTTTCGGCAAGTACTTTGGCTGTACCAACAGCGAGTGCAAGAACACCCGCAAGCTGCTCAAGAGTGGCGAGGCGGCGCCGCCGAAGATGGACCCGGTACCCATGCCTGAGCTCAAGTGCGAGAAGGTAGACGACGTCTACATCCTGCGTGACGGTGCATCTGGGCTGTTTCTGGCTGCCAGCCAGTTTCCCAAGAACCGCGAGACGCGTGCGCCATTGGTGAAGGAGCTGGTGCCGCACAAGAGCGAGATCGACCCCAAGTATCATTTCCTCATGGACGCGCCGGCAGAAGACCCGGATGGCAATCCCACGGTTGTGCGTTACAGTCGCAAAACCAAGGAGCAGTACGTGCAGAGCGAAATTGATGGCAAGCCCAGCGGATGGCGTGCCTTTCATGACGGCAAGAAGTGGTCGGTGGATGACGGCCGCAAGAAAGCCAAGCGTTGAGGTGAGCCTCGATGGCTAACGAAGTCTATACCCGCACCAATCAAGCTCTGTTTTTTACACGCAGGGCGCTGGACGCCTGGGCGGAGGCCGAGAGTTCGGATGCTCTGGATGCACTCAGCCTGGTTCAGTACCACCGCGAACATGCTCTGTTTCATCTCTACCGTGGCGTGCTTGCCGTGGTACACGAGGTGGCAGATCGTTATCGCTGGCCGCTGGTTGAGTTGCGCCAGGTTGAGGCAGCGTTGCTGCCTTCGGTGGTGGCACGCTTTCCGGGACCGGAACTGTCGGAGCTGACCGAGCTGGCGGACAATCGCGAAACCTGGTTGGCGCGTTTATTGGCGGCTTGGCAACAGTTGCAGGCTCCCCCCTTGCCCGAAGCCTCTGCAAACGGCCTGATTGCCAGTAGCGCGGTAAAGGTAGGTGAGTGGGGGCTGGCTGATGCGCAGGAAGCCTGGGCCGCCTTGTCCGAGCGAGTTCGTAGTTACCGTGAGGGGATGGTCGAGTGGTAGCAGGGCTGCGGTGCCGAGGCTGGTGTGGTAAACTGCGCGCTTGCACCACAGGAGATTAAACTAGATGCCTTCACCCTTTCTTGAAATCGTAGAGCTGGACAACGGCAAAGTGGCCTTGCGTCGCTCCGATGAAGAAGGAGAGCCGTTGCTGGTTATCGAGTTTTCGATGGATGCAAAGGATTATCTGCAGGGTAACTACATAGAAGTGGCCAAAGCGATGATCAGTGCCGGCATGCAGATGGCGGGACAAATGATCGATGAAGATGACGACGATCACATTCCTGAGGATCGCGTCCTTCACTAGGCGCCAAGCCAATGAGGTCAACAGGTTGGAACATAAGCCGCAGCAGATTCTGCGGCTTTTTTGTACCTGGCGTTTTCAGGCGGCGTGCAGGCGGATGTTGAGGCTGCGGCACTTGCCGCTCTGGGCTGCGCGTTCAAGGCGCGGGGCAGTGCTGCTGTCGGGTGACAGCCAACTAACGACGGTGTGGCTGCAGCCAAGCTTGAGCAGATCGCAACAGAGTTTGGTGGCGTCCATACCAAGCTTGGAACGCACGATCATGATGCGTGAGGGGTCCAGGTCGGCGTTACGTAGCCACTGGTTGCTGAGGCTGGCTGGTGGGTCTATCAGCGTCAGCCAACGGGGTGCGGCGCTATTACTGAGATCGCGCAGCACGGGTGCCAGCCATTGCAGGCACTGGCGAGCGGCACCTTGCAGGCTGATTTCACTGTAACCGTACTCCTGCTCATCTGCGGGCAAGGTTACTGGTTGCTGTGGCGTGGCGCGAGAAAACCGGCTGTGTTCCATGCGCGTTGCCATCAGCGCATTGTGAAACAGATCAGCTTGGGTCAGTGTCTGTTGGTCAGGGCGGGCATACTGCATTCTCTGCTCCTCAGCGACGGATTACGCCGACGCTCAAACCTTCAATGGTAAGTTCCTGTTCTGCCAGATTGACTTCAATCGGCTTGAATTCGGGGTTTTCTGCAATCAGGGAAACCTTGCGCCCCTGTTTTTGAAAACGCTTCACGGTGACTTCATCGCCGATGCGGGCGACGATAATCTGCCCGTTGCGCGCTTCGCTGGTGCGGTGAACCGCGAGCAGGTCACCATCCATGATGCCGATGTCTTTCATACTTTCACCTTGCACGCGCAGCAGATAGTCAGCGCGTGGGTGAAAGAAACCGGGATCGATGCGGCAATGGTCCTCGATGTTTTCCAGCGCCAGAACGGGCGCGCCCGCGGCGACTCGACCGATGACCGGGAGTTGGTCTTCGCTGGCTTCCTGCTCCGATTCTGGCAGGCGAATGCCGCGAGATGCGCCAGGGATCATTTCGATGGCACCTTTGCGAGCCAAGGCGCGCAGGTGATCTTCGGCCGCATTGGGCGATTTGAAACCCAGGGTCTTGGCAATGTCGACCCGGGTAGGCGGGTAGCCGTTGCCGTCCATGTACTCCTTGATGAAGGCCAATACCTGCTGTTGTCTTGCGGTAAGCTTCTGCATGGAAGTTCGCCTGTTTGTTTATCCAGTAGCTGTGATTATATACAGTTGTTATTGCTCGGCAACCCCTGATTTCCGCAAATGCATTTCCAGCTTGGCCTCTGCGTCGATAAATGAGACAGTTTAGGTCCTCCATACAGGGTTGACAGTTTGTTCGTTTTAAACGTATGTTTGAAACAATTGTTTGTAGCCTGGGAGTCCGCATGGCGCAGTCTGATACCGTTAAACGCATACTGGACGCAGCAGAACAGCTGTTTGCCGAGAAGGGGTTTGCTGAAACTTCTCTGCGGCTGATTACCAGCAAAGCCGGGGTTAATCTGGCGGCGGTCAATTACCACTTCGGCTCCAAGAAGGCGCTGATCCAGGCTGTTTTTGTGCGGTTTCTTGATCCGTTTGTCAGCAGTCTTGAGCGTGAGCTGGATCAGCATGAGCAGCGCGGGGACCTGCGGCAGCTCAGCCTTGAGCAGTTGCTCGAGATGTTGGTGGACCAGGCGCTGGCGGTAAAGCCGCGCAGTGGCAATGATCTCTCTACCTTCATGCGTTTGCTGGGCCTGGCTTTCAGCCAGAGCCAGGGGCATTTGCGCAAGTATCTGGCTGAGGTCTATGGCCGGGTGTTTCAACGCTATATGTCGTTGGTATATGGCGCTGTGCCAACGATTCCCCCTGCGGAGCTGTTCTGGCGCGTACACTTCATGTTGGGCAGCGCGGCCTTCACCATGTCGAGCATGAAAGCGCTGCGCGCTATCGCGGAAGCCGAGTTTGCCGAGCATCGTGCGGTGGATGAAGTGCTGCGCCTGATGGTGCCTTTTCTGGCTGCGGGCATGCGCGCGGAGGGCTTGCCGGCAAGACTGGTTCAGCCGGAAAGCGAAGCGGTTTAGCCTTTTACCCTTACCTGTATGCAGCTGATCCGTTATCGTGTGCGCAGATAACGGAGGCGTTCATGTCGCTGGATCACATTCATATATCGATAGGCAAGCAGCAGCTCACCGGCTTCAGTGCCGGGCTGGCTGTGTGCTGCTATCCCATTTCATCCGCGCTGAACGGCCCCGGTGAGCAGAACGGCTCGGGTTGCACGCCGCGCGGCGCGCATCGTGTGCGCGCGCGTATTGGCGAGGGGCAGCCTTTGGGGGCGGTGTATCGCGGTCGCCGTCCGACCGGTGAGGTGTGGACGCCGTCGCTGGCGGCAGCAAACCCTGAGCGTGACTGGATCCTGACCCGCATACTCTGGCTGTGCGGCAATCAGCCTGGATTCAATCGTGGTGGCGCGGTCGACTCTCAGCGTCGTTATATCTATCTGCATGGCACGGGCGACGATCAGCCCATGGGGGTGCCGCTGTCCCATGGTTGTATTCGTTTGCGCAACAAGGACATGCTGGAACTGTTCGAGCGTACGCCGGTCGGTTGCACTGTTCAGATTGACGCAGACTAAGCTTCTGCGTCGCTTCCCAAGTCAGGAGACTTTTGTTTGAAACAAGCTTCATTGATGCTGGATTTGCCAGGCCTTTGGCTTGAGGCGGAGGACCGCGATCTGCTGCGCCAGCCGGAAGTGGGCGGCATGATTCTGTTTGCTCGCAATACCGAGTCACCGGAGCAGGTTCGCCAGCTGGTGCGCTCTATCCGCGCAGTGCGCCCCGATATGCTGATCGCAATAGATCAGGAGGGCGGCCGTGTGCAGCGTTTGCGCCGCGGCGTGCAGCGTTTGCCGGCGTTGGCCGATGTGGCGCGCAAGGGCGGCGAACACGCGGGCGCAGCAGCACGTGCGGCTGGCTGGCTGATGGCGACCGAAATGCTCGCCTGCGGTGTGGACATCAGCTTCGCGCCGGTGCTGGATCTGGATCACGGACGCAGTGGTGTTATCGGTAACCGCTCGTTGGGTGGTGACCCTGAATGCGTGAGCTTTCTTGCCAGCGCCTACATTGATGGCTTGACCCAGGCGGGGATGGCGGCGACGGGCAAACACTTTCCGGGGCATGGCTGGGCCGAAGCCGATTCGCACTTTGCGCTGCCGGTCGATGAGCGCAGCGAGGAGCAGATTCGTACGCTAGATATGAAGCCGTTCGCGCTCTTGGCGGGGCAGCTAGGCGGCATTATGCCGGCGCACGTGGTGTATTCGCAGGTTGATTCCATGCCAGCCGGATTCTCGCGTTACTGGTTGCAGCAGGTATTACGCGAAGAGCTCAAATTTTCGGGCGTCATTTTCAGTGATGACTTGAGTATGGCGGGCGCCCATGTCGTGGGCGGCATTCCCGAGCGGATCGATGCTGCCGTGGCAGCCGGGTGCGATATGTTGCTGATCTGCAACGACCGGGCGGCAGCAGAGCAGGGGCTGGTGCACGCACAGCAGCTGCAGCTGCAGCCGTCTGCTGGCGTGTCGGGCATGCTCGCTCGTGCTAGCGTGCCGATGGATTACAAAGCGCGCCCCGAGTGGCGCATGCATTACACACTACTCAGGGAGTTGGACCTGGTTTGATTGAAACGATTGATGATTTGACTGCACAGCTTAATCTGGAACAAATGCCGCTGATTGGTGAGGCTTGGATATACCAGGTTTTCGCGGTGGTGCTCTCTGCTTTGGTGGCGGCTTACGTGGTCAAGCGCGTTCTTGATCATCTCGAGCGTCGTGCCGAGCGCACCCACAACATGTGGGACGATGCCCTGGTCTATGCGGCGCGGCGTCCAGCGTGGGTACTAATCTGGTCCATGGGGTTGATGTGGGCGGCGCGGATCACCGCTAATCAGATGGATGAAGGCTTGGCTGATGTGCTGGACCAGATTCAGCGCATTCTGCTCATCGTGCTGTTGTGCTGGTTCATCCTGCGGCTGATGAAGCAGATCGAGAAGCGGTTGGTAGATCCCCGCTACCGTGAGAAGCCGGTAGACCAAACTACCGTCAGTGCGATTGGCAAGCTGTTGCGCGCTTCGGTCATCATTACCGCTGCATTGGTGGTACTGCAAACCCTGGGATACAGCGTTTCAGGCGTGCTGGCTTTCGGTGGTATCGGTGGCATCGCGGTCGGCTTTGCGGCCAAGGATCTGCTGGCCAACTTCTTTGGCGGGCTGATGATTTACCTCGACAGGCCGTTCGCTGTGGGCGACTGGGTGCGTTCGCCGGATCGCGATATTGAAGGTACGGTTGAGCACATCGGCTGGCGCTTGTCGCGCATTCGCACCTTCGACAAGCGCCCGCTCTATGTACCCAATGCGATCTTCAACAATATCGTGGTGCAGAACCCATCGCGCATGACGCATCGCCGCATATATGAGCACATAGGAATCCGCTACGCGGATATCGGGCATATGGAGCCGATCGTGCAGAAGGTGCGTGAAATGCTCAAAGGGCACGAGGATATCGATCAGGACCAGACGCAAATGGTTTTCTTCGACCGCTGTGCGCCGTCCTCGGTAGATTTCTTTATTTACTGCTTCACTACCCCGGTTTGGGCGGAGTATCACCGTGTGAAAGAGGATGTGCTGCTGAAAATCCTGGCCATCATCGAAGAGCATGAGGCGCAGGTTGCCTTCCCGACCTCGACCCTGCATTTGCCTGATCCGCTCGCTCTGCGCGCTGAGGCGCAGCAGGGCGAGCAGCAGGACGGTGTCAAATCGTCGAAAGAGCCAAGGCACGTATCAGAGGGAAGCGATGTATGAGTACCTGGGGAATTATCGGTGGTACCGGCCTGACCGAACTGGAAGGGCTTGAGTTACTTGGCGAGGACTGGCCCGAAACCCCCTTTGGTAGACCCTCAGCGCCGTTGGTGCACGGGCGCATGGGCCGCGAGGAGGTGATCTTCCTGGCGCGCCACGGCAAGCCGCACCGCATTCCTCCGCACCGAGTCAATTACCGCGCTAACCTCTGGGCACTACAGGCGGCGGGTGTGCAGCAGATAGTGGCGGTCAACGCGGTGGGCGGGATTCATCCGCAGCTGACTACCGGTAGCTTCTGTGTACCTGATCAGATCATCGATTACACCTGGGGGCGCTCCTCCAGTTTCTTTGAAGATGATCTGGAGCATGTGGTGCACGTTGATTTTTCCTGGCCCTACGATGCGGCCCTCAGCGCGCGTCTGGGCGGGCTGTTGCAGGCACGCGGGCTCAGTTATCTGCAGGGCGGTGTGTACGCTGCTACCCAGGGGCCGCGGTTGGAGTCTGCCGCAGAGATTGTGCGCCTGGAGCGCGATGGGGCGGATCTGGTGGGTATGACCGGTATGCCCGAAGCCGCCCTGGCTCGCGAGCTGGAGCTGCCCTACGCCTGTCTGGCGTTGGTAGTGAACCCGGCAGCCGGCAAGTCGACCGAGGTGATTACCATGGCTGGCATCGAATCCGTGATTGCTCAGGGCATGCAGCAGGTAAAGCAGGTGTTGGGTGAGTTGATTGCCGAACCGGCGTCGGTGTGACGCCGGTGCGGCAAGCCGCGCTTAGCGGCTGACGCGAACCAGCATGCCCAAGCTCTGATGATCCAGATAATGGGTTTCGTTCAGGCGCAAAGCGCGCTTCTGGTGCAGGTGTTCGGAGATGACCGAGGCGCCACTCATCTGTACCTCGTTCGCCGTGCGGTTGCGCCAGAATGACACGGCGATTTCCATCAGTTTGTCCTGGCTGAGATTGACCAGGCCTTGCACCGGGAAAATGCCATTATCGGCCTGACCCTTGCTCAGCGCGATGTCCAGGTTGTTGTCCAGCGGCTGGGACCAGGCCTGGTGTAGGTAGATTTGATAACCCTTTTGCTCAAGCTTGCGTACATCCGGATCCAGTCGGAAGCGTGTTGGATCGATCGCGCGCACGTCACTGCGCGTGGTTTCATCCAGCTTGATGGCGTTGTCGGCCCAGTCGAGATCCGGCGGCGTACCCACCACCAGAGGGGAATTCGGCTGTCCGAAAAAGACTACCTCTACCAGATATTCATCGGCTGACTGCGCCAGGGCGAGTGTGCTGACGAGTGAGACCAGCAGGGCCAGGCCGAGCTTCTTGCACAAATGCTTCATGGGCGTTTTCCTTTGCCTTTCGGGGGTGTTTCCTGTGGCGCTTGCGCCAGTCGGTCGAGTAATGCTTCTACAGTGTTGAGGCGCAGCTCTACGCCGCCCATGGGCGCATTGAAGCGGAATACAGTCGCGCCTTCAAGGCGATAACGCTGCGGATTATCCTGAATCATGCGCACCAGCACCATGGGGTCGATCTCGGTTTGCGCGCCGAATTCGATACGTCCGTGCTCGGCGCCGACATCCACCTTGGTGATGCCGAGTGGCTCGCAACGCAGTTTGAGTGCGGTGACGCGGAACAGCGTTTTCACCTGTTCCGGCAGCAGGCCAAAGCGGTCAATCATTTCGACCTGCAGGTCTTTCAGTGTCTCATCGTCGGTCGCATTGGCAATACGCTTGTATAGAATCAGGCGGGCGTGCACGTCCGGCAGGTAGTCATCCGGAATCAGTGCTGCCAGACGCAGGTTGATGTCCGGGCCGCCACCGAGTGGCTGGTCCAGCTCAGGTTGCTTGCCCTGCTTGATGGCCTTTACCGCGCGCTCCAGCATTTCCATGTACAGAGTAAAGCCGACTGCCTGGATCTGGCCGCTCTGGCCATCGCCCAGCAGCTCGCCGGCGCCGCGGATTTCCAGATCGTGGGTGGCCAGAGTGAAACCGGCGCCCAGATCCTGTGCCATGGCTATCGCCTCCAGGCGCTTCTCTGCATCGCGGGTGACCTTCTTGCCCTCCGGTGTAAGCAGGTAGGCGTAGGCTTGGTGATGGCTGCGGCCCACTCGACCGCGCAACTGGTGCAGCTGGGCCAGACCGAACTTGTCGGCGCGCTCGATGATGATGGTGTTGGCGCTGGGCACGTCGATACCGGTTTCAATAATGGTGGTCGTCACCAGGATATTGAAGCGGCGATGGTAGAAGTCGCGCATCACCTGCTCCAACGCGCGCTCGGGCATCTGACCGTGGCTGACGGCAATGCGCGCCTCGGGAATCAACTCGGCCAGGTCGGCGGCACATTTCTCGATGGTCTGCACTTCGTTGTGCAGGTAGTACACCTGCCCACCGCGCAGCAGCTCGCGCAATATGGCTTCCTTGAGGACCGGTTTCTGCTGGGTCATGACGAAGGTCTTGACCGACAGTCGTCGTGCCGGCGGGGTAGCGATGATCGACAGGTCGCGCATGCCCGAAAACGACATGTTCAGGGTGCGCGGAATGGGCGTGGCGGTGAGTGTCAGCACGTCTACTTCACTGCGCAGGGTTTTCAGCTGCTCCTTCTGGCGTACGCCAAAGCGATGTTCCTCATCGATGATGACCAAGCCCAGGTCCTGAAACTTGACGTCCTCCTGCAGCAGCTTGTGGGTGCCGATCATGATGTCGACCTTGCCTTCGGCCAACTCGCCAACGGCGGCCTTGACCTCCTTGGCGGATTTGAAACGAGACATCACCTCGACCTTCACCGGCCAGTTGGCGAAGCGATCCTTGAAGCTGTTGTAGTGCTGTTGGGCGAGCAGGGTGGTGGGTACCAGTACCGCCACCTGCTTGCCGCTGTGCACCGCCAGGAAGGCCGCACGCATGGCGACTTCGGTCTTGCCAAAGCCCACGTCACCGCAGACCAGCCGATCCATTGGCTGCGGGTTGGTCATATCCTGCAGTACTGCGCTTATAGCGGCTTCCTGATCGGCCGTTTCTTCGAACGGGAAGTCGTCGGCAAAGCTTTGGTAGTCGCGCTCCGGTGCACTGAAACTGAAGCCCGCGCGGGCGGCTCGGCGCGCGTACACATCGAGCAGCTCCGCAGCCACATCGCGTACCTTTTCGGCGGCCTTGCGCTTGGCTTTCTGCCAGGTTTCGGAGCCGAGGCGATGCAGCGGTGCATTTTCATCTTCCGAGCCAGAATAGCGGGCGATCAGGTGCAGATTGGCCACCGGCACGTAGAGCTTGGCATCGTCGGCGTATTCCAGCATCAGGAATTCAGTCTGCTGGTCCTCGACCGTGAGGTTGGTCAGGCCCAGGTAGCGGCCCACCCCGTGGTCAATATGCACCACGGGCGCACCTTCGCGCAGCTCGGTCAGGTTGCGGATAATGGCGTCACCCATATCCGTGGCCTTGCCGCGGCGGCGGCGCTGCATCACGCGCTGGCCAAACAGCTGGCTCTCGGCGATGACCGCCACCGCCGGCGAACGGGTAAGCAGGCCCTGATCCAGTGGGGCGATGGTCATGGCCAGCGAATGCTCGCCGTTGACAAAGTCAAGCCAGCTGTCGACTTGCTGGGGGCGCTGATCAATGCGTGCCAGCAGCTCGATCAGTGCCTCCCGCCGCCCTGCGGTTTCGGCGACAAACAGGGTGCGGCCGTCGTGCCCCTGCAAAAAGCGTTGCAGCGCCTGTAACGGGTTGTCGAGCTTGTTGTCGATGGGCAGCTCGGGTGGTGGCAGGCAGCCAAGGTCGGTACCGCGCTCGCCGGCGGCCAGTTCGGCCTGATGGCAGATGGTGCGGGCAAAGGCCTTGATGCGGGCGAAGCACTCTTCCACCGGCAGGAAGAGCTCGGCTGGCGGCAGCAGCGGGCGTGTTGGGTCTACCCCCTGTTCGAGATGACGGTTGCGAACGTCGTTCCAGAAATGCTCGGCACTGGCCTCAACGCCCGGCAGGGTAAACAGTTGCGTGTTCTGCGGCAGGTAGTCAAACAGGCTGCCCAGTTCTTCAAAAAACAGGGGTAGATAATATTCGATGCCTGGTGGTACCAGGCCTTCGGTCAGATCTTGGTAGAGCGGGCAGCGGCGATGGTCCACCTCGAAGCGCTCGCGGAAGCGGGCCCGAAAGCCGGTCAGCGCCGATTTGTCGAGTGGGAACTCCTTGGCCGGCAGCAGGTGGATTCGCTCCACCTTGTCGATCGAGCGCTGGTTCTCCGGGTCGAAGGTGCGCAGGGTTTCGATTTCATCGTCAAACAAATCAATGCGATAGGGCAGCTTGCTGCCCATGGGGTAGAGGTCGAGCAGGGCGCCGCGTACAGCGTAGTCGCCGTGCTCATACACGGTGTCTACGCAGCGATAGCCAGCGGCGTCCAGGTTCAGGCGCATCTGCTCGATGTCCAGACGCTGGCCCAGCTCCAGCATTAATACCGAGCCCCCGAGAAAGCTGCGTGGCGGCAAGCGGTGCAGCAAGGTGGTCATGGGTACCACGAGGATGCCCTGTTCGACCTGGGGTAGCTGAAACAGGGTGCGCAGGCGCTGCGAGATGATGTCCTGGTGCGGCGAGAAGCGGTCGTAGGGCAGGGTTTCCCAGTCGGGGAAGCTGAGCACCGGTAGCGCCGGTGAGAAGAAGCGCAGCTCCTGCTCCAGGTTGTCAGCGGCGGAGGTGTCAGTGCTGATGACCAGGCTCAAGCCGCGATGCTGTGAGGCGGCCTCTGCGATGGCCAGTGCCCGTGCTGCGCCGTGCAATCCGGCCCAGTGAGCCTTGGAGCCAGGGCCTTGGGTGGCGGGGGGCGATAGCAGGGTGGTGTTTACAGGCATGCAGTAGGCTCTTAGTGGTCGCGTAGCTTGGCGCCGCATCGTCACTCGCGATTCGGCCCGTTCCAGAGGGGGCTAAGTGTAACGCCGTCAGCCTGCTCGTGGGGCAATCTTGGGCTGTTTTTGGACAGGACATTGCCTCGGCGGGCTGCTGACAGCATAATATGCGCCCTTTAGTTATCAAGACTTGGAAGGTAAAGCCGTGACTCAAGCCCAATTCGAGCAGTGTCTGGAAAGCTGGACGGATCGTGAAGCGACCGCCGAAGCCATGATTCCTCTGATCGGTCGTCTGTACCGTGAGCACAACGTGGTGACGTCCATTTATGGTCGTGGCCTGGTCAATCGCTCGGTAATCAGTTTGTTGAAGTCACATCGGTTTGCTCGTCAGATCGACGACACCGAACTGTCGGTACACGACACCTTCCCGGTTATCAAAGCCCTGCTGGATCTGGATCTGGGCCCGGCGTCCATCGATCTGGCTCGCCTGGTTAACAAATTCCGCGAGAGCGGTAACGACGATTTGGACGCTTTCCTACGCGACGAGCTGAGCAGTGTCATTGGTCACACTGGTGAGCGTCGTCAGGGTCGTGACGTGGTCCTGTATGGTTTTGGTCGTATCGGCCGCCTGCTGGCACGCATCATGATCGAAAAGTCCGGTGCCGGCGATGGCCTGCGTCTGCGCGCTATCGTGGTGCGCAAGGGTGCTGCTAACGACCTGGCCAAGCGCGCCAGCCTGTTGCGTCGCGACTCTGTACATGGCTCCTTTCAAGGCACCATTACCGTTGATGAAGAGAACAACACGCTGACGGCCAACGGCAACCTGATTCAGGTTATCTACGCCAGCGACCCGACCAGCATCGACTACACCAGCTACGGCATCAACGACGCCATCATTGTTGACAACACCGGCGTCTGGCGTGATGAGGCTGGCCTGTCCCAGCACCTGCAATGCAAGGGTGCAGCACAGGTAGTACTGACGGCACCGGGCAAGGGCGACCTGAAGAATATCGTGCATGGTATCAACCACGCTGCCATTACCCCGGAAGACAAGATCATTTCCGCGGCGTCCTGTACCACCAATGCCATCGTGCCGGTGCTCAAGGCGATTAACGACAAGTACGGCATCGTCAACGGTCACGTTGAAACCGTGCACTCGTACACCAACGACCAGAACCTGATCGATAACTTCCATAAGGGTAATCGTCGTGGCCGTAGTGCGGCGCTGAACATGGTTATCACTGAAACCGGTGCGGCCAAAGCGGTTGCCAAGGCACTGCCGGAGCTGGCTGGCAAACTGAGCGGTAACGCTATCCGGGTGCCGACGCCCAACGTTTCCATGGCCATTCTCAACCTGAACCTGGAAAAGTCGACCGATCGTGACGAAGTAAACGAGTACCTCCGCCACATGGCGCTGCACTCTGACCTGCACAAGCAGATCGACTTCACCAACTCGGTAGAGGTGGTGTCCTCGGACTTCGTTGGTTCACGTCACGCCGGCGTGGTGGATGCCGAAGCCACTATCTGCAATGACAATCGCGTGATTTTGTACGTCTGGTACGACAACGAGTTCGGCTACAGCTGCCAGGTTGTGCGTATTCTGGAAGACATGGCGCACGTTAATCCGCCGGCTTTCCCGGCCTGATTAGCAGTTGCTGCAACAAAAAAGGCGCTTAGGCGCCTTTTTTGTTGCCTGTGATTTGCCTTGCTCAGTTCAACAGCGCGTTACGTAGGTCGTCTGACAGGCCGTTTGCCCGCAACCAGATGCCCAGATAGGCGTCGGCCAGTTGCTGGTCATTGCTGGTGAAAACGGTTGCGCCGTTGAGTTGCAGTACCAGGGCGCCGTCGTCCAGGCGAGTGAGGCTGTAGCGGTCGCCGGCTTGAATGTCCGTGAAGGTGGCATGCAGGCGATCCACTTTTGGTTTGAGCTCGGCCAGGGTCGTTGCGTCGTACTGACGGTTCAAGGCAGTCCAGGCGGCCTTGATTACGTCGCCGCGTTTGATCGATCGGTAGTAGTACAGTTCGAGCCGTAACGGATCATTGCTGGTCAGCAGCGAAGCTAATTGGCTGTTCTCGTCTGCGTAAAGCGCGGCGCTGTAGACATCGACGAAAAGATACTCAAGCAGATAGCGACTACGCTGTTGCAATACTTGGTTACTGTTTTGCACGGTGATGCTGTCGGCAAAGCTGGCCTGCTCGAAGCGCTCGGTACTGGCTTGGCCGGTGTTGGTCAGTAACAGGCTGGCAAGCAGCAGGTAGGGGGCACGCATGATTATCTCCGCTTTGGTAATGCAGTGTTTCAGTGTACGCCAATGGCTGCAATGGCGCGGCTTTCAGCGCCATAGATTTCATCAATGTGGTCGATTAAAAACCGGAAAAAACCAAGGGGCTGAGTAGCATTGGTTGGGCAGGAACCTTATACTTAGCGGGATTTTTGATGGGGGTTTGTGGCTGCCTCGCCCTGATTCCGTGTCTGTTGCCAAGAGCCATTCCGCCAGAGCTTGTTGTGCTCCGCACCAGCAGCCCGCCCTTAAAGATTCCAAACTAGTGATTAGGCTATTCGTATGATAAAAATCAAACGGGGCTTGGATCTGCCAATCACCGGCTCACCCGAGCAGCGTATCGATGACGCCCGTCAGGTACGCAGTGTCGCTGTAGTAGGCTTCGATTACCATGGTATGAAGCCCACTATGGAGGTGCGCGAGGGGGACCGGGTCAAGCTGGGTCAGCTCCTGTTCAGTGATAAAAAAACGCCTGGGGTCATCTTTACTTCGCCCGCTGCCGGTATCGTCAGTGCTATCAATCGTGGCGAGAAGCGTGTGCTGCAATCTGTTGTTATCGAGATTGACGGTGATGACGAAGTTCCCTTCGACGCCCATTCTGCAGAGCAGCTTACCGCGCTGGACCCGCAGGCGGTACGTGATCAGCTGATCAACTCCGGTTTGTGGACAGCTCTGCGCACGCGGCCGTTCAGTAAAACGCCAGCGGTCGACGGCAAGCCCAGCTCCATTTTTGTTACCGCGATCGATACCAATCCGCTAGCGGCCGATCCGGCTGTCATCATCAAGCAACACGCTGCCGATTTCGAGAATGGCCTCAAGGTGCTCGCGCGCCTGGCGAAGGTTTGGCTGTGCAAGGCTGAAGGTGTGAGCCTGCCTGGTGAGTCGGTCACTGGTGTGAATGCCGAGGAATTTGCCGGTCCGCATCCCGCTGGTCTGGCAGGAACGCATATCCACAACCTTGACCCTGTCAATGAAAGCAAGACGGTGTGGCAGATCAACTACCAGGACGTCATCGCAGTGGGTGTGCTGTTTACCCAAGGCAAGATCTGGACTGATCGCTACGTGGCACTCGCTGGCCCGCAAGTTGAAAAGCCGCGCCTGCTGAAAACCCGTCTGGGCGCCAACCTGGAAGAACTCACCGCGGGGGAACTGGCCCCGGCGAATAATCGGGTGATCTCCGGTTCTGTTTTTGGTGGCCGCATGGCGCGTGGTCCGGTGGCCTATCTGGGGCGTTTCCACTCTCAGGTGTCGGTACTGAAAGAAGGTGACGAGCGCCAGCTGCTGCACTACTTGCGTGCAGGCAAGAATAAGCACTCGGTACTGAATATCTTTATTTCCAAGTTGGCGCCTTCGCGACTGTTCAATTTTGACACCAGCACCAACGGCAGCCCGCGCGCCATGGTTCCGGTGGGCAACTATGAAATGGTCATGCCGCTGGACATCCTGCCGACACAGCTGCTGCGTTACCTGATCGTGGGTGACACCGAGATGGCTCAGAAGCTGGGTTGTCTGGAGCTGGATGAAGAGGATCTGGCGTTGTGCAGCTATGTCTGTGCTGGCAAGTACGAATACGGCCCGATTCTGCGGGATAACCTGACTCGCATTGAGAAGGAGGGTTAAGTCATGGGTGTACGCGCATTCCTCGACAAGATCGAACACAACTTCGAGAAGGGCGGCAAGCACGAAAAGTGGTATGCCCTCTACGAAGCCGTTGATACCTTCTTCTATCGCCCGGGCAGTGTCACCAAAACTACCGCCCACGTGCGTGATGGTCTCGACCTCAAGCGCATGATGATTACCGTATGGCTTTGTACCTTCCCGGTTATTTTCTACGGTATGTACAACATCGGTTATCAGGCCAACAGCATCTATGCAGGTAATGCAGACCTGCTGGCAGCCCAGGATAACTGGCGTATCGCGCTGATCTCACTGTTCGCCGGCTTCAACCCCGACAGCCTGTGGGACAACCTGATTCATGGTGCTGCCTACTTCCTGCCGGTGTACGCCGTGACCTTCCTGGTTGGCGGTTTCTGGGAAGTGATTTTTGCTTCCATCCGCAAGCATGAAGTAAACGAAGGTTTCTTCGTCACCTCGATTCTGTTTGCCCTGATCGTGCCGCCGAGCATTCCGCTATGGCAGGTTGCGTTGGGTATCAGCTTTGGCGTGGTGATCGGCAAGGAAGTCTTTGGCGGTACCGGCAAGAATTTCCTCAACCCGGCACTGACCGGCCGCGCATTCCTGTTCTTCGCCTATCCGGCGCAGATGTCGGGTGACGCAGTCTGGACGGCGGTGGACGGCTTTGCCGGCGCTACAGCGTTGAGCATGGCGGCTTCCGGTGGCATTGAACAAGTGGTTGCCCAGGGCATCACCTGGTGGGATGCCTTCTACGGCAACATCCAGGGCTCGATGGGCGAGGTCTCTACGCTCGCCATTTTCATCGGTGGCGCGGTTCTGCTGCTGACCAAGATTGCCAATTGGCGCATCGTGGCTGGCGTGATGCTCGGCATGATCGCCACCAGTGTGTTGTTCAACACTATTGGGTCAGACACCAACCCGATGTTCTCGGTGCCCTGGTACTGGCACATGGTCGTGGGCGGCTTTGCTTTCGGCATGATCTTCATGGCGACTGACCCGGTGTCTGCCTCCATGACCAATACCGGTAAATGGATTTTTGGTGCACTGATCGGTTTGATGGTGATCCTCATTCGTGTGGTCAACCCGGCTTTCCCCGAAGGCATGATGCTGGCGATCCTGTTCGCCAACCTGTTCGCACCGCTCATCGACCACTTTGTGGTTCAGGCCAACATCAAACGGAGGCTTGCTCGCAATGTCCAGTAAGAAAGAATCCGTTGTCCGCACGCTGACGGTTGCGCTCCTGGTCTGTCTGGTTTGCTCTGTAGTGGTTTCTGCCGCTGCAGTTGCACTCAAGCCGGTTCAGGTAACCAACCAGCTGCAGGACAAACAGCGCAACATTCTGCAGATCGCTGGTCTTTATAAAGAAGGCGTAAGCGTGCAGGAGCAGTTCAAGCAGATCACGCCGCGCTTGGTGGATCTGCGCACCGGTGAGTTCAGCGATGCGAAAGACCCGCTGACCTACGATCAGCAAAAAGCCGCCAAGGATCCAGCGACCTCCGCGCGCATGGATCCGCAAGCCGATATCGCCAGCATTCGTCGCCAGGCGTATTACTCTACGGTGTACGTGGTAGAGGACGAGCAAGGCGAGATCGAAACGCTGATTCTGCCGATTCATGGCTATGGCCTGTGGTCCACCCTGTACGGTTTCATGGCGCTGGAAAGCGATCTGAAAACCGTGGTGGGTTTGGGCTTCTATCAACATGCCGAGACTCCCGGTCTGGGTGGTGAGGTAGATAATCCGAACTGGAAGAAGCAGTGGACCGGCAAGGTGGTCTACGACGAGTCCGGTGACGTTGATATCAGCGTCATCAAGGGTGGCGTAGACAGCAACAGTCCGAATGCTGAGCATCAGGTAGATGCACTGGCCGGTGCGACCCTGACCAGTCGGGGCGTGGAAAACCTGGTGCGTTTCTGGCTGGGTAAAGACGGCTTTGGCGAGTTCCTCGATCATCTTCGTGCAGGGGAGGCATAATCATGGCTAAGCAAAGCGCCAAGCAGGTGCTCTTCGATCCTATTTTCAGCAACAACCCCATCGCGCTGCAGATTCTCGGTATCTGCTCTGCGCTGGCGGTAACCACTAGCCTGAATGTCACCTTGGTTATGTGTATTGCACTGACCTCGGTTACCGCGCTGTCAAACCTGTTTATCTCGGTAGTGCGCAACCAGATCCCCAGCTCGATCCGTATGATCGTGCAGATGGTGATCATCGCCTCCTTGGTAATCGTGGTCGATCAAGTGCTCAAGGCCTACGCCTACAGCATCAGCAAGCAGCTGTCGGTGTTTGTTGGTCTGATCATCACCAACTGTATTGTGATGGGGCGTGCAGAAGCTTTCGCCATGCAGAACCCGCCACACATGAGCTTTCTGGATGGTATCGGCAATGGTCTGGGTTACAGCTTCATTCTGATCTGCGTTGCGACTGTGCGCGAATTGTTGGGTGCTGGCAGCTTGTTCGGTATCGAGATTCTGCCGGTGGTCAACGCCGGTGGCTGGTATCAGCCGAACGGCTTGTTGCTGTTGCCACCGTCTGCATTCTTCATTATCGGCCTGATCATCTGGGGCCTGCGCTCCTGGAAGACCGATCAAGTTGAAGCGCCGGAATTCAAGATGGCGCCTCAGACTCGCGCTATGAAGGAGGCTATGTAAGCCATGATTGAACATTACATAAGCCTGCTGGTACGGGCGATCTTTGTTGAGAACATGGCACTTGCCTTCTTTTTGGGGATGTGTACGTTCATCGCTATTTCCAAGAAGGTAGAGACCGCCATCGGCTTGGGGGTGGCAGTGGTTGTCGTTCTGGCCATCACTACTCCGGCTAACAACCTGATCTACACCTATCTGCTGAAAGACGGTGCGCTGGCCTGGGCCGGTCTGCCGAATGTGGACCTGAGTTTCCTGGGTCTGTTGAGTTACATCGGTGTGATCGCAGCCATTGTGCAAATCCTGGAAATGCTGCTCGACAAATTCGTGCCTGCGCTCTACAACGCACTGGGTGTCTTCCTGCCGCTGATTACGGTGAACTGCGCCATCATGGGCGCCTCACTGTTCATGGTAGAGCGTGACTACGCCTTTGGTGAGAGTGTGGTCTATGGCGCTGGCGCGGGTATCGGCTGGGCGCTGGCCATCATCGCGCTGGCTGGGATCCGTGAAAAGCTGAAGTACAGCGATGTACCCGATGGCTTGCGTGGCCTGGGTATCACCTTCATCACTGTGGGTCTGATGTCCCTGGGGTTCATGTCCTTTTCCGGCGTGCAACTGTAAAGAGGAGCTGTAACTGATGAACATGGAAATTTTTCTGGGCGTCGGGATGTTTACAGCCATCGTATTGTCGCTGGTTGCCATCATTCTGATCGCCCGTTCGAAACTGGTCAGCAGTGGCGACGTCACCATTGAAATCAATGGTGAGCGTACTGTGACGGTTGCTGCCGGTTCCAAGCTGCTGAACACTCTATCGGCCAATGGCATTTTCCTCTCCTCCGCCTGCGGTGGCGGTGGCACCTGCGCGCAGTGCAAGTGCATTGTGGAAAGCGGCGGTGGCGAGATGCTGCCGACTGAAGAGTCGCATTTCACCAAGCGTGAGGCCAAAGAGGGCTGGCGCTTGTCCTGCCAGACGCCGGTCAAGCAGGACATGAAGATCGAAGTGCCCGAAGAGGTGTTTGGCGTCAAGAAGTGGGAGTGTACCGTTGAGTCCAATCCCAACGTGGCGACCTTCATCAAGGAGTTGACACTCAAGCTGCCGGAAGGCGAGAACGTTGATTTCCGCGCTGGTGGCTATGTGCAGCTGGAGTGCCCGCCGCACACCGTTGCCTACAAGGATTTCGATATTCAGCCCGAGTTTCGGGGCGACTGGGACAAGTTCGATCTGTGGCGCTATGTCTCAAAGGTCGACGAAACCGTGATCCGCGCTTATTCGATGGCCAATTATCCGGAAGAGCGTGGACTGGTGAAGTTCAACATCCGCGTGGCCTCGCCGCCGCCGGGTCGTGATGATCTGCCACCAGGTCAGATGTCTTCTTGGGTCTTCAGCCTTAAGCCTGGTGACAAGGTCACTGTGTACGGTCCCTTTGGTGAGTTCTTTGCCAAGGATACCGATGCGGAGATGGTGTTTATCGGTGGCGGTGCCGGGATGGCGCCAATGCGCTCGCACATCTTTGATCAGCTCAAGCGTCTGAACTCCTCGCGCAAAATTACCTTCTGGTATGGTGCGCGCTCGTTGCGTGAAGCTTTCTACGTTGATGAGTACGACAAGCTGGCCGAGGAAAACGATAACTTCGAGTGGCATCTGGCACTGTCCGATCCGCTACCGGAGGACAACTGGGAAGGCCCCACCGGCTTTATCCATAATGTCTTGCTGGAAAACTACTTGAAGGACCACCCGGCGCCGGAGGACTGCGAGTTTTATATGTGCGGCCCGCCGATGATGAACGCATCAGTCATCAAGATGCTGCAGGACTTGGGGGTAGAACCTGAGAATATTCTGCTCGATGATTTTGGCGGTTAAGATGTCCTTGCGCTTCTGCCAGCCCGTTATTGCTGTTGCTTTGGCAACAGCCCTAACGGGCTGTTTCAATTCTGTAGACCCGGTAGCGGAAATGTACGGCGCTGCCATGGGCAGTACCTATTCCATTAAGTGGGTTCCTTCCGAACACTCGCCAGAACCGGAGGCGCTGCAGCAGGATATTGAGAATATGCTCGCGCGCTTCGACAAGGAGGTCTCCAACTGGCGCAGTGACTCAGATCTTGCTTACTTCAACCAGGCCGCAGCCGGCACGTGCATGCCCATGCCTCAGTCGGTGACCGATATGGTGCGCCTAACGGATCAGCTGTATGCAGACAGTGATGGCTCTTTTGATATCACCGTTGCGCCCTTGCTGAAGCTGTGGGGCTTTCACGGCGGTGAAGAGCATCAGGCCCCGCACCCTGAGCAACTGAAGGCCACGATGCTAAACGTAGGGCAGCAGCACCTGCATATCCGTGAGGATGGTCAGCTGTGCAAGGATGTCGCGCTGTCGCTGGATCTCAGCAGCCTGGCGGCTGGCTATATGATCGACCGTGTGGTGGAACGGTTGGCGAGCTATGGCGTCACAAACTATATGGTGGAGATGACGGGAGAGCTCAAGGCTGCTGGCCGCAAACCGGGTAATCGGCCTTGGCGAATTGCTATCGAAGAGCCGCGTGATGACGAGCGCGTGGCACAGATGATTCTCGCGCTCGATGGTGAGAGCGTCTCTACCTCCGGCGACTACCGTAATTATTACGAGGTCGACGGGCAGCGCTTTTCGCACACCTTTGACGCCCGCTCAGGCCACCCGGTTATGCACAAGCTTGCGGCTGTTACGGTGCTGGATGAAACTGCGGCCGAGGCTGATGCGCTCTCCACGTTATTGATGATAATGGGTGAGGATCGCGGTTGGGATTACGCGATAGCGCATGAGATCCCTGCCTTTTTTGTTATTCGCGACGGGGAGGCCTTTGTTTCCAAGGGAACCCCGCCATTCAATGCTCTGGCTCAGAGCGAGGAGTAAACCATGGTTTGGCTTCTGGTATTTCCCCTGATGCTGCTGATAGTTGCCGGTATGGCGGTCGGCGTAATGATGGGGCGAAAGCCGATAGCGGGCTCCTGCGGTGGTATAGGTGCGACTGGCTTGGACAAGGCGTGCGGCATTTGTGGTGGCGATACCGCCAAATGTGAGGAAGCAACTGCCAACGCAGGGGTAACCCCACGCAGTGAAGAGTTCAAGCTGGCCCGCGACGCCACCAAAGTCGACTAGCAGACCCTCGGTAAACGTCTTAGGTTGGTGGCGCTGTAGCAGCGCTGCTAACCGAGGGTAGTAGTGTTGTCTGCGTGGTCGAGGGAATCCCCGCATCTGGTATCTCATCCTGATGCTTGTGCCTGATGCTCTAGTGGGTTGTCTGCACCGGTTTGCTATCTGATATCTCCTGTCTTATCTGCGATACAAGGAACTACTGAATGGCCGTATACAACTACGATGTAGTGGTGCTGGGGTCTGGCCCGGCAGGTGAAGGCGCAGCGATGAACGCCGCCAAGCACGGCCGCAAGGTAGCCGTGGTGGAAGAGCGAAAGGAAGTAGGCGGTAATTGCACCCATCTGGGGACGATCCCGTCGAAGGCGCTACGCTATTCGGTCAAGCAGATCATTCAGTTCAACACTAACCCCATGTTCCGCGCGATTGGCGATCCGCGTTGGTTTCCCTTTCCGGACGTATTGAAAAGCGCGGAAAAGGTGATGGCCAAGCAGGTGGCTTCGCGCACCAGTTACTACGCACGTAATCGTGTGGATGTCTTTTTCGGCAAGGGCAGCTTCGCCGATGAGCACACCATCGAGCTGGTGAACAACACCGGTGTGGTGGAAAAGCTGATAGCCAAGGAAATTATCGTCGCGACCGGGTCAAGGCCTTACCGCCCATCTGACGTCAATTTTGGCCATCCGCGTATCTACGACAGTGACACTATTTTGCGCCTCAACCACACGCCGCGTACGTTGATTATCTACGGTGCCGGCGTCATTGGCTGTGAGTATGCTTCGATCTTCTGTGGTCTGGGGGTGAAGGTTGACCTTATTGACAACCGCGAGCGGCTACTCAGTTTCCTGGATGACGAGATCTCCGATGCACTGAGCTATCACCTACGCAATAACAGCGTGCTTATCCGCCACAACGAAGAGTACGAGAAGATCGAGGGCACGGATAATCGTGGCGTCGTGTTACACCTCAAGTCCGGCAAGCGGCTCAAGGCCGATGCGCTGCTGTGGTGTAATGGTCGTACCGGCAATACCGATGGCCTGGGGCTGGAGAATATTGGGCTGCATCCGAACGGCCGTGGCCAGCTCAGTGTGGACGAGAACTACCGAACTGCGGTACCCAATATTTACGCGGTGGGGGATGTTATTGGTTGGCCGAGTCTGGCCAGTGCAGCCTTCGATCAGGGGCGTTCGGCAGCAGGCAATATCGTCAGTAACGACGCCTGGCGTTTCGTGGATGATGTCCCCACCGGTATCTACACCATTCCCGAGATCAGCTCGCTGGGCAAGACCGAGCAGGAGTTGACCAACGAAAAGGTGCCCTATGAAATCGGCCAGGCCTTTTTCAAGAACATGGCGCGCGCACAGATAAGTGGCGAGCCAGTAGGTATGCTGAAAATACTTTTTCATCGCGAGTCGCTAGAAGTGTTGGGCATCCACTGTTTCGGCGACCAGGCTTCGGAAATTGTGCACATCGGCCAGGCCATCATGAACCAGCAGGGCGAAGCCAACAGTATCAACTACTTCGTAAACACGACCTTCAATTACCCCACCATGGCGGAAGCCTACCGGGTAGCCGCGCTGGACGGCTTGAACCGGTTATTTTGACGCGGGAGCAATGCGCAGCTCAGGCGCTGCGCTTCAGCAGCTGCATTGCGCGCAGAGGGTAGTCAGTAATCAGGCTGTCCACGCCCATGTCCGCCAGTCGTTGCAGGCGTTCGGGCTCGTTTACTGTCCATACCGAGACGTGCAGCCCCGCCGCCTGCGCCTGGCGCAGGCGCTGCGCGCTGCACAACTTCCAGTTAAGTATCAGATACTCGCAGCCGTAGCGCTGCGCTGCCTTTATCGGGTCGAGCAGGCCGTACTCCTCAACCAACCCGGTTGGCAGCGAGAAGCCTGACTTTCTGGCGTATTTGAGCAGGGTGCGGCTGCTGGAGGTCACCACCACCTTGTGGTGTAGCTGAAAGCTGTCCACCAGTTGCTGGACTGCCTTGAGCACAACGCGCGACTGGCGCTCAGAACCGCTTTTTACTTCCAGCTGGTAGTGTTCGAACTCGGGAAACTGGCTGAACAGCTGCTCAAGACTGGGGACCGGGCAGGGCTCTGGCCAGCCGGCCAGGCCAAGTCTGGCATCCAGTTGCATCAGTTCCGCAGCGCTATGCTGGGCAACCTTGCCGCGCCTTCCCGTGGTGCGCTTGAGTGCGGGGTCGTGAATGACCATTAGTTGCTGGTCTGCGGACAGATGCAGGTCCAGCTCTACCCGGGTGACGCCAGCGTCCAGCGCTTTCTGAAAGCTGGCTAACGTATTTTCCGGGGCTTCGCCCCGGGCGCCGCGGTGACCATAAATCAACGGCATTGAATCAAGGCGCCTTGGGTGTGTGTTGACGCACGCTGTCGATCACGTGGCTGTACTCGAAATACACGCTGAAGCCGTTATAGTCCCAACGGGTTATTGGCGGCTGGCCCACTGCTGCATGCCGTTTACTTGGTTCACCCCAGCCGCGCAGCACGGCGTCGAAGCTGGCGCCGCGTTGGGGTAGGGCGGTCGCCTGGCTGCTGCTCTGTTCGCCAACCGGTATGCTTAGCGTGTCAGCGTGTAGTGGGCTGGCAGCCAGCAGGGTGCTGGCGAGAAAGAGAGCGTTTAGTAGCGGTTTCATGTCGAGGTCCTTTCAGTCGATTTTGCGGCACGTATATCCTGTGCCTGTTTTTGCAGTATATGCCGGGCAAGTAGTTGGCGCTGGGCGTCGGTCAGCACATCAAAGTTTACGCCGAGCGTCCAGCGGTTTGCAGTATCGGTGGGGTCGCAGCGCACCACTCTGCCGGGAAGCGCCAGTCCTAATGGTGCAGGTAGCAGAATCAGGCGTACAGCCAACCAGGTGTCGTTGGGGTAGGCAGTGTCCGACTCAAACGACATGCCGCCCTCGCTTATGGTGACCCGGACTGGCTCGCCAAAATCACCAGATAGCTCAACGGCTAGGGTTTTACCCAGCAGGTCGATACGCTTGTTGATGATTTTGAGGTACTGAGCGAGGGCGCGATCGCGCTCGGAAATCTGCCGTAACAAGTGTTGCGACTCATAGTCGAGCATGTGCATGTCGGTCAGCAGGTCAAACAACGGGCCATGTTGGCTACCAAGGTCGGCATCGGGTCCGTCAATGGGCTTGACGTCCAGCGCGATCTGATCCTGAATGCGAAAGAACTCCCGCTTGTCATCATTGTCTGTTTGCATGTCGTATCTCGTGTGGCGCCTTTGCAGCGCTGACCAAATGCTGCTGTTCAGTGTAACATGTCGCTCAAAATTCACCGGCTTAGCCCGGCTAATAAGGTAACCTGCTTTTCATGTTCAGACCCTTACCGTTCTTTATCGGGCTGCGTTATACGCGTGCCAAGCGTCGTAACCACTTTATTTCCTTTATTTCTCTTATTTCTATGCTCGGCCTCACGCTGGGTGTGATGGTGATGATCCTCGTGCTGTCGGTAATGAACGGGTTTGACCGTGAATTGCGCACACGCATCCTGGGAATGGTGCCGCACGCCACCATCAACGGCTATCAGCCTATTGGCGATTGGCAGGGCTTGTCGGACCAATTGATTGCCAATCCCAAGGTGGTGGCGACGGCGCCCTTCATTCAGTTGCAGGGGATGCTGACCCACGACGGTAGCGTGGCGCCGGTGCTGGTCACCGGGGTTGAGCCGTCTGCCGAGAAGACTGTTTCAATTATCGAAAACCACATGCAAAGCGGCTCGCTGGATAATTTGGTTGAGGGCGAGTTCGGCATCATTATTGGTGAGTTGATCGCCAAGCGCTTCAACGTGGAGGTGGGCGACAAGCTTACCTTCGTATTGCCCGAGGCCTCGGTGACCCCCGCGGGTGTTTTTCCGCGCCTCAAACGTTTTACCGTAGCGGGCGTATTCAAGGTCGGTGCCGAGTTGGATAGCTCGCTGGCGATGATCAATGTAGCTGACGCCGGCAGACTTAACCGCTGGCAGCCGGGTCAGGTACAAGGCGTGCGTATCAAGCTGGATAACCTGTTCGAGGCGCCGAAGGTGGCCTGGGAGCTGGTCAAGGAGCTGCCCGGGGATTACTACGCGCAGGACTGGACGCGTACCCACGGCAATCTGTTTGCCGCGATCAAGATGGAGAAAACCATGATCGGTCTGTTGTTGATGCTGATTGTGGCAGTTGCCGCCTTCAACATCATTTCTACTCTGGTCATGGTAGTGACCGACAAGAAGGCGGATATAGCCATTCTGCGGACGCTCGGGGCAACGCCGGCGTCTATCATGGGTATTTTCATGGTCCAAGGTTCGGTCATCGGTGTAGTCGGGACCATCAGTGGTTGCGTGCTGGGTGTGCTGGCGGCGTTGAACGTATCGCAGATGGTGGCCTGGCTTGAGCACGTTTTGGGCATTCAGTTTCTCAGCTCGGATGTCTACTTCATCAGTTATCTGCCGTCGGAGCTGATCTGGAGTGACGTTTTCATTATCTGCGGTGCAGCGCTCAGTCTGAGCTTCCTGGCCACCCTGTATCCCGCTTGGCGGGCATCGCGAACCGAGCCGGCGGAGGCCCTGCGCTATGACTGATGTTGTTCTCGAGTGCCGTAGCCTCAGCAAGGAGTATGCGGTTGGTCCGCAACGTCTGCGCGTGCTGGATCAAGTTAACTTTTCTCTGCATCGCGGCGAGCGGATTGCCATTGTTGGTAGCTCTGGCTCGGGCAAGACTACTTTGCTGAATATGCTAGGCGGGCTGGATACCCCCTCTGAGGGCGAGGTCTGGCTGGCCGGTCAGCAGTTATCGGCTATGCAGGAAACCCAGCGCGGGAAATTGCGCAATGCTGATCTGGGTTTTGTCTACCAGTTTCACCATTTATTGCCGGAGTTCAGCGCTTTGGAGAATGTCTGCATGCCTCTGCTGATAGGCAAAACGCCGATAGCAGAAGCTCGCAAGCGCGCGACAGCGATGCTGCAGCGGGTCGGGCTGGCGGAGCGGGTAGGCCACAAACCGGCGGAATTGTCCGGTGGCGAGCGTCAGCGGGTCGCCATTGCCCGAGCCTTGATCAATGAACCGGCCTGCGTGCTGCTGGATGAGCCCACCGGCAATCTGGACCAGCATACCGCGGAGAGCATTCAGCAACTGATGCTCGAACTGAGCCAGACGCTGCGTACCGCCTTTTTGGTTGTCACCCACGACCTCGCTCTGGCTGCGCAGATGGATCGCGTGTTCACGCTTAAAAAAGGGCAGCTCTGCGAACAGCCGTGATCAGGACTGGTGACGGTTTCGCATTTTGCGCCGTTGCCAGTTGCGCGACACCCACCATCGCCAATACAACATGGTCAGGCAGTAGCCCAGTGCGGCGGTGACCGTGGCCACCAGTAAGGATCCTAGCAACAGTGGTTGCCAGATGTGGTGCAGCTCAGCCATCAACCAGTTGATGGAGAGTTCCATCGGCATGCCGCGTTCAGGCGCGCCGAGCAGTAGGGTTCCTACCTTGTACTGGGCGTAGAAGATCGGGGGCATGGTGACCGGGTTGGTCAGCCAAACCAGGCTAACCGAAATCGGCAGGTTGGAGCGTGCCAGTACGGCAATTGCTGCGGCGACCAGCATCTGCAGCGGGATGGGTATGAGTGCGACGAACAGACCCACCGCCATTGCCCGTGCGACGCTGTGGCGGTTGAGATGCCATAGATTCGGATCGTGTAGCAAGTTGCCCATAAAGCGCAGGGATTTGCTGCCTTTGATTCGGTCCGGATGGGGCATCAGTCGTTTGAATAGACGGCGAGGCATCGCAGGGTTTCGGCTACTGTGGCGTGCGCCAATTATGCATGGAATGTCAGACGGGCACTACTGCCTGGCAGCATAGTCGATTACAGGATGTTTGCTTGAGCGATCTGCGTCTGTTGCTGGTCAGCCTGCTTGCAGGCTTGCTGTTACCCCTGTGTTTATCACAACTCCCTTTACTCTGGTGGTTGGTGCCGCTGCTGTCAGCCGCGCTGCTGCTTTGGCGCCTGCCATTGGCAGGTCGCGGACTGTGTTGCTTGCTGTGCGGGCTGGCTTGGGCTTTGATTTTTCACCATTTGGCAATGGCGCAGCGCCTGGATCAAGCGTTGAACGGCCATACGGTGCAGCTGGAGGGGCGTATTGCCGGGCTGCCGGAACAGACCGAGACGGGTTGGCGTTTTCAGCTGGAGTCGGTACGGCGCCAGGGTAGTGCCGTACCGTTGCCGGATCTGCGCTTGCATTGGTGGGGTGGTGAGCCGGTAGCCGCCGGCGAACTTTGGTCTTTCGAGACGCGTTTACGGCGTCCCCGAGGGCTTAGTAATCCGGGCAGTTTTGACTACGAGGCCTGGTTGTATGCCTCGGGCACCGGGGGCGTGGGAAGTGTCCGCGGCGGGAAGCGTTTGTCGCTTTCTGAGAGTTCGTCCTGGCGTGAGGCGTTGCGCGCGCGTTTCTCGCTGGCTCTGGCGCCAGTACCTGATGGGCAGCGGCTGTTGGCACTGCTGTTGGGGGATAAGTCGAGTTTGCGTGATGCTGACTGGGACGTGTTGCAGGCCACCGGCACCAGTCATTTGATGGTGATCTCAGGGCTGCATGTGGGCATGCTCGCACTGACGGTGTTCTGGCTTACCCGTCAACTGCTGCGCTGGGGGCGGTTCGCCTGGGCATGGCCGCAGCTGTGGCTCTCTGCGCCGGTGGCGCTCGCTGCGGCAGCCGCCTACGCCGTTCTGTCTGGGCTCGGGGTGCCGGTGCAACGCGCATTGCTGATGTGCGCCTTGGTCTGTTGCGTGCAGCTCTGGCAGCGTAAGCCCAGCCCGTCGCTGATCTGGCTGACGGCGCTGGTGGTCGTGGTCGCGCTGAATCCTGCCGCGCCGCTGCGTGCCGGGTTTTGGTTGTCGTTCATGGCGGTGGGTGTGCTGATTTTTGGTCTCAGTGGGCGTTTGGCTAGGCATAGCGTCTGGGCGCGCTGGGGTAGCGCTCAGTGGGTGGTGTATCTGGGATTATGGCCTTGGCTGGTGTTGTGGGGTATGCCGAGCAGCGCGTCGGCATTGCTGGTCAACCTGGTGGCGATCCCTTGTCTCAGTTTGCTCGTGCTACCGCTGGCGCTGCTTGGCGCATTGGTGGAGCTATTGACCGGCTGGCCGTTGTTTTTGCAGTACGCAGCCGTTGCTTTATCGCTGTTGTTTGATGCGCTGGCCTGGGTTGCAGGTTTTAGTCCGCTGCTGCATTTTGCGTTTCCCGGCTGGTGGGGTTGGCTATGTGCGTTGGCTGGCAGCCTGATGTTGCTCAGCCCGTTGACGCGTTTGCTGTGGTTGCCCGCCGGTTTGTGTCTGCTGCCTCTGCTGCTCCCTGATTTTCAGCGTCCGGAACACGGGCAGCTGCAAGTGACAGTGCTGGATGTGGGGCAGGGGTTGGCAATCCATGTACAGACTGCAGAGCACGATCTGCTGTACGACGCGGGGGCAAGGCTGTCTAGCGGCTTTGACCTGGGTGAGGCCGGTGTGTTGCCGGCGCTGCTGGCCAGCGGGGTTAGCCGGCTGGACATGCTGTTGATCAGCCATGCAGACAATGACCATGCCGGTGGAGCGTTGGCGATACACCAGCGCCTCCCGGTCGACCGTGTGATCAGTGGGGAGCCGGATAGACTGGCCCCTGACCTGGCTGCGGAGCCTTGTCGCCCGCAGCATTGGATTTGGGATGCCGTCAGCTTTGAGGTGTTATCGAACACGCTGCAAGCGGCGGCGGCCAATGACCGCTCCTGTGTGCTGCAGATCACCACGGACCAGGGCAGTGTGTTGTTGCCAGGCGATATCCGGCAGGCAGGTGAGTATCAACTGCTGCCGGCGCTGCGTCACGCCAGCGTGCTCCTTGCACCGCATCATGGCAGCGGCAGTTCGTCGTCCTATGCCTTTATTCGTCAGGTGGCGCCCCGTTGGGTGGTCTTCAGTGCCGGAGCAAACAATCGCTATGGGCATCCGCACCCCAAGGTTGTGGCACGATATCGGGAACTGGCGGTAGAACCGGTTTATACTGCCGGCTCCGGCGCTGTGCGCTTTCGTCTGGGTGGTCAGGCCGAGCCTGAACTCAGTTGGCATTGGCGCGAGAAGGTGCGGCGTTTCTGGCACGAACAATAAGGTGCGGGCACTGCTGTTACAGGGCGTTTCAGCGGGATGTCTGTGCTAGAGTAAATAACCATTTTGGGGAGGGATCGCTTGTGTGGGAATTGATCAGTTCCGGTGGCTGGCTGATGCTGCCGATCATTCTGTCATCTGTTATTGCCGTGGCTATTGTTATTGAGCGTTTGTGGGCGTTGCGCAGTAGTCGCGTGGCACCGGACAACCTGCTTGGACAGGTCTGGCGCTGGGTCAAGGAAGGCCAGCTCGATGCGGTCAAACTGAAAACCCTCAGAGCCGATTCTCCGCTGGGCGAAATTCTCGCTGCCGGCCTGGCCAATTCGCGCCACGGCCGTGACATCATGAAAGAGTGCATCCAGGAGGCTGCCGGCAAGGTAGTGCACGAGCTGGAGCGTTATCTCAATACGCTCGGCACCATCGCCGCCATCACTCCGCTGCTGGGCCTGCTGGGCACGGTTATTGGCATGATCGACGTGTTCAGCGCCATTATGGTTCAGGGCACGGGTAACACCGGCGTTTTGGCCGGTGGTATCTCCAAGGCGCTGATCACTACAGCAGCGGGTCTGACCGTGGCGATCCCGGCGGTTTTCTTCCATCGCTTCTTCGTGCGTCGTGTGGACGAACTGGTCATCGCCATGGAGCAGGAAGCCACCAAGCTGGTAGAGGTAGTGCAGGGCAACCGTGATGTCGAGTTCAATGGCAGCAAGGAGAACGGCAACAGCAAGCGTGCTCCGGCAGCGGCGGCAGCCGGCAAGGGGGTCTGACCGTGAACTTTCGCCGGCAAAGAACGGAGGAAGTCAGTGTCAACCTGACACCGCTGATTGATGTGGTGTTCTTGCTGCTGATTTTCTTCATGGTTTCCACCACGTTTACCCGCGAAACCCAGCTGAAGCTGGACTTGCCCCAAGCCGTCTCCGGCGAGCGGGTAGAGAGTCGCAATATCCAACAGCTGGAGCTCACCATTTCTGCTACCGGCGAGATGGCGTTGAACGAGAAAGCGCTGTTGAATCCGAACCTGAGCAATCTCAAGGCGGCGCTGCAGAAAGAATCCGGCGGTGACAATATGTTGCCGGTGGTGATCACCGCCGACGCGCAAACCCCGCACCAGTACGTGATTACCGCGATGGATGCGGCGGGGCAGCTGGGTTTCAGTCGTTTACGCCTGACCACCAGCGAAATCGGAGCGAGCGAGCAGCAGTGAATGCTTTTTCCAAGGGCGTTGTTGCGCGATTGTTGCAGTGCTCCATTCTCAGGCAGGCAATGGCCACCTGGTCATGAAGTGGCAGCAACGCCTTGAACAAGGCCTGTTGCGGGCCTGGTACGGCAAGGCCCGCTGGCTGGTTCTCTTGCGCCCGTTATCGGCACTGTATCGCCTGTTGGTGCAGCGTCGTCGGCAGCGTTATCTGAACGGTCAGGCGCCACAATGGCGACCACCGGTTCCCTTGATTGTGGTTGGCAATATCACGCTGGGCGGCACCGGCAAGACCCCAATGGTGCTTTGGCTGGCCGCGTTTCTGCGGGGGCATGGCTATCGCGTGGGTGTGATTAGCCGTGGTTACGGCGGCACGCCGCCCAGCTTGCCCTGGCGCGTCGACGCTGCCGGCGATGCTCAGCACAGTGGCGATGAGCCGTTGTTGATCGCCCAGCGCGCTCAGATTCCGGTGGTGATAGATCCCGACCGCCCGGCCGCGGCACGAGCGCTGCTGGCCGACGGCGATATTGATCTGATCATCAGCGATGATGGTCTGCAGCACTATGCGCTGGGGCGTACGGTCGAACTGGTGATGCTTGATGCGCAGCGCGGCTTGGGTAACGCACGCTGCTTGCCGGAGGGGCCGTTGCGCGAGCCGCCCGAGCGTTTGGCTTCGGTAGATCTGCTGGTCAGCAACGGTGCTGTGCAGGATCAGGACGGCCGTTTTGCCATGCAGTTACGGCCCACCAGCCTGATACACCTGCGCAGTGGCAAGCAGGTGCCGCTGGATCTGTGGCAGGGCGAGCGTGAGGTAGTAGCGCTGGCTGGTATCGGTAATCCGGAACGTTTTTTTCGTACGCTTGAAGTGTGCGGCTTTCATTATGTGCCGCGTGTTTTTGCTGATCACGCAAGTTATTCACCCGAGTCGCTGAGCGACTTACCCAAAGACAAGTTGGTCATAATGACCGAGAAGGATGCAGTGAAGTGCCGACCGCTGGCGCAGGACAACTGGTGGTATCTGAGTGTGGAGGCTGAGCTGAGCGATGCGTTCGCTATTGCCTTGCTCGCCACCTTGCCCACTGCTTCCGCCCCGTATCCACCCATTCAGGAGTAAACCAATGGATCCAAAGCTGTTAGATGTACTGGCCTGCCCGCTGTGCAAAGGCCCGCTGGTGCTGAACGCGGACAAGAGCGAGCTTTGGTGCCGCGCAGATGGTCTGGCCTATCCGGTGCGTGATGGCATCCCGGTAATGCTGGAAACCGAAGCCCGAGCGCTGGACGCCGACGAAAAACTGGACCGCTGAACCTATGTTTCACGTCATTATTCCTGCTCGTTACGCCTCAACCCGCCTGCCTGGCAAGCCGCTGCAGCTGATTGCCGGCAAGCCCATGGTGCAACATGTGTGGGAGCAGGCACGTAAGAGTGGCGCCATATCCGTCACCGTCGCCACCGACGATTCGCGGATTGTGGCCGCTTGCGAAGCCTTCGGCGCCGACGTGGTGTTGACCCGCGAAGACCATCCCTCCGGCACGGATCGGCTGCAGGAAGTGGTCAGCAAGCTGGGGCTGGCTGATGATGCCTGTGTGGTGAATGTACAAGGTGACGAGCCGCTGATTCCGCCTGCGGTGATTGATCAGGTAGCCGGCAGCTTGCTGATGCATCCTGAAGCCGGCATGGCCACCCTGGCTGAGCCGATAGACGATAGTGAGTCATTGTTCAACCCGAACGCGGTAAAAGTAGTCTGCGATCAGCAAGGTTTTGCGCTGTATTTCAGTCGCGCGCCCATGCCCTGGTGTCGCGACGCTTTTGCCAATGGCCCTGCCGCGTTGCCCGCGGGCATTCCATTCCGTCGTCACATCGGTATTTATGCCTACAAGGTTGGCTTTCTGCACGATTACGTCACCTGGCCGGCAAGCCCGCTTGAGGCTGCAGAGTCGCTGGAGCAGTTGCGTGCCCTGTGGTTCGGCGTGCGTATTCATGTTGCCGACGCCTGTACAACGCTGCCTGCCGGCGTGGATACCCAGGCCGACCTGGAGCGTGTGCGAGCATTGCTGGAGCAAGCATGAACCAGAGCGTAACGCGGGTCCTGTTTGTCTGCCTTGGCAATATCTGCCGCTCGCCCAGTGCGCAAGGCGTATTCGAGGCACGCTTGCAGGAGCGTGGTCTGCAGAGCCGCTATCAGGTTGATTCTGCCGGCACCGGCGGCTATCACGAAGGCGAGGCGCCGGATCGCCGGGCCACAGCAGCTGCGCGCAAACGTGGTTACGATCTCTCGAAGCAGCGAGCAAGGGCCGTGCGCGATAGCGACTTCGCCGAATTCGATCTGATTCTGGCGATGGATCAAAGTAATCTGGATAACCTGCTGGCGCGCGCGCCGGCGACTGCACGCAGCCGAATTCGGCTGTTCATGAGCATTGCTCCCGAGTTGCCGCAGGAGGTGCCGGATCCCTATTTCGGTGGCGAGCAGGGCTTTGAACAGGTACTGGACATGCTTGAAACAGCCGCGGATGCCTGGCTGGACGCCTCGGTGGCAAGATGAGTCAGCTGCAAACGCAGGTCGATTTGCGGCCATTCAATACGCTGGCGCTGAGTGAGCGCGCAGAACGCCTGCTGTGCATCGAAAGCGAGAGCGATCTACATGCTGCGCTGGCACTGGCGCAGCGCAGTAGCTGGCCAGTGACTCTGATCGGTGGCGGTAGCAATCTGGTACTGGCCGGACCTGTGCGGGGTCTTGTGCTATTGATGCGTACTCGCGGTCGGCGCGTGCTGTCGCGCTGCTCAGAGAGCGTAGTGGTTGAAGCTGCAGCTGGTGAAAACTGGCACGACTTTGTTCGCTGGACGTTGGACTTGGGGCTTAGTGGGCTGGAAAACCTGTCGCTGATTCCGGGTACGGTAGGGGCTGCACCGGTGCAGAATATTGGCGCTTACGGTGTTGAAGTCAGGGATCTGTTTTGCAGTCTGGATGCTCTGGATCGCCTCACGGGGGAGGTCAAATGCCTGTACGCCGCCGACTGTCGGTTTGACTACCGCGACAGTCTGTTCAAGCACGACCCCGGGCGTTACGTCATCTTGCGAGTGCGCTTCAAACTGTCGCCTCGCCCCTATATCAACGTGAGCTACGCGCCGTTGGCTGTTGCGTGGCAAGAAACCGGTTTGCAGCAGCCCGACTCGCGCGTGGTCAGTGAGCTGGTTTGCGCTATCCGGCGCAGCAAGCTGCCGGATCCTGTACGGCTGCCCAACGCCGGTAGTTTCTTCAAGAATCCGCTGGTGCCCCAGGCTGCAGCCGATGCATTACTTCTCGGCTATCCACAGATGCCGCATTTCCCGCAGCCGCAGGGGGAATGCAAGTTGGCTGCAGGCTGGTTGATTGATCAGGCGGGTTGGAAGGGCGTACGACGTGGCGATGTGGGCGTACATGCAGAGCAGGCGCTGGTGCTGGTGAATTACGGGAATGCGCGTGGCGCAGACATATTGGCGTTGGCCGCGGAGATTGCTGCCGATGTGCGCCAGCGTTTTGGTGTGGAGCTTGAGCAGGAGCCGCCGCTAATGGGTGAAGTGTCAGCCTGAAACTGAAGCTGCCTTATGCCAGGTACAAAAAAAGGGGATGCCTAAGCATCCCCTTTTTTTGTACCGCCCCTTAGGGGCGGTTGGTATCGCTTTCTTTCTCTTGCTGCTTCTCTGTCGCAGCTTGCTCGGCATCGTCTTCAGCTTTGGCGGTGCTTTGCTCAGCCTTCTCAGGTTCGCTACCGTCGTTGCTTGGCTTGGCCTCTGCTGTGGTTTCCTGCTCGGAGCTTTCCAGCATATCAGCCTGCTTTGGCTGATCGTCCGGTTTTGCTTGAGCGCTCACGACCTCTTCAGCAGCCTCGCTTGACTCGGCGGTTACGCTGGCTGCTACCGGTGCTTCCGGCTTGGCCTCGGTAGCTGGCACGTCAGGTTGCGCGGCTTCGGCTGGCTGCTGCGCAGCTTCCTCCGCTTTACGCTTGGCTTCGAGCTGGCGACGACGTATCTCACGTGGATCGTTGTAGGCGCGACCGCTTTCAGTCAAGGCTGGAATGCTGTTGTCTGACTTGGCGGCGGGCTCCGGCGCAACCTCTGGCGTGGGCTCGGTTGCAGCCTTGCTCGCAGATTCGACAGCTTCGATCGCTGCTGGCTCAGCGGCAGCTTCGACTGCTGGTTGCTGCACCTCTGTGTTCGCAACAGGCTTGCTCTCGGCTGCGAGCTCAGTGGTGGTTTCCGCTGACTTTGGTTCGCTGGCTGCGACTGGCGTTTGTGCCTCGGCTTCGGTTGCAGGTTCGCTGTTTTCCGCAACTGCTGGCTGCTCTGTGGACTCTGCCTCTGCAACCTGTGGCTGGGCTTCGGCGGTAGCGGCCGGGCGACGACGCTCCTGACGTGGACGGCGGGCCGGGCGTTGCGCGGGAGCCGCTTCGTCAGTCTCGGCGACAGCTTCTGAGCTTGCGGCTTCGTCGCTGGCTTTCTCAACCGGTTGCGCCTGGCTGAAAGCCTCCACTGCATCTTCCATCGAAGCTTCAACCTTGCTGGCTGCCTCGTTCAGGCCTGCTTCAACCGGTGCTTTAACGTCTGCCAAGTTGGCGTCGGACGTCGGGGCGGTTGGCGCGGCGGCTGATTCTGCGGGCGCTGCGTCAGTACTGGCGACTGCAGCTGCGACAGGGGCCACCTTGGTTTCCTGTTGCTCGCCGGTGTTCGCGTCCTGGCTATCGCCGGTTTCTGCTGACTCGTTACCGGTGTTCTCTTGTTGCGGGCGACGGCGGTTATTGCGGCGACGCTGGCTGCTGCGTGAGCGGCGCTTCGGACGCTCGCCTTCGTTGCCCTCGGCTGCATTATCCTGGGTCTCTTCAGCGGTGCTGGCGTTCACGCTGACTTCTTCAGCCTGCTGCTCCTGCTCGTTTTGACGCTGCTGCGGACGACGCTCGCGAGGCTGCTGACGGGCGGCCTGGTTATCATCGTCACGGTTGCTGCGCTGCTCGGCATCGGCTGGGCGACGGCGACGACGTGAGCTGGTTTGACCCTGGGCTGCTTCGACCGGCTTTTCTGCTGGCGTCTCGCTGCTGTTGCTGCGCTCATTGCGTGGAGTCTGCTGCTTGCGATCGCCATCGTTGCGTTCGCCCTTGTTGTTGCGCTCGTTGCGCTCACCGCGCTGGCGACGATTGCGATTATTGCGGCGCTCATCACTGTTACGGTTGCTGCTGTCGCGTGCTGGGCGCTTGGGCGCTGAGGCTGGCTCGGCGTCCTTGGCGGGCTCGCTGCTGCTTTCGTCATGCGCAAACAGGCCAACAAGGGATTTGATCAAGCCTTTGAACAGATTGGGTTGGGCGGCCTGGACGGCCTCCACTGGCGCTGGCGCTGGCGGTGTGGGGGCCGGGCGGGCAGGGGAGAGCGCCTTTACGGCGGCTTCCTGGCGTACGATGGCGCGCGTCTGGCTGACCGGGGTTGGCTCTTCGGCTTCGATTTCGCTGCTCATGGTGAAGCTGCTTTCGTGGTTCAGCACTGATTCATGATCATCACGCAGGCGCTGCACTTCGAAATGCGGGGTATCCATGTGCGGGGTAGGCAGAATCAGAATGCGAATCTTGGTGCGTGCTTCGGTCTTGGCCAGCGCTTCGCGCTTTTCATTCAGCAGGAAGGTGGCGACGGCAACCGGCACGTGCGCGCGTACTTCGGCGGTGCGTTCCTTCAGGGCTTCTTCTTCGATCAGGCGCAGCACCGACAGTGACAGCGATTCTACGTCGCGGATGGTGCCGCGGCCATTGCAGCGGGGGCACACGATGCCGCTGGTTTCACCGAGTGAGGGACGCAACCGCTGGCGGGACATTTCCAGCAGACCGAAGCGGGAGATGCGACCAACCTGTACGCGGGCACGGTCAGCCTCAAGGCTTTCGCGCACGCGCTCTTCAACGGCGCGCTGGTTCTTGGCCGGGCTCATGTCGATAAAGTCGATCACGATCAGGCCGCCGATGTCACGCAGGCGCAACTGGCGGGCGATTTCTTCAGCCGCTTCCAGATTGGTCTGCAATGCTGTTTCTTCGATATCGCCGCCCTTGGTGGCGCGCGCCGAGTTGATGTCGATGGACACCAAAGCTTCGGTATGGTCGATCACGATAGAGCCGCCGGAGGGCAGCTTTACTTCACGCTCGAAGGCGGTTTCGATCTGGCTTTCGATCTGGAAGCGATTGAACAGCGGTACGCTGTCTTCATACAGCTTCACCTTGCTGGCGTACTGCGGCATTACCTGGCTGATGAAGTTGAGGGCTTCTTCTTTCACGGTTTCGCTGTCGATCAGCACTTCGCCGATGTCTTGGCGCAGGTAATCGCGGATGGCACGAATGATGACGTTGCTTTCCTGATAGATCAGGAAAGGAGCGCTACGCTCGGCGGAGGCGCCTTTTACTGCGTCCCATAGTTGCAGCAGGTAATCCAGATCCCATTGCAGTTCTTCGGCACTGCGGCCCAGGCCGGCAGTACGCACGATCATGCCCATGTCGGCAGGCACGTTCAGGCTGTTGAGTGCTTCACGCAGTTCGTTGCGTTCTTCGCCTTCAATGCGACGCGAGATGCCTCCGGCGCGTGGATTGTTGGGCATCAGTACCAAGTAACGACCGGCCAGGCTGATAAAGGTGGTCAGGGCCGCGCCCTTGTTGCCACGCTCTTCCTTGTCGACCTGAACGATGACTTCCTGACCTTCCTTGAGGACTTCCTTGATATTGACGCGACCTTCTACCTGTTTGGAGAAGTATTCGCGGGAGATTTCTTTTAGCGGGAGAAAGCCGTGGCGTTCGGAGCCGAAGTCGACGAAGGCAGCTTCGAGGCTGGGTTCGACGCGGGTAATGCGGCCTTTGTAGATGTTGGCCTTTTTCTGTTCGCGTGCACCGGATTCGATGTCGAGGTCATAAAGGCGCTGGCCGTCTACCAGGGCGACACGCAACTCTTCGGGTTGAGTTGCGTTGATAAGCATTCTTTTCATGAAGTACCGTTGTGATTCCAGGGCTAAACGGATATCACGTGTACGGCACCTGCGACTCATGAGTTCGGTGTCAGGTGTGTTTCTGGCCCGGGCTGATTGCCCGGGAGCAGAGTTCACATCGCTCGGCTGCTGGTTGGCAGCGTCAACGACAGTTCTATCTGTTACATCTACACAGAGAAACTGCTTGGGGACTGTCTTGCGGTAACAAGAGGGTTCTGTGCGGCGGCAGGCTTTTATGCTGCCGGGTGAGCGGTCATGTGGCTGTCAACGCAGGTTGTGCGGATCAGCGGTCTGGCCGGCTTCGCGTGTTGCCCGGATGTTGCTGCAAGGCGTCCTTAGGGAGGAATCAGCGGGACTGGTAACGGGGACACATTGAATGGCAAGTGTCAGCGCTCGTCACATTATCCTGAAGCTGTGCATCTCCACCTAAACACTTACCCATCTGAATCGGGTGCCGCTCAGCGTGTTGTCCGCGAGCGGGTTAATAGTCTGTCTGCCCTTATGGCAGGCAGTGTTGCAATCATCAGTCGCGCCGATCATTCGTTTTCGTTTGTAGGCGGAGACCGTATGGCTTTGTTTCTGGGGCTCGGCAGCTTTGTATGGGCTGGACTCCCCGGCTGCAAACGCGGCAGCTCGCTGGACTATAGCAGCATTTTTTAAGTGCTTCAATTGAATGAAAAAATGTATCATGCGCGGATGAAAAACAGCCCCAGCGAACTTCCTGTCCAGGTCCAGTTTGATCAGATTGATGCTGATCAGGCTGGGCAGCGTATAGATAACTATCTCATTACCCGTCTCAAGGGTGCGCCCAAGACGCTGGTCTACCGTATTCTGCGCAAGGGTGAGGTGCGCGTTAACAAGGGTCGGGTCAAGCCAGACTACCGCCTGCAGGCTGGGGACGTATTGCGCATTCCTCCGGTTCGCCTGCCTGCGCCCAACGAGCCGGCACTGGTGGGGCAGGGGATTCTCAATGCGCTGGAAGCCGGTATTTTGTTTGAAGACAAGGGCTTGATTGTGGTCAACAAGCCCGCCGGGCTGGCAGTGCATGGCGGTAGTGGGCTGAATTTTGGCGTTATCGAGGCGATGCGCCAGCTGCGACCCGATTGCCCGCAGATGGAGTTGGTGCATCGTCTGGATCGCGATACTTCCGGCTGTCTGATGATTGCCAAAAAGCGTAGCGTATTGCGCCATCTGCATGCAGCTCTGCGCGGCGATGGCGTGACCAAGTGCTACGAAGCCCTGGTGCGCGGTCGCTGGCCAGCGTCTACCAAAAAGGTGCATGCGCCGTTGCAGAAAAACAATCTGCGCTCCGGCGAGCGCATGGTAGAGGTCGATCCTGAAGGCAAGGAGTGTCTCACCGAGTTTCGCGTACTTGAGCGCTTCGGTGATCAAGCCACGCTGGTTGAGGCGCGACCCATCACGGGGCGCACCCATCAGATTCGCGTGCATGCCAAACACGCCGGCCACCCGATTGCCGGTGATCCCAAGTACGGTGACGATGAGTTCTCCCGTGAAGTGCGTGAGTTGGGCGGTAAGCGGCTGTTCCTGCATGCGCGCTCATTGCGTGTGGTGATGGCGGGCGGCCAGGAGCTGAAGGTCGAAGCCCAGCCCGGCCCTGCCTGGGATAACACGTTGCGGCGGCTGCGCGATGCGTGAGTTTGATACGCTGATTTTTGACTGGGACGGCACGCTTTCAGATTCGATTGGTCATATCGTTTCTGCCATGCGAGCAGCGGCGCAGGATGTTGATATGCCTGTGCCGACGCCGTCTGCCGTGCGCGGGATAATAGGTTTGGGGTTGCCAGAAGCGGTTGCGGCGTTGTATCCAGCTGAAACCGATATGCGGCGACTTTCCGCAGTGGTTGACAGCTATCGCCTGCAGTACCGCAGTCAGGAAACGCAGCCGGTTTTGCTGTTTCCAGGTGTACGCGAGGCGCTGGATGGTTGGCGCGCTGAGGGTTACCGGTTGGCTGTGGCGACGGGTAAAGGGCGTGGTGGGCTGGAGCGTATGTTGCGCAGTCACGACCTGCTCGGTTATTTCGATGCCACGCGTTGTGCAGATGAAACTGCAAGCAAGCCTCATCCAAAAATGCTGCGAGAGATTCTCGAGCAGCTGGATGGCGCGCCGTCGCGTGCGCTCATGGTGGGTGATAGCTCCTTTGATCTGGACATGGCGACGCAGGCTGGCATGGGCAGTGTTGGCGTCACCTACGGTGCGCAGTCGCGTGAGCAGTTGTTGCGCTGTAAGCCGCTGCACCTGATTGATGAATTTGTCGAGTTGACGGGCTGGTTGAAAGCGCCCCGTCAGAGCAATCAAAAAATGGCGATAGGGGAAGCTTGATGCAGAATGATCAATGGACCGAAGGCAAGATGGTTTCCAGGGAGGAGCGCGCGCAAGCGACCGAGGATAAGAAGGCCTGGCAGTTGCTGGAGAAAACCCTACTGGCATCGCTGCAGGAGCAGAAGCGCTCGCGGCGCTGGGGCATCTTTTTCAAAGCCCTGACCTTTGTTTATCTATTTGGTGCCATCCTGCTGTTTTCGCCGCTGGCACAGATGGAGTCGAGCAGCGTCGGCGGGCCGCATACGGCGGTGATCGAATTGCGCGGCATGATCGCGGATCAGGAAGAGGCCAGCGCAGATAACTTGGTGGGTGCGCTGCGTGATGCCTTTGAGGACGCCAATACCAAGGGTGTGGTGTTGCGGATCAATAGTCCGGGCGGCAGTCCGGTGCAGTCGGGCTACGTTTATGACGAGATAAAGCGGCTGCGCGCGCTGCATCCTGATATCAAAGTTTACGCCGTGATTACCGATTTGGGTGCTTCAGGTGCCTACTACATTGCTGCTGCGGCAGACGAGATATATGCCGACAAGGCCAGCTTGGTGGGCTCTATTGGTGTCACTGCTGCCGGTTTTGGTTTTGTCGGCACTATGGACAAGTTGGGTGTAGAGCGTCGTACATACACGGCTGGTGAGCATAAAGCATTCCTCGACCCGTTCCAGCCTGAAAAGCCGGAGGAGCGTGAGTTCTGGCAGGGCGTGCTGAATACAACGCATCAGCAGTTCATTAGTCAGGTCAGGGCGGGGCGGGGTGATCGCCTGAAAGAGACGCCAGATATGTTCAGCGGTTTGATCTGGTCGGGTGAGCAGGCGCTGGATTTGGGCTTGATCGATGGGTTGTCGAGCACTTCTGCGGTGGCGCGGGATGTGGTTGGTGCCGAAGAGCTGGTTGATTTCACGCATCAGGAGTCACCCTTCAAGCGCTTTACTCGCCAGTTGGGTGCCAGCATGGGTGCTGCGTTGGCGACCGAGCTGGGCTTCTCTGGACCAGCTTTGCGCTGAGGTATTCTGGTTCAGGGAAGGTGGATGCCCTCGTTGGCGAGCATGTCGCACAGCCTGATCAGTGGCAGGCCGATCAGGCTGTTGGGGTCGTCGCCCTGCATGCGGTGTATCAGGCTGATGCCAAAGCCCTCTGATTTGAAGCTGCCAGCGCAGTCGTAGGGTTTTTCGCGTGTCAGATAGCGCTCGATCTGCGCGTCATCAAGTGCCCGGAATGTCACGCTGTAGGGTTCTACGATGAGCTGGTGTTGGCCGCTGGCGCTATTCAGCAGGCAGAGTGCGGTCGAGAAGGTCAGGGTCTGGCCGCTGCTTGCTCTGAGTTGTCTAAACGCTTCGCGGTGACTGCCGGGTTTGCTTACCGGCTGGCCGTCCAGTAATACCACCTGGTCCGAGCCGATTATCAGATGGTTGGGGAAGGTCTGTTGCAGGCTTTGCGCCTTCTGTAGTGCGAGGCGTTGCGTCAGTTGTTCTGGTGTCTCGCCGTCAAGGGCTGTTTCATCAATGTCGGGTGATGCGCTCTCGAAGGGGAGGTGCAGTCGTTGCAGCAGGGCTTTGCGGTAGCTGGAGCTGGATGCCAGGATGAGTCGGGGCATGGGGTTTCTCCGTGTTTGCGTAGGCGGCATCTTAGCGCTGGTCTGTCGAGATTGGCGAGTCGACCGTCAGTAGTGATTGCGCCTGCAAATAGTTTTGACAGATGGGGCGCTGATCCCTAGAATTGCGCGCTTATGTCTGGAACCATACCCTCATACATTGAGCCGGCACGGCTTGTTGATCGCCAAATCACCCTGAAAGGCGTGGTGAAGGCGGATAGCATGCAGCGTTTGGCGGCGGTGTTGGCGGCTCCCGCAGATGATGTGCAGGTTGAACTGCACTTCTCCCGCGACGAGCAGGGGATCGGCACCATGCATGGTCACTATCAGACCAATGCGCCGCTGATCTGTCAGCGCTGCCTCGAGCAGGTTGTTGTACTGCTCGACAGCGAGTGTGATGTAGGTTTTGTCGAAAGTGATGAGGCTGCCAAACAGCTGCCCCGTCTTTATGAACCGGTTATTGTGGGTGAAGAACCGCTCGATCTGATTTCTCTGATCGAAGACGAACTGCTTCTGGCCTTGCCTGCAGTTCCGATGCACCCGCAGGAAACATGTCAGCATCCGCCAGGGTATCGCCCTGAGACGGCGGAGCTGGAGGAAAAGTCTGAGAAGCCTAATCCTTTCAGCGTGCTGGCCAAGTTAAAACGCGATACCTGAGCTTAGGAGCTTATTAGTCATGGCTGTTCAGCAGAACAAAAAGTCCCGTTCCGCACGCGGCATGCGTCGTTCACACGATGCGTTGTCCTCCGCTGCCTTGTCAGTAGACAAGACCACTGGCGAAACTCATCTTCGTCACCACGTTTCTCCTGACGGTTTCTACCGTGGTCGTCAGGTTGTAAACAAGGACAACGACGAATAAGTTTTGTCCACGTCAATTCGCCTAGCGATTGATGTGATGGGCGGGGACTTCGGTCCCCGTTGCATTATCCCCGCTGCGCTTCGCAGTCTTACGCTTTATCCCTCCCTGCATTTGATTCTGGTTGGCTCTGCGGATGCTATCAAGCCGCTGCTTTCTGCTGCCCGGTTTCCCCTCGAGCAAGTGACCCTGCATCCTGCCAGTGAGCAAATTCTGGCCGAGGATCCGCCTGCTCGTGTATTGCGTGGCAAGCCAGACGCCTCCATGCGCGTCGCCTTGCAGCTGGTGCGCGATGGGCACGCAGACGGCTGTCTGAGCGCGGGCAATACGGGCGCCTTGATGGTGTTGGCGCGGTCCATCGTGGGCATGCTTGAGGGCGTGCAGCGACCAGCCATCATGGCGGCGCTGCCGGTCGCTGGGCATGACTGTCATGTGCTGGACCTGGGGGCGAATGTCGACTGTTCGGCCGAACAGTTGCTCGAATTTGCGCTTATGGGGTCTGCAGCGGTTACTGAGCTGACCGCCAACCCTAGTCCTCGAGTCGGTTTGCTGAACATCGGGCACGAGGTGAATAAAGGGACGCGCGAGGTGCGCGCCGCAGCAGCCTTGTTGGCCGCCAGCGAACGCCTTAACTACGTTGGGCATGTCGAGGGTGATGGTCTGTTCCGCGGTGAAGCCGACGTGGTGGTTTGTGACGGCTTTGTTGGTAATGTCCTGCTCAAGGCGAGCGAAGGTGTTGCTGGCTATCTGCAGTCGGAAATGCGTGATGCCATGCAGGCTAGTCGGCTGCTGCGCTGGATGTCGCCTTGGGTTCGGCGCTCGCTCAGGCCCATGCGGCAACGCAATGATCCTGATCGCCATAATGGCGCGAGTCTGCTGGGGTTGCGCTCCGTGGTCATCAAGAGTCATGGTGGCGCGGGTGAAGAGGCGATCCTGGCGGCCATAGGCAAAGCGGTTAAGGCCTGCCAGTCCAATCTGCCGGCACGTATTGCCGATCAGCTGCGGGTGGCGCGATGAGGTCTGTGACCTCGGTGGTGCGCGGTGCATCCAAATTCCATTGTCACACTCATGTGTCTAGACTCTGCTCATTCATTCGATAACAGGAAGATGGTATGACTAATTCCCTTGGCTTTGTATTCCCTGGTCAGGGCTCGCAAGCTGTTGGCATGCTGGGTGAGCTGGCTGAGCAGCACGCCGTTATCAAGGAAACCTTCAGTGAAGCTTCTGATGCGCTGGGGTATGACCTGTGGGCATTGTCCCAGAATGGTCCGGAAGCGGATCTGAATCGCACGGACCGCACGCAACCGGCCATCTTGACTGCCTCAGTAGCGCTCTGGCGGTTGTGGTGTCAAACCAGTTCCGTGCGCCCCGGCTTTGTGGCCGGCCACAGTTTGGGTGAGTACTCGGCGCTGGTGGCGGCTGAGGTGTTGAGTTTTGCCGATGCAGTGCGGTTGGTCGAACGTCGTGGTCAGTTGATGCAGCAAGCCGTGCCGGAAGGGCAGGGCGCCATGGCTGCGATACTGGGGCTGGAAGACGAGCAGATTATCGAGCTGTGCGCTGCTGCCTCGCAGGGTGAGGTCGTCAGTGCGGTTAACTTCAATGCCCCGGGTCAGGTGGTTATTGCTGGCCAGGCTGCAGCCGTGACGCGTGCCATTGATGCCTGCAAGTCCGCGGGCGCCAAGCGAGCCATTGCCTTGCCGGTCAGCGTGCCGTCCCACTGCGCCCTTATGCAGAGAGCGGCAGAACAACTGTCAGCTGACTTTGCTGCTATTCATTGGCAGGTGCCTGCCATTACGCTGGTACAAAATGTCAGTGCGCGCCCCGCGTCCGACATTGCAGACCTGCGGCAGTTGCTCGTCGAGCAACTTTACAGCCCGGTTCGCTGGGTTGAGACTGTGGTTTACATGGCTGAGCAGGGCGTTACTGACCTGGTTGAGTGTGGCCCGGGCAAGGTGCTGGGTGGCCTGAACAAGCGTTGTGCCAAGTCTGTTGCCAATCACAGTCTGGATAGCGTTGCGGGTTTTGCCGCTGCCAGCGAACACTTTGCATAAGGAATTTGATATGAGTCTTGCAGGAAAAGTAGCCTTGGTTACCGGTGCCAGCCGCGGCATAGGTCAGGCGATTGCTCACACCCTGGCTGCGCAAGGTGCCATCGTAGTGGGAACGGCGACTAGTGATCAGGGTGCGCAGGCGATTGCCGACAAGCTCGCTGAAGCGGGTTATCAGGGTACAGGCATGAGGTTGGATGTGCGTGATCCTGAGTCGGTTGCCGCGGTGCTGGGCAGCATTACCGAAGCCTATGGTGCGCCGGCGATCCTGGTCAATAATGCAGGGATTACCGCCGATAATCTGCTTATGCGCATGAAGGATAATGAGTGGGATGATGTGCTGAATACCAACCTGGGTTCAGTCTACCGCTTGTCCAAGGCCGTGCTGCGAGGCATGACCAAGGGGCGTTGGGGGCGTATCATCAACATCAGCTCAGTGGTCGGTGGTATGGGGAACGCGGGCCAGTCCAACTATGCTGCAGCAAAGGCCGGCATGGAAGGTTTTACTCGCGCGCTGGCGCGAGAAGTTGGCTCTCGTGCCATTACTGTGAACGCCGTAGCACCAGGTTTTATTGACACAGACATGACGCGTGCGCTTAATGACAGCCAGCGTGACGTGATGCTGGAGCAGATTCCGCTTGGTCGTTTGGGTCAGGCAGATGAAATTGCAGCGGCGGTAGGCTTTCTTGCCAGCGAGTCGGCAGGCTACATCACCGGCGCAACGCTGCCGGTAAATGGCGGCATGTATATGAGCTGAGGTGGTTTTCCATCTGGCTAGACTGATGTTTTTGCATGACTTTTTGCCGGGTACAGGCCCTGCAGGCTTTGCACCCTTTACGATAGAAGCGATTCGCGCTTGAAACCAAGCAATTTGTTTCTATAAACTACCCGCAGTCCGGCTTCTCGGAACTGCAAATAGGAGTGAGAACAAGGTATGAGTACCATCGAAGAACGCGTCAAGAAAATCGTTGCCGAACAGCTCGGCGTCAAAGAAGAAGAAGTGACCAACAGCGCTTCTTTTGTTGAAGATCTTGGCGCTGACTCCCTGGACACCGTGGAGCTGGTAATGGCGCTCGAAGAAGAATTCGAGACCGAGATTCCGGATGAAGAAGCCGAGAAAATCACTACCGTCCAGGAAGCAATCAACTACGTGAACGCAAACCAGAAGTAATCACGTAGTCTGCTGAAAGGTCCCAAAAAAGCCGCAGTGCTCTCAAGTAACTGCGGCTTTTTTGTATGTCTGAAGCATGCTGATACGCTGAGGGCGCTCTGGCGTATTGCTGGTCGGCGCATTTGCGCCGACAATATGGCAGGTTCGCGGCAGGGGCTGTGTCTGGCTGCCGTTGCTATAAGAGTTGAATAAGGAGTTCGCTGTGTCGCGCAGACGCGTCGTGGTAACCGGTCTGGGTATGCTGTCACCCTTGGGTAATACGGTAGAAAGCAGTTGGCAGGCCGCCTTGGCTGGCAAAAGTGGTATCGCCACCATCGAGCACATGGATGTCAGTGCCTTCAATACGCGTATTGGCGGATCCATTCGTGACTTTGACGTCGAGTTGTACATGGCCGCGAAAGAGGCGCGTAAGCTCGATTTGTTCATTCAATACGGCTTGGCTGCCTGTATTCAGTCGATCCAGGACTCTGGTATCGAAGTGTCTGATGAAAACCGTGACCGCATCGGTGTGGTTATGGGATCGGGCATTGGTGGTCTCACCAATATCGAAAAAAACTGCGAACAACTGCTGAACAGCGGGCCGCGCCGTATCTCTCCTTTTTTCGTGCCCGGCTCGATCATCAACATGGTCGCCGGGTATCTCTCGATACAATATGGTCTGCAGGGCCCTAATTATGCGATGACCACGGCTTGCACCACTGGCACGCACAGCATTGGCATGGCTGCTCGCAATATTGCCTACGGTGAAGCAGATGTGATGGTCGCCGGTGGTTCTGAGATGGCTACCAGTGGCTTGGGGCTCGGCGGCTTCAGCGCTGCGCGCGCCATGAGCACGCGTAATGATGACCCGCAAGGCGCCAGTCGCCCTTGGGATAAAGACCGAGACGGCTTTGTGCTGTCCGATGGTGCTGGCGCCATGGTGCTTGAGGAATACGAGCACGCCAAAGCGCGCGGCGCGAACATCTACGCCGAGCTGGTTGGCTTCGGCATGAGCGGTGACGCATATCACATGACCGCGCCGCCAGAAGACGGCCGGGGCGGAGCCAAGTGCATGGCCAACGCGCTCAAGGACGCCGGCCTGAATCCTGACGAAGTGGATTACATCAATGCGCACGGCACCTCTACACCGGCCGGCGATCTGGCCGAAACTCGCGCGGTGAAAACCGTGTTTGGCGCGCATGCGCAGGAGCTGGCGATCAGTTCGACCAAGTCCATGACCGGCCACCTTCTGGGTGCTGCCGGCGCCGTGGAAGCGGTGTTCAGTGTATTGGCGCTGCGGGATCAGGTGGCGCCACCGACCATCAATCTGGATAACCCGGATGAAGGCTGTGACCTTAACTATGTTGCCCATAGTTCGCAGCAGCGCGCCCTCAATGTGACGCTGTCCAACTCGTTCGGATTTGGTGGTACCAACGGTAGCCTGGTTTTCCGTCGTTGTGAATGAGGGCTGACGGCGCCATGCCAGGGGTAAGCAGGTTTACGTTGATCAATGGCCGGGAGGCCGATCAGTTGCCCCTCAGCGATCGCGGTTTGGCTTACGGTGATGGCCTATTCGAAACGCTTCGGGTTGTCAGAGGTAAGGCGCCGCTTTTGGCACTGCATCAGCAGCGTTTGCAGCGTGGCTGCCAAGCGTTACATTTGTCGCTGCCGAGCGAGCTGGAAGACGAGCTGAGCATGGCTGCCCAGCGGCTTGGAGATGGCGTGATCAAGCTGATTGTCACTCGCGGTAGTGGGCAACGTGGCTACGCCATACCGCAGCACAGCGAACCTAGTCGCATTATCTCGGCTTCACCCTTGCCGGATTATCCTGCTGCGCACGCAGAGCAGGGCGTTCGGCTCTACCCCTGCAACACACGTTTGGCTCTGCAGCCGCTGTTGGCGGGGATCAAGCACCTCAATCGCCTGGAGCAGGTGCTGGCCCGCAGCGAATGGCGGTCCGGCGAGTTCGCTGAAGGCTTGGTCTGCGATCAGCTCGGCCGGCCGGTTGAATGCACCATGAGCAACCTGTTCTTTTATGCTGGTGGCGCCTGGGTGACGCCTGAGTTGACTCAGTGTGGCGTGCAGGGAGTGATGCGCGACTGGTTGATCGCGTCGCTGCAAGCGCACGGTGAAGCGGTGCAGGTACGGCAGGTCAGTTATGCCGAATTGCTCGCTGCTGACGAAGTGGTGTGTTGCAACAGTTTATTTGGTGTCTGGCCCGTGATTGAGCTGGCCGAGCGGCAATGGTCGGTCGGCAAGCACTCTCGCCAGATGCAGTCCTTAGCAAAACAGGCTTATTCGTGAAAATTCTTGGCAAGATCTTCGCTTTTTTATTCGTGGTTTCTACGCTACTGGTGCTCGGCGGTGGGTTGTGGGGGTTCCTGACCCTGCAAACGGCTCTGCATCAACCATTACAGCTGCAGGATTCTAGAACCCTCGAAGTGCCGCCAGGCAGCACGCCGGCGGGTATCTTTGCCGAGCTGGAACGTGAGCAGGTGCTGGAGAATAGCGTTTGGTTGCGTCGTTACTGGCAATGGCAGATGGAAGGAGCCGTGTTGCATGTCGGTGAATATGCGTTGCAGCCGGAAATGACTGCTGCGGAGCTGCTGCACCTGCTGGAACGCGGTGACGTTTTGCAGCGGCACCTGACGCTGGTGGAGGGCTGGAACTTCGCCCAGGTACGCGCCGCGCTACGCCAAGCCGAGCGCTTGGAACAGACGCTGCCGGAAGATTGGGGTGATGCGCAGGTCATGGACGCGCTGGGTCTTTCGGGCATTCACCCTGAAGGTCGCTTTTTTCCGGATACTTATCAGTACACCCTGGGCATGAGTGATCGTGATCTACTGCTGCGTGCTTATCAGCGGATGGAGCAGCAGTTGGCCGAGGCTTGGGAAGGGCGTGTCGATGACTTGCCATTCGACACCGCCTACGAAGCGCTCATCATGGCCTCGATTGTTGAGCGCGAAACCGGCGTGCCCAGTGAGCGTCCCGAAATCGCTGGTGTATTTGCCCGTCGCTTGCGGCTGGGCATGAAGCTGCAGACCGATCCCACGGTTATCTACGGACTGGGCGCCGACTACAAGGGTAATATTACCCGTCGTCACCTGAGGCAGCCGTCTGATTACAATACCTACATCATTGATGGCTTGCCGCCGACGCCCATCGCCATGCCGGGCCGGGAAGCGCTGCTCGCAGCGGTCAATCCGAAGCCGGGCAAGAGCCTTTATTTCGTAGCCAAGGGGGATGGCTCTCACGTATTTTCCAACAGCCTGGCTGAACACAATCGTGCGGTACGCGCTTACCAGATGCGCCGCCGGACTGACTATCGCTCATCACCCGCGCCGGATACACCAGCGCAGGAGCGCGTCGAATGAGCGGGCTGTTCATTACTTTCGAGGGGCCCGAGGGCGCCGGTAAATCAACCAATCTGCAGTACCTGGCCGATATCCTGAGCGAGGCCGGTGCCGAACCGCTGCTGACGCGTGAGCCGGGCGGCACGCCCATCGCAGAACAGATTCGTGCACTGTTGCTGGCAAATCATGATGAGCAGATGGACGACGATGCCGAGCTGCTGCTGATGTTTGCCGCCCGTGCCCAGCATCTTAATCGGGTGATTCGCCCGGCACTGGCTGCCGGCCGCATTGTTATCAGCGACCGCTTTACCGATGCGACCTATGCCTACCAAGGCGGCGGGCGGGGTATTGATCCAGAGCGTATAGCGGTGCTTGAAGGCTGGGTTCAAGGCTCCCTGCGGCCTGACCTTACACTCCTGTTCGATGTGCCAGTGGAGGTCGGCCTTGCCCGTGCCAAGGCGCGCAGCACACTTGATCGTTTCGAGCAGGAAGAACGCGCTTTCTTTGATGGCGTGCGTAACACCTACCTCAGGCGTGCAGCACTGGCCCCCGACCGTTATCGGGTGATCGACGGCAGCGGCTCGCTGGCGTCTGTGCAAGCGGCATTGCAGCCGGTAGCGCAATGGATTCTGGAGCAGTGGCGTGCTTGACCTGGTGAGCCGGCCTGCGCCCTGGCATCAGCCGATCTGGCAGCAGCTGACAGTACAGCAGGATTTTGCCCATGCCTACCTGTTCAGTGGTCAGCCTGGCGGCGGTAAGCGTCGTTTTGCTAGTGCTTTTGCGGCCTTCCTCATGTGCGACACTCCGGCGGGAGGTCTTGCCTGTGATCAATGTCGCAGCTGTCACCTGCGCCTCGCCGGCAGCCACCCGGACCTGCTGCTGCTCGAGCCAGAGGAAGAGGGCAAGGCGATTCGCGTAGACGCGGTGCGCCAACTGGTCGATTTTATTTCCCAGACCGCGCAACAGGGTGGCCGTAAGGTGGTGGTTCTGCAGCCGGCGGAGGCCATGAACGTGAACGCTGCCAACGCATTGCTGAAATCTCTGGAAGAGCCTTCGGCGGAAACCTATTTGCTATTGATCAGTGATCAGCCTAGCCGACTGCTGCCGACTATCCGCAGCCGTTGCCGAGTCCAATCGCTGGGCTTGCCCGATCGTACGGAGGCTCTGGCCTGGTTGACCGAGCAGGACGGTGACCGGTCGATTGAAGAGTGCGACCTGTTGCTGCAGATGGCCGGGGGAGCGCCTTTGCTGGCGCTAGCCTTGGCTCAGCAAGATGCGCTGGCGCAGCGTGAAAAGGTGGTAGAGGGCATCAAGGCGTTACTCAAGGGGCAGGTAGCACCTTCGCGATTGGCAGAGCAATGGAGCGCTGTCCCTATCGAGCTACTGCTCGACTGGTTCTGCGCCTGGACACTGGACTTGCTGAAGCTTCAGCAGGGCGCCAGTGAGCAGGCCGGCAGTGTCGATATGGATAAGGTCTTGGGCTATATGGCGCAGAAGCTGGAGGTGCATAGGTTGCTCGCATGGCAGGACTGGTTACTTGAGCACCGCAGGCTATTTGCCAGCAAAGCTAACCTGAATCGAGTACTCTTTCTGGAAAAGGCGCTGGTGCAGTGGAAAAATCTGCTGCAAAGGCGTTAACCTGATAGTTGTATTACGCTTCTAACAAGGATAGAGCGATGAACAATCCAACGGCTCCTGGTCCGCGCAACGGTATCTTGTCGCTGACCATCAAGGACAAGTCGGTTCTGTATGCGGCCTATATGCCGTTCGTGAAGCACGGTGGCCTGTTTATTCCGACCAACAAGGGCTATCGTCTGGGCGATGAGGTTTTCATGCTCCTGAATCTGATGGAAGAGCCGGAGAAAATCCCGGTGGCCGGCAAGGTTATCTGGGTGACGCCCAAGGGTGCACAGGGCAACCGAGCAGCGGGAATCGGCGTTCAGTTCAGCGATCAGGACAACACCGCGCGCAGCAAAATTGAAACCTATCTGGCTGGCGCATTAAAATCCGACCGTCCCACCCATACTATGTAATTCATGCTTATTGACTCGCACTGCCATCTCGATCGTCTGGATCTTACCCCTTACAACGGCTCGCTCGACGCCGCTCTCAATGCCGCTCGGGCTCGCGGTGTAGCGAAGTTTCTCTGCATCGGTGTGGACGCCAACAATGCTCCCGTAGTGCAGGCGCTGTCCGAGCAGCACGCCGACGTCTTTTGCAGTGTGGGTGTACATCCGCTGGATCTGAAAGACAGCGCCGAAACCGAGCTGGACTGGCTGTTAACGGCACTGCAGCATGAACGCACGGTCGCCATCGGTGAAACCGGGCTGGACTATCATTACGAGCCCGAGTTGGCCGAGCAGCAGAAAGCTTCTTTTGCAGTGCATTTACAGGCGGCAAAGCAAACCGGCAAGCCGGTTGTTATCCATACCCGTGCAGCGCGCGCTGACACGCTGGCGTTGTTGCGCGAAGCTGATCTGGCTAACGCTGGCGTGCTCCATTGCTTTACCGAAGACTGGGATATGGCCCGTGCAGCTCTGGACATGGGTTACTACATCTCGTTGTCGGGCATAGTCACTTTCCGCAATGCCGATGCCTTGCGCGAGGTTGCCAGGCAAGTACCGAGCGACCGCTTGTTGGTCGAGACCGATTCGCCCTACCTGGCCCCCATACCGCACCGCGGGAAGCCGAATGAGCCTCAGTTTGTCTGCGAGGTGGCGTCTTTTCTTGCCGAGTTGCGTGGTGTGCCTGTTGAGAGTCTGTGGCAGCAGACCAGCGACAATTTCCACCGCCTGTTTCCCCTCACGCTTCGCTGAGGCGTTGCAATCGACCTGTGGTACGGCTCCTGTGCTGACTAAAAAAAACCCGAACTCTGGGGGATGAGTTCGGGTTAAGACCATTAGGAGTGATACTGAGACAGGATAGAACCTGTCGGCTCAGTCCGGCACTTGGGGGAGATGCCGATCTGATAGCTTGAGTATTGTTGAAATCCCCCGGCTTGCCAGCGCTGGCGCTCGTTTTTATAAACTGATTTGGAATACGTGCGCGGCGCTTTATCGTGAAGTGCTTTTACTCTGTTGTGCCGCCATCAGTGTTTGCAGTTGGCTCAATGCTAGATCCAGTGTGTTCTCGCTGGTGTAGAAGTGCGGCGACCAGCGGATGCCGCCCCCGCGCTGGGCACAGATAACCCCGGCTTTCATCAACGCGCGGTGCAGGGCGGCGTGGTCGATGCCGTCGATGGCAAAGGTCACTATGCCGCTCTGGCGGTCTGCCGTCTGAGGGCTAAGCAAACGGATGCCTGGCAACTGCTCGAGGCGGCCTATCAGGTAGCGGGTGCGCTGATGCAGGAGGGTGGCAACCTGCTCTATGCCCACGTCCAACAGTACTTCCAGACTGGCCGAGAGCGCGTGTTGTGCCAGCGTGTTGGGGCTACCAGCCTCAAACCGCCGTGCAGACTGGGCTGGGGACCAGTCTGTCAGGTCGTAGTTGCCCATGGCCTCCACCATGTGCCAACCGTGCTGGGTGAGGCTTAGCTGATCGCGGGCTGACGCTCTGCAATAGAAGACGCCCAAGCCTTCGGGCCCCAGCAGCCATTTGTGCCCGTCGGCCATGGCAAAATCGCAGTCGATGGCCTGGGCGTCGAAGGGCAGGGCGCCGAGAGATTGAATTGCGTCAACACAGAACAGTACGCCCCGCGCGCGACAGGCAGTGCCCAGGCGTGCCAGATCCATCTTCAAGCCACTGGCGTACTGCACCGAACTGATAGTGAGAAGCCGGGTGTGCGGGCCCATCGCGTCGATCAACGCCTGTTCCGGGTCGGCACCATCGAGTGCAACCTGGCGCAAGTTGACGCCACGCTCGCTCAGTGCTTGCCAAGGTATGCGGTTGGAGGGGAATTCCTGGTCGCTGGTGACGATCTGGTCGCCGGCTTGCCAGGCGATACCCTGGGCCACGAACGAGAGAGCCTCCGAGGTGTTTTTCACCAGCGCGATGTCATCGCTGGAGGGCGCGTTCAGCAGCAGCCGCAACTGATTGCGCAAGTGCTTCTCCTGCTTTGCCCAGCGCGGGTAATCCCGGGCTCCTTGCAGTGCGTTCTCGCGTGCGAAGCGGCTGACTGCCTCCACAGCACGTTGCGGCCAGGGCGCCACGGCGGCGTGATTCAAATAACAGATGTTTGGGTCTAGCGGGAATTCGTGTTGCCAGGATTGTGCTGTATTCATGGTGCCTCCTTTGCTTGTCAGCATAGTGGCTGTAAACAGACTAAGTCACGCCGGATTGCTGGTCTGGCGGAGCAGGACATTTCGGACAAAATCATTGCCGCCGTACAGGTTTGAACTGCGCCCATTACGTAGGCCAGTAAATAGGCACATTGGGACAGCTTTGAACCCGTGGGTCAGCTTTTAATCAAATATGGGCATCTGGTCATGGAGTTGGCATAATGGGAGACATTTTCAGTTTGAGTTTCAGGTGCCTAAATGCAGAAAGAATCACGTAAAGTTCGCGAATTTCGTCGTCGGGAGCAGGAAATCCTGGATAGCGCGTTGCGTCTGTTTCTTGAGCAGGGAGAAGACAGCGTCACCGTTGAAATGATTGCCGATGAAGTAGGTATAGGCAAGGGCACCATTTACAAGCATTTCAAGTCCAAAGCCGAGATCTACTTGCGCCTGATGCTGGATTACGAACGTGACTTGGCCGAATTGCTCCACTCCAAGGACATCGAGCGTGACCAGGAAGCCTTGTCTCGCGAGTATTTCGCCTTCCGCATGAGCGACCCTGAACGCTACCGCCTGTTTGACCGTTTGGAAGAGAAGGTGGTCAAGGCCAATCAGCTGCCGCTGCTGGTCGAAGAGCTACACGCTATTCGTGCATCCAACTTCAATCACCTGACCGGCGTCATCCAGACACGCATAGACGATGGCAAGCTGGAAAATGTTCCTGCCTACTTCCACTACTGCGCCGCCTGGGCGCTGGTGCACGGCGCAATGGCGATGTACCACTCGCCGTTCTGGAAAGATGTGATCAAGGATCAGGACGGCTACATGCAGTTCCTGATGGATATCGGCGTGCGCATGGGTAACAAGTCCAAGCGTAAAAAAGAGCAGGAAAGCGCTGAACAGCCTGCCTGAGATCTCAGGCAGCTGAACTCACGGCTGAAAGCAGGGGTCTATCCCACAGGCCATACAGGAGTTGCCCCTTGCTTTCATTACGTATCACCTGCGGTTTATTGGCGCTATGTCTGTCTTCACCGCTGCTGGCGCGCGATTACACCTATACCGATGCCCATCTGCACTATGTCGACTTCTTTCAGGAGTCCGAAGGCATGCAGGCGTTGATCCGGCAGATGGATGACAGCAAGGTTGATCACGTCATGCTGTCCGGAATTCCGGTTGCCAAGAAGTGGAGCGAGAACGAACCCAAGCGGCCGCGCTACTATGCTGGTGATGATGGTAGCGCCTACTGGTTTACTGCGACCGACGTGCTGGTGGCTGAGGCCTACAAGCAGCTGCCCGAGGAGCAGCGTCACCGTTTTCATCCTTTTCTGTCCGGATTCAACCCCAACGACAAGAACTCTGACGCACATATTCGACGCATGCTGGAGATGTATCCGGGCCTATGGCAGGGTATTGGCGAGGTCTTCACCCGGCATGACGATCTCACAGCTCTGATTCATGGCGAGCCGCCGCGGGCTAACAGCGATGCCATGGATCGCGTTTACACCCTGGCTGCTGAGTACGATCTGCCGGTGATGGTGCATAGCAACATCACTTCACAACGTGAACGTAACCCGTTGTATCTTCAAGAGATTGAAGAACCGCTGCGTAACCATCCATGGGTGCGTTTCATCTGGGCCCATGCGGGTACCAGCATGGAGATTCACCGTCACCAGACCAAGCTGGAGTTTCTCTTGCCGACTCTGCAGCGCATGCTCAAGGCTTACCCGAATTTGTATATCGACCTATCCTGGACGGTGCGTGAACCTTATTTGCTGGGTGAAGGCGGTGAACCCAATGCCGAGTGGATAAAGCTGGTGGAGGAGTATCCCGATCGCTTCATGATTGGCTCGGACGTGGTAGGCCGGTTCGACAGCATTGGCAAGTATATGCACGGCTTTGATGTGTTTCTCGATGCTCTGCCGGAGGCGGTGGCGCATAAGGTAGCGCGAGATAACTTCTTGGCGGTGTTGCCGGAAAGTGCGGTTGATAAAAAACAGCCCGGCGAATAGCCGGGCTGTTTGGTTCGTGCGTCTCTGGGCTGAATATTACAGCGGTGCTGCCATCGGCGGCGCTGCCCAGTAGCTGCAGCGATGATAGCCGAGGAAGTTGAGAACCGATCCGCTGGCTGGCGCGGCCACGTCTAAAGTGTTGACCTGCCCGCTGGCAGCTTGAGCCCAGTTGGGAGCAACGCCGTCAGTGCTGTTGGGGTTGCCGTCCTTGGCGAATTGCGTCCAGTAGCCAACCATGTAGCCGGCCAGCGAATCCAACTCATTGGTGTCACCGGTGTACCGAGACCGCATCAGCTCTTCGGGGTAAAGCACATAGGGGATCTCGCCTGCGTGCGTTGCGCCCAAGGGAAAGCTTGCGGCGGGTGGCGGTACCAGGGTCCAAGGTGCGTTTTCGTCGCGGAACCAATATTGGTAGGTGTTCATACCGGCGCCAGCGAAGGTGCTTGCATGTGCGTAGCTGTTGCATGCGAAGTTGGAGTCGGTCCAGATAGCCGATAGAGCAAGGGACAGCCGGTCGTCGCCGGCCGGAAACTCGTTCAGGTAGTAGGTGGCGATCGCATCAGCATCCAGGCCTGACCCGGCGAAGAGGTCAGCGACGCGCTGGCGATACTCGGCCTCACCCTGAATGTCGAGTGGGTCGCCGGTCAGCTCGTCTAGCGCGACAAACAAGGTGCCTTCATCCTGGTTGCTACCAATCATGATATCCAGGCTTTGATTGAATTCGCCCTTGGCCAATGCGCTCTGGGTGCTTTGCGGTATCAGGTCGCTTGAGGGGTCGGAATTGGGAATGACCTGTGAGCCTTGCACCGCGAGGAAGCTCATTGCCGGCAGCGCGCGCAGACAAGCTGCCGCTGTTGCTGCATCGGAACAGCCCAGAGTGCTAGCAGCGGTTTGGCCTGTTGCTTGCGCTGCAGCCTTGGTCTGCTGGAATGGCGCATAGGAGCCGCTTTGTACGATGGCGCGCTGGAACAGGTTCTCAGCTTCTGCGCGGGGTGACGCTATGTGACTCATTACACTGTGGCCACCGGCGGACTCACCGAAAATGGTGACATTGTCAGGATCGCCGCCGAAGGCCGCGGCATTCTCTTTTACCCAACGCAGCGCTTGCTGCTGGTCCATCAAACCAAAATTACCACCGTCGGAGTCGAGTTCCGGATGTGCCAGGAAGCCCAGTAGGCCCAAGCGGTAGTTAAGCGTGATGACGATGACGTCTTCCTTTACCAAACGGGTCGGGTCATATTCGCCGCCACCATTGCCAAACACGAAAGCACCGCCATGAATCCATACCATGACCGGCAGGTCTTCGCCGGACTCTGGCGCGTAAACATTAAGATAAAGGCAGTCCTCCTCACCGGCCGGTGCTATGACCGCAAGGTCGACCTGAACGCAGCTGCTGCCAAATGCGCTACTTAACTGCAGTGTTTCTGTGCGCTTTTGCGCGGGCACGGGCGGCGTGAAGCGGAGATCGCCTACGGGCGGTTGGGCGTAAGGGATGCCTCGAAACACGCGCATGCCGTCTATAGTGACGCCTTTGATATCGCCCTCGGTCGTGGTGACCGCCAACGGGTCTGGCTTGGCGTCATCATCACTGCCACCGCCACTACTAAGGCAGCCTGCCAGCGTGATTGCGAGCATCGAGGCAGTGAGGGTTTTGAGCAGAAACCCGGATTTGGTTGGGAAGCTGTAATCTTTCATTATTGTATTTTTCCGTTGCCCTGAAGCTATTGTTTTTATGCGTATGGGGATAAAGCGGCTTGAGACATAATGGCTATATGTCATGTGCTGTGGTGACTATATGTGATGCAATCGACAGATTCCAAACCTGTGCGGGGGATTGGTTTTTTCTGGTTATTTGCATAGGATTAACGGTTTTGCCCAGCCGGAGCCTTGGTGCGAGGGTAGATTCCTGTCCGCAATTCTTGCTGTTGCGCCGGCTTGTCTGGGCACTGGCATCACCTGATTACCCTATGGAGTAACCATGTCCCTTGAACAGGATTTCCCTGTCAGTTATATCGAGCCCGTGTTTCGCCCGCCGAGCGAGGCGCACTCGCTGATCCTGCCGGTGACCAATGGCTGCTCTTGGAACAAGTGCACTTTCTGCGAGATGTACACTGCGCCGCAGAAGAAGTTTCGCGCCCGCGATGAAACCGAGGTGCTGGATGAAATTCGGCGCGTCGGCGAGCGCTACATTGTGCAGCGTATCTTCCTGGCTGATGGTGACGCGATGGTGCTGCCGACCCGACGTCTGCTGCGTATTCTGGAGACTATTCGCGAGGAGATTCCCAGTGTCGAGCGCGTTACCTCCTACTGTCTGCCGCGCAATATCAAGCGCAAAAGTGTGGAGGAGTTGCGCGAGCTCCGCGAGGCCGGCTTGCAGATGCTGTATGTGGGTGCCGAGTCCGGCGACGATGAGGTGCTGGCGCGCGTGAACAAGGGCGAGACCTTTGCGTCTACCGCCGACGCGCTTACCAAAGCCGGGGAGGCTGGGCTGCAGCGCTCGGTGATGATTCTCAATGGTTTGGGCGGCAAGGCGCTGAGTGCGCAGCACGCGGCCAACTCGGCGCGCTTGATGAACCTGACGCAGCCCGAGTTTGTGTCTACGCTGGTAGTGAACTTTCCGCAGGGGATGGCGCGCTTCAAGGAGCAATACCCCGATTTTGTCGAGCTGGATCAGGCTTCGTTGTTCAATGAGTTGCAGCAATTTGTCGGTGCGCTCGAGCTGGACAATAGCGTGTTTCGCAGCGACCATGCCTCCAATGCCCTGGTGCTCAAGGGCGTGCTCGGAGCCGACAAGGCGCGGTTGCTGGCGCAGATCGACAACGCCATTACCCGTCCCGAGCGAGCACAACTGCGGCCTGAGTGGATGCGCGGGCTGTAAACCGGCTGGTCAATGCAGACAGGAGAAGGTGCATGAGGCGTTTGGGTATGGTGTTGTTGCTGGCAATGCTGGCCGGCTGCATGAAGCCCTCGGACATGACCCAGCAGGCCGGTTACTATCTGGGCGATGCGGGCGTGCTTGATCATTACGAGATCAACCGCAGCAGCACCTGGATACTGCAGCCCGACTCCAAGCTCTATATCGCACAGGGGCACTTTTTACCGATTGGCAATCCCTATTCGCGGCCTAACGTAGTGGCTGAAGAAGCCTTTGCCGCGGCCGTAGAAGTCTTTCCCATGGTGCGCCGGGCACAACAACCGCTGGGGCTGGAAGAGGCGCTGCTGGAAGCGCGCAGCTACCAATACGATTACCTGCTGTACACCCGTTTCGCCGCCGCGGAGGACGCCGTCGGCAGCCAGGAGCAGTGGGAAACCTCGGAGCAATGGAGCGATGTGGGCGCCGATAGCGGGGTGCTGCAGCTGATCCTGATGGAAGTAGGCACTCGACACTTGGTGGATTTCACCACCATCAACACCAAGGGCGGCTTTTTACAGTTCTACAAGGCCAGCCCGGATGATCTGCTGCGCCCGCCGCTGCAGGATTACACGCGGCAACTTTTGGGCCGTCGCTGAGTCAGAAGCAGTTCAGCCGGGCTGATACAGCAAGCCCGGCACTCTCGTATTTCTCCAAGGAGTGATTGATATGGCTGATCGCCCTCTGCCCGCACAATCCCTGCTCGACAGTATTCCCCAGCGCGGTGCCTTGCAGCGCCGCGAGCCCGCACCCGTGCATCTCTGGAATCCCGACCTCAGCGGCGAAATGGACATGCGCATCACCCGTGACGGCACCTGGTACCACGAAGGTGACCCCATTGAGCGCAAGGCGCTGGCCCAGTTGTTTGCCAGCATTCTGCGTTTGGATGACGACGGCCGTTATTACCTGGTGACGCCGGTTGAGCGTTGGGCCATTCAGGTCGACGATGTACCCTTTGTTGCCACGCGGCTCAAGGTCGACGGTGAAGGCCAACAACAGAAGTTGATCTTTACCACCAACCTGGAGGATGAGGTAGAGGTGGATGCCGAGCATCCCATACGGGTAACGGTGGACGCCGATACCCAGGAACCGTCGCCCTATGTGCGGTTGCGCGGTAATCTGGATGCATTGATCAGTCGCAACCTGTTCTACGAACTGGTTGAGCGGGCGGTGGAGCATCAACTTGGTGGCAAGACCCGATTGGGGGTCTGGAGCAGTGGCGAGTTCTTCCCGATAGACGGTTCCGAATAGGTGCATCCAGCACTGCGGCGCGCCATTGCTGGGCGCGCCTGCTCTGGTGCTTTCTCCCTGCCGCAATAGTCCTTAAAGTCAACCCGAAAAAGGCCGAAATGAGGCCTTTTTTGCGGTTGATATTTACCATATGTAGGTCTAGGATTCGCGAAATGCACAATAACTAGTGTTTCGTACGCAGGGTGCGTACTACAGGTCAAAAGCCTGCAAGTCAATCCCCTGGCGGGTTCGGTCGAGTGTTTCAGGAGAAAGTGATGAGTCAAACAGCCAAGGTGCAGCGCCTGCACAGCGTGGTTACCAGCATTCCCATGCAGCCCGCTTCAGAGGATATCTGGGATACCAAGTATCGACTCAAAACCAAGGACGGCGAAGCCATCGACGGTGTGGTTGACGAGACCTATCAGCGCGTTGCTCGTGCTCTGTCAGATGTAGAAGCGCCCGAGTTGCGTGAAGAGTGGTACGACAAGTTTCTCTGGGCTCTGCGCCATGGCGCTATTCCGGCCGGCCGCATCACCTCCAATGCCGGCGCGCTGGAACACAAGCCTGCGACTTCGACTATCAATTGCACCGTGTCTGCCACCATCGGCGATTCGATGGACGACATTCTGTCCAAGCTGCACGAAGCCGGGCTGACCCTCAAAGCCGGCTGCGGCATCGGTTACGAGTTCTCCACGCTGCGTCCCAAGGGTGCCTATGTGTCTGGCGCTGGTGCCTACACCTCCGGCCCGCTGTCGTTCATGGATATCTACGACAAGATGTGCTTCACCGTCTCTTCCGCTGGCGGTCGCCGCGGCGCGCAGATGGCCACCTTCGATGTGGGCCACCCGGATGTCATGGACTTCATCCGCGCCAAGCGCGAGGGCGGTCGTCTGCGCCAGTTCAACCTGTCGCTGCTGATCACTGAAGAATTCATGAAAGCGGTAGAAGCCGATGCCGACTGGAAGCTGGCCTTCCCGCTGAACGCCGCCGAGCTGCTGGCTGATGGCATCAACGTCGACGACCCTGAGCAGGTTATCTGGCGTGAATGGCCCAGCAACGAGCGCTACGTTACCCGTGAAGACGGCCTGGTGGCCTGCCGCATCTTCCGCACCATCAAGGCGCGGCGGATCTGGGACATGATCATGGCCTCCACCTACGATTTTGCCGAGCCGGGCTTCATCCTCATTGATCGCGTCAATGAGATGAACAACAACTGGTTCTGTGAAGAGATCCGCGCCACCAACCCCTGCGGCGAGCAGCCGCTGCCGCCCTACGGCGCCTGTCTGCTGGGTTCGATCAACCTGACGCTGTTTGTGCGTGATCCCTTCACCGAGAAAGCCCGTTTCGATTGGGACGAGTACCGCCGCGTGGTTGCCATCTTCACTCGCATGCTGGATAACGTGGTTGAGATCAACGGGCTGCCGCTTGAACAACAGCGCAACGAGATATTCCGCAAGCGCCGCCACGGCATGGGCTTCCTGGGGTTGGGCTCCACCATGACCATGCTGTGCATGAAGTACGGTGAAGAGAAATCGCTCGAGTTCACCGAAGAAGTCTCCAAGGAAATGGCCATGCAGGGCTGGCGCACTGCGCTGGAACTGGCCGAAGAGAAGGGCGCTGCGCCCATCATGGAGGAAGAATTCACCGTGACCGAAGCCATGCTGGCCAAGCGTCCGGAAATGGTCAAGGACGGTATCAAGGCTGGTGATGTCGTACCGGGCAAGGTGCTTTGGGCCAAGTACAGCCGTTACATGCAGCAAGTGGGTGCGGAAGATCCCAAGCTGGCCAAGGCCTTGGCCGAGAAGGGCGCGCGCTTTACTCACCACAGCTCGATTGCTCCTACTGGCACCATCTCGCTGTCGCTGGCCAACAACGCTTCCAACGGTATCGAGCCCAGCTTTGCGCATCACTATTTCCGCAACGTGATCCGTGAGGGCAAGAAGTCGAAAGAAAAGGTAGACGTATTCAGCTTCGAACTGCTGGCCTACCGTCATTTCGTCAATCCCGAGGCGCTGCCCAGCATGGAAGTTGGCACTCGTAACCTGCCGGATTACTTCATCGCCGCTGACGACGTGAAACCGACCGAGCACGTGGACGTGCAGGCCGCCGCGCAGAAGTGGATCGACTCGTCGATTTCCAAGACCGCCAACGTGCCGACCGATTACGCCTACGAAGACTTCAAGGACATCTACCTGTACGCCTTCCACAAGGGCCTCAAGGGCTGCACCACCTTCCGCTTCAACCCGGAAGCCTTTCAGGGCGTACTGGTCAAGGAGCAGGATCTGGCCAATACCACCTATCGCTTCAAGCTGGAAGATGGCAGCTTCATCGAAGCCAAGGGCGGTGATGAAATTGAATACGATGGCGAAATGCACTCCGCTGCCAACCTGTACGATGCCTTGAAAGAAGGCTACTACGGCAAGTTCTGATAAGCTGCGCCGCGGCGTACCGAACACGATTGAATTGATGGCTGCGCAGCCGCGCAGCGAGGAAAGCGTTACATGGCACTGAAGATCAACAGCAAGATTGTCGACTACTCTGTGGTGAAACCCGACGAGCCGGCGAAGGCGCCGGAAGTCAAGACCACCGCTCCGGCAATCGAAGAGATGCATGAAAAACTCAAGCGTCCCGAGTTTCTTGAAGGTTCCACCTACAAGATCAAGACGCCGACCTCCGAGCACGCCATCTATGTCACCATCAATGACGTAGTGCTCAACCACGGCAGTGATCATGAGAGCCGCCGTCCGTTCGAGATTTTCATCAACTCCAAGAACATGGAGCACTACCAGTGGATTTCAGCCCTCACGCTGATTATCTCCGCCGTGTTCCGCAAGGGGGGTGATTGCACCTTCCTGGTAGAAGAACTGCGTAGTGTGTTTGATCCCAAGGGCGGCTACATGAAGCGCGGCGGTCGCTGGATGCCGTCGCTGGTTGCGGAGATCGGCGATGTGCTGGATCAGCACCTCAAGCGCATTGGCATGCTCAAGGACGAGATGGATGAGCATCAGCTTGCCTACCTCGAGCAGAAGCGCGCCGAGTTCAACAGTCTCAAGCCGCAGGGCCAGACAGAGGCCGACTGTGACGACAGCGCTTCGGCCTATCCGGCGGGTGCGCAGATGTGCAACAAGTGCCACACCAAGGCGGCCGTGCAGATGGATGGGTGTCTTACCTGTTTGAGTTGTGGTGATAGCAAGTGCGGCTAAGTGTTTGATTTGGCTTCTATTCGCTTGTAAAAAAAACCGCCTTTTTGGGCGGTTTTTTATTGTGCATAGCAAGTCGGCTTCTACCGCAGTGCGTCCTCAGTTAACGAACTAGGGGATTTAAAGCTACTTTTTCGAGCTCTCTTATTCGCTACCTTTCGCCTTTGCCGGCGAGTTACTTTTCTTTGAATGGCCAAAGAAAAGATAACCAAAAGAAATCCACCCCACCAAGCTGGCCTGCGGCTTCTCTGCGTTACTCGGTGCCGAGCGGCGTCGCGGAAACTCGTCGCTACGCTCCTCAAACACACCGCGCCGCTGATCGCTCGCCCCCTGCGTTACTCGACAGCTTGGAAGGGGATTAATGGCCGGAGAGCGGCGTTGTTGCCTTGTTTTGGTTGCTTGGGCAAGTAACGCGGAGACAAGCAACGACACGCACTCGAGTCCCATCTGAGCGGGCGAGTAGCGCAGAGCTGCCGGGAAAAAGGCGCTTGCGATGTCTGAGCGAAGCGAGTTTGCAAGCGGCCCTGGCAGCTTGAGCAACGCAGCGAACCCGCAGGGCCGCGCAGCTGGGTGCCCGAGGGGGTTGTTAGGGGGAGATGGGCAAGCATCTCCCCCTGACTCGCCTAGAGGCGAAAGCGATAGTCAGCTAAACACCACGCTTGAAGACCGCCAAAGGCTTACCCGCCCTACGAGCGCACTTGCGCAACGCCTGGAGACAGAACGGAGTGGTCTGCCATGGTAGCAAGCCTCTGGCGTTACCCACCCTACGAACGTTGGCGCTAGAGCCGATTACTCACTCCGCTTGGCACTCACCCCTTCAAGCGTCGCAAAGGACGTATCCTTCGCCGTCAGCAGAAAATCCTGCAGATACGACATCTCCAGCATATCCTCGCGCACCGCCGCATACAGCGTGCCAAACAAGCCCTCCGGCCCCAGCTTGCGGGCACTTACATAACCCTTGTGCAGGTACTCGGCCATGGCCCAGTTCGGCAGACAGCAGACGCCACGGCCGGAGGCGACCAGTTGCATCATCATCACCGTCATCTCGGCCGTGCGCAGGCTGGCAGGTTCGATGCCGGCAGGGTCGAGAAATTGCTTGAAGATGTCCAGCCGCTCACGCTCAACTGGATAGCTGATCAGCGTCTCGCTGGCCAGATCCTCGGGGCGGATATACCCCTGCGCGGCCAGCGGATGCTGATTGCTGACCGCCAGCAGGGCTTCGTAGGTGAACAGCGGTACATAGCTGATGCCGGCGATGTCCAGCGGGTCGGAGGTGACGACCAGGTCCAGATCGCCGCGCGCCAGTGCGGGCAGGGGCGCGAAGAAAAAGCCTGAGGCAAAGTCGACTTCCACATCAGGCCAGGCATTGCGGAACTGGTCGATAGTCGGCATCAGCCACTGAAAACAGCTGTGGCACTCGATGGCCATATGCAGGCGACCAGCCTGCCCACCCGCCAGACGCTGGAGATCTCGTTCGGCTTGGCGCACCTGCGGCAGCACGCTGTCGGCCAGGCGCAGCAGACGCAGGCCGGCACTGGTAAAGCGTACCGGTTTGCTCTTGCGCACAAAAAGGCTCATGCCGAGCTTTTCTTCCAGATCCTTCAGTTGGTGCGACAGCGCGGACTGGGTCAGGTGCAGGCGCTCGGCAGCCTCAACCAGGCTTTCGGCGTCGCGCAGAGTTGCAAGGGTGCGCAGGTGGCGGAGTTCGAGCATGGGGAGACCGGGTGTATGAATGAAAGCCAACTATAGCACGGTCTTTATGAGCAGGATTCAGCTGCCATGCTGATGACGGCTACCCGGTGGCATGGCCGGACTGGCCAAGCGGCGCGGCCTGGCGGGGCGCTCAAGCACTCGCAAGTTCGGCGAGGCTGCAGTAGCGGCCCTTGAAGTACACCAGCGGTCGGGTGTCCGCAGCCTGCTGTTGGCGGAAGGTTTTGACCTCGCCAATCACGATCAGGTGATCACCTGCGGCGTGCTCTGCGTGAATTTCGCAATCGAGCGAGAACAGACTGCCGTCAATGACCGGGTTGCCCAGCGGTGAGGCGTGCCAGCCGACGCCGCGCCACTTGTCCGCCCCCTGTTTGGCAAAGCGGTTGGATATCGCGGCTTGCTTGCCCGACAAGATGTTCACGGCAAATCGTCCGGCCTGACGGATGAGGGGATAGCTAAAGGAGTTCGCCATCACGCTGAACGACACCAGGGGGGGCGTGACTGAGACGCTGTAAAAGGACTGGCAGGTGAATCCGATAGGCGTCTCGTCGAGCTGTGAGGTGATCACGGTGATGCCGGAAGCATAGTGTCCCAGTGCCTGGCGAAAGTGCGTCGGCTCGATAAGTGGAATGGGAAGGGGCATAGGCTGGTTCTCGGTGTTCGATTCATAGGTGTCAGGGGCGCGCGGCCCCTTTCATCGCGTCGGTTGCTAACCGCGCAGGTTGGTGAGCTCGTTGCGCACGATCTGCGCCCCGGCGCTCAAGGCCTTGAGTTTGCCTCTTGCCACGTCACGCGATAACGGCGCCATGCCGCAGTTGGTGCAGGGGTAGAGCTTGTCTGCATCAACAAACTCAAGCGCTTTTCGCAATGTGTCGGCGACCTCTTCGGGTGTTTCGATGGTATTGGTCGCCACGTCGATGGCGCCCACCATCACCTTTTTCCCACGAATGAGTTCAAGCAAGTCCATGGGTACACGGGCGTTGTGGCATTCCAGTGAGATCAGGTCGATGCTGGATTTTTGCAGCTTGGGGAAAGCCTCTTCGTATTGTCGCCACTCGGACCCCAGCGTCTTTTTCCACTCGGTATTGGCTTGGATGCCATAGCCGTAGCAGATATGTACTGCCGTTTCGCACTTGAGGCCTTGGATCGCTCTTTCCAGCGTGGCAATGCCCCAGTCGTTTACCTCATCAAAGAACACGTTAAAGGCCGGCTCATCAAACTGGATGATATCCACCCCGGCGGCCTCCAGCTCCCTGGCTTCCTGGTTGAGGATGCCGGCAAACTCCCAGGCCAGTTTCTCGCGGCTGTGGTAGTGGGCATCGAACAGGGTGTCGATCATGGTCATGGGTCCGGGTAATGCCCATTTGATTGGCTGGCTGGTTTGCTGGCGCAGGAATCTGGCGTCTTCCAAAAACACCGGCTTGCGGCGCGCAACCGCCCCCACGACAGTAGGTACGCTGGCGTCATAGCGGTCACGAATTCTGACGGTCTCGCGTTTCGCGAAATCGACGCCGTCGAGGTGCTCGATAAAGGTCGTCACAAAGTGCTGGCGGGTTTGCTCGCCGTCACTGACGATGTCGATGCCGGCTTGGACCTGCTCCTGCAGCGATACGCGCAGCGCATCCTGCTTGCCCTCGAGCAACGTCTGATCCTGCAGCTTCCAGGGTGACCAGAGTGTTTCGGGTTCTGCCAGCCAGGATGGTTTGGGCAAGCTGCCAGCGGTAGCGGTAGGGAGTAGTTTTTTCACGATAGAAGAGCCTTATTGCTAATTAGTTGACGTGGCTGGCGGACCATTGCGCAAGTACTTGCTGATAGGGCTTGAGCAAATTCTCCTCGGCAAAGCGCCCCTGCTCGATTGCCAGCTGGCTGCGCTCCTGACGGTCATAAGCGATTTGCGTAAGCGAGTGATCCGGGTTCTTCAGATTGGGCTTGTAGCGCTGGCCTGCCGCCGCGTTGGCGTTATAAATCTCGGGTCGATAGATCTTCTGGAAGGTCTCCATCGTGCTGATAGTGCTGATCAGCTCCAGGCTGGAATAATCGTTGAGCAGGTCGCCGAAGTAATAGAACGCCAGCGGGGCTGCACTGTTTGGCGGCATGAAGTAGCGAACCTGCAGGCCCATTTTCTTGAAGTAGAGCTCGGTCAGGGACGTCTCATTGGGCTGGTACTCATAGCCCAGAACGGGGTGCCGGTTTTCCGTCCGTTGATAGATCTTGTTGTCCGAAACGCTGAGGCAGATGACCGGCCGCTTGCTGAAATGCTGCTGGTAGGTATGGGAGTTGACGAAATGCTGGAAAAGCTTGCCGTGCAGGTCACCGAAGCCCTGCGGCACGCTGAACGAGGCTTGATCCTTGTTATGGTCGGGCAGCAATACGCTGAAATCGTAGTCCCGCAGGTAGGACGAAAAGTTGTTGCCGACAATGCCCTCGATACGCTTGCCGGTGTGCGTATCGACAATATGCGTCTTCAATAGCTCAATGGCCGGAAAGCCGTTGCCATCGTCTTCGGCATTAACAGCCATCTCGACCGATACAATTTCAAGTTCCACGCTATAGCGGTCGCTGTTGGGGTTGTCCCATTGCGCCAGGGCATTGAACCTGTTGTTGATCATGGTCAGGGTTTTGCGCAGGTTTTGCTGGCGGCTGGCGCCTCTGGCCAGATTGGCAAAGTTGGTCGTAATGCGCGTGTTGTCGGCGGGGCGGTAATCCTCGTCGAAACAGATGCTTTTGATGGTGAAGGTGAAGTCAGTGTTCATTGCGATCCCGTGTCCTGATGGCAGATGCATGTCTGCATGTAGGTGGCTGCCTGGTCTGTACGGCCGGCTGGCTGGGCAGGCCAGGAATGCCGATCATCTTAAGTAGTTGTCTGGTTGAGAAAAAATGATCTTTTTTGCATATCATCATTAGTAATTCTCATGATGTGGGGCGCGGCCCACTCCTCGGTGTGCCTGTCACGCGGGTGCGATGACAAAACCGCGGCGATCTGCCCTGCGGCACTTCTACCGGCCCTCAGCAGCCTGTAGAGTGGCGACCGGTCATTGAGCGGGAGCGGGTCATGCAGGAACTGTTGCTACATTGTCGTCCAGGTTTTGAAGGGGAGGCTGCTGCAGAAATGCAGGAGCTGGCAGCCGAGCAGGGCATCGCGGGTTACGCAGTGACGCACGACGGCGCCGCGCTGGTGCGCTTTGTTTGTCCGCAGACGGGTGACGCCGAGCAGCTGATGCGCGCGATTCCTTTCAGTCATCTGATCTTCGCCCGCCAATGGGCGGTGGGCAGCTGGCTGGATGTTGACCCGGAAGACCGCATTACCCCTATCATTACGGCCTGCGCTCAGGGCCCGATTGCGTCGCAGCTGTGGCTGGAAACCGCGGACACCAACGACGGCAAGTCGATGGCGGCGCTGACCAAAAAGCTGCGCGCGCCGCTTGAGCGCTCGCTCACCAAAACCCGCTTTGTGCGTCCGAACAAGCCGGAGCTGCCACGCCTGCACCTGTGCTTTGAAAATGGTCAGCGGGTGTTCGTCGGTTGGTCCTGGGCAGACAATGCCGCCCCTTGGCCGATGGGCATTCCACGCTTGCGCGTGCCCAAGGACGCGCCCAGCCGCTCAACCCTGAAGCTGGAAGAGGCCTGGCACCACTTCATTCCACGTGATGATTGGGATAGCCGCTTGAAAGCCGGCATGACCGCGGTCGATCTGGGCGCTGCGCCCGGTGGCTGGACCTGGCAGTTGGTCAATCGACTGATGAACGTGATCGCGGTAGACAACGGCCCGATGGACCGCAAGCTGATGGACAGTGGGCAGGTCGAGCATGTGCAGGCCGACGGCTATCTGTACAAGCCCAAGTACACGGTCGACTGGATGGTCTGCGATATCGTTGACAAGCCTGCGCGTAGTAGCGCGCTGGTCGCCAAGTGGATTGGCCAGCGCCTGTGCCGCGAGGTCATTATCAATTTCAAGCTACCAATGAAGCGCCGTTATCAGGAAGTCATGCAGTGTCTTGAGCACATTCAGGATGCGCTGGACGAGGCGGGGGTCAAGGCAGAAATTGCCTGCAAGCAGCTCTACACTGACCGCGAAGAGGTGACCTGCCACGTGCGCGCCATTTCACGTGGCTATTGATATGGATTCTGGTTGCTCCACACTGAACGGCTAGAGCGGCTCGAGCAGGGTAATCCGCTCCTGTTCCAGCAGAATGGGAGCGAAGGCGCCGATGCTGTCCTTGCGTGCGTCGGAGTTTTCCCAGCGCTCCCAGGAGTGACGATTCTGCCAGGTGACGGTAATGATGCGGTGGTTCGGCTGCTCCAGGTCGCGAAAGGACTCGCCGGAGATAAAGCCCGGCGACTGAATCGCCGCTGCCAGTACCTGACGGGCAACCTCTTCGTAGGGCTGTTCCAGCCCTTCTGCAATAATGCGTTCAATCAACACTTTGATCATGAATCTTCCCTTATTGTGGCCGGGTGTTGGTGTATCGTCTTTTCGACTTGTCATATACCGCTAGCATAAGTGTTGGCGCTGCGAGCGCGTCTGGCAAGCACTCGGTTAATTCAGGATAATTGGATTTTTCCCAAGCAGGCCCTGACGATGAGCGAGTATACGACACCTTCAATACTGGATACCCAGGGGCTTATGTGCCCCGAACCGGTCATGTTGCTGCATAACGCTGTGCGTGACATGGCGGTGGGTGATCTGCTGCAGGTACTGGCTACTGACCCGTCGACTCAAAGAGATATTCCCAAGTTCTGCGCTTTTCTGGGGCATGAATTGGTGGAGCAGGGCGAGAGTGACGGGGTTTATCGGTATCTGATTCGCAAGGTTGGTTAGGCCGCTCGCCAATATCAAGACGCGCATGAGCTCCGCGACGTCGCGGGTTGCATCCACATTGCGCTTAGGCCATGATTCGGCGGTTGCAGTTCTGACTGCCTTTGGCCATCGCCGGGCCTATTTTTTGCAGTGACGTAAGAGCCCTTGTAAAAAAGCCGGATTCCATTTTTGCCAAACCTCCTCCGACGAGGTTTGTCTCTGGTGCTTCCTGTAACAGGGAAGGCACAGTATTACTCTTAGAATATGGCTTTTTGATGCTTGCTTATAAGAAAAAACAGTTTGTAACCGGGGTTGCCGCCGTATCCCTACTCGCCATTTTTTTCGCTGCCTGGTGGTTGTACCCTGATCGCAGTGTCGCTGGTTTTGCGGTAGCAGACCCGGCCAGTGATCCGCTGGCGCTGGTGGGTCAGGCGCCTTTCTATCGCAGTCGATTTGCCTCCACGGACCTGGATGAGTTTGTGCATTCTTCCTCGGTGGCGGCGCTACCGTCCGGTGCGCTGATGGCCGTCTGGTTTGCCGGTACCCGCGAAGGCGCGGCTGATGTCCAAATCCGCGGCGCGCGTTACGATGCCAGCACTGCGGAGTGGGGCGATGAACTGGTATTGGCTACCCGTGAGTCGACCAGCTCGGCGACGCGTCGGCACATCCGCAAGCTCGGTAACCCGGTCATTGCCCTAGCCCCGGATGACCGTCTCTGGCTGTTTTACGTCTCAGTGTCTATCGGCGGCTGGGCGGGCAGTGCCATCAACGCCATGTACTCTGACGATTTTGGCGAGAACTGGTCCGCCCCCAAACAATTGATTACCACGCCCTTTTTGAACATCAGCACCTTGGTGCGTAATGCGCCGGTCTTTCATAGCGATGGCACGATAGGCCTGCCGGTCTACCATGAATTTCTGGGCAAGTTTGCCGAGTATCTTTATATCAGCGCCGAGGGTGAGGTGCTGGACAAAAGCCGTATCAGCAAAGGCACGCATTCGTTGCAACCTACGGTAGTGCCTGTGTCAGCACAGACTGCTGTTGTCCTGCTGCGCTACGCCGGGGATACACACCACAAGGTACTGGCTAGTCGTACGGAAGATGCCGGTCAGACTTGGAGCAAGCCTCGTCCGGTTGATCCGTCTAATCCCAACTCTTCGCTTGCTGCCGTTGGTACACCGGATAACGGCTTGCTGGTGGCGCTGAACGATCTGGAAGATGGCCGTTTTCGTCTCCGCCTGATGGGCACCGATGCGGGGTTGAATTTCTGGCAGCCGGTGATTGACCTGGATGAGTCGCCCGATCCCTTGGGTCACCCGTTTAGCCCCGAGGTCTATCGCGAGATCATCGGTGACAAGTTCCAGCTTTCTAGCGGGCCGCGGCGCCTGGCGCTGATGGATGAGTTTTTGACCCACCTCGATCAGCGTGTGTGTGCGGTACAGGGCTGCGATTTCGAGTACGAATACCCCTATTTCATCAAGAGCGCCGACGGCCTTTACCACTTGGTGTATTCATGGAACAACGCCTTCATCAAGCACGTGAGTTTCAATGACTCCTGGCTGGACACGCAGTTATGATCAATATGCTTTGGCAGGCCCATCTGAGTTTTGCATTGCTCCTTTTTTTGCTCACGCCCGGCCTTGGCTTCAGTCCTGGCTGGCAAAGGCTGCGCTTGGCGGCCCTGCTGGCGGTCAGTTTCCTACCGGTTGATGGGTTGACGCTGGCGGCCTATGTCCACAGTTTTACCGGAGATGCGGCCATCACCTCCCTGGTGGCAATGCTGTATCTAGCCGGCGTGCGCACCGGATTTGCTCCGCCGTTGCCGCGGCGCGCTTCTGTGCAGATCCTGGCGGTGATGGCTGCGCTTGCTGTTTTTCTCTACCCGGCAACATTGGGGTTGTCCTACCTGGACCCCTATCGGTTGGGTTACCAGCCGCGGCCGTTGATTCTGGTGGTGGCGCTACTGGCCTTTGCCCTGCTGGCGCTGAAGAATCACCTTGGAGCCTGCATGCTCGGACTTGCGACGCTGGCCTTCACGGTGGGCCTTAAGGCTTCTCCCAACTATTGGGACTATCTGATAGACCCTTTCATTGGGCTATACAGCTGCTGCGCCATTCTGGTTTACGTCACCGGGCGCCTGTTGCGTCGCAAGGCGACAGCGCAGACCAGGGCGCCCTCATTACAGCCCTGAGATAGTCGCGCTTTTATTAATAAGGTTTGAACTCTAGAGGTCTGGATAATGGGTTGGCTCCAATCGCGGCGTTTGCATTACTGGTTTGCAGCAATAGCTGTGATATTTACGACTCTGGCCGCGTTGCGTGCACTATTCTTCATCGGTTTTTCGGGGCTTGAACTCGGCGCGCTGAGCCAGACTGAGGCCGTCGCGCAAACGTTGGGCATCGGCTTGCGCTTTGATTTGCGCCTGGCCATTTTGCTTATGTTGCCGGTAGCGTTGCTGGCCTGGTTTCCCAAGTGGAATCTGATCAGCTCCCCAGGGCTGCGCTGGTTGGCGCGGCTCTATCTGGTTTTGGCGCTGGGCGCGGTCTTTCTCGTTTATATTTTTGATTTTGGGCATTACGCCTATCTCGGCTTGCGTATCAATGCGACGGCGCTGCGCTTTCTCGGCGATGCGCAAATCTCCACTGACATGCTCTGGCAAACCTATCCGGTAATCTGGATCAGCTTGGGCTGGCTGGGGCTGACGGCGTTGCTTTACTGGCTATTGGTGAAGCTTGAGCGGGTCACGCTGGATCGCCCGGCAAAACGTATTGGCCGGTTTTCGCTGGTATGGGGCAGCGCCCTGATGGTGGTGGTGGTATTTCTCGGCATTCTCGGGCGCCTGGAGAACATCAACCTGGAGAATCCAGTGCCGCTGCGCTGGAGCGATGCCTTCTTCTCGGGGGATAGCCAGATTGCTGCACTGGGCTTGAACCCGGTGATCTTCTTGTATGACACCCTGGAGGTGCCGCACGAGCCCTTTGACCGTGAGTCGGTAACCGCGCACTACGATGTGGTCAGCCGCTACCTCGGGGTCGATCAGCCCGACGTGCAGAGCCTGAGTTTTCTGCGAGAACAAGCGGTCCAACCCTACGCCATTGCCGGCAGTCAGCCGCCAAATGTGGTCTTCGTGATGCTCGAGTCGCTGGGTACCAGCGCTGTGGGCGCTTACGGTAACCCGCTGAACCCAACGCCCAACATTGACCGGCTGGCCAAGCAGAGCTGGTTCTTCAAGCATTTTTACGTGCCAGTAACCGGGACGGCTAAAACCGTATGGGCAAGTATTTCCGGCGTGCCTGATGTCTCGCGTGACGATACGTCCACGCGCAATCCGTTGATTACCCGTCAACACACTCTGATCAATTCGCTCGAGGGCTACGACCGGTATTACATGATCGGTGGCAGCGCTGGCTGGGCCAACATGAACGCGCTGGTGCGCCAGAGTATCGACGGCGTGCAGTTGTTTGAGGAGGGTGACTGGACCTCGCCGCTGGTGGATGTTTGGGGCATATCGGACCTTGATCTGTTCAAGGAAAGCGACCGCATCTTGCGTCAGCAGGCCGATGGCAAGCCCTTCTTTGCCTATATCCAGACCGCTGGCAACCATCGCCCCTTCACCATCCCGGCGCAGAATGACGGTTTCGAAACACGCGACTTACCCCTGGAGACAGTGCAGAACGCGGGCTCGCGCAGCCTGGCCCAGTACAACGCCGTGCGTCTGCTCGACTTCAATATCGGCCGCCTGATGGAGATCGCCCAAGCAGGGGGCTGGTACGACAACACCATCTTCGTTCTGTTTGGCGATCACAACACCCGTATCAGCCAGATTCCTCATATGCCACCGGCGTTCGAGAAGCTCGGGTTGGAAAGTAACCACGTCCCCATGCTCATCCATGCGCCCAAGCTGCTGCAGCCAAGGGTGATAGAGGAGGCGGTAGGCCTGGCAGACCTGCTGCCCACGGTTCTGGGGATAACCGGTACGGAGTTCACCAATGGCGCCATGGGGCGGGATATTCAGCAGCCTGCGCCAGAAGGTGAGCGCGTGGTGCCACTGGTATTGCGCGAAGGTACCTTCCCGCTGATCGGTGGGGTAACCAAGGATTTTCTGCTGCAGATGCAGCACGATGGTAGCGAGCCGACCCTGCATGACCTGGCCTCGCAAGAGCCGCTGACCGACGTTGCAGACCAGTATCCGGAGGAATTTCAGCGCCTGGAACAACTGACCCGTGGCCTGCATGAAGCCGCGAGGCTGATGCTGTACCAGAACGTCAGGGCTGACTGAGCTGCGAGCCGGTATTACGCATTTCACGGCCATCTGGGCACAGGCGTTTCAATGCACCAGCCGACCGTGAATGTTGTGGCGAGCGCAGGGCGAGGTGCACGCCTCGTTCGACCTGATCAGGTTTTGAAGAACAGTCACTCCCGCCATTGGCACAGCCTGCGCGTATCACGTTCAAGCTGTGCCAATAGTCGCCCTTCCCAGGCAAGCACAATCCCGCACCTGTGACACTTGGTTCGCTGCCAGGCCCGACATGCCATGCGGCGTCGTTTGCTGTTGCCTGCCGGTTATGCGTGGCAATCTGTGCCAAATATGGGACTGCTGCTCTGACGGCAGACAACCGCTCTGCTATGCGGCTGGCAGAGATATTTATCTCATCCTGCGCCGTTCTCACTGTTGCACATCTGGGACACATTGCTCACCAGCTATCTGCTTTGATTTCCATAAGAGACTGATTCTTATAGGTAATATTTATCCGGCATAGCTCTTGCTCTATCCCTGTAACAAGGCAGTGGTCTCATTGCTAATGGTCAGGAGATAGTGATGCGAGCTCCCCGGCAAAAACACCTGAAGCGGGTACTACCCGTTCTGTCCCTGGCGCTGCTGAGCGCAATGCCAGCACTGCCGGCGTTGGCCGCAGGTGGCGACATCATTATCAGCCGGCAGGTGCAGCCCCGCTCCGCCGTCCGTCAGGAACTGGTCGCTGATCCGTCGCCGCAAGTGGTCAATCCGCGCCGCGATGCGTTACTGCAGCGCAGCCTGGATAGCGGGCTGAATACTACCGAGCTGAGTGATGGGGATTTTGCTCAGGTCAGCAGCGGTGCCCGGTTTGCCCATCCATTGCAGGGCGCAGCGCAGGCGGTGCAGGGACCGCTGTCTTCTGGCAGTGCGGTCGGTGCGAGTGGTTTGAATCCTGCCGGCCACAGTGGTGGCGCGGGCCGCGCGGGCGCGACCGTTGGGCGCAGCATCCAGCAAGGCCTCGGCCCGCTGCGCCTGCTGCAGGCGCGTTGAGGTGGGACGCCTGCTGCTGGCATTGAGCCTGGCACTGGCCGCCTCGGTTGCCTCGGGCGCCGACTCGGAGGCGCTGATCGAGGGCAGTGGCGCTGCCTACGTGGGCAACCTGATGCTTAATCAGGCTGCCGGCGATGCGCAGCAGCAAGCCAACGCCCGCGCCCTGTCGGACAGTGCGAACCCGGTCATCAACATCAAGCAGCACGGCACGCTGCCGGCAGAACCCTTTTCGGCGGATTTCAGTGCGCGCATTCAGGGTGACTCATTCAGCGCAGGCACGGGTGTCCTGGGCGTTAACCAGGGCGCAGGTGCGGCCAATCAACAGATCAACAGCTTTCGGGCGGGCGTCAAGGCCCTGCCCGAGAGCCTGGACGACAGCAGCCTCGCGCTCAGCGCGGCGCCGCTGCAGAAAGTTTCAGCAGCTAGCTCGAACGATGCAGGAAAACGGCTTGTGGAGATCGACGATCAGGCCTTTTCGGGCAGTAAAGGGGTAGTCCAGCTGAATCAGGGTGCCGGCGTTGGAAATCGGATGATCAACAGCCTCGGAATCCGCATCGTGGAGTAATCCACACTTAATAATTGAGTTAATGCCACACAAGGAAATCATCATGAAAACGACTCATGCGTTTGCAACTCTGGCCCTTGCGGTCGCTGCAACACTGTCTGGTGGTGTGTTTGCTGCCGGTCCTGGCGGCGGTCCTGGCGGCCCCGGCGGTCCTGGTAATCCGGGCGGTGCGCCTTCGGAATCCTCGGCGTCAATTACCGATGTGCAGGTCATTCTCGACAATGCGGTGGTCAATGACGGCACCGAAAACAATGCCACCGTGAACAACGCATTGCAGACTTCCTCTGGCAATGCGGGCGTCAACGTAGCGGCGGGTGACACCAACCAGCAAGCTAACGCAGCGGCGATTTCCACCGCAGACGCGGAGTTCGTGTTTGGTAATACTGCCACCTCCACTATCGCTGTAGGGCAGTTCAGTGCCGGCAACATGCTGGTGAACTCCGGCGTGACCAACAATGCGACCGTCGAAAATTCAGCCAATGACTACTCCGGTAATCTGGGCCTGAACGTGGCGGCCGGTTCGTTCAATCAGCAGAAAAATGATGTGACCATTGCATCATCCGAGGAGGCTCAGAACGCCAATGCTTCCATCGGCGTGCTGCAGGTCGCGGTAGCCGATACCACCTACAACGGGGTTGAGGAAGACGATTACTCGTTGAGCATGGCTTCCTCCTGGAACGGCGGCGGTCACCACGGCCCCGGTACTCCGACCACCAATAACGATGTGCAGAACAACGCTACCCTGGTGGATTCGGTCAACAACGTCTCCGGCAACGTGGGCGTGAACATTGCGGCTGGCGGTACCAACCAGCAGAGCAATTCACTGTCGATCGCAGCGGGCTGTAACGCCTGTCTGTAAACGACTGGAGCCCGGGAGTTTCCCGGGCTTTTTTTACTGCGTATTGGTGGTGCCTGTGTTCCAGATGACGCTGTCTATCCCTCTTTTCATGTTGTTGACACTGCTGTGCCTGGGCGCACCGCAGGCTGCCAACAAGCCATTCGCCGTCCTGCCGGGTATGGGTCTGGTGTTCAAGCCGGTGGAAAGCATGCGCGAGCGACGGTTTGCCAATCTGGTGGAGCAGAGAACCGATTTCAGTTGCGGCGCCGCCGCGTTGGCGACGCTGTTCAATGAAGCCTATGGCTGGGACTTTACCGAGGAACAGGTGATTCAAGGCATGTTGGCTGGCGCCGATGCCGAGCAAGTTAAAACCATGGGATTTTCCATGCTGGATATGAAGCGCTATGCAGCCGAGTTGGGACTGCGAGCGCGCGGATACCGTTTGCTGCCCGTGCAGTTGGCCGAGGTGAAGATTCCCTCAATCGTGCTGATGGATGTGCGTGGCTACAAGCACTTTGTGGTGATGCAGGTCAGCAGCAATGGCTGGGTCTATATCGGCGACCCTGTGCTGGGCCACCGGAAAATCGCCTTGCGCGAGTTTGCCGAGTCCTGGAACGGGATTGTCCTGGCTTTGATCGGCCCGGGATATAACCGCCAGAACAGCCTGCTGCAGCCGCCGGAGCCCTTGACTGCCAGCCGCAGGTTGGACCGTTTCAGCCCGGTCGAAGATGCAGATCTGATGGAATTCGGCTTTTTGCAGAGTGATTTCTTTTAACGTCTTTACCGGGAGTAGCACCCATGAAACCCCTTGTCTGGATGACGTTATGCCTGGCGGGTCTCAGCCTTGATTGTGCTGCCGGCAACCTTTTTGCGGCTGCCGAGGTGAGCAATGCGCAATTGGCTGAACTGCGCGGGCGCTACGTGCTGCCCAACAGCATCGTGCATTTTGGCGTCACCATGAGCAGCACATGGCAAAACAGCGCTGGGCAATCCATAGGAGCCAGCGTTGGTTTTCAGGTTGACGAACACGCGCAGCCTCATCTGTACGTGACCTCTTTCTCTGTGGCTGATGAGGCGCTCGCCCCAGGCGACGGCACGGCGGGCGGTCAGGTCATCGGTGGCGCTGGCTTGAGCAACGTGCAGGGCGTCTCGCAGAGCGTACGCAGCGCCGGCGATATGAATGACGGACTGAACAATATAGAGATCGTGGTCAACCGCAGTGGGCAGGCAGTGGCCTTGCCCGCAGGCGCAGTGCCCTGGGATGGCAGTGCAGGCCCATCCGGTGCAGCGGGGGTTGTTTCGATCAGTACCTTGGGAGGTGGCCTGACGATGCAGATCGATGCCGGTGCCCAGGGCGTCGCGTTGCAGCGCATAGGTGCTGGCGGTATCAACCAGCAGGCCAATTTTACCGGCAACCTCAATACAGTGCTCAACCAGGCGACCATCAACGTGGCTTTGCGTGAGATGGCGATGGGGCAGGGGTTCGTCAACTGTACCCTTGAGCAACTGCGTGCCCTGAGACCGACGGGTTACTGACAAGGAAAGCCAAAATGAGCGGATCAGCTCGGTGGGCGCTAGTGCTGCTGGCAGTGAGCGGCAGTCTTGTGGCGCAGACGCAGGAACAGGTGTTGCGTGATGAAATCGCGGTACTCAGAAAGCAGTACGAAGCGCAGCAGAATGCGCTGATGATTCTTGAGCAGCGGCTTCGTCAATTGGAGGCCGGAGACAGCCGTGTTGCAGCGGCTCCCTCCAGGCCGGCACCGGCCACGGTTGCGCCCGCGCGCACCAGTACCGAAACGGCACAGGGCTATGGTCAGTCGCTGCGTGACAGCTCCGAACAGCCCCCCAGCGTCGAAGCGCTATACCAAGAGGCCAGCGGCTTTTTTGGTGGCGGCCGATTCAGTATCGAACCTGGCCTCACCTACAGCCACTATGATACCCGCCAGTTGTTTCTCAATGGCTTTCTCGCGCTTGATGCCATCTTTCTGGGTAACCTGGGGGTTGATGAGATCAATGCCGACACCTTTACCTTTGACCTGACCGGGCGCCTGAACTGGCGTCAACGTTGGCAGTTCGACATCAACGTGCCCTATATCTATCGGCAAACCACCTATCGTTCGGCGGGTGCAGGGGGGGCCAGTTCCACATACAGCGAGCAAAGGGTCAACGAAAGCCCTTCACTGGGGGATATCAGCGTTGGGGTTGCCTACAAGTTTCTCGATGAAGCGCGCGGACGGCCCGACGCGGTGGTCAGTCTTCGGGTCAAGGCGCCGACCGGCAAGGCCCCCTACGGCATCAAGCTGGATCAGGTTGAGGGCAACGACAACCTCACGGTGCCCGAGTCATTACCGACCGGAAACGGTGTGTGGGCCACCACCCTCGGCCTGTCGATGGTCAAGACGCTGGATCCGGCCATCCTGTTTGGCAATCTCGCTTATACCTACAATCGGGCAGAGCAGTTTGATGACATCAGCCCACAGCGGGGCGTCAGGGTGCCAGGCGAAGTCAAGTTGGGAGACTACATTCAGTTCGGCGCGGGGGTCGCCTTCGCGTTGAACGAGCGGATGAGCATGTCCATGTCGTTCTCCGAATTGATCAATCGCCGCAGTCGTATCAGATTCGAAGGCACCAGCTGGCAGGCGGTCAATGGCAGCAACGCCAATGCTTCCTATTTTAATATTGGCATGACCTTGGCGATCAGTGATCGGCTTACCCTGGTGCCCAATCTTTCGGTAGGTTTGACGCCGGATTCGCAGGATTTCAGTCTGAGCCTCAAATTGCCGTACTACTTCTGAGCCAGACTGCCAAATCAAGCTGCGGGTGTGCGTGCTCGCAGGCCAGGCCCCCCTCACCTCAGGTTGTGTTTACTCAAAAGGCGATAAAGTGTGGTGCGCGATACACCCATTTCCTGCGCGAGCAGGCTCATATTGTGCGGGCAACAGAGTAACGCTTCGCTCAAAATGGTTCGCTCCGCGTATTGAATCTGTTCACTCAAGGTGGCGACCGGCAGTGGCGCCGCGACAGTTGGTTCGTCGAAACCCATGTCTGGTGGCGTGATTTCCTTGCTCCTTGCCAGAATGGTTCCGCGCTGGATGCGATTGGCCAGTTCCCTGACATTGCCAGGCCAATGGTGTTGCTGCAAAACCTGGATTGCCTGCGGGCTGAAACGCTTGCGCGTATTGCCGCTCTCGCATGCAAAAACATTCGCAAAATGCTCGGCCATGGGCATGATGTCCGGCCGCTGCTCGCGCAGGGGGCTGGTCTTGATCTCCAGCACGTTGAGCCGGTAGTAAAGGTCTTCTCTGAAGCGGCCGTCAAGGACCGCAAGCTCCAGGTCCACGTGGGTTGCTGCCACCACCCTGAAGTCGACGTGCAGCGAATGCGAGCTGCCGACACGTTCAATCCTGCGTTCCTGCAACACGCGCAGCAGATTGGCCTGTTGCTCCAGGGGCAGATCACCGATTTCATCGAGGAACAGGGTGCCGCCCATTGCCTGCTCTATTCGTCCGGTTCTACGCTGGTGTGCGCCGGTAAAGGCTCCTTTCTCGTGGCCGAACAGTTCGGATTGAATCAACTGGGGCGCGATTGCCCCGCAGTTGATGGCAACCATAGGTGCCTTGGCACGCGCCGAGAGATCATGCAGGGAACTGGCAATCAATTCCTTTCCCGTACCGCTTTCGCCACGGATCAGCACAGGCGAGTCGGTGGGCGCCACTCGACGAATCAGGTTGTGCAAGTCCCGGGCCTGCGGCGTGGTGCCGATAAACCTGTCTTTTATGGCTGCAATGGAGGCTGCTTTCAGCCGCCGCAAGGAGGCCATGCCGTAGTTACGGCCCAGCGCTGCGATAAGGCGTTGCGGTAGCAATGGCAGGGTGTGGTAATCGAGGAAGAGTTCGGCTATCAGTTCAGCTACACCAGGGGTGCCAAATGCCTCGGCCGAGACAACGGCCACCCACTGACAAGAGCTGCTCGCCACCAGTGATCGAACGCGACTCAGATTGGCTAGATGAGCCTCTGACAAGCTGAATATGCATAACTCGCTTGCCGAGTGAGCCGCGTTCTCCAACGATGCGCAGTCAACTATCCAGCCTGAAGCCTTCAGGTGAGGTATCAGCGCTGCACAGTCTGCGCATGGCTCGACCATCAAAACGCGATGCTGTGGCATCAGTACGACTCTCATCCTGAGAACAACAGGTGTTATCTAGCGATGGAACAGTGCACTGCGATCGCTGGAGTATAACAGCCATGGTCTGCTCGCAGTGCACCGTGCGTCTGGCTGCGTGAGCAAACGCCCAGGTGGTTACATATTCGCTCGCGGCTAGGGATAATGCTTGGCAGTTTAAGGAGAACCCGATGTCGTTACTCGATCAAGCCAGTCTGTTGTCTATCATACCTTTTGCTCTTATGGCCGGCTGGGGGCTTAGTGTCTGGTTGATGCTGTCCCGGCAGGGCGCGCTGCGTGAGGAGCTCGCGCAAGCTCAGCAACAACAGTCGCAGTTGCGTGACGACCTGCAGAGCGCGCAGCTGGAATTGCATCAGCAGCAGGCCCAGCACAGCGGTCTGCAAACCCGTATCGAGCATCTGCAGGAAACCGTGCAGGAGCTGCGTCAGCAGCAGCTGCAGCAGGCCGAGCGTTTAAGCAGCGCGCAGGGGCAGGGGCAGGAATGGCAGCTGCAGGCCGAGCGCGCGCAAACCCTGAGCCGTGAGCAGGGCAGGCAAGTGGACGAGCTGCGCGGTGAGCGTGACCAGCTGCGCGCGCGGCTCGATAGCCTGCAGCACGAGCACGAGCAGTTGAAGGTCGAGCACTCCACATTGCAAAGCAGCCTGGAGCAGCGTCAGCAGCATTTCAGTGAACAGCAGCAGCTGCTGAAAGACAGTCGCGATCAGTTGAAGATGGAGTTCGAGCAATTGGCCGGCAAGATCTTCGAGGCCAAGGGCCAGGCCTTCTCGCTGCAGAATCAGCAGTCGCTGGATGCGCTGCTCAAGCCCTTCCGTGAGCAGATCGACCAGTTCCGCAGCAAGGTGGAAGACATCCATCACAAGGATACCCAGCAGCAGGCCACGCTGGCGGCCGAACTCAAGCACCTGAAAGACCTGAACCTGCAGATCACCCAGGAGGCCCATGACCTGAGCACCGCCCTGCGCGGGCAGAAAAAGACCCAGGGCAACTGGGGCGAGCTGATTCTGGAGAACGTACTGGAGCGCTCCGGTTTGCGCGCAGGCATTGATTTCAAGCGTGAGGTCAGCATGACCAACAGCGAGGGCCAGCGTCAACGCCCGGACGTATTGGTCTACCTGCCGCAGGACAAGCACCTGATCATCGACGCCAAGGTGTCGCTGAACGCCTATACCCGCTACATCAACAGCGAAGACGAGGCCGAACGGCGGATTGCGCTGGGCGAGCATGTAGTGGCGGTGGGGCAGCGTATTCGTGAGTTGTCGGATCGCAACTATTTTGAGCTGCCGGGGCTCAATGCGCCGGAAATGGTCTTCATGTTCATCCCTATCGAATCGGCTTTTGTCGAGGCGTTGAAGGCCGATGAAACCCTGTTCCAGAAAGCCATCGAGCAGAACGTATTGGTGGCCACGCCCACCACGCTGCTGACCAGCCTCAATATAGTGCGCCAGCTCTGGCGCTTCGAGGATCAGAACCGCCACACCGCCGAGCTGGCGGAGCGCGCCGCCAAGATTCACGACAAGCTGCGTACCTTTCTGGGCAGCATGGACAACATCGAAAAGAGCCTGGACAAGGCCTCGGACGCCTACCGCAAGGCCAAGGATCAGCTACTTGGCGGGCGGGCCAATCTGGTCAAGCAGGTCAATGATTTCAAGGAGTTGGGCGTGTCTGTTAAAGCAGAATTGGGCGAGGAGTGGACCGAGCGCGCGGCACTGGAACTGGGCCATGACAGCCCCGATCCGGCCGAATAGTCGTTTGGGGCCAGGCGCGCCCGAGGCAAGCTCGGGGCGCTTGAGGGTAACAGCTGGTGTCAGAGGTGATAGTCACCGCTGGCTTCCGGTTGATACAGAATATCCATGATCTTCAGCTTCAACGGGCGGCCCTGTGGGCCCTGCCAGTTGATGCACTGACCCACCTTCAACCCCAGCAGGGCAATACCCACCGGCGCCAGAATAGAGATGGTGCCGGGCCGCCCGGCCTGCTCGGGGTAAACCAGTGTCAGTACAAACTCCCGCTCGCTGGCCTCATCGATAAACCGCACTGTCGAATTCATGGTGACCACGTCGCTGGCGATGCGCTTGTGGCTCACCACGCGGGCGCGCAGCACCTCGTCTTCCAGCGCTTCGAGCAGGTCCAGTGGTGCCTGCATGTTGTCGAGCACCTTTTCCAGGCGCTGTACATCCAGGCGGGTCATTACGATGGCAGGGGATTTGTTCATGGCGAGCGGCATTACTCCTTGGCTAGAGTTTGGTTAAACAAAGTCGGGATTGCTGAATATTTGCCCAGCAGGACGCTGGTCAGCTGACGTTACCAGACTGGAGAGCAGTTACAAGTCTCAAGGTGTATCCAATTATGCCCTTTTATGGTGCCTTGAAATGCTGTCCAAATGGTCAGTGGATCATTTTGGTGCGTCGCGCTGTGGGCGCTAATCGTGCATCCCGCGAAATACAGGAGTAACAGGGTGGCATGGCACTTGCTCTGTAATTGGCCAACGTTAACGGTTGGATACGCTATATGACCCTTGCCTGGCACCTTGAACAGCATGACAGCGCGCTGAACTGGCAAGCCGGCCTGAGCCTCGGGTTTATCCGCAGTGCAGAGCGCACTCAGTTGGCGCACACCAGTCACCGAGGCCCGCTGCGCATTCAGCGCCCGTTTTTCCCCGAAGGGCTCGATTGCCCGCATCTTTATATTCTGCATCCGCCCGGCGGCCTGGTCAGCGGCGACACCCTGCGTTTGCAGGCAGACATGCAGGTTGGCGCGCAGGCTCTGTTGACCACACCATCCTCGGGCAAATGCTACCGCGCGCGTGATAACGGCACCTTTCAGGTGCAACACAACCGCTTCACGCTGGCCGCCGGCAGCAGTCTGGAATACTTGCCGCAGGACACCATTGCCTTTGAAGGCTGCAACGCCAAACTCATTACCCGCATCGATCTGAGCGGCGACGCCCGCTGCTGCGCCTGGGATCTGCTCTGCCTTGGCCGCCCGGCGGCGGACGAGGGCTTCACCCACGGCGCGGTGGAGCAGCGCCTGGATGTGTGGCGTGATGGTCGGCCGATCTACATCGAGCGCAACTGCTTTGTTGGCGGTGAGGCGCTGTTGGACGCGCGCTGGGGGCTGGCTGGCGCTGGTGTTAGTGGCACCTGGCTGGCTACGCTGCAACTGGATCGTCAGCAGTTGGATGAGCTACGTGAGACCTTTGCAGACTACCCGCAGCTGGCGCTGACGCAGCGCAACGGCTTGCTGATTGGCCGTTATCTTGGTCATGAGGCCGAACATGCACGCAACACCTTTATTCGTTTGTGGCAGCACTTGAGACCCTTGATCAACGGTCGTGCTGCTTGCTCACCCCGTATCTGGAATACCTGAATGGAGCCCGTTTCATGGAGCTGACACCGCGCGAAAAAGACAAACTTCTGCTGTTTACCGCAGCCCTGTTGGCCGAGCGCCGATTGGCCCGCGGTGTAAAGCTGAATTATCCCGAAGCCATGGCCTACATCAGTGCGGCCATCATGGAAGGCGCCCGTGACGGCCGCAGCGTTGCCGAGATGATGAGTTACGGCCGTACCTTGCTGACCCGTGAGCAGGTGATGGACGGCATTCCCGAACTGTTGGCCGAGGTGCAGGTGGAAGCGACCTTCCCCGATGGCACCAAGCTGGTCACCGTCCACAACCCGATTCCCTGAGGAGATCCCGCATGATTCCAGGCGAAATACAGACCCGACCGGGCTCGCTGCAACTCAACGAAGGGCGCGAGACGCTGGTAATCAGCGTGGCCAACAGCGGCGACCGCCCGGTGCAGGTGGGCTCGCATTATCATTTTGCCGAAACCAACCCGGCGCTGCAGTTTGATCGCGCCGCGGCTCGTGGCTTTCGGCTGAATATTGCGGCAGGTACGGCGGTGCGTTTCGAGCCGGGCCAGAGCCGCGAGATAGAACTGGTGGCCTTGGCGGGAGAGCGCAAGGTGTATGGCTTCCGTGGCGATGTCATGGGCAGTCTCTGAGTAGACAGGAGCGAACAATGGAAATCAGCAGACAGGCCTATGCGGAAATGTACGGCCCGACCACCGGCGACCGCGTGCGTCTTGGCGACACCGAGCTGTGGATCAGCGTCGAAAAGGACCTGACCCGCTACGGCGAGGAAGTGAAGTTTGGCGGTGGCAAGGTAATCCGTGACGGCATGGGGCAAAGCCAACGCACCCGCGCAGAAACGCCGGATACGGTGATCACCAATGCACTGATCCTCGACTGGTGGGGCGTCATCAAGGCCGATGTGGCGCTCAAGGATGGCAACATCCAGGCTATCGGCAAGGCCGGTAACCCGGATATTCAACCGGGTATCGACATCATCGTTGGGCCCTGTACCGAGGTGATCGCCGGCGAAGGCATGATTCTCACCGCCGGCGGCATCGATGCGCATATTCACTTCATCTGCCCGCAGCAGATTGATGAGGCGCTGATGTCGGGTGTGACCACCATGATCGGCGGCGGCACCGGCCCGGCCACTGGTACCAATGCGACCACCTGTACACCGGGCGCTTGGCACCTAGGCAAGATGCTGCAGTCGGCCGAATGCTTTCCGATGAACCTGGGCTTTCTGGGCAAGGGCAACGCCAGCTTGCCGGATGCATTGGAAGAGCAGATCGAGGCCGGCGCCATGGGGCTGAAGCTGCATGAAGACTGGGGCACCACGCCGGCGGCTATCGACTGCTGCCTGAGCGTGGCCGACGCCTACGACGTGCAGGTGGCGATCCATACCGATACCCTGAATGAATCCGGTTTTGTGGAAGACACCCTGGCTGCGATCAACGGCCGGGTGATTCACACCTATCACACCGAAGGGGCGGGCGGTGGCCACGCGCCGGACATCATCAAGGCCTGCGGCGAGTCCAACGTACTGCCGTCCTCGACCAACCCGACACGGCCCTACACGGTGAACACCGTGGACGAGCATCTCGACATGCTCATGGTCTGCCATCACCTGGATCCGGCGATTGCTGAAGACGTGGCCTTTGCCGATTCGCGCATCCGTCGCGAGACCATTGCCGCCGAAGACATCCTGCACGACCTGGGCGCCTTCTGCATGATCTCGTCCGATTCCCAGGCCATGGGCCGGGTCGGTGAAGTAGTAACTCGCACCTGGCAGACCGCGCACAAGATGAAGGTTCAGCGCGGTCCGCTGGAGGGTGATGACGACTGGTCCGACAACACCCGCGCCAAGCGTTACATTGCCAAGTACACCATCAACCCGGCAATCACCATGGGACTGGCGGATGTGGTTGGCTCGGTGGAGGTCGGCAAGCTGGCGGATCTGGTGCTGTGGAAGCCCGCGTTCTTTGGCACCAAGCCCAGCCTGATTCTCAAGGGCGGTGCCATTGCCGCCGCGCCCATGGGCGATCCGAACGCCTCCATCCCAACACCGCAGCCGGTGCATTACCGGCCGATGTTCGGCGCCTTCGGCAAGGGCATGGATAGCACCTGTGTGACCTTCGTCTCCAAGGCCGCACTGGACGCCGGTATCGCCGAAAAGCTGGGTCTGAATCGCCGGCTGGAAGCGGTACGCAATACCCGCACCATCGGCAAGGCGGACATGAAGCTCAACGATTACATGCCCGACATCAGCGTTGATCCGCAGACGTATGTGGTCAAGGCCGACGGTGTTGAGCTGCTCTGCGAGCCGGCCACCGAATTGCCGCTGGCCCAGCGTTATTACCTGTTCTAAGTGGCTTTGAACGATTTGTGTTGAACGACCTGTTTTGAGAGGGAAAGACCCAATGCTGGAATGTCATGAATGGCTGGAGGGCGAGGGCGGTCACGACCACGTGCTCGAGTTGACCTACGAGTTGCGCACCCGTAGCCGCCTGCGTGCGGTCACCGAGGGCGGGTTGGACGTCGGCCTGTTTCTACCACGTGGTCGTGTGCTGGCCCAGGGCGAACGCCTGCAGTGCAGCGATGGCAGCGTGCTGATGATCAGTGCCGCACCGGAGCAACTGTCGCGTGTGCAGTGCAGTGACGCGCTGCTGCTGGCGCGGGCGGCCTATCACATGGGCAACCGTCACGTCGCACTCGAGGTGCGCGCCGGCGAGCTGCGTTACCTGTGCGATCACGTGCTGGATGCCATGCTGCGCGGCTTTGGGCTGGAGGTAGAGCAGATTACCGCGCCTTTCAATCCTGAGTCCGGTGCCTACCATAACCACAGCCACAGCGTTGCCACCCCGGCGGCACCTTTTCTGCGGCTGGCCGGGCATGATCGTGGCTGAGGCGAGGGTGGAAGCCAGAGTAATGACCGATCTGGCGCTGCTGCGCGTATTGCAGCTGGCCAGCCCGGCACTGCCGATTGGTGGTTACGCCTACTCTCAGGGGTTGGAGTACGCCATCGAGCAGGCTTGGGTGACGGATATCGACAGTGCCGCCGGTTGGCTTGGTGGTTTGCTTGAGCACTCCGCCGCGCGGCTGGATATACCCATTCTGCTGCGGCAGTACGAGGCGCTGGAACGCGCCGATGACGGCGCGCTGTTCTCCTGGAATGACTGGCTGCTGGCCAACCGCGAAACCGCCGAGCTGTATCTGGAGGACAGCCAGCAGGGCGGCGCCTTGTTGCGGCTGCTGTGCTCGCTCGGCGTACCCAGTGCACAGGAGTGGCCTAGCGGCGAGCCTCTGGCGCTGGTCACCGCGCTGGCCATGGCGGGTCAGCACTGGAGCACCGGCGCGCATGCGCTGGCACTGGGTGCGCTCTGGAGCTGGCTGGAGAACCAGGTGGGCGCCGCGACCAAACTGATACCGCTGGGCCAGACCGATGCCCAGCGCCTGCTTGACCGTATTTTGCCCAGCCTGCCGGGCGTCGTGGCGACAGCGCGGCAGCTGTCCGGCGACGAACTCGGCGCGGGGTTGCCCGGCCTGGCCTTCGCCAGCGCCCGGCACGAACATCAATACACCCGACTGTTTCGATCTTAAGGAGCACTGACATATGACTACCAGACCTGCATTGCGAGTAGGCATTGGCGGACCCGTGGGTTCCGGCAAGACCGCACTGGTGCGCACCCTGTGCGAACGCCTGTTCCCGCACTACAACCTGGGCGTTATCACCAATGACATCTACACCCGCGAAGATGCCGACTTTCTGCTGCGTCACGATGCGTTGCCCGAAGACCGCATCCTGGGTGTAGAAACCGGTGGCTGTCCACACACCGCCATCCGCGAGGACGCCTCGATGAATCTGGCCGCCGTGGCTGAGCTGCAGCAGCGTCACCCGGAGATGGAGCTGGTGCTGGTCGAAAGCGGCGGCGACAACCTGGCCGCGACCTTCAGCCCGGAGCTGTCCGACCTCACGCTCTATGTGATCGACGTGTCCGCCGGCGACAAGATCCCGCGCAAGGGCGGGCCGGGCATTACCCGTTCCGACCTGCTGATCATCAACAAGACCGATCTGGCCCCGCTGGTGGGGGCCGATCTGGGCGTGATGGACCGCGACGCCAAGAAAATGCGCGGCGAGCGCCCCTTCGTGTTTTCCAACCTCAAGAGCGGTCAGGGCGTGGAAGACATCATCAATTTCATCGTGCGTCAGGGCATGCTCAAGGCACTGCCCAAGACAGACCAATCCCAACAAGGAGCCTAATATGACTTCCGTTCGCAAACACCTTCTGCTGGCCGCCGGCCTTACCCTGATGCCAGCCATGGCCTATGCCCACCCTGGTCACGGTACCTCCGGCCTGGTCAGCGGCCTCAGCCACCCGCTGTTTGGTCTGGATCACTTGCTGGCCATGGTGGCGGTTGGCTTGTGTGCGGCCAAGCTCGGCGGCGCAGCGCGCTGGTTGTTGCCGATGCTGTTTGTTGGCGTAATGGTACTTGGCGGCGGCCTGGCCATAGCAGGTATGCAGCTGCCCGGTGTTGAGCTGGGTATTGTTGCCTCAGTGATCGTGCTGGGTATGTTGCTGATCGTTGCCCGCAGCGGCGCCACGCTGCCGGCGGCGCTGCTGGTCAGCGGCTTTGCCCTGTTCCATGGCTATGCCCACGGCGCGGAAATGCCGGCAGCGGCCGGTGCTGCGGCCTACGCCTTCGGGTTTGCTTTGGCCACTGCCGGGTTGCATGCCTTTGGCCTGGTTGGCGGGCAATGGCTGCAGGCGCGTCAATGGCAGCGTGCGGTGCAGGTGCTGGGTGCCCTGATCAGCATGGCCGGTGTGAGCATGGCGCTGAGCATGTAAGCTGCGCCAGCATGATCAAAGCCGCGCCCCGGCTGTCGGGAGCGCGGCTTTTTTTTGCCCATGATTTGGTGCTGGCTGCGCATCTGAGCTTGGCGCTGTTGTGGCGCGGGATTGTCATGCAGAACTTCGCGTCGTTGCGCTGTCAAAGTCAGGCGCGGGCAAGAGCCATACTCTCATTCAACCGGACGAAACCGGTTATACGCAGTGACAGGGAATGACAATGAAGAAAGTACTGATGGTGGCGGGACTGATCGGTGTGCTGGCAGGCTGCTCGGACAATGAAGTTGGGGATGTATCCTTGGGCGTATTTACCCTCAAGGACATCAAGCTGAACTCCATGGTAGATCCCGAGGTGCCCGGCGTGACCTGTCATATTGCCTCGGTTGAGGCAAACCTGAGCCTGTCCGATCCCAGCGACAGTGCCATCTCTTGCCGTCAGACAGGCGAGATCACGCCGGAGATGATAGCGCAGATCGATAGAAGTGATTCGGGCGAAATCGTGTTCAGAAAGTCCAAGAGCGTATTCTTCAAGACCATGAAGGTGAGGCGCATCTTCGACCCTGAGAACCAGACCCTGATGTATCTCTCGTACTCGACCAAGGAAACATCTGGCAGCTTCAAGCACAGTCTTTCAACCGTGCCGCTGTGGGGCACCAAGGCCTATCGGACTGGGGGCTTCGCGGCTGAGTAGTGCGCAGCACTGCGGAGCGCGTTTTCGCGCGTATAGCGCAGGCCGATTAGACTGTCAGGACGATTCGTTGTTGGAGTGGCAGGATGCATAACTTGAAGCAGATAGGACTTTTCATTCGCACCAACCTGTGGATTATTCCATTAGCGCTGTTGCTGGTGTGGTTGCTTTTCCGCTTTCTTGATCCGGCGCCGCCCAAAGTACTGGTGATGACCACGGGAAGCGAATCCGGTAGCTACCACCAATTTGGCCTGGCCATGCAAAAGGAGTTGGCCAAGCAGGATCTGGAGCTGCAGCTACGACCTAGCCGCGGCTCGCTGGACAACCTGCAGCGCCTCACCGACGGTAGCGGCCAGGTGCAGATCGGGCTGATTCAGAGTGGCACTGAGCTGTTGCTGGAGCCCGCACAGCGCAGCCGTCTGGTTGGGCTGGCGGCCTTGTATCATGAGCCGTTGTGGCTGTTTCAGCGCAAGGGCGTGAACATCACCCAGTTGTCTGATCTGGAAGAAAAGCGGGTGGCGGTTGGCAGCGAGGGCAGCGGCACCTGGGCTGTGCTCAAGGGGCTGTTTGAAGAGCGCAACGAGGTTTCCCGACTGGAGCTGTTGAACAACGGACTGTGGCGCAAGATGGGTAGCTCGGCCGCCGTCGATGCGTTGGTAGCGGGCGAGCTGGATGCCGCTTTTCTGGTGTTGCCGGCCGACAATCGGCTGGTGACGCGGCTCGCGGCGAACCCTGACGTGACCATGATCAATCTGGCGCAGGCCGATGCTTTTGCAGCGCGGCTGCATTTTCTGGAAGCGCTGGAGGTGCCGCGAGGGTTGCTGAACATTGCCGCCAGCATGCCACCGCAGGACACCAAGGTACTGTCACCGGTGGCCATGCTGGTCGGCAACAAGAACTTTCATCCGGCGCTGACCGCTGTGGTGCTGGAGGCGGCACGCAAGGTGCTGCGCGACGGCAACCTGCTCGACAAGCCCGGACGTTTTCCCGCCGGTGAACCTATGGGGCTGGAGTTGAGCAAGGAGGCTGATTACTACCATCGCGAGGGTGTGCCTTTCCTGCAGCGTTATCTGCCGTTCCAGGTGGCGTCGGCCATTGACCGCTACGTGGTGCTGGTTATTCCCTTCATTGCCATCATGTTTCCGCTACTCAAGACCATGGGGCCGCTCTACCGTTGGCGGGTTCGGGCCCGCGTGTACCGCTGGTACGAGCACCTGCGGCGAATCGACAAGCTGATCTACAGCGGCAAGATCAAACAGCGATACGCAGAGGAAATTCAAGGCCTGAAAGCGCTGGAAACCGAGCTGAACCACGTGGACGTGCCGCTCTCCTACGCCCACGAGCTGTACAGCTTGCATTTGCACGTCCGCTACATGATCTACCGGCTGGAAACCTTGCAGGCCGAGGAGGAGGGCGGTGAGACGCCATCGCTGGCCTGACGCTCGGCGTAAACCGCGCCATGCTGGCTGATAAAGCAGGTCACCTTGTCGATAATCGGTGCCCAGCCCTGAAAGGGCGCGGCCAGGGTGAGCAGAATTTTGATGTGTCCAAGGTCATCCAGCACCTCACTGTTGGTCGCTACGCCATATTCGCGCAGCGATTGCGCCAATTGGCGAGTGTTGCGCTGTGGGTCCACCAGATCATCCTCGGCGCCGGCGAGCAGCAGGGCTGGCGGGCTGGCAGCGCTGGCATGTACCAGCGGCTGGGAGTCGACCGGGGTCTGCGGGTGATAGAAAACCGGCTGCACATCGGGGTTGATGATGGGCAGAAAATCGTAAGGGCCGGCCAATCCGATCCAGCCGCTGAGTACCTCAGGGCTGAGCTGCTCTTGTTCCAGCCAGCGTGGATCGAGCGCAAGCATGGCGGCGTTGTAGGCCCCCGCGCTGTGGCCCATGACGAACAGAGGCCCGTGCGGGCTCTGCCAGTCCGCCTGGTGTGCTCGAGTCCAGGCCAGCGCCTTGGCACTATCGCGCAAAAAATCGGGGTAGCGCACCTCGGGGTACAGTCGATAATCGGGAATCACCGCAATAATGCCGCGACTGGCCAGTGCCTGACCTACAAAACGGTAGTGGGCGCGCTCGCCGTTGCGCCAGCTGCCTCCGTAGTAGAACACCACAACCGGTGCATCGGGTTTCAGCTCTGCAGGCACGTAGACGTCCAGTTGCTGGCGCGGCAGATCCCCGTAGCGCAGACCGTCCAGTTTTTCATAACCATTGCTTGGCACCAGCCAGTTGACTGGTGCGAGGGCTGAGCAACCGCTGAGCAGGGTGGTCATCAGCAGCGATAGTGTGCGTAGCAGCGGCATAAGGTGTCCTTGGGAGCGGGTGAATAGAAAGCACAAGCTGTTACAAGCCATTGCATTTGCCTTTCGCGCAGGGGCGCTTGCACCTACCATGGCATGGTAACCCGGAGAAGAGGTGAGCATGAAGGATGCGTTGAATGCGGCGCAGGACGCGATAGACAAGGTACTGCTGGGCAAGTCCCGCGCCGTCAAGCTGGCGCTGACCTGCATTCTGGCCAAGGGGCATCTGTTGATCGAGGACCTGCCCGGTATGGGCAAGACCACGCTGTCTCAGGCACTGGCCTCGGTTCTGGGTATGAGCTACCAGCGGATTCAGTTCACCAGTGATCTGTTGCCGGGCGACATTCTGGGTACCTCGGTGTTTGACCGTAACAGCGGCCAGTTCGTGTTTCATCCGGGGCCTATCTTCGCCGAACTGATACTCGCCGATGAAATCAACCGCGCTACCCCAAAGAGCCAGAGTGCGTTGCTGGAGGCCATGGAAGAAGGGCAGGTGACCGTAGACGGCGCTACCCGGCCCTTGGCTGACCCTTTCTTTGTGATCGCTACCCAGAACCCGGTGTCCCAAGGCGGAACCTTCGCGCTGCCTGAGTCTCAGCTCGACCGTTTTCTGATGCGCCTTTCGCTGGGTTACCCGAGCGAGCAGGCCGAACGCAGTCTGCTGTTGGGCGACGACCGCCGCGCGCGGCTGGACCGGGTCGAAGCGCTGCTCAACCGCGAGGAGCTGAGCCGACTGCAGGCGCTGGTGCCGCAGATCAACGCCAGCGAAGCCCTGGTGAACTACATCCTGCGGCTGGTCAATCACACCCGTAACAGTGACCTCTGCGCTTGGGGCCTGTCGCCACGCGCCAGTCTCGGCCTGCTCGCCGCCGCGCGTGCCTGGGCGTTGCTGGAGCAGCGCAGCTATGTGATCCCCGAAGACGTGCAGGCGGTCTTGCCGGCGGTTGTGAGCCACCGGCTGCGGGCTGCTAACGACCCCGCCGGCCATGGCGGCGAGAGTCTTGCCCTATGGCTGCTCAACGAAGTGCCCGCAGTGTGAGCACCGGCTGGCGGGCACGCGGCCGCGCGCTGCACCAACGCTGGCTCAAGCGGCGTATTCCGGCGGCCCAGCAGATAACCCTAAATCACCGGCGCATCTTCATCCTGCCCAGCCGGGCCGGTCTGGCTTTCCTGTTGTTGCTGGCGATTCTGCTGGTGGGTGCCATCAATTACGAAAACAGCCTGGTGTACGGGCTGACCTTCCTGCTGCTCAGCCTGTTCTGGGTGGCACTGCACCACAGTTACCGCAATCTGGCAGGCATCAGCCTGCGCGCCACGGGCGGGCGGCCGGTGTTTGCCGGTGAGCAGGTGCCGCTCGGGCTGGTGCTGCTCAGCCCGGCACGCGAGCGCCAGGCGCTCAGGTTGAGCTGGCCTGGCGTGGCACCGCAGCAGTTGGATGTACCGGCCGATGGCGAAGCGAGCACTACACTGTATTACCCGAGCCAAGTCCGCGGCTGGCTGGCGCCAGAGCGCCTGCGCATTGAAACGCGCTTTCCGCTCGGCTGGTTTACTGCCTGGAGTCTGCTCGACCTGAATTGGCGTGTGCTGGTGTACCCGCGCCCGATCAAGGCGCCGCTGCCGCTGCAGCGCAGTGCTGCCGGTCAGGATGAGGCACCCGAAGCGCAGCTGGCCGAGGGCGTGGATGACTTTCAGGGCCTGCGTCACTACCGTCCCGGCGACTCGCGGCGGCGGCTGGACTGGCGTGCCTATTCGCGTGGCCAAGGGTTGCACAGCAAGATTTTTGCCGAGCCGCAGCAGCAGAGCCAGTGGCTTGATCTGGAGCAGACCAGCGGCGCCGATCTGGAGCAGCGTTTGGGCATGCTGACTGGCTGGGTTCTGGCGCTGGAAGCAGCCGGCCGGCCCTACGGATTGGCCTTGGGCAGCCTGCGACGAGCACCGGCACTGGGCGAAGCGCACCGCGATGCCTGCCTGCGCGCACTGGCGCTCTATGGTCTGGGCGACAGCGTATGAGCGCCGCCGGCCTGATCCCGCGTAACAGCCTGGCCTGGTTGCTGACCGCACAGGTGGTGGTGTTGTTGCCGCACCTGCCGCGCCTGCCCTGGTGGGTGGCCCTGCTGTGGATGGGCTGCGCCTTGTGGCGGGTGCAGATCCAGCGTATGCGCTGGCGGTATCCGGGCATCGTGTTGAAAGGCACCGCCTTGGTGCTGATCCTGATTGGTGTATTTCTCACCCAGGGTACGCTGATCGGTCTGGATGCGACCGTAATGTGGCTGCTACTGCTGTTCATGCTCAAGCTGCTGGAAATGCGCACGCCGCGCGATGCCTTGGTGCTGATCTATCTGGGCTTCTTTGTGCTGGCCACCGCTTTTCTGTTTGATCAGGGGATACCGCTGACGCTGTATCAATGCCTGTCGCTACTGGTGCTGGTCGCGGCCCTGGTGGGGCTGCAGCAGAGCGCTGGGCGCAACGATCCGCTGCGTGCGCTGCGCAGCGCCGGGGTGATGCTGCTGCAGGCGGTGCCCTTGCTGCTGGTACTCTTCATCTTCTTTCCGCGACTGGAGCCCTTGTGGTCGGTCAACATGCCTGGCGGCAGCGCCAAGACCGGCCTGTCCGATAACATGTCGCCGGCCGATATTGCCAGCCTGGCGCGCTCCTCTGAACTGGCCTTCCGCGCCAGCTTTGCCGGTGAGATTCCGCCGTTGCCGACGCTCTACTGGCGGGCGCTGACCCTTAGCCGCTTTGACGGTCGCAGCTGGTCGCAGGATCGCTGGCTGAGCAACCTGCCGGCATTGCCGCTGGAGACCGATGGTAAGGCCGTCGAGTACCAGGTGGTGGCCGGTGCCAGTGGCCAGCACTGGGTTTACAGCCTGCGCGGTGCGACCTCGGAAGATCCCTATCTGCGGCGCATGCACGACTTCAACCTGCAATCCATCGCGCCGCTGAACAGCACCTTTGGCTACACTGCGACCTCCTATCCTGAGGCGCTGTTGCAGACCGAGCCGCTGAGCAGATTGGAGCGCAGCCGGCAAACCGAACTGCCGGAGCAGGGCGATCCGCGTACTCGCGCCTGGGCGGCGGAGTTGCGCCGGCAGTATCCGGATGATGCCGCGCTGGTGCAGGCGTTGCTGGGTTACTTCAACCGTGAGCCGTTTTATTACACGCTCAATCCCACGCCACTCGGCCAGCACAGCAACGACGAGTTTCTGTTCGATACGCGACGCGGCTTCTGTGAACACTACGCCGGCGCCATGACCTTCGTGCTGCGTGCGGCGGGTATTCCCGCGCGGGTGGTCGCTGGTTATCAGGGTGGGGAAGTGAATGCGCGCGGCGGTTATGTACTGGTACATCAGTTTGACGCCCACGCCTGGGTCGAAGCCTGGCTGCCGGAGCAGGGCTGGGTGTCGGTGGATCCTACCTTTCAGGTCGCGCCCGAGCGGATTGAACGCGGTCTGGAAGAAGCCGTACGGGGGGAGGGCAGTTTTCTGCAGGACGACTACCTCTCTGCCTCGCGCTATCGCGGCGTAACCTGGTTGAACGAAGCGCGCCTGGCCTGGGACAACATCAACTACCAGTGGCAGTTGCGGGTCCTCAATTTCAAGGGCGAGGAGCAAATGGGGCTGTTCCGGCGCTGGCTCGGCACGGCAGATTGGCAGCGCATTGGTCTGATAGTGCTGGCGTTGGCGGGCAGCATGATGCTGTTGCAGGGGCTCTGGTGGCTACGCCCGCAGCGCCGAACCGGTACGCCTCAGCAGCGCGCCTGGCGCAGTCTTGATCAACGCCTGACACGGCTGCGGCTGCAGGCACTGCCGGGGGAGGGGCCGCGTGATTGGCAGCGTCGGCTTGAGGCGGCGTTGCCTGCCCAGCGTGCCGCACTGCAGGGTTTCTTTGACGAGTTCGTGCGCCAGTCCTACACCGCGGCCAAGGCCGATACGCGGGAAGAACAGCAGCGCCTGCAGCAGATGCTGCGCACCTTGCTGCGGTCATTGCCGCGCAAACGGCCGCCTGCGGCCAGTGCACTGTTGCGCGAGGATCAGTTGTCGTCAGCCGGCAAGCCCTTATAATTGCGGCGTGCGTCAGTAACGGCGCTGCAACCTTGAATACTGGAGTTGGCATGCATCCATTCAGTGCTACGCGTCCCCCGAAACTGGCCTTGGGGCTGGGACTGATTGGGTTGATTCCCTTTGTCAGTGGTGCCCTTGGCTTGTGGGTGACACCGGAGGCCTGGCGCGAGCGGGTGCTGGAGGAGTTACTGGCCTACGCTGCCATCGTGTTGGCGTTCATGGGCGCGATTCATTGGGGCCTGGCAATGCGTGCGGGCGAGGAGAGCAGTCAGGCCCCGGTTCAGCTGGCGCTGTCCGTCATCCCCCCGCTGCTGGGCTGGGTGGGGCTGAGCCTGCCGATCAATCTGGCCTTGCCGGTCTTTTTTATCGCCTTCGCCACCCTGTATTTTGCCGATGTCTGGGCTGTGCGCCATGGGCTGGCGCCAGTCTGGTATCCGGCGTTGCGCAAACCGCTGAGTATTCTGGTGGTGCTGAGCCTGATGGTCGCCTGGTTATCGGTTGGGCGTGTACTCTAAGGTAGACAGAGTCAGTCACTGATACGGGTGATGGGCGCACCCTCTGGCGTGTGCTCAAGTAGAGGCCACAAAAACAAGACGTTGGCCTCGTTATGGAACACCCCCTGCACAGTATTGATTGTCGCTGGTTGCTGGCGCTGTATGCGGTCATCCCGCTGTCAGTGTTGCTGGTTGCTCTGGACCTGTTGCTCTGGGATGGGTGGTTGGCAGCCGATGTGTTGCCCGGCGACCCTAACGACTGGCCACTTTGGGCTGTCTTGTTTGGTCTGCCGCATATCATCGCCAGTCTGCTGACCATGGCCAATGGTGAGTATCTGGTGCACTACCGGCGCAGCCTGTTGCCCCCACTCTGCCTGTTTCTGCTGATTGCCATCGGCGGCCATTTCGGCCCACAACCGCTGAGTTACAACCTGCTGTTTATCTTCCTCGCGTTCTACACCATCTACCATGTGCTGGCGCAGCAGCTGGGGTTGACCCTGATGATGCTCGGGGCGCGGCCCGATAGGTTATACAACTGCTGGAAATGGCTGGCGATTCTGGCGGGCTTCGCTATCTACATCAACGTTTACGGCACGCGCTTTCTGGGGCAGTGGGAGGTCGCCGGTATCAATGGCTATCAGCTCATGTCGGCCTTGGGGGCGGGACTCTGTGCGGCTGTGGTGATGTTGTCCTGGCGATTGGCGCGCCGCGCCCCTCCGGGGATTGGCCGCTGGTACCTGTGGGCCAATGCGGCGATGCTGGTGTCTGCGTTGCTGATCAACGAGATTGGCTACACCTTGTTCGTGATTCTGATTCCCCGGGTCATTCACGACCTGACTGCCTACAGCGTGTATATCACCCACGACCGTAACCGCAATCGTAAGGGGGCCGGCAGCCTCTGCTATCGGTTCACGCATGCCGGTGCCTGGTCACCCTTCATCGTATTGCCGCTGACCTCGCTGTTGATCGCCTACGCATTGACCAGCCATCAGCATTACCCGTGGGTCAACATCACCATACTGACAGTGTCTTTTCTGCATTATTACTACGAGGGGTTCATCTGGCGCGGGCCAAACCCGCACCGTCAGTACGTCGCCTTCAAGCGCTGAAGGGAGTGCTTGAAGGCAAGCCGGCCGGGCAATATTGGGGGAGCTAACGTAGGCGCCCCCGGCCTGGGGTCAGGACTTTTTCACGAACTCGGATTTCAGTTTCATGGCGCCGATCCCGTCGATTTTGCAGTCGATATCGTGGTCGCCGTCGACCAGGCGAATATTCTTCACCTTGGTACCCACCTTAACCACCAGCGATGAGCCTTTGACCTTCAGGTCCTTGATCACGGTGACTGAATCACCATCGGCCAGCGGGTTGCCATTGGCGTCGGTAATCCCGCTGCCTGTCTCTGCTTCATCGGCCTGCTGAGGCCATTCGTGGGCGCATTCCGGGCAGACGAACATCAGGCCATCTTCATAGGTAAATGCTGAATTGCAGCTGGGGCAGGAGGGCAGGTCGCTCATCGGGTCGCCTTTTTCGCTATACATAACCATGCGGTATACAGGGTTTTAGGCCGCGCATAATGCCGTATGTGCGCGGCCCTGTCCATGCCAGCGGCCCTAGAGCGCCAGTGCCGGGCCGGTTGGTTGACGTAGCTGGTAACGGCTGTAAGTACAGGCGGAAGCAAAAGCGAAGATGCCAGCCGACAGGCTGAGCAGTGCCAGCTGATCCAGCTGTTCGCTCGTTACTGTGCTGGGGTTGGCCTGCAACGGAAAACCGATCAAATCCAACCCTACGCCGGCCACCAGATAGCCAGCGGCAGCCGCCATCTTGCCGGTGAAGGAGATGGCACTGAAGAAGAACCCTTCCTGCTGTTGGCCACTGTCGTCCGCGTGCTGTTGTGCTACGTCGGCCATCATCGAGGCACCGGAGATCATTGCCAAGCCAGAGGCCGCGCCGCCGATAAACAACAACAGGAGAATCAATGGCACGAACAGGGCGCTGTGCGACGGCGGAAACAGCCCCAGCAGCTCCAACACCACAGCAATGTTGCTGGCCAATGCGGCCACCAAGGCTGCCACGACAATGCTGGGTTTTTTATCGAAGCGGCGATGCAATGGCCTGGCCAGCAGAATACCGGCGGGCCAGCCCAGCAGTACACCGGCACCCAGCAGGGCGATGTTGTTACTGGTAAGGCCCCAGAAGTACACATTCAGGTGCATGTTGAGGGTCTGGGTAATCCCGATCGAGATGGACACCAGCAGGGTGCCTAGAAAGAGCGCGCGGAACGAGGTATTGCGCCAGATACTGTGCAGGTTCGCGAATAGGCTGAGGCCGGTCTGTTGCCCGCGCGCAGCCGGCACGCCGGTATGGCTGCGTGTGCCCCAGACGGAAATCACAATGCTGACAGCCATCAACACAGCGCCGCTGATTGCTACCAGAGGATAGCCTTCTGGGTTGAGCAGGCCATTCTCGTACGCGGCGGACTCCGGAAAGAACAGCGGTACACCCAGCAAGACTACCAGTGCGGCGCCGCAGACACCGCAGAAGCCGCGCCAGGCGGCGACTGAGGTTCGTTCGTGGTAGTCGCTGGTAAGCTCGGCGCCCAGCCCCAGATAGGGCACGTAATACAGCGTAATAGCGCCACGTACCAGCACTGCAAAACAGGTCAGCCAAAGAAACAGACCAATCTGGCTCAGGCCGGCGGGCGGGGTGAACAGCAGGTACCAGGTGAGTGCCAAGGGGAGCGCTGCCGCCAGCATGAAGGGGTGCCTGCGCCCGAACCGCGACCGGCTGCGGTCCGACAGATAGCCCGCCAAGGGGTCGGTCACCGCATCAAATATCAGGGCAATCATCACTGCCAGTCCGGCCAGGCTGCCGGACAGCCCCAGTACCTGGGTGAAGAAGAAAAACAGGAAGATATTGAAGCCGGTACCTTTAATGGTCTCGGCAATCTGGCCCAGCCCGTAGGCCAGCTTGGTTGTGCGGCTCAGCGCCATGATACTCACCTGATATTGTTGTTTTATAGGGGCAGGTTTATGCGCCTGAGTATTATTCAGGCAGGCGCCGGGTACAAGAGATTACGCCTTGGAACCGTTGCAACTGAGCGGAGGGTTCAGCTCTCCCAGGTGCTGGCACTGGCGGCGCCGCGCCGCTGCAAATGGAGATGGCTGAGCAGGCGGATGCTGGGGCGTACGAGAAACTGCGCGCTGCCGATAATGAAAAACACGATGGCGGTTTTTTCGTACTCGGGAAACAGAAAGAGAATGCTGCCCAGCAGAAACCAGATGGCGATCAGAAAGTCGTTGATGATGCTGAGCACTTCGTAACGGCGGCGTATGACAAGTTGCTCGTTACCCAGCGACAGCGTTAACGGGTTGTCCTGCTGGTCTGTTGCTCTATCCGTCATGCATTACCTCGCGGTGTCGGGAAGAATAACCGGCTTACGCTTCAGATTCTGGCGGCGCACCTTGCGGATACTGTGGCATCGCGTTGTCAATCTGCCACCAGTTGGCTGCAGAGGCCGTGTAGGCATGAAATGCCGGGCGTACGGTCAGATCCTGATCCAGACTGCCGGCACGCAATCGTATGGCCTCCGGGGCGGTGCTGCGCTGGCTGTAAAGCGGTGAGCCACAGTGGCCGCAGAACACCCGTTCCTTGCCCTCAGACGAGGCGTAGGCCTTGAGCAGCTCCGCGCCGCTAAGCAGCTCAAATTGGCTGCGCTCCAGTGGAATGTTGCTGACAAAGGGCGTGCCCTGCGCCTTGCGGCATTGCTGACAGTGACACAGCTGAATGGGCGCAAGTTCCCCGCTGATGCGATAGCGAACGCCGCCACACAGGCAACCGCCGCTGATCATGGTTGGCTGTCGCTGTCAGCTTCTGCGGCGCGCGCCTTGATCGTGCGGTTGTCAGTGGTGGTCAGTATCAACGCGCCGGTGTCGTCGATCTCAAAGCGCGCCACGTCGCCCAGCACTTCAAGAAAATGCTCGTCCTGGTTCATCAGCGCCTCGCTGCAGGCTTTCTGCGTGGAGGCAATGGCCTTGGTCTGCAGGCCCTCGCCGCTGAGCTGATAACTGGTGGTGTACTGGTTACACGCAGCACGGCCGCCGAGCAGGCCCTCATTGGTAAAATTCAGGCTCATCTGGGTGTTGTCGATCACGCCCTTGCTGTCGACATCTTCTACTATCCATTCCCGCCCTGTGAGCAGAGACTGTGCGGCGCCGCCGCAGCCGGTAAGAGTATCGCCATTGACCTTGACGCTGACCTCATAGGGATAGGGCATGCCGGTCATGCTGTCACGGCACAGCTGCGGGGTGACATCGACAATCACCGAATTGGCCTCGGTACTGGCGTTAAAGCGATAGCTATCTTGCTCGCGGGTGGTGGTTGGCGTCGGCGTGAGAATGGTGGTGGGGACGTTCTGGCGGCTCAGGCTCATGCGCTCGCTGTCGACTTTCAGCACCCAGCCGGGCTCGTTGCCGCGTGCCGCGAAGGGCAGAAGGGCATTCGCATCGACAATCTCGGCGTCCTCAGCCACCGCGCCGCTCACCTTGATCATCATGATGGTGCCCAGATCCTCCACGGGCTGGGTGACGTCAATCAAATTGGCGCTGTCGGTGGTCCACAGCAGTTGGCCCTCTGGGCTGCGGATCTGCGCCGAGACAGAATAGCGCATGCGCAGGTCGAACATTGCCGGTTCGACCTTGAGCGAGAAGGGGATGGGCACGGATCGACCGAACAGTGTGGTGTTCTGCTCGGCCAGTACGGTAGCCGGTGCATCAGCGCGCGAGACATCGCTCAACTTGATATGCGCCACGCTGCCGTCGGGCAGCGGTATGCGTTCGCGGTAACTGATCTGGCCGGTGACCTGCTCGGTGGCGGGCGCTGCCTGTTCTTCCTGCGCCTCGTTAGTGTCCTTGCTTGCGGTGGTGGTGCAACCGGCAGCGAGCATCCCGGCCAGGCCGATGAGCAGTATTTGAGAGGTGATTGTGTACATGTAGCGCTCCCGATTATTAGTGGCCCAGGCCGACTATTTCCATTCTTGGCATTGAGTGTAACCCAAAGTTCCGCAGCGGCTACCAGGTCGAGCCCGCCTGTATGTAGACGGCGGACTCCTCCGGCCCACGGGCAACATCGATACCCATATTAAAGCCATAGCGCTCGGCAACCATGTAGCGGAAACCGCCGCCGATACTGTAGGCGGCTTCGGCATCACTCAGCTCGCTGAACTGATCAGCAGCGCGACCGGCGCCGGCAAAGGTCTTGAGTCGCCAGCGCGGGGTGATTTTCCAGGTCAGCTCCGCTTCCGCCACCGCCACGGCATTGCCCTGATAGCGTGCGGCGGGGATGCCCCGAAGGTCAATGGAGGGTGCGATGTAGGCAGGCAGCACGGTCTGATCGTCCACCGAGATACCGTCATATTGCAGGCGCACACCCAGGTCCCACGCGGGCGTCAAATGCCAGTAATTGGTGCCCTTGAGTTGATAGCTGGCGTAGTCATAGTCGCTGCCGATGGCCTTGTCGTAGACCAGATAGCGAAAACGATAGTTGTAGCCCTCCTGCGGATCAATCGGGGTATCGAGAGAGTCGAATTCAGCGGTTATACCCAGCCCAGAGGTGGTTGTGCTTTCGCCCAGATGCTCGTCCAGATAGCGGTTGATCCGATTGGCCAGTGCCGCGTTGGGCAGGGTGATGTCGTCGGTGAGGGTGAGTTTGACCGTGCGATAGACCTGCTTGGCACCGATCAGCCAGCGGCTGTCGCCGACCCGCATCTGCAGCTGCTGAATGACCGCGGGTCCCTTGATGTTGAAGCCAATGGGTCGGTTGATCGGCATACCGGCCAAGGAGTAGAAATCAATGTTGAAGTCGGAGAAGGCAACAAAGCCCTTGTAGCGGATGGTGTCGTCTTTCCAGAAGCCCAGGTGCCCCACACCATAGCCACGACTGCCGTTGGAAGTGAAGGCCAGACCGCCGATGGTGATATTTTCTGGCACCAGGCTGCCGTCAGAGCGTTCGGCTTTTTGCTCTTCGGACTCCTGAAAAAACACCAGTCCTAACGCCAGTCCGGTGCCGACGGCGGGTTCGGTGATGATCTTGGGTACGGGAATAAACGGCAGGGACCAGCTATCAAGGAAGTTGCCTGTATCTACCTTGGCGTCTTCCGGCGCCGCCGAGTAATCGTGATACAGCGATGCCGTTGCCGGCGCGCTCAGTAATGCTGCAGAAAGGGCCGCCAGGGCGCTCAACGAAAACCGCATTCAGGCTCCTTGATATTCACACAGGTTGCTGCCATGCCAGCGTGCGGGTCACGCTGCCGTCACTAGAGCATAGCCTGTGCTACGCCAGTGCAGCGGGCAATCTGCGCTTCGCGCCGGTTGCTATCGGGATATTCGTCTGGCTGATGCGCTACTGCTCAGCGGCCTAACCGGTGCAGACTGGAAGGCCGGCAGTATTACGATCAATCCAATCCCCAGGAGTCTTGCAGATGATTAAAGTCAGCGTGTTGTACCCGAACGTGGCGGGCAGCCATTTTGACCATGATTACTACCGTGAACAGCATATGCCGATGGTCAAGCGCTTGGTGGGCGATGCCTGCCTGTCGTTCGGTATTGATCGCGGTTTGGCGGGTGGAGCGCCTGGTGCGCCGGCGGCCTATGTGGCCATGGGGCACCTGTTTTTTGACTCGGTGGAAAGCTTTCAGACGGCCTTTGCGCCGCATGCGAAGGCAATTCAGGGCGATGTCGCCAACTACACCAACATTGCGCCGGAGTTGCTGATCAGTGAGGTTGTGGCAGGCTGAGCGTCAGTTTCGCTCACTGGTCACAATCCGCGCCCTATACAGCTGCTTATGGTCTAGCCGTATAGGGCGCAGTGGTTTTCACAGGTTTTCGTAGCGGTTGACGTCGAGTATGCCGGCCTGCTCGGGTACGCGTTCTTCCGTGCTGCGCTTGAAGTCGGCCATGATCTCCCAGAACTCGGGATGGGTACGGCGCACGCCCCAGCGATCGGCGAGAGCTTGCACGCCGGCCTCATCCTGGATAGCAGACAGGCTGTCGACAAAGGCCGGCAGCTCGTCGAGGCTGACATCGAAACTGAAGTTGGGGTAGCTGCCCAGCGTGCCTTCAATCAATGTCAGGGTATCTTCCTTGGGCAGCAGGCGGGACTCCTCGCCAAACATGAAAGCGACGCTCGAGTGGGCGCGATTGTGTACCAAGGTGTAAACCCAGCGCTGATCACCGTCGGTCACCCGCAGGAAAGTGACCTCAGGCAGCAGGCTGATGACCGGCAGACCGGCACCGTCTTCACGCGCCAGTGGCCGGAGGGTGGCTTCCAGTTGCAGTTGGGCGCTGCTGACGCCAGACCGCTGACAGTTGTCGTGCGGGCAGCGATTCAGGGTGTCTGGCGGGCCACTGACGGCCGCAGTACGCTCCATCAGCAGTTGACTGAAACGCTGCATGACGGCGTGGTTGCTGTCCGCGCCGGCATAGTCCATGGCCACAGGGGTGGTGGTATCCAGGCCGGTGTAGGTCAGCGCGTGCTTGATCTTGGCGTTGCCTTGGTACCAGTGTGCGTATAGGGATTCACGCTGCTCGGCTGGTACATAGCGCAGCATGTTGTGTTCGGCGCCATTGCGGATCAGGTCAAAATACAGCCGGGTCTGACCCTGATGCGACACGCTGCCAAACACGTTGAAGTTGGCCACTAGCTCGTAATAGGTACGCTCCAGCAGGGGGTAGTCCATCACCCAGATGGTGCGGGGCACGCGGCCATGCAGACCGCGGCGTACCGAGGCACTGTCGTAATGGCGGAAAATCGTCAGCAGAGCGTCCTGGTTCCAGTTGTCGCCATCCCACAGCTCGTCTGCCGTCGCGCCCTCGGGTTTTCGCTCGGCGTAGTACTGACCGCGCAGCTTCAGATAGTCGTTGCGCTTTTCGTTATATTCCAGCCACTCCGGGCCAAGCGCGAGCAGATCACTCTTCTGGCCGGGCAGGCCAAGCAGTGGGCTGGCCTTCGCCCGGTACTTGGCATCGTTGACGTAGGCTTCCTGTTCTGGGTCCTCAAACACCGCCCAAAACTGGTCGCGAATCACGTCGGTGGCGATCTGGCCGCGACACACCGGGCCACGGATAAAATTGCGCACGAAGTATTCCGCGTCGTCCAGGAGGAACTGGTAGCGCGCTTTGGCAGGGATCGAGTCAAAGGTAACAAAAGGGTTGGCGCGCTCGTTATAGCTGTAGCCCGGGAGGTTGACTACGTCCCAGTCGGGCTGAAAAAACAGCGACTCAAAGCGTTGCATGCGGGTATCGCCCAGTGCATAGACGATATGGGTTTTCTCGACGATCGCTTGCCGCAGCGGTTGCAGGCGATAGAAGAAGGCACCCTCGGGATCATCGTTGGGGCGAACGGTGCGCAGCGGCCGAACCGGTTGGCCGGGCGGGGTGCTGGAGCGTACCAGTTCGTAAAAATGCGTGCCGTCGATATCCGGGAAGTACAGATGAGCGGCAAACAGATGCTCGAACAGATAACGGGCCACCAGTTGTTCGCGCTTGCCGCGCTGATTGAAGAATTGCTCCCACTTCTCGGTCATCGCCTGTTCGGCTGCACCGGGTGTATAGAGTGCCGGGCTGACCACAGCGCCCTCGCTGATCCATTGAGTCAGCCGGGTAAATTCTTCGTCGCTGAGGCCGGTGGCGCCATAGGGCATGCCGCCATGCGGAAAGTCATCGGCATAGTCGGCAAACTGCTCAATGCTTGGGCAGCTGTTGGTGCGCGCGGTGCCCAGGCTTATGGTGGCGGGCAGACGGCTGTTCGGGGTTACTGGCTGGCTGTGGCCGAGCTCAATCATTTTATACAGCACGGAGGCGTCGAGCCCGCTCAGCTTGCCATCCTCGGCGCCGTGCAGCACCGAGAAAAAGCCCTTTTCGCGCCATTCGGCGGTCGAGCTTGCATCGACGCCCAAGCGCGTTGGCAGCATATCTTCCAGACGGGCGCCGTCGTACACCGGAAGGATTGACGCGCCGCGCTCCAAGCCTTCGGCGCTGGTCAGCTTCAATTGGCAGGGTGCATCGTAGCAGCCATGACAGGCCATGCACTTGTGTTCAAGGATGGGGCGAATGTCGCGTTGGTAATCGTAAGTTTGTATGCGAGCGGCGACGGGTTCTTCCACCGGATATTCCGGAATCTGGCTGCAGGCAATAAACAGACCTGCTACCAGCAGGATCAATACACTCAGTTTGGCTCTGGTGATGCCCGAAACACGCGCCATGGCGATTCCTTCAAAAACGGTTTTCTCTGTGTTGTCGTACTGCCCAAGGCGTTTCGACTTCGCGGAATACAGCGCGGCACTTTAACATTCTGCACACAAAACAGCAGCTTGCCTTTTACCTTTGCGATGACTTGTCGGTCACCTGATTGCTGTCTTGCAACAGGTGTTCAAGCTCATCTTCACCCATGGGGCGACGGCGCTTTACGCGCAGACTGTCGCGCCACTCCTGGCGGAAGTGCGGATTCAGCCAAAAGTTGGCCAACAAGACCAGCAGCAAGGTGAGCAGCGCGCCCAGGCTGGCCAGGGTCATGTCCTTGTGGGCATCCCAGATGTCGCCCTGGGTGCCCAGGTAGGCAACCCCCAAATCGCCGCCGAACAGGCTGGCCGCACCCCATTCAAATAGCTCGTAGAGCATGGAGGCGGCCATCGCCAGTTCCAGCGGGAAGAAGTATCCCCAGAAGCCACGGGCGTTGGCCACCCGGCAGTAGAGTTCGCGGATGGGGTAGACCAGGAGTGCGCCGAACAGAAAATGCAGCACGCGATCAAAGTTGTTGCGCTGCCAGCCGAGCAACTCGTTCAGGCTGACGCCGAAAGCGCTACTCATCCAGGCGTCGTACGGCACCTTGGAATAGGTGTAGTGCGCGCCTATCTCATGCAGGCAAAGGAACAGAAAAATCAGCGTGTATGACAGGCGTGAGAGTGGGAAAGCTCGGTAACTCATGCCTAATGTGAGCGCGAAGGCGACCACCAGCAGGTTCTCCAGCATCCAGTCACCGCGGTCATGTGGGTTGATTGCCATTACCGCAAATAACAGGCAAAACAAGAGGGTCAGGACCAGCAGGTAGCGCGAGTGGATGTAGTTCTCAGTCATTGGCAAGCGACTTCTCAAGCAGGTTGTCGGTGGTAGAGCACGACCAGCGCGATTCCGCCAAGAACGCTGGCGCAGGCGATCAACAATGGCAGGGTCAGTGCTTCGTTCAGCAGCAAGATACCACCTATCGCGGTGATTACGGGCACGCTCAACTGCACAGTGGCAGCCGCGCTAGTCGCCAGCAGGGGCAGCGCCGCATACCAAAGTGCGTACCCTACGCCGGACGCCAGTGCACCGGAAAGCACAGCGTAGAGCACGCCCGCTGGGTCGAATGATAGCGAAGGCCAGTAAAGAAGGCAGAACACCACGGCGAGTGGCAGCGCGCGGATGAAGTTGCCAGCCGTGACGCGCGTCGGGTCGCCGGCGCCGCGTCCTCGTAACGAGTACACCGCCCAGGCCACACCGGCCGCCAGCATCCACAGAGCCGCGCCCAGTGGCGGGGCAGCCAGCCCGGGCAACAGCAAGACCACCAGGCCGATGATTGCCATGCTCACACCGAGACATTGCAGAGGCCGCAGTCGTTCACCACGGGCTACGCCGTAACCAATCATGCTGGTCTGTACGGCGCCGAACAGCAGCAGCGCCCCGGTAGCGGCAGACAGCTGAACATAGGCGAGCGAAAAGGCCGCTGCGTAGGCAAAGAGCGCCAAGGCAGACCACCAGTTGCCCGCACCGACGCCGCTGCCGCTGCGCAGCCTGACGATCAGCCACAGGGTCAGGGCCCCGGCGGCCAGACGAATACCGGTAAAGCTGGCGGGGTCGATCTCGGTTTCCTTCAGTGCCAGGCGGCAGAGGATCGAGTTGCCGGCAAAGGCCAGCATGGCGAGCAGGGTCAGGCTGATGGCGCGCAGTGACACGGGCTTATCCTTAATTGAATATGGGCCTTGCTATCGCAACCTAAGCCCGGCGCGCGGGCAATACGACTTTGGAGAGGGCGTGTATTGTCGCGGGTCACTGGGGCAGGGCATAGGTGCCGGTAACGTGGGCTACCAGGTCATCTGGCTGTCCCGCGCTGTAGAGGCCAACCTCACATACTGCCTGCCTGCGGGTCATCCGTAATAGCGTCGCTTTTGCCATAAGATCAACAGGTTGCGGGCGAGACAGAAAGTTTATATTGAGATTGGAGGTGACGGCCATTTCAGCCGGACCGAGACGGGCCAATACCAGTGCATACATGGCCGCGTCGCCCAGCGCCATCAGCGTAGGGCCCGACAGGGTGCCGCCTGGGCGAATTAAACGGCTGTTGAAGGGGACGCGGGCGAGGCTGTGTTGCTCGCTGACTTCTTCAATGCGCAGATCAAGGTCGTCGGCCTGCGGCACACCCTGACGTATCAGCTGTTGAACCTGTTGCGCACTCAGCATGCCTTTCTGCTCCTGTGACGGCGAATGCCGCCATCATCACGGGCAGACAGGCAGGGGGCAAGCGGCATTCTCGCCATTCTCGGCACCGGTCTGAGTACGCTGTTCGAAGCACTGTTGTGCGACCTTGGCGGCCTGTTCACAACCCATGTCATTCAGGCCGGTGATCAGGTTGTTCCAGCCGGCGTCCAGTGCAGGAAACTGCCGGGTCAACTCGCTGAAGTGGGCTACTGCGATACTCTTGTCGCCCTGTTGCCAGGCAACGTTGCCAAGCCCAAGCCGGGCGACGGGTTCCTCCGGCCAGCGAATCAGCGCTGTCTGATAAGCATCCTTGGCGCTGTCGAGCTTGCCGGTCTGCTCCAGGTCGCTGGCGGCGCGCAGGTAGGGCAGCGGCTCGGCTGTGGCGGGCAGCTGGTCTGTCGGCATGGCGACCCGCGCCCAGTTCTCGGCACGGCTCCAGGTGCGCAGAAACAGCTTGAAGGGTTCGCGCTGAGCTTGCTGTAGGCCACTGTGCAGTATCAGTTCCCGCGTGTTCAGGTCGTAACCCACCACGACGGCGTAGTGCCATTGCGGAAACCAGTTTAATCCCAGATTCTGCATTACCAATACGGCATTGCCCGCGTTCACTTCCGTGAGTATCGCCTGCAGCTCGGGTGCAAGGGGGTAGACGAGCAGGCCCTGATCGCGTGCTGCCGCGACCATTTCGACTTGCAGGCTTCCTTTACGTTCGGGAATGTAAACGCGCTCTTTCAGCGCTTCGGGTGTTGCTTCAATGTGCCGTTGGTTGAGCATCATGGCCAGTGCGGCAGGGCCGCATTGATACTCATCCTGGGCGAAAAAGGGGACGTCGTCGAGCAACTGCTGCCGGTGCAGGTCAGGCGGCAATTGCGAGTTGTCGGGGATGGTCTGAGTGCCGGCACAGGCTGACAGCAATGCTGTCAGCCCGAGCGCAGCAAGGAGGCGAATGGCGCGCATCCGTTAGCGGTTGATGCAGTGGATGAAGCTGAAGATGTCGGTTGCACAGAGCATGTCGGTAATGATGAAAATCACCAGGAACAGCACGATAACACCCACCACACCTGCGCCAGCGGGGGCTTCGTCAAGCTGGGTATTGAAGTAAGCGAGCTCATCGGCGGTGAGGCTGTCGATACGCTGATCAACCTGATCCGGCGAAACGCCCATGCTGGCAAGTTTTTCCTGAACCGCTTCGTCTTGCAGCATGGTTTTCAGCTCTGCCCGGTCGACGGTCAGTTGTTGCTGCTCGATGACCTCGCCAGTGCCAACCATGGCAGCCTGGGCCTGGATGCTGATCAGCGAGGTAAGCATGAACAGGGAGGCGAAAACAATGGAGAGATAACGCTTGCTGGATTGCATGAAAGTCATGGGGTTAGTCCTCATTCTTGGTCTTTGCTTCCTTGCTTGGAAGCTTTGCTTGCGGGCGACTGCCAGCAGGTGCCGGTGCGGCGAACGCAGTCTGGTCACGCAGAATCTGACTGCTGAAGCCCGGCGCAGTTCCGAACTGCAATCACTGCTGTGATCAGGTTCACTTAACTCGTCAGCTTGCATGCGCAAGGTGCCGGCAGCGCGGGCGCGCTGCCTGAGGGGTGATCAGAAGCCGAGCTTATCGCGCATCTGGTAATACCAGGCGCCCATGGCAGTGAACGGCACTCTGAACAGGCGCCCACCTGGGAAGGGGTAGTGCGGCAGGCTGGCGAAGGCATCGAAGCGTTCTGCCTGGCCGCGCAGGGCTTCGGCCAGAATCTTGCCGGCCAGATGGGTATAAGTCACCCCATGGCCGCTGCAACCCTGTGAGTAATAAATGTTGTCGCCAATCCGGCCGACCTGGGGCAAGCGGGACAGGGTCAGCAGGAAGTTGCCGGTCCAGGCGTAATCAATCTTTACGTCCTTGAGCTGCGGGAAGGTCTTGATCAGGTTGGGGCGCACCAGCGCTTCAACATCCGCCGGATCGCGTGCGCCATAAACTACGCCGCCGCCAAAGATCATGCGCTTGTCGCCGGACAGGCGATAGTAATCCAGCAGGTAGGCGCAATCTTCCACGCAGTAATCCTGTGGCAGCAGCGACTGTGCCAGCTCCTCGCCCAGAGGCTCAGTGGTAATCACTTGGGTGCCGCACGGCATGGATTTGGCCGCCAGTTGTGGCAGCAGGTTGCCTAGATAAGCGTTGCCGGCCACCACCACATAGTTGGCGACCACCTGACCCTGCTCGGTGTGCACTACCGGCTTGGCGCCCTGGTCCACCTTGGTCACGCGCGAGTGCTCGTGAATTACGCCGCCCAGCGATTCGACTGCTGCCGCCTCGCCCAGTACCAGATTCAGCGGGTGAATGTGGCCGCCGCTCATGTCGAGCATACCGCCGACATAACGCTCGGTATTCACCACTTGGCGAATTCGCTGCTCGTCGAGCATTTCCAGTTGGGTGTGGCCGTAGCGTTCCCAGAGTTTTTTCTGAGATTCAAGGTGGCCCATCTGTTTGTCATTGAAGGCAGCAAATACACCGCCGTCCTTCAGATCGCACTGGATGTTGTATTTGGCTACCCGCTCACGAATGATGCGACCGCCCTCAAAGGCCATTTCGCCCATCAGCCGCGCCTGCTTGGCGCCTGTGGTGCGTTCGATAACGTCGATGTCGCGACTGTAGCTGTTGACGATCTGACCGCCATTGCGGCCCGAAGCGCCAAAGCCGACCTTGACCGCTTCCAGTACGGTCACCTTGAATCCCTGCTCAAGCAGGAACAGGGCAGTCGAAATGCCGGTATAGCCAGCGCCAATCACGCATACATCGGTTTCATGGCGCCCCTGCAGCGGAGGGCGCTCGGGCGTCGCATTCGCGGATGCGGCGTAATAAGAGGATGTGTGCTGGGTTTCGACCATGATGCACCTGCTGAAATTAGTTGTTTAAAATATTTTACATTTTCAGCCGATGCTACCCCCTGAAAGGGACTAATTCCAGTGGGTGATCAAAAAAAATGACAGTCAGGGGTGGGGCGTTTCGGCGTTGCTCGCGCCTTCGCTGGCTGGCTTGGCGGCAACCGGTTTCGGTATTCCGCGGGTCAGTAGCACGAACACCATGGAGCAACCCAGCATGATGGCGATCAGGTGGAAGGCATCATTGAAGGCCATGATGCTCGCTTGCTGATGTACCTGATTGCTCAGCATTTGGAAGGCGCTTTGCTCGTTGCCCAGCTGCGCCGTGAGAATGTTCATGCGCTCGGTAAACGCCGGGTTACCGGGGGTGATGTTTTCGCGCAGAATGTCGTAATAGTGCTTGGCGCGGCTATCCAGGATGGTCGCCAGCGCAGCGATGCCGATGGCGCCGCCCAAGTTGCGCAGAATGTTGTACAGACTGGAAGCCGAGCCCGCCTGCGAGGGCGGAATCATCGCCGTGGCAAGGATCGACATCGGCACCAGGACCATGGGCTGGCCGAATGCGCGGAAAATCTGAATAGCGATAAACTGGTCGCCGGCAAAATCGAGATTCAGGCTGCCGCTGAAGAAACTGGCAAAGGCAAACAGGAAGAACCCGGTAGCGCAGATAAACCGAGCATCAACAAACTTCATCAGAATCGGTACCAGCGGAATGATCAGCAGCTGCGGAAAGCCCATCCACATGATCACCTGTCCAATCTGCAACGCGTTGTATTGTTGGATCTGCGCCAGATACACCGGCAGCACAAACACCGTGCCGTACAGCCCCACACCCAAGCCGATGTTGGCCAGGCTGCCGAACAGAAAGTTGCGCTCTTTCAGTAGCCGCAGATTGACCAGCGGGTTCGGCCGCGAAAGCTGCAGGATGATAAAGCACACCAGGCTGACGAACGAGATAACCGCCAGGGTCACCATGCTGCTGGATTCGAACCAGTCTTCGCGGTGGCCTTCCTCCAGAAACACCTGCAAGCAGCCCAAACCGGCAGCCATGGTCGCAATGCCCCAGTAGTCGCCCTGACGCAGCAGCTCCCAGCGTGGCGCGGCCTTGTCGAGGCCGTACATCAGGCCGCTGGCCATCAATATGCCTGGCACTATGTTGATGTAGAAAATGTATTCCCAGCCAAAGTTCTCGGTCAGCCAGCCACCGATGGTCGGCCCGATGGAGGGGGCGAAAGTCGCGGTGATGGCGAACATGGCCATGCCCTTGGGGCGTGAGGCCGGGGGCAGCTTGGTCAGAATCAGGGTAAAGGCGAAGGGAATCAGCGCGCCGCCCGCCAGGCCTTGCAACGCGCGAAAGACAATCATGCTCTCCAGGTTCCAGGCCATGGAGCAGAGCAGCGAGGCAATGACGAACAAGGTAGAGATGGCGACCGCAAAACGTCGTGGCGAGAAGATGGTGGTCAGCCAGGCCGCCAGTGGAATGATGATGATCTCGGCTACCAGATAGGAGGTGGAAATCCACGAGCCTTCTTCAATCGTGGCCGAGAGCGCGCCCTGAATATCCTTCAGCGACGAGTTGATGATCTGAATATCCAGAATCGCCATAAAGGCGCCGAGAATCGCGCTCAGCAGGGCGATCCAGTCGCGTCTGCCGGGTGGTGGAATCTCCTGCTCTGGAATCGCGGCCTCAGCCACGCAGATCTACCTTTACGTGTACCGACATGCCGGGGCGGATGCGTTCACTCAGGGGGTGTTCGGCGTCGATCACCAGTTTCACTGGAATGCGCTGAACCACCTTGGTGAAGTTGCCGGTGGCGTTGTCGGGCGGCAGCAGGCTGAACTGCGCACCTGAGGCAGGAAACAGACTCTGAATCTGGCCCGGGACGACCTCGTCCGGGAAGGCGTCGAATACCAGCTCGGCGCTCTGGCCCTCGTGCATGGCCTGAATCTGGGTCTCTTTGAAGTTGGCCTTGATCCACAGCTGGCTGTCAGGCACCACGGCCATCAGGTGGCTACCCGGCTGCACGTTCTGGCCAACCCGCGCAGTGCGCTGACCCACGCGGCCGGCGAGCGGAGCTCGAACTTCGGTGCGCTCCAGGGCCAGTTCTGCCTGGCTGATGTCGGCCTCGGCGGCCTGAATCTGCGCGGCGAGCCGCTCGATATCGGCGTACAGCGTATCCTTGACCAGTGTCTGCGTTTGTACGTCGGCATCGGCCTTCTTGACCTGCGCCTTGGCCACCTCCAGCTGCGCGCGGAAGTTGCTCAGCTGCTCCTCGGAGGCATAGCCGGAGCGCTGCAGCGGTTCGATGCGTTTGATGTCCAGCTCGATGCGGCGTTGCTCGGCCTGAGTCGCCAGCATGCCGGCTTCGGCGGCAAGAATGAGGCTGTCCTGTTGGGTCAGCTTGGAGCGCGCCTGCTGCTGTTCAGCGCGGCGGGTAGCCAGGTTGGCGCGGGCGTGAGCGAGGGCGACCTCAAAGTCGCGAGCATCCAGGCGTACCAGCAGTTCACCTGCCTGTACCAGTTGGTTGTCATCCACCAGCACCTCGGTTACTTGCGCGGACAATTGGCTGGAAATCAGGGTGATGTCGCCCTGCACATAGGCGTTGTCCGTTTCTTCGTAATGACGACCAACAAGCCACCAATGTGCTGCAGCGGCGGCTCCGATCAGAGCGCAAAGCAGTAGAAAGGCAAACAGGCGTAAGCGAACGCGGGCAGACATGAACTTCCCCAATTTTTGTTATCCGACGCACTCTAACACTGTTCCGTGTGGCGCCAGAGGCGCTAGAATCTGGAAACTTTGTTGCAATACGGGAACAGTTACCAATGGGATTGGACGACGCGTTGATTTTCACCCGAGTCGTGGAGTGTCACAGCTTTACCAGTGCGGCAGCGACCCTGAATATGCAGAAGTCGACCGTCAGCCGGCGTATCGCGCAACTGGAGGAGCGCCTAGGTGTGCGCTTGCTCAACCGCACCACGCGAAAACTGCGTTTGACCGAAGTGGGGCAGGCCTACTATGAACGCTGCCGCCAGATCATGCAGGAGTTTGCCGAGGCCGAACAGGCCATCATGCAGTTGCAGCGCGAGCCCACAGGGTTGCTGCGCGTCAGTTCGCCCATCGAGTTTGGCCAGCTGTTTCTGGGCGGTGTGGTGGGCGAGTTCATGCGCCGCTACCCGGCCATTCAGGTCGAGGTCGAACTCACAACCCGCACGGTCGATCCGGTGGAAGAGGGCGTCGATATTGTTGTGCACCTGGGGCGTCCGCAGGATTCCAGCCTGGTCGCGCGGCCTTTGATGTCCAGTCCACGGCAGCTTTACGCCAGTCCGGGCTACATCGCCAAATACGGCATGCCCAAACTGGCGGAAGAGCTGAGCCAGCATCGTTGTATTCACGCGCTGGTGGATGGCAGTCGCAAATGGCACTTCCAGCAGCCGCACCTGAGCGTACCGATCAATCCGGTACTGGTGGTCAACAACATTACGTTTGCCCGTGAGGCGGCGCTGGCCAGTGCCGGCATCATTAATGTGCCGGCGTTCATCGCCGAACCCTGTGTGGCCGAAGGCACGCTGGTACGGGTGCTGGAAGATGTGACCTTGCCGTCCAGCGAGCTGTACGCGCTGTATCCGTCGCGGCGCTTTCAGGCAATGAAGGTCAAGGCCTTCATCGACTTTGTCATCGAGAACCTGGAAGCGCGGCAGGATGTGCAAGTCGAGGTCGAGGCCTGATAAAATCGTCCGCCATGCAATGACCGTAACCCCCATTACTGCCACGTCGAGCAGCTGCTCGGCAGTCTGACTGAGAGACCTCATGACCGTTCGTACTCGTATCGCCCCTTCGCCAACTGGCGACCCGCATGTGGGCACCGCCTACATCGCCTTGTTCAACCAGTGTTTTGCTCGCCAGCACGGCGGCCAGTTCATCCTGCGAATCGAAGACACGGATCAGGTGCGCTCCAGTGCCGAATCGGAACAACAGATTCTGGATTCGCTGCGCTGGCTGGGTCTGGACTGGGATGAAGGTCCGGATGTGGGCGGCCCGCACGGCCCGTATCGCCAGAGCGAACGCAGCGCCATCTACCATGAGCACAGTGAACAGCTGATCAGCGCCGGCCATGCCTTCCGCTGCTTCTGCAGCAGCGAGCGCCTGGATACCCTGCGCGCAGAACAGATGGCCAACAAGCAGACCCCCGGTTACGACGGCCACTGCCTGCACTTGAGCGCAGATGACGTGGCCAAGCGCGTGGCAGCGGGCGAGCCCCACGTGGTGCGCATGAAGGTGCCGAATGAAGGCATCTGCCAAGTGCAGGACATGTTGCGCGGCGAGATCGACATCCCTTGGGAGCAGGTCGATATGCAGGTGCTGATGAAGGCCGACGGCCTGCCCACCTACCACCTGGCCAATGTGGTGGATGACCACCTGATGGGCATTACTCACGTATTGCGCGGTGAAGAGTGGATCAACTCGGCGCCCAAGCACATCTTGCTGTATCAGTACTTTGGCTGGGATATGCCGCAGCTGTGCCATATGCCGCTGCTGCGTAACCCGGACAAGAGCAAGCTGTCCAAGCGCAAGAACCCGACCAGCATTACTTTTTATGAGCGTATGGGCTATCTGCCGGAAGCGCTGCTGAACTACCTGGGCCGCATGGGTTGGTCGATGCCGGACGAGCGGGAAAAATTCACCCTTGCCGAGATGGTCGAGCATTTCGACATTCAGCGGGTGTCCCTCGGCGGCCCCATCTTCGATGTGGAGAAGCTGTCGTGGTTGAACGGTCAGTGGATTCGCGAGCTGTCGGAGGATGACTTCGCTGCCGCCGTGCAGACCTGGGCGCTCAATTCGGCTTATCTCAAGCCGATGATCGGTCTGGCACAGAGCCGGGTCGAGACCTTCAGCGACCTGCCAGACCTGCTCGGTTTTTTCATGGCCGGCAAGGTCAGCCCGGCACCGGAGCTGTTCGAGCACAAGAAGCTGTCGGCCGATGACGTGCGCAAGGTCATGCAACTGCTGCTGTGGAAGCTCGAAGCCCTGCGCGAGTGGAACAAGGACGGCATCATGGCGACCATCAATGCGGTAGCCGCCAGCCAGGAGCTGAAGCTGCGTGACCTGATGCCGCTGCTGTTCCCTGCCATCACCGGTCAGGCCAGCTCGGTCTCGGTACTCGATGCCATGGCGCATCTGGGGCCGGACCTGACCCGTTTCCGTCTGCGTCAGGCGCTGGAACTGCTGGGTGGCACCTCGAAGAAAGAAAACAAGGCCTGGCAGAAGCTGCTGGAGGAGATCTGACAGGTTGCTGCGGTTGTGTGCTCGCCGCTACGTTAAGTCGCTGTTTTACGTAAAATTCTGTTGACAGGGCGGGGCGTCGAACTTAATATGCGCCCCGTCATAGCGACGGGGCTATAGCTCAGCTGGGAGAGCGCCTGCATGGCATGCAGGAGGTCAGCGGTTCGATCCCGCTTAGCTCCACCAAGTTTTTTGGTCGACGTTCGCGTCGGCCTGTTTTATCACTGCTAAACAGATTCCAGCCTGTTTAGAGAAGGGTTTGCGTCCCCTTCGTCTAGTGGCCTAGGACACCGCCCTTTCACGGCGGTAACAGGGGTTCGAGTCCCCTAGGGGACGCCATTTTTACCGACACGCGAGAGTGTGTCAGGGTCGCAAGACCTGGGGCTATAGCTCAGCTGGGAGAGCGCCTGCATGGCATGCAGGAGGTCAGCGGTTCGATCCCGCTTAGCTCCACCATTTTACAAGGCCGGCATTTATGCCGGCTTTTTTTTGCCTGTTTTTCGGTGCTGGCAACCGGCCGTCTCAGCGCCATCCTGGACCAGTGCTCTAACCGTCAGCAGGGCCCTGCCATCCGCTTTGCCCCGGCTGTGACTGACACGCCCCCAGCAGGTCCTGCCAGGCCTGAGTGTGCTCCGCCACGGCAGCCTGATAACGTACCCATAACGATGACTCGGTGACTGCCAGTCGCTCCAACGCTTCTGCGGTGGCAGGAGGGATGCCGGGCACGGCGCGCAGCTCGGCGATAGTAGCCGCCCAGGGTTGACCCCGTCGCTGCAGTTGCGCCAGGTAGGGTTGAATCTCACCAGCGTAAAAAAGCACAAACACATTCAGTAGAATCTTCGAGCGTGCCGAGGGCGCCTGCAGCGGGCATAGCAGACGAGCCTCGGTTGCTTGCAGCATCTGTGTTGCCTGCTGCAGGCCATGTGTGGTCTGTGCCAGGCTGGTGATCAGCTGGCTGCCCTGTTGGCTCCGTTGCAGCGTGCGGAACAGGGCATCCAGTGTGGTGCGGTCGGGTGGCAGTGCGTGCGGCAGGTTGGCGCCGACTCGCGCCAGGTCGCTGAGCGCGTCGATCGCCGTCTGATCTGTCAGTGGGTTGGCGCTCACCGGCAGTGGCTGGTCGGCAAAACGCAGGTATTGCTCAAATTCCTCGCTGGTGTTCAGCGCGTTCCAGTAGGTGGCGGGCAGGCTGTTGGTTTTGCTCGCTGCAATGGCGGCCAGCTGTTCGCGCAGCGCCTCTTTATCATCCTGCTTGGCGAGCAACGTCGTGCATTGTTGCAGGGCGCGCAGCAGCTCGCCGTCATAGGCCAGCCGGTGACTCCAAGGCATGACTTTGCCCAGCACCGTGTTGCGTTCGCTGATGCGTTGCTGCAGCTCGCGGCAGTCGTTGGTATCGACTATCAGATCGAGCAGGCCAATGCGCAGCGGGGCAATGCTCAGCACGCGTTCGCGGCGCGGCCCGAAGCGGTAGGGGGCCAAGGTCTCGGGTTGAAAGGACTGCCAGTCCTGTTGCAGTACCCGGCCAACCCGGTCGAGGTAGTTGTCCATCTGCCGCTGCGCCTCGGGCGGGCGTTGGCAACCGTACAGCGCCAACAGCAGGGCAAATGGAATTAAACGCAGTAGTGCACTCATAGGTGCAGTATGCCATGCCTGCGGCTGAGGTCCGATCAGTGGGTGGCGCTAAAGGGTGGACTGCTGGGCGGTGATGGTGGGCGTAGCTTCTCGCGTTTACCGACGATCGACAGACGGATGCCAAGGAACAGCGCCGCGCTGCTAAGGCCCACAATAAGCCCCATCCAGAAACCCGCTGGCCCGCGTGCGGGGCCAAGCAAATCAGTAATGCCGAGTACGTAACCCGCGGGCAAGCCAATCAGCCAATAGGCGATCATCGTCAGCAGCATGGGCAGGCGGGTGTCCTGAAAACCGCGCAGGGCGCCGGCACAAGCCACCTGGACGGCATCAGAGAATTGATAGAGCGCCGCCAGTACAAACAGGCTGGCGGCCAGCGCGATCACTTGGGCGTCGTCGGTATACAGCCGCGGAATCTGCGCCGCAAAAAAGTACATGCCGGCAGCAGCCACTGTTGCAACACCCAGCGCCACCACGGTACCCACCTTGGCCGAGAACAGCGCTGCGCGGGCGCCGCCCCGGCCCAGGTTGTGACCAACCCGTACGGTAATCGCCAAGCCGAGACTGAACGGCACCATGAAGGCAAGGGAAGAAAAGTTGATCGCCACCTGGTGGCTGGCTACCACCACTGCGCCCATGCCGCCGATCAGCAGGGCGATGACGCAGAACATGCTGGTTTCGGCAAAGAGCGCAATACCAATCGGAAAGCCGAGGCCGAATAGCTCGCCCTGGGTGCGCGCCACAGGCCAGTCGAAGCGAGTAAACAGCCCGCAGTCGCGGTACAGCGGTGAGCGCTTCAGATAAACCACCAGGCAGGCCAGCATCGCCCACATCACCAGTGCGGTGGCCACGCCGCAGCCGACCGCGCCCATGGCCGGAAAGCCGAGCTTCCCGTACACCAGAACGTAGTTGGCCGGAACGTTGATAGCCAAACCGATAAAGCCCACCAGCATCGCCGGCTTGGTGTGGGACAGGCCGTCGGACAGTCCGCGCAGGGCGAGCATGATGCCCACCGCCGGGAAGCCCAGCGAAATCGCCAGCAGGTAATCCAGGGTAACTGGGATCAGCGCCTCGCCGATCTCCATCCAGAGCAGTATCGGGCGCGTCAGATTGAGAAACAGCATGCACAGCAGACCGATGAAAAATCCTAGCCATGCGCCCTGACGCACTAGCGGGCCGGTTTCGCCCAGCCGATTGGCGCCGTTGCAGGCGGCCACCTTGGAGGTGACGATCATCATCACGCCGGTGAGAAAGAGCAGGGTAGGGATCCAGAACGAGTTGCCCAGCGCCACCGCGGCAAGGGCTTCGGCGCTGACGCGGCCGGCCATGGCGGTATCGACAAAGCCTAGCAGGGTGTGCGACAGCTGCGCCGCAACGATCGGCAGCACCAGAATAATGAGCGCACGCAGTTCTGCTACAATGCGCGGCCCGTTGAAGCGAGAAGGTCTGCTGCTCATTACCGAGTGTGCCTTGAAAAAGCGCTTCATCCTATCAACTTGCCAGATATTGTCTACCAGCCGATGCAGCACCACTGCGATGACCTAGTAACCCTGTTTGACCGCTGCTTTGCCAGGGACTTCAATACCCGCCTGCGCGGCGGTTTTGCCGAGCCGGAATACCTGCCCGCCGACGCGGCTTCGGCCTGTCATCGCATTCACTTTACCCGCGATTATTTTCGTAGCGCCCTGCATGAAGTAGCGCACTGGTGCGTGGCTGGTCCCGAACGGCGGTTGTTGCCGGATTTTGGTTATTGGTATGCCCCGGATGGGCGAACCGCCAGCCAGCAGCAGGCGTTCGAGCAGGTAGAGGTAAAGCCGCAGGCGTTGGAATGGCTTTTTTGCGCCGCCGCCGGCCACCGTTTTGATGTGAGTACCGATAACCTCAGTGGTGAGGCCACTGATCCTGCGCCCTTCAAGGCCAAGGTGCGCGCGCAGGTGCTGAGCTATCTTGAGACCGGGCTGAAGGAGCGCCCGGCGCGCTTTGTCGAAGCCTTGCTGGCGTTCTATCGGCCGGGTGCGACCCTGAGTGCAGACAGTTTCTCCTGAGTCTGGCCGAACTGCAGTGCCCGGCGCAGACCCAGAAAGTTCAGAGCTTCAGACCAGGCCCAGTTGATTCTGTTTGAGCCCCACTACCTGACGGGGCGCCACGGCTGGCTGTGCTTGCCCGTGCTGTGGAAGGCTATTGGTAATAAAGCCGAGCACGGCATCGCGGGTCTGCTGCCAGGCCTCCTTGTTCTCCATATCCAGAAAATGTCCGGCGCCGGTCACTGTAGCGTAGGCGCAATCACGCATATGCCGGCTGAAATGGCGCGCGTCCTGCGGGCTGGTGTAGCGGTCCAGGTCGCCATTGATAAACAGCAGCGGCACATCGATATTGGCACTGCCGGTCAGGTAGCAGCGGGTATCCTGAGTCAGTACCTGGCTCACATGGAAGGCCATCTGCTGGTACTCGTGCTCATCCAGGCTGATGATATGGCGGAAGTTGTAGCGCTTGACCAGCGACGGCAGGTGTTCACCGATGGTGTCATTCAGCAGCATGCCGAGCTTGCGTCGCTCGCAGTTGAGCAGCAGATCAATGCCGTTCTCCAGATAGTCGCGCATGGCACTGTTGATCAGCGGCGAAAAGGCCATCACCACCGCCTTGCGAATACTCGGTGGGCGCTGCGCCAAAGCCAGCAAGGCAGAAGCGCCGCCCCATGAGAACGACAGCATATGGTCGGCGTGAAAGTGTGCGATCAGCTCCAGCAGAATACCTGCTTCCTGCTCCTTGGTGATCGGGCGCTGGTTGGCGTTGTAACGCTTGGACTCGCCAGAGTAAGGCTCATCAAATAGCACAACGTTGAAATGTGGCTGCAGAAAACGCACGGTCTGGGCAAAGGCCGCCATGGTCGCGAGTGAGCCGTTGACCAGAATGATGGTCCCCTGCGGCGCCGGGCTGGCATAGTAATGCGTATGAATGCGAAACAGCCCCAGTGTTTCTACCACTTCGTGTTCTGGCTTCATATTCCCTGTCTCCGGTCTTGGCTGGACGCGGCAAAAGAGCCACGTCATACAGGGCAGTGATTGGCAAAAAGCCGCAAAGAAACTAAACGCGCCAAGGCATCGTCCGGTGCAGACAACTTTGCTTGTGGTTATGGCGACAGGGTGGAGAGGACAGTCGCAGGGCCAGCGCAGTGGGCGTTGCGCGAATTGCTCTTTGACTCAGGCAGGTCCTGCAAGCGGGGGTGGTTACCCCTCGGGAAACGCTTAGAATAATGTTTTGACCGTCAAGTCACATTCGGACTTGTTGCGTTCAGTAAAGCAGCGGCGCCGAATCAGTGCAAGCCCCTTCTTGCAGTTTCTTTACTGCCTGCGGCGCGGCGGCTGGACAGTCCGCCGGGCTCCGCTGACAATGCCCCCAAACCCTGCACTCGGAAGCTGCTGCATGCGTATTGTCGCCGACGAAAACATTCCCCTGTTAAACGCCTTTTTTGCTGATCAGGGTGAGATCGTCACCTATCCCGGCCGCGAGATTCGGCGTGAACACCTTATGCAAGGCGATGCCCTGCTGGTGCGTTCGGTCACCAAGGTGGATGCCGCGCTGTTGGCGGGCACGCCGGTGCGGTTTGTCGGCACCTGCACCATTGGCACGGATCACCTGGATTTGGCAGGCCTGGCCGCCGCCGGTATTCAGGTGGCCAGCGCCCCCGGTTGTAACGCACGCGGGGTGGTGGAGTATGTGCTCAGCTGCCTGCTGACCCTGGCTGAACGCACCGGCGTGGCTTGGCGTACTCGCTGCGTTGGCGTCATCGGTGTCGGTGAAGTGGGTGGCCGCTTGGCCGCTACGCTGACCGCGTTAGGCGTCGACTGCCTGCTGTGCGATCCGCCCCGTGCCGAGCGCGGCGAGAGCGGCTTTGTCAGTCTGGATGCGCTGCTGGCGCAAGCCGATGTCATCACTTGCCATGTACCGCTCAACAAACAAGGCCCGCACGCCACGCAGCATCTGTTGAGCGCCGAGCGACTGGCCAAACTTGCCCCCGGCACCTGGCTGATCAACAGCAGCCGTGGCCCTGTGGTCGATAATCAGGCGCTGGCCAGCTTGCTGCCGCAACGGCCAGACCTGCAGGTGGCATTGGACGTGTGGGAGCAGGAACCGCAGGTCGATCTGGCGCTGGCGCAGCTGTGCACCCTGGCCACCCCACATATCGCCGGTTACAGCCTGGATGGCAAATTGCGCGGTACCGAACAGATTTATCAGGCGTTTTGCGCGCACTTTCAGCAATCAGCCGCGCTGAAGCTGAGCGACCTGGCACCGACATCGGGCCTGGCGCATTTGGCGGTGGACGAACAGACACCAGCAGATTGGGCGCTGGTGCGCGCGCTACGGCTGGTTTATGACGTAAGGGACGATGATGCGCGTTTTCGCGCGGCGATGCAGGGGGTACAGCAAGAGCAGATCCCGCAGGCTTTTGATCTGCTGCGCAAGCACTACCCGCTACGCCGGGAGTGCTCACATCTGCAACTGGACTGGCTTGGCGACAAAACGCCGCCGGCCGCTTGGGCCGCAGCGGGTTTCAGTTGCCCGCGCGGCTAGGAGCAGGTACCCACTGGCGCTCCAGCTCATTGCAGGCGTGTTGAATCATTTGCTCGGTAATGGCAATTTCTCGGCCGCTCTCATCAACCAGATAACCGCCCGAGCAGGACGCGGGGTGAATCAGAATTTCGGCACTTTCACGGCAAGTCTGCAAGGCATGTACACTCATGGTTTTCTCCCAGTGTGGTGTCGCTGAATCGTCTCGCTGAGCGCTGGCCAACCCTCCCGCTGACCAGCTGAGGGCAGGATATGGCAACCGCGTGACGACTTTGTGACAACCCACCCGCAACAAACAGGAACGGACAAACGTAATGCAGGCAGCTTTCAGACTCGGGCTCATCATCAACCCACTGGCTGGCGTTGGCGGGCAGGCAGCCCTCAAGGGCTCCGATGGGGTGGCCGAGCAGGCGTTGGCGCAAGGCGTGCTGCCACAGGCACAGCGCCGCGTCGCCATCGCGCTGGAACAGCTGTTACCACTGCGCGAACAGCTACAGATCTTTGCCGCTCCCGGCCCCATGGGCAGTGACCTGCTCACCGAACTGGGCTTTGATCACCAGGTGATTGGCGAACTGGGCGATGCCAACCAGACCAGCGCCGAAGACACCGAACGCTGCGCCGCCGCCCTGCAAAAAACCGGCGTAGACCTGCTGCTGTTCGCCGGCGGCGACGGCACCGCCCGCAACATCTGCAACCAAATACGCGCCAACCAATTGGTGCTGGGCATTCCCGCCGGGGTAAAAATCCACTCCGGCGTCTACGCCGTCAACCCGCGCGCCGCCGGTGAACTGGTCGCACTGCTAGTCAAAGGCGACTTGGTGCGCCTGCGCGAAGCCGATGTACGTGACATCGACGAAACCGCTTTCCGCCAGGGCCAGGTCAAAACCCGCCATTACGGCGAACTATCGGTGCCGGAAGAAGGCCGCTTTGTGCAGCAGGTGAAGCAGGGCGGCCGAGAGGTCGAAACCCTGGTGCTGGACGACATCGCCGCCTGGCTGCAGGAAGAACAGGATGAAGGCACCGGCTGGATACTCGGCCCCGGTTCCACCAACCTCGGCCTGCTCGAAGCCATGGGCCTGCACGGCACACTGCTGGGCGTAGACGTACTGCGCCACGGTGAACTCATCCTGCAGGACGCCACAGAACAGCAACTCTGGGCGCTGCTGGAGCAACGCGGCGACTGGCGCATACTGGTCACCGCCATCGGCGGCCAGGGCCACATCCTTGGCCGCGGCAACCAGCAACTCTCCCCCCGCATCGTCCGCGCCGTCGGCCTCGACAACCTCATGGTGGTGGCCACCAAAACCAAACTCACCACCCTGGACGGCCGACCCTTCCTGGTTGATAGCGGCGACGCCGAACTGGACCAGCAACTCACCGGTCTGCGCCGGGTGCTGAGTGGTTATCGGGAAGAGATGCTGTATCCGGTGAGTTGGAAAGCGGAGTAGGGCGAGAGATTACTCGCGGCGCGCTGATCAATATTTGCTTTACCGTACACGCCCTTGGCGTTACCTTCGTTTAACGGCAATAAGCCAATTCGCAGGAGCCCATGGATGGCGCATAGCGTAATTAATCCTCCCAGATTTCTCAGACATGTTCAGCAGTCGCTGGGCTTGTCTGCTTGCCGTCATCCGCTCATACGAACCGTAGTACTACTGCTGATAAACGCACCAGAATCGTTCGCGTGGTGTAAGCCATCGTGGGCGACGGCTGACGTATCAGGCGGTGATCATGACGCCTGATATGACGAATAGCCTGCCATACATTAGTAATGGATTCACGAAATGACGCGCGCACGCGAATACGGATCAGTAATGACGGAATTTCTCAAATCATTGATTTGTACTGAAAAATGCGGATTTAGCCTGGGTCTGTTTTCGGAGTTATACCGAAGCCGCGGTTATGTGTTAATGCCGCGTTCTATCTAGTCACTGTTATAAGCCAAGGACGATCGTGCAATGATTTCACGAGATGAAATGTTTCAGCCATTATTGGAAGTGTCTGAAGGGTTCAATCCAATATGGGATGAATTTATTGAAGAGTGGAAAGATGACGACGAGCTGCCTCAGTATCTAGCTCTGTCAGATTTAGCTCGCTACATCTCTGGACTTATTTCAGAATCCAACGAGAAAGAACTCAAAGACATCTTCAGCGTAATTGAGCGCTGGCATCTTGAAGGTGATGATTACGTAAAAGAGGCCGCCACTGTCGGTATACTTGAAGATCTTCAAAATGCCAACGTAGTTGGTGTGGGTGTGCCAAAAAAAGTAGAAAGTTATCTTTTGCCAGAATCCAAAAAATGGTGGCTAAAGGTTTACGAGTTCTGGGAAACAGGAAAAATAATTAGTGATTAACAGCAAGCTTATAACAAGGCCAGGCACAATCGCCCCTTCGGGGCTGAACCTCCGCACTGCGTGCTCCGGCCTGTGCTGGCGGCGTTAAATGCCCTGAGAGATCCAAATGCGTTCAATTATAGGAGCGTTAATACTTCTAACATTGAGTATTAATGTAATGAGTAAGGAAACAATGGATTCAAAAGAAATAAGCTATAACGGCGGTCTTATTACCTTCAGCGTGCCACAAGACTGGATTGAGGAGTATGACCAACAGGTAGGAGGCTCATTCTATGAGGATTCACCAACGTCGGGAACATTCCGTTTACATGTAGTCACAATGAGATCTCCAGCTCCAGTCACTAAGTCGGAGGCGGTTAATGTTCTTCAAAGTGTAGGAGAACCGGATGATCCTATTTCTACACTTTCAAATGGCACTGCTTACAAGACATTTTCAGAAAAGGCCGTGGATTCTGGCAACGACATAACTATTTATTATTGGTCACTTGCCCAGATAATAGAGCCAAATCATGCGCGTATAGCTAATTTTTCTTACACTGTACTATCTAGTCAGGTTGGGACTACTCAGTATCAAGAAGAAATTGATTATCTTTTAAATTCAATCCGTAACGCCAGATTTAAGCCAGAGTTAGAAAATGGAATTTAACAAGCAGCAGCAACGGACTGTCAAACCTGTCATTCAAATTGCTGCGCAATTACGTGCCAGCTTTGCCAGCCGCTGTGCTGGGCGTTAGAGCTTTTATATAACCACACCCACGGTACAAGCAATTGAAGCGAATCTAAGCGAAATGTCCGAACTCATCGGGCTCGCTCAAGGAGCAATGCTCGGTCCTGCCGAGGGGTTAGTTAAGTTCTACGGTAGCCCTCTTTTATCGCTAGCATATGCGGCTTTGTTTTTCCCAAGTATGAGTGTTAGAGAGGGTGTTCCGTTTGCCCGCTTCGCAACGTCGGAATGCGAGCTCCCCGTTGACTGTTTTCACGTGGGTTTGGTCCACGCGAACGAAAGCTTTGGACAGGAGGCTGAAGCGCTAGACTCGCTGGGTCAGGTGCTGGCGACGGCCTGGACGCAAGTGCTGCGCAATAATGGGTTGCCAGGTAAGTTTGCCTATGATTCCTCGTCTGGGCAGGTTCCTGTGTACGAGCACTAACAATTTATTCACGCCGACGTTGGACTTCCGCTGCGGCTCCATAACAGCCGCAAAAGCATGAGTCATAAGGATTAACTGACCTCACTATGCCAAGCATCATTCTGGAAGGTCATATCGTGGTCCCCGGCAGCGATCTGGTTGCCGTCAAGGCGGCGCTGCCCGCGCATATCAAACTCACTCGGCAAGAAGGAGGCTGTTTGTGCTTTGAAGTAACTCCGGACCCGAATGCAGAAAACATCTTTTCCGTGTACGAGGAATTTATCGATCGCGCTGCCTTTGAAAAGCATCAGAGTCGGCTCAGGTTGTCCGAGTGGGGTAGAGTGGCGGCGAATGTGAAAAGGCACTATCAGGTGAGGGAGGGTGACTGAGGTCTCAAGAAGGCGGGCACCCGGTTTGTAAGGGCTAGCTTTCCTACAGGGCGAGATAAAATAGCTGCGTGCTTTGCGCTGCGCATCAACAGAGGTCCATAGGTTATGGCCAGGGTAATCATTGTCACCGGCCCCACCGGGGTGGGGAAAACCACCTATTCGCTGTCGTTATCTGCAGACATTGGCGCAGTGCGCTTTTCTATCGATCCGTGGATGCAGAATCTGTTTTCCGAGGATATGACCTCACTCGACTACGCTTGGATGATCGAGCGGGTGAATCGCTGCTATGTGCAGATCTGGGAGGTGTGTGAACAGATTTTGCGGTTGAACGGCAGTGTTGTTCTGGACCTGGGCTTTACCACGCGAGAACAGAGATCACGTTTCTCTGAGCTGGCAAAGGCGGTGGGAGTGCAGGCCGAAGTTCACTATCTGAATGCGCCGACAGCGGTGCGTAAACAGCGTGTAGAAAAACGAAATGCCGAAAAGGATCCCGGCGTTTACGCCTTTGAGGTCACCGACTTCATGTTCGAGTTTATGGAGCCACTATACGAGGTGCCGGATGCAAGCGAGTTGGCAAATGGCCGTACCGTCAATGCGTAATAGCCGCGTGATGCCGCCTCCAGTTCTCGCTGCTCGCCAGCAGCTGCAGGCCCGTACACAGACGCAGAGACAAGTTCTGTCATGGCCATAGTCCAGCACCACCTTAGCATCCATGCGCCCCAAGCCGCTGTGTACGCCGCATCACAAGACTATGCGGTGCGCTATGAGTGGGATCCATTCCCTGAGAAAATCGAGCTTCTGGATGGCGCAACCGAGTTGGCGATCGGGGTCAGAACCCGTGTAATAGCCAAATCCGGCTTGCGCATGGACGTTGAATTTGTACAGTTGGCGCCGCCTGTTAGGGCGGCAATAGTGATGACCAAAGGCCCGGCCTTTATCAAGAGCTTCGCGGGCAGTTGGGTTTTCAAACCCATTGATGCCAGTTCTACTCAAGCCACTTTTCGCTATGCGATAAAAACCAAAGCCTGGGCCTTGCCGCCGGTTTCTGAATACATCGCGGCACTCTATTTTCGCAAGGCCGTGGTAGCCAGGCTGCGCGGTCTGAAGCAATACTGTGAGCGGAATGCCTAGTGACACTCCGCGGCTTCTGTCAGGCGGAAGCTGCGCTCCCTATTCCTTTAAAAAAGTCGGTGCTGCATGCAAAAGTTTCTGTATTACTGGTTGATGCTGGTGGGTCTTGGCCACTTTTTGCTCGGGCTGGTATTTATAGTGGTGGCCAAGACAAGCCTGATGACACCCTATGTGGCAGGCCTCTACGCTGCCTTTGATGTGGGTTTCGAGACTAATGTAGATCAGCTGATGCGCAGCATGTTGCAGCTGTTTGGCCCTACGGTGGCCAGTTGGGGTTTGCTGTTCTGTCTGGCGGTTTATCACTATGTGGCCCAAGGCACCGCCGCAATCAAGCTGGCGCTGATCACGGCGGTATTGGTGTGGTTCTGCCTGGATACCGGGGTATCGGCGGCCAACGGAATGTACAGCCATTTGTGGATCAACACCCCGGTGGTCGTGCTCATACTGTTGCCACTGTGGTTTTTGCAGCCCAGGGTCAGGGTGGCGACAGGCTCGCAGCTTTGACGCTGGCGAGCTTTTTGAAGTATCAGGGTGAGCCGCGTAACGTGCTGGTCACGGGCGGTTCGGGATTTATTGGTAAAAGGTTGGTGCCGATACTGCTGAGCCTCAATCACCGGGTCACGTTGTTCAGCCGCAATATCCCGCGTGATGCTCAGTGCTTTGGCGATGCTGTCCAGTTTGTTACCGACCTGTCTGCTATTGAAGCGGCCGCCCGGTTTGAGGTGATCATCAACCTGGCCGGCGAGCCACTGGCGCGGCAGCGCTGGACCGCACAGAGAAAGATGCGTTTTCTACAAAGCCGCTTGGCCGTCACTGAGGCCCTCTGCCAGTTGATCGAGCGTCTTGAGCGCAAGCCGGACTTATTGATCAATGGTTCTGCAATTGGCTTCTACGGCCCCCACGGCAGTGAGCCGCTGGATGAGGCGGGTGCGGCAGTACCGTCCTTTTCTCATGAGCTGTGCCGGCAATGGGAGGAGGCGGCGCTCAAGGCAGAGCGGCTTGGTGTGCGGGTGTGTTTGCTGCGCATCGGTATTGTGCTGGGACGTGATGGTGGGCCGCTTGCCGAGCTGCGCCGGCCCTTTGACTGCGGGGTAGCAATGCAGATTGCCGACGGCAGGCAGTGGATGTCTTGGATTCACCTGGATGACGTGGTTGCCATCATCCTGTATGTCATGCGCAACAGGGCGATAAGTGGAGCCGTCAATACGGTCGCGCCGCATCCCGTTAGCAATGCTGAATTTGCCTACGCGTTAAGCGCTTACCTGCGGACCTACGCCAAGGTTCGCGTGCCGGCCTGGTTGCTTCGGCTGGTAGTAGGCGAAATGGCGGATGAGGTACTGGTCACCGGGCAACGGGTGATACCCGCCAAGCTGCAAGGCGTGGGCTTCGAGTTCATGCATCCGTCGCTGCCACGTGCACTGGAAGATCTGGTCGGGCCGCCCATAAGCTGAATTTTCCCAGCGCGGCAGCTATCTCGGCAGACCAGGCGGGCCTTGAGTCCATCATCTACACTTTCCTGCCACCCGGTCTCTGTGCGTGCGGGGTAAAACCGACAGCTGGTTCCGCTGAGAACCGGGCAAATAATCACAGGGGACGGCCTATGAACGCAGGGAACGTTGATTCGGCTGCACAGCTATACGCGCAGGCGCCGCTGCAAAGCTATGCGGTAGAAGACGCTAGCATTGGCGTGAGGGTATTTGGCCAAGGGCCTGCCGTTGTGCTCATTCATGGCTACCCCGTGCATGGTTATACCTGGCGAAAGCTCCTGCCAACATTAGCGCAGACCTTTAGCTGCTATGTGATCGATTTGCCGGGGCTGGGTGACAGCGACTGGTCGGCGCAAACGGACTTCAGCTTTGAAGCGCAGGCGAGACGTCTGGGCTTGCTGTTTACGCGGCTGAAGCTGAATGATTACGCGATTGTTGCACATGACACTGGTGCAACCCTGGCCAGGATGGTGGCGCTTGAGCAGCCGGAGCGGATGACAAAACTGGCGATCATCAATACCGAGATCCCGCAGCACCGCCCGCCGTGGATAACCTTTTATCAGCGGTGTGCCAAGTTGCCAGGGTCTGCCTGGGTGTTTCAGACGCTACTGCGGTCGCCGGCTTTTCTGCGTTCATCTATGGGGTTGGGGCAGTTTTATAGCGATTCTGCTCTGTTGCGCGAGGCGGAAAATATCAGACCTTATATCGAGCCTCTCATCACATCGAGCAAACGGATACGGGGTATGCTCGGTTATCTGATGGGCATTCAGTGGTCTGTGGTGGATGGACTGCAATCGCGCCACAGGGATATACAAGCCGAAGTGCTTTTGCTCTGGGGGGAGGATGATAAAACCTTCCCGGTTGAGCTGGCTGAGGCCATGCGTCAGCAGTTTTCCGGTGGCTGTGCGCTGGTGCGGATAAAGCGCGCATCCTTGTTGCCCCATGAAGAACAGCCGGATGATGTGCTTGGCCAGCTGATGCCTTTTTTGCTTTCGGCTCCGCAGTAACCGCGCCGCTAACGCCAAGCAGCCCGATTAGAGAGCGCTTGCGTGTCATGCCGTGTACCAGCTGCTGAACAGCCTAACCGTTCTTCTCCAACTTCAAATACCGCTCGATTCCCGCTATCCGATCTTCCGCATGATGATTCACATACAACACCGTGGTCTCCGACCCTTGGCAGATCTTCTCGATCAACGCGAGCACTAGCTGCCGATTCATATCGTCGAGGCCCAGGCAGGGTTCGTCGAGGATTAGCAGGGGCGGGTGTTTAACCATGGCGCGGGCGATAAGTAGCAGGCGCTGGTCGCCGTAGGACAGCTTGTTAAATGGCTGATCGGCGCGTGCAGTCATGCCGAGCAGTTCGAGCCATTGGTCGGCGATTTTCTTCTGGTTATCGGACGCTTTGCTATACAGGCCGATGCTGTCGTGAAAGCCGGAAATAATCACGTTCCTGCAGCTGGTGCTGACGCGGTATTCCCATTGCAGGGCAGTGGAGACGTAGCCGATAAATTGCTTGATCTGCCAGATGCTTTCACCGTTGCCGCGCTGGAAGCCGAACACATAAATATCGTTGGTATAGCACTGCGGGTGGTCGCCGGTGATCAGCGACAACACCCCGGTTTTGCCGCTGCCGTTTAGGCCGCTGAGTTGCCAGTGCTGGCCGCGCTCAATGGTCCAATTCAGCTTGTTTACGATGATGGTGTCGCCGTACTTGATGGTGGCGTCTTTCAGCCTCACCAACGGTTGACTGGGGTCCAGCGCGGGCAGGGTGTTGCTGGGGTCGGCCTCGGGTACGTTCAGGTCGGTGGTTTTCAGGTGCAGCAGTTGATACAGCTCGTTGAAGGCGCCTTCGTCGCTTCTATCGACGGTCAGTGTCAGGCGGCCTTGATTGGGGCTCTTTGGGTCTGAGCTGTCTTTATCCATGTAAGCAACATGGGTGATGAAGTCGGGCATCTCATCAAAGCGGTTCAGCACCATGACCATGGGGACGGTATTGATGATGGAAGCCAGGTGCGCTTGCAGCATGGCGAGCGTGTCTGCATCCAGGCCATCGAACGGCTCGTCAAGAATCAGCAGGTCCAGCTTGCTGGAGAGGGCGCGAATCAGCATGACCTTGCGGGTCTCGCCGGTGGAAAGTTTGCGAAACGCGCGGTCGAGCAGTTTGCTGAGGCCAAACTTCTCGACCAGCGATTGCGCCAATGCCGGGTCCTGGCAGTTCTCGAAGATGATTTCATGCACGGGCGTGCCGAGTGAAATCACGTCCATGATGTCGGCATCGTCCTTTTTCAGTTCTTTGGCGATCAGCTCTGCCTGGGCTTCAAACGAGACCAGCCCAACGTGGGCAGGCAGGCCCTGTACGCTGCCAGCGGTGACTTCGCCCATGCCGGCCAGCACCGCCGCCAGAGCGGACTTGCCGGCGCCGTTGGTGCCGGTAATGACCCAGTGCTGGTCTGGCGAGATGCTCCAGTCAATTTCGCTCAGGGTGAAGCGATCATCAAAGTTGACCGTCGCCTTGTTCAATTGAATGGGAGCGAGCTGGGTTGATGCGGTCATTGGGGCGTGCCTTTTTGAGTTACGAACAACGGAGCCGGGAATAACAGGTGCTGCAAACAACAGAGACAAAAAAGCCGGGTTTCTGGTTGGAAACCCGGCTTGGCAGCTAACGAAGCGTTAATCGATTAAACGATTTTCTTCATATCAGCCATGTAGCCACGCAGTACTGTGCCTACGGCTTCGACCGGGTGTGAGCGCAGCGCGGCGTTCACTTCGATCAGGCGAGCGTTGTCTACGCCGTTGTCTTCCAGGTCCAGGCCTTTGCCGATAACGTCGGTCTTGATGCCTTTCATGAAGTCGGCCAGCAGCGGCACACAGGCGTGGTTGTACAGGTAGCAACCATATTCTGCAGTGTCGGAAATGGTGGCGTTCATTTCATACAGCTTCTTGCGCGCGATGGTGTTGGCAATCAGCGGGGTTTCGTGCAGCGACTCGTAGTACGCAGACTCAGCGATGATGCCGGCAGCAGTCATGGTCTCGAACGCCAGCTCAACACCGGCTTTAACCATGGCAACCATCAGGATGCCGTTGTCGAAGAATTCCTGTTCGGAGATTTTTACGTCGCCGGCAGGGGTCTTCTCGAAGTTGGTTTCAGCGGTATCTGCACGCCATTGCAGCAGGTTCTTGTCGTCGTTGGCCCAGTCTTCCATCATGGTCTTGGAGAAGTGACCGCTGATGATGTCGTCCTGGTGCTTGTTGTACAGCGGACGCATGATCTGCTTCAGCTCTTCGGCCAGGTCAAAGGCCTTGATCTTGGCCGGGTTGGACAGACGGTCCAGCATATTGGTCACGCCGCCGTACTTCAGGGCTTCGGTGATGGTTTCCCAGCCGTACTGGATCAGGCGAGAGGCGTAGCCAGGGTCGATACCTTCTTCAACCATTTTGTCGAAGCACAGGATGGAGCCGGTCTGCAGCATGCCGCACAGAATGGTCTGCTCGCCCATCAGGTCGGATTTAACTTCAGCGATGAAGGAAGACATCAGTACGCCAGCCTTGTGACCGCCAGTACCGACTGCATAGGCCTTGGCCAGCGCCAGACCTTCACCCTTGGGATCGTTGTCTTCGTGAACGGCGATCAGGGTAGGTACGCCAAAGCCGCGTACGTATTCAGCGCGCACTTCAGAACCGGGGCACTTGGGAGCAACCATGATGACGGTCAGGTCGTCACGGATTTTCATGCCTTCTTCAACGATGTTGAAGCCGTGCGAATAAGACAGGCAGGCGCCTTGCTTCATCAGCGGCATGACGGCGTTTACAACGGCGGTGTGCTGCTTGTCTGGGGTCAGGTTCAGTACTACGTCGGCGGTGGGGATCAGCTCTTCATAAGTGCCAACGGTAAAGCCGTTTTCAGTGGCGTTCTTCCAGGATTGACGCTTTTGTTCAATGGCTTCCGGGCGCAGAGCGTAGGAAACGTCCAGGCCGCTATCGCGCAGGTTCAAGCCCTGGTTCAGGCCCTGTGCGCCACAGCCGATAACGACCATTTTTTTGCCTTTCAGCGCGTCAACGCCATCAGCAAATTCGGCATTGTGCATGAAGCGGCACTTGGCCAGCTCGGCCAGTTGCTCACGCAGCGGTAAGGTATTGAAGTAATTAGCCATTTTTTAGCACCCTGAGTGTATGGTGAACGTATCGGCGACGACGGCGCACCGATATGGAGTTGGGCCACAGCTACTGATGCAAGGACAAGTAGCCTGTGAGTGCGGTCAATCTATAGAAAACTGACCATTTCTTAAATTGATATATTTGCAACAAGACGTCCCGTTTTTTGCAAACGTCCGCTATCATCACCGCATGAACATCAAAATCCTCAAGCAGTTTCTCGCGCTGGCGGAAACCCTGCACTTTGGCCGCGCCAGCGATGAGTGCCATATCAGCATCTCTGCCTTGTCGCGCAATATTCGCCAGTTGGAAGACGAACTGGGGGTGGCGCTGTTTAACCGCGACAATCGTACCGTGGTACTGACCCGCGAGGGGCAAAAATTTCTCAATTACGCGCGTGATACCAGCAGCCAGTGGAACCTGATTCGCCACGAGCTGACCGACAACTCTGATCAACTGAGCGGGGAGGTTAGCCTGTACGGCTCGGTTACCGCCAGTTACAGCTTTTTGTATGAGCTGTTGCGCCGCTTTCGGGTGGCGTATCCGGCGATTGAAATCAAACTGCGCACCGGTGATCCGGAACATGCCATTGTCCATGTGCTGGACGGCAAGGAAGACATCAGCATCGCAGCGCGGCCGGCCAGCCTGCCACGTGGCCTGGCTTTCAAACCCATCGCGATTTCACCCCTGCTGTTTATTGCGCCGCTGGAGCAGCAGGTACCCAACGTGCCTATCGAGACGCCCGCTACGCCGCAGGCCTGGGAGAGTATTCCACTGATTCTCTCGGAAAGCGGCGTCTCCCGAACCCGGGTGGACGAGTGGTTCCGCCAGCAGGATATCGCGCCGCGCATTTATGCCCAGGTCACGGGTAACGAGGCTATTGTCAGTATGGTGAGCCTGGGCTTTGGCATTGGTGTGGTGCCCAAGATTGTGCTCGACAACAGCCCGCTGCGTGAGCGCATCCGCGTGCTGGATGTCACCCCGGAGCTGGAGCCTTACGACATCGGTTTATTTGCGCTAAAGAAGAACCTGAAAAACCCATTGGTCGAGGCGTTCTGGAGTTTGATGTAGTGGGCCTGCCAAAACCTAGGCAGCGCCAGCCTTGATCAGCCCGCAACAAGGCCAAAAAAAAGCGGAATCAGGTGCAACCCCGACTCCGCTTTGTTTACTTCAAGCCCTCAGTCGCCAGAGGACTGGGGTAATCGTTTACCGATAGTTTCCGGCCTTGAGCGCCGCAATGCGCTCATCCAGCGGCGGGTGGCTCATCAGCAGGCCGGCGAGGCCGTGCTTGAGGCTGCCGTTGATGCCGAATGCGGTCATCTCGCCGGGCAATTCCACCGGAATGCCCTGTTCGGCTTTCAGGTGTTCCAGCGCGGCGATCATGGCGCCGGCACCGACCAGTTGCGCGCTCGCTGCATCGGCGCGGAACTCACGCTGGCGGGAGAACCACATGACGATGATGCTGGCCAGAATGCCCAGTACCAGTTCGGCAAAGATGGTTGCGACAAAATAGCCAATGCCCGGGCCGCTGCCTTCGTTCTTGAATACGGCGCGGTCGACAAAGTTGCCGATGATACGTGCGAAGAACATCACGAAGGTGTTCACCACGCCCTGAATCAGGGTGAGTGTGATCATGTCGCCGTTGGCGACGTGGCCAATCTCGTGCGCCATGACGGCTTTTACTTCCGCCGGGCTGAAACGCTGCAGCATGCCCTCGGAGACGGCGACCAGCGAGGCGTTCTTGTTCCAGCCGGTAGCAAAGGCGTTGGGCGCACGCGAAGGGAAGATGGCGACTTCCGGCATACCGATGCCGGCGGTGCGGGCCAGTTCTTCGACGGTGCTGACCAGCCATTTTTCCTGCTGGGTCTGTGGTTGTTCAATAACGCGGGCACCAGTGCTGCGCTTGGCCATCCACTTGGACAGAAACAGCGAGACAAAGGAGCCGGCAAAGCCGATCACGGCACAGAAGATCAGCAGCGCCTGGAGGTTCATGCCGCCCTGGCCGTCGTGGATGTTGCCGACGCCCAGCAGGCTCAGGGTAATGCTGGCGACCAGCACGACCGCAATGTTGGTTGCCAGAAACAGCAGTATTCGCATCATGGTGTGGATATTTCCTGTGTAGAGATCAATCAGCTCGCGCGGCGTTGCGCTGCGAGGCTCTATTCTGAGCTTATATTGGGCGAGCGGGGCGGGCTTTCAATGCTGACTCTATGACAAAAGATGTCACGCGGGGTTTCCAGCCTGTCTGTGACTAACTGACGCTGGTGAAAAAGCAGCGTTGTACTGTGTCGTAAACCGCGCTGCTGGAGCCGCTGTGCAGCGCGTCGCGCAACTGCTGGGCCAGGGTGGCGCGTTGGCGGGCGATACTGGCGGGGAGGGCGGGGTCGCGTTCGCGCTGGTCCGCTCGTGAAAGTAATACAAAAGCGCGTTCGCTTAGGCAGGCCTGGTCGATGGCTTCCTGGCGGATAGTGTCGCCATAGCGCAGAAAACCCTCGTCGGCGAGCCACAGCATGGCGCTGAAGCAAGCCAGATGACGCGGCGCGGGTACGCCGAAGGCATCGGGCTCGTGCTCACCAATCAAATCACTGACAAAGAGCGCGGCGGGCTGCGGGAAGCGGTTGTACAGCGCCACCAGGATGCGCGCCACATCCTGATGGAAGTCTTCGATATGCAGATCAGCCACGCGCGGCGCCTTACTGCTTGTAGCTCTTGAGGAAGTTGGCAATACGGCCGATGGCCATTTCCAGATCGTCCTTACGCGGCAGCGATACGATGCGGAAGTGGTCCGGCCACGGCCAGTTGAAGGCCGTGCCCTGCACGATCAGGATTTTTTCCTGCAGCAGCAGGTCGAGCACCATCTTCTCGTCGTTGTGAATCGGGTAGACCTTGGGGTCTAGCCGCGGGAACAGGTAGAGCGCGCCCTTGGGCTTGGTGCAGCTGACACCGGGAATCTCGTTGAGCAGTTCCCAGGCGGTGTCGCGTTGCTCAAGCAGACGACCGCCGGGCAGGATCAGATCGTTGATGCTCTGGTACCCGCCCAGCGCGGTCTGGATGGCGTGCTGTGCCGGCACATTGGCGCACAGACGCATGGAAGCGAGAATCTCCAGGCCTTCCAGGTAGCTCTTGGCGTGCTGCTTGGGCCCGCTGATGATCATCCAGCCGGAGCGAAAGCCCGCGACCCGATAGGACTTGGACAGGCCATTGAAGGTCAGGCACAGCAAATCGGGTGCGACAGCGGCGACGGACTCGTGCTCAACGCCGTCGTACAGAATCTTGTCGTAGATTTCATCGGCAAACAGAATCAGGTTGTTTTCGCGAGCGACCTGCGCCAACTGCTCCAGCACTTCCCGCGGGTAAACTGCTCCGGTGGGGTTGTTGGGGTTGATGATCACCAGGGCCTTGGTGTTGCTGGTGATTTTGCTGCGAATGTCTTCAATGTCGGGGTACCAGTCCGACTGCTCGTCGCACAGGTAATGCACCGGCTTGCCGCCAGAGAGGCTGACAGAGGCGGTCCACAGCGGGTAATCGGGCGCGGGGATCAGCACCTCATCTCCATTGTTCAGCAAGCCCTGCATGGCCATGACGATCAGCTCGGAAACGCCGTTGCCGAGGTAGATATCGTCGATGCCGACATTGGGGATGTTCTTGGTCTGGGTGTAGTGCATTACTGCCTTGCGGGCAGAAAACAGGCCGCGTGAGTCGCTGTAGCCCTGGGCTGTAGACAGATTGAGGATAACGTCCTGCAGGATCTCTTCCGGCGCTTCAAAACCAAAGGGCGCGGGGTTGCCGATGTTCAGCTTGAGAATGCGGTGGCCTTCTTCTTCGAGGCGCTTGGCGTGGCGCAGCACGGGGCCGCGAATGTCGTAGCAGACGTTGGCCAATTTGTTGGACTTGCTAACCTGCATGGTGCTTACCTTGTGGATCCAGGGCTGATGAGCATGTCAGGGAGGGGGTGATGTTCTGTCATCCCTGAGCGACTGTAAAACGACCATCATACGTCTTGCGTGGCTCCCTGTGAAAGCCTGTGTTGCTGATTCCGGGTGGGGAAAATGCAGAAAATGTGCAGCTGTACTGGTGTGCTGGTGATTGCCTCCAGACGTCGTAGTTGCCCCTCAGGCCGTACCCATGACTTTACCGGTGCGAATATCGCTGCGTTTTTTAATTGCGCGCAAATAAATTGCATACAAATCAATATGCGCTAAGCTGGGCGCACTTAACATGAACAATCCAAGGAGTATCGTCATCATGGCCGAACAACTGCTGCAGATTCCCTGTACCACCATCGATAATCGTGAAAGCAGCCTGGCAGAGCTGGATGGCAAGGCGTATCTGGTGGTCAATACCGCGAGCAAGTGTGGCTTTACCCCACAGTACAAGGGCCTCGAAGCACTGTGGCAGGACTATCAGGCCAAGGGGCTGCGAGTGGCTGGCTTTCCGTGTAACCAGTTTGGCGCGCAAGAGCCAGGCGACGAGGGGCAGATATCCGAGTTCTGTGAGCTGAACTACGGGGTCAGTTTTCCGCTGTTCAAAAAGATTGATGTGAACGGCGATAAAGCGCATCCGCTGTTTGTGCAACTGAAATCGCAGGCGCCGGGTTTGCTGGGCAGTAAGGGCATCAAGTGGAATTTCACCAAGTTCCTGGTTGACGGGCAGGGCAAGGTGGTCAAACGTTATGCGCCTACCACCAAGCCTGAAGACTTGCGTGCCGATATCGAGGCGCTGCTCGGCTGACGTTTGCCTTTCTCAGGCCGTCAGCTGTTCAGTCGGCTAAGGGGTTGCTGAGCCAACGCTGCAGCATGGCCTGTAGATCTTCGCGCTTGAAAGGTTTGGCCAGGTAGTCGCTCATACCGGCATCCTGGCAGCGCTGACGGTCTTCATGCAGCGCGTTGGCAGTCAGTGCGATGATTGGCAGGTGCTGCCAGCGCGGGTCGGCGCGCATGCGGCGGCTGGTCTCGTAGCCGTCGAGCACCGGCATATTGCAGTCCATCAACACCAGCGCGTAGTTATTTTCTTCCAGCAGATTCAGCGCGATCTCGCCATGTTCCGCGAGGTCTACCTCATAGCCTAGGCGGCTTAGCATGCCCTTGGCGACCATCTGGTTCACCGCGTTGTCCTCCACCAGCAGCAGACGTTGGCCGGCCGGCAGCGCGATATTGTCGTTGGCTGGCTGGCTTTCTCGGATGATGCCGAAGAGTTCGTCTATAGCCTGCGCAAGCCCGCGCCGGGCCGGTGGCGCCGCGACCTGTTGCAATATCCCTAGCTTGCGCGCCTTGTCCGCCGGCAGCAGGCGGCTATAGCCGCAGACCAGCAGGCGCGGAATCTCGGGCTCCAAAGCTTGCAGCCGTTGTGCCAAAACCGGGCTGTCGAGTAACCAGAAGTCTTTGCTGTCCGGTATCAGGGGCAAGGGACTGACCAGTTGGTAGTCCAGCAACTGACACTCCATGCCCCAACTGCGAAGCAACTCATTGAGCACCTGGCCCTGCAGGTGACCACTTTGGTTCCAGATCAGTACCGAGCGAGGTGTTGGCGTAGGGAACGCGGGTTGCTGGTCGTGGTTCGCCAGCGGAATCAGTACGCTGAAGCTGCTGCCCTGGCCAAGGGTTGAAGTGACGGTAAGCGTGCCGCCCATGGCGTCGGTCAGGCTCTTGCACAGCGCCAGGCCCAGTCCGGTGCCGCCGAAGCGGCGAGAAATGTGCGCATCGGCTTGGGTAAAGGGCGAAAAAATGCTTTCCAGGGCGTCTTCTGCAATGCCGATACCGCTATCCGAGACCGTGATACGCACCTGCTGATCGACGCTGCCGCCGCGCTCCAGACTGAGGGTCAGCGCAACATGGCCTTGCTCGGTGAATTTCAGAGCGTTGGACAACAGGTTGCTGACGATCTGGCGAATACGTGTCGGGTCGCCGAGCACCATGCCCGGCAACCTCGGGTCGATGCGGCAAGTCAGTTCGATGTCCTGCTTGCCGGCATTCTGCGACAGCAGGCTGGCGGTTTCTTCGAGCAGGGCGCCCAAGTCGAAGGGGATACGTTCAAGCTGAAGCTTGCCGGCTTCAAATTTGGAGAGGTCGAGAATGTCATTCAGCAGGGCGACCAGCACTTTGCCGGAGTCGTAGGCGATCGACAGCTGCTGCTTCTGTTCGTTATTCAGCGGGCTATCCAGCGTCAGGCCGATCATGCCCAGGAGACCATTGATGGGCGTGCGAATCTCGTGACTCATATTGGCGAGAAAGGCGGAACGTGCGCGGGCCATGTCGAGTGCCTCTTCGCGCGAGTACTCCAGATCCTGATTTGAGCGGCGCAGCTGGGCGTTGGTTTCCTGTAGTTCGTTGGTGCGCGACTCGACGATGCTTTCGAGTTCTTCCAAGTATTTGCGCAGGCGGTCCTCGGCGCGCAGCTTCTGGCGCATGTTGACATCAATGCTTTGCAGCTGTCGGTTGATTACCTCCACCAGTGCGCCAATTTCATCGCGCTCATGTCCATCAGGGCAGGGCAGGCGGCTGCGCTCGCCCTCGGTCTTCATGTTCAGCAGATCGTTGATCAGGCGCACCAGCGGCTTGGTCAGCATGCCGTAGAACAGCACCATCAGGATCAATGACAGTACCAGGCTGAGAATAAAGCCCGAGAGCATGGTCAGTCCCGCGCGGCGCAGAAAGCTCGCACCCTGGTGGAAGGTGTCTACTTCGATTACCAGGTGGCCCAGCAGCTCATTGGGTGCATGTTCTACATACAGCGGGTGCGAGTAGTCGCGACGACGTTTGAACAGCGCATCGCTGACCACACGGTAGCGGCTGGTAGCCATGGGGCGGCTGACGCTGGCCAGGGCGATGCCGTTGTTGTCGATGATTTCTGCGCGGATAACCGGCGGTGCCTGAAGTAGGCCGTTGACCAGTTCCAGGGCGAGTTCAGCGTCGATGTTGTAAGCAATGCGCGAGGCAGGCCCCAGGCTGACGTTGATCTGGGCCTGAACGGCCTCGTCGATGGCAGCGTCTTCGGAGTGATAATCAACCGTCACCTGAATCAAGCCCAACAGGGTACCGAGAATGAAGGCGCCCAGCACGCCCATGCGGGTTTGCTTGAACGACAGTCGGTTGGTGAGGCGGATATCCATATTGGCTACTGCGATCCTTAATAGGCAATCTCTTGGCGAAAGCTTAGCGCACTATCGCCATCAGCGTGACAGCATGCCATGCCTGGGCGCAGGGTCAGTTGCGACCGTGCATTCTTGCATGGTTCAGCGCCGCGCCAGCGTCACTTGTCCGTGACTGCGCCGCCGTGCGAGCAAGGTCTTTGGCCTGATACAACGGCTCTGGGTGCGGTCGTAGTCTCAACAGGGGGTAAAGCAAGCAGCGCGCGCGGATGAGTTGCCGGGCGAAGCTGGCGACCCATCGCGCTGCCCGGCAGGGGGTGGCCTCAGAGACGGCCGGTCAGTTTGGCCACCTGCTGGTGCTCGGTGGGCAGTATGGCCGAGACGCTGCTTCGGGAGCTGACACGGCTGAGCAGTGACGATAGGCCAGGCCAGCGATACTCGTCGATCAACTCGCCTGCGTGAGCCATGTTGATCAGTTGGCTGCACACAGCGATATCGGCGATGCTGAACTGTTCGCCCAGAAAGTACGGTGCATTGCCCAGTTCGGCTTCCAGGTAATTTAGCAGTGGCGGCAAGTGGTGCTCGAGGGCCGCTTGAATCATGGCTTGATTAGGCTTTTCACCGTAGTTGGGTGCTACGACACGCTGAAAGAACAGGGCAAAGGTACTGTGCGGCGCCAGCTCGTAGTCAGCGTATTTCTCCAGCCAGCGTACCCGCGCGGCCTGCTCGGGGGTGTTGCCGTACAGCGGCTGCCCGCCGCGGCTCTCCTGCAGGTACTGCGCGATCACTGCGGAGTCGGCCAGCTTGAAATCGCCATCCTGTATAGCAGGAATACGGCCAAGCGGGCTGATATCGGTGTACCACTCCGGTTTATCGCGCGGCGGGATGTGCTTGTGCTGATAATCGATCTGCTGTTCTGCCAGCTGAATGCGGATCTTGCGTACATAAGGCGACAGTATGGCGCCGTAGAGGGTCAGTGCCATCGGAATTCCATAGGAGGCAGTTATTGGGGAGTCGGGCCAGCGGCAGCTGGCCGCGGATTATATCAGTCGTCGTAGACGGCTTTCTTCTTCCACTGATCGTCGGCGCTTTCCAACTGCTCCAGGCCAGCATCCAGTTCACTGGGCTGGGCGTTGGCTGACTGATTCTGCGCTGCGACGGCCGTCTCTGCGCGTTGCAGCAGTGCCTTGTACTGTTTCAGGTGCTCGCTGAAAGCCGGATTATTCAATTTGGTCAGGTAGGCGATGGCGCGCTCGTACTGCAGTTTGGCGACCCTGGGCTTGCCCTGTTGCATGCCTTGCTTGGCGGTGGCATTGAACGTATCCAGACTGGCGGCGACCAGATACTGACGGATTATAGCGGCCCAGTGCTTCAAGGTGGCCTTGTCGATCAGGCCATCGGCTTGCGCCTGCTGCAACTGCTTGTAGAGATTCTCAAGCTGGATGCGCGCTTCCTTGCCCTTTACTTCGGTATCCAGGGTAACAGGCGGGTTGCTGGGCACTTGGTTTTGTTCCAGCTGTGCACGGGAGGCGGCCAGACGCTGGGTGACATCGCCGCTGTTCTTGTTGATGCGCGCCAGCTTTTCCAGCAGTTGCACTTCTATCTGCAGCAGCAGGGTGCCTAGCTCGGCCGGCAGAAACTGGCCGGGCAGCGAAGCCATCACGTTGTTGCCGATCTTGATGCGCGCGGACACCTCGGCAGACTGTCTGGCACGCTCCAGGCGAGCGCGCTCAAGCCCGTGGCTGATGAACCCAATGCTGACCAGAACCAGAAGTCCGGCAGCCAATAAACCGCCAATAAGGAGTGGGGACACGTGGTTATCTCTCTTTTTGTGTGTCTGAACGTCCTGAGCTGAGCCAGGCTTGCATCAGGCATTGACTGGCATTGCTCTCTTAACCGGGCGAGTGATCTGATTGGAACAAGAGTCACGCGGCCAGTGAACTATCACTTTAGCATCATGGCTGAGACAGCCAGAGGCGACAAGCTTTTTTCCGCCCCAGGTTGGTACCTTGGATCAAGTCCGGTTTCAGCGGTTAACCCTCGGTATACAAGCGCTTGAGGAGAGGAGGGTTGACCTGTTGCCGGCGAGGATGAAAAAAACCTGAAAAAAGATTGAGTTGAGGGGTTGACGATATTTCAGACCATGCATAAAATGCGCGCCACTTGCAGCGAACAACACGCAGCAGGTAGCCAGGGTTAACACCTTGGCACAGAGAAGTCCGGATACGTCCCCTTCGTCTAGTGGCCTAGGACACCGCCCTTTCACGGCGGTAACAGGGGTTCGAGTCCCCTAGGGGACGCCATTACGGCGTCAGTTTTGCGGGAATAGCTCAGTTGGTAGAGCACGACCTTGCCAAGGTCGGGGTCGCGAGTTCGAGTCTCGTTTCCCGCTCCAGAAGTAACAAGAAAACCGTCCATGTGACGGTTTTTTTGTGCCTGTAATTTACCGGTGTATAGCATTGATTCAGTGGGCAGGGCGCTGCCTTGCCGAGGGCGAGGCGCGTAGCCTCGCGTCTTCGAGTCTTATTCCCTGCTCCAGGAGTAAAAAAAGCCCATGTTCTTGTGGCGGTTCTGTTCTGCTAGAGGGCGCCTGGCGGGCCTGGGCGGCGTTCTGCTGCGATGTGCTGTTCTTTGGCGGCGGCGGGCTCTAGCGGCCCGCGACGCGGCGCAGATTGCTGGTCGAGAGGGGGCGGGACCTTGCCGATAGCGGGAACGCTAGTTCACCGTCGGCACGGGTATCAATTACTTTGAATCAACTGCCGGGCTTGCTGCCAGTCGAAAGCTTCTCCGCGAGCCTCTGCTTCAGCGCGATGCTCGTCAAGCAGCTGATACTGAGCGATCTCTTCATCGGGCATGAAGTGCAGACAGTCACCGCCAAAGTACCAGAGCAGATCACGGGGGATCAGGTGGGCTATTTGCGGGTAACGGCTGATGATCTGGCAGAGGATATCCTGACCCAGATACAGGCTGTCGTGATCGCCTTGCTCCAGTTGCGCCACCAGCTCATTGAAGCGCTCCATAAACAGTTCGTTGCTTTCTTCCGGCACCTGCTCCAGCAGGGCAGATTGCGCGCGTAACGTGTCGTAGAGGCTCTGCAGCAGGGCGAGATGGTAGGCGTGGTAGCTAAGCGGGGTGGTCATGGCGGGACTCCTGATTACTCTGGCGCGGGAGTCTAACAGAAAGCACTGTCTGGCGCGTCGAGCAGACGCGCCAGACAGTTACCTCAGGCTTTATCTTCCGGTGGCGGGAAGGGTTGGTTTTCCAGGACGCCATCCTGTTTCAGGTCGTCTGCTTTGGTCTTGTTGCCGGTCGCTTTGCGAGTGGATTTGCGCGACTTGGCTGCAGTGCTCTTCGCTGAGCTATCGGCCGTGGGGTCCATCTCTTCCTTGGAAAAGTCATCCACATCGATCACCGCACGCCGCGCAATACGCGCCTCGCGCACCAACTCGGCTTCGTCAGGACTGATCACGCCGGATTCGGCAGCGACGTTGAGCATATCGGCATCGCTGTCGTGCTCGAGCTCGCCTTTGTGAATAGCTTTGGCCAGGCGTGCTTCAATCGGGTCAGCAAGCAGTACCTTCTCCAGTGTGGTATTGACCAGGCCGGTAACGTCTTCGGGATCGCTACTTTGATAGCACCCGTCCAGCAGGCGGTCACGGGCTGCGCCTGGCTTCATCAGGCGGCTGGCAATTTCCGCACCTACGGCATCTGACGGTGGCGTCAGGCGACGGCCCAGCGGGAACACCAAAACGCGCAGCAGACAGCCCACGCGTGGGTCAGGGAAGTTCAGCAGTACCTCGTGCAAGCTTTGCTCGATCTTGAACAGCAGGTCTTCCACGCCCCATTGGACAAAGGGCAGATCTTCCTCGTGGCGACCCTGGTCGTCAAAGTGCTTGAGCGTGGCGCTGGCCAGATACAGATAGCTGAGCACATCACCGAGCCGCGCAGAAATACGTTCGCGGCGTTTCAGCTCGCCGCCGAGCATCAGCATGGTGCAGTCGGTGACGGTTGCAAACGCAGCAGCCAGGCGTGATAGCTGACGATAGTAAGGCCGCGTAGCTGGGTAGTCCGGCGTGTCGGCCAAGCGGCCACCGGTCAAGCCGAGTAGCAGGCTGGCCGAAGCGTTACTGAGAGAGAAGCCGATATGACGGAACAACAGATCGTCGAACTCTGTCAGTGCTGCTTCTTGATCCTCGTTCTGCGTGGCCTGCATTTCCTTCAGTACGAACGGATGGCAGCGGATGGCGCCCTGGCCAAAGATCATCATGCTGCGGGTGAGAATGTTGGCGCCCTCGACGGTGATCGAGATGGGTACCGATTGATAGGCGCGGCCAAGATAGTTGCTTGGCCCCATACAGATACCCTTGCCGCCGTGCACGTCCATGGCGTCGCTGATGGTCTGGCGCATGCGTTCGGTCACGTGGTACTTGACCACGGCCGAAAGTACCGAGGGCTTTTCGCCGAGATCAACGGCACCCGCAGTCATGGTGCGAGTGGCGTTCATCACGTAGGTGTTGCCGCCGATACGGGCGAGTGCCTCTTGGATACCTTCGAATTCACCAATCGGCAGGTTGAACTGGCGGCGAATGCTGGCGTAGGCGCCCGTGGTCATGCTCGCCATTTTCGCTGCGCCCGTACCGCCGGCAGGCAGCGAAATGGAGCGGCCGACGGAGAGGCAGTTCATCAGCATCATCCAGCCTTGGCCGATCCGCTCTTGGCCACCGATCAGATAGCTCATGGGGATGAACACATCCTTACCGGAATTGGGGCCGTTCATGAAGGCGGCGTTCAACGGAAAGTGGCGGCGGCCAATTTCAACGCCTTCGGTATCGGTAGGGATCAGCGCGAGGGTAATCCCCAACGATTCCTCATCGCCCAGCAGGTGGTCAGGGTCATAGGCCTTGAAGGCCAGGCCCAGCACGGTAGCGACGGGGCCAAGGGTGATGTAGCGCTTCTCCCAAGTGACCCGCAGGCCGATCACTTCCTCGCCTTCCCACTGGCCCTTGCAGACGATGCCCTTGTCGGTCATTGAGCCGGCATCAGAGCCGGCTTCTGGCGCGGTGAGGGCAAAGCAGGGGATTTCCTGGCCGGCAGCCAGACGCGGCAGGTAGTGCTGCTTTTGCTCCTCGGTGCCGTAATGCATCAGCAGCTCGGCCGGGCCAAGCGAGTTGGGCACCATCACGGTGGAGCCGAGGTCGCCGCTGCGGCTGGCCAGCTTCATGGCGATCTGCGAATGGGCGTAGGCAGAAAAGCCCTTGCCGTTGTACTCCTTGGGAATGATCAGGCCGAAGAAGCCGTTGTCCTTGATGTAGGCCCAGGTTTCGGGTGACAGATCCTGACGGGTGGTGGTGACCTCCCACTCGTTTGTCATGCGGCAGAGTTCCTCCACCGGACCGTCGAGAAAGGCCTGCTCTTCGGGGGTCAGACGCGGGATCGGAAAACTGTGCAACTTGCCCCAATCCGGGCGGCCACTGAACAGCTCGCCATCCCACCACACGGTGCCCGCATCCAGAGCTTCCTGTTCGGTGTCAGACAGGGGGGGCAACACCTTCTTGAACCAACTGAACAGCGGGGCGGATATCTGATTGCGGCGCACGTCTGGAATGTTCAGCGGGATCGCAATGCACAGGAATACGGCCCAGAGGGCCAAGTCAATCACCCAGTGGACCGGACCCAGCAGGGTCATGGCAAGTAGGTAGGCGCCCACGCCCAGACAGGCGTTCAATAGCGAGGTTCGGACGTAGGCGAGGGCGGCGATGCACAGCACTAGGCCGAGCAGCCAAAGCAGAGTCAGCATGAAGTTTTCCTTCTTCCGGAGGTCCAGCTGTCAGCATAGACGCTTTGAAACGCAGGCGCCGTTGCTGGCAGACGTTATACAAATGGACAGGGAAGAGGGCCTGCGGTTCCGATTGCAGTTCGCAACCGCAGGAATGCGCCTTAGGTTCAGCCGACCAGGTTGTCTGTGTCCTGCTTCAGGGTTTTGCCGGCGAGGTAGTAATGTGCCGAGGCCCAGACGTTAACAAAGGTAGCGGCCAACAGGGCGTAGCGCAGGCTCTCGCTCTCGAACCATACGCGCATCAGGTCACTGGCGATGCCGATCAGCTGTGGGCCGAAACCCAGACCGAACAGGTTGAGGATGAACAGCATGATCGCCGAGGCCAGTGCACGACTGCGCAGCGGCGTGAGGCTCTGGATCATGCCGAAGCTGGGCCCCAGATAGAAAGCGCCGAGGAAGGCTGCCGGCATATAGAAGGCCAGTGCGAGGTAGGTGCTGTCCACCAGGTAGAAGGCGCAAATGAAGGGAATCGACAGCATTTTGGCAATACCTACAATCCAGGCATTCCAGCGCGCATCCTTGGCGGCAAGGTGGTCCGCCAGCATGCCGCCGATGTAAGCACCCAAGCCGCCGACAATGCCCATCACCGGACCGAGAAACATGCCTACTTCGCTAGGCGTCATGCCGTGGCTACGAATCAGGAAGGCCGGTGCCCAGACGATGGTGCCGTAACCTACCAGAGCGGTAAGGGTTACGCCGCAGACCACGTGGCGGGTGGTGCGCACCTTCCACAGGGAGGCGAAACCGGCGCGGACGTTTACCTTGCCCAGCGGTGGCGGCTTGACGCCATCGGCAAAGCCGCGTGGCGGCTCGATCATGGTGTAGCGCACCAGCAGGGCGATCAGCAGTCCGGGTGCTCCGACAATGAAAAACGCAGCACGCCAGCCCCACCACTCGGCCACGAATCCGCCGATCAAAAAGCCCAGCATAATCCCGAAATACACGCCCAAGGCATAGATCGACATGGCGCTGGAGCGCTTTTCCTTGGGGTAGAGGTCCGCGATCATCGAGTGGGATGAGGGGCCGGAACCGGCTTCACCAATACCAACGCCAACCCTGGCAATCGCCAGTTGCCAGAAGCTTTGCGCAGTACCGCAGACAGCAGTCATTGCACTCCAGATGGCGATCGACCAGGCAATGATATTGCGGCGATTGGAGCGGTCGGCAAAGACGGCAATCGGAATGCCCAGGGTGGCGTAAAAAAGAGCGAAGGCAATGCCGGACAAAAAGCCCATCTGGGTGTCGGACAGCATCAGGTCAGCTTTGATCGGCTCGATCAGAATGCCGACGATATTACGGTCGATGTGGCTGGAGGTGTACGCCAGCACCAGCAGGATCAATGCGTAACGGCGATAGGCGGGGGTGATACGACTAGACAGATCGGTCGCGTCAACCGGGGTTTCCGGCGTGGTGGCCATGGGGGTCTCCGGGGCTGCTTGTTTTTGTGCCGCCGAGGATACGATGTCTCCCTATGAGCCACAATCGACCGCTCGGTCACATTTGTAGCAAATTTGTAAGTGTTTCTGAGTGTTGCAAAAATCCTGACCGTGGCCCGGATTTGGGGTTGATTCTCCGCGATTTGCCCCCATAGTCAGGTCACTACTTCAATTGGCTTAAGGCATTGGCATGACGGCAGCTATTCGTATCAGCGGGCTGGAAAAGACCTATTCCAACGGTATGCGTGCGCTCAAGGGCATCGACCTGGAAGTGCGCGAAGGTGACTTCTTTGCGCTGTTGGGACCAAACGGGGCGGGCAAGTCCACAACTATCGGTATTCTCTCTTCACTGGTGAACAAGTCTGCCGGTGAGGTCAGCATTTTTGGTCATAACATTGATACCGATCTGCTGGCGGCCAAACGCTGTATTGGTGTAGTGCCGCAAGAGTTCAATTTCAGCCAGTTCGAGAAGACCATCGACATTCTGGTCAATCAGGCGGGTTACTACGGGATTCCCCATCGCGAGGCGACTCAGCGCGCCGAGCAGTACCTCAAGCGCCTTGGACTCTGGGACAAGCGTGATGTGCCTTCTCGCATGCTTTCGGGGGGGATGAAGCGGCGTTTGATGATCGCCCGTGCGCTGATTCACGAGCCCAAATTGCTGATTCTGGATGAGCCAACCGCGGGCGTGGACATCGAGATTCGTCGCTCGATGTGGCAGTTCCTTCAGGAGATCAATGCCCAGGGCATCACCATCGTTCTGACCACGCATTACCTGGAAGAAGCCGAGCAGCTGTGCAAGCACATTGCGATCATCGACCAGGGCCAGATCATCCACAACACCAGCATGCGCAAGCTGCTGACCGAACTGCACGTAGAAACCTTTCTGCTTGATTGCAGCAACGGCTTTGAGCAGGCGCCGGAGATCGCCGGTTACCCGTGCCAGTTGGTCGATGAGCACACCCTTGCGGTGCAGGTTGACAAGGAACAGGGCATGAACGCGTTATTCGCCGAGCTCAGCCGTCAGGATGTGAAAGTGCTGAGCATGCGCAACAAGAGTAACCGCCTGGAAGAGCTGTTCCTGATGCTGGTAGATGAAAACGCCGATAAGAAAGGGGCTGCTTGAGATGACGCATTGGCGCAGTAGTTGGGTGGCTTTCACCACCATTCTGTTCAAGGAAATCAAACGCTTTACCCGTATCTGGCCGCAGACGCTGTTGCCGCCGGGTATTGTCATGGCACTGTATTTTGTGATTTTCGGCAAGATGATAGGCTCGCGCATTGGCGAGATGGACGGTTTTGCCTACATCGATTACATCGTGCCCGGTCTGATCATGATGTCGGTGATTACCAACAGTTATTCCAACGTCGCCTCCAGCTTCTTCAGCACCAAGTTCCAGCGCTCGATTGAGGAGCTGATGGTAGCGCCGGTTTCACCGCACGTGATTCTGCTGGGGTACACCTTTGGCGGTGTGGCGCGCGGGCTGGCGGTGGGGCTGATTGTTACGCTGATGTCGATGTTCTTCACCCGTCTGCAGATACACCACATCGGGCTGACCATTTGCGTTGTATTCTTCACCTCGCTGGTGTTTTCCCTTGGTGGTTTCATCAACTCGGTATTCGCGCGTACCTTTGATGACATCTCCATTGTGCCGACCTTCGTGCTGACACCGCTGACTTATCTGGGCGGGGTGTTCTACTCGATTCATCTGTTGTCGCCGTTCTGGCAGGCGCTGTCGATGGCCAACCCGATCCTGCATATGGTCAACGCGTTCCGTTACGGCATTCTGGGCGTTTCGGATATTCCTATCGCCACGGCGCTGATCATCATGGCGGTGTTTACTGTGGCGCTGTACAGTCTGAGCTACTGGTTGCTGGTGCGCGGTACCGGCATGCGGCAATGAACAGTCTGCCCGTCAGTGCCTTGGCCGCGGGTTAATATTCTGGAGAACCTGAGCATGTCAGAACACCCGGCGGAGCTGTCTCCGCTTGGCAAGTCCAGCGCTTATGTCAGCGTGTACACGCCTTCCTTGCTGTTCCCGATTGCGCGCCAGCCCAAGTGGCGCGAGCTGGGTGTCGATGCGGACAATTTGCCGTTTCACGGCGTGGATATCTGGAATTGCTACGAGTTGTCATGGTTGACGCCCTCCGGCAAACCGGAGGTGGCAGCAGCGGAGTTTGTGTTCCCGATCAAGGCCGCGCGGATTGTTGAGTCGAAGTCGTTCAAGCTGTACTTGAACTCGTTCAACCAGACTGTGTTCCGTGATCGGCAGGAAGTGCAGCAGACGCTGGAAACCGACCTGTCAGTCGCGGCCCAGGGGCCGGTGATGGTGCGTCTGCTCAGTATGCAGCAGTTGCACAAGGGCGGCATGTTGCCGATGGCCGGCGACTGCATTGACGATCTTGATGTTGCCGTGGACTGCTACCAGTACGACCCTTCGCTGTTGGCGCTGAATATGCCTCAGGTTGAAGTCACTGAACAGTTGCACAGCCATTTGCTGAAATCCAACTGTCCTGTTACCGGACAGCCCGACTGGGGCAGCCTGCAGATAAGTTATCGTGGGCCACAGTTAAACCGTGCGGCGCTGCTGCGCTATCTGATTTCTTTCCGCCAGCATGCGGACTTTCACGAGCAATGCGTTGAGCGCATTTTCATGGACCTGCGCAAGGTGCTGGGCGAGGGTGAATTGACGGTATACGCGCGTTACGTGCGCCGTGGCGGGCTGGATATCAATCCCTATCGTTCCTCCCGGGCGGGCGTGCCGGAAAACCTGCGGTTGGCGCGGCAGTAGGCTCCCAACGCAGCTCTGGCCCTGCTTGAACAACAACGCCGGCCTGATGGCCGGCGTTGTTGTGTGTGGCGCCAAGGCGCGGAATTCAGATGCCCATATCAGACAGCGTTTGCATCACACTGCGCAGCGTGCCTGCGAGGGTGGGATGGCGCACGGCAAACTGCTCGGCCATCAGGTTTACCCCGTCGACCAATGTCGGATCTTCCTCAGCCTGATCGTCGCTCTCTTTGGTCAGCAGGCGGGCGTAGATGTTATTCGCCATATTCTGCAGGGCTTCGCGTTCTTCGGCGGTCAGCTCGGCGTTCGGGTCGTTGAGCGTATCCTGCAGCGATTCCAGTTGGGCTTTCAGACGCTGTGTGGGCATGGCTTACTCCTGTTGCGGTTTTTCACACTATAACCCGTGAGGCTAGCTGGCGTCCGCCGGTTTTATGCGCGTTCGCCCTTGTGCAGGCGCTGAGTAATGTCCCTCAGGCAATGCGCCAGTTCGTCCACGGCATCGATTACATAGTGCGCGCCAGCGTTGAGTAGCGTCATGGTGGCCTGCATGCGTAACTGATCACGTTCGGCGGCAGGCAGCTCTGCCCAATCGCACAGCGCGCCCTGCGCAAGGCTGCCGCTGAGCGCAGTGCCGACGGTCCACATACCGGCGTTTAATCCGGCGGTCACCCCTGCGGCGGAGCCGCTGACGAGCACGCACTGGCGCAAGGTCTGGCTTTCCAAGCGCATTGCCGTGAGCACCGGCAGGTCCGGCGCGGGCGCACCGCGGCGGGTATTATCCGCGGTGATACAAGGGTAGGGCGCGAGCGCAACGGGCAGTCGCATGGACTGCTGTGTTAGCAGACCTATGCGCTGGTGCTCGCTGCTGAGGTGGGTCAACAGTGGCGATGCTTCCGGCAATAGGCTGCTATCAGCTGCGCTGTGGGCATCGCACGGCAGCAGGGTGCCGGCGACATCGAAGATAACTGCCTCGATCTGAGGGTGGGGCATGGGCCATGTCCTTGTCTGGCAACGCCTTGATGTTGCAGCGGTTGCGGGTATGCCCGCAGCGCTGCAAAGTGACCCGTTATGATCTGACAGTTTTGTTGCGTCTTGATGACAAAATGTTTCAGCTGGCCGCCAGGGGCTCCTTGCCCATGGACACACGAACGCTGTCAGGGACGGGAATGGGCCGCTGGGTGGCCACATCAATCCAGACCATTTTAACGTCGCCATAGCCGACCAGCTCGGGCTGTCCTTTCACGTACAGGCGGTGCTCCAGTGTGAGACTGGTGCGACCTACATCGCCCGCGATCAGCTCGACCACCACGGTAGAGGGGTGCACTACCGGACGCAGGAAATAGTGCGTACAGCTCAGCAGCACCAGACCTTGGCCAATTTCGCGTCGCTGGGCACCGAGCCCGTCGAGCCATAGAATCCGAGCTTCTTCCAGATACTGGTAGTAACGGGTGTTATTGACGTGCTGGTTGCTGTCCATGTCGCCGTAGCGTACGGGCAGTTCACAGCGGTAGAGCACAGGCTTGTTGTCTTCGGTCATAGTAAAATCGCTGATTTGTACGGTTATTTTGCATTACACTGGCACGCCCGGCTGGCGGCATCAGGACGCTGCCGGTTGTTCAGAGTTGAAAACGGAGACGTGCTGATGAGATTTTCCAGTACAGGTGCCAGTGCGGTATTGCTGTCGATACTGACGCTGAGCGGTATTACACCTGTTTTTGCCGACGATTCATACGACGATTATGACGGTGAGTACGTCAACCCGGATCCTTGGGAGAAGTTCAATCGCTTCACCTTCAGCTTCAACGATACCCTTGATCGCTATACGCTCAAGCCCATCGCCAAGGCCTACAACTGGGCCACGCCGGAGTTTGTTAACGATGGCGTTAGCAACTTCTTCGATAATCTTGGCGAACCGATGAACTTCGTCAACAACACCCTGCAGGGCAAGTTTCGAGATGCCGGGGTGGATGTCTCGCGCTTTATGTTTAACAGCATTCTTGGCGGGTTTGGGACTGTGGACGTGGCAACGCGGATGGGTCTGCAGCGCAACGACGAGGATCTTGGGCAGACATTCGGGGCTTGGGGGGTAGAAAGCGGCCCTTATTTTGTGATGCCGTTTTTTGGCCCTAGCACCGCCCGGGATTTTGCTTCTAAATTTCCGGAAAACTTTTTGAATTACACCTATACCGGGCGTATCAATGATATCCGGGTGCGTAATTCCTGGTTTGCGCTGGAACTGGTCAATACCCGCGCCGGCCTGCTCGAGCGCGAACGCCTGATTCGGGGTGACCGCTATACCTTTGTGCGCAACGCTTTTCTGCAGAATCGCGAGTACAAGGTGAAAGACGGCAATGTGCCGGATGAGTTCTGATCTTCCGGGCCGCCGCCTGGCGGCCTGATTCTGCCTTGCCGGTATCAGGCGAGGCTGTCGAATTTAACCCCAATCACGTAGCCGCCAGCCTCTTCCGTCTGGCAGCGAACGACCACTCCTCTGGCTTGCAGCCCTTGCATGCCGGGTGTCGGGGAGGGGATGTTCAGTTCTACAGCCCCATCTTCAACCAAGGCCGCTGGGCATAACACTTGAGCACCCTGATTGGATAGATCCTGGCACTGAACAGAATGGGTCACGTTGTCGGCGATGACCGTCAGCGTCGCTGTGGTTTCCATCTTCATTCGCATGAAGTCACGCTTTTCGCTGTACTGCTGGTCGTGAAATGACATGGTCTACTCCGGCTTGGGCGAAACAGAATCCCGATTGTTCTTTTTGCAACATCCTAGTGCCGAGTGCGCCCGGAGACAAGCATTCCGGGCGCCATGCCTAACGGTTGCTTGCGGCATCGGATGGGAGTACTGTTTGCCCCTTGAAAACATCAGGTTTCTCCTGATCTGGTACTCCACCCTGTGGTCATGGCTCCAGCCGCGTTCCATGACATTGACGTAGGGACTCTATGCAGCTTCCAGGCACGACACTGCTGGTGATTGACGACGATGATCACGTTCGGCAGAGCATCTCAGCGCATTTGGAACGTGGTGGTTACGATGTCCTGCAGGCCAGCGATGCCAGCGATGGGCTCGCCATGTTTACGGCCCAGCGTCCGGCGCTGGTGCTCTGTGATCTGCATCTGGGCAACAGCCGCGGGTTTGAGGTAGTTCGTCAGATTACTGAAAGCGATCCGGACACCTCGGTGATAGTCGTCTCCGCAGACGGCGTGATGGCCGATGTGGTTGAGGCCTTGCGTCTGGGCGCCAGCGATTATCTGATCAAGCCTCTCGAAGATCTGATGGTGCTGGAGCACGCGGTGCGCCGTTCGCTGGATCGTTCTCGGCTGCGCATTGAGAACCAGCGTATTCGCGAGCGCCTCGAGCGCGCCAACCGCGAACTGGAGAACCACCTCAAGGAACTGCGTGATGACCAGGCGGCCGGTCATCAGGTGCAGCTCAACATGCTCCCCGCTACGCCCTGGAGCAGCGGCGAGTACCGTTTTGAGCACCGGTTGATTCCGTCGCTGTACCTCTCCGGCGATTTCGTCGATTACTTCCGTGTTTCTGATAGCCAGTTGGCGTTCTATCTGGCTGATGTGTCGGGCCACGGCTCGTCCTCGGCGTTCGTTACGGTGCTACTCAAGTTCATGACCACCCGGTTGATGTATGAGCAGCGCAAGGCCGATAATGTCGCGCGCATCGAGTTCAAGCCGTCGGATGTGTTAGGCCACATCAACCGCAGTCTGATCAGTTGCAAGCTCGGCAAGCACGTGACCATGCTGGGCGGGGTGATTGATGAGCAGAAACAGACGCTGACCTACAGTATTGGCGGGCACCTGCCGCTGCCGATCATGTTTACCGGCGGTGAAGCGCATTACCTGCAGGGCAAGGGACGGCCGGTCGGGCTGTTCGAAGATGCTGAGTATCACAACGAGGTAATCGAGTTGCCGGAGCAATTCAGTCTGGCTTTATGCTCGGATGGCGTGTTGGATTGCCTGTCAGGGACTACCCTGAAAGAGAAGGAAGCGCGTTTGCCGCAGCTATTTGCTGAATCCAATGGTGAATTGCGCGGCCTGTTGGCTGGTCTGGGGCTCGATCCCAACAAGACCATGCCGGATGACATTTCCGTTTTGGTGTTAGGCAGGAACGCAGAATGATGACTACTGGCAAGATCCAGTTTGCGGAATCGCAGGGCACCTTTGTACTCAAGTTCATCGGTGACGTCAGGCTGACGTTGTGTGCGGCACTGGACGCCTATATCGAAAAAATCTTCAGTGTGCTGAGTTTTGAGTCGATCGTCATTGATCTGACTGAAACAGAAGGCATAGACAGTACTTCTCTGGGCTTGCTGGCGAAGCTATCGATCTTGTCCAAGCAGAAGGTGGGTTTTTTACCTACGCTGGTCTCCAATCACGACGATATGAATCGCCTGTTGCAGAGCATGGGTTTTGATCAGGTGTTCAATATCGTGCCGGAAACCACCCCGACCTGCGCTGAATTGCAGGATTTGCCGGGGCAGATGCTGTCCGAAGACAAGGTGAAGAAAAAGGTGCTGGAAGCGCATCATATTCTGATGCAGTTGAATGACAGCAACCGCGAGGCCTTCCGTGACCTCGTCAGCGCCCTGGAGTCAGACGCCTGACCGTGCAGCCCGCGCCTTAATCAGTTTCTCCAGTTTCAGTTGATCTGCCGCAAAGGCGCGTATGCCCTCGGCGAGCTTCTCTGTGGCCATCGCGTCCTCGTTGTGCTGCCAGCGGAAACGCTCTTCGTTAAGCACCTCGCGTTCATCGCTGGAGCCGCTGCTCAGCAGCGGCGAGACGCTCAGTGCGCCTTGCTCGTCCTTCAGGCTTTGCAGCAGCGCAGGGCTGATGGTCAGGCGGTCGCAACCGGTCAATGCTTCGATCTGGCCGAGGTTGCGGAAGCTCGCGCCCATTACCACTGTGTTATACAGGTGCTGTTTGTAATAACGATAGATGCGCGCAACCGACTGAACGCCCGGATCATCCTCCCCACTGTAATCACGCCCTTCCTGCTTTTTATACCAGTCGTAAATGCGCCCAACGAAGGGCGAAATCAGGAACACACCGGCATCAGCACAGGCCTTGGCCTGGGCGAAGGAAAACAGCAGCGTGAGATTACACTGGATACCTTCGCGCTCCAGCTCAGCTGCCGCCTGAATGCCTTCCCAGGTTGAGGCGATTTTGATCAGCACGCGATCGCGAGTCACGCCGGCGCGCTCATAGCGCTCAATCAGCTCAACGGCCTTTTTCAGCGTGGCAGGGCGATCAAACGACAGGCGTGCATCCACTTCGGTGGAAATGCGGCCAGGAATCAACTTGATGATCTCGTTGCCTACTGCGACCGCAAAGCGGTCGCAAGCTTCGGTGATCGGGTCGACGCTGGTGGCTGACTCAGCAATAACCCGATCCAGCAGGGGGCTGTAGCTGTCTTGCTCAGCGGCTTTGAGCAGCAACGAAGGGTTGGTGGTGGCGTCTACTGGTTGCAGGTTGCGAATGGCGTCTATGTCGCCAGTGTCGGCGACGATCAGTGTGTGTTGCTTGAGGCTTTGCAGTTTTGAACTCATGGCATCCCATCGGCGTAAAGGGTATGCCCTGACCTTACCTCATGCGGGTTCAGGCCCGCAATCGCGTGGCTGCAGGCGCAGCTCCATCTCACTCATCAACTGGTCGTACAGCGCCAGTGGTCGATCCGTCTTGTGGATCGCAGTGCTCAGCTGGCGGCGGAAGTGGCGAGCCCCCGGCAAGCCCTGGAACAATCCCAGCATGTGCCGGGTGACGTGATGCATGACGCCACCTTGTTCAATGTGGCGGGCGATGTAAGGACGCATCTGCGCCATCACATCCAGTCTCGACAGGGGCGGGGTGGTGTCGTGGTAAAAACGCTGGTCGACCTCGGCCATCATGTAGGGGTTGTGGTAGGCCTCGCGGCCGACCATGACGCCATCGAGGGCCTGCAAGTGCTGTTGCATAACGTCCAGGTCGGTAAGCCCGCCGTTGAGCAGGATTTCCAGCTGGGGAAAGTCGCGCTTGAGCTGGTGCACTACCTCGTACTTCAGCGGCGGAATATCGCGGTTTTCCTTGGGTGAGAGGCCCTCAAGAATCGCGATGCGCGCGTGCACGGCAAAGGTGGTGCAGCCAGCCTCGTGCACCTGACCGACGAAGTCGCAAAGCTGGGCATAGCTGTCTCGCCCGTTGATGCCGATACGGTGTTTGACCGTAACCGGTATGGTGCAAGCGTCGCGCATCGCCTTCACGCCCTCGGCAACCAGCTCGGGGTGGGCCATCAGACAGGCGCCGATCAGGTTGTTCTGTACGCGGTCGCTTGGGCAACCCACATTCAGGTTCACCTCGGCGAAACCGGCCGCTTCGGCAAGCGCTGCACATTGCGCCAGCTCGCTCGCGTTGCTGCCGCCCAGTTGCAGGGCCAGTGGTTGTTCTTGGGCGTTGTAGCCCAAGAAACGCTGGCGATCACCATGCAACACTGCGCCGGTGGTGACCATTTCGGTGTATAGCACCGCTCGGCGGGTAATCAGGCGCGCAAAGTAGCGGTAGTGACGATCCGTCCAATCCATCATCGGCGCGACGGAGAAGCGGCGTGATAGGGCGGATGAGTTGTTCAAGGAAGCATGCGACATGGCGTTTGGTGGAGGCGTAAACGTTGTACTGGGTGGGGGAGTTTATCAGTAATTGATGTCGCTCCGCCTGTTTCTTGCTTATCCAGCGCATGCGGGGTGCCGCGCAGCGCCAGGGTGCTGCGCGCTCAGAAAACAGTGGCCGCGCCTCGGCGCGGCAGGTTTATTTGGGAAACAGGGCCACTACCTGGAAGCGGAGACCCAAGCCCTCGGGACCGTTATCGGCGCTTTTTACCCAGTAGCGCAGGCCGCCGCCGAAGCTGAAAGGGTGACCGCCGATGGGGAGAACCTTGCTGATGATGGCGTTGATCGGTACTGAGCTGTCGTGATTTTCCCAATCGATGCTGCTTTCCGAGTTCAATGTGTAGCTCACGGCGTTTGGCGTTGTGTAGCTCATGAAGGGTTGCAGAAAGGTAGTACTGATGTCGCTACGATCATCGTCACCAGCGAAGTCTACGAGGTGGTTGAACAGGCCGCCGTATGTCCAGGGTCCCTGCTGGCGCAAGACCACACCGGTCGGGCCGACACCCCATTTGTCCGCTGTGAGTTCATCTTCGGAGCCGGTAGGCAGCAGAAAGGCCGGCCCCACCCCCCCAGATCCAGCCGCTGGCTGTGGGTTCTTTGGGCGAAAAGAACAGACTCTGCACGACATCCCCGGTGCCGCTCTGGCTACCTGCGCCGGGAGCCACGTCGCTTTGGCTGATGATGGGCACAATGGTGCGCGACACCAGGTTCCAGTCTTCGCTGATCGAGATGGGCACGACGGGTTGAATATTCAGTGTAGAGCGATGGCCGTCGTCGTCCGGACCGATATTCTGATCGTAGTTGTACTGAAACGGCACGCTGATGAGAGCTGCAACAGGGTTGGACAGTGATTTTGCGAGATCGGCGCTGCTTTGATCTGCCAGCACAGCATAACTCGTGCTTAAAGCGGGTAAGGCAAGCGCGATGGCGGTGCAGGTCCTGGCGTGGTGGAGGCGAGTCATGGGGCTATTGTCCTGTAAACGTGAAAGCAGCCGGCGGTGAAATCCAGTTTTTCCGTGCGCTTTCAGAGTTTAGTCCAGCCTTGGGCGTAGACAAGCCGAACGGCTCTGTACCGCAGATCAGAACCCATCGAGTGGGGAGGGTATCGGATCGGGCGTGAACGCCCAGCTGTTATTCACCCGGTTGATGGGCTGTGTATCATGCCGCTGCGGATTGCTTCCGAGGGCAGAGGTGTTAGTTCAGACTGCTTCTCAATGCTATTGATGATCGACGGATGTTGCCTGTTAGCCCCGTGCCGCGTCGGCACCCAGGTCTTGGGTAACGCGTTTCAGACCAAAAATAAAAGGTAGCTTTCATGCAGCAGTCCCAGCAAGCCAAGAACGCGTGGCGGGTTCTCTTCCTGCTCTTCCTCGCCAATATGTTCAACTTCTTTGATCGCACCATTCCGGCGATCATCATCGAACCCTTGCGTCTGGAGTGGGATCTCAGCGACTTTCAGCTGGGTCTCGGTGGCACCGTGTTCACCGTGGTGTACGCGTTGGCGGGCATCCAGCTGGGGCGCATGGCGGATATAGGCTCGCGGCGCAAGATCATGGGCTGGGGTCTGGTTGCCTGGAGTGGTTTCACGGCGATGACCGGCGCAGCCTGGAATTTCTGGAGCTTCCTGCTGATTCGCATGGGCGTGGGTATTGGTGAGGCCAGTTACGCTCCCGCCGCCAACTCGCTACTTGGTGACCTGTTTCCGGCGCACAAGCGTGCCCGGGCGATGGGTATTTTCATGCTTGGCTTGCCGCTGGGCCTGCTGCTGGCATTCTTTACCGTGGGGGCCATGGTCGAGGCGTTCGACAGCTGGCGCGCACCTTTTTATATCGCCGCATTGCCGGGCCTGGTGCTTGCGGTATTTATCTTTTTCATCCGGGAGCCGGCACGGGGCGCTGCGGAAACCGTCCGTACCAGCAGCGCTCCGGTAGCCAATCCGATCCGCAAGATTTTTGCCGTGCGCACCTTCTGGTGGCTGACCATGGCAGGTCTGGCCTACAACTTTGCCTCCTACGCTTGTAACACCTTCATGGTGCCCATGCTGCAGCGCTACTTCGATATGCCGCTACAGCAAGCGGCGGTAGCCACCGGTGTGATCGTTGGCGTGACAGGGCTGTTTGGTCTGACCTTGGGCGGCTGGGTGGCCGACAAGGTGCATCAGCGCTGGGCAACTGGCCGTCTCTGGTTTGGCGCGATCAGCATGCTGATTTCTGCCTTGGCAACGGGATACGCGTTAATGGCCGGTGAGATTGCGATCGGCGTGTTCGTTGGGGTTTTTGCCTTCGGCTGGCTGTTTTCATACAACTACTTCACCAGCGTGTATACCGCTATCCAGGATGTAATCGAACCGCGCCTGCGGGCGACGGCGGTAGCGCTGTTCTTCGCGGGTCTGTATCTGTTCGGCGGCGGCATGGGACCGCTGGTGGTGGGCTTGCTGTCCGATCACTTCGCCGAGGCAGCACGGGTTGCTGCGGGTGCCGCCGAGATGAACGAAGCGTTCAAGGCGCAAGGGCTGCACGACGCCATGTTGCTGATCCCGGTAGCCCTGCTGCTGGCGATGGCGGCGCTGATTGTCGCGTCACGCAGCTTTGTTGCTGATCGGCAGAAGATGGAAGCCACCATGGCCAGCGATGCACAACAGCTGGATGACGATGATGCCGCCGCGCTTGGCGCAGCCGCATCTGCCTGAAGGCACGAGCCGGGCGACGCAGCAGGTTGCCCGGTGATTGTGCTATGTGCGAGGGTGCGTGTGGCGCTCTAGGTGATCTGCGGCTTAACCGGCAGCGCGCGTAACAGGTTGTCGATTTTGGTCAGGGTTTCCTGGTATTCGGCATCGACGTCTGAGTCCGCCACTATGCCGCCGCCGCCCCAGCAATAGACTTGCCGGTTGGTGCAGACCAGGCTGCGAATGGCGATGTTGAAATCCATTTGCCCTTCGCAGCCGATATAGCCGACGCCGCCGCAATACAGGCTGCGGCGCACCGGTTCGAGCTCTTCGATGATCTGCATCGCACGGATCTTGGGCGCCCCGGTAATGGAGCCGCCAGGAAATGCGGTGCGCAGCAATTCGATCGCATCGCAGTCCGCTCGCAGCGTGCCGGTCACGCTGCTGACCAGGTGATGTACGTTGGGATAACTCTCCAGGCTGAACAGCTCCGGCACCCGAATACTGCCCGGCACACAGCTGCGGCCAAGGTCGTTGCGTAGCAGATCGACGATCATCAAATTCTCCGCTCGATCCTTCAGACAGTGCTGCAGCTCGCTGGCCAATGCCTGATCTTCTCCCAGCGTCTTGCCCCGAGCACGGGTGCCCTTGATCGGCCGGGCTTCTACCTGCCCGCCATGGACCTGCAGAAAGCGCTCCGGCGAGAGACTGAGCAGGCTGGCGTCGGGCGTTTCCATGTAGGCGGAGAAGGGGGTTGGGCTCGCGCTGCGCAGTAACCGGTAGGCCTCAAGCGGGTCACCCGTGTAGCCGCTGGAGAAACGCTGAGCCAGGTTTATCTGGTAACAGTCGCCGGCTTGAATGTACTGCTGGATTTGCGCAAAGGCCTGCGCGTACTGTGCTTTGCTTTGCTCGGCACGAAAGGGCGCTTTGAGCGTAAATTCTGCGGTGGTCGAATGCGCCTGCTGCAGCGCAAGGAGCACGCTGACGCGCTCGGCGTCAGGCAGGCTTGGGTGGCACACCAGCCAGCAGCGTTGCTGCAGGTGATCGCTCACCAGGCTCCATAGGTAGATACCCAGCTGAATACTGGGCAGGGCGATGTCGTCGGCCGCGAGACTGGGTAGTGCTTCCAGTTCGCGCGCCAGATCATAACTGAGGTAACCCAGTGCGCCGGAGCCAAAGGGCAAGGCCTGGCCTGCTGGCCACTGAGCTGGGCCCAGGGCCTGCAGTCGAGAGCGAACTTCGCTGAGTGCGTCGGGTGTGGTGTTGCTGGAAATCACCGCTGATGGCGCCGCAGCGAGCACGCTGTAACGGCCCAGGTGCGAGCGGTTGTCTGCCGAGTCGAGCAGTACCGGCTGGCCAAGCCCGCGCAGGCTGGTCAGCCGCGGTAGCGGATCAGCCTGGTAGCTTACTTCGGTTAACTGGTATTCAGGCATGGCCGGACGAGCCTGACCTCACGCGGTGGCAGGGTCGGGCTGTGGCTCGGAGGGTTCGGCGCTGGCGGGCATACCGAAATGCAGCTGCGAAAAGGCCACGCGCTCTTCTGCGGTTTCGGTTTTGCCGGCCTTCTTCAAGGCGGCCAGATGATGCTCGACCTTATGGCAACGGGCGGTCAGTCCTGCATCGTTGGCGATCTGGATGTTCAGGCCGGGGCGTGCATTGAGCTCGAGAATCAGCGGGCCCTGATCCTGATCAAGCACCAGGTCCACGCCGATATAACCCAGCCCGGACAGCTCGTAGCACGAAGCAGCCAGGTTCATGAAGCCGTTCCAGTCAGGCAGTTGCACGCCGTCTACCGGGTTGGTGGTATCCGGGTGCTTGCTGATGATCTTGTTCAGCCAGGTGCCCTTGAGCGTCACGCCGGAGGCCAAATCGACGCCAACCCCAATCGCACCCTGATGCAGGTTCGCCTTGCCGCCAGACTGCCGGGTGGGCAGGCGCAGCATGGCCATCACCGGATAGCCCATTAGGCAAATGATGCGAATGTCCGGCACACCTTCGTAACTGATGCTTTTGAAGATCTGATCGGGGGTTACCCGGTATTCGATCAGGACACGGTCCCGGTGACCACCCAGCGAATACAGACCGGAAAGAATGCTGGAGATGTGGTGGCCAATCTCGTCGCGGCTGATGATCTTGCCGGACACGGTCTTGAACATGCCCTCAAAGCGGTCGGCAATCACGATGATGCCGTCACCGCCGGCACCCTGCGCCGGCTTGATGACGAAGTCACGGTAATTGGCGACGATGCCGTCAAAGGTATCGAAGTCTTTTTCGGTTTCAATCACGCCATACATTTCCGGCACGTGAATGCCGGCGGCCATGGCGCGTTCCTTGGTCAGGATCTTGTCATCCACTACCGGGTACAAATGGCGCTTGTTGTACTTGAGCACATAGTCCGCGTTGCGGCGGTTGATGCCCATGACACCATTGGCTGCCAGTGCCTTCCAGGTTTTCCACAGAAACATGTCGACTCCTCAGCCTTTGGTGAGCGCCTTGAAGCGCACCAGTTCGGTCAGACGGTAGCCACGGTAGCGGCCCATGGCGAGCATGAAGCCAACCAGAATCAGCAGCACGGCGGGGAAGGTGAAGACGAAGTAAGTCAGCTCCGGAATCGTCATCAGCAGGTGCGCCAACGTCGCGGCGATCAGTGTGCCCAGGGCGGTTTTCAGCGACTGAATACCGCCGCGCTCTTCCCAGGTGATCGACAGGCGTTCAATGGTCATGGTCAGAATCACCATCGGGAACAGCGAGACGGCCAGGGCCTTCTCCATGCCGAGTTTGTGACTGAACAGGCTGATGGCAGCGATGACCAGCACTACGAAGGTCAGCACCACTGACAGGCGAGGCAGCATCTGTAACTTGAGGTGCTCAAGATAAGAACGCAGGGATAAACCCAAGGCGGTAATCAGGGTAAAGAGTGCGATACCCCAACCAACCTCGGTTTCACGGAACGCCAGGGCAATCAGCACCGGGGTAAACGTCCCCAGGGTCTGCATGCCGATCAGGTTACGCAGAATCAGGATCACCAATACGCCGATCGGGATCATGATCATCACCTGATAAACCCGCTGTGCCTGCAATGGCAGGCCATACAGCGAATAGTCGAGCAGCGCGGAGGCGCGGTTCTCGGTGGTCAGCTTGGCCAAGCGCAGGGCGTTCATTTCGCTGTTGGTAACGGTCAGTGAAACGCTGCTCTGGCGACCACCTTCCATGGCCAGCAGCGGTTCTGCACCTGTCCACCACACCAAGCGGTTGTCAGGCATACCTTGTTGCCCGGTTTCCGGATGGAAGTACAGCCAGCGCTCGCCGTTGTAGCTGCGCAGCCAAAGTTCCGGACTTTGTGCTTCGGTGTTTTCCAGGCGAATGGTGTGAACCATTTCCAGTGGGATACGTGCGTTGGACAGCAGCAAGTCAATTACTCGCGCCTTGTCCATCGGGCTAGTGCCGCCATTGAGCAGCAGCTTGACGTTGTCATCGGTGATGTCGTTGACGCGGCGAATGGTTTCGCTGATGAAGGTTTCGATGTCGGCCGAATGCTGGCGGATCGGGTTGATCAGCGCATCGGCTGCGATCTGCTCGGGGCCTTCCAACGGGATTGGCTGGCGTGGCGGCGGCGGGGCGGCGGCGAGCTGTTCTTCGCTGTAGCGCTGGGTCAGAACCAGGCGGTAGTAAAGTGTCTGGGTACCACTGGCGCGACGCGATGACCAGGTAACGCGGCGGTTGCCGTTTTGGCTGTTGACGCTGACGCCATAATTGTTGGAGATGAAGCTTTCGTTGAGGCTGACGTAGTCCTGGTTCAACGGGGGAATATAAAACTGCGCCTTGATTGGGGTGCCTGGGGTGGCTCTGAATTCAACCTTGGCATCCAGGCTCCAGATATCATCGGTTTCGTCTTCGGTAACCGGAATGTCCAGAAAATAGATTTGGTATCCAGTGATAAGGACACCCAGGCTTACGAGCACGGCGATCAGGATTTTCAGGTGCAGATTTATTGATTGCATAGTTTTCTCAACGTCTATTTTAAGTCGGCGTTGCCCTGAAACGCTGGCAGCAGGCTCGGCACGCTGGCGGCATCTTAGCATGACCCTGCGCCTCCTCGTAGAGGCTTGGTACAGGTTCTGTGGAGCCGGCAATGCGCTTATGGTGGCTACGGATTGTCGACAATCAGATGATTTTGGCCTGCCCAGATCATATTAGCTTGAGCTATTAGCAGCATAGACCAGTAATCGGTCTGTGCATTGTTGACAATAAGTGCATTACGGGCGCAAAATTCGCGAACTTTCCGATTCTCGATTATGGATTGTCTACAATTGGCTGATATCGAACTGGAAGAACCGACCAAAACCCTGTCTGATGGTGCTTTCCGCCAGATTCAGGCTGCTATCGTCAAGGGCGATATCGCCCCTGGCACGCGTATCAGCGAACAATACCTCTCTACCACTTTTGGTATCGGCCGTGGCCCGTTACGCGAAGCGATTCGCCGCCTAGAAGGTCGCCGTCTGGTGGTGCGCATCCCGCATGCCGGCGTACGTGTGGTGTCGCTCAGCTACGCCGAGCTGATCGAGCTGTACCACGTGCGCGAAGCGCTGGAAGGTATGGCCTGCCGGTTGGCGGCGCAGAACATGACCGAAGAGGAAATACAGGGCCTGCGTGACGTGCTGGCTATGCACGAGCAGCACAGCGGCTTGAAGGCAAACAAATCCTACTATCAGCAGGAAGGCGATCTGGATATTCACTATCTGATCGTGCAGGGCAGCAAGAATCGCACCTTGAGCAATATGCTCTGCGATGAGCTGTATCACCTGGTGCGTATGTACCGTTACCGTTTTTCTACCACGCCAAAACGGCCGCAACAGGCCTTTGCCGAGCACCATAATCTTATTCAAGCCATTGCCGATCGCGATGGCGAGCTGGCGGAAATGCTGATGCGCCGCCATATCAGTGCCTCACGTCGCAATATTGAGCGTCGTCTGCAGGAGCAGGGCGAGGCCACCACTTCCTCAGGAGGGAAAGTCTGATGTCGAACACCCCAGGTAAACGTTTTCGTGATGCACTGGCTGCCGAAAGTCCGCTGCAGGTTATTGGTGCGATCAATGCTAACCACGCGCTGCTGGCCAAGCGAGCCGGCTTTAAGGCCATTTACCTGTCGGGTGGCGGTGTGGCTGCCGGCTCGCTCGGCTTGCCGGATCTGGGTATCAATACTCTGGAGGACGTGTTGATCGACGTACGCCGTATTACCGATGTCTGCGATCTGCCACTGCTGGTGGACATCGACACCGGCTTTGGCCCCAGCGCATTCAATATCGAGCGCACGGTCAAGAGCCTGATCAAGGCCGGCGCTGCCGCCGCGCATATTGAAGATCAGGTCGGCGCCAAGCGCTGTGGCCACCGCCCCGGTAAGGAGATCGTCTCGACCGAAGAGATGGTAAATCGCATCAAGGCGGCCGTGGATGCCAAGACCGATCCCGATTTCTTCCTGATTGCGCGTACCGACGCCATTCAGGCAGAAGGCGTGGATGCCGCCATTGAGCGCTGCAAGGCCTACGTCGAGGCGGGTGCCGACGGCATCTTCGCCGAGGCCGCCAACGATCTGCCGACCTACGAGCGCTTCGTCAAGGAGCTGAGTGTGCCGGTACTGGCCAACATCACCGAGTTTGGCGCCACGCCGCTGTTTACCCGCGAGGAACTGGCCTCGGTTGGCGTGGCCATTCAGCTGTATCCGCTGTCGGCGTTCCGCGCCGCCAACAAGGCAGCAGAGAATGTGTACACCAGCATCCGCAATGAAGGCCACCAGAAAGCCGTGGTCGACAGCATGCAAACCCGCGCCGAGCTCTACGATCGTATTGGCTATCACGATTTCGAGCAGAAGCTGGACGCGCTCTTCGCCGCCGGCAAGAAGTAATTCATCAGGCAGCGCTGCAGTGGCGGCGTTGTTATGCAGGCGCAGGCGATAGAGCCTGCGCAACAAGACAAGAATGATCCGAGAGGAGACCTGATAATGAGCGCCACCCCCCAGAATCCGAACCCAACCTTCAAGCCGAAAAAATCCGTTGCCCTGAGCGGCACCGCCGCCGGTAATACTGCGCTGTGCACTGTCGGCCGTAGCGGCAACGATCTGCACTACCGCGGCTACGATATTCTGGATATCGCCAACACCTGCGAGTTTGAAGAGATTGCCCATCTGCTGGTGCACGGCAAGTTGCCGACCGTCGCGGAGTTGGCTTCTTACAAGGCCAAATTGCGCGCACTGCGCGGCCTGCCGGCTGCACTCAAGGCGTCCCTCGAGCAATTGCCGCCGTCTGCCCACCCGATGGACGTAATGCGCACCGGTGTGTCTGTGCTGGGCTGTGTATCGCCTGAGAAGGATGATCACAACCATCCTGGCGCCCGCGACATTGCCGACAAGCTGATGGCCTCTTTCGGTTCCATGCTGTTGTACTGGTACCACTTCAGCCACAACGGCAAGCGTATTGATGTGGAAACCGATGACGACTCCATTGGCGGCCACTTCCTGCATCTGCTGCACGGTGAGGCGCCGCGCGAATCCTGGGTGCGTGCCATGCACACCAGTCTGATTCTGTACGCGGAGCACGAATTCAATGCCTCTACCTTTACCAGTCGGGTGATTGCCGGCACGGGTTCGGATATGCACTCGTGCATTGCTGGCGGCATCGGCGCCTTGCGCGGGCCCAAGCATGGCGGCGCCAACGAGGTGGCCTTCGAGATTCAGAAGCGCTACGACACTCCGGACGAGGCCGAAGCCGACATCCGCGCCCGCGTCGAGAAGAAGGAAGTGGTCATCGGCTTTGGTCACCCGGTTTACACTGTCTCTGACCCGCGCAACAAGGTGATCAAGGATGTGGCTCGTGAGCTCTCGGCAGAGCAGAGCAATACCAAGATGTACGACATCGCCGAGCGCCTGGAAAGCGTGATGTGGGAAATCAAGAAAATGTTCCCCAACCTCGACTGGTTCAGTGCGGTGAGCTATCACATGATGGGTATTCCCACTGCGATGTTCACGCCGCTGTTTGTGATTGCGCGCACCGCCGGCTGGTCCAGCCACGTTATCGAGCAGCGCATCGACGGCAAGATCATTCGCCCCAGCGCCAACTATGTGGGCCCTGAAGACGTGGCCTTTGTGCCGCTCAAGGATCGCAAGTAATGAACAGCCAATACCGCAAATCATTGCCGGGCACGGCGCTGGACTACTTTGATACACGTGAAGCGGTTGACTCAATCAAGCCGGGTGCCTGGGCCAAGCTGCCTTACACCTCGCGTGTGCTGGCCGAGCAGCTGGTGCGCCGCTGCGCACCGGAAGACCTGACGGCGTCACTCAAGCAGCTGATCGAGCGTCAGCGCACGCTGGACTTCCCCTGGTATCCGGCGCGCGTGGTCTGTCACGACATCCTCGGGCAGACCGCACTGGTCGACCTGGCCGGGCTGCGCGATATCATCGCCGAGCAGGGCGGTGATCCAAGCAAGGTCAATCCGGTAGTGCCGACCCAACTGATCGTCGATCATTCGCTGGCGGTGGAGCACCCCGGTTTTGAGGAAAACGCCTTCGAGAAAAACCGTGCGGTAGAAGACCGCCGCAACGAAGATCGCTTTCATTTCATCAACTGGACCAAGACCGCGTTCGATAACGTGGATGTTATTCCGCCGGGCAACGGCATCATGCACCAGATCAACCTGGAAAAGATGTCGCCGGTGGTGCAGGTACGTGACGGGGTGGCCTTCCCCGATACCTGTGTGGGTACTGACAGTCATACCCCCATGGTCGATGCCCTGGGCGTGATCTCCGTGGGCGTGGGCGGGCTGGAAGCGGAGAACGTGATGCTCGGCAATCCGTCCATGATGCGCCTGCCCGATATCGTCGGCGTAGAACTGACTGGCAAGCTGAAGCCGGGTATCACCGGTACCGATCTGGTGCTGGCGCTGACCGAGTTTTTGCGTCGTGAGCGGGTGGTAGGGGCTTATCTGGAATTCTTCGGTGACGGCGCTAACAGCCTCTCACTGGGCGATCGCGCGACCATTGCCAACATGACGCCAGAATACGGCGCCAGCGCAGGCATGTTCTTTATCGACGAGCAGACCATTGAATACCTCAAGCTGACTGGTCGCGAAGACGAGCAGGTTGCCTTGGTCGAGCAGTATGCCAAGGAAGCAGGTTTCTGGGCGGATACCCTACAGGAGGTCGACTACGAGCGCGTGCTGAGCTTTGACCTGTCCACGGTTACCCGCAACATGGCCGGCCCCTCCAACCCGCATGCCTTGCTGCCGGTCTCCGAGCTGGGCAATCGCGGCATCGCTCGGGCGTGGGAAAGCGAAGAAGGTTTGATGCCCGATGGCGCGGTGATTATTGCCGCCATTACCAGCTGCACCAATACCTCCAATCCACGCAATATCATTGGTGCGGGTCTGCTGGCGCGCAACGCCAACCGTCTGGGGCTGATCCGCAAGCCCTGGGTGAAAAGCTCGCTGGCGCCGGGCTCGAAAACCGTGAAGATGTATCTTGAAGAGTCTGGTCTTCTGCCCGAACTGCAGCAGCTCGGTTTTGATGTGGTGGCCTTTGCCTGTACTACCTGCAACGGCATGTCTGGCGCGCTGGACCCGGTGATTCAGAAGGAAGTGATCGAGCGCGATCTGTACGCCACGGCAGTGCTCTCGGGTAACCGCAATTTCGACGGCCGCATTCACCCCTATGCCAAGCAGGCATTCCTGGCTTCGCCGCCCCTGGTAGTGGCCTATGCGATTGCCGGTACCATCCGTTTCGATATCGAGAAAGACATGCTGGGCTACGACCAGCAGGGCAATCCTATTACCCTGAAAGATATCTGGCCGGCGGATGAAGAGATCGACGCTATCGTAAAATCGGCGGTCAAGCCCTCGCAGTTCCGCGAGGTCTACATCCCGATGTTCGATATCACCCGCGAGACCGAGGCAAAAACGCCACCGCTGTATGACTGGCGCCCGCAAAGTACCTATATTCGCCGTCCGCCATACTGGGAAGGCAATATGGCCGGTCAGCGTGCGATGAAGGGGATGCGACCGCTGGCGATCCTGCCGGATAACATCACCACCGATCACCTGTCGCCCTCCAACGCCATTTTGCTGGACAGCGCTGCCGGCGAGTATTTGCACAAGATGGGTCTGCCGGAAGAGGACTTCAACTCCTACGCCACCCACCGCGGCGATCACCTTACGGCGCAGCGCGCTACCCTGGCTAACCCCAAGCTGTGGAACGAGATGGTCACCGACGAGCTGGGCAAACCAATCCAGGGCTCGCTGTCGCGGGTCGAGCCTGAAGGCAAGGTGATGCGCATGTGGGAGGCGATTGAAACCTACATGGAGCGCAAGCAGCCGCTGATCATCATTGCCGGTGCCGACTATGGCCAGGGCTCATCCCGTGACTGGGCGGCCAAGGGCGTGGCGCTGGCAGGGGTCGAGGTGATTGTTGCCGAAGGCTTCGAGCGCATTCACCGCACCAACCTGATCGGCATGGGTGTGATGCCGCTGCAGTTTGAAGAGGGTACTACACGCAAGACGCTGGGGCTGACTGGTACGGAAATCTTCGACGTGGAAGGCACCCCGGCACCGCGCACCCCGCTGACCCTGGTGATCACCCATCAGAACGGCAAGGTCGACCGCGTACCGGTGCTCTGCCGCCTGGACACCGCCGAAGAGCTTTCGGTCTACTCCAGCGGCGGCATCCTGCAAAAATTCGCCAAGGACCTGTTGGCCGAAGCGGTATAAACAAAAGCCCCGGTCAAGCCGGGGCTTTTTTAAATTCCAGGTTTGGTTCTAGGTAAACGAGCAAAGAGCTCAAATGTTATGCACGGACCCCAAGTCCCCGTCTACGCGGGCGAGTAGCACAGGACTGTCGGGATAAAGCCCGAGGACTGTCTGAGCGAAGCGAGTTCCGCAGGGCCCCGGCAGTCCGAGCAACGCAGCGAACCCGCAGGGCCGCGTAGTTGGGGTGTCCTAGGGGGTGTTGGGGGAAATGGGCAAGCATTTCCCCCAACTCGCCATAAAGGCGAAATGAATAATCAGCCACCTGCGAGATGCCCAGCAGCATGCGCTCGGTGGCGTCTGGTCTAGCATATCGAAGCGATATCCACCTGTTTCAGGAGTAAGCAAATGTCCACCGCCCCCCAGATCCGCATCCCCGCCACCTACCTGCGCGGCGGCACCAGCAAAGGCGTCTTCTTCCGCCTGCAAGATCTGCCCGAATCCTGTCAGGTTCCAGGTCAGTCCCGCGACAAGCTCTTCATGCGCGTGATCGGCAGCCCCGATTCCTACAGCGCACATATCGATGGCATGGGCGGCGCCACCTCCAGCACCAGCAAGTGTGTGATTCTGTCGGCCAGCAGCCAGCCGGACCACGACGTTGACTATCTCTACGGCCAAGTTTCGATCGACAGCGCCTTTGTCGACTGGAGTGGCAACTGCGGCAACCTCTCAACCGGTGCTGGCGCCTTTGCCATCCACGCCGGCCTGGTGGATCAATCGCGCATTCCGGAAAACGGAGTATGTGTCGTGCGTATCTGGCAGGCCAATATCCAGAAAACCATCATCGCTCACGTGCCGATCACCAACGGGCAGGTACAGGAAACCGGTGATTTCGAGCTGGATGGTGTGACCTTCCCGGCGGCTGAAATCGTGCTGGAGTTTCTTGATCCCTCGGATGAGGGGGAGCAGGGTGGCTCGATGTTCCCCACCGGTAATCTGGTCGACGAACTGGAGGTGCCCGGCGTGGGTACGCTCAAGGCGACCATGATCACCGCAGGCATCCCCACGGTGTTCGTCAACGCCGAAGATATAGGCTATCAGGGCACCGAGCTGCGCGAAGACATCAACAGTGATCAGGTGCAGCTTGCTCGTTTCGAGCAGATTCGCATTGCAGGCGCGCTGCGTATGGGATTGATCAGCACGCCTGAAGAAGCCGTCAAGCGACAGCATACGCCCAAGATCGCCTTCGTCTCGGCGCCCAAGAGCTACAAGGCATCCAGTGGCAGGGCGATCAACGCGGCCGATGTCGACCTTTTGGTCCGCGCGCTGTCCATGGGCAAGCTGCATCACGCCATGATGGGCACCTGCGCGGTCGCCATCGGCACTGCGGCGGCCATTCCGGGCACTTTGGTCAACCTGGCCGCAGGTGGTGGCGAGCGCACGGCGGTGACCTTCGGCCACCCCTCAGGGGCGCTGCGGGTAGGCGCCGAAGCGCAGCAGGTGGCCGGTGAATGGCAGGTGACCAAGGCCATCATGAGTCGCAGTGCACGTATCCTGATGGAAGGCTGGGTGCGGGTGCCGGCTGATTCCTTCTAGGCCGCCCCAGCGTTGTCTTCACAACCCGGCTGCGCGCCGGGTTGTTTGTGTTTGTCGTGGGTAACGCTTGGCTGAGGCTGATGGGCGTGGTGAATGGTCCATCGTTCAGGCGACAGCGTCCGCTGGCGCGGTGTTGGCAGCGTGCTAGGCTGGGTTTTTGTTTCTCACTCGATAGGGAATTCGTTATGAATCTGGACTTGTCAGGCAAGCGGGCACTGGTATGCGGTGCCAGCCAAGGGTTGGGCGAGGCTTGTGCGTTGCAGTTGGCGCTGCAGGGAGCTGAAGTGGTGCTGCTGGCGCGCTCTGCCGACAAGCTGCAGGCTCTCTGCTCGCGTCTGCCAGCAGAGCATGGTCAGGAGCACGGTTTTCTGGCGGTCGATGCGCATGATCGCGATACGCTGTCCGAGGTGGTCGGTTACGAGCTGGAGCAGGGCGGTGATCTGCACATCTGGGTTAACAACACCGGCGGTCCGGCACCGGGGCCAGCTAATACGGCAGACCCGCAAGCCTATGCCGATGCCTTTATGCAGCACATGGTCAGCGCGCAGGTGTTGCTACAGCTGCTATTGCCCGGCATGCGCGCGGCGGGTTATGGCCGCATCCTCAACGTACTCTCTACCTCGGTCAAGCAGGTGATCCCGAATCTGGGGGTCTCCAATACGGTGCGCGCGGCCATGGGTAACTGGGCCAAGACGCTAGCCGGAGAACTGGCGGCAGAGGGTATTACTGTCAATAACGTGCTGCCGGGTCTGACGCGCACCCCGCGTCTGGACAGCCTGATTGAGCATAGCGCGAAAGCCAGTGGCAAGAGCGTAGAGCAGGTTACCCAGGCAATGGCGGCCAGCATCCCGGCGCAACGCTTTGCCGAGCCGGAAGAGTTTGCCAATGCGGTAGGCTTTCTCGCATCGCCCGCTGCAGCCTACATCACCGGAATCAACCTGCCGGTCGATGGCGGCAAGACCGGTAACCTGTAACGCAAAACGCCCAGCGCGATGGCTGGGCGTTTCAGTTTGCCAGGCTCAGAATCAGTCGTGCAGATGAACGCAGGCGTGCAATGTGTTTTCAAGCAGGCAGGCGCGGGTCATCGGGCCAACACCGCCGGGTACCGGCGTAATCCAGCTGGCGCGCTCGGCTGCGGCGGTAAACTCCACGTCACCAACCAGGCGACCGTCTTCCATGCGGTTGATGCCCACATCCACCACGATGGCGCCCGGCTTGATCCACTCACCCTTCACCAGTCCCGGCTTGCCGGCGGCAACCACTACCAGATCCGAGCGGCGCACGTGGTCCTCGAGGCTCTTGGTAAAGCGGTGGGTAACCGTGGTGGTGCAACCAGCCAATAGCAGCTCCAGCGCCATCGGACGGCCAACAATGTTGGAGGCGCCCACAACCGTGGCATCCAGCCCGTACAGGTCTACGCCGGTGCTTTTCAGCAGGCGAATGATGCCCATGGGTGTGCAGGGGCGCAGTAGTGGCATCCGCTGGGCCAGGCGGCCGATGTTGTAGGGATGAAAGCCATCCACATCCTTGTCGGGGCGAATACGCTCCAGCAGTTGTGATGCTTCGAGGTGCGCGGGCAGCGGTAGTTGCACCAGAATGCCGTCAATCTCCGGATCTTCGTTCAGCGCGTCGATCAGGTCCAGCAGCTCATTCTGCTGGGTGCTGGCAGGCAAATCATGCGAGCGCGAGATAAAGCCGACTTCTTCGCAGTCTTTGCGCTTGTGGGAAACGTAGACCTGGGAGGCCGGATCACTGCCGACCAGAATGACGGCCAGACCCGGCAGGCGCAGTCCGCTGTCCCGGCGTTCGGCTACTTTGGTGGCGATGTCCTTGCGGAGGTTGGCAGCAATCTGCTTGCCATCAATGAGCTGGGCGTTCATGGGGTTCCTGACGCAGATAAAATTGGCGGCATTGTCGCACGGCGGGGGCTGCAGGCAAAAGGGCGATCACGATTCCGTCGTGCAATTGCAGTAAATGCCCAGCAGCGTTTGCGCGAATGCTGAGCTGATAAGCGTTAAGCTCCTCTTCTGATTAAAAAAAATCAGCTTCCGGCGTTGACGTGGAGCAGTGCTCTCAGTATTATTCGCCCCGCTTCACAAACACAGCGATACCGGTTTGGAAGGCGACCAGGCTCCCCCGAATGATCGTCACAAAAGATCAATCGGACATGCCGATGATGCTTCATCATCTAGTATGTGCAACAGGCGCCCGTAGCTCAGCTGGATAGAGCATCCGCCTTCTAAGCGGATGGTCGCAGGTTCGAGTCCTGCCGGGTGCGCCATTGCGCGAAGGTGTGGAGTAGTGTTGCAGTGAAGTGAGTAGTGGTGGGCGTAGCTCAGTTGGTAGAGCACAGGATTGTGACTCCTGTTGTCGTGGGTTCGATCCCCATCGTCCACCCCATTATTCTTCGAGAATGCCAGGCTGCCGGTCTGGCATTTTTGTTCCAGTGTTATGCGGACGTGGTGAAATTGGTAGACACACCAGATTTAGGTTCTGGCGCCGCGAGGTGTGGGAGTTCGAGTCTCCCCGTCCGCACCATCTAAATCAGCTACTCCATGGGGTGCTGGTAACGTGTCAGCAGGCCGGCTTGAATGATGTCAAGTCAGTGCCGGAGATCGCAAGAAGCCGCTCCCAAACAGCCGTCCACTGGCTGCTAAGCGCGGCTTTTTGCGTTTTTAGTGCTCGGCGCTGTTGCCGTGTTAGAGATGCTCGCCTTTTTAAATCTTCGGTATTTCTCGAGCCGCTGCTACTCTTCAAATGCTATGTGGTTGTCGTAAAGCTATATCGGCTTCCCTAGTCACTTGCTTAGTTTGTTGCTCAAGGCTATGGAGCAGTACTATCTTCAATAGTTGTGATGTCATTTTGATGTTCCGCTGCTTGTTTTGCGCAGACGAGGTGTTGCAGCGCTATGAAAATTTGGAATAGAGGCTTTACGCTTGCCGAGCTGATGATCTCGGTCGCCGTTTTGGGGTTGATCGTCGCGATTGCCTACCCGAATTATAGTGAGTATGTCGAGCGGGGGAAGGTGGCTACAGCTATGAGTGACATTACTAGCATATCAGCTGCAATAGAGAGGTTTTTGGCGGTTAACGGCCAGCTCCCCGAAAGCCTGGCGCAGCTGCGGGGCGCGCCTCTTCTCGATCCTTGGGAGAATCCATATCAGTACCTTAGCTTCGCTGGGTTAAAGGGAAAAGGGAAAATGCGCAAGGATAAAAGCTTGGTGCCAGTCAATTCTGATTATGATCTTTACAGTATGGGTAGGGATGGACGCTCTAGCGCACCTTTCACCGCTCGTGCGTCAAGGGATGATATTGTTCGTGCCAACGATGGCGGTTATATCGGTCCTGTGTCAGGGTATTAAGGACTAGCATGGCGATAGACATCCGTACCTTTCATAGTCCGATAGCTCGCCGATTATTTTTATTTTTTTTTCTCGCAGTCACTTTCCCTGCTCTTCTATTGGTGTCGGTAACCTTTTTCCAGCTCACAGGCTATATGGCTGATCAGCATAAAAAAGAGTTGCAGCAAGACGCTAAGTTCATAGGCTTGAATATTTTTGAGCGCCTGCAGCGTATTGGTGATGAATTACCTCGGTTAGCCCAAGCGCAGAATAGATCGAACTCTCCAGGAGACTCAACTTATCTGGCGAACTCAGGCGCAGTTGCGCAGCTTGTTAGCGCAGGAGCTGCCGGTGGTCCTGTTTGGCTTTTCTCGGATGATGTCAAGAGGGTGTTCCCTGACAGTTTTTTGCAGACGCTTAGACTTGCTCCAGGCACCTATAAGGCAGGCGTAATGCGTCTCCATCAGGTGCGGTTTGATGGTAAACAAGGAATTTTTGTGTCGCTTGGATTGGCAAGTGGTGAGTATTTAATCGCACGCTTGAATCCAGACTATTTGTGGGACCGTGAGCAACTCCCGCATGATAAGTCTGTATGCATCTTGGCGGGTAGCAGTACAGTGTTGTTCTGCAGCGAGGAGCCGCCTCAGGGCTTTATCTCAGCTTTCTCCGCGGCACATGGCAACTCATCGCTGGGTGTCTTCGAGTGGGAGCGGGAGGCTGAGCCAATGCGCGCGGTCTACTGGGAAGTTTTTTTGCGTAACTTAGGCTTGGAAGATAACTGGGCTGTAGTTCTTAGTCAGCCTGAGCAGACGCTGTTTACAACCAGCGGCAATTTTCAGAATACCCTGGTTATCATTGTGTTGGCGTCAGTTTTGATGGCGTTGATGTTTAGTATCGGGCACCTTCGTCGTGTGCTGAAGCCGCTGCAAACGCTTCGAGATGCGACTCTCCAAGTATCGCAGGGGGAGCTGCATCAGCAGGTTGATATTTCAAGTGGAGACGAGTTCGAAGAGCTGGCGCTTGCATTTAACGGTATGACCGGAACACTTGCTCGACAGTTTGAGCAGCGTGAGTCGCTCATGGCGCTGGATAGACTTATTCTTTCTTCCAAAGACTCCATGAGTGTGGTTAACGAAGTCCTGCTGCGGGCAAGAGACTTTCTGGGCTGTCGGTTGCTCTTGGTAGCAGTGAAGGAAAAAAAACAGCTCAAGGTGAGTGTGGTTGGCCGCGGATCTGAAATCGAAGATTCCTTTATTGCAAGCGCCCTTGAGCCGCTGGAGTTGGCCCAGGGAGAGCTGAAGTCATTGCCGTATGTATTTTTGGCCAAACCGCCCCATTGGCTGCCGCTAATTCCAGAGAGTCTCGTTTGTGGTTCATGGCTGCTTTTACCTCTTCCTATTTCAGGTTCGCCCCAAGGCTTTGTGTTGGTAGGCGCTTGGGAAGGTGACGAGGCGGATGAGATGGAGGCTACTAAGGCTGTTCAGGTGATAGGGCGTTTGTCGGTTGTTTTGACCAGGGCTCGCTGGCAGGCAGATTTATATCACCAGGCACATTTTGATGATCTTACGGGTCTGCCTAATCGAGCTGCGCTCAAAGCGAACTTAAACGGCGCTTTCGCACGCTCGCGAACAAAGAATACTCGGGTTGCGCTGCTGCTGATTGATCTGGACAGGTTTAAGCTGATTAATGACTCCATCGGGCACGCTGCTGGCGATCTTTATCTTCAGGCGGTCGCTGAGAGAATTCGAGAATGCGTTGGTGGTGGTTGCGACGTTTTTCGCTTGGGTGGCGATGAGTTTACGGTAGTTATTGCCGATATACCTGCTCAAGTAAACCTGGCCCGTGAAGTTACGTCGGTGGTCAATCGTATTTTGGAGCAAATACCGAAGCCGGTGCGTGTAGGGAGGCATGATCTTCGTAGCACCTTAAGCGTTGGTGCGTCTGTTTTTCCGGATAACGGCCAGACTATCGATGACCTCATGAAGCAGGCTGATACGGCTATGTATCAAGCCAAGCATAACGGAGGTAATGGGTTTTTGTTTTTTGCTGAGAGAATGCTAAGTGCCTCTCAGGAGCGTATGGAATTAGACAACGACATGCGCAAAGCGCTGGAGAATGATCAGTTCTTGCTATATTTCCAGCCTCAAGTCGACGCGGATTCGAAACGCATGTTGGGCGCAGAGGTGTTGCTGCGATGGAATCACCCGGTCCGTAATTGGATTTCCCCCGGCATTTTCATTCCGATCGCAGAGGAATCTCTTTTGATCGCAGAGATAGATAGCTGGGTTCTGCGCGCGGCTTGCCAGCAGATTCGTCGATGGCTGGATGCGGGGATCGAACCTGTCCGGCTTGCAATTAATATCTCTGCCGCACAGTTTCAGAATCCGCTTTTCGTTGAATTGGTGGCCGCTACGCTTGCAAGTTACGACCTTACGCCAGACAGGATCGAGCTGGAAATCACTGAAGGGGCTCTTATCGATAACCTGGTACATGCGCAGCAGGTGTTGTTTGAGTTGCGCGAAATGGGTGTAAGACTCGCCCTGGATGATTTTGGTACCGGATATTGCTCTCTAGGCTATTTGAAAAAAATGCCTATTGATAAGCTCAAAATTGATCAGAGCTTTGTACGAGACATAACGCTGTCCGCGCGAGATGCTGCCATTGTCGAGGTGATCCTCCAGTTGGCCAGCCAGCTAGATCTGTTTTGTATTGCCGAAGGAGTGGAAACGGTCGCCGAGCTCGACTGGTTGCTGGATAAGGGGTGTGAGGTTTTTCAAGGCTACTTATTCCATCGGCCGATGCCTATCCTTGAGTTCGAAGAGCTTTTGCAGGCCCGTCAGGTTTGATAAAAATCAGGTTCTTGCGCACTTGCCAAGCTGGTGATGACTTCTATTGCTTAAGCGATTAGACTACCCGGCTTTTACTAAATCACTAATTTAATTTGATCGTTCAACGAGGACTCTCCATGCAAGTTTCGGTTGAAACCACCTCCGGCCTCGAGCGCCGCATGACCGTTGGCATCCCTGCCGATCGTATTGAAAACGAGGTCAAAAAGCGTTTGCAGCAGACCGCGCAGCGCGCCCGCGTAGATGGTTTCCGTCCTGGTAAGGTACCGATGAGCGTTATCCGCAAGCGCTTTGGCGCTTCTGCTCATCAGGAAGTGATCGGTGAAGTGATCCAGTCTTCTTTCTATGAAGCCATCATGCAGGAAAAGTTGAACCCGGCCGGTGCGCCGAGTGTTGAGCCCAAGAGCATGGAAGAGGGCAAGGATTTCGAGTACATCGCGACCTTCGAAGTCTACCCGGAAGTCGCGCTGGCCGACTTTGCCGGTATCAGCGTTGAGCGTCTTGAGTCCGAAGTGACCGATGCCGATCTGGATACCATGCTGGAAACCCTGCGCAAGCAAAACACTCGCTTTGAAGCGGTCGAGCGCGCCGCACAAAATGACGATCAACTGACTATCGATTTCGTTGGCAAGGTTGACGGTGAAGCCTTCCAGGGTGGTACTGCCAATGGCAGCAACATCGTACTGGGCTCTGGCCGTATGATTCCGGGCTTTGAAGAAGGTCTGGTCGGCGCGAAAGCGGGCGACAACGTGACGCTCAACGTGACCTTCCCCGAGGATTATCAGAACCTGGATCTGGCCGGCAAGGCCGCCGAGTTCGACGTCACTGTGCAAGCTGTTGCAGAGCCTGCACTGCCGGCGCTGGATGAGGAGTTCTTCGCTCAGTTTGGTGTCACCGAAGGTGGTATCGAAGGTTTCCGCGCCGAAGTTCGCAAGAACATGGAGCGCGAGCTGAAGCAAGCGATCAAGACCAAGGTCAAGGCTCAGGTAATGGACGGTCTGCTGGAAATTAACACCGTTGACGTTCCCAAGGCGCTGGTCGCCAATGAAATCGACCGTCTGCGCGAGCAGGCTGTTCAGCAGTTTGGCGGTGCCAACATTCAAGCTAGCCAGCTGCCGGCTGAGCTGTTCGAAGAGCAGGCCAAGCGTCGCGTTAGCCTAGGTCTGGTTGTTGCCGAAGTGGTCAAGCAGAACGATATCAAGCCGGACAACGATCGCGTTCGTGCCATGATCGAAGAGCTGGCTGCGGCGTATCAGGAGCCTGAGCAGGTTATCAACTGGTACTACCAGAATGAGCAGCAACTGGGCGAGATCCAGTCGGTTGTGCTGGAAGAACAAGTGGTGGATACTGTGCTGCAGAAGGCGCAGGTTACCGACAAGAAGGTAGCTTACGAAGAAGCCGTTAAGCCTGCGCAGCCTGCACAGGTTGAAGCCGGCGAAGCGGAAGAGAACAGCGCAGACGAGTAATCTCGTTGCCGTTTTTCGCTAACGAGAGCCAGCCTTCGGGCTGGCTCTCGTGTTTTCGCGACATGCATATTTGGAGTGACAGGAATCCATGACCCATAACAGCTTTACGCAGTTTCCACCGGACGTGCAGGCCGCCGGCGGTCTGGTACCAATGGTTATCGAACAATCCGCCCGTGGTGAGCGCTCCTACGACATCTATTCCCGGCTGCTGAAAGAGCGGGTCATCTTCCTTGTGGGTCAGGTAGAAGACTACATGGCGAACCTGGTCGTAGCGCAGCTGTTGTTCCTTGAGTCGGAAAATCCGGACAAGGACATTCACCTGTATATCAACTCGCCTGGCGGCTCAGTCACCGCTGGCATGGCGATCTACGACACCATGCAATTCATCAAGCCAAACGTCAGCACGCTGTGTATTGGCCAGGCCTGCAGCATGGGTGCTCTGTTGCTGGCTGGCGGTGCGCCGGGCAAACGCTACTGCCTGCCGCATGCGCGCATGATGATCCACCAGCCCCTGGGCGGCTTTCAGGGGCAAGCCTCGGACATCGAGATTCACGCGCGCGAGATTCTGTTCATCCGTGAGCGCCTGAACAAGGTGCTAGCTGACCACACGGGGCAGCCGCTTGATGTGATCGAACGTGATACCGACCGTGACCGCTTCATGAGCGGCTCCGAGGCGGTAGAGTACGGTCTGATCGACCAGATGCTCGAATCGCGTCCAAGCGCTGAGTAACTATTTGTTTCACGCCAACAACCCCCGAATCTCCTGATGATGCTGCCGGCCGCCGCGCAAGCGCGTGGCCTGCAGTGGGGATTGTCTGGTGCATGTTGATCGGGTCGCACTTGCAAAGTGGGCACATTGCCCCCATCTTTGTATTCAAGAGCGATTCAAGAGTAGGGGTTTTCGATGACCGATATGACTGGGAAGGGTGACGACAACGGCAAGTTGCTGTATTGCTCCTTCTGCGGCAAGAGCCAGCATGAAGTGCGCAAGCTGATTGCCGGCCCCTCCGTGTTTATCTGCGATGAGTGCGTTGATCTTTGCAACGACATCATTCGTGAAGAAGTGCAGGAAAGCCAGGCGGAAAACAGCAATCAGAAGCTGCCAACGCCGGTTGAAATCTGTTCCATTCTGGATCAGTACGTTATTGGTCAGCAGCGTGCCAAGAAAGTACTGTCTGTTGCGGTGTACAACCACTACAAGCGGTTGAACCAGCGTCAGGGTAAGGATGAAGTCGAGCTGGGCAAGAGTAACATTTTGCTGATTGGTCCTACTGGTTCGGGCAAGACCCTGCTGGCAGAAACCTTGGCCCGTTTGCTCAATGTACCCTTTACCATTGCCGATGCGACTACGCTCACCGAAGCGGGTTATGTGGGTGAAGACGTAGAGAACATTATTCAGAAATTGCTGCAGAAGTGCGACTACGACGTAGAGAAGGCCCAGATGGGTATCGTCTACATCGACGAGATCGACAAGATTTCACGCAAGTCGGACAACCCCTCCATCACCCGTGACGTGTCGGGGGAAGGTGTGCAGCAGGCGCTGTTGAAGCTGATCGAAGGCACGGTAGCCTCGGTTCCGCCACAGGGTGGCCGCAAGCATCCCCAGCAGGAGTTTCTGCAGGTGGATACACGCAACATCCTGTTTATTTGTGGTGGCGCTTTTGCGGGTCTTGAGAAGGTTATCCGTGATCGCTCCGAGCGTAGCGGCATTGGTTTCAACGCCACTGTGCGCAGCAAGGACGGTGGCAAGAAGGTGGGCGACACCTTGAAGGATGTCGAGCCGGATGATCTGGTGCGTTTTGGCCTGATCCCCGAGTTTGTTGGCCGTCTGCCGGTCATCGCCACCCTCAATGAGCTGGACGAGGACGCGCTGATTCAGATTCTGACCGAGCCGAAGAACGCGCTGACCAAGCAATACGCGCGTTTGTTCGACATGGAAGGGGTGGAGCTGGAGTTTCGCACCGACGCACTCAAGGCGATTTCGTCCCGTGCGCTGGAACGCAAGACCGGGGCCCGTGGCCTGCGCTCCATCCTGGAAAGCGTGCTGCTGGAAACCATGTATGAGATTCCATCAGCCGAGCATGTCAGCAAGGTGGTAATCGACGAAAACGTGATCAGTGGTGAGGCCAAACCATTGCTGATTTACGAAACGCCGGAGCAGCCACCGAAGGCAATGCCTGAGGATTGATCTGCAAGCTGTTGATTGCGCCGCCACTTTGGCGGCGCAGTCGTTTTTGCTGCAGGCAAAATGCGGCAATATTATTACCGTCTTTCCGCTTGTTTTTTCGTTTCCCAGCCCCCATCTTGAATCCATGGACTTTTTTTCTTCCGGCGCAGTATTACGCAAGCGCCCCTCAGCGAGTGAGCCTCAGCCATGACGACTCTTAGCGAATTCCCGCTCCTGCCATTACGCGATGTGGTGGTATATCCCCATATGGTCATCCCGCTGTTTGTCGGGCGTGACAAATCCATTCAGGCGCTCGAGCAGGCAATGTCAGGCGGCAAGCAAGTATTGCTGATAGCTCAGCGTGATCCGGCCGAGGACGATCCGGCGCGGGATGGGCTGTACGATATGGGTACGGTCGCCACCATCCTGCAGCTGCTGAAGTTGCCCGACGGCACTGTCAAAGTGCTGGTAGAGGGCGAGCAACGTGCGCGCATCGACTCCATTGACGAGGTTGAGGGTTACCAGAGTGCCGAGGTGGAGCTGCTCGGTGAAAGTGCGCTCGACGAGCGTGAGGCTGAAGTCCTCACTCGCAGCTTGATGAGCCAGTTCGAACAGTTTGTGCAACTGGGCAAGAAAGTCCCCTCCGAGGTGGTCTCATCGCTCTCCAGCATTGATCAGCCGGGTCGGCTGGTCGACACCATGGCGGCGCATCTGTCGCTCAAGCTGGAAGAGAAGCAGGCGATTCTTGAGATTCTGCCGTTGCGCGAGCGGGTAGAACATGTGCTGGGTGTGTTGGACGGCGAAATTGATTTGCTGCAGGTCGAGAAGCGCATCCGTGGCCGGGTCAAGAAACAGATGGAACGCAGTCAGCGCGAGTACTATCTGAACGAGCAGATGAAAGCTATCCAGAAGGAAATGGGTAATCTGGATGAAGGGCACAGCGAGTTCGACGACCTGCGCAAGAAGATTGATGATGCGGGCCTGTCGGAAGAGGCCCTGAGCAAAGCCAACGCCGAGTTCAACAAGCTGAAAATGATGTCGCCTATGTCCGCGGAGGCGACCGTGGTGCGTTCCTATATCGATTGGCTGACTGCTGTGCCGTGGAAGAAAGCCAGCAAGGTGCGGCATGACATCCAGCGTGCCGAGAAAGTGCTTGAGGCAGACCACTACGGCTTGGAAGAGGTTAAGGAACGTATCCTTGAGTACCTTGCCGTGCAGAAGCGTGTGCGCAAGCTGAAGGGCCCTGTGCTCTGCTTGGTGGGGCCTCCTGGTGTGGGTAAGACCTCTCTGGGTGAGTCCTTGGCGCGAGCGACCAACCGCGAGTTTGTGCGTATGGCGCTGGGCGGCGTGCGTGATGAGGCGGAAATTCGCGGTCATCGCCGTACCTACATTGGCTCGCTGCCGGGTAAATTGATTCAGAAAATGACCAAGGCAGGGGTAAAGAACCCCCTGTTTTTGCTCGATGAGATCGACAAGATGGGGCAGGACATGCGTGGCGATCCGTCGTCAGCGCTTCTGGAAGTGCTTGATCCTGAACAGAATCACGCCTTCAACGACCATTATTTGGAGGTCGATTACGATCTCTCGGATGTGATGTTCATCTGTACCTCTAACTCGATGAATATCCCCGCGCCGTTGCTCGACCGCATGGAGATCATTCGTATTCCGGGCTACACCGAAGACGAAAAAATCAACATCGCGCAGCGTTATCTGGTTCCCAAGCAGGTCAAGAACAATGGCTTGAAAAAGGATGAGCTGACCTTCAGTGAAGCGTCTCTGCGGGACCTGGTGCGCTACTACACCCGCGAAGCGGGCGTGCGTGGACTGGAACGCCAGATCGCCAAAGTCTGCCGCAAGGTGGTTAAAGAACAGGCCGGTGAGCGCAAGCCCAAGCCGGTGGCCTTGGATGAAACGCTGCTCGAACATTACCTCGGCGTGCGCAAGTTCAAGTATGGTTTGGCGGAGGAGGCGGACCAGGTCGGTCAGGTAACCGGGCTGGCCTGGACTCAGGTCGGCGGTGAGCTACTCAGCCTGGAAGCCGTGGTCGTGCCAGGCAAGGGACGGCAGATCAAGACCGGCTCGTTGGGCGACGTCATGCAGGAGTCGATCAGCGCCGCGCTGACTGTGGTTCGAAGCCGCGCAGCTAGCCTTGGAATCAAGGCAGACTTCCATGAAAACAATGACATACACATTCATGTGCCGGAAGGCGCGACGCCCAAGGATGGCCCCAGCGCGGGTATCGGCATGTGCACCGCACTGGTGTCGTCGCTTACCAAAATACCCGTGCGCGCCGATGTCGCGATGACCGGTGAGATCACTTTGCGTGGCCAGGTGTTGCCGATTGGTGGTTTGAAGGAGAAGCTGCTGGCGGCACACCGTGGTGGTATCAAGACAGTCATCATCCCGCACGATAATGTCCGTGATCTGAAGGAAATTCCCGACCGGATCAAACAGGATATTGACGTCAAACCAGTGAAATGGATTGACGAGGTATTGCAGATTGCGCTGCAATACATGCCGGAGCCCTTGAAAGAAGGGGTTGAAGAGATGGTTGCAAAGGATGACAATCGCGAGACTGATGAGAAAGGACGCATCAGTACTCACTGAGGCGATTAGGGTCCGGTGAGTGAAGCGCGTCCAGTGTGAAAGCGTTTTGCTAACCGGTCCCGGATTACCTCAGGCATTCCTTGACACGGTTTTTGACCGCTTGCTATAAAGCGTGCTTCGACCTAAGCAGGTATGCTGACTGGCCACAGCTTTGCTAAGACCACAAGCTTACATAATGACTAACAATTCATTGAATTAAATAAGGGGACTTAGAGTGAACAAGTCTGAACTGATTGATGCCATCGCCGCATCCGCCGATATTCCTAAAGCTGCCGCCGGTCGTGCTCTGGACGCCGTCATTGAGTCCGTTACTGGTGCGCTGAAGGATGGTGATTCGGTTGTATTGGTAGGATTTGGTACATTCGCTGTTAAGGAGCGTGCTGCACGCACCGGCCGTAACCCGCAGACTGGTCAGCCGATCGAAATCAGTGCTGCCAAGATTCCTGGTTTCAAAGCAGGTAAGGCTCTCAAGGACGCTGTGAACTAATTGCGTCCCTGATCTGATGTGACATGCCGACACCCCAGGGCGAGGCATGCTACGGGGTCATCAGGACGCCACAGGCCGATAGGCCGATAACGTCACACAGATGACTCCGTCAGTTACCAGAAAGGCGCATCTACCGGATGCGCCTTTTTTGTTGGAAAGCGAGAAAGGCCACTCAAGGTTTGGGGGGCAAAGACCTGATGCCAAGCGCTCAGGTTAAACAGAATTCGGGGGCATGATGCTGCAAAACATGAGGGACAATGCGCAAAGCTGGGTCGCCAAGGTGATCGTCGGCGTCATTGTGCTGATTTTCGCGTTGACGGGCTGGGAGTCGATCAGTCGTTTCTCCAGCGACGCTGAGAAGGCTGCTGAGGTAAACGGAGAAGTGGTCTCCAAGCTGGAGCTGGAGCAGGCAGTCGCCTTGCAACGCCGTCAGCTGATTCAGCAATTGCAGCAGATGGGTAACAACAATTTTGATCCCAGCATGATCGATGAGCGCTTTCTGCGTACCAGCGTGCTGGATGGTCTGATTGAGCGAGCCGTATTGATCCAGGGCGCAGAAGAAGCCGGTTTTGAGGTTTCCGATCAGATGATCGACCAACTGATCTTGTCGACACCGGACTTTCAGGTGAACGGCAAGTTCGACAGCGACCGTTTTGATATTGTCATCCGCAATATGGGCATGCCCTCACGCATGGCGTTCCGTGACCTAGTGCGTCAACAGTTGCTGATCACCCAGTACCGTAACGGCTATGAAGCTACCGCGTTCGCCACGCCTGCTGAGCGTCAGCATCTGGCTAATCTGGAAAATCAGACGCGTGATTTTTCGGTGATCGATGTGCCGGTCGGCGACGCCTCAAGCGTTGCTGTCGCGGACGAAGAGATCCAAGAATATTACGCCAGCAACGCGCAACAGTTCATGACGCCAGAACAGGTGGTGCTGGAAACCCTGACGCTGTCACGCTCAAACTTTTTTGATCGGGTTGAGGTCAGCGAAGAGGCAGTAAACGAGCTCTATCAGCGTGAGATCGGCAACCTGGCAGAGCAGCGCCGCGCATCGCATATCCTGGTCGAAGTGCCGGACGAGGCGGATGATGCCGACGCCAAGGCGCGTATCGAAGCGGCAGCCAAGCGTATTAACGCAGGCGAGGACTTTGCCGCAGTGGCCGCAGATGTGTCTGACGATAGCGGTAGCGCCCGTGAGGGTGGTGATCTGGGTTATGTGATCAAGGGCAGCTTCGACCAGTCCTTCGACGACGCGCTTTTTGCGCTGCAGCAGGGCGAAGTCTCTGCCCCGGTGCGCACCAGTTACGGCTATCATCTGATCAAGCTGACCGATCTCAAGGCGCCTGAGGTGCCCACGCTGGAATCAATGCGCGAGCAGTTGGTGCAGGAATTGAAGTCGGAACAGGTCGAACGCGAGTTCGTTGATGCGTCACAGGAGTTGGCCAATCTGGCGCACGAAGCTTCTGATCTGGCCGAGCCGGCATCTGCACTGAATCTGCAGATTGAAACTCTGGGCCCGGTTGAGCGTTTGGGTGGCGAAGGTCTGGCCAGTAATCCGAAGGTGATGAACGCTGCGTTCAGCGATGATGTCTTGAAGAACGGCTACAACAGCGAGCTGCTTGAACTGGATGCCGATACGGTAGCAGTGGTGCGTGTAAAGCAGCACATGAAGCCGGAGCAGCGTCCGCTGGATGAGGTCAAACAGGAGATCAGCGAGCTGATTGCCTACGACAAGGCCGAGCAGGCTGCGGCAGAGCAGGTAGATAAATTGATTGCCAGCTTGAAATCAGGTGAGCTGACTGTCGAGGCACTGGCTCAGCAGCAGGACGCCGAGTGGCAACAGTATGAAGCGGTAGGGCGTTCTTCCAGCGAAATCCCAACGCCGTTGTTGCGTAGCGTTTTCGGCTTACCCAAGCCGACTGCTGAGCAACCGGTGTTTGCGCGTATCAAGCAGCCTGCTGGTGGTTACTGGTTGGTGGCGCTGCGTGGTGTAGCGACCGCTGAGGACGTACAGGCCGAAGACGGCGCGGGTTCGCAGTATCAGCAGTTCATCGCCGGTCAGTCTGGCCAGCAGGATTTCAGTGCCGCGCAGGAGCAGTTGCGCGCCGACGCCGAGATCGAACGTTTCTGATGGCTTGTCTTGCGACATAAAAAAACGCGCTTCGGCGCGTTTTTTTATGTCCGGCAATGAAGCTTTTTGCTCTTCCAGACGGCAATCGATCAGGGCTGAAGCAGAGACAAAAAAATGCGGTGACCGGGGTCACCGCAAAGTACGACCAGCTTCCGTTGTTGAGGGGGGCTCGAAGCCGGCCGGGAGCAGCCTATTTGAGGGCGAAGGAATAGTTAAGTATCAACCGATTTTCGTCGATGTCGCGGGTGGCATTGGAGCGCACCATGGCGTTGCGCCAACGTACCGAGAGGTTTTTCAGCGGCCCGCTTTGCAGGGTGTAACTGACATCGATGTCGCGCTCCCATTCGCTGCCCTCGCTGGTGCCCACGGTAAAGTTGTCGCCCTGCACGTAGCGGGTAAAGGCACTCAGACCAGGCACGCCCAGCGAGGCGAAGTTGATGTCGTAGCGAGCCTGCCAGGATTTTTCGTCAGCGCGGGTGAAATCGAGTATCTGCACATAGTTGGCGATGTACGGGTCGGTCTCGGCGAGATAAGGAAAGGCGGTGTCGCCGTCACTGTGCTGGTAGCCAAGGCGGAAGGTGTGCGCTCCGGTAGCTGCCGAGAGCATCAGGGATTTCATCTGATGGTCGATATCCAGCGGCTGGTTGCCTGCGTCGCCAGTATCAAAGTAGGCGAGGTTGGCGCCGAGCACCCAATCACCTACGGGCTGGTTGTGTATCAGATTGATCAATGTCTGCTCGTATACGTCATCCAGCTCGGCGCCCCAGAGACCAATCTTGGTGTTATCTCTGTTGAAGGCGTAGCTGCCGCCCAGATAATTGAAGCGGTCTGCGCTGCCGCCCGCGGTGGCGCGTATATCTTCTGAGTTGGTGCTATTGCGGTAATTCACTTCACGCAATTGGCCTGCCTGCAGGTCAAGGTTGTCTATTTCATTGATCGCCAGACTGGCACCGGTGAACTCCTGCGGCAGCAGGCGCAGGTCGCCGGATGAGGCGATCGGCAATTTCGGCATCAGGCCGCCGACTTTGAGGACGCTCTGGGACAGGCGCACTTTAGCTGCAGCAGTGGCTTCGCTGTAGCTGCCGGGGCCCTCATCACCAAAGCTGTTGGGCAGCAGACCGGAGCCGGCGCGCTCATCGGCCGAGTCGAGTTTGACACCCAGGCCAGCGTACACATCCAAGCCAAACCCGATAAAGCCTTCGGTAAAGCCGGATTCTGCTTTGAATATAAAACCCTGGGCCCATTCCTCTGCCTTGGACTGGGCTCCCGGGTCGCGGAAGTCGCGGTTGAAATAGAAGTTGCGCAGCTGCAGGTTGGCGCTGGCATCGTCGGCGAAGCCGCTAGCCTGGACTTGACCTGCCGTGGTGGCGCCAAGTGCCAAGGCGACGGCCCCGGCTAGGGCGTGGGGTTTCACATGCTTCATTGTTGTTCTCCTGATGTGAGTCGGTGCGCTGCGATGGCGCGCACTCAATAAAGCATGCGATGAGTAAAGCGGCCTTACGACGATAGTATTACCGTCATCAAAGCGTCATGTGGCTGGGTCAGCCGGCGTCGGTAAGAGGCTTGATCTTGACCCGTCGCGGGTGCCGGGCAGCTGCCTGCCGGCCGGGATCGTACTTTAGTCTAGGAAATGTGCGGACGTTGCCCTTGCGGCCAGAAGGCTGCGCTTTTCGACACTGCGAGCAGCAATCGCTCAAGGCTGCAGATTCGCGCCGATTTGCCAATCCCACTTCAGGGAAGTGGTCTATATTTAAGGTCGCTGGCATTGCTCGGTGCTGAAGCAAATGGGCTTATTGCACTCAACCGTGATTTCACCTCGCCGGCGGAATTGGCTCGCGGGCTCAAGGAAAAGGACTCGAACACCGATGGATGAACTCAAACCCGGTAACCCTGCACCCACTACGCCATCGTAGACATTGCCATCCGGTTGGGCTTGATTGCGTTTCTGGTCTATCTGGCCATGCGGGTGTTTTCACCTTTTCTTGGTTTGATGGCGTGGGCGGTGATATTGGCAGTGTCGCTTTATCCCCTCAACGCGAAACTGGTCAAGCGGATGGGCGGGCGCAGCGGCCGGGCTGCGACGCTGCTGGTGTTCTGTATCTTGCTGGTACTGGGCGTGCCCACTGTGCTGTTGACAATGTCGCTGGTTGATCACGCGATGAGTAGCTATCAGGCACTACAGGCCGGCACCCTGACTATCCGTGGCCCGGGACCGAACGTTGCCAACTGGCCAGTCATCGGAGAGCAAGTGGATGCTACCTGGCGCGCTGCGTCGGACAACGCCATGCTGTTTGCCGCGCAACACGAAGAGCAGCTACGTGAGTTCTCCCGTCGCGCAGTAGGTGCCCTGGGTGGCGCGGTCAAAACCATGTTGAGTTTTCTCGCGGCCTTCATCGTGGGTGGCATCATGTTGGCTTATGCGCAACCGGGTGCGGACAGCACACGACGGATATTCAGCCGTGTCTGTGGGCCGCAGGTAGGTCCGGAGCTGCACGCCTTGTCGGTTGCCACCATTCGCTCGGTGGCTGTAGGGGTCGTGGGTGTTGCCTTTATTCAGTCGGTACTGCTTGGCGTCGGCTTCTTGATCGCCGGCATTCCTGCGGCCGGCTTGCTGGCGTTGGGCGTGCTGGTACTGGGCATAATGCAGTTGCCCGCAGCCATTTTTGTGATACCGGCGATAGCCTGGTTATGGATGGCGGGTGATGGCGGGCTGGTTGCCAATGTGGTTCTCAGCGTTTATTTGCTGGCTGCCGGGCTGGTCGACAATGTCCTCAAGCCCTTGTTGCTGGGCCGTGGTTTGGCTGTACCCATGCCGGTCATTCTTTTGGGTGCGCTTGGCGGCATGGTCACCAGTGGGCTGGTTGGCCTGTTTGTGGGCGCGGTCATTCTGGCGGTGGGTTATCAGGTATTTGTTGCCTGGGTATACGAGAGTGAACCAGCAACAGGCAAGGATGCGCCATTCGAGTGAAGTGTAATCATGCGTATGGCGCGCTGCGGGGCGCACTTTTACTCGCTACCCTGGCAACAGTCGCCTGTGCGCCACTAGGGCCGGACTTTAAGGAGCCTGCGCCAGACTGGTTGGCAACATGGCAGCCGAACATGCAGGGCCGGGCCGGTGCTGATCGCAATGCAGAACCGCTGGAGGTCTGGTGGGAGCGCTTCAATGATCCTGTGCTGAGTGATCTGGTGCGCAAGGCGAGGGAGGAAAATCCGGGTTTGCGGCTTGCCGGCCTGCGTATTCTGGAAAGCCGCGCGTTGCAGGGAATTGCTGCAGGCCTGAACCACCCGCAGGTGCAGCAGTTGAATGCAACCGGGGCCTACATACAGCAGCGCAGCGGTGGTAGCAATCAAAGTGTAGAAACCGCCGATATCTCCTTCGATCTGGGCTGGGAACTGGATTTCTGGGGGCGCTTCCGACGCGGTCTGGAAAGCGCCGATGCCGCCTATTTTGCCTCGGTAACCAATCAGCAGGATGTACAGGTATTGCTTGCTGCTCAGGTGGCCACTCTCTACTACGGCTACAAGACTACCTTGCAGCGTATCGAGATCGCGGAAAATAACGTTACGTTGCAAAAGCGCAGCTTCGATATTACCGAGCGGCTATTCAACGAGGGTCAGGATTCTGAACTCGACTTGCAGCAGGCCAAATCCCAGTATCTGGCCACCCAGGCGACTATTCCCGGCTTGCGTCTGGCACTGCAACAGCAGCGCAATGCCTTGAGTGCAGTGCTGGGGCGTGCGCCCAATGATGTGCCGGAACTGAGCAATGTCAACAGCACGCTGCCGGAGATGCCGGTGACCGGGCTGCAGAATATTCCGGCGAACCTCCTGCTGCGTCGTCCCGATGTGCGCACGGCGGCCTGGACCGCCGCGGCGCAGTCGGCCCAGATCGGGGTGGCCGAAGCTGACCTGTATCCCGCCATATCTCTGTTTGGCTCCCTGGGGTGGTCCGGTAACAGCGTGGGCTCAGTCGACAACGTCACCAGTCTGGCCCTGGGCCCAGCGCTGCGTTGGAACCTGTTCAACTATGGTCGGCTGAAGAACAATGTGCGGGTACAGGATGCGCGTCTGCAGCAGGCACTGGAAGCCTATCGCGGCACGGTGCTGAACGCTGCCCGGCAGATTGAAGATGCTGCTAACAGGATCGCGCAAACCGGGGCCAGTCAGGCGATTCTGGACCAATCACTGACGGCCGCTGAACGCTCGCTGGCGATTGCTTCGCGGCGGTATCAGGAAGGTTATTCGGAGTTCCAACGGGTGTTGGATGCCCAAGCGTCGACCTTTGCGCAATCCGATCGGGCCATCGTCAACCGGGGCGATCACATCGCTGCCATCATCAGCCTGTACCAGGCGCTGGGTGGTGGCTGGCAACAGGCCGATATCAACAACGTGATTCCCGATACCCTGCGCGAGCAGATGCGTGAACGTACCGATTGGGGGGGCTTGCTCGACGCGCCATTGGCGCCCCCACCAGAGCCAGGAAGCGTGCAATGAGTGAAACGAAACAGAACGAAACCGAAACCGAAACCGGCAAGTCGGACGTCGGGCCTGTTGCGGCAGAGGGCGAGTTATCGCCAGCACAGAAGTCGGTGACGCGGGGCGGCCTTGGCATCCTGCTGCTGATTGTCGTGACATTGGTTTGGCATTTGCTCGCAGACCGCTTTACGCCCTATACCTCCCAGGCACGGGTGCAGGGCTACGTAGTGGGCGTGGCGCCCAAGGTCAGTGGTGTGCTGACTGATGTCTGGGTCAGTAATAACGAGCGGGTAAGCCAGGGGCAGAAGCTGTTTGCCATAGATCGTTCGCAGTACGAGATCGCCTTGAGCCGCGCCAATGCAGACCTCAGCAGTACGCGCAATCAGGTAGGCGCTGGTGACGCCGGAGTGACCGTAGCCAGGGCCAATCTGCAAGCTGCCGAAGCCGGGCAATTGAAAGCCGAGCAGGACTACACGCGGCTCAAGCGTCTGCGCGAGGATGACCCGGGTACCATTTCACAGCGCCGGCTTGAGGTGTCGCAGGCCACCCTGGCGCAGACGCGTGCGCAGGTTGCTGCCGCCAAGGCGGATATAGAGCGCGCGATAGAGCAGAAGGGCGGCGTATCCGATGATGACAACGCGCTCTTGCTCACTGCCCAGGCGGGTGTGGATAAAGCGCAACTAGATCTCGACAACACCACGGTGCTGGCGCAGAGCGATGGCGTGATCACCGACATGCGCGCCGATATTGGCCAGTTCGCTGCTGCGGGCAATCCGGTCATGACACTGGTGGCAGTCCAGGATGTGTGGATCAATGCCGAGTTTACCGAGAACAACCTGGGGCACCTTGCGCCCGGCACCGTGGTTGAGATCGTGCTGGATTCGTTACCCGGTCAGGTACTGCCAGGACGTATTCGCAATATCGGGGTGGGTATCAGTGCCGGCTCTGCGCCACCGCCGGGCTCCTTGCCCAGCGTGCAGAACAACCGCGACTGGCTACGCCAGGCGCAGCGGTTCCCGGTTCAGGTGGAGTTTGACCAGCCGTTTACCCCGGAGGTGTTGCGTCAGCTGCGGGTGGGTGGCCAGGCATCGGTCATGGCCTACGCCGAGGGGCATGGTGTGCTGAGCTTGCTGGGCAAGGCCTACCTTCGTCTGTTGAGCTATCTGACTTACGCCTTCTGATGTCGCGCACGCTTATGCCATTGGCTGCCCGCCGTGCCTTTCGGTTGGCTCTGACCACCAGCCTTGCACTGGCGTTGGGCTACGGTATGGGCTTGGCGATTCCGTTTATCGTGCCGTTACTGGCCGTCATTCTCAGTGCCGCGCCCGCGCCGCCGCCGGGGCCCAAAAAGTTGTTGGTACTGGTAGTCGCCGTGATGTTCAGTCTGGGTATCGGCATTTTGCTCGGCCCTTTGCTGCAAAGCGCCCCGTTACCTGCACTGCTGATCATTGCCTGCGGGCTGTTTTTCAGCAACCGCCTGGCGATTGCTGGCGGCAAGGCGGCGCAGGCGACTCTGCTGGCCTTCGGGTTCACCGTCATACCTGCTGCGAGCAGTCTCAGCCAGGCACTGGCCAGTGCTCTGATCGTTTCGCTGGTGTTGGGGGTTGTATTGGCGGTGCTCTGCCAGTGGCTGGTGTATCCGTTCTTTCCTGAAGATGACACTCCGGCCACCATAAGCGCAGGGACAACACCGACGGAGAGCGGCTGGCTCTCATTGCGCGCTACCTTGATCGTGCTGCCGGCCTTCCTGCTGACCCTGACCAACCCGGCAGCCTATTTGCCGCTGACGGTGAAGAGCATTCTACTCGGGCGGGAAGCTACCCAGGTCAATCTGCGTGATGCCAACAGTGAAATCATTGGCTCGACTCTGCTGGGCGGTGTACTGGCGATAGCAGTCTGGATGTGCCTGAGTCTGGCAGTTGAGCTCTGGTTTTTTTCCGGGTGGATGCTGCTGTTCTGCCTTGGGTTGGCAAGCGCTGCCTACGGTGTCGTGCGTACCGAGTTCAAGGCGTCGTTCTGGATTGGCACCCTGACTACCATGATCATTCTGCTGGGGGCTGCAGTGCAGGACAGCGCCAACGGCAAGGATGTTTATCAGGCATTTGCCGTGCGTATGGCGCTGTTTATGGCGGTGGCGCTTTACGCCAGTCTCGCGGTTGCGCTACTGGAAGCCTGGCGTTCTGGGCGGCTAAGCAAGCGTCGTCGGAAAGCTGATCTATCGGGAGTTGGCTAATGTTGATGAATTTTGTAATGGGCCTGTCGATGATGGCGGTGTGTTTGCTGCTGCAGGGGTTCCTGGTGATCGCGGCGCTGCGTTACTTTGCGCGTCGGCAGGATCAGGTACGCTCGGCGTTTTTCTCCGCCATGCGGGTAACCGTCGGTTTGATGTTCATTCTGATCGTCGGCAATGTCTGCCAATTGGTCGCCTGGGCCTTGCTGTTCTACGCGCTGGGCGAGTTCGACACCCTGGGTCTGGGGATTTATCACTCGGCGGTGAATTTTGCGACTTTGGGTTACGGCGACATCGTCATGTCGGCAAGGTATCAGTTGCTGGGCCCACTGCAGGCGCTTAACGGTGCGATGATGATCGGCGTGACCACGGCGGCATTGTCTCGCGCCTTTGCTGAAGCGCTAAAGGATAGGCCGTTCGTTACCCATTGAATCTGCTGGCTGGCATCAGCCGAACGACTCGTGCCAGCGGGTTGCCCCGTCGTTCCGCCGCCATCCGGCGAGAGCCTTCGGTCGCAGGGCTTTTGACAGCAGCAGCCGGGTTCGGCAGAGTACGCGACCTTTGGGGGCTGTCTGGAGCGGGAAGCCGGCAGCCGGGCCTACTTTGCTGGAGAAATCGAATGAACGCGGTAGTTGCGGCAGTTGCCGTCATGTTGGTGCTGAGCCTGTGTCGGGTACACGTGGTAGTGGCGTTGATTCTGGGCGCACTAGCCGGTGGCCTGTTGGGTGGGCTGGGGTTGCAGGCGACCCTGGAGACCTTTCAGAGCGGCCTGGGCAAGGGCGCGAACATAGCACTGAGTTACGCGTTGCTGGGCGCCTTTGCGGTGGCCATCGCAAAGTCTGGCTTGGCACATGCCCTGGCGGACCGCGCGCTGCAGCTGGTTGATCGGCAGCAACAGGGCGGGGCGGGGCTGTTGAAGTTGATACTGGTTTTGTTGCTTGGTGGCGTGGCGATTGCCTCACAGAACATTCTGCCGATTCATATTGCCTTCATCCCGCTGCTGGTGCCGCCGCTGCTGTACGTGATGGCGCGTTTGAATCTGGATCGCCGGGCGGTGGCCTGCGTGCTGACCTTCGGTCTGATTACCCCTTACATGTTTCTGCCGGTTGGTTTTGGCGGCATTTTCCTCAACGATATTCTGCTTGCCAATGTGGCAGAGAGCGGCACGGAAGTGGCGGGCGTCAATGTGATGCACGCAATGGCTTTGCCGGCGTTGGGCATGCTGCTGGGTCTTTTGGTTGCCATCTTCATCAGCTACCGCAAGCCACGTGAATACGATGTGGCGCGTATTCGTCAGGTCGAGCGCATGGAGGGTGGATACAGCCCGATGTCGCTGCTGGTGGCACTCGCCGCCGTGGTTGCGGCTTTCGTTATTCAGCTGTGGCTGGATTCGATGATTATGGGCGCGCTGGCCGGCTTTGTGATTTTCTCGGTTTCTGGCGTAGTGCGCTGGAAAGACGCCGATGGTGTATTTACCGAAGGCATGAAAATGATGGCCATGATCGGCTTCATCATGATTGCGGCAGCCGGCTTTGCCGAGGTCATGCGCGCTACCGGCGCGATCCAGACGCTGGTCGACAGCTCGGCAGAGATAATAGGCAGTAACCGCGCTCTGGCAGCGCTGTTGATGCTGCTGGTAGGGCTGCTGATCACCATGGGGATAGGTTCGTCGTTCTCGACCATCCCGATCATTGCCGCCATTTACGTGCCACTGGCCATGCAGCTGGGTTTCAGCCCAATGGCAATTGTTGCTCTTGTAGGCACGGCTGCGGCGCTTGGTGACGCCGGGTCTCCTGCCTCTGATTCCACGTTGGGCCCGACCGCAGGTCTCAACGTTGACGGCCAGCACAATCACATATGGGATACCGTGGTGCCGACCTTCCTGCATTACAACTTGCCGTTGATTGCCTTCGGCTGGCTGGCGGTCATGGTGCTCTGAGCTAGATCGCAGAAAGCAAAAAAGCGCGCAACCGGGCCTCCGGTTGCGCGCTTTTTTTGTTGCTTTGATTAAACGCGGAAGCGCTTGAGCAACTCGTCGATCTGCCGTCCCAGACTGGCCAGATGCTGACCTGCCTGCGCGGTTTCCCGTGCGCCGTCCGTCGTCTCGCGGGCCAGTTCGGCGGCTTCGGTGACGTTGCGATTAACGTCTTCTACCACGGTGGACTGCTGGGTGGTGGCGCTGGCGATAGAGGCGTTCAGGGCAACCAGTTGCTCCATTGAGTGGGCAATCAGCTCCAGTGCCTTGCCGGCCTCGTTAACCTGTTCGACGCTTTGCTGCGAGTGGCGGCTGCTGTCGTTGATCACACCAACCACCGTCTGCGTGTTGGTCTGCAGCTTGGTGATCATGTTGTGAATCTCTTCGGTCGACTTCTGCGTGCGTTGCGCCAGATTGCGCACCTCATCGGCAACCACGGCAAAGCCACGGCCCATCTCGCCGGCGCGGGCAGCCTCAATCGCGGCGTTCAGTGCCAGCAGGTTGGTTTGCTCCGCAATATTGCGAATCACATCCAGCACCGAGGTGATTTCCTGCGCGTCGGTGGACAGCGTCTCCATGTGTTCGACTGCGGTCTGCACGCTGCTGGAGAGGAGATTGATTTCTTGAATCGTCTTGTCGACCTGGTAGCGACCGTTGTTGGCGCCCTCGTTGGCGTTCTCGACTTCCTGTGCGGCGGCGTTGGCATTCTGCGCTACATCCTGCACGCCATAGGTGATCTCGTTGATCGCCGTGGCCATCAACTCCATGCGCTCTGACTGGGTACTCATGTCGCGCAGACTGTTGCCGCTGATCTGGTCCAACTGATGGCTTGAGCTGATCAGCTGGCGTGCGCTGTCGCCCAGTTGCTGGATAATGTCGGCCAGGTTGCGATTGAACTGATTGAAGTAGTGGGCAATCTGCGAGACCTCGTCACGGGCGCCATCGTCCAGTCGGCGGGTCAGGTCGGCTTCGCCGCTCGCCACGCCGCGCATGGCGTCGACGACGCTGTTGAGCGGCTGGGTAATGCTGCGGCCGATTACATAGAGAAGGGCCACCATGGCGAGAGTAACCAGAGTCATGATGATGACCGAGCTGGTGATGGCACTACGGAATTTGGCCTGCATGTCATCCACGTAGATGCCGGTGCCCACCATGTAGTCCCATGGCGCGAAATGCTTGAAGGCAGCAATCTTGGGGGTGCCTTCTTCTTCGCCGGGTTTGGGCCAGTTGTATTCGAAGCTGGCAGTACCTTTGTTGCGGGCCAGGGCGACCATCTCGCTGATGACGTTGACGCCTTCGGTATTGCGCATCGTGGTCAGGTCAACCCCCACGGTCTGTGGCGCCAATGGATGCATGACCATGATGTTGTTCATGTCATTGACCCAGTAGTACTCGTTGCCGTCGTAGCGCAGGCTGCTCAGCGCTTCCATTGCCTGCTGACGTGCCTGGTCGGCGGTGAGTTCACCACTGAGCTCTTTCTGGTGGTAGAAGTTCATCAGATCATGCGCCACCTCTACCAAGTGGGTTGCCTTGGTGATCTCGGCGTCGCGGATTTCTTTGTGCAGGTGGGAGAGGGACACACCCTCCATGATCAGAGTACTGGCCAGTGCAATAATCAGGATCAGCCAGATCCGTTGACTGATTCGAATGCTGCGCAACAGCTTCATCTACAACCTCCACGCACTGAATGGCATACGGCTTTTGTTTTAATTGTTTTGCATCGCTACTGGCCTGCTCGACCAGGCCCCGGTACCGAGCATATCGGCAGTGAGCTGCATAACCTGAGTGATATTTTATTGGCATGCATGATGTCAATTTGACGTCATGTGGCGCCACCTTTCAAGTGCTAATCGGTTTCTGTGATTGCGCGATATAAGGTAGGCGGGTGTTCTTATGGTCTTAACTGGTATATAAAGCGCCAAAACTGGTGTTCTGCCGCGCGGCGCAGGGCACCTTGTCGGCGTTCTTCAGTCTATTTTGTGTTGGTAATTAAGGATTTCTCATGCAATCAGTTTTCAAGGTGATGTCGTTGTCGGCCTGTATGCTGCTGGCGTCGGTTGCGGGCTCGGCCTTGGCCGGTAGCGAAGAGGGCGTGGACGAGGCGGGTCAGCGCCACGCGAAACAGGTTGTCGGCTGGATCGAGAAGGGGCTGATCATGCCCGAGCATACGGCGGTCAAGATCAAGGTCGACTCGGGAGCGCTGACCTCGTCGATGCATGCGGTCAACCTGGAAAACTTCGAGCACAAGGGCAAGCCGTGGGTACGCTATGACGTCCCGGTCAAGGATGCCGATACCGGTGAGCTGGTTACCATGCAGTTTGAGCGCCCGGTGTTTCGTCGCATTCTGGTACGCGGTGCGGGCGGTTCCGATCGCCGTCCGGTAGTGAAGATGTCTATCTGCATGGGCGACCAGGTGTACGAGGAGCAGTTCTCCCTGCGTGACCGCGGCGACATGACCTACCCGGTGCTGATTGGCCGTCGCACCATCGAGCACATTGGTCTGATTGACGTATCTGACACATTCCTGCTCAAGCCCAGCTGTTCAGAGCAGGAGCATGAGGACGAGCGCGACAAGCAGGAGCGCATGAAGGATGACGAAAATCTGGTAGATGATAGTGAGATTGATCAGCCAGAGCAGACTGAAGAAGAGCTGGAAGCCGAAGAATAACTACGGCAATGTGGCCCGGCGCGCAAGGCACCGGGCTACGGCAGTACTACCACATCAGGTCATCAGGAACCTGGAAGGCAGCGTAAGGATCATCTTCGGCTGGGGCTTCGGCCTTGGCTTCAGCAACGTACACCGGCCAGTGTGGCGCACGTTCACGTACCTTTTCTGCGGTTTCCAGCGGTATCAGTACGAAGTTGCCGGACAGCCGGGTAATACCCAGGCGGCCGCGACTGAGAAGGTCGAACTGCTCCTTGGTGACGTGAATTTTCTTGATCTTGTTCTTGCTGACAAACTGGTACGGCGTTTCGCCGCCGCTGCGATCCAGCTTGCTGTTCTCGACCATCTGCTTGACCTGCGCTTCGCGCTCCTTGCGCGCGGCTTCTTCCTGGCGTTGCTGATTGAGCTGGCGGTCACGCTCGGCCTTTTCCGTACGCGCTTGGGCAATAGCTTTGCCGGTGTCCTGCGCGGGTTCGGTTTTGGCAGCCTTTTTCTTGGCGCGCTGGGCTTGTTTGAGTTTTTTCTCGTCAACCAGGCCGGCTTTGAGGAGTTGAGCTTGCAGAGAATTGACCATGATCTGTAACTGTCTTGTCGGCGGCGAGCAAAGAAATGCCCGCACGCAAATGAATCCGAGCCAAGGGTGGCGTTTGCGCGAGTAGTCTACCGCTTTTCTTCGCGCGCTTCCTCTGCTGCGAGTTCGGCTTCGCGCGCCTTGACCCTGGCAATAGTTTCCTTGCTGACCTTGTTGCTACCAGCATTGTCGCGCAGCATCAGCAAGCTGCCGACGATGCTTCCGAGTGCCAGTGCGATAAACAGCCATCCGTACCACGGCATGGGTTTGATCCTTTATGTGGAGGTTAGCCTTCATCATGGTCGCTCTGCGGCCGCATGGCAAACAGTGCTCCGCTAAAATATTGTCTGTGGGGCGGTATTTACGAGGAGTTGCAGGCGTTGCGCAGTGCCGTCGCCGGGGCGGTGGGGTAGCTGTCGCAAGGTGGAACCTCGGAGCGCTCTGATGCATACCTTGCCAATGTGGCTCCGCACTTAATAAATCTCACGCAAGTGCTTGACTCCCTTGATGGAATGTTTACAATGCGCGCCAGTTCAAGCGCTCTGCCAGCGATGGTTTGAAGCGATGTTGGACTGATGCGCAGCGGTAGTTCAGTTGGTTAGAATACCGGCCTGTCACGCCGGGGGTCGCGGGTTCGAGTCCCGTCCGCTGCGCCATATCAGATAAACCCCAGTTGCTCACGCAGCTGGGGTTTTTTGTTGCCTTCGAATTGACCTGGCGAACGTTATCCAGACTGATGCTCTCGCCATGCCAGGCGCGCACTTTGCCGCGAACATTCTCAGACATGGCGTCGTGTTAATGGTGCGGGGGCAGGCAGAACCTCTGGTGAGTGGATGCCGTGGCGCTGGCGTGAGAGCGCCTGCGGCACCAATGCGTCTCGTTACCTTGAGTCACCTGAGTCATATCGGGGTAACCCTAAGCAGCCAGCTGCGTTTTGACAGAGCCCAACGGCTGGCACAAGTATTGCTGGACTCACTCTGAACCGGCGTTTGAGACCGGGGAGGGGAGATATGTCGACAGCGCTTGATTTCATGCTGGCGGCCCGGCGCAGTGAAATGCAGGGGCTGCAGGCACTGGCGTTGACCTGCCATCTGGTCAGCGAAATAAGTCGGCTGGTGCATGCGCTGCAGCGTGAGCGTGGCTTTTCCAACATGTATCTGGGTGGTCAGGCAGAGCGCTACCGGCAGCCGCTGGACGAGCTGTCCGCCACCGCCAGTACCTGCGAGGAACGGGTGCGCACAGCCTTCAATCGCATGGATATCGAGCAAGGCTGCGCTGCGGACAAGGCGCGGCTGTTCACTCGCATTGCCTTCGTTCTACACGGGTTGGACGCGCTGCCAGCCGTGCGGCGGCGGGTTCGTGCGCAGCAGATCGGTGCGCAGGATGCTACCCGCAGCTTCACCCGTTTGATCGCCGGCTTGCTGGCCGTGGTGTTTGAAGCGGCGGATACCGCAGTAGATCCGCGTATCACGCGCACCCTGGTCGCCATGTTCAACTTCATGCAGGGCAAGGAGCTGGCGGGGCAGGAACGGGCTATTGGCGTTTCCGGCTTCATCGAGGGTTACTTTGATCAAGCCCAGCGCGACAAGCTGGTTTATCTCGAGGATGCGCAGCGGCGCTGTTTTGATACCTTTCTCGAGTTTGCTGATCCTGACAGCAAGCGCTGTTGGCTGACCCTGTGCAGCGAGGAGCTGGTCGGCGAGATTGCGCGTCTGCGGCAGGTGGCGGCCCGCACCAGCGAGCAAAGCCAGGTGCAGGCAGCGATGGGCGAACTGTGGTTTGAACTTACCTCGCAGCGCATCGACAGCATGAAGCAGGTCGAGGATGATCTGGCCGACAAGCTGCAAGTGATGTGCGAGCACAGTACCAGCCAGGCCAAGGCCGACCTGGATAGCCAGCGACGCTTGTTGCAGCGCCTCAACAGTCTGGACGATGAGGCCAACACCCCGGCGGCGCGGCTCTACAACGTGCAGGCTACCGAGCTGGACCCCTTGCCAGGGGAGCGTCTGGGGAATCACGTGCAACGCTCGGTGCTGGAGGTGTTGCACGAGCAGACGGTGCGACTGCAGCAGCTGCACGACGAACTGGAAAGCGCGCGCCGCAGCCTCAGTGAACGCAAGATCATCGAGCGCGCCAAGGGCGTGCTGATGACCCAGCATGGTTTGAGCGAAGAGGAGGCGTTTCGCGCGCTGCAGAGCGCCGCCATGGAGCGCAGCCAGAAGCTGAGTGACGTTGCTCAGACCATCCTCAATTACGATGCGCTGCTGAAAACCCCGGTCGCTCGCCCCGGCGTGCGCTGAGCTGCACGATTCTGACGCAGCGCAGCGGCTTTTGCCCGTAATCCGGGCGGCGTTAAAGCTCGGTTGACGCTCTGCGGCAAACTCTCTACTCTTCACGCCTGCTTCAGGTGCCCTCTATTAAGAGAGGGTGAAACTGGGAAGCCGGTGCGTCTGCCACAGCAGACAATTCCGGCGCTGCCCCCGCAACGGTAAGCGATGATCGCCTAATGGCGATGCCCCTGATAAAACCACTGTGCTGTGCATGGGAAGGTTCAGGTCGCAGGATCAATGGATCCAGTCGCAAGCCCGGAGACCGGCCTGATGCGAATCACAACAGTGCGGTGGGCGCTGTAGGTGTGCGGCCCTCCGATTCTTGCTGGTTGCCGTTCCCCTGCCTCCGTCACTGTGTATCTCAGTCAGTGTCGTGCGGGTGGGTACGACGGAGCAATCACGCAGTATGAAAACCTTTTTTCGCGCCCCGATGGCGCTTGGCCTCGTTGGCCTGTCTTCACTTTCCCTTGCACATACCCTGAGCCTCGATGATCAGGTGGTGACCGCCACCCGCACCGCGCAGAGCGGCGCGCAAAGCATTGCCGCCACCAGCGTGTTTGATCGCTACGACATCGAACGGCTGCAGGTCACCAGCGTCGACCAGCTGCTGCGGCGTGTGCCAGGTGTGAACGTGGTCAACACCGGCGGACCCGGCAAGAACACCACCATCAGCATCCGTGGCGCCAGTACCAATCAGGTGCTGGTGCTGATCGATGGCGTGCGCATAGGTTCAGCCACCACCGGTGATGCCGCGCTGCAGAACCTGCCGGTAGAGCAAATCGAGCGGATTGAGGTGGTGCGGGGCCCACGCTCCAGTCTGTATGGCTCCGAGGCCATCGGTGGAGTGATTCAGATCTTCACCCGTCGTGGCGGTGATGGCGGCGTGCAGCCGTATTTTTCGACCACCGTGGGCAGCGCACAGCACCTCGCCGGCACCGCCGGTGTGTCAGGTGGTGACGACAAGGCCTGGTATAACCTGGGTGTCAGCAGCCTGAAGGACGAGGGCATTGATGCGCGCCCTTCACGCGAAGTGGACCACGACGGCTACCGCGAACTCTCGGCCAATCTCAGCGGCGGCTACCGCTTTGCCAACGGCCTGACGCTGGATGGCAATATCCTGCAGGTCGACTCGCACAACGATTACGACTCCGGATTCAAGGCCAACGCCGACAACGTCACCAAGGTGTATGGCGCGCGTGCCCGTTTCTCGCCTCTGAGCGCCTGGGATGTGACCCTGCAGGCCGGTCGTAGTGAGGACAAGACCGACACCTTCAACGGCAACGCATTCAATACCCGCATCGATACCCGGCGCGATAGCTTTGGCTGGCAAAACGACCTGCACCTGGCAGAAGATCAGTTGCTGACGCTGGGCTATGACTGGCTCGATGACGAAGTCAATGGCACCGGTACCTTCGCCGAGGATAGCCGCGAGAACCAGGGTGTTTACGCGCAATATCTGGCGCAGTTCGGGCGCCATGAAGTGCAGCTCAGCCTGCGTCATGACGACAACGAGCAGTTTGGTGCGCACAACACCGGCAGCCTGGGTTATGGCCTGCAGTTCACCGAGGCATTGCGTGCCGTTGCCAGTTACGGCACAGCATTCAAGGCGCCGACCTTCAACCAGCTGTATTACCCGGGATTCGGCAATGAAGACCTGGAGCCGGAGAGCTCCCGCAGTCTGGAGGCCGGGTTGCAGGGCACGCATGACTGGGGCAACTGGTCGGCCACGGTGTTCCGCAATGAGATCGACGACCTGATCGCCTATTTCAACAGCGGCGCAGGGCTGCAGGCGCAGAACATCGACAAGGCCAGGATCAATGGGCTTGAACTGCAAGCCACTACCCAGCTGCTGGGTTGGAGCTGGCAGGGCAACCTGACCCTGCAGGATCCGAAAAACGCTTCTAACCGCGCAGGCCAAGGTGACCTGTTGCCGCGCCGCGCCGAGCAGATTTTCAATCTGGACCTGGACCGCCGCTTTGGCCGCATTGGCCTCGGCGCAAGCCTGCACGCCGAAGGGCGGCGTTGGGATAACGCGGCCAACAGCACCGATCTGCACGGTTACAACACGCTGGATCTGCGTGCCACCTACTGGCTGAGTCATGCCTGGCGGGTACAGGCGCAGGTCACCAATTTGTTCGATACCGATTACGAAACCGCTGCCACCTACCAGCAACCGGGCCGCGCGGGTTACCTGACCCTGCGCTACCAGGCCATGTAGGCCAGGCGACATGATCCATCCGTCTCTATCGGGGCGGTAGCCAAAGGCGTTTGCGCTGTCTAGAGCGCAAACGCTTTGCTGTTTTCAACGAGGAGAACGACCGTGCTTAACCTGTCCAGATCTACCCAGCTGTACATCGGCATTGCGCTGGTGGCGTTAATGGCCATGACACGCGGCAGCCATTTTCCGCTGCAGAACCTGCCCAGCGCGTCCTGGGCGGTGTTTTTTCTGGCGGGTGTGCTGTTGCGGCCTAAATGGGTATTCCCGCTGCTGTTTGCCGAAGCAACGCTGATCGATGTGGCCAGCGTCGGCTGGATCAACGCCGGTCATCATTGCATGAGCGTTGCCTACTGGATGCTGATCCCAGCTTACGGCGCACTCTGGTTCGGTGGTCGCCTGTACGCCGGCTGGCACCGTGAGACGGCAGGTTCTCTGGCCATCCTGGTACCGGTGATGGCGCTCAGTGCGCTGGTCTGTCAGCTGTTCTCCAGTGGTGGTTTCTACTTTTTCTCAGGCCGCTATGAGGCACCGACCTTGACCGGCATGGCTGAGCGCATTGCGCATTACTACCCGCAGTACCTGAGTACGCTGGCGTTGTATGTCGGCATTGCAGTCGTGCTCTACATAGGTGCACGCAGCGCCCAGGTCATCACCAGCAAGCAGAGCCGTGAAGCGTGAGTGAGCAGGATCCTGCGCGTGACGAGCGCCACCGCCAGCGCATGCAGCGCAAGAAGGCGGTGGTGGATGAAAAGATCGCTGTCGCGCAGCAGGAACGTGGCGTGCTGCTGGTGCTGACGGGTAACGGCAAGGGCAAGAGCAGCTCGGGTTTTGGCATGGCCGCGCGGGCGCTGGGCCACGGTCTGCGTATCGGTATCGTGCAGTTCATCAAGGGCGCAAAAAGTACCGGCGAGGAGAACTTCTTCCGGCGCTTTCCCGATGAGGTGCGCTATCACGTGATGGGCGCCGGTTTTACCTGGGAAACCCAGGATCGCCAGGACGACGTGGCCAAGGCGCAGGCAGCCTGGGCGGTAGCAGTTGAGCTGATGCGCGACCCGCAAGTGGCTTTGGTGCTGCTGGATGAGCTGAACATTGCGCTCAAATACGGCTACCTGCAGCTTGAGCAGGTAATCGCCGATATTCAGGCGCGGCCAGCAGCGCAGCACGTGGTGGTCACCGGGCGTGGGGCACCCCCGGCGTTACTTGAGGTGGCGGACACAGTGACCGAGATGGGTATGGTCAAGCATGCATTCAAAGCCGGCATCAAGGCACAAAAAGGGATCGAATTTTGACAACCAGACAGTGCCCGGCAGTGCTGATTGCGGCACCGGCCTCAGGGCAGGGCAAAACCACGGTCACCGCAGCGCTGGCGCGTCTGCACCGGCTCGCCGGCAGGCAGGTGCGCGTATTCAAGTGCGGTCCGGACTTTCTTGACCCCATGATTCTGGAGGTCGCCAGCGGCGCGCCGGTGCACCAGCTGGATCTCTGGATGGTAGGGCTGGAACAGTCCCGGCGGCTGCTGTGGGAAGCAGCAGGTGAGGCTGACCTGATTCTGATTGAAGGGGTCATGGGACTATTTGACGGTACGCCTTCGGCGGCTGATCTGGCGCGCCAGTTTGGTGTACCTGTGTTGGGTGTAATCGACGGCTCCGGCATGGCGCAGACCTTCGCGGCTATGGCCTTTGGGCTGGCCAACTTTCAGGCTGATTTGCCCTTTGCCGGCGTGCTGGGCAACAAGCTGGGTAGCGCGCGGCACGGCGAGATTCTGCGTGACAGCCTGCCGGCCGACATCCGCTGGTTCGGCGCTTTGCCGCGTTCGGCCGACATCGCCTTGCCCAGCCGGCATCTGGGGCTGGTGCAGGCCGCCGAGTTGGCTGATTTGGAGGCACGTCTGGACGCTGCCGCCACCGCCCTGGCGGCCAGTGTGAGCGATGCGCTGCCACCACCGGTCAGCTTTGCCGCGCCAGCGGCGCAGCGCCTTGAGCCGCTGCTGGCGGGTGTCAGTATTGGGGTGGCGCGCGACGCGGCGTTCGCCTTCGTCTATCAGGCCAATCTGCAGCTGTTGCAGGCGATGGGCGCCGAGCTGGTGTACTTTTCGCCGCTGCACGATGCCCGCCTACCCGAGGTGGACAGCCTTTATCTGCCGGGCGGCTATCCCGAACTGCACGCCGCGCAATTGGCAGGCAACCGGGCGATGCAGGCGGAGATCGCGGAGCATCACCTGATGGGCAAGCCGATGGTTGCGGAATGCGGCGGTATGCTCTATCTGCTCGACAGCCTGACCGATCTGCAGGGCGAGCGTTTCGAGATGTGTGGATTGTTGCGCGGCGATGCGGTCATGCAGCAACGCCTCAGTGCCCTGGCTTTACAGGCGGTAGAGTTGCCGGAAGGCAGGCTGCATGGGCATACCTTCCATCACTCGCAACTGACCAGCGATCTGCAGCCGCTGGTGCTGGGCGAGTGCCCCAATTATCGCCGTACGGCCGAGGCGGTCTACCGGCAGGGTCGTATGACGGCGTCCTATATCCATTTTTACCTGCCCGGCAACCCTTCGGCCGCGGCGGCGCTGTTTCGGCCATGAGCCTGCCGCACGCCTATTCCGCTGCCGAGCGCGACGCGCTGTACCGCGCCATTCGCGAGCGGCGGGACATGCGGCACTTCATCGGCGGCGAGGTCAGCGACGAGCTGCTGCAGCGCCTGCTGCAGGCTGCGCATCAGGCTCCCAGTGTGGGCTTGATGCAACCCTGGCGCTTTATCCGCATACGCAGCGCCGCCTTGCGCGAACAGATTCATCAGCTGGTGGAGCAGGAGCGTCAGGCCACGGCAGAGGCTCTGGGTGAACGTCGTGATGAGTTCATGCGCTTGAAAGTGCAGGGCGTGCGCGATTGCGCCGAACTGCTGGTGGCCGCCTTGCCCGAGGGCCGCGAGGCCCATGTGTTTGGCCGCCGTACCCTGCCGGAGATGGACCTGGCCTCGCTGGCCTGCGCGATACAGAATTTCTGGCTGGCGGCCAGGGCGGAGGGCCTGGGGATGGGCTGGGTGTCGCTGTTCGACCCGCAGGCGCTGGCCAGCCTGCTGCACTTGCCGCCTGGCGCCAAACCCATAGCGGTGCTCTGCCTGGGCCCGGTGGCCGAGTTTTACTCCGAACCGATGCTGGTGCAGGAGCAATGGGCGCAGCCGCGCAGCCTGGACGAATTGCTGTTCGTCGATCAATGGGGAGTAACCGCATGACCGGGGAAGACATCGGTAGCGGTCCGCAGCGCATCGTCTGCCTGTCGACCGAAACCTGCGAGGTACTGTATTGCCTGGGTGAGCAGCAGCGCATCGTCGGCATCTCCGGTTTTACCGTGCGACCGCCGCAGGCGCGCAAGGAAAAGCCGAAAATTGCCGCTTTCACCAGCGCCAAAATAGACGAGATCCTGGCACTCGAACCGGATCTGGTACTGGGCTATTGCGACCTGCAGGCCGGCCTTCTGGCTGACCTGGCCCGAGCGGGTTTAGAGGTGCACCTGTTCAATCAGCGCAGCATTGCCGGCATCTTGCGCATGATCACCACGTTGGGTGCTCTGGTCGGTGCGGCCGGGCGTGCCGCTGAACTGGTGGCCGAGCTGGAGGATGGCTTGCTACAGATGCGCAATAGCGTCTCTGAGCGTGATCGGCGACCGCGGGTGTACTTTGAGGAATGGAACGACCCGCTGATTTCCGGCATTGGCTGGGTCAGCGAGTTGATTGCACTGGCTGGTGGCGAGGACTGTTTTGCGGAGCTGGCCTCCGCGCCCGGTGCGCGCCAGCGGATTATTGCCGATCCGCAGGAAGTGGTACGCCGCGCGCCGGACATCATTATCGGCTCCTGGTGCGGCAAACGCTTTCGTCCTGAACAGGTCTGTGCGCGTGACGGTTGGGAGGCAATACCGGCGGTACGGAACGGCCAGCTGCACGAGATCAAGTCGGCGGACATCCTGCAGCCGGGTGTGGGCGCACTGACTGACGGCTTGCAGCAATTGGTCGGTATCATTGCCGGTTGGCGCGGGGCATGAGCGGCGTATTGCCGGCGGCTCTGCTGGCTACGCTATTGGATCGCCTGCTGGGTGAGCCGACGCGTTGGCACCCGCTGGTTGGCTTTGGCCGCTGGGCGCAGTATCTGGAGCAGCGGCTGAATCGGCACAACAGCATTCTGCGCGGCGCCTTCGCCTGGGCGCTGGCGGTGCTGCCGTTCACCGCCCTGGCTTACTGGCTGGCCAGTTGGGCGGTACTGGGCTGGGTGTTTTCCGTATTCTGCCTGTACTTGTGTCTTGGTGGTCAGAGTCTGGCGGCACACGCGCGGCCCATTGCCGAGGCGCTGCAACGCCAGGATCTGCCCGTGGCGCGCGAGCTGGTGGGCCGCATTGTCAGCCGCGATACCCGGGATCTGGACGAGGAGGGCATCGCCAGGGCCACGGTTGAGTCGGTGCTGGAAAACGGCAGCGACGCGCTCTTTGCTGCACTCTTCTGGTTTCTGCTGCTGGGCGCGCCGGGCGTGGTGCTTTACCGCTTGAGTAACACCCTGGATGCCATGTGGGGATACCGCACACCGCGTTTTCTGCTGTTTGGCCGGGTCGCCGCTCGGCTGGATGACGCACTCAACTATCTGCCCGCTCGCCTGGTCGCCCTGAGCTATTGTCTCTGCGGCAATGCAGGCGCCGGCTGGCACAGCTGGCGTACCCAGGCCGCCGCCTGGGACAGCCCCAACGCCGGCCCGGTGATGGCGGCGGGGGCTGGCGCGCTGCATGTGCAGCTTGGCGGCTCGGCGGTGTACCACGGTGAAAGCGTGACCCGGCCAGCGCTGGGGTTGGGGCCTGCGCCGCGCGCGCAGGACATTTTGCGTGCGCTGCAACTGGTGCGCCGCAGCCTGCTGTTGTGGCTGGCAATGATCACGCTGCTATGGATTTTCCGCCATGCTTGAGCACGGCGGACGTCTGCGCCGCGCGGCCAGCGAATTTGGCCTGCCGCCCGAGCAGTGGCTGGACCTGTCGACCGGCTTGGCGCCGTACCATTGGCCGGTGCCGCCCTTGCCACAATCGGTCTGGAGCCGGCTGCCGGAGCCTGACGACGGCCTCAGCGACCTGGCTGCCGACTTCTATGGCGCGGCCTTGGCTTTGCCGGTAGCGGGCTCGCAAGCGGCAATCCAGGCACTGCCGCAACTGCGCAGCCCCTGCCGGGTAGGGATTCTCGAACCCACCTATGCCGAGCATCGCCACGCGTGGCAGCGGGCCGGCCATCAGGTGGTCAGTCTGAGCGCTGATCTGCCCGCCCAACAACTGGCGCAGCTGGACGTGCTGGTCGTGGTCAATCCCAATAATCCCACTGGTGAGCGGTTACCGGCAGCGCGTCTGCTGCAATGGCGCGAGTGCCTGTCCCAGCGGGGTGGTTGGCTGGTCGTGGATGAGGCTTTCATGGACGCGACGCCGGGCTATAGTCTCGCCGAACATAGCCAGTTGCCGGGGTTGGTGGTGTTGCGGTCGGTGGGCAAGTTCTTTGGCCTGGCAGGCCTGCGCCTGGGTTTTGTATTGGGTGCCGAGGCTTTGCTGGCTGCGCTTGAAGAGCAATTGGGCCCTTGGGCGGTGAGTGGCCCGGCGCGCGCGGTGGGGCAGGCTATCCTCGCGGACCGCCGCACGCAGCAACTCTGGCGCAGTCGCCTGCGGCAGGACAGCGTACGCTTGAGTGAGCTGTTAACTTCCCTTGGTCTGGACAACGGCGGCGGCTGCACCCTGTTCCAGTGGCGTCAGCCCGGCGCGCTGGAAGCGCAGCTGATTTATCGTGGTTTGGCTCGGCGTGGCGTGCTCGTTAGGCAATTCCCTGAGCTGGCCGGCTTGCGTTTCGGCTTGCCGCGGTCAGAATCAGACTGGCAGCGGCTGCGACAGGCGCTGTATGACTGTCTGAAGGAGTTGGCATGAGCAGTTTGATGGTGCAGGGCACAACCTCGGATGCGGGCAAGAGCACGTTGGTCAGCGCGCTGTGCCGCTGGTTGGTGCGCGAGGGGGTGGTGGTGGCGCCCTTCAAGCCACAGAACATGGCGCTCAATGCCGCGGTGACCGAGGATGGCGGTGAAATCGGCCGCGCTCAGGCGGTGCAAGCGCAAGCCGCGCGCCTGGCGCCGCACACCGACATGAACCCGATCCTGCTCAAGCCCAACAGCGATGTGGGTGCGCAGGTCATTATTCGGGGGCAGCCTGTCGGCAACATGGATGCGGTGGCCTATCACGCTTATAAACCGGTTGCCATGCAGGCCGTGCTGGCGGCGCATGAACGCTTGAGCAGCCGTTACCCGGTTATTCTGGTGGAAGGTGCCGGATCGCCTGCCGAAATCAACTTACGTGAAGGCGACATCGCCAATATGGGTTTTGCCGAGGCAGTGGATTGTCCGGTCATCATCATCGCCGATATCGACAAGGGCGGCGTTTTTGCGCATCTGGTCGGCACGCTTGAACTGTTGTCGCCGAGCGAACAGGCGCGGGTGCAGGGCTTTGTCATCAATCGATTTCGTGGCGATATTGCACTACTGGAGCCCGGCCTGCGCTGGCTGGAGCAGCGTACCGGCAAGGCAGTGCTCGGCGTGCTGCCGTACCTGCATGATCTGCATCTGGAGGCCGAGGACGCAGTAGATCTCCGCCAGGTGGCTAAACAGCAGGAGCCTATTCGGGTGGTGGTCCCGGTGTTGCCGCGCATCAGCAACCACACCGACTTTGATCCCCTGCGTCTGCATCCGCAGGTCGAGCTGGAGTTTGTCGGGCCGGGCCAGGCGATTCCGCCGGCCGATCTGATTGTTCTGCCGGGCTCGAAAAGCGTCGCTGCCGATCTGGCTTACCTGCGCAGCCAGGGTTGGGAGCAGGCGCTGCGCCGGCACCTGCGCTATGGCGGCAAGGTGCTGGGCATCTGTGGCGGTTTTCAGATGTTGGGCGCGCGGCTCGCCGACCCCCTGGGAGTGGAGGGCGCAGTGAGCGAGGTCGAGGGCCTGGGGCTGCTCGATATGCGCACCGAGCTGCGCCAAGCCAAACAGTTGCGCAACGTTGTCGGTACGCTGGCGCTCGACCAGGCCGCTGTCAGTGGTTACGAAATTCACGCCGGAGTGAGCCAGGGCGCCGCCCTGCAGCGGCCTCTTGTTGAGCTGCAGGACGGCCAAACGGACGGCGCGCTGAGCGCAGACGGGCAGGTCGCCGGCACTTACCTGCACGGCTTCTTCGAACAACCTGCGACCCAGCGGGCAATCCTGTCCTGGGCCGGGCTGCGCGATGCCCAGGGGCTGGATTATGCGGCGCTGCGCGAGCGCGATCTGGATCGTCTAGCCGATTTGGTGACGCAGCATCTGGATACGGAAAAACTGCGCGTGCTCTGTGGGGTGCCCCATGCATGAACTGATTCTGGGCGGCGCGCGCTCGGGCAAAAGCCGCATGGCAGAGCGGCTGGCGCTGGAATCCGGGCTGCCGGTCACCTATATTGCCACCTGTCAGCCACGCGATGCGGAGATGGCCGCGCGGGTAGCGCATCATCGTGCTCGCCGCCCCGCAGACTGGGCGCTGGTAGAGGAGCCATTGGCGTTGGCGCAGGTGCTGCAACAACATGCCTCGCCGGAGCGCTGTCTGCTGGTAGACTGCCTGACATTGTGGTTGAGCAACCTGTTGCTCGACACGGACACAACACGCTGGGCGCATGAGCGTCAGCGGCTGTTCGACAGCCTTCAGCAGTTGCCAGGGCGCTTGATCATGGTCAGTAACGAGACCGGCTTGGGCGTGGTGCCCATGGGTGAGTTGAGCCGGCGGTTTGTCGACGAAGCAGGCTGGTTGCATCAGGAACTGGCAGCACACTGCGAACGGGTGGTGGTCTGTATTGCGGGACTTCCGCAGACCTTGAAGGGAGAGAGCGTGTGAAAGGAGCTTGGTGGCAGGCAGCGGCGCGAAGTCCTGACGGGGGTAGGCGGGCGCAGGCGTTAGCGCGACAGACGCAACTCACCAAACCGCTGGGAGCACTCGGTCGCCTGGAGCAGCTCGCCGTTACGTTGGCAGGGCTGCAAGGGCGCAGCCAGCCCGCTGTTGAGCGCATCTGGATCTCCATTTTTGCCGCCGATCACGGTATTGCTGAGGAAGGTGTTTCGGCGTACCCGCAGGAAGTTACTGGTCAGATGCTCGCCAATTTTGCTCAAGGTGGCGCGGCCATCAGCGTGCTGGCTCGCCACCTGGGCGCTGAACTGGAGCTGCTGGAGCTGGGTCTGGTGCACGAAGTGGGCCCGTTGCCCGGTGTACGCCAATTGAAAATCGCCCCCGGCACGGCCAATTTTCGCCAGCAGCCGGCGATGACCAGCGTGCAGTGTGCGCACGCGCTGCTGGCAGGGCGGGAGGCAGTGCAGCGTAGCATCGAGAAACGCGCTGATCTGTTTATTGGCGGAGATATGGGCATCGGCAATACCAGCAGCGCCTGCGCTCTGGCCTGTCTGCTGCTCGACCAGCCGGTAGCCCGGTTGGTGGGGGCCGGCACCGGTATGAAGGGGGGCGGTTTGCAGCACAAGACGCGAGTGATCGAGGCGGCGCTGAAGCTGCACCGGCCGCACATTGATTCACCGCTGGAAGCGCTGACCCGCGTGGGTGGGCTGGAAATTGCGGCGCTGGCGGGCGCCTATATTGCCGCTGCGCAAGAGGGTATTGCGGCCTTGGTCGATGGCTATATCTGTTCGGCGGCGGCGCTCTGTGCTCAGCGCATGAACCCCGGTGTGGCGCCCTGGTTGCTGTACAGCCATCGCAGTGCCGAGCCCTGCCACCAGGAATTGCTCGACGCCCTTGACGCCGAGCCGCTGCTGGCCATGGAAATGCGTCTTGGCGAGGCCAGTGGCGCCGCTGTTGCAGTGCCGTTGTTGCAGTCGGCCTGCCGTCTGCACAACGAAATGGCGACCTTTCAGGAGGCTGCGGTATCGGTCAGCCTGCGATGAGCCTGCGTCTGGACTTTCTGCGACACGGTGAAACAGAGCAGGGAGGCGGCTTGCGCGGCAGCCTGGATGACCTGCTGACGGAAACCGGCTGGCAGCAACTGAATACGGCCGTTGCGCAGCTGGCCGGGTGGCAGCGTATTGTCAGTTCACCGCTGCGTCGCTGCGCGCTTTTTGCCGAGCAACTGGCAGTGCAGCGAAATTTGCCCCTGGAATACAGCAACGATCTGCGCGAACTGCACTTTGGCGCCTGGGAAGGCAAGCATCCCAGTGAGCTGATGCAGACCCAGGCCGACGAACTTGGCCGCTTCTGGGCCGACCCCTATGCCTATACACCGCCCGGCGCGGAGTCGCTGCAAGCCTTTGCAGCGCGCATCGATAGCGCCCTGCAGCACCTGCACGCGTGCTATGCCGGGCAACGCTTGCTGGTGGTGTGCCACGCCGGGGTTATGCGGCTACTGCTGGCGCGCGCCCGCGGGTTGGCGCCCGCTGCGTTGTTGCAGGTGACGGTAGGCTATGCCGAGCTGGTTGCGCTTGAGTTTGACCCGCGATGCGGCCTACGGGAGCTCACCGCATGATGCCTTTTGCCGTGGCGTTGCAATTTCTGACCCGTTTGCCGGTGCGTCTGCGGCGGGTGCCGAGCGCCAGTGAAAGCGCCGAATCGCTGCTCTGGTACCCGCTGGTGGGGCTGCTGCTGGGGGCATTGCTGCTCGCAGCGAACGCGCTGCTTGGTAGCGTTGATGTGATCCTGCGCGCGGCAATGCTGCTGGCATTCTGGGTATGGATAACCGGTGGACTGCACCTGGATGGCCTGGCGGATACCGTCGACGCCTGGGTGGGTGGTTTTGGCGACCGCGAGCGCACGCTGGCCATCATGAAAGACCCGGCCTGTGGTCCTATGGGGGTGTTGGCTCTGGTGCTGTGTCTGTTGTTGAAGTACTGCGCGCTATTGGTATTGCTGCGTGATCAGCAGTGGCAGCTGTTACTGATTGCGCCCTGGCTCGGGCGTTGCCTGTTGCCGGCGCTGCTGCTGAGCACGGCCTATGTGCGCGCGGGTGGCCTTGGTGCCAGTCTCACGCAAGCCATGCCGCGCTCGCGCATGCAATGGGTGCTGGCGGGGAATGCACTGGCCCTGCTGTGCTTTGGCTGGCCCGGTCTGTTGGCGTTGTTGGTCGCCGTGGCGCTGCTGCTGTACTGGCGCAAGCAGCTGATGGCGCGCCTGGGCGGGACCACCGGCGACACCGCTGGCGCCTTGCTCGAAGGCTTCGAATGCCTGGCGCTGGTGGTTGTGGCAGTGGTGCTGGTCTGAGCGGCGGGAACTTTCCACTCTCTCTTTCATCTGAATGTCATCTGGCGTGGCTAACGTAAAACCCGTTGGCAGTACGTCATGATCATCAAAGAAGAAAAGGGAAATGGACAATGAGTGACTATATTGAAGAGCTGATCGAGCAACAAATGCAGCAACGCGACGAGGATGTAGAAGACGCTGAAGAGATGTAAGTCTCTTTATGCGTTTTCTATGAAAAGTCGCTAACCTACTGTTTTAATTGTTTATCTGATTTACCTTTCTCGAGTATTCCCCTCCGGTAACTCCCTGGCGCCGATCCGGTCCAGCGCTTGAACGCGCGCTGAAATGCTTCCGGTGATGAAAAGCCCAGCAGAAATGCAATTTCGCCCAGTGCCAGTTCGGTATCTCTTATATAGCTGATGGCCAACTCGCGGCGCATGTCATCAATGATGTCCTGAAAGCGAGTATGGTCCTCCTGTTGCAGGCGCCGCCGCAGCGTCCATGACGGTAGACCGAGCTCGCGCGCTACTTGCATCAGGCTGGGTAATTTCTGATGCAGTTGCGGCGCCACTATGCTTTCCACCCGCTCGCGCAGGCCCCGATGCCGCGTCAACTCATGCAGCCGCTGATCGCACAGTGTGAGCAGGTGTTGATAGTGGCCGGGTGCACTTTGCGTCAGCGGTAGCTGCAGGCTGCGCGGCTCCCACACCAACTGGTTGTGCTGCTGGGAAAACAGCACAGGGCATTGAAACAATTCCTCGTAACGGGCTGCGTAGGTGGGCGGTGGAAACTCGATATGTACTTCGCGCAGCTGCGCTTGTCCGCCCGTCAGTTGCCTGCCTGCCAGCGCCCGCGCCGACAGGGCCGAGTCGACCACGAACAGATTGAACATGTTGTAAGGCGCAATCGAGTAGAAACGCAGCGCCGGTGCCTCGAAACTGGAATGCCCCCGGTAGTTCTGGCTGGTCAGACGCTCGTAGCGGACCATGACTTCGAAAGCCTCTGCCAGACTGGGCGCACACTGCGCTGTCATGCCGGCCAGACCCAGGTGGCTGAGCTGGCTGTGGCTGCCCATGATCAAGCCGATGGCAGGGTTCTTGGTGTAGCGGATGGCTGCATTGCCCAGACGCATGAAGCGCGGGATGCTGATGCGCGCATGCGGCTCGGCAAGCAGCGCCTCAGTGATGCCAAAACGCTCAAGCAATGGCGCGGGGTCGAGCTGATGCTGCCGGATGGCTGTGCGCAGGCTGAGCAGGTAGCTGACAGAGATATCGCCGAGTTTCATCGTAGTTAGGGCTGCCTGCTTCGAATGGCGAGGTGATTGGTAGCTGTGCAGTGTAATTTGTAGTTATGAATGTGTCACTTTGGGTGATTGAGCGACCACCGGGGTGGGCCTATTGTTTTGCCCATAACAGGCTCCGGGCAATCAATCGAGAGCCGTCCTGATGACGCTGACGAGGCGATGAGATAACCATGACCGCACAAACCCACTACCCCGAACTGCTGGCCCCGCTGGATCTGGGCTTTACCACGCTGCGCAACCGTACCTTGATGGGATCGATGCACACCGGTCTGGAAGAGCGACCCAATGGCTTCAATCGCATGGCGGCCTATTTCGCCGAGCGCGCGCGCGGCGGGGTTGGTCTGATTGTCACCGGCGGCATCGGCCCGAATGAAGAGGGCTGCGTGGCACACGGCGCGGCGAAAATGACCACGCCGGAAGAGGCAGCCCAGCACAAGGTAATCACCGAGGCAGTGCACGCCGAAGGCGGCAAGATTTGCATGCAGATTCTGCACGCAGGTCGTTATGCCTACAGCCCCAAGCAGGTATCCGCCAGCGCGGTGCAGGCGCCGATCAACCCGTTCACCCCCAAGGAACTGGATGAGGAAGGAATCGAGAAGCAGATCGCCGATTTCGCCCGTTGTGCCTCGTTGGCCAAGGAAGCGGGTTACGACGGCGTGGAAGTCATGGGTTCGGAAGGTTACTTCATCAACCAGTTTCTGGTCGCGCATGTAAACAAGCGCACCGACCGCTGGGGCGGCAGCTATGAAAACCGCATGCGTTTGCCGGTGGAGATCGTCCGCCGCGTACGCGAGGCGGTCGGCCCCGAGTTCATCATCATCTACCGTCTGTCGATGCTGGATCTGGTCGAAGGCGGCAGCACCTGGGATGAAATCGTCAAGCTGGCCAAGGCCATCGAGCAGGCCGGTGCGACCATCATCAACACCGGTATCGGCTGGCACGAGGCACGTATTCCGACCATCGCCACCAAGGTGCCGCGCGGTGCTTTCGCCAAAGTGACCGCCAAGCTGAAAGGTGAGGTGTCCATCCCGCTGGTCACCACCAACCGCATCAATACGCCTGAACTGGCCAACCAGTTACTGGCCGAAGGCGCTGCCGACATGATCTCCATGGCACGCCCGTTCCTGGCCGACCCCGACTTCGTCAACAAGGCCGCTGCGGGTCGAGCGGATGAAATCAATACCTGCATCGGCTGTAACCAGGCCTGTCTGGACCACACTTTTGGCGGCAAGCTGACCAGCTGTCTGGTTAACCCGCGCGCCTGTTACGAGACCGAACTCAATTACATCCCCACGACGCAAGTGAAAAATATCGCAGTGGTTGGTGCAGGGCCGGCAGGCCTTGCTGCAGCTACCGTCGCGGCCGAACGCGGCCATCAGGTTACGCTGTTTGACTCGGCCAGCGAGATTGGCGGCCAGTTCAACGTGGCCAAGCGGGTGCCGGGCAAGGAGGAGTTCTATGAAACGCTGCGTTACTTCGGCAAGCGTATCGAGGTAACCGGGGTGAACCTGCAATTGAATCGCCGGGTCAGTGCTGCCGATCTGGCTGAATTCGACGAGGTTATCCTGGCGACCGGCATCGTGCCGCGCACGCCAGCGATACCGGGTATCGACCATCCGAAGGTCATTGGTTATCTGGATGCCATCCTGGAACGCAAGCCGGTAGGCCAGCGTGTGGCCGTGATTGGGGCGGGTGGTATCGGTTTTGACGTCAGCGAGATGATTACCCACCAGGGCACCAGTCCGAGCCAGGATATTGACCTGTTCTGGAAGGAGTGGGGGATTGATCCCGCACTGCAGGCCCGTGGCGGCATCGCCGGCGTCAAGGCCCAGCCACATCCGCCGGCGCGCGAGGTTTACCTGCTGCAGCGCAAGACCAGCAAGGTCGGCGACGGCCTGGGCAAAACCACCGGCTGGATTCATCGCGCCGGACTCAAGGCCAAGCAAGTGCAGATGCTCAACTCGGTCAATTACCTCAAGGTGGACGATGCAGGGTTGCACATTCGCATTGGCGAGAGCGGCGAGGACAAGGTATTGCCCGTCGATACCATTATTCTTTGCGCCGGGCAGGAGCCTTTGCGCGAGCTGCATGCGGACTTGGAGTTGGCCGGTAAGCCTGTGCACCTGATTGGCGGTGCCGATGTGGCCGCCGAACTGGACGCCAAGCGCGCCATCGACCAGGGCTCACGGCTGGCCGCAGCGCTCTGAGTCTGAACCATAGCCGCAAGCCGGGTTCTGCGCTTGCGGCTATGGCCGCTCTTCTCCCAGGCCGCGCCGTGCCTATGGGTAAGGCCACATCTGCCGGATGTGATTGACTGCTTGCCAAGTCGGTCACACACCCGCTTGAACCTTTTCCTTACACTGATTGCCTTACACGGCATACGGGATGCATTTGCCGAAAAAAAGGCGCAGAGTATTGAGCAGGGCAAGGAGATAGATGATGAGCACCGCAACAAAGCCAATGCTCACTGAGGCGGTAATGTTTTTCTCGGAACGCGGCATATGCAAGGAAATGCTGTTTCCGGAGTTCGAAGCATTGCTGGACGGCCTCGTGGCGTCACCTGAATTTGCTGATGAAACGGTAGAAGCCGCTTTCGTGCAGATCAACTCGCGGCTGCAAGTTCGTGCAGCGGTGTTCTTTACACTCGACTTCGACTTGGACGGCTACGTCAATCGGCTGTGGAACATGCCATTGCGGCAGCTGGCCGAGAAAGCTGAACGCGGCCCCGATATGGGCGGTGGTCCAATTCGCCTGGTCTGCCTCGGCTACAACAAGCAGCCCAATTATCGGCCGCTGCTGTGGAAGCCTGGTCAGCGTGCCGGCACCAATGATCTGGCCCTGATCAAGGACGCCGTAACGCGCAATACTCTCGGCATTCTCGGCGAAGACGAAGAAGCCATTGGCATCATTTCGCCCGAGCGGCTGCAAGTGGCTGCGGAAGACAGCTGGTACGGCAGTGGGGTGATCATCGACCCGGATAACACTACCCTGATGCCAATCGAGTCCAGTGCGCCGCATAGCGATGACCTGGATGAGGTGTTGGAGCAGCACGCGCTGGAAACCCGCGAGTATCAGCGTCAGATCGAGCTGCTGAACAACCGGCTGAAAGCGCTGACGCTGGAGAAGGATCAGGCGCTGGCTGAGCTGAAGGGCACCCACGCCGATCACCTTGAGATCGTTCAGGGGGAGTTGCTGGATATCAAGCAGGAACTGGCCCAGCAGCAGAAGCTGAACGTGGCACTCAAGCGTGATCTGGTAAAGCTGCAGAGCCGTACCTCTACCGATATCGACTGATCAGGCTGGCCAGTCATCTGCGACGCAGATCAACCGGTCTGCGTGCAGCGGCTCATAGTCCGCTATCGAATCTATTCGAGCAAACATCACCGCCTGACGTGCTCTGGCCTTCTCGAAAACCTCAGCCATCTGATTTGGCCGCAACAGCGAGCCTGGCGCCGCACGCGGGGGCATCAACCATTCCTTGTGCGGTATCGCCAGCCATTGGCTGTCGGCGGGCAGCATCTGCGTCACTTCATGGCGTTGACACCACCATTGCTGCCCCGGTCTTGGCTGCTGTCCACAGGCGGGGGGCATGTGCTGTGCGGCAGGTTGAAACAGATAGCCCTGCAGCCAGACCGCCGAGCAGCTGGGCTGTGGTATGGGCTCGGAACAATGCGATGCAAGCTGGCTGACCAGAGGTAACTGATGATCACGCAGGCGGTCGACCTTGCGCGCCAGTTGGTCGCTCGGGTCCGGTCCCCACCAGAGCGCCGGATCACTGCAGTCGCTGCGGGTGGTCAGCAATTCAGGTCTGCCCAGGTAGAATTTGATCGCCAGTTCCAGGTGCACCAACTCGCCATTGGCGGCGTGGATAATCAAATCCAGCTCACCCAGGGTGCGACCTTGCTCGCGCAGCGCGATATTGTGCGCCACTATGGTTACATCCGGAGCAAGTGTGAGCAGAGCGTGCCACAGCCGTTCGTAATAGTTGCCCAGACGTCGGTCTCGGGCGGCCGGAAAAAGCCCAGCGAGGTCCTCCGGCGTTTCATCCAACTGCTGCAGGCGCTGAAGTAGTGCGTCCGGGTTGGCTCGCCAGACACTGTCCTGCAGCGGGTCACGCTGGGGCAGGGTGCTACCGTCGAGCAGCGGCGGGCTGAAGGCTACCCAGGCCAGGTCGCGCACTATGTCGTGGCGGAATTGCGGAAGCATGGCGCGGTTCCTGATTTGCCAGCCGCGGCTGGCTGCGGAATAATCGGCGCTCCAGAAGAGCGTTGTTGTCCGGGCAGTCTCCGACATGTCCGCGCATCTCTCAAGCGCACAGGCAAAGAGGTGGTATGGATCAGTTCCGCAATATCGGGCTAATCGGTCGACTCGGCAGCGGACGAGTGGTGGATACCCTCAAACGCTTGAAGCGCTTTCTGCTCGACAGCGGGCATACCGTGATTCTTGAGGATGCGGTCGCCGACCTGTTTCCGGGTCACCAGCAGCAGGTGTGCTCGCGCAAGATGATGGGCGAGATCTGCGACTTGGTCATCGTGGTCGGCGGGGATGGCAGTCTGCTGGGCGCCGCCCGTGCGTTGTGTCGCTACAATATTCCGGTGCTGGGGGTTAACCGTGGCGGTCTTGGCTTTCTCACGGATATTCCGCCGGATGAGCTGGAGCACCGCGTCGGCGAGGTGCTGGCAGGGCAGTACATGGTGGAAACGCGCTTTTTGCTGGACGCCTTCGTACGCCGCGGCGAAGAGCAACTGGGCACCAGCGAAGCCCTGAATGATGTGGTGCTGCACCCGGGCAAATCGGCGCGAATGATCGAGTTTGAGCTCTACGTCGACGGTCAGTTTGTCTACAGCCAGAAGTCCGATGGCCTGATTGTAGCGACGCCTACCGGCTCTACCGCTTATTCGTTATCCGCCGGCGGGCCGATCATGCATCCCAAGCTGGATGCCGTGGTGCTGGTGCCGATGTTCCCGCATACCTTGTCGAGCCGGCCGATTGTGGTCGACGGCAACAGCGAATTGAAGATCATCATTTCCAATCAGAATGGTATCTACCCGCAGGTCAGCTGCGATGGTCAGGTACATATCTCCTGTGCCCCCGGCGATAGCATCACCATCCGCAAGAAGCCGCAGAAGCTGCGTCTGCTGCACCCGCTGGATCACAATTTCTACGCCATCTGTCGCAGCAAACTGGGATGGTCCAGCCGTCTCACGGACCAGTAAATGAGTGTGCTGGAGAGCGAGCGTGGATACGACATCATCGGTGATGTGCATGGCTGTGCACTGACCGTCGAGCGCCTGCTTGATCATATGGGCTATCGCAAGCAGGCCGGCGTGTGGCGGCATCCCCGTCGGCAAGCGCTGTTTCTGGGTGACATCATCGACCGTGGGCCGCGTATCCGTGAGGCATTGCACCTGGTGCGTGACATGGTCGAGGCTGGCAGCGCGCGCTGCATCATGGGCAATCATGAATTCAATGCGCTGTGTTGGGCCACGCCTGCGCCGCCGGACTCCGGGCGCGAATTCATGCGCGAGCACAACGAGCGCCATCTGCGTCTGATCGGCGATACGCTCGACCAGTTTGCTGCCTGGCCGGATGAGTGGCAGGGTTTTCTGGACTGGTTCTACGAATTGCCGCTGTTTCTTGACTGCAACGAGATACGCCTGGTGCATGCCTGCTGGGACGCTCGGCTGATCGAACCCTTCCGCGCGTTGCACCCCGATGGCTGTATTGACGCGGATTTTCTGCGCGCCGCCGGAAAGTGGGGCAATTTCGAATCCAGGGTGTTGGATCGCCTGCTGCGCGGTACGGACATGCGCCTGCCCAACGGCATCACCATGACCGGCAAGGATGGTTTCACCCGCGCAGCCTTTCGCACCAAGTTCTGGGAAGAAGACCCTCAGACCTATGGCGATGTGGTCTTTCAGCCTGACGCGCTGCCGCACGATATTGCCGCGCTGGCGCTCAGCGCGGAACAAAAGCAGGCGTTGCAGATCTACCGTCCCGATGACCCCATCCTGTTTGTCGGACACTACTGGCAGCAGGGCCAACCGCAACCTATTCGTCCCAATCTGGCGTGTCTGGATTACAGCGCGGTCAAGTACGGCAAGCTCGTTGCCTACCGCTGGGACGGTGAACTAAAGCTGAACCAGGATCACTTCGTCTGGGTAGACGTACCCCATTACGCTTGAGGATTTCATGCAACGTGCTTTGACCTGTTCGCTGGAAGAAGACCTGCGCCCGCTGGTGCGCTTTTTGCGTAGTCGCCGCGTTGTGCATCGCGTTAGCGAGGAGCGCGGTGTGCAGGTGGTCTGGGTGGTCGACCAGGCAACCGCCGATGCCGTGAAGGCGCTTTATGAACGTGGTCTTGATGATATCCCCAACATCGCACCACAAAGTGTTGCCGAGACACCGGCTCGAGCCTATTGGCGTCAGTCATATCGTTTGATTCCTGCAACCTTGCTGGTGTTGCTTGCCACCGCACTGGTGGCCGTATTTACCGGTCTGGGCAGTAACATCGAGAACGTGGTGCTGCTCACTTATACGCCGCTGGAGGCTAGCGGCTATCTCGCCGCACAACCCGATATGCAGCAGTGGTGGCGGCTGATTACGCCCATCTTTATCCATTTTGGTTTGATGCACCTGGCCTTCAATGCGCTCTGGTTCTGGGAGCTGGGTCGGCGTATTGAAATGCGCTCGGGGGCGCTCTGGTTGCTGGGTCTGACCCTGCTGATAGGGGTGATTTCCAATACCGCCCAGTGGTGGTGGAGCGGTACCTCCGGCCTGTTTGGCGGTCTCTCCGGCGTGCTGTACGGTTTGCTGGGCTATTGCTGGCTGTATCAGTTGATCGCCCCCAACGTGTATTTCGCGCTGCCCAAGGGGGTGGTGATCATGATGCTGGCCTGGCTGGTGCTGTGCATGTCGGGCTTGATCACTGTGCTGGGGTTTGGCGCCATTGCCAATGCCGCGCACGTCAGTGGGCTGCTGGTCGGCTGCCTGTTTGGCAGTATCGCCGGCGCGCTGCAGCGGCGCCTGTGACGGGTTACAATAACCGCCGTTTTCCATTCTCGCCGGAGTACTGATGACCACTTTCATCGACATGCTGCGCAATATCACCCCGGATGTGTACGCCGCCCTCAAGCTCGCCGTGGAAATCGGCAAGTGGCCTGATGGCCGCAAGTTGACGCAGGAGCAGAAAGAACTCTGCCTGCAGGCGATGATTGCCTGGGAGCAGGACAATCTGCCGGAAGAGGAGCGCACCGGTTATATGGGGCCGCAGGCCTGCAAGTCCGAGAAAAAGGATATTCCCAATATCCTGTTTTCTACCGGCTCGGAGACCCTGCACTGATGGCGCAGCTGGAAACCCAGGGCAGCGTACGCAAGATGCTGGGTGAGCTGGCAGATGCGGCGGCGACGGTTGACTACAAGCTGCCGTTGGGCGAGCAGCGCATCGCCCTGAATGACGCCATCGGCAAGCAGATTCGTCTGCAGGCGCTTGGTCAGATCAACTGTGTACATTGTGGGCGCAAGACCAAGAAGAGCTTCAATCAGGGCTACTGTTACCCCTGTGTTACCAAGCTGGCGCAGTGCGATAGCTGCATCATGAGCCCGGAAAAGTGCCATTACCACCTGGGTACCTGTCGTGACCCGGCCTGGGGCGAGCAGTTCTGCATGACTGACCATATTGTCTATCTGGCCAACTCGTCCGGTCTCAAGGTCGGCATTACCCGCGCAACCCAGATTCCAACCCGCTGGATTGATCAGGGTGCCAGCCAGGCATTGCCGATACTGCGGGTGGCCACGCGGCAGCAGTCGGGCTTGGTAGAGGACCTGATCCGTCAGCACGTGGCCGACAAGACCAACTGGCGAGCCTTGCTGCGCGGCGAGCCGGAGCAGCTGGATCTGATCGCTGAGCGCGAGCGTCTGCTCGGTCTGGTCGGGGAGGGTATTGAGGCGTTGCAGGCGCAGTTCGGTCTGCAGGCAATTCAGCCGATCAACGACATCGCACCCTTGCAGATTCGCTATCCGGTAGAGCACTACGTGGCCAAGCCGCAGTCGGCCAACCTCGACAAGGAACCATTGCTCGAGGGCACGCTGCTGGGCATCAAGGGACAGTATTTGCTGCTGGATACCGCCGTCATCAATATTCGCAAATATACTGCTTATCAACTGGCTTTCAGCGTCAGCTGACAACGCGATTCCAGCCCGCTGCCCCAATATTGCAGCGGACCGAACTTTTACTTGCCGGCCTGCGCCGCAAAGAGGCTTCCCATGCGTACCGAACAACCTAAGACGATCTACCTCAAGGACTATCAACAGCCCGATTACTGGATTGATGAAACCCAACTGACCTTCGAGCTGTTCGAGGACCATGCGCTGGTTCATAGTCGTCTGAGTATTCGCCTGAATGATGTCAAGCCGCAGGGTGATGCGCAGCCGCCGCTGGTACTCGACGGCCAATTGCTGGAGCTGGTCTCGGTCGAACTCGACGATCAGCCGCTGGCCGACTATCAGGTCGATGACGACAGCCTGACCCTGCAGCCGCAGGCGGCGAGTTTTGCCCTGGCCATTACCACGCGCATCGAGCCGCAGAACAATACGGCGCTTGAAGGCCTGTACAAGTCTGGCGGCATGTTCTGTACCCAGTGCGAAGCCGAAGGCTTCCGCAAGATTACCTATTACCTTGATCGCCCGGACGTCATGAGCCGCTTTACCACGACGGTCGTGGCCGATCGCGGCAGCTATCCGGTACTGCTCTCCAACGGCAATCCCATCGCCTCCGGCGAGCACGCAGGCGGGCGTCACTGGATCAGTTGGGAAGATCCATTCCCAAAACCCGCTTACCTGTTTGCCCTGGTGGCCGGTGACCTGTGCCTGTTGCAGGACAGTTTCACCACCATGACTGGTCGCGAGATTGACCTGCGTATTTACGTGGAGCCGGAAAACCGCGAGCAGTGCGACCACGCGATGGACAGTCTCAAGCGTTCCATGCGCTGGGATGAAGAGGTTTATGGCCGCGAATACGATCTGGATATCTTCATGATTGTCGCGGTCAACGACTTCAATATGGGCGCGATGGAAAACAAGGGCCTGAACATCTTCAACTCCAGCTGTGTTCTGGCGCAGCAGGATACCGCGACCGATATGGCGTTTCAGCGCGTCGAGGCGGTCGTCGCCCACGAGTATTTCCATAACTGGTCAGGCAACCGCGTGACTTGCCGCGACTGGTTCCAGCTGTCGCTGAAGGAAGGCTTCACCGTCTTCCGCGATTCCGAGTTTTCTGCGGACATGAACTCGCGCACGGTCAAACGCATTGAGGACGTTACCTTTCTGCGTGCCAACCAGTTTGCCGAAGATGCCGGTCCCATGGCGCATCCGGTACGCCCGGACTCTTTTATCGAGATATCCAACTTCTACACCCTGACCGTTTACGAGAAGGGCGCCGAAGTAGTGCGTATGCTGCATACGCTGCTGGGCGCGGAAGGCTTCCGCAAGGGCACTGATCTGTATTTTGAACGGCACGACGGTCAGGCGGTGACCTGCGATGACTTCATCAAGGCGCTGGAAGACGCCAACGGCGCCGATTTCAGCCAGTTCAAGCGTTGGTACAGTCAGGCCGGTACGCCGCGTCTCGACGTGGCCAGCCATTACGATGCAGCGCGGCGCGAATACCGTCTGAGCTTCCGTCAGCATTGCCCGGCCACGCCGGGGCAGAGCGAGAAGCTGCCGCAGGTGATCCCGGTGCGTATGGCGTTGCTCGACTCCGCAGGTCAGGAATTGCCGCTGCAGTTGGCTGGTGAGCAGCAGGGCCGCGGCAATGAAACGGTATTGTCGGTGACTGAAGCCGAGCAGGAGTTCGTGTTTGCCAATATCGATCAGGAGCCACTGCCTTCGCTGCTGCGGGGCTTCTCGGCGCCGGTCAAGCTGAGCTATCCCTACAGCCGTGATGATCGTGTGTTTCTGGCCAAGCATGATCCCGATGGCTTCAATCGCTGGGAAGCCGCGCAGGGGCTGGCGGTCGACGTTCTGCAAGGGTTGGTCGAGATCCATCGTGCCGGCCGGCCGCTGCACCTGGACCAGCGCCTGGCGGATATTTACCGCACCGTATTGGCTGATAGCGCGTTGGATGCCGCCATGGTGGCCGAGATCATTCGTCTGCCGTCAGAGGCCTACCTGGTCGAGTTGGCTGAGACCGCCCACGTAGACGCCATCCACTTTGCCCGTGAATGGCTGCGTGCTGAACTGGCACGCAGCCTGAAGAGCGAGCTGCAACAGCGCTTTGACAGTCTGCAGGTCAGCGCCCAGTACAGCGCCGATGCCGACGCCATGGCTACGCGCAGCCTGAAAAACACTCTGTTGGGTTACCTGATGCTGACCGAGGATCAGGCCGTCGTGCAGCAGTGTATGCGGCAGTTTGTTGAGGCGGACAACATGACCGACCGTCAGGCCGCGCTGGTGGCGCTGGTCAACTCGCCCTTCGAGCAGCCGCGCCAGGCTGCACTTGAGCACTTTGCCGAACGCTGGGCAGCCTACCCGCTGGTGATGGATCAGTGGTTCAGTATTCAGGCTGGCAGTACGCAGCCTGGCGGCCTGGAGCGGGTAGAGGCTTTAATGCAGCATCCGCTGTTCACCCTGCGCAATCCGAACAAGGTCCGGGCGCTGATTAGCGCTTTCGCCAACCAGAACCTGGTCAATTTCCATCGCGCCGATGGCGCCGGCTACCGCTTCCTGGCCGATCGCATCATCGAACTGGATCGCCTCAATCCGCAGGTTGCGGCACGCCTGGTTACGCCGCTCAGTCGCTGGCGCAAGTTTGCCACCGACCGTCAGCAGCTGATGCAGCAGGAGTTGGCGCGGATTCTGGCAACCGACAAGCTGTCGCCAGACGTATACGAAGTGGTGAGCAAGTCGCTGGCTTGACCGGGGATACTGGCCAAATGCTCCCCGTATGGGGTCGGGGGGCTTGAGTTGAGCGCTGATAAATGAGTTACTTCGTCAGCGCAAGGCCAACATTTTAATAAAAAATTACCAAGAGGTATTTGTGCAGCAAGTTGTAGGCCTCTAATATGCCTTGTCCGCTGGAGCGGTAGCTGATTTCATGACGTCTGTTTCAGCTCTCCAAGCATGGCGACATCTGTTCATCGTTCCCTTGCGGAGCAGGGCACCTTATAAAAACAAAGAGGGGTGGTGTATGCGTAAGCCTGTCAATTGGCGCGCTCCATTCATGGTCCGGGCGAACACGTTTCAACCGACCAGCAAGCAAAATTTTCCCATTCGTTCAGTCTTGTCAACGCTGGCGCTGTCTGCCGTTGTTGCCGGCTTTGCTATGCCTGGCGTGAGCCTGGCGGAAGCAAAGGAAGACATCAAACCCGCCGTTGAATCCAAGCTGGCTGCTTCTGACCTGCTGCTCGACGCAGCCAAGGCCGGTGAGCGCCTGGTGGCGGTGGGTGCTCGTGGCCACATCGTTTATTCCGACGACCAGGGCGGTAGCTGGACACAGGCCGCAGTGCCGGTCCGTCAGTTGCTGACGGCAGTCTATTTTGTCGATGACAAGAACGGCTGGGCGGTTGGACACGACTCGTTGATCCTGAATACCACCGATGGCGGCCAGACTTGGGCGATGCAGTATCGCGACCCCGAGCTGGATGAGCCAATGGACCCCAATGGCCCCAGTCTGCTGGAGCGGCCGTTGATGGACGTCTGGTTCCGCGACGCCAATACCGGTTTTGCCGTGGGTGCATATGGCATCTTCCTGCGTACCGACGACGGTGGCAAAAACTGGGAGGACCTCAGCGATGTGGTCGATAACCCGGATGGCTTCCATTACAACGCGATCGCTGAAATCAAGGGCGCAGGTCTGTTCCTGGCCGGCGAGATGGGCACCATGTATCGCTCGGCTGACTACGGCGATAGCTGGGAAACCCTGACCGACATGCCCTATGACGGTTCCTGGTTTGGCGTTAGCGGTACCACGCAGAGCAACGTCGTACTGGTTTGGGGGTTGCGTGGCAACATGTTCCGCTCCACCGATTTTGGTGACAGCTGGCAGGAGGTTGATCTGCCTACCGGGGCTACTCTGTTGGGCGGTAACCTCTCCGCCAGCGGTGAGCTGGCGGTCGTTGGCGCAGGCGGTGTGGTAGTGGTCAGTCACGACGGCGGCCAGACCTTCAACGTGGTAACCCGCCCTGATCGTATTGCGCTGGCGTCGGCCACGGTGCTGGATAACGGTAAAATCTTGCTTGTAGGCCAGCACGGCGTTTCGACTGCCGGGGCTAACGGTCTCAAAGCCAACTGATAATAACTACAAGCCAGGAGAATCTGGATGTCTCGCGACCAGGAAAACGCGACTTTCATGGAACGGTTGGTATTCAACAACCGCCTGATCGTTGTTTTGCTTTTCTCTCTTATTACTGTGTTTCTCGGCTATCAGGCGCTGCAGGTTCGCCCTGATACCAGTTTCGGCAAGATGATTCCGCTGGAACACCCCTACATTGTCAACATGCTGGAGCACCAGAACGATCTGGCCAACCTTGGCAACTCCATTCGTATTGCGGTGGCCATTGAAGATGGCGATATCTTCACCACCGAGTACATGGAAACGCTCAAGCAGATCAATGACGAAGTCTTCTTCCTGCCCGGGGTAGACCGTTCCAACCTGCGCTCGTTGTGGACGCCGAACGTGCGCTGGACCGAGGTGACCGAGTACGGCTTTGATGGTGGCCCGGTCACCAATCATCCGTCGTACACCAACGAGCAGGACCTGGACGAGTTGCGCGCCAACGTACTTAAGTCCGGTGAAATCGGTCGTCTGGTAGCGAACAACTTCAAGTCGAGCATCATCGACGTGCCGTTGCAGGAGTTCTATCCGAACCCGGAGAACCAGAGCGAGCTGCTGCGTCTGGACTACAAGGAGTTTTCTCACCAGCTGGAAGAGAAGGTGCGTGATCGCTTCCAGTCCGAGAACCCCAACATCAAGATCCACATCGTCGGTTTCGCCAAGAAAGTGGGTGACCTGATCGATGGCTTGATGGGCGTTGTTGCTTTCTTCGGCATCGCCTTCCTGATTACCTTTGTACTGCTGTACCTGTTCACCTGGTGTATTCGCAGTACCGTGTCGGTACTGGTTACCACGGTTATCGCGGTTATCTGGCAGTTGGGCCTGATCAATCTGGTCGGCTTCGGTCTGGACCCGTATTCGATGCTGGTGCCATTCCTGATCTTCGCCATCGGTATTTCCCACGGCGTACAGAAGATCAACGGTATTGCGCTGCAATCGGGTGAGGCTGATAACGCCCTGACCGCAGCACGTCGCACATTCCGTCAGCTGTTCCTGCCGGGCATGATCGCGATTCTGGCCGACGCAGTGGGCTTTATCACGCTGCTGGTCATGGATATCGGCGTGATTCACGAACTGGCCATCGGTGCTTCCATCGGTGTGGCGGTAATCGTGTTTACCAACCTGATCATGCTGCCGGTTACCATTTCCTACCTGGGTATCAGCAAAAAGGCCATTGAGCGCAGCAAGCGCGACGCGGTGCGTGAGCATCCGTTCTGGCGCACCATCTCCTATGTTGCCCACCCGAACGTGGCGCCTTGGATGGTAATTGTTGCTCTGGTCGGTGGTGTAGCCTGCTTTATCTATCAGGAACACAACATCAAGGTCGGTGACCTGGATGCCGGTGCCCCTGAGCTGCGCCCGGACTCGCGCTACAACCTGGATAACGACTTCATCATCCAGAACTACTCCACCAGCTCGGACATTCTGGTGGTGATGGTCAAGACGCCGCCGGAGAAGTGCTCTGCCTACGAAACCATGGAAGCCATCGACCAGCTGCAGTGGAAGATGAACAACCTGGAAGGTGTGCAGTCGGCCGTATCGCTGGTAACCGTAGCCAAGCAGGTGCTGATGGGTAACAACGAGGGCAACCTCAAGTGGCAGGGTCTGTCGCGTAACCAGGACAACCTGAACAACGCTATCAGCCGTGCACCTTCGGGCATGTTCAACGCTGCCTGTTCGTTGGCACCGGTAATGATCTTCCTCGATGACCACAAGGCCGATACCCTGACCCGCGCTACCGATGCGGTGAAAGAGTTTGCTGCCGAGTACAACACCGATACCTTCGAGTTCAAACTGGCAGCAGGTAACGCCGGTATTGAAGCTGCTACCAACGACGTTATCTCCAGCTCCGAGCTGCTGATTCTGGCGCTGGTATACGTCTGGGTTGGCCTGATGTGCTTGATGACCTTCCGTTCCTTGCCAGCAACCATCTGTATCGTTCTGCCGCTGGTACTGACGTCGGTCATGGGTAACGCGCTGATGGCGTTCCTGGGCATTGGCATGAAGGTCGCGACTCTGCCTGTGATCGCGCTGGGTGTAGGCGTGGGCGTTGACTACGGTATCTACATCTACAGCCGACTGGAAAGTTTCCTGCGGGCCGGTATGCCGCTGCAGGAAGCCTACTACGAGACCCTGCGTTCCACCGGTAAAGCGGTACTCTTCACCGGTCTGTGTCTGGCCATTGGTGTGGCTACCTGGATCTTCTCCGCCATCAAGTTCCAGGCGGATATGGGTCTGATGCTGACCTTCATGTTCCTGGTGAACATGATCGGTGCCATGCTGCTGCTGCCGGCTCTGGCGCGCTTCCTGATCAATCCAGAGAAGGTGCGTCGTTCCAAGGCGAGCAAGATGACTCACTGATCGCCTGAGTAGTTAAAAACCCGCCTTGATAGGCGGGTTTTTTTATGTCCGCGATAAACCGCCGCGCAAAAGTTGTTACCTGATATTGCGGCTAAAATACGCGAACTGTTATCAATATGCTGATTAACAAAAGATAACCGCGAGCGGTTGGCGGGGTGGGTGCGTCCTCGTTAGTATTGTTGATTCCGTCTAGCTGGCGGCTTCTGACAACAATAAGGGGGAATGGCGTATGCGTGAGCGCAGCGAAGGGCGCACTCAATCTACAGTCCAGGCAGTTAGCCCGAATCCAGGTCTGAAACACCGCAAACACCGGATAAGCCGCTCAGTGCTGCACGCACTGGGTATCAGCGCGGCACTGCTGGCGCCGGCTGGTGCTGCGGTGGCGCAGGACGCACAACCGCTGGCCGCCGCGCCGGAGCCGGCCATCATGTCTGACCTAGCGAGCAAGACGCTGCTGCTTGATGCCGTCAGCGCCGGCGAGCGTCTGGTAGCGGTTGGCAGCCGCGGCCACATTCTCTATTCCGATGACCAGGGTGAAAGCTGGACGCAGGCTGAAGTACCTGCGCGCCAGGTGCTGACAGCGGTCTATTTTGTCGATGAGCAGAATGGCTGGGCGGTGGGACATGACTCGATGATCCTGCACAGCAGCGATGGTGGGCAGAACTGGGCGCTGCAGTACCGTGACCCGGCACTGGACCAGCCCGCCGACCCGGACGGCCCGGGCCTGCTTGAGCGACCGCTCATGGATGTCTGGTTCCGTGATGATCAGACCGGCTTTGCCGTGGGTGCCTATGGGCTCTTTCTGCGCACCGACGACGGTGGCGCCACCTGGGAGGATCGCAGCGACAGCATCGATAACGAGTACGGCATGCATTACAACGCCATCGCCCCGGTGCACAACGCAGGGCTGATGATGGTTGGCGAAATGGGCAGCCTGTATCGCTCCTCCGACTACGGCGATACCTGGGAGACCCTCGACACCTCGCCCTACGACGGGACCTGGTTTGGTGTCTCCGGCACCGGCAAAACCGGCCAGGTAGTGGTCTGGGGCTTGCGCGGCAACCTCTACCGTTCGGAAAACTTCGGCTTCACCTGGCAGCCGGTCGAGTTCAGCAACAAGGCGCCGCAGGCGACCCTGCTCGGCGGCAACCTGTCAGCCGATGGCAAGTTGGCCATTGTCGGCGCCGGTGGCGTGATACTGACCAGCGACGATTACGGCAAGACCTTTGAAGCGCACACCCGCGCTGACCGGGTGGCGCTGGCAACCGCCAAGCGATTGCCGGATGGGCACCTGTTGCTGGTAGGACAGCACGGGGTGGTCAGAGCATCGGCCAACGGTCTTAAAGACTCACAACAATAAGTTTCTGCCGGGAGATACGGGATGTCCAAGCACCATCAGGAGACCGCACCCTTTGTGGAGCGGCTGATTTTCAATAATCGGATTGCAGTACTGCTGATCTTTGCGTTACTCACGGTGTTTTTTGCCTATCAGGCCGCGCAGGTAAAGCCTGATACCAGCTTTGAGAAGATGATTCCGCTCAAGCACCCCTACATCGTCAACATGATCGAGCACGAGAACGATTTGCCTAACCTCGGCAACTCGATTCGTATTGCGGTGGAGATCGAGGATGGCGACATCTTCTCCACCGAATACATGGAGACGCTGAAGCGTATCAACGACGAGGTGTTTTTCCTGCCGGGCGTTGACCGTTCAAACCTGCGTTCACTCTGGACGCCCAATGTACGCTGGACTGAGGTAACCGAGTACGGGTTTGATGGTGGGCCGGTAGCCAACCGGCCAGCCTATACTAGCGAAGAGGACCTCGAAGAGCTGCGTGCCAACGTGCTCAAGTCGGGTGAAATCGGTCGCCTTGTGGCCAATAACTTCAAGTCGACCATCATTGATGTGCCGTTGCAGGAGGCCTATCCCAATCCGGAGAATCAGAGCGAGTTGATTCAACTGGATTACGGTGATTTCTCGCGGCAGCTGGAAGAGAAGATTCGCCAGCACTTCGAGGCCGAAAACCCCAACATCAAGGTCCACATCGTGGGTTTTGCCAAGAAAGTCGGTGACCTGATCGAAGGCATCATCAAGGTGGTGATGTTCTTTGGCGCCGCGCTGCTGATTACCTTTGTACTGCTGCTGATGTTCACCCGCTGTTTGAAGAGCTCGCTGACCACCCTGGTGTGTTCGGTGATCGCGGTGGTCTGGCAGCTGGGCCTGCTGCGTACCCTGGGCTTCGGTCTGGATCCTTACTCGATTCTGGTGCCATTTCTGGTGTTTGCCATCGGCATTTCCCATGGCGTGCAGATCATCAACGGCATGGCGATTGAGTATCCCACCTCGCAGGGCAGCTATGACGCCGCACGTCGGGCGTTCCGTGCGCTCTATATTCCGGGCATCGTGGCGCTGATTTCCGATGCGGTAGGTTTTGTTACCCTGCTGCTGATCGAGATCGAGGTGATTCGCGAGCTGGGTATTGCGGCTTCCGTCGGTGTGGGCGTCATCATCCTTACCAACCTGATGCTGCTGCCAATTTTGATGTCGTACATTGGTATCAGCAAAGGCGCGGTTGAGCGTAATCGCGAGCGTGCTGCGCGGCCGCAAAAGACCTGGTTGGCGGTGGCGCGCTTTGCGCATCCGACCGTGGCGCCGATTTCCATTCTGCTGGCGATTGCGGCCTTTGCCTTTGGTATCTACCACGGCCAGAACGTCGCCATTGGTGACCTTGATCCGGGCGCACCGGAGCTGCGTGCAGATTCGCGCTACAACCTGGATAACAAGTTCATCATCGACAACTACTCAACCAGCTCGGACATTCTGGTGGTAATGGTCAAGACCCCAGCAGAGATGTGTTCGGCGCACAGCACCATGGAAGCCATCGACCAGCTGGAATGGAAGATGAACAACCTTGAAGGGGTGCAGTCGGCCGTCTCGCTGGTGACCGTGGCCAAGCAGGTGATCATGGGCAACAACGAGGGCAACCTGAAGTGGCAGGGGTTGTCGCGTAACCAGGACAATTTGAACAACGCCATCAGCCGCGCGCCGTCTGGTATGTTCAACTCCTCGTGCTCCCTGGCACCGGTGATGATCTTCCTCGATGACCACAAGGCAGCGACCCTGAGCAAGGCTACTGCAGCGGTTGAGGCCTTTGCCGAGGAGTACAACACCGATACGCTGGAATTCAAGCTGGCGGCCGGCAATGCCGGTATCGAGGCAGCCACCAACGTGGTGATCGAAGCGTCGCAGACCAAGATGCTGCTGACTGTTTACGCGGTAGTGATCTTCATGTGTCTGGTGACCTTCCGCTCTATCCGCGCGGTACTGTGCATCATCATTCCGCTGGCACTGACGTCGGTCTTGGCCAATGCCTTGATGGCTTTCCTGGGGATTGGCGTCAAGGTGGCCACGCTGCCGGTGATCGCCTTGGGTGTGGGGATCGGGGTGGACTACGGCATCTATATCTATAGCCGTCTGGAAACCTACCTGCGTCAGGGGCTGCCGCTGCAGGAAGCCTATTACGAGACGTTGAAAACCACGGGTAAGGCGGTGACGTTCACCGGTTTCACGCTGGCCATCGGCGTAGCGACCTGGATTTTCTCGGCCATCAAGTTCCAGGCCGATATGGGCATTCTGCTGACCTTCATGTTCCTGTGGAACATGTTTGGTGCACTCTGGTTGCTGCCTGCCCTGGCACGCTTCCTGATCCGGCCTGACAAGCTGCGTCAGTAAGCAACGCAACCGCATGAAGAAAGGCGCCTCCGGGCGCCTTTTTTGTCTTGTCTGCGTTACTCGACAGCTTGGAGGGTGGGCGCAAGACCGGTGTTCAGCGTGGTGTTTCAGCGCGGGTGCCTGGCCCTAGCTTGAGCATCCGAACCTTTAGCGGCACCTACTGCTGCCAGTTTCCTCGGGGTGGGTGAACAGCACAGCGAACCCGAAGGGCCGAGCAGCGGGATGCTGGTCTGCTGGTAGCTCGCCAGCAGGTCGAAAGGCGATAATGAGCTGACTGAGCGGGGCGCTATGAAGGCCCCTGATTGCTTCACTTATAACGTAGCTCAGACATCCGGATAAAGCGGTTGCATGCCCACATCACTTGCCTCAGCGGCTTCCCGCTGCCGCGACTGGGTAACCTGCCTTACCGCGCGCCACAGCGGCTTGCCCCGCCAAGCGCTGTCGTTCTGCCCAAACAGGCACGCGTTCAGCTCATCCAGGGCATCGGCGAGTGCGGGGTACTGTTGACTGAGTGCGATGAGGTCACTGGTCTGTTGCTTCGCCCAGTGCTCCAGCGCCTTGCGTGCATCGGCCGGCTGGTTCTGACGGCAGGCTACCTGGAGGTCGGCCAGCGGGTTGCCCGCCACGTCGGCGTCCAGGTGGTTGGTGTCCTCATGCAGTTCGTCGAGGCTATGCAGTTGGCTGCGCAATTGACGCAAACGGTACAGACAGGCCGCCAGCGCCATCAGTAGCAGAGCACAGCCCAGTTGCCAGGGCCACAGCAGGGGGAGGGGCGCGATGCTGCGGTTACGCTCACTGTTGTTGGCAACGGTCGTCGTGGTCTGATTGCTCAGGATGTGCAGGTTCACGGCGTCCAGACTGGCTTCTTCAAGGGTGTCGGTGGTGGTATTCCACCAGGTCACACGGACTTCCGGTACCTGCAAGTCTCCGGTGCTGCGCGCCACAATAGCCGCGCTTTCCTGGCGTAGCCCGAGGATGCCATTGGCTGAAAGCTGGTTCTCGAGCTGGGGTTGATCGTTGTATTGACGCAGGTCTTCGGATTGATCCTCGTTGAGGTGACCCAGCTCGGGTAACTGGCTCGCCGTCAGGCCGTCGGCCTGAATCGACAGCGTTCGAGTGAGCGGTTCGCCGCGCAGTAAGTCCTGCCCCGGGTCTGGTTGCCAGTTCTGGCTCAGGCGAACCTGTTTGGCTGGCAACCAGAGTGCGCCTGCGGGGTAGCTCTCTGGAATGGGCTTTACGTTCAGCTGCAGACTGGGAGAACGCAGCTGTACCATGCGTGCACTATGCGGGCCAGCGGGGTTGGCGGGGTCGCGTGGTAGTTGCACGGTGGCACTGAACAGCTGGGAAGGAATATCCAGGGGGCCGCTCTGTTGCGGGTAGATGGCATAGCGCACCTCCATCACCCCGTGCAGCACGCCGTTAATGGTGCGCTCATAGTTGCGCGGCGCGCCCAGGCGCTCGATTCTGGTGTTGGCGATATCCAGGCCGCTGAGGTCGGAGTCGTCGTACAGCGAAACCGAGTGGTAGATGCGCAGAGTCAAGAGTACCTGTGCCTGCACGTAAGGTGTTTCAGTATCCACTTCGCTGTCGATGAAAATGGGCGCCAGTTTGCCAGCTGCGTCGTCACGGGCCTGCTCCTCAGTGAGAACGCGCAGGGTTATCGGCTCGCTGCTGTCGGGGCCCAGAAACAACGGCGGGATCACCACAAACCCGGTGCGTTTGGGCGTCAGGCCGATCACCCAGCGGTTGACCCATTGCTTGCGGCCTTCCAGTTCGCTGAGCAGGCTCAACTGGTGGCTCTGTGTCACCGTGAAGTGTTCCTGCAGGGGCGTCAGGTCGGGCGGGCCGTACTTGCTCCCGGCGTTGCTTTCCAGCGTCAGCTCCAGGCTTTCTCCCTCGACCAGTTGGGTGCGGTCCACACTGGCCTGCATGGCAGCCTGGCTAAGGCCTGCCAGCGATAACAGCAAGAGGGTGCACAGCAGTCGCATCATCGGGGGCGTCCATCGGGTTGTTGCAGGTGTTGATACAGAAACTTGCGGCGCAGCAGTTCGGCCGGATTATCCGGGATGTCGCGCAGCCATTGCTGCAACGCCTGTTGCTGCTCGGTATTGTAGCCTCTGGCGGGGAGGGGAGCGCCAGTGCTGTCGGTGACGCTGTTGCCGGGCAGGCTGTCGTCCAGCTCCTCGCTAGTCACCTGCTCGGTCAGTGCGGCACCGGTTTGGCTGCTGCCGTCGGTGGTTTGTGCCGGGTTGCTGTCAATCCCGGTTACGGTCGGATCACCCGAGCTCTGGGCCTCTTCGCCGTTGTCTGGCGATTCGTCGCTGTTGCCGGAGTCGTTGTCAGCGTTCGGGTCGGCTTTGGTCCCACTGCCTATGTCTGCTTCCTCTCCGGTCTGGTCGCTGCCGGCTGTTTCTTGCTGCTCCTGCTCTGCGAGTTCTGCCAGGTAGGCTTCCACGCGCTGGCGGTTATGCCGCGCGGCAGTATGCTCCGGCGCCCGAATCAGGGTCTGTTCGAAGGCGTCCAAGGCTTCAGGGTAATCGCCTTTGAGGGCCAGCGCGGTGCCTTCGGCAAAGTGATAATCCGCGTTCTCGGGTGCGGCTTTGGCCAGTGCACCGTAAGCCTGGCTTGCGGCGGCGTAGTCGCCGGCCTGCAAGAGTGCCCAGGCGCGCCACTGCGGATCCTCAAAACGCGTTGCAGCGGCAGCAGGCTGGCCCTGTTCCAGCAGCGTGGCGCCCTGCTGGTCCGGTCTTTGCCATAGATCCTGCCAACTCATTGCCGACGCCGGTGGCGGTAGCCAGAGGGCAATCAGTACCACGCCAAGCCAGCCGCGGCGTGCGCCAAAGGCAGCTATGGGCAACAGCAGCAACAGCACCCAGTGGCCCTGGTCCAGCCATTGGCGCTGGTCGGTCTGCAGTACTTCATCGACGCTTGGCGCATCGGCCAGTAGATATTGAATGTCGCTGTCGTCAACGCTGAGTCGCGCATAATCGCCGCCGTGGCGCCGGGCAAAATGGCTGAGCACACTTTCATCGAGTTGCGGCAGCAGTATCCGGCCCTGCTCATCGCGCATGAAACCGCCCTCGGCGAGGGGCACCGGGGCGCCGTCGGCAGTACCGATGCCGAGTACGCGCAAGCGCTCGCCGAGCTGCTCGCTGGTCGGGTCGGCCAGTGACTGCTCGTCAGCGCTCAGGCCATTGGTTAACAGCAGTACCTGCGCGCTGTCTGGTGGCAAGCTGCTGAGCAGTTTCGCTGCCAGTAGCAGAGCCTGGTCGGCCTGTTGTCCTCGGGCCGGCATGATGTCGGGGTGCAGCACCCCAAGCAGGTTTTTCAGGGTGGCGTGATCGCGCGTCAGCGGGGCCACCAGATGGGCGCTGCCAGCATAGGCGATCAGTCCAATGCGCCGTTCCGGAAAGGCGCGCAGAATGTCTTCCACCTTGTGCCGGGCCTGCTCCAGACGGTTAGGCGTCAAGTCAGTAGACAGCATGCTGCGCGATACCTGGAGCACCAGAACCAGGGCGGCCTGGTCGCTGCGCTCCACCGCGTCATCCGACTCCCAGGCGGGGCCGGCCAGAGCGACCAGCGCGAGCGCCCAAGCCAGAGCCAGTAGTAGATAGCGCCCGGCGTAATGCCGACCCGGTTGCTGCTGCAACAGCGCGTTGCGCAGGTTGACTGGTAGCAGTGCCTCCCAGCCCGAGTACTTCTTCATGTGGCGATACAGATAAGCGCACAGCAACAAGGTGGGCGGCAGTGCGAGCAGCCACCAGGGGCGTAGAAAACTGAAGGGCAGCAGATCAGACCACACGGCGCTGCCTCCGCACTTGCTGTAGCGCCATGCCTAGGCTGAGCAGCCAGGCGGCGGCCAAGGGCCAGGGGTACAGTGGAATGCTCTCGCGACTTGGGCGGCCGGCGCGCAGACTGGGCTCGAGGTTATCCAGTTGCTGATAGATGGCCTCCAGACTGGCGCTGTCGCGGGCGCGAAAATACTCGCCGCCGGTGAGTTCGGCGATTTCCCGCAGCGTGGTTTCATCCAGATCGATCGAGGGGTCGACGTCGCCATTGAGGATACCCTGCAAGCCATCCTCGCGTGCACTGTCGGCGCCGACGCCGATGGTAAAGATGCGGATGCCCTGTTCGGCGGCCAGTTGAGCCGCCTGCATGGGAGCGATCTTGCCTGCGGTGTTAGCGCCATCGGTGATCAGTAGCATGACTCGGCTGGACGCTGGCTGCTGCATCAGCCGCTTGATGCTCAGGCCAATGGCATCGCCGATGGCAGTGTCGCGACCGGTCAGACCGACAAAGGCCTCATCCAGCCACAGCGCAATGCTGTCCAGATCGTAGGTCAGCGGAGCCTGGACGTAGGCCTTGCTGCCAAACAGGATCAGCCCCAGCCGGTCGCCATGCCGGCGTTCGACAAAGGCGCCAAGCCAATGTTTGACCAGCGACAGGCGATCCACCGCCTGTTCTTCCAGCTGCATGTCGCGTATTTCCATGCTGGCTGACAGATCGACCGCGATCATCATGTCGCGCCCGCTGATACTGGGAGCCAGGGGCGCACCGAGCAGCTCCGGCCGAGCGCAGGCGAACACCAGCAAGCACCAGATCACGATTGCCGGCCAGCGGGCGCGCCCGTTACTGCTGCTGCGCGGGCTGCTGTGCTCGAGCTGCTGCAGACGGCGCAGAAAACTGACCTGCAGGGCGCTCGCCGGTCGATCGGCGCTTGGCAACAACCAGCGCAGCAGCCAGGGTAAGGGCAGCAGGGCGAAGGCGGCAGGCCAGTGCAGCTCAAACATGGTTATACCTGATCCAGCGCAGCAGCTCGCGTTGCAGTGCCAGGCGGTCGGTGGAGCTCATATCAACCCCAGGCTGATACAGACCACCGCCCAGCGGCTGCAGAATATCCTTACGCGGATTCGGGTAGTGCTGGCACAGGTAATCGACCCAGTTTGCGCCGTACAACCGAGTGGCTTCATCTTTGCCACGGCTTTTCAGTTGGCGCTTCAACTGCGTGTTGAGCGCCGCGAGCCAGGCTTGATCAGACAGCTGGTCGGGTATTTCCCAGATGATGCGCTGTGCGCGCATACGCCGCCGCTGACGCCGTCGCAGGGTCAGCCAGAGTACCGGAATGGCCAGCAGCAAGAGGGTGAGGACGACGGCCAAGGTTATCCAGCCCGGTGCCGGTGGCCACCAGCTTACCGGCGGCGGCGCGGCGGGTTGCAGGAGCGCATCCTGAAGCGGGCTGCTCATCGTGGCCCTCCGCGGGGATGGCCGGTGAGGTTGTCATGCAGCTGTTCATGCGCGGCGAAGCGGGTGTCCAGCGGGATCAGGCTGCAACGCAGACGACGGGCGAGGCGCAGCCAGTTTTGCTGCTGTTGCTCGAACTGCGCGGTGTAGGCCTGACGCACGCCGCTTTGCAGGGTGTCGACCGTCAAACGCTGCTCGCCCTGCACAAAATCGAGTGGGCCAAACAGCGGCAGACTGCTGTCCAGCGGATCAAACACCGGCAGCAGCACCAGATCGTTGTGACCCGCCAGGGGGACCAGCAGACTCTGGTTCAGGCCGTTAATGGCGGCATGGTCGCAGATGATATAGAGGATGCTGCCCGGGCGGATGATCTCGCGGCTGTGCCGCAGCGCCAGGTTCAGTGCCTCGCTCTCGTCCTCGGGTTCGCTTTGCTGGCCGGTCTGCAGCGCGTGGTTGGCCTTGAGCAACAGCTGCAGCAGCTGCAGCAGCGCTTTGCGGTCACGTCGCGGGCGTACCTCGTGGCACACGCCAGGGCCGTAGACCATGCCACCCACGCGGTCGTGGTGGGACAACGCGGTCCAGGCGATCAGGGCGCAGGTTTCGGCGGCCAGTACGGACTTGAAGCACTGCTGGCTGCCAAAAAACAGCCGGGGACTCTGCTCGCCGATGACGAATACCGGGCGTTCACGTTCTTCGTTGAACACCTTGGTGTGCACCTTCTGGGTACGCGCAGTCACGCGCCAGTCGATGTTGCGGATGTCGTCGCCGGGCTGGTAGGCACGCACCTGATCAAAGTCGACCCCGCGACCGCGCAGACGTGAGCTTTGCTGGCCGCTCTGCCGGCCGCTGCGAACCGGCCGACTGAACAGCGGCAGCTCATGGCAGTGGCGGCGCGTGCCGAGCAATGCTTCCAGACTGGTGTAAACAGCCGGGTCCAGACTGGCAGCCACGGATCAGACCACCGGAACCGAGTCGATCAACAGGTTGATGGCCTGATCGGTATCGATGCCGGCCGCTTCGGCCTCAAAGCTCAGCATGATGCGGTGGCGCAGCACGTCGTGGACGATGGCCTGCACATCCTCCGGGCTCACGAAATCACGCCCGGCGAGCCAGGCGTGCGCGCGTGCGCAACGGTCCAGGGCAATGGTGCCCCGCGGGCTGGCACCCATCGACAGCCATTCGGCCAACTGCGGGTTGTACTGTTCGGCACGGCGGGTCGCCATGACCAACTGGATCAGATACTCCTCAACCGCGTCGGCCATGAACATCTCGAGCACTTCCTGGCGTGCCCCCAGAATGCTCGCCTGGCTGATCTTGCTGCTGATGGCGGGCTCTTCACCGCGTGCTTCGCCGCGGGCCAGCTGCAGAATCTGGCGCTCCAGCGCGGCATCGGGAAAGCCGATACGTACGTGCATCAGAAAACGGTCGAGTTGGGCTTCGGGCAGCGGGTAGGTGCCTTCCTGTTCTATCGGATTCTGCGTCGCCATCACCATGAACAGCTCTGGCAGCGGATAGGTCTCGCGGCCAATACTGACCTGGCGCTCGGCCATGGCTTCAAGCAGTGCCGATTGCACCTTGGCCGGGGCCCGGTTGATTTCGTCGGCCAACACTAGGTGATGAAAGATCGGCCCCTGCTGAAAACTGAAGGTAGCGGTTTCTGGCCGATAGACCTCGGTGCCGGTGATGTCGGCGGGCAACAGGTCGGGGGTGAACTGGATACGGTGGAAGTCGGCTTCGATACCTTCGGAGAGCGCTTTGATTGCCTTGGTCTTGGCCAGACCAGGTGCACCTTCGACCAAAACATGGCCGCCGGCCAGCAGGCTGATCAGCATGCGATCAATCAAATGCTCCTGACCAAAGATGTGTTGCCCGAGGAAGGCCTTGAGCTGCAGCAGTGAGTCACGATGGGTCATTGGAATTTTTCGTGTCCTGTTCGTTGGGGCCAGCGTCAGTGTACGTCACTTTACCGAAATGCCTTTGGTCTAGACTATGCCTGAGACAAGAATAATTCAGGCGCCGGCCGGATGCCCCACAAGGGCACAGCGCAAGGCCAAAGCAGGTTCGCAGTCCACACCCAAGACGCAACAGGAGGTAGGCAGCATGGCATTGATCATGGCCAGCACTAAGCAGGGCTTCATCGACACACTGCAAGAGCGGCTTCAGGCGCTGGTGCAGGCAAAGGATCAAGAGGCCATTCGGCTGTTCTGCCGCTATTTCTATGGAATCGCCACGCTGGACGAGCTGAGCCAGCGCCAGGATAACGACCTGTTAGGCTGCACTTTGTCCAGCTGGCGCTTCCTGCAGCAGTTCGAGGGTGGTGAAGTCAAACTGCGGGTGTTCAACCCCGATACCCAGCAGCACGGCTGGCAGAGTACCCACACCGTTGTTGAGGTGCTGCACCGTGACCTGCCGTTCCTGGTGGACTCCGTGCGCATGGAGCTGACGCGCTCGGGCTATGCTATCCACACCCTGCAAAACAGCATCATGACAACGCAGCGCGACGAGCAGGGCAATCTGCTGTCACTGCTTGAGGCAGGTAGCACTGGTGATCAGGTGCGCACCGAGTCGCTGATGTACATCGAAATCGACCGCTGCACCACCAGCGCCGATTTGCGTGCCCTGCAGGAAGGGCTGCAGGAAGCACTGCGCAATGTGCGGGTAACTGTACGCGACTTCCCGGCCATGTGTGGCCAGGTCGATACGCTGATCGCCAACCTGAAAAAGCGCGGCAAACACTACTTCTCCGCCGAAGATCGCAGCGAGACCGTGGCTTTTCTCGAATGGCTGCTGGAAGACCACTTTACCTTTCTCGGTTACGAGTGCTTTGCCGTCAATGAGGGGCTCCCCAAGCAGCGGCTGGGGTTGATATCCGGCAAGAGCCTTGGCGCGCTGTCGATGGAGCCGCGTGATGAAAGTCTCGCCGGTTTGCCGGCGCAGGTCATCGAGTACCTGCAGGCGCCGCTGTTGCTGTCCTTTGCCAAGGCCTCGCGGCTCAGCCGTGTGCACCGCCCGGCCTACCCGGACTACGTCTCTATCCGCGAGGTGGATGCCGACGGCAAGGTGTTGCTGGAGCACCGTTTCATGGGGTTGTACACCTCGCGTGTCTACTCCGACCTGGTCGACAACATCCCCCATGTGCGGCGCAAGGTAGCCCACGTGCGCGAGGTATCGGGCTTCATCCCGCGCAGCCATCTGGCCAAGGAGCTGGAGCAGGTGCTGCAAGTGTTGCCGCGCGACGACCTGTTTCAGATGTCGGTGGAGGAGTTGGCCGATACCGCGCTCAGCATAGTGCAGATGCAGGAGCGCAATCAGATTCGTGTGTTCCTGCGGTCGGGCAACTATGGGCGTTTCTATTATTGCCTGGCCTTCGTGCCGCGCGATGTCTACTCCACCGATATTCGCCTGACCATTCAGTCGGTCCTGATGGAGCGGCTGCAGGCCACTGAAAGCGAGTTCTGGACCTATTTTTCTGAATCCATTCTGGCCCGCACCCAGTTCATTCTGCGGGTTGACCCCACCAAGACGCTGGACATCGACCCCGTGAAAATAGAACAGGAAGTCATTCGTGCCTGCCGCGACTGGAAGGACGAGTTTCGTGATCGGCTGCTGGAAAGCATGGGCGAGGCGCAAGCGACTGACGTACTGGCGCATCTGGGTGAAGGTTTCCCGGCCGGTTACAGCGACCGCTTCCCGCCGGCCACCGGGGTGGTCGATCTGCAAACCATGCTGGGGCTGACCGCGGAGCAGCCGTTGGCGATGAGCTTCTACCAGCCGCTTGAGCAGAAGCCGGGTGTGCTGCATTGCAAGCTGTATCACCTGAATGATCCCTTGCCGTTGTCGGACGTTATCCCGATTCTGGAAAACCTCGGGCTGCGCGTGCTCGGCGAGTTCCCATTCCATATTGCCCAGCAAGATGGCACCGGTTTCTGGATTCACGATTTTGAGTTTACCTTTGCCGCCAACGCCAGCCTGGACATTCAGGAAGCCAACGACCTGTTCCGCGAGGCCTTCGCCGCGATATGGGCCGGGCAGGCCGAGAACGACGCCTTCAACCGCCTCGTGCTGCTCGCCAGCCTGCCCTGGCGGGACGTATCGCTGCTGCGCGCCTACGCGCGTTACCTCAAGCAGATTCGTCTGGGTTTCGAATTGCCCTATATCGCCAATACGCTGATTGCCCACGCAGATATTGCGCGCGAACTGGTACGGCTGTTCCGCACGCGTTTTTATCTGGCCCGCAAGCTCTCGGCCGATGACCTGGAAGAAATGCAGCAGAAGCTGGAACACGCGATCCTCAATGCGCTGGATAACGTGGCAGTGCTCAACGAAGACCGCATCCTGCGGCGCTACCTAGACCTGATCAAAGCCACGCTGCGGACCAACTTCTATCAACCGGATGCCGAGGGTGAGGCCAAAGACTATCTCAGCCTCAAGTTCGACCCATCCGGCATTCCCGAGCTGCCGTTGCCGCGCCCGATGTTCGAGATATTTGTCTATTCGCCACGGGTCGAGGGGGTGCATCTGCGGGGCGGCAAGGTTGCGCGTGGTGGCCTGCGCTGGTCAGACCGTGAGGAAGACTACCGCACCGAGGTGCTGGGGCTGGTCAAGGCTCAGCAGGTCAAGAACGCCGTCATCGTGCCGGTGGGCGCCAAGGGCGGCTTTGTACCGCGACGGTTGCCGGTGGGGGGTAACCGTGATGAGGTGCAGCAGGAGGCGATTGCCTGCTACAAGCTGTTTATCCAGGGCTTGCTGGACCTGACTGACAACCTGGTTGAAGGGCAGGTGGTGCCGCCGGTCAATGTGGTGCGCCATGACGCCGATGATCCTTATCTGGTCGTAGCGGCCGACAAGGGCACCGCGACCTTCTCCGACATCGCCAACGGCATCGCTGCCGGGTACGGCTTCTGGCTGGGTGATGCCTTTGCGTCCGGCGGCTCGGCCGGGTATGACCACAAGAAAATGGGCATCACTGCCAAGGGCGCCTGGGTGTCGGTGCAGCGGCACTTCCGAGAGCTGGGGCTGGATGTGCAAAACGACCCGATTACGGTGATCGGCATTGGCGACATGGCCGGCGATGTGTTCGGCAATGGCATGCTGCTGTCCCGCCAGCTCAAGTTGGTGGCGGCGTTCAACCACCAGCATATCTTCATTGATCCGACGCCTGACCCGGAAAGCAGCTTTGTTGAGCGGCAACGCCTGTTTGACCTGCCGCGCTCCAGTTGGGCCGACTACGACGCCAGCCACATCTCCAAGGGCGGCGGGATCTTCGAACGCAGCCTCAAGCAGATCACCCTGACGTCACAGATGCGCGAACTGTTCGATATCAAGGCCGATAAACTTACGCCCACCGAGCTGATTCATCAGTTGCTCAAGGCGCCGGTTGACCTGATCTGGAACGGTGGCATCGGTACTTACGTCAAGGGCAGCGGCGAAACCCACGCCGATGTCGGCGACAAGGCCAATGATGCGCTGCGGGTCAACGGCCGCGACCTGCGCTGCCGCGTGGTGGGCGAGGGCGGTAACCTGGGTCTGACGCAGCTCGGGCGTATCGAGTTTTGCCTCAACGGCGGAGCGGTAAATACCGACTTTATCGATAACGCCGGCGGCGTCGACTGCTCCGACCACGAGGTCAATATCAAGATTCTGCTCAATGAAGTAGTAGCCAGCCAGGACATGACCGCCAAGCAGCGCAACAAGCTGCTGGCCAGCATGACTGACGCGGTCGCCGGCCTGGTGCTGGGCAACAACTACAAGCAGACTCAGGCGATCAGTCTGGCGCAGCGCTTGGCTGGGCAGACCATGGGCGAGTACCAGCGCTTCATCAGCGCGATGGAGAGCAGCGGCAAGCTCAATCGGGCGCTGGAGTTCATCCCCGATGACGAGCAGATGGCAGAGCGCAAGGCTGCCGGCAAAGGTCTGACCCGCGCCGAGCTGTCGGTGCTGATCTCCTATTCCAAGGCGGATTTGAAAGAAGCCCTGGCGGCGTCCGATGTACCGGAAGATACCTATCTGGCGACCGAGCTGGAAACCGCCTTCCCCGAGGTACTGCTGAAGAAGTACCAGTCTGCGCTGTCCAGCCACCGTCTGCGCCGCGAGATCATCTCCACCCAACTGGCCAACAACCTGGTCAACCACATGGGGATTACCTTCCTGCGCCGCCTGGAGCAATCTACCGGTGCGACCGCCAGCGACATCGCGCGGGCCTACGTGGTAGCGCGTGATGTGTTCCACTTGCAGGAGCACTTTGCCGGCATCGAACAGCTGGACTATCAGATTCCTGCCGACGTGCAGCTGGAACTGATGGAAGAGCTGATGCGGCTTGGGCGGCGGGCGACGCGCTGGTTTATCCGCAACCGCCGCACAGAGCTGTTGCCACAGCGTGAAGTCGAGCACTTTGCGCCCTGCGTTCAGGCGCTGTCAGAGCGCTTTGACCAACTGCTGGATGGCGACATTCGGCGCCTCTGGGATGAGCGCTATCAGCATTACGCCGATGCCAAGGTCCCCGAAGGCATCGCCCGCGTGGTCGCCGGCACCGGTCATGCTTATACCCTGTTGGGCATTGTCGAAGCTGCTGATACCACCGGGCAGAGCCCGGAGCGGGTAGCGCAGGTGTTCTTTGCTATTGGCAGTCAGCTGCAATTGCCCTGGTTCAACCAGCAGGTATCAAACCTCGTGGTCGACAACCACTGGCAGGCGCTGGCCCGTGAAAGCTACCGCGACGACCTGGATTGGCAGGCGCGCACCATGACGGTGGCGGCGTTGCAGAGTGCGAACGCGGCAATGCCGGTGGCGGAACTGGTTGAGCGCTGGATGGCGCAGAACCAGCAGATGGTAATGCGCTGGCAAGCCATGCTGACCGAGCTGAAAAACGCCGGGGCAGGGGACTATCCCATGGTGGCGGTCGCCATGCGTGAATTGCTGGATCTGGCTCAGGCAGCGCGTTTGAACGTGCAGGGAGAGCCATGCAGCAGTTGATCATCGACCTTGCATTGCCCGCAGAGCGCTACCTGGCGTGGTACCAGGGACGCGCCGAGCGGGTGCTGATGTACAGCCGGGATGGGCGCCGGGTCAGTTTGCCGGCGCATCATCTGCGGCCATTTCTGACCCATGCCGGGGTATACGGCAGTTTTCGTATGAGCTTCACTGATGAGGGCAAGCTGCTCAAGTTGGAGCGGTTATCCGGTTGAACGCCGGATAACCACGACTACTGAATCCTGGGGCATAACCCTTTATACTCTGCAACCTGTTTTCACTGCCCAGGCCCGCGCCCATGTACGACCTGCTCCGCTCTCTGATGTTCAAACTGCCCGCTGAAACCTCCCACGACCTAGCTCTGGATCTGATTGGCGCTGCCGGGCGGTTGCGACTGGCCGACAAGCTGGTGCGGCCGGTGCCATCGCAGCCGGTTGAAGTAATGGGGCTGACCTTCGACAATCCGGTAGGTCTGGCCGCCGGACTGGACAAGAACGCCGTGGCGGTGGACGGCCTGGCCGCCATGGGCTTTGGTTCCATCGAGGTTGGTACGGTTACGCCAAAGCCGCAGCCAGGCAACGCCAAGCCGCGACTGTTTCGTCTAGCCGAGCACGAGGCCATCATCAACCGCTTCGGTTTCAACAACCAAGGCGTAGACGCCATGCTTGAACGTCTGGCGGCGGTGAAGTATCAGGGCGTGCTGGGCATCAATATCGGCAAGAACGCGGTTACCCCGGTCGAGAGCGCGGTGGATGATTACCTCTACTGCCTGCGCAAGGTCTACAGCCGTGCCAGCTATGTCACCGTCAATCTGTCCTCACCCAATACCCCAGGCCTGCGTACTCTGCAGTACGGCGATTCGCTCAAACAGCTGCTGGCGCAGATCAAGACCTGCCAGCTGCAGTTGAGCGACCAGCACGGCCGCTATGTTCCAATTGCCATCAAAATTGCGCCGGATATGACCCCGGAAGAGGTGGCTCTGGTTGCGGCTACCTTGCTGGAGCAGGGCATGGATGCGGTGATTGCGACCAACACTACGTTGGATCGCAGCGCGGTGGCGGATTCGCCTTTTGCCGAGGAGGCGGGCGGCCTGTCCGGCGCGCCGCTGACCGATGTATCAACCGAAGTGGTGCGGTTGCTGGCGCAGGAGCTAAAAGGGCGGATGCCAATCATTGGCGTTGGCGGGATTTTCAGCGGCGCAGATGCGGCCGACAAGATCGCGGCGGGCGCGAGTCTGGTGCAGCTCTACAGTGGCTTTATCTATCGCGGGCCGGGGCTTATCAGGGAATGTGCCGAGGCGATTGCCACGTTACCGCACACTGAAGAAATTGCTGTGGGCTGAAATAGGCAGCCCCCGCAAGCGGGGGCCGGGTGGGCCTTCGCGAGGCCCGGCGCTCTGGGTGAGCGCCTTGGGGAAAAATGAAAAAGAGAAAAGCTTAACCTACCGCGTGCATCTCGTTTAAACGGTGTACACCGGAGATGCCGGTGTAACCAGCCCAATGATCCGCGCGTCCTTCACGCCAACCATTGATCCAATTCTGTCGGGCACTGGCACTGTTGAAAGGGCAACTGTCTTGAGATTTGCCATGTACTCCATTTTGGTAACCGCGCAAAAACGCTCGTTCCATCGGATCACGCTTGAGTCTTCTCATAGGGTTGAGTCCTCGTTGGGTATGACATACCAGACGGCACATGCCGTGCGGGAAAGTGTGCTAACCAGTAACTGACTGGTTGCACCAGAGGGAAGCCAGCTACCATGTAGTTAAGGGCTGGCTGCCGAATCCGTGTTGCTGATCAAGTCATAGCTTGTTGTACCTTACCGGAGGTGCCTCCTCCAAAGAACGAATTGGCATACCGCGGCTTATATTTAGCCGCCCTTGAAATATAAACGTCATCATCTGCCGGAAATCAACGACATGCGCGAGACCCTTGAATTTTTTGTTACCTGTCCGAAAGGCGTGGAGGGGCTGCTGCGTGACGAAGTGCTCGCACTGGGCGCTGATTCTGCCCGCGAAACTGTTACCGGCATCGAAGTGCAGGGCGATATGGAGCTGGCCTATCGCATCTGTCTGTGGTCGCGACTGGCCAACCGGGTGCTCATGGTGCTTACCCGCTTCCCGGCGCAAAGCGCGCAGGACATGTATGACGGCATCCAGCAAACCGACTGGGCTGATCACCTGCGCCCCGATGGCAGCCTGGCGATCGACTTTACCGGCAGCCTGCCGGGCATCGACAACACCCACTTTGGCGCGCTCAAGGTCAAGGACGCCATCGTTGATCAACTGCGCCAGGCTGACGGTACCCGCCCCAGCGTGGAAAAGGTCCAGCCTGATCTGCGCATCAACGTGCATTGCCGCCGCAGCGAAGTGCAGGTAGCGCTTGACCTCTCCGGTGTCAGCCTGCACCAGCGTGGTTACCGCTTGCAGCAGGGTGCGGCGCCGCTAAAAGAGAACCTGGCCGCAGCCATCCTGATTCGCAGTGGCTGGCCCAAGCTGGCGGCCGAAGGCGCGGCACTGGCCGACCCCATGTGTGGCTCCGGCACCTTTCTGGTAGAGGCAGCGCTGATGGCAGCGGATGTGGCGCCTAACCTGCAGCGCGAGCGCTGGGGCTTCAGTCGTTGGTTGCAGCACATCCCGGCGCTCTGGCAGCGGCTGCTGCAGGAAGCGCAGCAGCGCGCCGAGCAGGGTCTGGCCAAACCGCCGCTATGGATTCGCGGTTACGAGGCCGACCCGCGCCTGCTGCAGCCGGTGCGTAACAACATTCAGCGCGCCGGTGTGACCGAGTGGGTCAAGGTCTATCAGGGCGAATTGGCGACCTTTGCGCCTAGCCCCGATCGTGCCCAGCAGGGATTAATTGTCTGCAACCCTCCCTATGGGGAACGCCTGGGCGATACCGCCAGCCTGGTTTATCTGTATCAGAAGCTCGGTGAGGTGCTGCGTGAGCAATGTTTGGGCTGGCAGGCCGCGATCTTTACCGGTAACCAGGACCTGGGCAAGCGCATGGGCATTCGCAGTCACAAGCAGTACAACCTGTTCAACGGCGCCTTGCCGTGCAAGCTGCTGTTGATGGATCTGGCGCCAGAGCGTTTCATCACCCAGGCGGCGCCCCAGAGCCAGAAACAGGCAGAGCAGGGCAGCGCGGCGCCAGTGGCGACCGCGCGGCTCAGTGAATCGGCGCAGATGTTTGCCAATCGGCTGAAAAAGAATCTCAAGCTGCTGGGCAAGTGGGCGCGGCAGAACGACATTCAGTGCTATCGCCTGTACGACGCCGATATGCCCGAGTTCTCCGTTGCCGTCGACGTTTACAACGATTGGGTGCACGTGCAGGAGTACGCCGCGCCAGCCAGTATCGACGAAGACAAGGCCCAGGCGCGCCTGCAGGACGTGCTGTCAGCGATCCCGCAGGTGCTGGATATTCCGCAAAGTCAGGTGGTGCTCAAGCAGCGTCAGCGCCAGACGGGAAAGCAGCAGTATCAGCGCATGGCGCAGCGTGGCGAGTTCATGACCGTGCACGAAGGGCAGGTGCGGCTGTTGGTCAATCTGACCGACTATCTGGATACCGGCCTGTTTCTGGATCACCGGCCCATTCGTTTGCGCATTGCCCAGGAAGCACGCGGCAAACGTTTCCTCAACCTGTTCTGCTACACGGCAACGGCCAGTGTGCATGCGGCGGCAGGCGGAGCGCGCTCGACCACCAGTGTCGATCTGTCCAAGACCTACCTGGACTGGGCGCGACGCAACCTGTCTCTCAATGGTCTCTCGGAGCTGCACAAGCTGGAGCGCGCCGATGTGATGGAATGGTTGGCGCAGGAGCAGCAAAGCTACGATCTGATCTTTATCGATCCACCGACCTTCTCCAACTCCAAGCGTCTGGACGATGTATTCGATGTGCAGCGAGACCACCCGAAACTGCTGGAGTTGGCCATGGCACGTCTGGCGCCGGGCGGGGTGATTTACTTCTCCAACAACTTCCGACGTTTCCGTATGGACGAATCGGTAGAGGCGGCCTATCAGGTTGAAGACATTTCCGCGCAGACGCTGGACAAGGACTTTCAGCGCAATACCCGGATTCACAAGACCTGGCGGATTACCCGCCGCGTCTGATACGCAGGGATGCAGCAATAAAAAAACCGGCCAGCTGATCAGCTGGCCGGTTTTTTTTCAGCGGCAGTGCCGCTTACTCGAAGACGATTACACCACGGGCGTTCTTGCCCGCGAGCATGTCGTCAAAGGCCTGCGGTGCCTCGTCGATGCTATAGGTCTGGGTAACCAGCTCATCCAGCTTCAGGCGATTGGCCTTGTACAGATTGAGGATCTTGGGGAAGTCGTACTGCGGACGCGCCGAGCCCAACCAGCTACCCTTGATGGTGCGCTCATCTGCCGGCAGCGCTAGGGTGGTGATTGAGGTCTTGTCTTTACTGTCAGCTACGCCGACCACTACCACGGTGCCGGCGCGACCGAGCGCCTTGAACGCCTGCTCGACAACCTTGCCGTTGCCCACACACTCAAAGGCATAGTCGACACCACCACCGCTCAGTTTTTTGATCGCCTTGCTGACGTCTTCGACTTCGGTGAGATTGATGGTGTGAGTAGCACCAAACTCCTTGGCCATTTCCAGCTTGGCGTCGTTGGTATCCACGGCGATAACCATTTCGGCGCCAGCGGTTACGCAACCCTGAATGGCGTTCAGACCAACGCCGCCAATACCGAAGACCGCAGCGCGTGAGCCAGGCTCCAGTTGGGCGGTATTGAATACCGAGCCCACGCCGGTGATAACCGCACAACCCACCAGTGCTGCGCTGGACATGGGCACGCCTTCATCAATTTTCACGCAGTTGTCGACGTGCAGGGTGGCATACTCGGCCATCACGCCGCAGGCGCCAAACACGTTCAGATCTTCGCCGTCCTTACCGTGGGTACGTACGGTACCGTCAGGCAGGGTGGTCATCGATTTACGCGCGTTTTCACACAGTACCGGGCGACCGCGCACGCAGTTGCGGCACTTGCCGCACATAGTGATGAAGGTACTGACAACGTAGTCGCCTTCCTTCAGCTCGGTCACGCCTTCGCCCACTTCAACGACCACACCGGCCGCTTCATGGCCGAGCACGAGCGGTGCGGGGTAGGGAATCTTGCCGGTGGTGGCGGAGTGATCGCTGTGGCAGACGCCACAGGCGGCAACCTTGATGGTTACCTCGCCGCGCTTGGGTGCATCCACAGTGATGGTTTCGACCTGAACGGGTTGGCCCCACTCGCGACAAACGACGGCTTTTGCCTGACGACTCATTGTTTTTCTCCTTTCATGTTCTGATTACGGGCATGGCTTGTGTGTTCGTGTGGTGCGCAAACCTGTCTGCTTGCAGCGCAGCGCCTGACGCTTTCCAGTTACCAAGGTGATCTATTTTACGGTATTGACTCGCGTTATTACTAAACCAAATTGTGTTTTATGTGCTGGTTTTGTAACCCGGGTGCCCGTTGCTGAGGCGTTATTTATGGCAGGGACCTGGCACGATTGTCTACGCCCGAGAGGGCGATGGGCAAGACGAATGTACTGCATCTATAGGCTCAAGAATGTAAACCGACTGCGCAAAACGGTGATCGGATGCTAGAGCTGCGCAGCAGCGCTGTCAAAGCGCTCCGGATACTCTCTGCGCGCCAGCTTGCCACACGTTGTGCTGGCGAATGATAATAACTATCATTTGCCGCGAGCTACGCCCCATGACGCGATGCACGCAGGCAAGGCGGCAAGGTATACGTCTTCAGCCAGACTGCGGCGCGGCGGTAATGCGCGGTAAAGGAAAAGTAATGTAAAGCCAGGGTAAAGGTATGTAAATTCGGTACAGCTCCGCGCAGAGCTCCTCTAACGTCAGCATTCCTGATTCTCTTCTCTATTGCCACACGTCGTAAACCCGGATATTGATCTCATGGCCCAAGCACTTCCCCTACGCCGCTATGGCAAGTTTCTGATTCTGTTTGCCGGTATCGCTGCCGTGTCGCTGTTTGCCTGGTATCAGTTTGGTGGTGAGCCGGCACCAACCCAGGCGGAAAGCTGGCGGCGCATGGGGTGGGATGCGCCGGCTGTGGTGCGCGCCGAGCCAGCCACCCTGGGTAGCCTGGCAGTGCAGATAAAATCCATTGGCACAGTAACGCCGCTGAATACCGTGGTGGTGCGTAGCCGTGTAGAAGGCGTGCTCGACCGCGTGGTGTTCGAGGAGGGGGCCACAGTAGAGCAGGATGAGCTGTTGGCGGAGATCGATCCGCGTCCCTACAAAACCCAACTGGAGCAGGCCGAGGGACAGCTACAGCAGAACCGCGCCACGCTGGAGAACGCTCGCGCCGATCTGCAACTGTATGAAAAGCTCTGGGAGCAGGATTCCATTGCGCGCCAGCAGCTGAGCGATCAACGCGCGCTGGTCAAGGAGCTGACCGGTACGATTCGAGCGAATCAGGCGCAAGTGGAGGATGCCCAGCTGCAGTTGTCCTGGACGCGAATCAAGGCGCCCCTGTCGGGCAAACTGGGGCTGCGCCGTGTTGATCCGGGCAACCTGATTTCCAGCGGCGATACCGAGGGTCTGGTGACTATTACGCAAATGCAGCCCATTGCGGTGAACTTTACCGTTCCCGAAATCGAGCTGCAGGCGCTGCGCCGCGCCTTTCAGGGCGAAGGAAAACTGCAGGTGGAAGCGCTGGACCGCAGCGAACGCCAGGTGCTGGCAACCGGCGAGCTGGCAACCCTGGACAACCAGATAGATACCACCACCGGTACCCTGCGGGTGCGTGCTCGTTTCGAGAACGACGACAACGCGCTCTTTCCAAACCAGTTCGTCAACGTGCGTTTGCGTCTGACCACACTGGCAGACGTGGTGACCATTCCGGCGGATGCAGTGCAGTTTGGTACCGACCGCAACTACGTGTATGTCATCAACGACGGCAAGGCCTACGTGCGTGAGGTAGTGCTGGGCGCAACGGCCAATGATCGGGTGGCTGTCAGCAGCGGTCTGGAACCCGGCGAGCTGGTGGTGCTGGAAGGGCTTGACCGGTTGCGCGATGGCAAGGAGGTAACGATGCCCGACGCGGAACGAGCAGCCGAGTCTGGCAATGCCGACACGGGCGAGACCTCGGCAGCCGGTGAGCGTGGTAGCCCGCCGCGCGCCGGCAACTGAGCAGGCCCATGAAAAACCTGTCCGCCCCCTTTATCCTGCGCCCCGTTGCCACCTCGCTGCTGATGCTGGCATTCCTGGCGGCGGGGCTGATTGCCTGGCGCATGTTGCCGGTAGCGGCTTTGCCGCAGGTGGATTACCCCATCATTCAGGTGTTTACCTTTCAGCCAGGTGCCAGCCCGGAAGTGACGGCAAGGACCATTACCGCACCGCTGGAACGGCACCTTGGGCAGATTCCCGGCCTCAAACAGATGTCTTCTACCAGTTCCGGTGGCGCCTCGGTGATTACCCTGCAATTTGCGCTGGATGAAGATCTGGGCGTCGCCGAGCAGGAGGTCCAGGCGGCCATGAATACGGCAGAGAGCCTGCTGCCCGGCGATCTGCCGACGCCGCCGATCTACCGCAAGGTGAACCCGGCCGATGCACCGATTCTTACTCTGGCGATTACCTCCGCCAGCCTTCCGTTGCCGCGCGTACACGATCTGGTGGATACCCGCATGGCGCAGAAGCTGGCGCAGCTGTCGGGGGTAGGCATGGTCAGCCTGGCGGGCGGCCAGCGGCCGGCCTTGCGGGTACTGGTCAACCCGCGTGCGCTGGCGTCCTATGGCCTGAGCCTTGACGCCGTGCGCCAGACTATTGCCGCCACCAACGTCAACCAGCCCAAGGGCAGCTTTGATGGGCCCACGCGCACGACCATGCTGGACGCCAACGACCAGATCCGTTCGGTCGAGGATTATCGCAAACTGATTGTCACCTGGGTCGATGGCGCACCCCTGCGTCTAGGCGACGTCGCGACCATTGTCGACGGAGCCGAAGATCGTTTTCTGGCCGCTTGGGCCAACGGCGCGCCTGCGGTCTTGTTGAACGTGCAACGCCAGCCCGGCGCCAACGTGATCGAGGTGGCGGATCGGGTGCGTGAATTGCTGCCGCAGCTCACCGCATCGCTGCCTGCGGCGGTGGACGTGCAGGTGCTGACGGACCGCACCCACAGCATTCGTGCGTCAGTGCGTGACACCCAGAAAGAGCTGATCTTCGCCATTGCCCTGGTGGTGTTGGTGACGCTGGTATTTCTGCGCAATCTGCAGGCGACCTTCATTCCGAGTATTGCGGTGCCGCTGTCGCTGGTGGGCACCTTCGCTTTCATGTACCTGATGGACTTTTCGGTCAACAACCTCACGCTGATGGCGTTGACCATTGCCACCGGCTTTGTGGTGGACGATGCCATCGTCATGCTGGAGAACGTGGCGCGCCACCGTGAAATGGGTGAAAGCCCGATGCAGGCGGCGCTCAAGGGGGCCGCGGAAATCGGCTTTACGCTGATGTCGCTGACCTTTTCACTGGTTGCGGTATTGATTCCGCTGCTGTTCATGCCGGATGTAGTCGGCCGGCTGTTCCACGAATTTGCCATCACCCTGGCGGTCGCCATCGTGATTTCGCTAGTGGTCTCGCTCACGCTGACGCCCATGATGTGTGCGCGCATGTTGAAAAGCCCGCCGCAGGAGCACAAGGACGACCTGCTGCAGCGCATCATCGAGCGTTATGGCCGTGGTCTGGATTGGGTGCTGGCACGGCAGGGCGCGGCGTTGCTGGTGATGCTGGCAACCATCCTGCTCAGCGGTTTGCTGTACCTGGCGGTGAACAAGGACTTCTTCCCGGTGCAAGACAGCAACGTGATCCAAGTGGTCACCGAGGCGCCGCAGGATATTTCCTTTACCGCCATGGCCGAGCGACAGCAGAACCTGGCCAAGGCGCTGATGGAGGACCCAGGCGTGGAAAGTCTGTCCTCCTTCATCGGTGTGGATGGCACCAACGTGACCATCAACAGCGGTCGTCTGCTGATCAACCTGCCGCCACACAGCGAGCGTAGCGAGAGTCTGTTTGAGGTGATGGATCGCCTGCGCGAGCGCAGCGCGCAGGTGCCCGGGATTACCGCCTGGTTCCAACCGGTGCAGGAGTTGAGCATTGAGGATCGGGTGAGCCGCACCCAATACCAGTTCAGCCTCACCAGTCTGGATAGCGACGAGTTGCACGACTGGGTGCCACAGATGATTGCCGCCCTGAGTGATCGCCCGGAGCTGGTCGATGTGGCCTCCGATGTGCAGCAACAGGGCATGGAAGCCTATGTGGATATCGACCGCGACGCCGCTGCGCGCCTCGGCCTGGACGTTACCGACATCGCCGATACCCTCTACAACGCCTTTGGTCAGCGGCAGATAGCGACGCTCTTTACCCAGTCGAATCAGTACCGGGTCATCATGGAGGTCGATCCGCAGTTTGCCGGTACGCCGGAGAGCCTGGGCCAGGTGTACATGACCAGCGCCGACGGCAATCCGATCCCGCTGGCCAGCGTGGCCAGTGTGCATCAGCGCCGCGCCGCGTTACTGATCAACCATCAGGGCCAGTTCCCGGCGGCCACGGTGTCGTTCAACCTGGCGCCCGGCACCTCCCTGGGGGAAGCGGTAGAGGCCATTGAGCAGGTTCAGGCGCAGCTGCAATTACCGGCCTCGGTCGAGCTGCGTTTCCAGGGCGCTGCAGAGGCCTTCCGCAGCTCGCTGGCCAATACACTGTGGCTGATTCTGGCCGCAGTGCTGACCATGTACATAGTGCTGGGCGTGCTGTACGAGAGCACCATCCATCCGATCACGATTCTCTCTACCTTGCCTTCGGCTACCCTGGGCGCGCTGCTGGCGCTGCTGCTGACCGGCCGCGCGCTGGACATGATCTCGGTGGTGGGCATAGTGCTGCTGATTGGCCTGGTGAAGAAAAACGGTATCATGATGGTTGATTTTGCCCTGGATGCGCAGCGCAACCTGGGCATGAGCCCGCGCGAGGCGATTCACCGCGCCGCCATGCTGCGCTTTCGGCCGATTCTGATGACCACGCTGGCCGCGCTGTTCGGCGCTTTGCCGCTGATGCTTGCCAGTGGTTCGGGCGCCGAGTTGCGCCAGCCGCTGGGCGTGGTCATGGTTGGCGGCCTGTTGGTCAGTCAGGTGCTGACGCTCTTCACTACGCCGGTGGTTTACCTGTTCTTTGATCGCTTGACGCGCAAGGCAGATGCCCCGGCGCCTGCCGAGGCCGTGTAGTGAACGTCGCCAATACCTTTATTCAGCGTCCGGTGGGCATTTCGCTGTTGGCGCTGGCGTTGGTGCTCTGTGGCTTGCTCTGCTGGCGTCTGCTGCCGGTGGCGCCGTTGCCGCAGCTGGATATCCCCATGATCGTGGTGACCGCCAGTTTGCCGGGCGCCAGCCCCGAAAGCATGGCTACTACGGTTGCGACGCCCATGGAACGTGCACTGGGCAGTATCTCCGGCGTCACGGCGATCTCGTCTTCCAGCAACCAGGGCAGCACCCAGGTGGCGCTGACTTTCGAGTTGGAGCGTGATCTGAACGAGGCGGCCAGAGAAGTGCAGGCCGCCATCAACGCGGTGCGCGGCGATCTACCGGCTGGAATGCCCGGCAATCCACAGTACGTCAAGATCGACCCATCCCAGGCGCCTATCATGGGGCTGGCGCTGAGCTCGCCCAACCTCGCTTCCAGCGAGCTGTACGATATAGGCGCCACCATTCTGGCGCAGAAACTGGCGCAGATTTCCGGCGTGGGTGAAGTGACTGTCGACGGGGCTTCCTTGCCCGCGGTGCGGGTGCAAATCGACGCGGGCGCGCTGCTGCATTACGGTCTCTCGCTGGACGAGGTGCGCAGCGCCATTTCGCGCAGCAACGCGCTCCGGCCCATGGGCGTGATCGAGGAGGGCGCACATCGCTGGCAGGTGCAAACCAGCGATGCATTGCGCACGGCCAAGGCCTACCGTGAACTCGTGGTGCGTTATGACGAGGGCGCGGTGGTGCGGCTGAGCGATGTAGCCGAGGTAACCGACTCGGTCGAGAACCGATACAGCAGCGGTTTTCACAACGATCGCGCCGCAGTAATCCTGAATATCAGTCGGCAGAGTGGCGCCAATATCGTCGAAACTATCGACAACATTTACGACCGCTTGCCGCAGCTGCTGGTGCTGCTGCCGGCCGATGCCGAACTCTCAGTCATCATGGACCGCTCGCCAGTGATTCGGGCCACCCTGCGTGAGGCGCAGATTTCATTGCTGCTGGCGGCCCTGTTGGTGGTCGTGGTGGTCTGGCTGTTCCTGGGTAATTTCCGCGCGGCGCTGATTCCTTCGGCGGCTATTCCGGTGTCGCTGATCGGCAGCTTTGTGGTCATGTACTTCTGGGGCTTTTCGCTCAATAACCTGTCGTTGATGGCCTTGATCGTCGGCGCCGGCTTGGTGGTGGATGACGCCATCGTGGTACTGGAAAACGTACAACGGCACATGGCTGATGGGCTGACGCCGCAGCAGGCCGCGGCGCGCAGCGCCCGCGAGCTGAGTTTCACCCTGATCGCCATGACCCTGGCCCTGGCGGTGGTGTTTGCGTCCATTCTGCTGTTGGGTGGGTTGGTCAAGCAGCTGTTCGAAGAGTTCTCCATCACCCTGATTGCTGCCATGCTGATTTCGCTGCTGGTGTCGCTGACGCTCACGCCGAGCCTCTGTGCCCACTGGCTGCAAGGCCGCGGCACGGCCAGGCAGGAGCAGTCTGTTGAGGCCAGATCAGAATCCTTGTTTGCCGGCCTGCAGCGCGGCTATGGCCGCTCGCTGAGCTGGACGCTGAACCATCGACCGCTGGCCCTGCTGACGCTGCTGGGCGCCATTCTGGCCAGTGGCTATCTGATGCTCAACTTGCCGGAGGAGTCGCTGCCACAGCAGGACACCGGGCAGATTCGCGGCTTTATCCGTGGTGACGACGGCCTGTCGTTTCAGGTGATGCAGCCGAAGATCGAAGCCTACCGGCAATACATACTGTCCGACCCGGCGGTGCAGGATCTGACCGGCACCAGTGGCGGCAATGGCGGCCTGACCAATGCGCAATTGGCGATCCGCCTGAAGCCGCTGGCAGAGCGCGAGCTGTCTTCCCAGCAGGTGATTGATCGCCTGCGTGCCAACGCGCCGCCGGTGCCGGGCGTGATGATGTATCTGATGGCCGACCAGGACCTGCATTTCCGCGGCCCCTTCGGCAACAGTGAGAACGAAGTGGTGCTGCGCTCTGATTCGCTTGAGGCACTGAAAGTCTGGGCACGCAGGGTGGCGCAGGCGATGGAGCAGAGCCCGTTACTTACCGATGTAGACAACGTCGACGGCGATGAAACCCGGCAGATGGTGCTGAATATCGACCGTGAGGCTGCCCGGCGTCTGGGCGTGGACATGCAGACCATCGCCTCGGTGCTCAACAATTCCTTTTCGCAGCGCCAGGTGGCAACGCTCTATGACGAGCTGAACCAGTACCGCGTGGTAATGGAATTGGCGCCGCGCTATACCGAGCGTCCGGCAGTTCTCGATCAGTTGGAGGTGCTGACCAGTGACGGCCAGCGGGTGCCCTTCACCAGTTTTGCCACCTGGGATTACGGCATGGCCGAAGACCGCGTGCGCCACGAGGGTCAGTTTGCCTCCATGGGTATTGGTTACTCGTTGGCGCCGGAGGTGACTGATGGCGAGGCCGATGCGGCGATCGAGCAGATACTCAACGAGGTCATGTTGCCCAGCGAGGTGCATCAGGCGCCGCCATCGCCCAACGATTTCGGCAATGCACTGAACGACCCCTGGGTTTTTGTCGCCGTGTTGGTAGCGGTGTATCTGGTGCTGGGTGTGCTCTATGAGAGTACCCTGCATCCGCTGACCATTTTGTCGACCTTGCCGCCCGCCGGGCTTGGTGCCTTGCTGGCGTTGAAACTAGGCGGGCAGAGCCTCAGCCTGATTGCCATGCTGGGGCTGTTCTTGCTGATCGGCATCGTGATGAAGAACGCCATCATGATGATCGATTTCGCGCTCGATCTGCAGCGCCGCCAAGGTCTGACGCCACAACAGGGTATTCACCGCGCTGCCTTGCTGCGCCTGCGTCCGATCCTGATGACCAACATGGCTGGCATGCTCGGTGCGGTGCCGCTGATTCTGGGCTTTGGCGAGGGCGCCGAGATGCGTCGCCCTTTGGGTATCACCATATTTGGCGGTTTGGCGCTCAGCCAATTGCTGACGCTCTACACCACACCGGCAGTTTACCTGTATCTGGAAAACCTGCGTCAGCGCTGGCTCAAGCGCGGCGCGGCTGCCGACCAATCCGAATCACCTACCTGACGGGCCCGTAACCGATGAAACGCCTTCCACTGCCCACCTTCGTCATCCTGGCCGCTATGCTCGCTGCCGGTTGTACCTTGGGGCCGGACTACGTCAAACCGGCCACCGTGCCGATGCAACAGCTCAAGTACGATGCGGGCTGGCAGCCGCTGCCGGCACAGGGCTGGGCCAACAGCGGCGAATGGTGGCTGGTTTTTGGTGATGAGGACCTCAACGCCCTGGTGCAGCAAGCCAATGCGAATAACCAGACGTTGGCGCAGGCTGAAGCGCGTTACCGCGCCGCCCTGGCGCAGCGCCGTCTATCGCGCGCCGATTACAGCCCCACCCTGAGTGCCTCGGTAGATGCCGCGCGCAGCAGCAGTGATGAGGTGATCGGCGAAAGCAGCAGCGCGCGCCTGGGCATCAGCTGGGAGCTGGATTTGTGGGGCAGGGTGCGGCGTCAGGTGGAGGCCAGTACCGCGCAGCTGGACGCGAGTGCCGCCGATCTGGCGGCGGCGCGGCTGTCGATTCAATTGGCGGTAGTGAACAGCTACATCAATCTGCGTGCGTTGGATGTGCAGTACCGCATTCTCAGACAAACCATGGATTCCTTCACGCGCTCGACCCAGCTTACGCGCAATCAGTACGACGCCGGCATAGTGTCGCGCGCTGACGTGATTCAGGCTGAAACCCAGCTGCAATCGCTGCGCAGCGACCTGTATGACCTTGAGGCGCAGCGTGCCATTGAAGAAAACACCATCGCTGCGCTACAGGGTAAACCCCCGGTAGCCTTCGACCTGCCGCGGCACGACGTACTGCCCGCCGTGCCGGCGATTCCCGCGCAACTGCCGGCCGAGCTGATTGCCCGCCGACCGGATGTGGTCGCCGCCGAGCGCAACGTGGCGGCGGCCAACGCGCAGATTGGTGTGGCGATTACCGCTTGGCTGCCGACCCTCAGTCTGGATGCCAGTGGCGGTGTGAACGGACAAAACGTCAGTGACCTGTGGAATGCTCCGGTGCGTTTCTGGTCGGTCGGCCCCAGTCTGGCACTAACCCTCTTTGACGGCGGCCGGCGCAGCGCCGCAGAGGATGCGGCGGTGGCCAGTTACGACGAGCAGGCGGCGGCTTACCGTCAGACCGTGCTCGACAGTCTGCGCGATGTGGAAAACGCCCTGGCCACCACCAGCATCCTGCGCGAGAAAGCCGTGCAGCAGGCCAAGCTGGTCGAGTTGGCGGAAGAAAACGAGCGCGTGATTACCAACCGCTACCAGTCCGGGTTGATTTCCTATCTGGAAGTAGCGGTCGCGCAGAACACCACCCTCAATGCCAAGCGCACTCAGGTTAACGTGACCGCCGCGCAACTGGCCGCCGCCGCAGAGCTGGCGGGTAGTATCGGCGGCAGTTGGCAGGTGGGTGATGACGTCGGTGAGGCTGCCGAGCGGCCAGAGCAGCCTTGAGCTCAGAGAGAACCCTGACGCAGCTGGCTTAGCGGCTGGTCGCGGCCAGCCCCAGTCCGAAACACATGAAGGTGCCGCCGCCCAGGCGGTTGACCAGACGCCCACCGTTATCGGACGCCAGCCACTGCCGGGTGGTTCTGGCCAATCCCGCATAGATCAGGTGAACCACCACCAGTATCAGGCTGTAGGTGCAGACCAGCAGCGCAAACTGGCCAACGTGCGCGCTGTCGTAGGTGACGAACTGCGGCAGGATGGAGAGGAAAAAGAATACCGCCTTGGGGTTGGTCAGCTGCAGGCCAAGACCTTCGGCAAACTGGCGGGGCAGGCTGCGCGGGCTGGCCGCGCGCAACTCGATGACCGCAGGCGGCGCACGCCACAGCTTCACGCCCAGGTAGATCAGGTAAGCGGCGCCAATAAACTTCAGTACGGTAAAGGCGATAGCCGAGGTCGCCAGCAAAATCCCCAGCCCGGTAGCCGATACCCCGGCAACCAGAAAGGCACCCACTGCCAGCCCAAGTATGCCGCCAATGGCGCCGCGCACACCAAAGCGAATGGCGTTGGTCAGCGTCAGCAATACGCCGGGGCCGGGGCTCATGACAGTGGCTACAGTGATGATCAGAAACAGCAGGTAGGCGTCCATGTAGCGCTCTGGTTAGACCTCACAACAGGTTTTCGGCCGCTTTGATTGTGCTGCAGTGTTCGGCAGACGGGAAGGGCTGGTGCGATAAAAAACTGCCTGCCGCTCTGCCGTGCCGGTAGCTGCTACGGGTCTTTCGGAAAAGTCTCAGCTCCGGCTGGAATGGCAAACCAATCCTGCTTCTCACTGACCCACACATGCTTGGTCGGCTGAATAACGCGGGTGTCCGACAGGTTGCTGGGTTTGAGTTTGATCAGCTCCGGCTGGTCAGGGTTGACGTGATAGATGCGATTGCCGCAGGTGCCACAGAAGGCCGCCGCGTTGGTATTGCCACTCTCGGCAAGGCGGCTCCAGTGTTGCAGTTGGCCGCTGAAACGCAAGTTACTCTTCGGCACCAGCGCAGTGATGCTGAAGGCGCTGGTGGAGAGCTTCTGGCATTCCCGGCAATGGCAGGCAATGATTGCCTGCGGCGGCGCCAGTAGCTCGTAGCTCACCTGACCGCATTGGCAGGAACCGGTAATCGGGTAATGGATTTCGGGCATTGAGCTGTCCTCGGTGGTCAATCAATCAGGGCCTGGCTGACGGCAGCCTGCGCATGAATGGCGGTGGTATCGTACAGGGGCACTGTGGTGTCAGCCTGGCTCACCAACAGGCCGATTTCCGTACAACCCAGTATCACGCCCTGCGCGCCGCGTGCGGCCAGACTATCGATTGTCTGCAGATAGGCCGCGCGCGAGGCACTCGTGATTGTTCCCAGACATAGTTCTTCGTAAATGATGCGGTGTACCTCTGCGCGCTCCGCCGCCTCGGGCACCAGTACCTCGATGCCTTGGGCCTCCAGGCGTTCACGATAGAATGCCTGTTCCATGGTAAAGGCAGTGCCGAGCAATCCTACTTTCTGCACGCCTTGCTGTTGCAGTACCTGCGCGGTTGCGTCGGCGATGTGTAACAGCGGCATGCTGGTGTGCTGCTGAATCTCCGGCGCGACCTTGTGCATGGTGTTGGTGGCAATCACCAGAAAGTCGGCGCCGGCCGCCTGCAGCGATTGCGCAGCCTGGCTCAGCAGCTGCGCCGCTGCGGCCCAGTCACCGCGCTGCTGCAAGGCTTCTATGTCGGCAAAGTCCACGCTGTAGAGCACCAGCTTGGCCGAGTGCAGGCCGCCCAGTCGCTGCTTGATGCCCTGATTGATGGCGGCGTAGTAACTCTGGGTCGACTCCCAGCTCATGCCGCCGAGCAGGCCGATGGTTTGCATATGCGCTCCCAAATTTGTTCGGCTCGTGCGAGTCCGCAGCGAGCTGTGCAGCCAGTCTAGCGCTGTAGGCAGGCAGAGGAGCAGTACAGTTATCGAGTAGCAACGCTAGTCGCCACCACCGCCACTGTCACTACCGATATCGACCCCGCCCGTTTCGACAGTGAGTTCCTGCTCTGTGGAAATCCGCACACCTGGGAAGTAGCGTCGATGCAGCCATTCGATAAGCGTAAATACGATGGCGCCAATGATGACGAGTGAAACGAAGCCATCCCCTGTGGGCATAAATACCGTCCAGATGAGTAGGGTAGTGAGCAGTGAAAGCAGGTAGCGGTACATGATTCTTCCTTGATCCAGTGATGAAGCGCACTTGGCCGTGAGCGAGTGTAAGGGATAACCCCTGGCCAAAAAATCCGCTTACAGCCGGGTCTCGGTAGCCGCATCCGGAATGTGGAAACCTTCAGGTACGCGCCGCGCTTCATAGCGCGTGCCGGTGGTCAGACTGTCGTAGATCATAAGGTCGTCAGTCAAACTGATGACGTTATAGGCGTCGTAGTTGTCCGCCTTGCTGGGGTCGGATGGGGTAAAGGCGTCGCCTTCCAGCCAGCCGCGGAAAAAACCGAAGTAGATAGGCCCGGCTAGGCCCCATTGGCCCAGCTCGGTGCTGTTTTCTACGTGACCGCGGGTACTGGTGCTGCGAAAGTCGACCTGATAGGTGCCGTCGGCGTAGCGCTGGGTAATCCACTGTATGCGTGCGCCGTCTTCATCCACCCGGTCGCCGTACCAGCGGCCGACCATCGCGTCCCAGCTACTCTGGCGCTCATCAGCGCTGCTCGCGTTCCAGTTCAGTTCCAGCGTAGGCAGGGTGATCTGAACGGTTTCTTCACGGCAACCGCTAAGGCTGACCAGCAGCAAAAACAGAATGCTCAAGTTACGCGACATGAATGCTCCTTGCGTGGCGGTCTTGGTGTGCAGATGCGCTGAACACTGCTTGAAAACAGCAGGCCCTTATGCAGGATAGCTGGCTTGTGCGGGAAGCGGCAGACCGGGCGAGGCGCTGCTTGGTTGGCAGCGCCCCGCCCGCAAGGGACACGGTGTCAGCGTTTGCCGGTACCGGTGAACTGGATGATGTTGTTGGGGAACTCCAGAGTCTCTACCTCGGCGGTAAAGTCGCGCGCCACCTTGAGTATGGTATCGCTCACATGGGCATACTGCTTGGAGAAGGGCGGCCAATAGTCGCCCAACCCCAGGGCGTCGTTGATCACCAGCACCTGACCGTCGCACTCCGGGCCTGCGCCAATGCCAATGGTGGGAATGCCCAGCGCGCGGGTGATCTGCCCGGCGAGGGTATAGGGGATGTGCTCCAGGACCACCATGAAGGCACCGGAAGCCTCGATCAGCCGCGCTTCATCCAGGATGCGCTGCGCTTCGGCATCGGTGTTACCGACCTTCTTGAACGAGGTTGCGGTTTGCGGCGTCAGTCCGGTGTGCCCAACGACCGGTATGTCGTTATCCACCAGATGCCGAATGACCTCAGCCTTGGGGCCTTCCAGCTTGATGCTGTTGGCACCGGCGGCAATCAGGCGGCGGGCACTGGTCAGTGCGGTCTGCGGGTCGGTATCGGTCAGGTAGGGCAAATCCCCAATGATGTGCGTGTTGCGGGCACCACGGCGCACCGCGCCGATGTGGTACTCCATGTGCTCCAGGGTCACATCACGGGTGCTTTCAAACCCCATCTCCACCATACCCACGGTATCGCCCACCAGAATCACTGGCACGCCAGCTGCCTCGATGCCACGGGCAACCGGGCAGGTATAGGCAGTCAGCATGGTGATCGGCTTGTTGCCCTTTCGGGCAATAAAATCAGCTGCGTGCAGAGTCATGTGATGTCTCCCAATTGACTGAAAACGACGCGGGATCACGGTGCAGCCATCACAACAGGCAGGGCCGCAGGCCGCGTCGTGCTGATGAAATACCAGCAAATGCCGCGGGGCTCAAGCATCATTGTTTGCGGTTATTTCCCTGGCGGGCTGGGATAAGCGCCGATGTTGCCAGTACGGGGCCAGCGGTCATCGGGATAAAAACCTCAGGAACCCTGCCCATTGTGGTCGGCAGCATCGCCTGCACAGGGGCGGCATTCGAGGTCAGCGGCGATCACTTCACGGTCAATGCGGTTCGTTGCGAATAACCAGGGCACCACTCCAAGCACGCGCACCCGAACGCGCACAGATGCAATGCGCTGTTCTGATATTCCCCTAGATGCACGCAGGTTTTGATTGGCAGCATTGAGCTCGTCTGTAGAATGGTCGCACGCCATTCCTGCCTACCGACCCGAGCGTGTCATTCCATGAAATCCAACGAGAACAGCCAAGGCGTTGTTTACGGCGCTGGTGCCTACCTCATGTGGGGCTGCTTTCCGCTGTTCTTTGCCCTGTTTGATGGCGTTCCGGCCTACGAAATATTGGTGCACCGGATTGTCTGGTCCTGCGTATTCCTGGCGCTGGTGATCACACTGATGCGTCGTTGGGCGCCGGTCGTCTCGGCCTTGGCGCAGCCGGCCCGCCTGGGGCGTGTGCTGGGCTGCGCGGTGCTGATTGGGCTGAACTGGGGGGTGTACATCTACGCGGTAGAGACCCACCATGTGCTGCAGGCCAGCCTGGGTTATTTTCTCACGCCGCTGGTGAATGTGGCACTGGGGATGCTGGTACTGCGCGAGCGCATGGCCCGCGCGCAAGGTGTGGCGGTCGCGCTTGCGGTGGCTGGCATATTGGTGCAACTGGTCATGCTAGGCAGTATCCCCGCCATTGCCCTGATTCTGGCGGTCAGCTTTGGTACCTACGGCCTGTTGCGCAAACAGGTGTTGCTGGACGGGCTCTCAGGCCTGTTTGTCGAGACCCTGTTGCTGTTGCCGGTGGCCTTGCTGGCGCTGGCGGCACTCGCGCAGATGGGACTGTCGCACTTCACTCGTGACGCGAGCACCCTGATGCTGCTGTTAGCCAGTGGCGTGGCAACCGCCATCCCGTTGCTGGCCTTTGCTGGCGCGGCGCGCCGGTTACGCTTGGCGACCCTGGGATTTCTCATGTACATCAATCCGAGCCTGCAGTTTCTGATTGCCGTGTTTGTATTCCGTGAGAGCGTCAGTGGGGTGCAATTGGCCAGTTTTGCGCTGATCTGGCTGGCGCTCCTGCTGTATTCCTGGTCGGCTTGGCGCGGTATGCAGAGCGCGAAAAAACAGCGGGCAGCGCTATAATCGGTGGCAATCGCGGTCTGCTGCATTACCGTTCTTGCGTAGCAGCGACATGGCGCGTGAGACTGCGCCTATCGTCCCGGTGCTGGCAGGTTGTTGTTGCAAGGATGCTGCAACAGACCACGCAACCTAGTTGAGGAGCCTTGTTATCAGGCTAATGAATACGCTCAAGAGCCGTTTGACGCTGCTGTTCGGTGGCTTGATTCTGGTGTCGACCATCATCAGTACGGCGCTGCTCAGCGACCTTGCCGTGGATGCCATGCACCTGTCCACGGGGCAGAATCTGCAGGAGGTTGCCAGCCAGCTCCGCGATAAGATCGACCTTGACCTCTATGAGCGCTACAGCGATCTGAAGGTGGCGGGCGCCTTTGCCACCGACCGCCTAGCGTCCCAGCGTACGCCCGAAATAGACTCCTTGCTCAATGCGCTGAATGACAACTTCCCAAGCTACGCCTGGATTGGTCTGGTCACGCCCGACGGCACGGTACTGGAAAGCACGGGTGGCATGTTGGTAGGGGTCAACGTCAGCCAGCGACCCTGGTTCCAGCAGGCGATGGAAAAGCCATTTCTGGGTGATGCACACGAGGCGCTCTTGTTGGCCGACATGCTGGGCGGCGAAACGGATACGCCGCTGCGCTTTCTCGATGTCGCCGTGCCGTTGCGGTCGACCGATGGCAGGTTGTTGGCGGTGCTGGGCGCACACCTGTATCTGGACTGGGTGACCAGCATGGGTGAGTCCTTGGCCCCAATCAATAAGCGTCTTGGGTCCGAATTTCTGGTGGCAGACGAGCACGGCGTGGTCTTGATGGGGCCGCCAAACAGCATGGGGAAAAGCCTGCCCGATGCGCTGCTGGCCAAAGTCGCCGGCAAGGAGTCAGGTTATATCACCGCGTCGCTGCCGAGCAGCGAGGCCGCAGCCCGCCCCCAGGATTATCTGGTGGGGTTCAGTCGCCTGAAAGACCGCAGCGAGTACGCCAGCTTTGACTGGCTGGTGCTGGTCCGCAAGCCGACAGCGGCCGCTTTCCAGCCGGCCAGGGAGCTACAGCGTTCGCTCGTTCTGGTGGGCGCGCTGGTTGGTCTGGTGTTGATTTTCTTTGCCTCCGTGGCGGCGCGATGGACCACGCGTCCGATCATCAAGATCACCGAAGAAGCCAGCAATCTCGACCCACAGAACCCGGACAACTCGATTCAACTGCGAGAGGACTACGCAGAGGTAAAAACCCTTTCATCCGTCTTGCGCGATCTGATTCGTAATCTGGCGAATAAAACCCGTGAGATGAACGAACTCAACACGCACCTTGAAGCGCGCGTTACCGAACGTACTCAGGCGCTGGAGCAGGCCAATCAGCAGTTGGAGATGACCGCGCGTACGGATGCATTGACCGGCCTGAATAATCGCCGGCATTACTTTGAGCTGGGTGAGGTGGCCATGAAAAAGGCCATACGTGCTGCTAACCCGCTCTCTGTAATCATGTTTGATGCCGATCACTTCAAAGCGGTGAACGATACCTACGGCCATGGCGCTGGTGATGACGCGCTGGTGCATCTCGGTCAATTGGCCCAGCGTGTGCTCCGAGATACCGACATTCTGGCGCGGGTAGGCGGTGAGGAATTTGCCATCGTGTTGGAAAACACCACCGAGGAGGCGGCGGCTGAGGTAGCCGAACGCCTGCGCCTCGGTATCGAATCAACACCCTTGCCGCTGGAACATGGGCCGCTCGGGTTGACCGTCAGTGTAGGGGTGGCCTGCGTGACGCCCACCGGTACGGATGATCTAGACGCCTTGCTGGCGCTGGCTGACAAGGCGCTCTACGCAGCAAAAAGGGCAGGGCGCAATCGCGTGGTTCGATATTCAGTGTTGCCGGGAACGGGGTAGCAGGGTGAGCGCCTGCTCAGAGGCGAACCCGAAAAGCCGCGCCGCCCAACTCGGCTTTTTCTACAAATAGCTCGCCGTCATAGCTTTCGAGAATGTCCTTGACCACGGCAGTGCCGATGCCTTGGCCGGGGTGCTGACCATCCAGCCGCTCGCCGCGCCGCAGAATACGCTCCCGCTGGCTGATGGGTACGCCGGGACCGTCATCCTCGACGCACAGCTGGCACCCGCCGTCACTGATGCTGGCGCTAACGCGAACCTGGCCAAGGCACAGGCGGTAGGCGTTTTCCAGCAGGTTGCCCAGCAGCTCAAGTAGCGCCGCGCGCTCCATGGGAATTTGCAGCTCAGGATCAAAGGCGCGTTGCACGGTCACCTGTTTACCGGCGTACACCTTGTCGAGAGCTTCGCAGAGGTTGTCCAGTACCTGCCGGAGCAGAACGCGATGGCGTATCAGGCCGCTTTTGCGCAGGCTGGCGCGTTGCAGCTGGTAGCTGATCTGCTGACTCATGCGTTCTATCTGTACCTGCACTATGCGGGTTTGTTCGCGGTTCTCCGGGTGTGCGGCGATGATTTCGCTGGCGCCCTGCAGGACTGACAGCGGCGTTTTCAGGCTGTGGGCCAGGTCGTCCAATGAGTGACGATAGCGCTCACGCTGCTGGCGCTCGCTGTCCAGCAGGCGGTTCAGTGAGCCAGTCAGGCGCAGCAGTTCGCTGGGATGGGCCTCGCTCAGACGCTCGCGGTGGCCGCTCTCCACCTCATCCAGCTCCCGGCGCAAACCACGCAGACTGCGAAAGCCCCAGGTCAGACCGAACCAGAGCAGGCCGAGCAACAGCAGCAGTGCCAAGCCCAGCCACAGGTACAGCTGCTGCATGAAGCCGTTGTACAACGCCTGGGTATCGCTGGCCGGTTGCAGGGTAACGATGCTGAAGGCCGCGCTTTCGCCGCGCAGCAAATCGACCTCTACGTCGTACAGATAGAATTCATCGCCGTTGCCATCGTCGATGCGCAACAAGCGGTTGCCGCCGCCGTCGTAGCGCGGCAGATAGGTGACGGAGATGCCCTTGGCAGAGCGCGACTGCCAAACCAGATTGCCCTCACGGTCGTAGATAAAGCCCAGGAGCTTGGCGTCGGGTATGTCGAACTCTTCGTCCGGCAACTTGCTGGGCATGCTCAGCTTGCCGTTGTCGGTTCGTGCGGCGGAAATCAGTGCCCCGGCATCGGCTGCCAGACGTTTTTCTACCGACTGTTCCAGAGCAATCAAAAAGGCACTGCGCAGCGCTGGCAGCAGAGCCAGCATGAAGAGCACCGCCAGTACCGCACTGCCAAGCATCAGGCGCCAGCGCAGTGACGATGACCAGCGGCGCTGCAATCGGCCCCGGGTCGATCTCATCGGCAACGCTCGGTAAACAGATAACCCTGGCCACGCACTGTTTCTATCGGCTTGAATCCGTTGGCGTTTTCCAGCTTGCGGCGTAGCCGGCCTACCAGCACTTCGATCACGTTGGGGTCACGCTCGTCATCGTCAGGGTAGAGCTGTTCGATCAGGCGCTCCTTGGGCACCACCTGCTGCTGATGGCGCATCAGGTATTCAAGAATGCGGTACTCAAACGCCGTGAGATTCATGCTGGCGCCGCCCATCTGTGCCTGCTTGCGGTTCATGTCCAGCAGCAGAGGGCCGGCTTCGATAGTGGACTGGATAAACCCGGCGGAGCGGCGGAGCAGGGCGTTGAGCCGCGCCTCAAGCTCCTCGAACTGGAAGGGTTTGACAACGTAATCGTCAGCGCCGGCGGCCAGACCTTCAACCTTGTCCTGCCAATTACCGCGAGCAGTGAGGATCAGTATGGGGAAGCGCTTGCCACTGCTGCGCAGCTGGCGGATCAGATCCAGCCCACTGATGTCCGGCAGGCCAAGGTCGATGATGGCCAGATCATGGTGATACTCCTCGGCGCGATAAAGCGCCTCTGCAGCGTCAGCGACCGCGTCTACTACGTGGCCCTGGTCGCCGAGTCGGGTATAGAGATGGTGACGCAGCAGCGCCTCATCCTCCACGACCAGCAGTTTCATGGTTGTGTCCTCTTCCTCGAAAACGAAGACGGGCCACCGTCAGGGTGGCCCGGTACCTTCGCGATCAGCCTAGAACTGGTAGTTTGCGCCCAGATACCATTGGCCGCTGCTGTGCAGGTCGACCTTGCCCAGCGAACCTGCTCCGTGCGGTGCCACGTCGACAGTGGCATTGCTGCGCAGGTAGCGATAACCGCCCTCCAGGGAAACGCGCTGGCTGATGTCCTGCAGCAGCCCAGCCTGCAGGCCGGCAGCATAACTGATATTGCTGTCATGCGAGAAACCCGAGCCATTCTGCTCCAGTTTCACCAGCCCCAGGGTACCGCCACCAAATACCTGGGTGCCGCTCTGATTCAGGGGGTAAAACACGTCATAGCTGCCCAGCAGGTTCTGCTGACGTAATTTCAGGCCGTTGTTGCTGCCGGAGATGTATTCGTAGGTGGCGTAGTAACGCGCGCTGTCATTCTGCTGACCGGCGCGTACGCCCCAGGTGGTTTCGTTATTGATCACGCTGTCGAAGTTGGGGTTGTTCAGGTTCGCGTTCAGCGCCGAAGATTTCTGCATGTTGTTGCTGGTCTGCCCCCAGGTAAGGCTGGCGAAGTTCTCGTCGGCCTGGGCTGCAGTGGCGGCGCAAAAAACCAGAGGGGTCGCTAGAACCAGTTTGGTGATAGTCGATTTCATGTGATGCCTCTCGAATAGCTGTGGATGTGGCAAGTTCGAGAGTCATGATGCAGGCGGGTAACTGAACGCTGGCTGAACCCTTGCTGAACAGTAGCTGAACGAGCGGCTCTTTACAGCGTCCAGCCAGTGCGCCGCGTACGCCTACAGGCTGGCAAGCAGCAGGCGCGCTTGCGCCGGGGAGGTCAGGCGCACAAAGCGAATCTGCTGGCTGCTTTCCATCGTCTGCTGCAGCTGCGCATAGCGGCTGCGGTTGTGTTTGTAGTTCTTGAATAGCCAGAGAAAGATCGAGTTCTGCGACAGGAACGAGCGGCGGAATGACTCCGTGTTGCCAGTGCCGGGCCATAGCTCCTGCCGGGTAATGACACGCTGCGTGGTACGTTTGAACAACTGCCAGAACGTGCGCGCAAAGGAATAGTCGAGCCAGATGATTGTATCGGCGTTCTGCCATTTGATCGTGCTGGTGCGGCTGTAGTTGCCGTCCAGTACCCAGCGCGGGCCAGACACAGCCTGCGCGACTTTTGGGAAAAACGTCGCATCGTTCGACTCGCGCCATTGCGGTAGCCAGAACAGCTGATCCATATGCACGCAAGGGCAGGCAAGCCTGTCGGCCAGTTGCCGGGCAAAGGTCGATTTGCCGCTGCCGGTGGTACCTATCACGTTGATTTTTTGCATCTGAAATACGGTTTAGTCTGTTGGCGCGCTAGCTTACTGCATGGCGCTTTGTTGTCTCGGCGGCTGGTACAAGCAGGGTCAGGTGAGTTGCGGCTTGACCTCAGTCGGCTGCGGGCAGCGCATCAATGCTGCGTAGCACAGCACGGGTAATGGCTTCGCGCTTGTGCAGGTCGTCCAGCCGGTTGGGGGTGTCGATATTCAGCGCAAAAAACACCGGGCCTTCTGGCCACTCAACCCAGCCTACCCACCAGCCGTAACGACCCTCCCAGCCGGTTTTGGCGCGCAGTATCCAATCGCGCTGGGCTTCCACAATCATCACGTCCTTGGTCAGCCGCTGATGCGCTACATCGAATGGCAGCTGATTGCGGTAAAGCTGCTGCAAAAAGGTGATCTGCTCCCTGGCCGAGATCGCCAGCTTGCCGTCGATCCAGTAGTCGCCTCGCGCTACGCTGGGGTCGGCATTGCCGTAATTCAGCCGCTGCAGATAGGCGCGGGCCTTGGGCTCGCCGATGGCATTGGCAAAACCGCGATACACCCACACGGTGGAGTGGCGCATGGCCGAGCGCAGGGTCTGATCCTGATTGTGGCCGGCGTAGCTGTGCTCTACGCCATTCCAGGGGAAGACCTGAAACTCGTCCGTCACCGCGCCCGCATCCAGCGCCATCAGCGTATGTGGAATCTTGAAGGTCGAGGCAGGCGAGTAGCGCTTTGCGGCGCGCTCGGGGTTATGCACCCAGGTGGGTTTGCTCGGCTGGCGTTCATCCACCACCACAATGGTGCCTACGGCATCCTGCGCGGCAAATACCGGAGCCCAGTCGGCGCGCTCCTGCTCGGCGGCTTGCAGTGGCAGGGCAAGGAAAAACAGCAGGTATAGCGTCAGTCTTGGCATGGTTAGACATTCTGGATTGGTTGTATTGTGCGCACTAGCTGTTTAGCCCCAGCCGTTCGTGCCATTCGGCCAGTGATTCATCCGGGTACACATCAAACAGCTTGTCATTCGGCGCGGCCTGTACGTTAACCCAGGGCGCCTTTGAGCCCAACATCAGGTGCGTGCGCTCTGGCGGCACCGGCAGCGGGGTATCAATGGCTGAGGCCAGTGGGTGCACCAGCTCTGGCCAGTTCGGGTCCCAGAGCCAGAGCGCGCTGCCACACTCGCTGCAAAAATGCCGTTGCCCCGAGCTTTGCCGCTGCTCTGCGGTTTCAGCGTCGGTGATCATCGCCTGATACACCTTCACATGCTCCATGCCCGCGACCTTGAGCGTTTGATAATCGCCGCCCAGGTTGATGGCATAGCCGCCACCGCCCGCCGTCTTGCGGCAGATGGAGCAGTAGCACAGGTTGAACGGGTAGGGCTGCGCGGATTCCAGCGAGAAGTGAACGCGGCCGCAGTGGCAGGAGCCTTCCAGGTGCATGGGGTACCTCCGTTGATAAACGCAGCGTGCAGGGTGGGATGAAGCAGACGCAGGCTGCTAGAACAGGGATCACGAAGCGCGCTTTGGGTTCAGTCGGCATGACGGCGCGTTTGGCGAATGGCAGGCTAACAATCAATAAAACGTCCCACATTTAGTCCCTGTTCAATTACAGAGGGTTACCGCCTTGTTCCAGAAAGCAGGATTCACACTGTCGCGCTGGCATTGCTCTAGGGCGGTGACTATCGGCGCTATTGATTCAATCTGTAATGGCGCCAAGCCCGGCGCCGCCAACTCGACTGCATACGCCTGCTTTATCGACTCCACGCCGTTCGTCAGTGCTGCAAACTCAAAACGAACAAAGCGCCCGGCGCCTTGGCTGTCTGTACCCGAACCAAGGGCCACCGCACGACCTGTGGCGACTGGCGTACCCGCCGCCAGCAGGCTGGCGGTCGTCTGCGTTGCGTCGGCCGCCAGGGCTCGATGGCGAGTGGTAACCTGCAGATCCCAGGTACTCTCGCGCTCGGCTATGACTCTGACTGAGAGGTAGAGTCGCTGCCCGTCCGTGTCACGTCGCCGTGCGGCGCAGGTCACTGCACCGATCTTCCGGGTCGCACTGATCTGCCATCCCTGTACGACCGGCAGGCGCACCTCCTGCGCCATGGAGCGGGCTTGGGGGGCCTTTGGAATGACCATCAGGAGTAGCAGCAGGGCGCAGGGCAGGAATGCTTTCATGGTCGGAATCCAGCTAGGTCAGGGTGATAGATCAGGGCTGGGCCTCGTTATCTATGGCCTGTTGCACCTGCCGGAAGAACGCGAGGCGCTCTTTCCCCTGGCTGCCGCCCTGCATATCGGTGGCCTGCGGCCAGTTGCCGTTGGAGGCGATCACCAGTTGGCGTTTGGGGTCGATAAAGATGCCCTGACCGAAAATGCCCTGGGCGATATAGGCGCCGTCATCCAGCGTCCACCACTGGTAACCATAGCCAGCACCGGGGCGGCCAATATCCGCCTGTTTGGTGGTGGCCTCGGCAATCCAGCCCACGGGTACTACCCGTTCGCCATCGGCAATGCCGCCACCGAGCATGAACAGCCCGAAGCGAGCATAGTCACGGGTCGCGGCCTGAATGCAGCAGCCGCCAATTTCATGCCCGGTGCTGCCCAGCAGCCAGGTCGCGTCCTGCTGCATGCCAAAGGGCTTCCAGACCTTTTCGGAGAGGTATTCAGCCAACGGTTTGTTGGCGGCGGAACTGGCCAGCACGCCAATCAGGTTGGTCTCGCCGGTTTTATACACCCACTTGGTGCCGGGTTCGGCTTCGGACTGCAACTGACGCATGTAGCTCACGGTCGCATCCACGCCCGGTTCGGGTGTGTGCTTGTTGAACTGCGCCACATCCGATTGCGGGTCGGCGTAGTCTTCGTTCCAGGCCACGCCCGAGGTCATGGTCAGCAGCTGCTTGATGGTGACGTTGTCGTAGGCCGAGCCCTTGAGGTCGGGAATGTAGTCAGAGACCATGTCGTCGACGCTGTTGATGTAGCCGTCTTCAATGGCGGCTCCTACTAAGGTAGAGGTAAAGGATTTAGCGACCGAGAAACTGGTCCAGCGGCCCTCGGGGCCAAAGTCGAGGCCGTACTTCTCCAGCCGTATCTTGCCCTTGTGCACTATGATCAGCGCAGCAGCGCGTTGCGCGTCCATATAGGCATCCACGTCGACGCCCACGTCCAGGGGCGCTCCCTCGGGCAGGGGATAAACCTTGCCGCCAGCCGTAATTACACTCGATTCACTCAGCAGCGGTACACGATCCAGCGCCCGAAAGCCCGCATCGCGCTGCTCGGTAGACCAGAAGAGTACATTGGTATCGGTGGGCAGGTTCAGCAGCAGCCGGCGCATGTCCTTGTCGGCCGTTGCCCAGACAATGCCGCAACCCACTACCAGCAGCAGTGCTATCGAGATGATTCCCTTTTTCATGCCTATGCTCCGTCTTATTGTTGTTTGGGTATCTTAGGGGCGGGCGCGGGCTGTCGGGTGATTTTTTAAACTTATAAGCCGTGGTGATTGCTGGGTATTGGTCCATTTTTGCTGGTTACAAAGCCAACGCCGAGCCATGGCCTTGCTAGCCGCATTAGCCTCCCTCCTGGGGCGCCTGGGCAATCAGCTCCCGCTGCACGCGCACCGCCGTGCTCTTGGGGCGCACAGACTTGCCCCGGCCCTCCAGATGCGCGCGGGTAAAAGCTGCGCCAAACAGCAGGATCATGGATGAATAGTTCACCCACAGCAGCAGCAGCGCCAGCGAGCCGGCGGCGCCGTAGGCCGATGCCGTGGCAGTATAGGCCAGATAGGTAGCGATCAGCGAGCGGCCCACGGTAAACAGCACGGCGGTAATGAAAGCGCCCAGTATTACCTCGCGCCAGGACAGCAGCACGTCGGGCAGAATCTTGAACATGGCAGCAAACAGCAGGGTAGTGACGAGCAACGACAGCGCCAACTCCATCCCCACCATGGCCGGGCCAGGAATCGGCAACCAGCCTTCGGCAAAGGCCGTGAGGGCGCTGAAGGCGACCGACAGCATCAGCGACACCAGCAAAATGAAGCCAATGGCCAGAATGATGGTGAGCGATAACAGGCGGCTTTTGATAAACAGCCAGAGATTGTTGCGCGTCGGCCGGGGCGCCACGCCCCAGATCTGATTCAGCGACTGCTGCATCTTGGCAAACACCGTGGTGGCGCCCACAACGGTGGCAAGAATCCCGATCAACGCCGGCCAGGGGCCGCTATTGTCAATCTGCGAATTAACCACCGCGGTTTGTATCACGCCGGCGGCCTCTGGCCCGAGCGTGCCCTCCAGCTGCGCAAACAGCTCCCCTTGTACAGCGCTCTGACCCAGAATCAGCCCAACCAGGGCCACCACCACAACCAGCACCGGTGCGATGGAAAAGACGGTAAAAAAGGCCAGGGCGGCAGCGTAGATAAAGGCCTGGCTATCAAGCCAGTTCTGGATGGCGGCGCGGAGAATGCTGAACCAGTGTTTCAACATAGGGCGGCGCTGCGGTGAAAGCTGAAAACCATTGTCGAAAGGCCTTTTCTTGATATCAGTCTTGCGGGTTTGGGCCATTGTAGACACAGGCGCTCAAGCCTGACCACTACGCGAGCCGGTTTTGGCGGCGGCGGCGAGGGCGCTGGAAGGGTCTGTCACGGCTGATTCAAGGGTGTGAGGGTAAGGCCGCCCAGGCAGCAGGCGAGGAGTGAGGCCCCGCCGCGGCACCCTTGAGCGAAATGTCGCCCCATTCACAGCCGTCACCCACAGGTTAAAGCGTTCATGTGAATGGGTTTTAAGGCCTATGATAAGACAGTCCCGCGACGCGGATCAGGCAGGCGCCAAAGGTCGCTCACTGTTTGTCGGTAGCCAGACCCCTGGGCGCCATGCCAGACCCCACCACCTTTCAGGAGAATAAAATGTCGGACATCAACATCGAACTGGTATCAACCATCAGCGAAGACAACAAACTGGAGCTGGCCCTGCGCGAGATCGAGATCCCCGAGCCGGGCGAGAACGATGTGATCATCCGTATCGAGGCCGCGCCCATCAACCCGTCTGATCTGGGCGTGATGTTCAGCGCCGCCGATATGACCACGGCCAAGCAATCCGGCAGCGCCGAGCGGCCGGTTATCCATGCCGACGTGCCTGCCAAGTTCATGGGCGCGGTTAAAAAGCGCATTGGCAAGGCGATCCCCGTGGGTAACGAAGGCGCAGGTACCGTTATTGCTGCAGGCTCATCTGCCGCGGCCCAAGCCCTGATGGGCAAAACCGTCGCCTTTATCGGCGGTGGCAGCTACCGCAAATTCCTGCGTGCCAATGTGCAAAGCTGTCTGGAACTGGAGTCGGGTACCACTGCGGTTGAAGCCGCCTCCAGCTTTGTTAACCCGCTGACCGCCCTGGCCATGGTCGAAACCATGCGCGCGGAAGGGCACAAGGCGATCGTGCATGCTGCCGCTGCCTCCAACCTGGGGCAAATGCTCAATCGCATCTGTATTGCCGATGGCATCGACCTGGTCAATATCGTCCGCAAGCCAGAGCAGGAAGCGCTGCTGCGCGAGCAGGGCGCCAAGTATGTGGTCAATTCCAGCAGCGACAGCTTCATGGCCGACCTGACCCAGGCGCTGATCGACACCGGCGCGACCATCGCCTTCGATCCGATTGGTGGCGGTCGCCTGGCCAGCGACATCCTCACCTGCATGGAAGCCGCCGTCTCACGCAACATGACGCAATACAGCGTCTACGGATCGGACATCTACAAGCAGGTGTATATCTATGGCGGCCTGGATCGCGGCCCCATCACCCTCAACCGCAGCTTCGGTTTTGCCTGGGGTGTGAACGGCTTCTTGTTGTTCAACGCGCTGGGCAAACTGGGTAACGACACCGTCGCCGCCATGCGCAAACGCATCGCCGCCGAAATCAAAACCACCTTCGCCAGCAGCTACACGCATGAAGTATCGCTGGCCGGTGCGTTAAAACTGGAATCGATGGCGGTATACGGCAAACAGGCGACTGGAGAGAAGTTCCTGATCAAGCCGCAGAGCTGAGATTTGTCTCTGGCCGCATGGCCAGCCCAGAACGCTGGAGCCAATCTGGCTCCAGCGTCTGCCCCAAAGCAATCTTGCCCTCTAAGGCGCTAACGCCATTGCCGACTATTGATCCTGGTTCTGCAAGCTGCTGATAAAAGCTTCTGATTCGGCGATCGATCTTTCCATTTCTCTGATCAGCTGGGCGACATCCGTCTCTATGCTCCCCAGTTCACCCTGGAGCGAGTCAATCGCTCGCGCGTTCAGATTGTGCTTGAGAAACAGCACCTGATCCTGAAAGGCGCGCAACACCGGCTCCATGCTGGACTCAGCGCTGCGCATGGCTTTGATGAGCGCCTGGTATTGCCGCCGGGTCTGGGAAAGCTTGGCGGCACTCTGGCGCTTGAGGTTGGCGCTGCTGTATAGCTCGATTTCATCCTCCCACTCATCGAACAATGCCTCAGACACATCTTCCACCGCATCAATACGATCGGTCACCGATTCAGCGGCGGCTTTGCTGTCTTCGTATTCGCTGTTCAGCTTGTCGTAGCGGGTGGCCAGATCCTGATCCTTGATCTGGATAATGGAGCGGAACTGCGCCAGCGCCGATTCGAATTGCTCTTTGGCATCGGTTTGCGCGTCTTGGGCCGACTCAACCCGATCGACCATGATGTCGCGCTTGTGAACGCCAACCCGTTCCATCGCGCCATAGTAGGCTGACTGGCAGCCGGTCAGCGCGACCAGAAAAAAAGAAATGAAAACCCAACGAGTTAATAACATGTGTCCTTACCTTTAGCTGAATTCCGACCAGTTTGATCAGCGCAAATGAACGCCCTTGTGACGCGAGAGCAGGGGAGCGCCAGGTGCACGAGGCCAAGTGAATATTACTCATCTGACCCCAATTACCTGCCAATTGCATTTGTGCATCGTACAGGCGCCGGGCCTAAGGAATAAAGGTAGGGCGATGTGGCATCAAGCCTGAAGCCCCGTCTGAAAAACCGCCGTTGGCACTCAAGTTCTCGCTCAGCCTATGTCTGGATGCTGAAATCACACAAGGCGTGATTGCCAGCAGCCCTTGCCCATTCAGCAGGGCCTGCTGTTACCTGAGTGAGAGCAATGCTATGGCACGCAGTGATGGTGCTGGCATTTTGCCTGTTTTCCCTACCTCTGTGCGGAACTGTTTCCCTCAAGGGCCCTCATAATCACGAATTGCTGCGCGGTCAGTGGCAGTGGTTATTCGCGTGAATCATTATCGGGAGCCCCTTGCCGTGAATAGTATTAGAACGCTGAAGCCCATGTGGCCAATGGCGCCCATTTGAGGCGCTCTCCCTTCGTGGCCATCGCGATCCTCGCTGTGTTGGGGATGTCTCTTTGCGCGGCAATGAGCCGTAGCTTTTACGTTCAGGAGACCCAGGCTATATCCAGCGAATTTCAGGGGGATGTGGACCAGATTGCCGCAGTATTGGAGCGGGAGGTGCTGCTCAACCTGGAGGTGCTGTTTGCTTTGAAAGCGGCCATCGAGGTGGTACCCGGTATGGATGCAGAGCGTTTCACATCCATCACCGATGGCATACTCGAGCGTTCACCGGTAATCATGGCCTTCGCCTGGGCCCCGATCGTTGAGCGCAGCGAGATAGCCACCTTTGAAAGGGAACAGCAACGCCATTTTCCGGGTTGGCGCCTTAGCGAAAGGGATGCTGAAAACAGAGTGATTCCTGTAGCTGAACGGAGTCTGTACGTCCCTGTGCAATTCATAGCGCCATTGGATAAGAACGCGGCTGCGATGGGTTTTGACCTGGCCAGTGAAGCCAATCGCCGCGCGGCGATCGAAGCCTCACGCGACACGGACAGGCTGGTTGCGACTGCTGGCATCAAGCTGGTACAAGAGTCGGAAAAGAAACAGGGTTTTTTGGTATTTGCTCCGCTTTATAAGGGCCGACCGACCAACCTGGAGCAACGGCGCGAAGCCCATTATGGTTACATCAATGGCGTCTTCCTGGTGGGAGAGCTGGCCAACCAGGCCATTGGTATCAGGAACAACCGCAATCTGCTGTTTCAGGTAGTAGATGTTACCGACGCGCAACCTAACCAGTTGTACAGTAATGCCGGCCCTGCAGAGCCCAAGTGGGTGAGCAGTATGGGTTACAAAACCCTGCTGGCCGAGGTGGCCGGCCGTACCTGGCAGATTCAAGCCAAGCCATCGCAGACCTATGTCGATGCCCGACGGAGCTTTCTGCCAGCCCTGATCATGGTGTCTGGTTCTTTTTTCACCGCATTGCTGGTGATCTATGCGCTGATCAACGTCAATCGGAACCGCGCGCTTGTTGCCAGCAAGGAGAAGCTGGAAAAGATGTCCCTCACCGACGGTTTGACCCAGCTGGCGAACCGACGGCATTTTGATCAGTTTCTTGAGCAGGAGTGGGCTCGCGGTATGCGACAAAGCCAACCACTGTCATTGATCATGCTGGATATAGACCACTTCAAACACTACAACGATCAGTACGGGCACCCCGCTGGTGATGAGTGCCTGAGGAATGTGGCGCGCATTCTACAACGCGTCGTGCGCAGGCCGACCGACATGCTGGCCCGCTACGGAGGCGAAGAGTTCGCGATCATTCTGCCCGACACGGCCAACGGCAGCCTCGTTGCCGAAGCCTGTCGAGCCGCGATTGAACAGGCGGCAATGCAGCACGAGCTTTCCGATACCAGCAAACGAGTGACCATCAGCGCAGGCGTGTGCTCCATGGTACCGAGCGAATCCAACAGTCTGGAAGAGCTCAAAGAACAGGCAGACGCTGCGCTCTACCGCGCGAAAAATGCGGGTCGCAATAGGGTGGAAGGGTGTTGATGTGCGATCGGGCGGTTCATCACGTGCCAAAAATTCTTCGCTTTTTGGTCGCTGGCCTCCGGCCGATACGTCCGGTATTGCGTTGATTATCGTCGGTGAGTGGGAATGGTACGGCATTGAAAGCGATGTTGATTTTTATTCTGTTGGGGGCTGTTCAAGTTCTAAGCTGCTTGATCAAGTCTGAAAAAGAGGCCCGTTAGGGCCTTTTTTTGTCGCGCACTAGCAAAGCCAAGGCTGTGGAAAACTGGCCAAATGTTCATCTGAGCCGGTTTCCCGTTAGGGGCCGCCCTTGCGAACACGGCGGCGAGCCCACCAACGAAAAGTGAATAATATCGCCAGTAGCAGCAGAGCCAATGCCGGCACGACCAATAGGCCATTGTGCTCGTGGTAGACGACCGCACTATCTTCATCGAAGTAGCGGCCCTCCTCATTGAAGAGGTTTCTATATGGCCAGTACAAGGTGAAGAAGAAGAGCCAGAGTAAGAGCGATCCGGCTACAGAAAGGATTGCTGCGATCTGAAGTAGCAGTTGCCAGATTTCTGCGTTACGAGACGAGTGCACGCATTGCTCCTGCGGGGTTTAGCGCCTAAAGCAGCGGTGCGAAGCATCCGCTGGCTTTGTTTGTTAAATTTCACTCCATTTCTTGATGCATGAACTTAATGTCGTAAAAAATACCGGTATTTCTATACTTTTCAACTGCCTCATCACTTGAGTAGAGCATTAAACAACAAGGTGGATTAGACTTAGCTTCGGTTTGAGGCCAATTTTTGAATTTTGTTTTTCTTAATTCGTTGATAAAACTCAATTCTCTTCTGACACCTAGTATTTCTTTTAATATACCTTTCCTCATTCCGGTATTTTTACACTCGACACCTAACCAGATTTGTTCTGGTAGTGGGTAAGAATCTAATTTCGGCTCAACCATAAGGATATCCAGCTCATGATAGTCACCATACTGAGGTGTTGTTGACCGGAAGTATTCGGAGGTCCTTAAGTAACTCTGAGACATAAAGCACACGTCAGTCCAAATTTCAGCCACCAACTCATCATCGCGATATGCCTCTATGCAGGGGTAAGCCCTATTTATTGGTCCTGTACCACGCTTAAGGTAAATTTTCTCGCCAACGCTTAGCTCTAGTCGCAAACCTTCCTTATTTTTCAAAGAGCTACAAACTGAAGCCAATACATATGCTTCGTAAAGCTTTCCAGCTTTCTCATCGTCTTTTATGACTTGATAGTCCGATTCTTCAGATGCTTCAACATTTTCTTGAAGCATGTTAATTATCTCATTTTTAAGGGAAGCCAGGTCCATTGCTAGGCCCTCTTGGTGTGTTTTCTGGAGTTTGAGAGAGTTTGTAATTAAAGCTCTCTATTCTGGATATTAAGTCTGAATAGTCTTTGCCTTTGCGAATATTTTCAGATTGCTTGTTGTAACGCTTAGATTCTTCTCGGGAAAATGACACTTCAATGTCTTTGATTGGTTTTCCCGACTTGGTTTTAATAGAGTAATTGAGGAGATCGAGTATAGAGTCACCAATTTTAGTATTTCGCTCTTTAAGCATCCTCAATAAGTACTCAATATACCTTTCAACTGATTCTTTACCGTCTAGGTAACGGGTAAATTCCATGTCAATAATTTGATCTATTTGACTTAGCCCAGCGGCAGAAACCTTCTGACGGAGAAATAGATATAGTTCATCAAATTCATCTTTAGTCAAAATTTACTCCAGTAAATTTAACGCCGCCAGCATACGCGGCTTTGTAGTGGAGGCGAGGCCGCAACGAAAAATCCGTCGCCGTGCCTAGCCTTGTTAGAAGGAATCCCGGGAGTCCACAACCTGCTGATTCAAGTCGTATATGCGCTCAACCGATGGCACATCTACTTGTTTAATAGCACCGCGACTTTCCCATTCGGACACGTGAAGCTGAACTATCCGATCGATAGTGGCAGGTTTGACCCCCTGCCGCCCAAGCAACATCGGTAACCCTCTAGCCGTTTCCCGGCCGTCGCAGTATCGTGAGACTATTTCTGCCACCCGTCTCCGCGAGAATCTTAACGAACCGCTTCCTTGCATTAGGTCTTGGACAAGATCATCGAATACGATCTGCATCCCTTGCTCGGACAGCAAGAAATCAACGCGGGCTTCGGCACGCTGCTCAAAATACCAAGTTAGCCCGAAAAATACTGCGCTGTATCCCGAAAGAGCTAACAAGCCGAGCTGTATATAGTAATTATCCGCTAGATTTCCCAATACGGGATGGTCAGCGAGTGCCCCGCTAAACGTGAACAACGCCCCGGTTAGCGCCGCAAAAACACCTGATCCCACGCGCGGGGCGGTATAGCGGGAATGCAGTTCTCGGCGATTCTCGTCACGCACTTCTGCACGAAGTTGCCGGTCCTGTCCGTGCTGCTGGCTGGCCTGTGCAATTTGAAGGGCGTTCAGCAAGGCGGGTAATTGCTCAATGGTTACAACATTCTGAGAGGCATTCTCCAACGTACTCACAAAGTCACGAGCAGTCCTAACCTCATCGTACTCAATCTTGTGGTCTTCGGTTTCGAAGTGCCCACCTGTCTTGTCAGGATGCAAATCAGTAAGTCGCTGGCGCAGCTCTCGGTTAAGTGACTCAAAATCATTAGGTGCTGCTTCAAGACCAAAGCGATCTACGATTTCTTGCGTCGACCTCCATGCCATCTATTCTTCTCCTTCTAACGCCCAGCTTCAGCCGCGGCCCGGCTGGAGCGGCGTAGCCGCAGAGGCCGGGATGTCGGCTGGAAGCGCTTGTTGGGCAAGCTCAGCGGCCATAAGACAACAGGTCAGCTGTCGCCGATTTGATGTAAGACGAAGCTTCATTGATGCTATTTAGAAAACCAAGAAGAGAAAGAGCGCCTGTTGCTCTCACGCTGTCAAATGCGGCACTACCGGCGAAGTAGCCTATATCGAGTTGAAGGATTCCAGAGATGCTCCCGCCTGCCTCATCCAGCTTTGCCACGATAGTTTCAGGATTGCTCCACCCTTTGTAGCCGACGACAAAGTAGGGCACCTTCTTCTTGATAATGTCCTTCGGCATTGGTGACATCTTTGGAAGATTGGCATTGTTAATCGTCATTGGCAACTGGATAACGAAAGGCCCACTACTGCCGCCCATGATGCCCCCTTTTATGTGCCGGTCCAGAGCTTCCAACTTTGCGCCAGTGCTGACCGCTTCGCTCCACTGTCCCTGAAGGTTCGACTTCACTTCGATAACGGCCGCCACTCCCTCCGCGAAGTAGAGCCGGGACGACTCAATGCCGATGACGGGTAAGCTCGGGAAAAAGCCATTCTCAATGATGATGTCGAGTTCACCCGTTTTTGTACCTCCCGCGTCGGTGATTTCCCCATTTGTGCTGATGCGCCAACCTGGGGGTATAACCTGCTTCAAAAACGAATCTATGAAGTTTGCACGTCCGGCACCCTTAGCAGCTGCCGCCGAGCTAGCCGTTGCCGCATAGGTGGCATTGAGGCCCGCGAGTAGGCCGCTAAGTCTTTCGAGTACATATGGATTTGGCATTTTTAAGCCCAACAGTGATTAGATAGAACGCTCCGATATAGCGCGCGGCAACCGCCGCGCGCTAGCGGTAAAAATATTTTAAAATCAGTACTTTCCATGTTTTACCTCAGCTCATCTGTGCACGTTATATCGCAGTCGGTATAACACCATTAGTCGCGTGTTATACCGACTGCGTGTGGCAGTCAGGCTGTAAGCGAGCGTCCTTGCTGCGTCCGGAGGGGCGTAGGCTGGCTTGCAGTTACTGGCATAGTGCTACAGTTTTTTTGTGGTGCCAACCCGGGTTTTTGGTTCATTTTTCGGGTGCGCCAAGCGCTTTGGTTAGGCGTGGCGTGCGTCTCTTAGTGTGAAAGGGTTGGCTTGCCGCCACACCTGCGAGGCAGGGCGCTGCCCTGTGGTAAAGTGGCCGCAAACTCCAGCCTAGCTCCGGTACTTCACATGCTTATATACGTACTCATCGCCACTGACCGTCTTGAAGAGAAGCAGGAAAAGAAGCTGCGGCAAAACCTGCCTGAGTTGCAGGTGGCCTTGCAGGCGTACGCTGAGGCGAACGAGGCGAACCAGGTTACGCTGATCAATGACTGCGCGAGCGATGATTGCGAAGACTGGCAATTGGGTATCAGCCAACCGATCAAGAAGCACATTCAGCTGAACTTCCCGGTGAACCTGTTTAACGATCTGGCGAAAAAATACGAGATTGATTGCGAGGTGGGTTACATCGAGGACGGCGAGCGCGAGCCGGTGAGTTATTTTGGCAAGCACGAAGGGCAGGGCGAGGCGTTTCTGATTGCGGAGTATCTAGGGCTGTAACAGCCTGGAGGGTACGCGGGGCTGCTGCCAGCCCCGCGTGAGGTGCATCAGAAGCGGTATTTGGCGGATGCGGTAATGCTGCGGGGCGCGCCGTAGGTCAGGGCGTCGTAGGCATTGAAAATATCGAAGTACTTTTCGTCGGTCACGTTGTTGGCGTTCACCTGAGCCGAGAGGTTATCGGTGATGTCGTAACGGGCCATCAGATTGACCAGGGCGTAGGCGTCCTGCTGGATCTTTTCCAAGTCTCCTGCGGGGTTGGTGGCATAGGTGTAGATGCTATCTTGCCAGTTCACGCCGCCGCCGACGGTCAGCTTGTTAAGCGGACCCTGAAAGCGGTAGGTCGTGAAGGTGCGCAGCAACTTGGTGGGGTAGAGCGTGTTTACCGTTTTGCCGGTCGAGTCTTCAATATCAAACTGGGTGTAACCTGCCGAGACGTTCCAGCCGGGCGCTAGCTCGCCGGACACTTCCAGCTCAAAACCTTCACTGGTGGCGTCGCCTGCGGCGTAGGCCGCCTCATTGGTGGGGCTGCCGATGACCTTGTCTTCGGTTTTAATTGCCAGGTTGTCTTGCTTGATCTTAAAGATCGCAGCAGACAAATTCAGGCGCCCGTCGTACAGCTCGCTCTTGGCGCCGATTTCGTAGCTTTCTCCAATGATGGGTTCAATCTGCTGCCCGTTGATGTCGCGTTCGGTTTGCGGCTGGAAAATATCGGTATAGCTGGCGTAAACCGAGATCGCCTGGGTCAGGTCGTAAATTACACCTGCGTAGGGGGTTAACTCATGCCCGACATCGGTGTTGGTTGGGGCCGGGGTATAAATGTCGTAGCTTTCCTTCTCATAAGTGTTGTCGCGCGCACCCAGAATCAGCTTCAGATCGTCAGTGAGGTTAAGGCGGGTGACGGCGTAGAGGGCCTTCTGAGTGATGTCGCCATAGCCATATTCGATGCGGTTGCCCCAGGTAGGCTCGGGAAAGTTGCCGTTGTAGGCGTCAAAGTCAGTCACGCCACCGAACCCGCTGAGTGCCTGGCGGGTGTCGGCGTCGAAATCCTGTTCGCTGTAGATGTAGCCGAACGCCAACTCATGCTCACGATCAAGCAAAGAGAAGGGGCCATCTAAACGGACGCTGTAATCGTCCTGAACGGTCTTGGTTTGATATACCGCCGGGAAGGTGCTCATGGGCACTGCGCCGGTCTTATCCGGATTGCCGGAGATATACAGCAAGGCCGAGTCCGAGTTCCGCTCGCCGCGGTTGTAGCTCAGATGGAGCTGCCAATCATTGGCAAAGGTGTGGTCCAGGTTGATGAACCGGGTTTCATAGCTGCTATCCCATTTGCTCCATTTGGCGGATGTGGTCTTGGAGCGGCTCCAATCCGTGCGGCTGCCATCGGCATACCAAACCGGTAAGCCTCCCCACATGGGCGAATCGGAGTTGTTCTCTTGACGGCTCAAGCCAAACCAGAGGGTGGTGTTGTCGCTCAGGTCAACGTCCATCGTGCCGTAGAGGGTTTCGCGTTGGTTTGTGTGCAGGTCTATCCAGCTGTCGCCCTCGTTGTACTCGCCCACCAGACGGGCGCGTACGGTGCCGGCTTCGTTCAGCGCCATTGAGACGTCGCCCAGGGTGCCGTAGGTGTCCCATGTGCCCCCGCTGACTTCCAGCGATCCCGTCAGATAACGGCTATTGGCACGTTTGCGCGCCAGGTTCAGGGAGGCCGAGGGGTCGCCTGAACCGGCCATCAAACCATTGGCGCCGCGCACGATTTCTACCCGGTCATACATGGCCAGGCTGGTGAAAATCTCCCCCGAACTCCAAGGCTGCTCCCAGATGGTGGGGACGCCATCGATCATCAATGCGTTGATATTAAAACCCCGCGCATTGAACTGTGCGCGGCTGGTTTCATAGCGGTTGACGGATACGCCGGTGGCGTTATTGACCACGTCCAGGATGGTCTGCATGTCCTGATCCTGAATGCGCTGCTGGGTAACGACGCTTACCGACTGCGGCGTTTCACGCAGAGACAGGCCCAGTGGGGTGGCGGTACGGGCTTCATCAGTAGTGTAGGAGCCAGTGTCTTCGGTTACCTGAGCGTCGTGTTTGCCGGTAACGGTCAGCGGTGCCAGTGTGGCGCTACCCTCGGTTGTTGTGTCGGCCTGTTGCGCGTAAGCGGGCAGGGAAGCCGCGGCCATGCCGGTCGCGAGCAGATGCACGGCCAGCGTCAGTGGGCGCAGGGCTGCATGTTTTGCGGTGTTGGTAGGCGGGAGGGCCGTAGCGGAAGAGTGGGATACAGGCATCAGTGAACTTTCCTTGGTAAACGTAATCGTATTGATAACCGTTCGCGATGATAAGGCGGTTTTTTACGAAAGGAAAGGGCTGTACCTGTCCGGTGGCTAGAACACTGCGGTGAGACTGTGGGCGTAACGCCCGTTTGAGGTCATGCCGGGGCGGCGATAGCGCGGGCGTGGCCTTGGCGCAAACGGCGGCTATGCAGCCAGGTCAAGCCAGTTTGCGGAACGCTCGGCTGGAGATGCAGATATTGTTCTGGTCCGGGTCTTTGGCGTTGGCGAAGCTGTAGCCGTTGGCGTGATGAGTGCTGCCGAAGAGCAAGCCTTGTTCTGCGCTGAGCGCTTTGAAGGCGTCTACATCCTGCACGCTGAACATCAGTTTGACGGTGGCCTGGCCGAACTTCAGGCTCTTGGCTGCTTGATGAATCAGGATGCTGCAGCCGCCATCTTCCGCTCTCAGCTCGATCAAGCCTTCCACCACCTCGCCGTTGCCCGTGAAGCCAAAATGCTGCCGATAGAATGCGGCGGTGAGCTGCATGTTTCTGGCGTAGAGGATGACGTTGCTGAGTGATGCGCTCATGCTGTTTCCCTAATCGGTTACCTGGCTGTCAGCCCCTTTGCGCTGGGGCGGCGTGACGGCGATATACCAGCGTGGGTGCATCTGGTCAAAATCGGTTCTGCAGTTTTCATCCAGGTAGCTGGCAGAGTCCAGCACTACCGGCTGGCCGGCCTCTCGCTTGAACACCACCCAATGCCAGAACTCCTTCCCTCCGTCCTGATGATGTTTGATGGGCAGTAACGCCAGATCCGGCAGCGCTTGCCAATGGGTGAAGGGGGCTTCAGTTGGCGAAGTGGCAACGCCGGCATCAGCTAGCAGGCGACGTACGTATTGGGTATCTGACCACAGCGCGGTGTCTGCGGCATAAATGCCCATGCCGTTGGCGATGGCACGCATCTGGGTGTAGGTCTTGCCAAGTATGTTAGCCACGGCGGCGATGCCGCAGCCGGTGGTTTCTTCCTGTATTACCGGAGGGTGCATGCTGCGTACTCAGGGCGGTGGTGGGTGGTGGCACAAGCTGGCCGGTGCAAGGCTGGCGTCATTTGAAAACCTGCTCTGCCTCTCGCCGCAGCGCGGCCTTGGCGCCGCCGGCGAGTGGTTGGCCATGGGCGGCGATCAGGGCGTCGAAATCAAGGTTTAGCAGGCTGTCGAAGTCGGCGCGCAGCGAGCCGCCTTTGGGCGTGACGCGTTTTCGCCAAGGCCCACCAATGTTGACCCCCTTTTTAAAGCCCAGCAGCTTGAAGACCAGACGGGTAATGACGCTGAAATAGCGAAAGTCTGCGTGGTATTGCACGCTGTCACCGGTGACCAGCAGTTTGTGTTGTTTGAGCAACAGAGCGGCTTCCGGGTAGATAGCTGTGCGGAATATAAAGAACGCGGCGTCGGGTAGCGGCGGCGCAACCTGTTCGGTGATCACGTGGTCGGGTGCAGGTTGCGGGTAGGTGGCTTGCCCGGGTTGCGCCCAGAACGCGCAGCTGTAGCGCTCAAGGTAGAAGGCATCGTCCATGCCGTGGAAGTCACTCAGACGCAGCAGGTGCGTAACCTTGCCCAGTGCCTCGAGGCTCGCCAGGCCTTGTTCACTCAGGCGCACGGGGTTGATCAGGGTGAGCTCGCCTTGATGTTGCACAATGATCATGTTGCGGTTCATGCGTAGCCCGGGCGCCATGCGGATGCTGCCCTGCACCCAGTAAATGCCGGAGTAGAGTTGCTGGATTGGATCATGCGGGTAGGCCGGTGGATGCATGGGGCGTCCTTGCGAGTGGCGCGTCAGGGGTTTTGCGTGACGCCGGGCTCGGTGGTTTGGTTGTCGTTGTTCAGGCACACCTGATCGCGGCCTTTGTGCTTGGCTTCATACAGCGCCTGATCTGCCCGATTCAGCGCGGTTTCTATGCTGTCTGTGGTGAGGTTGACGGAGGTTACGCCAATACTCACGGTCAGGGTCAGCTGCTCTGTGGGGCTTGCGGCGATGCGTTGGGCGGCAATCGCGGCGCGCACGCGTTCGGCGCACGCGAGGGCCTGCTCGGTGTCGGTCTCGGGCAGCAGCATGACAAACTCTTCACCGCCAAAACGGGCGAGTAGGTCCTTGTTGCGACTTTGGGCCTTCAGTGTGCGGGCGAGGGTAATGATCACCTGGTCGCCCACTGCGTGGCCGTGGGAGTCATTGACCTGTTTGAAGCGGTCGATATCGATGGCCAGTATGGCAAGTGGCTGCTGGTGCGCCTTGGCTACCTCCATCAGATAACCGGCTTCGGCAAAGAAATAGCGGCGGTTGTAGAGGCGCGTCAGCGGGTCAGTGGCGGCCTGTTTTTTCAGCTCGTCCTGCGAGGCACGAATGTCTTCCAGAATCTTGATGCGGTGCGAAATGATGAACGCGAGCATCAATGCCTCCAGCATGATGCCGATGCCGACTCCGTGGCTGGCGACATAGGTGGGTTCTATCAGGCCCTTGTAAAAGAGCACCGCCATAACGTTGAAGATGACGAAAAAACCATGGCCAATCAGGAAGAACTTGGCCAAAGGGTTGCCCTTGCGCAGTAGCGAGAAGGTGACCGAAAGGGTAATCAGCATCATGATGACGGCAAGGGTGCTGGCGGGTTTGAGCGCCGCGGAAATATCGAACAGCCCCCATACAAGCACCACAAATAGCGGCAATAGCAACGCCTGCAACCAGCGGTGCTCCGTGGTGTATCGCGTTTTGGTTTCGAAGATCGCCATCATGAACAACACCAGAAAGATTGGCATGGTGATCAGCGAGATGTTGAGCATGAATACCTGCTCGCCATAGACATCAAACAGACTGGCAACCAGGCCGTAAGACAGCGCGATCCAGACCAACCCGGAGACGAGATAGAAGGAGTAGAAGATGTTCTCCAGCTTGCTGGTGGCGAAGTACAGCAGGAAGTTGTAGAACACCAGGGCCAGCATCATGCCGACGAGCAGGGCGACGTCATTGTTGGTACCCACCAATGCCTTGCGCGAGTGCTCCTGGTCGAAAATGTTGAGGGCGAACCACTGGTGCGAATAGGCAAAGCTGCGCACATAGACGGTGGTGACCGAGTCGGCTGGCAGGCTGACGGGATAGACGGCCACGCCGCGGTACATGATGTGGCTGTCTGCCAGGTTGTCGAGATCCAGCGTTTCGCTGCGTACCAGTTGGCCGTTGCGCTCTTCATAAAAGGCGACTGACTTGACGTGGTAGGCGTGTGGCATCTGGATATCCAGTGCCAGCTCCATACCCGAGGTATTCTCCATGATGACCTTGTACCAGGCCACGCGGGCATTGGTGCCCAGACTGGCCGTGCTGGCGGTTTCCCGGAAGCTGCGGTCGCGTATCTGGGTATAGGTCAGTTCCCGCGAGTCATCGATGTAATAGCCGATGCGAAAGTCGGTGAGGTTGACGGCGGGGGCGTCGAGCAGAACGCGTGGCTCGGCACTGACGGCCATTGCTGAAAACAGCAGCATCAGCAAAACAAAGATACGGGTTAACGTCATCCTGCGACCATCCATTGGGTTAACTGCTGTTCCATGGTGCCATTACTGTGCCCATGTTAGCTAAAGGTGTCGAGCGTACCAAGCGCTGTGCATGCAAAGAGCAGTACGGCGGGCTACCGCACGCCGCCGCAGCCGCTTGGTTTGCCCGGGCTGTAGGGCCGCAGCAATGCTTGCGGCGTCTTGCTTTCCCATTGGGCGGCAACTATTTTGAGGGTGTCCAGGCCGTTTACGTCTTTCCCCTGCCGCTGGACAGCACAGGCCCTGAGTTTTGCTGCGGCTGTAACCTGATTAGGGGTGTGCAGGTTGTCAGGGAAACGATGGTGCTTCGAGCGCGAGATGACGCTGCGACACTACCCCCGATGTCAAGGAAGCCGAACGATGAATATAAGTGAGTTATTGGCGCAAAAAGACAAGCTGCCAAATGTGCCCGAGGTGGTTAAAGAGCTGATTCAGGTGCTGTCTGACGACAAGGCTGATCTGGACCTTATCGCCACCAAGGTGGCCCGAGATCCGACTTTGTCGGTCAAGATTCTGCGCATGGTCAACTCCTCCTATTACGGGTTGCCGCGCAAGGTGAACTCCATCGACGAGGCCATTGTGCGCATTGGCTTTGATCGGCTGAAGATTCTGGTTATCTCCTCCGGCCTTTCCGGCTCGGTTACCGGCGAGGTAGAGGGGCTGGACGTAAAACGCTTCTGGAATGAATCGTTCGAGACTGGCGAAATTTGCAAAATTATCGCCAAAAAGACCAAGACCGTTGAACCGGATGTGGCCTTCACGGCCGGCATCATCAGTAATATCGGCCGCCTGCTGTTGCACCTGACCACGCCCAATCGTGCCAAGGCAGTGCAGACGATGGTGGACGAAGGGGCAAATCGGAATCAGGCCGAGCTGGACCGCTTTCAGTTCACCAGCCCCGAGGCGGGCGCTGCCTTGTTGGAAGAATGGAAACTACCCACCGAGCTGTGCGTGGCGGTGCTGCAGCAGCGCGCGCCACTGGATCACCCGGAGCCAAGCTCCCTGGCGGCCATCATTTGCCTGGCCCAGCAAATGATGGCGGCGCACAAGAAGGGCGCAACGGCCACAGAGATCGTCGATGGAGTGTCATTCCCGCTGTTGAACCTGGCCGGAGTGAAAGAGGGGCTGGGGGATATTGCCGATCAGGTAGTCAATCTTGAGCCGATGAAGATCGTCTGAGTCGAAGGACCATTCGCCAGCAGCACTGTTGTTTCGACTGGCCGCCGGCGTCATGGCGCTGCGCGGCTAGGGCAGGTTATTCAACCGATACCGGCGGCTGATTGAAGCGCACCATGGTGTAAAGCTCGCGCGGCGAATACAGGTTGGCTGGCCGGTAGGTCACCTCAACCGAAGCCAGCGCGTTTTCCCGATACGCTACTTGCCCGCAGGTCTTCGCGTCGACTCAGAGTTCTACTTCCTGCGCACCGTCGCTGATGCTGCCTAAACAATGTTGACAGCGTCTCAGCAGCTGAGATTGATCTTGCGGTTACGCCACCAGCCAATGCCGCCGATGACCAGAAACCCCAGCCCCATCAGCACCAGAAAATAATCCTCGCGGCCCTTTACCAAAGCGAAATACAGACCGAAACCGGTAAACATGACGCCGAAGAAAAAGAACATCAACAGGCCGGTGGGGATGGATTTGCGCGCGCTGCCGATGCCAAGCAGCACTTTGTTCTTGCGCATGATTTCATCCAGGTCGGCGAGTTCGGCCGCGCAGCTTTCGGAGCACACCAGACCCGAGCCGGTGTCGGTGGTGCAGGGCATGCAAAGGCCTTTGGCGCAGATTTTACAGATGCCGATGGCGTCGTCGGTGGTGTGTGTGAAGCATTTCATCCTATTGGTGTCCTGGCGTGGTTATACGCGCCACAGGATCGGCCATGCTGCCTGGATTTTCAATGTTTCCGCGCAGCGGACGCGCCAGACTGTGAGGGATTTTCCGGATGCCGCGCAGCCAGATCAATGCCAAACGGCTTGGCTGCCTTGACCGTGATCCGTTGAGGCGATGGTCGAGTTAGTACTCGACCGTTCCTGGAAGAGAGCTCTGCGAGCCGGCGTTGTCTGCCGCAGCGGAAGTAGGCTGCGCTGTTTCGCTTACGCTAGCTGCGCCCAGAGGTCGTACTCGTCGGCATCGGTCACGGTGACGGTGACCAGATCGCCCGGCTGCAGCGGCTCGTCGGTATCGATATAAACGTTGCCGTCGATCTCGGGCGCGTCGGCCATCGAGCGACCGATCGGGCCTTCTTCGTCTACCTCATCGATGATGACCTGAATGGTCTTGCCGACTTTCTGCTGCAGACGCGCGGTAGAAATGGCTTGCTGGTGCGCCATGAAACGCTCCCAGCGGTCCTGCTGCACGTCTTCCGGCACTGGGTCGAGGCCCAGGTCGTTGGCGGGTGCGCCTTCAACGGGTGAGTACTTGAAGCAACCCACGCGGTCGAGCTGCGCTTCGGTCAGCCAGTCGAGCAGGTACTGGAAGTCTTCTTCAGTTTCACCCGGGAAGCCGACGATGAAGGTCGAGCGAATGGTCAGCTCGGGGCAGATCTCGCGCCAGTTCTTGATGCGCGCCAGGGTCTTGTCTTCAAAGGCCGGGCGTTTCATCGCCTTGAGCACCTTGGGGCTGGCGTGCTGGAAGGGGATGTCGAGGTAAGGCAGGATCTTGCCCGCTGCCATCAGCGGGATCAGTTCATCCACGTGCGGGTAGGGATACACGTAATGCAGGCGTACCCAGATGCCCAGCTCGCTCAGGGCTTCGCACATTTCAGTCATGCGCGACTTGACCGGGCGGCCATTCCAGAACCCGGTGCGGTACTTGATGTCGACGCCGTAGGCGCTGGTATCCTGCGAAATCACCAACACTTCTTTCACCCCGGCCTTGGCCAGACGCTCGGCTTCACTCAGTACATCACCCACCGGGCGGCTGACCAGCTTGCCGCGCATGGAGGGGATGATGCAGAAGCTGCAGCTGTGGTTACAGCCTTCGGAAATCTTCAGGTAAGCGTAGTGACGCGGGGTGAGCTTGATGCCCTGCGGCGGTACCAGGTCGATCAGCGGGTTGTGGTCGGCGCGCGGAGGCACAACCTCGTGCACGGCGCTGACCACCTGCTCGTATTGCTGCGGACCGGTAACGGCCAGCACGCTGGGGTGCACGTCGCGAATCGCGCTTTCTTCCACACCCATGCAACCGGTGACGATCACGCGGCCGTTTTCGGCGATGGCTTCGCCGATGGCATCCAGCGATTCAGCCTTGGCGGTGTCGATAAAGCCGCAGGTGTTGACCACTACCACGTCGGCATCTTCATAGGTGGGCACCACCTGATAACCCTCGGTGCGCAGCTGAGTAAGAATGCGTTCCGAGTCGACCAGGGCTTTGGGGCAGCCGAGGGAAACGAAGCCGACTTTAGGGGCGGACGGGGTGGTGGACATCAATGACCTCGCAGGGCGGCATCAGGTGATAGCCGTAGCTGAAAACGGCGTATTCTAGCGATCTGCCTTGCCCCATTCCAGCTTTGCCAGCTGCCGTCTGTCCCGCGATTTCGTTAACCATTCCCATTATTGTTTGACAGTGATTGCGCGTGGACTTTTATCTGCATACAATGCGAACAATTCTCATTTATAAATGTGCAATTCACCACACGAGAGGGAGCTCATGATGTCCAGCGACAGTGCAAGACAGCAGTGCGGTGCGCTCTACGTTGAGCATCACCGTTGGTTAGTGGGCTGGCTGCGCTACAAGCTGGGTTGTCTGCACGATGCGGCCGATCTGGCACAGGATACCTTCGTGCGCGTGCTGGGCTCCCGTGAGCTGCAGACGGAGCAGCAGCTGCAGGAGCCACGCGCCTTTCTGGTCATGGTAGCGGGCCGCCTGGTATCGAATCATTTTCGTCGGCGCTCCCTTGAGCAGGCCTGGCTGGAGACCCTGGCAGCGTTGCCGGAGCAGCAGGTGCCCTCGCCGGAAGTGCAAACCAGTTTGTTACAGAGCCTGCATGAGGTGGACGCGATGCTTGACGGTCTGGCGCCACGGGTGAGGCAGGCTTTTTTGCTGGCGCAGCTGGAAGGCTGCACCTATGCGCAGATCGCCGAGCGGCTTGGCATCAGCGTACGCACGGTTAAACGCTACATGGCGGAGGCATACGAACAATGCATCATGCTGACTCTCTGAACGGGTTGGAACAGGCCGACAAACTGGACCGCGCGGCGGTGCGTGAAGCGGCGGGCTGGCTGGTGCGCCTGCATGAAGAGCGCCAGGACCCCAAGGTGCTGGAGGCCCTGGCGCACTGGCGCGCCAGCAGTAACGAGCACGAACGTGCCTGGCAGCGCGCGCAGCTGGTCAACGATAAGTTTGGCCTGATCCCGGCGCAGTTTGGGTTGCCGGTGCTGGGGCATGCCTCTGACGGTTCACGCCGCCGGGCGATCAAGGCACTGGCATTGCTGATGACCTTTGTGCCGGCCTCTTACGTTGCCTACCGGCATACACCCTGGCGCGAATGGAGTGCAGATTACGCCACCCGCACGGGGGAGCGGCGCAGTCTGTCGCTGAACGACGGCTCCGAGCTGGAGCTGAACACCGACACGGCGCTCGATGTGAAATTCGATGCGGTGCAGCGGCTCATACGCCTGCATCGCGGGGAGGTGCTGATTGATACCGGCGCTGACCCGCGCCGCAGCGATGAGAACTTCCGCCCGTTTCTGGTGCAGACCCGGCAAGGGCGCATCCGCGCAATGGGTACGCGCTTTGTGGTGCGTCGCGATCACGATATCACCCGCGTGCAGGTCTACGACGGCGCGGTGGAGGTACAACCTGTCAACGCTGGCGTACGCCAGGTCATTCAAGCCGGACAGCAACTGAGCTTCAGTGCCGAGGCGCTACAGTTGCCGCGTCCGGTGGACCCGCATGGCGCCGATTGGGCGCGGGGGTTGCTGGTTGCCCAGCAGATGCCACTCGGTGACTTCATCCGCGAGCTGGCGCGCTACCGCCCGGGCCTGGTGCGCTGTGATTCGGCGATTGCCGATCTGCGCATCAGTGGTGCCTTTCAACTGGATAATACCGATCAGGTGCTGGCGGCCTTGCCGGATACGCTGCCGGTGAATGTGGTGTACCGCACGCGTTTTTGGGTTTCGCTGACTGCGGCTTGAAATCGATGGTCTTGGGGCTGAAAAAGATGTGTCCCCTTTTCTCAACTGGCGTGTCATTCCCTTAGACAGTTCACTCTTTTTCAGCTTCAGGAGTCTATGGAATGACGCACCCCTCATCTCGCCAGCGGGTCGCCGGAAATCACCCTGCCAGGTTGCCGCTGCGCGCAGCCATCATCGCCGCGGCGTTGCTCACCGGCATACCCCAGGTGCAGGCCCAGAGCGAGCCCAGCACCTTGGGTGCTCAGCGCCACAGCTATCAGATTGCATCGGGCCCGTTAGCCAATGCGCTAACCGATTTTGCCGCCCAGGCCGGCGTTACCGTGCAGTTCAAACCAGCTTTGACCGAGGGGCTTCGCTCGCCAGGCTTGCGCGGCGAATACAGCGTCAGTGAGGGGTTTTCCCGCTTATTGCAGGGTTCCGGGCTGAGCATTAGCGAGCGAGGCAGTCGGGTGTACGTGCTCAGCGCGGCAGCAACGGACACCGCGCTGCTGGAACCGCTGACCATCACCGGACAGCGCGGAGACAGGTCGCCGACCTCGGCAGCGGGCAGTATTGTGGCGACCACCTCGGCGACCGGCACCAAAACCGGTACGCCGCTGATACGCACGCCCCAGGCGGTGAACGTAGTGACCCGCGAAGAGTTGGAGCAGCACGGCGCCAACAACGTGACCCAGGCGTTGCAGTACACGCCGGGCCTGGTCAGTCAGTATGGTAATGCCGATGTGCGGCACGACTGGTTCACCGTTCGCGGCTTCACGCCGGGCCGTTACCTTGATGGTTTGCGTCTGCCGTTTGGCGTGCTGGGTTATGCGCAACCGAAAATTGCCAGCTACGGGCTGGAGCGGGTAGAGGTGTTCAAGGGACCGGCATCCGTGCTTTATGGGCAGAACTCCCCGGGCGGCATGATCAATATGGTCAGCAAGCGCCCCAGCGACGACCCGTTGCGTGAAGTCTATGCCGAGTACGGCAGCTACGATTCTCAGCAAGTTGGCTTTGATCTGGGCGGCGTGCTTACCGATAGCGGTAACCTGCTGTATCGCCTGGTGGGCCAGTTGGGCGAGGCAGACTCGCGGGTGGATTACCTCAGTGAGGAGCGGCAGTTCATCGCGCCGTCGCTGACCTGGCTGATCAGTGACGACACACGTCTGACCCTGCTGGCGCAGTATCAAAACATCGACTCCGATGGCGGTGGTGCCCAGCCAGCGTTACCGGCGGTGGGTACGCTCTACGGTGGCTCGCCCTACGGCAAACTGGGCGCTGATACCTTTATCGGTGAGCCGGACTTTGACCGTTTCAGCAATGAACATATGATGGCCGGCTGGGAGTTTGAGCATCAGTTGAACGATGTGTGGCAGCTGCGCCAGAACCTGCGCGTCTCGCGGGTGGATACCTACACTCAGCGCGTGCAGGCTTACAGCATGATCAGCCCGACGGTGCTGGCGCGTTATGCCTGGGCCTTCCCGGAAGATTCCACTACCTTCACCGTGGATAATCAGGCTATCGCTCGCTTTGCGACGGGGGTGGCTGAGCATACCCTGCTGATCGGCGCAGATTACCAGCACGAAGACGCAACCTACGATGAGCACTTTCAGGGCACCAGCGTCAGCCCGATCGATCTGAGCACGCTGGAGTACAGCGGCGATGCGGTGAAACCGCCACTCACTACCCGGCGCGAACAGGATCGTTATCAGGCCGGCCTTTATCTGCAGGAAGAGCTGCAGCTGGCCGGTTGGACCTTCAACCTCGGCGGGCGGTATGACATCGCCAAGGCTGAAAGCAAAACCACCGACGTGCTGGCGGGCACCAGTAGCACCGTGGATCAGGACGATGAAGCCTTCACCGGACGTCTTGGCCTGGTGTATGAATTTGCCAACGGTATTGCGCCTTATGCCAGTTACTCGCAGTCCTTCGCTCCGACCGCCGGGGTGGGTGCTGACGGCAATGCGCTGAAACCCACCGAAGGCGAGCAGTACGAACTCGGCGTGCGCTATCAGCCCGGCTCAGGCAGCAGTCTGTGGTCGCTCTCTGTTTATGACCTGACGCAGCAGAACGTACTCACCCGTGACCTGGTGACCAACGTGCGTTCGCAAACCGGCGAGGTGCGCGTGCGCGGGCTGGAGCTTGAGGGCAAGATGGCCCTGACTCGTGGGCTGGAGGCGAGCGTTTCCTATGCGCTGACCGACAGCGAAATTACCCGCGATGGCAACCCGGCAATCGAGGGCAATGAGCAGCCCTTTGTACCCAACAAGCAGGGCAGCGCGTGGCTCAACTATGTGCTGCAGAGCAGTGCCCTGCGCGGACTTGGGCTAGGCGGGGGCGTGCGCTATATCGGCAAGTCGTATGGTGAGGTGGCCAATAACTTCGAATCGCCGAGCGTTACGCTGTTTGATGCGGTATTGAGCTACGACGTTGGCGCGCTGAGTCAGGCGCTCGATGGCACGCAGCTGTCGTTGAGCGCCAACAACCTGATGGACAAGGAATACGTGTCCTACTGTATTTCCAGCACCGGCTGTTTTTACGACGGCGGTCGGGTGGTCACTGCACAGGTGAAATACAACTGGTAGCAGCAGGGCAGGGACGGCAACGTTATAGGCTGTTGCCATCCCGGAAGGTGGTTTTGAAACGCGCCAGCCTGCGGTCTGCAGGCTGGCGCCGGTTCAGTCTATTGCTACCTTGAAGCCGCCAAAGATCATCCGCTTGCCATCAAAGGGCATGGTCTCCGGTGTCATCTGATCCTTGAGTCTGGGGTCAGCCATCACCAGCGCCAGGATGCGGTCGCGTTCCTCGCGGGAGCTGTAGCGGATCCAGGAAAACACCACCACCTCGTCTGCCTCCAGCTTGACGCTCATCGGGAAGGACGTGTGCTGCCCATCGGGCACGTCGTCACCGATGCATTCGACATATTCCAGCGCGCCGTGCTCCATCCACACGGTCTTGCCAATCTCGGCCACGCGGATATATTCATCGATCTTGGTTTTGGGCACCGGCACCACAAATCCATCTACATAAGACATATCAGCCTCCTGGGGCAGTTGAATCTCAAGGTACATAAACCTGTCGGTTGAGCGGCGGCGAATTCGACACTGCCATGGCCGACTCCATTTCCTGCAGACGCCGCGCCAGAAAGCGCTGCTCCTGCTGGTTGTTCACCAGCGCCAGCGCCGCGCGGTACTGTTCGGCCGCAGCAGCAGGCCGTCCAAGGCGGCGCAGCAGGTCGGCACGGGTTGCCGGGAGCAGGTGATACTTGGGCAAATTAATGTGCTCCAGCAGCGCCAGGCCCTGTTCTAGTCCATCGGCCATGGCGATCGCCACCGCCCGATTGAGGGCAATGATGGGGGTCGGCTGCTGTTGGTAAAGCAGACTGTAGAGTGCGGCAATGCGTCGCCATTCGGTCGTTGCGCTGCTGGGTGCCTGAGCATGCAGTGCGGCGATGCCGGCCTGCAGGGTGTAGGGGCCGGGGCGGCCCTGTTGGAAAGCGCGGCTGGTGTGCCGGCAACCCAGTTCGATCTGTGACTGGTCCCATTGGCCACGGTCTTGGTCCTCAAGCAGCACAAGATCACCCTGACTGTCGGTGCGCGTGGCCCGCCGCGCATCGTGCAGCAGCATCAGGCCCAGCAAACCGCGTGCTTCGGCCTCGGCGGGCAGAAGCCGAACCAGCATGCTGGCGAGGCGGATGGCCTCCTGGCAGAGGTCATGGCGCACGATCTGTGCGCCGAAACTGGCGCTATAGCCTTCGTTGAAAATCAGATACAGCACCGTCAGAACGGGTTGCAGCCGCTCCGATAGCTGCCCATCCGCGGGTATGTGAAAGGGAATGCCGGCATCGCGAATCTTGTTCTTGGCGCGCACCAGGCGTTGTGCCAGTGTGGGTAGCGGTAACAGCAGCGCGCGGGCGATTTCGTCTGTTTTCAAGCCGCCCAGGGTATGCAGCGTTAGCGCCACTTGGCTGGCCTGCGGCAAGGCGGGGTGGCAGCAGGTAAACATCAGTCGCAGGCTGTCCTGCGGAACGTCCTGATCGACATCCTCTGACGCCAACTGCTGCAGGTGATACTCAAACGCCTCGGTCTTGTCTCTTTGCGTGACCAGGCGCCGTTGCTGATCAATCAGTTTGTGCTGCGCGGTACGGCTGAGCCACGCAGCCGGGCTGGCTGGCCAGCCCTCGCCGGGCCATTGCCGCAGGGCGGCCTCAAAGGCAGCCTGCAGAGCATCTTCTGCCTGTTCAAAACTGCCGCAGCGCCGGATCAGCCCAGCCAGCAGCTTGCCGTACTCGCTGCGGTAGAGCTGCTCTAGCGTTGGCATGCACATTACAGCTGATAGGCCGGGTCGAGAGGTCGTACCTCGACCACACCGCCGACTGCCAGTGGTGGAACGCGTCGGGCGAGGGCCAGAGCCTGATCCAGGTGCTCGCACTCGATCACGTGAAAGCCACCCAGTTGTTCCTTGGTTTCGGCAAAGGGGCCATCCATGGTAATCAACTGCCCCTGTTCCTTGCGCAGCGTGGTGGCGCTTTGCGTGGGCATCAACTTACCGCCGCCGCGGTAGTGGCCTGCGGTGACCATCTCCTGAATCAGCTTGTCATAATCGTTCATCACCTTCTGGCGTTGTTCATCGGGCAATGCGGCCCACAGGGCTTCATCAATGCAGCACAGCAGCATGTATTGCATGGTCGTCTCCTTAAGCATCTATTTTGGCGTCGAGTGCACAGGTGCAGTTGATCATCCACTGGATGCCAAATCGGTCAGTAAACAGAGCGAACCCAGTGGACCAGAATGTCGCCTGCAGGGGCATGCTGATCTGGCCGTCGGCCGACAGGCTGTCGAATCGGCGCTGGGCCTCGTCCAGGTCGTCACAGAGCAGGGCGATCTGCATGCCTTGGGGTGCCTGGTAAACAGAGGGAGGCACATCACTGCCCATCAGGAAAAATTCCCCGTTGGTCAAGGTGGCGTGCATGATGCGATCCTGCATCACGGCGGGCATTTCATCGGCCATAGGCGAGCCGGCGTAGGGCATGGCATCCAGTTCACCGCCCAGACAGGCGTGATAAAAAGCGAAGGCTTCGGCGCAATTGCCGTTGAAGGAAACGTAGGGCGTCAGCTGCATTGCAAATTCCTCATAAGACGTACCGAGGGGCGTTATTGCCCAGCGGCAGTATCATGTCGATTGAGCAAAAGGGTTTTCGACAGCAAGCGTAGCTGAGGTGGCAAGAAAGGATAGAAGGAGGGTGGGCAAGGGGGCCATACGGTGGTGAGCAGTTGACACTCACCACCGCTGAGGTCTGATTTAGCGTTCGATGACTGATTTGACGTCGGATTGCAGGATGGTCGCCTTGCGGCCCTCTGCGTCCTTGTATTCGACCATGCCGGTCTCGTTATTCAGTTTGGGCTTGCCATCGGTAGGGATCATCTGGCCGCTGGTGGTGCTGATGATGTACTCACTGGAGCAAGCCGACAGGGTGATGGCAGCGAACAAGGCGAAAGCGATCAGCATTGCGTGTTTCATGGTGACACTCCTATACGGATATTAGCGTTCCTGCTTCGGGTAGTGCTTTATCAGAATAGACTCAAATCCGTAAAGCGCTGCAAGTCGCGATGTGAGGCTGCATTTTTGTGACATAGCTATCGGTGTGCTGCCTTGCGCCAGGTGGATTTTTTGCTGCAGACAGCACAACGCCGGCCATCAGGGCCGGCGTTGTGTGATACCAGACGATACTTGTATCAGCGCTCGATGATTTCCTTCACCTCAGACTGCTTCATCTGATTGTCGTAGCCTTGCTCATCTTCATATTCGATCATGCCGGTGTCTTCATCGATTTCCGGTTTCTCGTTACTCTGAATCATGTCGCCATCTTCGGTGCGGATAATGTGGTCGTTTGAGCAGCCCACAACGGCCAGCATAGCAACGGCACCCAGCGCGGCAAGTTTCCATGGTTTCATCAGATAATCCTCTCATTGTGGCTTGTGCAAAATGTACACACAGATGACAGGCGTCCGACGCAAAAGGTTCCAAATTCACTGTAATTCGGTGTTTTTTCGCCGAAAACCTCACAAAACAAACAATGGGGTGTGTATAAATTGAACATTGAGCTGATTGGAGGATCAGCACTCAGGGCCGTTGCCAAGCCCGGAGTGCTGTCAGCTCAAGCCGTTGGGGCTGAGCGCAGTGACTGGCGACGAATGAACTCGCTGGTGATGTCGGGCTGAGTGATCGGCAGCATGTGACCGCCGTCGATCAGCTCCAGCTCGGCACCGGGCAGCACATCGACCAACGCCTGTCCCTGTTCCTGTGGGTCGAGAATGCGGTCCTGACGGCCATAGAGCACGGCAACCGGCAGGTTCAACTGGGCGTAGCGCTGCTGCAACGCAGGCAGGCTGTTCGGCACCGCGTGCAGGTCGCTGGAGGCAGCGACAAAGTGGCTGGGCCGCATGCCGAGAAAGCCACCACCGCGCACGGGAAAGTCCTTGGGCGCGTCTTCCGGCCCGAATACCACATCCAGCACCTGCTCACGCTTGCGGATTGATAACGGCGTGGCCAGTGTCCAGGCGACCAGCTTGCGCAACCATAGAAAAGGAATATCGAGCGCGGCAAAGGCTTTGGAGGTTTCGCTGGGCAGGTGGGTAAGCGGTGCAATGAGTGCCAGCCCACGCACTTTCTCGGGATGGCGCTGCGCGATCGCCAGAGCCACGGCGCCGCCCAGCGAATGGCCAACAATCAACGGTCGCTCTAAGCCCAGGGCGTCGATCAATTCGGCGACCACGTCAGCTTGTACGTCAAGGGCGGCGGAGGCACGCGGATGGCGCACGGAATAACCGCTGCCGGGGCGGTCAATGGCGATCACTCGGTGGTCGCGGGCGAGCTGGCCAAGCACACGGTAGCCGAAGTTCTGGGCAACGCCACTCAAACCATGGATCATGACGATCGCCGGTCCCTGGCCCTGCTCCAGGTAGTGCAAACGAGTACCACGAATAGTGATAAAGCGGCCCTCTGGCGGCAGCCCGGCCTCTACACGCTTCTTGATCAGCCAGGTAAAGACGAACAATCCGGCAACCAGCAGCAGAACAATGACAAGCAAGGCGTTGAACAGATAACTCACGGTGTATTCCTCGTGCTATGGCGCGTCAGTTGTTTCGGGTGGCAAGGCCCGGTAGTAGACGCCAGTAATTGACCGGCAGCAGGCGTTCCAGCCAAGACAGCACGCGTGCGTCGTTGCCAACGATCACCCGCGGCTTGTCTTTCTCTATTCCGCGCAGAATGATTTCTGCCGCCTTGGGAGGTGGCATGCGCAGCAGCTTGTTGGCTTGCACAAGCTTCTCCTGCATCTCTTGTTCGCTTGCCCCTTCGGCCGGCCGCGCGCTGGTCGCAATCGACGTGGCGACACCGCCTGGGTGCACCACGGTCACGCCTACCGGCGTGTTTAACAGCTCCAGGCGCAGCGCGTTGGAAAAGCCGCGTACCGCGAACTTGCTGGCGCAATAGGCGGTCTGGCCGGCCGGGGTGACCAGCCCGAACAGACTAGACAGGTTGACGATACGGGCCGCGGGGCGTTGCTTGAGCAATGGCAAGAAGGCGCGGCACATGCACACCACGGCATCAAAATTGATGGCCATCAACCAGTCGAAGTTTTCCACCGTGACCTGATCAAAGTAGCCGCCCAGCGCGACGCCGGCGTTGTTGATGACCAAATCCACCTTGCCATGTTCGGCCATCACTGCCTGAGGCAGAGCGGCAACGGCGGCGCGATCGGCTACATCCAGCGGATGCTCACTGACCTTGACGCCCAGCGCGCGCGCCTGCGCAGCGGTTTCTGCCAGGGCGCTCGGGTTCACGTCGGCCAGGGCCAGATGACAGTGTTTCTCGGCTAGCGCCATTGCCAGTGCGCGGCCGATGCCGCTACCTGCGCCCGTCAGAACTGCAACACAATCATTGATCTGCATTTTTATTGTCCTTGTTATTGAAATTGCATCACGCCGTCATCGACCCGGCCATATTGAATAGTGAATTTGTCGGCGAGGTAGTTCTGGTGTACCTGCCAAGGCTTGCGGTCGCCCTGTTTGGGCAGCATACCCTCGGCACGCTGCACGTAACCTGAGGTGAAGTCGAGAAAGGGCTCTACATTCACCGCCGGATCGCGTTTGGCTACCGCGATGCGGTACCCCTTGTTGTCCATGTAGCGCAGCAGGCGGCAGGTATAGTTGGAGGTCAGCTCAGCTTTCAGCGTCCAGGACGCATTGGTGTAGCCAAAGGTGAGAATCAGATTGGGTACATCGCTGAGCATCATGCCCTTGTATGACATGCATTCGCCAAAGGCGACGGCTTTGCCATCCACATCGACCTGCACATCGCCGAGGGCGTTGAGCTTGAGGCCGGTGGCGGTGACGATGATGTCAGCTGCCAGGTCTTCACCAGAGGTCAGCCGGATACCCTGCTCGGTGAACGACTCGATAGTGTCGGTGACCACGGAGGCGCGGCCGGCACGAATGTCATGGAACAGGTCGCCGTCAGGTACTGCGCAGAGACGCTGATCCCAAGGCTTGTAGGACGGCGTGAAGTGCTTGATATCGACATCCGAACCCACCTGGGCCTGAGCCATCTGCAGCAGTCGTTGCTTGAACATCTCCGGTTTATTGCGCGCGATACGGTAGAAGAAAGAACCAACCAGGACGTTCTTCCAGCGGGTCAGGTGGTGTGCGGCAGGCAGCGGCAACCATTTTTGCAATGTTTGGGCGATGCCATCGCTGAGCGGACGGCTGACAACATAACTGGGAGACCGTTGCAGCATGGTCACATGCGCGGCGGTGTTTGCCAGTGCGGGTACCAGGGTGACGGCGGTAGCGCCGCTGCCGATCACCACTATGCGCTTGCCGGCGTAGTTCAGATCTTCAGGCCAAAATTGCGGGTGAATGATTTGCCCATTGAACGCCTGCTCGTTGCGGAAGGCGGGACGATAGCCTTCGTCGTAGCTGTAGTAACCGGCGCAGACGGAAAGCAGCTGGGTTTGGTAACGCTCCTCGTGCTCCTGACCCTGGGCGTCGGTGGCGCTGGCAACCACCGTCCAGAGCGCATCCTTGGTCGACCAGCTGGCGCTGATGACCTTGCGCTTGAAACGAATGTTGTGCGTGATGCCGGATTCGTCAGCGATATCCTCGATGTAGCGCTTGATATCGGCGCCATCGGCAATCGCCTTGCGGTGAGTCCACGGCTTGTAGCTGTAACTCAAGGTGTACATATCCGAATCGGAACGAATGCCGGGATAGCGGAACAGGTCCCAGGTGCCGCCGATGGCCTCGCGACGCTCGAGAATCAGATAACGCTTGTCGGGGCACTGGTCGGCGAGGGCACGGGCAGCGCCTATGCCGGACAGCCCGGCGCCAATAATGAGAACATCCAGCGGGGTGGGCGCAATTTGTTGTTGTACTGTGCTCATGGTCATATCCCAGCGATAGGTTGTGGTGACAATCTAGATTGTCATATATGATTTGGCAATCCCTATTGCCAGAATTCATTGCATGAATACAGCCACTACCGCCAAACGACGTTATCGCGGCGCCGCCGTCGAAGAGCGGCGGGCGCAACGGCGTCAGCAGCTCATTGATGCCGCTATTGAAGTCTACGGTCGCAATGGTTATCGCCATTCCGGGGTGAAGCAGGTGTGCGACGCGGCCGGCCTGACGCAGCGTTATTTCTATGAGTCGTTCTCGCACAGCGATGAGTTGCTGATTGCCTGTTACGAGCAAGCGGCGGGCCAGCTGCGCGAGAACAATGCCGCGGTGGCCGAGGCCGCCGGCCCCAACCCGGTCGCCCGCAGCAAGGCCATGCTGCAGGCGTATTTCCAAGCGCTGAAAGACTATCCCTTGATTGCGCGTCTGCTACTGATCGAGATCCGCGGCATCAGCCCGGCTGTGGATCGGGCTATCGAGAAAGCTCTGCATGCTGCCAATAACGATATGGCGCGTCTGCTGGTAAAGCCTGGTCGCGAGGCGGAACCGGTCGATGAGCTATTGCACGCCGGGATCATGGGTGGGGTGATTCACATTGCCTTGCACTGGATGGCGACAGGTTACCGGATGCCGGTTGAAGAGGTTGCGGCCACCGCGTTCAAGCTGGGTGGCGCTTTGCTCGAGAGCTGAGTGTCGGATGAGGCTACCAGCCGCTCACCTTTGCGCGAGATAGGTAGCGGCTGCATCGGCACCCATGGCGTTGGCATAATCCAGCGCAGTGCGTTGTGCGTCGTCTTGGGCGGCCGGATCTGCGCCCGCAGCCAGCAACAGCTCCAACATGTCGGTGCGATCAAACATGGCGGCATACATCAACGGCGTCTTGCCGCTTTCGGGCCGCCCATCCACGGCGGCGCCATACTCCAGCAGCAACTTCACCAAAGGGGCATCTCCTTTGAAGACGACGCCCGCCAACGGCGTTTGTGCGCGCCCGTTTGCCAGTTCCGGGTCCGCGCCGCGCTCCAGCAGTAGACGGCTGGCCGCTTCATGGCCGTGATAGCTGGCTAGCATCAACAGGCTGTCGCCATTGCTGGTGAGAATGTCGACCGGCAGGCCTGCGTCGAGCAGCGGCGCGAGGGCCTGTGCATCACCATTGCGGGCCAGGTCAAAGACTTTCTGGGCGAAGGCCATGGCCTCATCGTCCAGTTGAGGTTTGCTGCTGTGATTGGGCTCGCTCATACAGTCTCCTGTGTAAAGAGTTAAGGTGGTGCTCGCCTATCGCTAAAGAATTGCCAAGGCGTTGTATAGCCTTAGGACCCATTCCGGCAACACTCTGTTCCACCCTCATGCCACGGGTTTTCTGGCATCATACGCGATCGATATCTAGGCTGATGTCGTGCCTTTCTTTTCTCTGGTGCCGAGCACCAGATAGTTGCTGTCACCAGGCGTGCCCGGCGGCTCTGATGGATACCTGAATGCCTTTCTATATTTTGCTCATCCTCGGTGCTCTAAGCGCCTTTGGCCCGTTGGCTATCGATATGTATTTGCCGGCCTTTCCTGCCATAGGCGCAGCCCTGAACGCGGATGCTGAACAGGTGCAGATGAGCCTGTCTGTCTACTTTCTGGGCCTGGCCAGTGGTCAATTGCTGTACGGCCCACTCGCGGACCGGTTTGGTCGGCGCAAGCCCTTGCTGGTCGGTGTGCTGCTGTTCTGTCTGGCGTCCTTCGCTTGCGCCATGGCGCCCACGCTTGAGTGGCTGTTGGCTGCACGTTTTGTACAGGCGCTGGGTGGCTGCGCGGGCATGGTGGTAACTCGCGCCGTAGTGCGCGATCTGTGCGCACCGATTGACGCTGCCAAGGCCTTTTCGCAGCTCATGCTGATCATGGGAGTAGCACCAATTCTCGCGCCATTGCTGGGCGGCGCAATGCTCAAGGTTTCCGGTTGGCCGTCGATCTTCTGGTTCCTGACTGCGTTTTCTGCTCTCTTTGCGCTGGCGGTCTACTTCTTCCTGCCGGAAACCCTGCCAAGCGACGTGCCAGCGTCGCGGCTAAGCAGTGCGCTGGGACGTTACGCCGGGCTGCTGCGTGAGCCGGTGTTCATGTTCCATTCGCTCACCGGCGGTGTCGCGATGGCGGGGATGTTTGCCTACATTGCTGGCTCGCCATACATTTTCATCGAACTGTACGGTATGAGTGTGGATCACTACGCCTGGCTGTTCGGTGCCAATGCGGCGGGGTTTATCCTCTTTGCCCAGTTCAATAGCCGCATGCTGCGTCGACACATGCCGCTGAACCTGCTCAAGGGGACCACGGCGGTTTATCTGGCTGCTACCGCATCGCTGCTGCTGGTCGCCCTGTCGCATTCATCGAGTCTTTGGTTATTTCTTCCGCCGCTATTCTGCAGTGTGGCAGTTATTTCGCTGGTGATTCCCAATGCTTCGGCCTGCGCGCTGGCGGGGCACGGGCATCAGGCGGGGGTGGCCTCGGCGTTGATGGGCACCATGCAGTTTGCGATTGCCGGCCTGACCTCGGCGGCCGTGGGTTGGCTGCACGATGGCAGCAACGTACCTATGGCACTGGTGATGGCCGCCTGCGGCCTGGGTACCGTGGTGATGGCATTTTTGGCCCGGCGCGCCTCAGCTCGGGCGCCGCAGCCGAGCTGGTCGACCTGATCGACTGCGCTCGCACATAAAAAAACGCCGCAAATGCGGCGTTTTTTTTACTGCCATGAACTCAGGCAGCGTTCCAGCGCTTCATGATCAGCGTGGCATTGGTGCCACCAAAGCCGAAGCTGTTGGACATGACCAGATCAACCGCCTGATCCAGACGTTCACGCAGAATCGGCAGATCGCCAGCGTTTTCGTCCAGCTCTTCAATGTTGGCTGAAGCCACCAGGAAGTTGTCACGCAGCATCAGCAAGCAGTAGATGGCTTCCTGTACACCGGCAGCGCCCAGCGAGTGTCCTGACAAGCTCTTGGTGGAGCTGATCTTGGGCGCCTTGTCGCCAAACACTTCACGAATTGCCTTGAGCTCGGCAACGTCGCCAACCGGCGTCGAGGTGCCGTGAGTGTTGAGGTACTCGATGGCGCCATCAACGGTTGCCAGTGCCTGCTGCATGCAGCGGACTGCGCCTTCGCCGCTCGGTGCGACCATGTCGTAACCGTCGGAGGTCGCGCCATAACCGACCACTTCGCCGTAGATCTTGGCGCCACGTGCCAGCGCGTGTTCCAGCTCTTCGACCACAACCATGCCGCCGCCGCCGGCGATGACAAAGCCGTCACGTTTGCTGTCGTAAGCACGCGAGGCTTTTTCCGGGGTGTCGTTGTACTGGGTGGAGAGGGCGCCCATGGCATCAAACAGCATGGTCTGCGACCAATGCTCTTCTTCGCCGCCGCCGGCGAAGACGATGTCCTGCTTGCCCAGTTGAATCAGCTCTGCGGCGTGGCCGATACAGTGAGCGCTGGTGGCGCACGCGGAGGAGATAGAGTAGTTAACACCCTTGATCTTGAAGGGTGTGGCCAGGCAGGCGGAGACGGTGCTGCCCATGGTGCGCGGTACGCGGTATGGCCCGATCTTCTTTACGCCTTTCTCGCGGAGAATGTCGATGGCTTCCATCTGATTCAGCGTGGAAGCGCCACCGCTGCCGGCAACCAGACCGGTGCGTACGTTGCTGACCTGATCTTCGCTTAGGCCGGCATCAGCGATGGCCTGTTGCATAGACAGATAAGCGTACGCGGCTGCATCGCCCATGAAGCGCTTTACCTTGCGGTCAATCGCGGCTTCAAGGTCGATATCGACCGAGCCGGAAACGTGGCTGCGCAGGCCCATTTCAGCATACGAAGGGTTGAAGCGAATGCCTGGCTTGCCGGCCTTGAGGCTGGCTGCCACGCTTTCCAGGTCCTGGCCAAGGCAGGAAACAATGCCCATGCCGGTAATCACGACGCGACGCATAGTGATGATCCTCAGAAGCTGTCGGTAGAAGTAAACAGACCCACACGCAGACCTTCGGCGCTGTAGATCTCGCGGCCATCAACAGCCATGCTGCCGTCGGCAATACCGAGGGTCAGGGCACGATTGATGGTACGTTTGATGTGGATGGTGTAGGTGACTTTCTTGGCGGTAGGCAGTACCTGGCCAAAGAACTTGACTTCGCCGGAGCCCAACGCCCGGCCGCGGCCTTCGTAACCCAGCCAGCCCAAATGGAAGCCCACCAGCTGCCACATGGCATCCAGGCCCAGGCAACCCGGCATGACGGGGTCGCCTTCAAAGTGACAGGCAAAGAACCAGAGATCAGGGGTGATATCCAGCTCGGCAACGATCTCGCCTTTGCCGTACTTGCCGCCGGTCTCGCTGATGTGCACGATGCGGTCCATCATCAGCATATTAGGGGCGGGTAGTTGTGCGTTACCGGGGCCAAACATTTCGCCACGGCTGCATTTGAGCAGCTCTTCCCGGGAATACGCATTCTGTTGTGTCATAGAGGCTCCTGCTCTTCCCCTGAATAGTGGGGCGCTGTTAATTCGGCTTGACCTGAGTTTCAGGCAACATCTGAAAAAGCGCGCTGTGAGAAGCCAACAGTAGTAGATCCTGTGTTAAGAAATTTCGTTATTTGTATGAAATAAAAGAAATTTCAATCAAGACTCTTGTTCTTTTGCTCTCATGTTGCAGCGTTTTCAGATGCTTCCTGGCGCTATCGGGCCAGCGTAAGGTCAGACTGCATGCCTGACGATAAAGTCACAACTGTCGCTCTTAAGTGTGCAACGAGGCGTTGAGGATACCCGCGATGGCCCCCGAGGACAAAGGTTCTGTGTCCTCGAGGTGCCGCGTCAATAGCGCACAGGCAGGATGCGGGGCTGCCAAATCAGGGCAGTACGCCGAACTCGGCCTGGAACTGGTCGCGTAACTCGCGCTTGAGCACCTTGCCGATCGCGCTGCGTGGCAGCTCGTCGGTGATGATTACGCGGTTCAGGCGCTGGGTTTTGCCGACACGTGCGTTGAACCAGCTCTGCACGGCTTCGGCGCTGACCTGCACGCCGGGCTTGGCTACGACATAGCCGACCGGAGTTTCGCCCCAGCTGGTGGACGCCACGCCAATGACAGTAACGTCCTGCAGGTCCTGGTGTTGGCGCAGTTCTGCTTCCAGATCGCTGGGGTAGATGTTGAAGCCGCCGCTAATGATCATATCTTTCTTGCGATCCATCAGCGTCAAAAAGCCCTCTTCATCAAAACGGCCTACGTCGCCAGTGCGGATGAAGCGTTTGCCGGTGCTGTCATACCATTCGGCTTCGGCGGTTTTTTCCGGCTTGTTCAGGTAGCCGTTCATCATCGCCGGGGAGTTGCCGACCACTTCACCGATCTCGCCGCGTGGCAGTTCATTGCCTTCTTCGTCGATAACGCGCATGTCATGACCTTCAGAGGGCATGCCCACGGTGCCCAGCTTGGTGGGGTGCAGGTGCGCCGGAAGAATGCAGGAGCCGCCGCCCTCGGTCATGCCGTAGAACTCGACCAGGCCGCCCGGCCAGCGAGCAAGAATGTCGGCCTTGAGCGCCGCGTGGAAGGGCGCGCTGGTGCTGAACTTCATAATGAAGCTCGAGAGGTCATAGCTGTCGAAATCGTCACGCGCCATGATGCGCTGGTACTGTACCGGCACCAGCATGGTGTGTGTGACCTTGTGCTGTTCAGCCAGCGCCAGATAACGGGCTGCGTCGAATTTAGCCATCAGGATGACGGTGCCGCCCAGGCCCAGCGTGGGCAGAAAGGACACCAGAGTAGTATTGGAATACAGCGGGGTGGAGATCAGCGTGCGGCTGTCTGGACCATAGCTGAATACCAGAGCGCGCTGGATGTGCGCCCAGCGCATACCGTGTGACTGCACGATGCCTTTGGGCTCGCCGGTGGTGCCGGAGGAGTAGATGATGTTGAACACGTTCTCTGGCGCCAGGGTGACGGCCGCCGGGGCGTCTTCTGCAAGCCAGCTGCTAAAGCCCGGTTCGCCGGTACTGTCGTCCAGGCTGTAAAGCGGAGCGCTGATACGCTCGCGCACGCCGCTTATGGCGTCACGGACGGCAGCGTCGACGAAGAACAGTTTTGCCGCCGAGTCGGCTAGCATACCGAGCAGGCTCTCAGGTGTGGACGAAGGGGCCAGCGGCGCAACCACTGCACCGGCGCGCAGCGCGCCGACAAACAGCACCGAATAGTTGATCGAGTTGGCAGCGCACACAGCCACGGCTTCGCCCGGCTGCACACCGTCACGTTGCAGGGCAGCAGCGACCTGGTCGGCCTGCGCATCCAGCTCGCGGTAGTTAAGGCTTTCGCGCTCCTGCATCAGGGCAGGGTGGTCGCCGCGCTCGCGGGCGTGCTGGGCGATCAGCTCGGGTAGGGTGCTGTAGGGGGTTTCCAGGGTGATTGTTGGCATTGTTTTACGCTCGCATAACTGGACCGGGACAGGCCCCTTATCGCCGTGCACACTGCGCTGCAGTCGCGGACGTGGTTGGGGCTGAAAAAAAACGAGCCCTAGTGTCGCGATATTGGGCAGCTGAATCCAGCGTCTACCGTTGTTGCAGCAAAGCAGAATGGTACTGGATCAACCTGATCAATGATCTGCGGTCGGCATCCAGCGGTTGAGCGCCTTGAGTAGCGCCTGACGGCTGATTGGTTTGCTGAGGAAATCCTGCATGCCGGCTTCTTCGCTGTGCCGACGATCCATGTCAAAGGCGCTGGCCGTCAGCGCGATGCACGGGATGGGGTTGCGTTCTTGGGTGTTACACAGCGCATGGTAGCGGCGGCAGACCGTCAGGCCGTCGGTGTCAGGCAGGTGTATATCCATGAGAATGACTGCATAGCGCTCCGGTTGGCTGGCCAGCATTTGCAGCGCCTGCTCGCCGGTGCCGGCAATCTCGACGGTCATGCCGAAGCTGTGCAGCATCCCTTCGATGACCATCTGGTTGACCGGGTTATCCTCCACCAGCAATAGCGGCTTGGCATGACTATGGTCGTTTGCTGGTAGGTCTTCATCTTGCTCCTGGCTCTGCTTGTGACCCACTTCAAGCGGAAGATTGAAGGTAAAGTGCGAACCCTTGCCCTCAGTGCTGCGGGCAATCAGCTCGCCCCCCATCTTCTGCACAAAGGTGCGTGCAATGGAGAGCCCCAGCCCGGTGCCCCCGAAGCGTCGGGAGGTGCTGGAATCGGCCTGCTGGAAGGCATCGAACATGCTTTCCAGTCGCTCCGGTGCGATGCCGATACCGGTGTCAATCACCTCACACTCGAACCACAGGCGGTCGCTCCCGGAAAGATTCCAGTTGGCCGTTACCGTCACGTTTCCTTCTTCGGTAAATTTGAGCGCGTTGCCGATCAGGTTGACCAGAATCTGGCGGATCCGCGTGGGATCGCCCAGCACCTCGGACCACTGCCGGTCGCCGTGCAGGCGAGTAATCAGCTGCAGGCCTTTCTGCCTTGCGGTGTGTTCGAACACGTTGACCGAGGAGCTGATCAACTGCGGCAGGTCGAAAGGGATTTTTTCCAGCTCCAGGGCGCCACGCTCGATCCGCGAGAAGTCGAGAATATCGTTGATCACCTTCAGAAGGTGGTCGGTTGATTCGCCGGCGATGTGCACATACTCGCTCTGTTCGCTACTCAACTCGGTGGTTTCAAGTAGCTGCAGCATGCCCAGCACGCCGTTCATGGGAGTGCGCAGTTCATGACTCATCATCGCCAGAAACTCGGATTTGGCGCGGTTGGCCGCTTCGGCCTCTTCGCGCGCACTGACCAGTTGCTGCATCGCCTGCTGCTGTTGCTGGCTGGAGCGCTCAAGTGTTGCGGCGAGACTGTTGATATTGCTCATCAACTGGCCAATCTCGTGTTTGTCGTCGATCTCCAGGCGGGTGCTCAACTCGCCTTCCTGCAGTTTGTGTACGGCCATGCCCATGCGCGCCATTGGATTGGCCAGCGCGCGCGCGAGGCGGATCGCCAGAAACAGCGTGGCGACCAGCACCAGCGCTGCCAGCCCGAGGGTTTTCATCAAAATGGCGTGTTGCCGCTCGATGAAGGCCTCGTTGCTCAGACCAACGTGGACCTGCCCCAGATAGCGCAGCTCGCTCTCATCTGCTTCGGCTGCGGGCGAGTCGAGCAGAAAAAGCTCGTTCTGCAGCGGAATTCGTTGGCGCATGATGTCGGCCACGAAAACCTGTAGGCCTGGTCCTGTCTCTATGTCTTCCTTGCTGAGCATCAGCAACGGTTGGCCAGTGCTGTCAAACACCTGCACGTAGCGCACATGTGGCATGTTCAAGGCCCCCTGGACGAGGCTTTCCAATGTGCGCAGGTTGCCGCTGATCACGCCGTACTCCGCTGCCGGGGCCAGTTGATCAGCAATCAACTGGCCGGTGAGCTGCAGTTCACGGTTGACGTCGTCGAGTCGCTCGCTGGTGAGAAAGGTGAAGCCTACTACGCCCATCAGTAGTACGGGCAAGGTGGCGATGAGGATCAGGCGGCTGAAAATGGTGCCGTGTTGCAGGAAACTCATGGTGTTTGCTCCAGCTTGCTCAACTCGCTGGCAAGCTCTGCGTCGTCAGGGACAGGCAGACCCAGGGAGCGTGCAACCTGGGCATTGCTGAGTACTGAGAAGTATGCCGGGTAGGAGGTCCCGCTTGGCAGAGACTCGCGCTGCAACAACAGCGCAACGCTGCGGGCCATGTCCTGGGGGCTACTGTAGGTAGTACTGAGGCTGCCAGCTTCGATGAAAGGTGCGCTGGGGCCGATCAGGACCTTATTGCGCGAGTAGCTGGTCAACAGGATGGTTTTCAGGTTGTCGGCGTTGTAGATGTCGGAGTCGTCGATGCCTAGCAACACATCACTTTGGTCGAGTACCTGCTGGATGTCGCGGGCCAGGTCGTCACTACTTCTGACCAACACGCTGTGCTGCTGAAGCTCGTTTGCCGCTATGGCTTCGTGCCAATGTTGCTTGAGATTCTCGCTGTTGGCGCTGTAGAGCAGGCCGACAGTGCGTAGTCGGGGGAGCAACCGCTTTGCCAGGCGCACTTGTCGAAGTGGGTCAGGTGTGGCTGGTAGGGCGTGAAGATAGTCTGGAAGCGCTGCGGGAATGGCGCTGCTACTGATATACAAGGCGATGCTGGGTGTGTTTAGCGACTGGCCGAGTCGCCAATCCAGTCGTTCGGCTCCGAGGGTGATGATGATATCGGCAGCTGCCAGCTCGGCTGGCGCTGGCGAGCCAGTCTGGATGACGCGAATCTCGTCCTGTTTGAGTTCACTGCTTAGCGCGTTGGTGAATTCAACAATAAGCGGACTATCGGTGGCAGGGGCGGCAAGTAAAATAACGCGCGCACACGCCCCGGAAGACAGGCATGCCAGCACCAATAGGCACAAGATCTTGCCCGTTAGCCCCATTGCGCTTGCGGTCCTTGCTGATTGCCAAACATCATGTTGCACCTTCCCTGCCTGCATCCGTGCCGGTTCGGTTACCCGGGTTTCCTTAGGTTAGTGCTATGCATTGAACTAAAAGTTTAGTTCAGCGCTCACGTAATAGTGATTTAGATCATCGTAGGTATTTTCGTCCCAGGTAAGGGCCTCGTCGTCGAGCCGGTGCTGCAGCACGGCAGCCAGCGTGAACCGACTCTTTGGGCCTACCTCAAAGCTCTTTGCCAACCGCAGATCAAGCCGTTCAAAGCGACGCTCATTGAGTTGGTCAGCGCCATAATAAATCACGCTTGATTCAATATCGGCGGGCCAGCTTCTCAGCCAGGCCGCGCTACCGGAATTGCGAGCAGTGAGGCGCTGATCAAGGCTGCTGGTAGCTTCGAAATCCACGTAGGCATAGGTTAATCGGAAGCGGTCAGCATAGGTTGCCCGCCAGTCGATCTGAGCTTCTGCGCCTTCAAACTCCGCAGACGAAGAATTATTGGGATAGAAATCGGTGAGTTTCAGTGGCTCGGAGTTCATCCCGGTAATGCGCTCTTGAAACACCCGCAGATCCAGGCCCAGCCCGTAGCGGTGAATAGTCCCGTTGTAGCCAATCTCGCGGGAGCGCATTGTTTCCGTATCGAGGTCGCCAGGCCCCACTGCTGTGGCGTAATAAGTACGCTGTCCGCTTACCGGGCCGGAGAGATTCCTGATCTGATAAGTCCAGTGCACATTGTTTTCATACATGTCCGGTGTGCGGACCGCCTCGGAATAAACGAACCGCAAGCTATGGGTGGGGGCCAGGAAGTAGTTCAAAGCCAAGCGCGGGGAAAAAGCGTCACCGACCAACTCTGAATGCTCATACATACCACCAGCTTGAAACAGCCAATTTTGGTGGGGCCGGTATTCCGCATTGCCAAAGACCTGAGTGATGCCATTGTCGATGGCACCGCTGAAAAAAGTCTCGGATTTGGCACGGTCCTGTCGATAGCTGGCGCCACTGACGATACGCAGTTGCTCGCTTACTCGAAGGGTGTCCTGTATCTCCAGCTGGTAACGGCTTTCGCGCATGTTGTGGTTAATGTCGAAACAGGCCGGCTCACTGTCCAGATACTGCTGGCGTTCCTGAATGATGGCCTCACCCAGGTCGCCGAGATAGTCGTAATACTGACCGTACATGAAGTCGTTCATGTACGCGCGCAACCCGCCGGCAATGTCACGGCTCATATAGCGACTGACCCGGCGTGCGGCCAGTGGGCTCAGGTCGTAGAGCTCCTGCAGGTTAGCGGAAAATGCCAGCGGGCTATCGCACGCACGCCAGTCACTTAAACGTTCCATATGCTGCGCGTAAGCCATGATCTGAAAACTATGGTTACTGTTCAGCTCATGCTTCCACAACGCCTGCAGCGCGTAATCACGCCCACGGATGTCCGAGTGGGGCTGCCATTCTTCGATCATCTCATCGAACTGGCCGCGCGGTGTTTTGGCGGCGCCCAGGAAGGGGGAGTAATCGTAATATGCTTGCCGACTGACCTCGCTTGCCGCTATCTGCCAATCCAGTGTATTGGCGCTGTCTATCTGATAAGAACTGCTCAGATTGAAGCGGGTCAGCCGCTTGCCGTCTCGATAGTCCTGTCCGGGTTCTTCGTAGCTATCAAACCCATCATCCTGCATGCCCGAGAGGGTCAGGCGAGTCTGGCTGTTTTCTGTGCTGAAGCCTTGGCGCGCCAGCCAGTCGTCAACCCCTCGGGTACCTTTGGTCAGCTTCAACGTAGTGTCGAGGGTGTCCCGCGGATGCCGGGTGACAATATTGATCACCCCCATCAGTGCATTGGCGCCGTAGGCGGCGGTATTGGGGCCGCGGAATACTTCAATGCGATCAATGTCTTCAATGGCGACCGGGATTTCCGCCCAATCAACGGTGGCAAAACCCGGGCGGTACACCGAGCGGCCGTCGACCAAGACCTGCAAGCGCCTGGCCTCGGTCACGTTGGTGCCGTGGTAGTTGACGTTGATCTGATTGCCGCGGCGGTAACCGATCATCATGCCTGGCACCAGGCGCAGTATTTCGGGTATATCGCGTGCGCCGCTGGCACGGATCAGCTGACGATCCAGCACCGTCATGCTGCCAGGCACTTCCGCCGGGGCTTGCTTGAGGCGGGTTGCACTGAGGACGGTCGGCAATGCGAGGTCATCAAGCAACGGGTCCGTTGTCGCCTGCAAGGAAAGCGGCAGGCTCAGAGCAGCGAAGCCCGCCAAGACGGTAATGCGATTGGTAGACATGTGATGGCACTTTGTAGCTATTTTTCTTGGCCCTCCATATTAACGGTCACAACAGGTTTTTCCACTGCTCAATCGCTGTTATCGTCGGGCAGGCTTATACTTGGCCCGGAAAACCTGATTAAGGATGTTGCATGACCGATTCCAAAGCGGCTGTCTGCGTATTAGGCGGAGGCAGTTTCGGTACTACACTGGCCAACTTGATGGCTTGCGAGGGACAGAAGGTGACGCTCTGGTTGCGTGACCAGGATGTGGCCGATCACATCCGCAACCAGCATGAGAACCCGCGCTATTTGCCTGGCTACAAGCTGGACCCACGGTTACAGGTTTCAACCGACATCGAAGCTACCATTGCGGCGGCTGACCTGGTGTTTCTGGCCATTCCCAGTAGTGCCTTTCGCAGTGTGCTGCAGGAAATTGGCCCGAGCCTGGCCGGCAAACAGGTGGTCAGCACGACCAAGGGTATAGAACAGCCAGGCTTCCTGATGATGAGCCAGATCGTCGAGCAGGAAGCCCCGCAAGCCAAGGTGGCGGTGTTGTCCGGCCCCAACCTGGCGAAGGAAATGGCCGCTGGCGAGCTGACCGCAACGGTTATCGCCAGCGAGGATGAGACGCTCTGTAATGCTGTACAGGATGTACTTGGTAGCAAAAACCTGCGCGTGTATGCCAGCCAAGATCGCTATGGTGTCGAGCTGGGCGGAGCGCTGAAGAATGTGTACGCCATCATCTCGGGTATGGCGGTGGCACTGGGTATGGGCGAAAACACCAAAAGCATGCTGATTACCCGCGCGCTTGCGGAGATGACTCGATTTGCCGTGCACATGGGGGCCAACCCACTGACTTTCCTTGGGCTGGCCGGCGTGGGCGATCTAATCGTGACCTGTATGTCGCCGCAGTCGCGCAACTTTCGTGTGGGCCATGCGCTGGGTAAAGGCGAAACTCTTGAAGAAGGGGTGGCGCGCCTGGGGCAGGTCGCCGAAGGCGTTAACACGTTGAAAACGCTCAAGCAGAAGGCCGACGAAGAGGGTGTTTATATGCCGCTGGTCGCCGGCTTGCATGCCATCGTGTTTGAACATCAGCCGCTGGGGCAGGTGATCGGCAAATTGATGTCGGCGGAGCAGAAGCACGACGTCGAGTTTTCCGCCTTTATGAGCTGCACCCCAATCAAGGAACAATGAACCCATGTCTGCTTTGAAATCTTCGCTATGCTCTCCCGATTTCTGGCTACGCCTGCTGTATACCTTTGTGTTCATGTTGGCGTGGCAGGTGGTCGAGATTCTGTTGGCGCTGTTGGTCGTCATTCAGATCGTGGTACGGCTGTTCACCGGCAGTGCCAATCAGGATGCTGCGGCCTGGGGTGAGGGGTTGTCGGTTTATGCCTGTCAGATCGGTCGTTACGTCACCATGGCCAGCGAGCAGAAGCCCTGGCCGTTTATCGAATGGCCGCAGCCGACTGTCGTGACCGCCGAGCCAACGCCGCAGGCTGCTGCGGCATCCGAGCCGGCTGAGCCCAGGGCATGAGACTCTGGATATTGCGTCACGGTCAGGCCGCCGCGCAGGCAGCCAGTGATGCGGAACGCCCACTGACCTCGCTGGGTGAAGCGGAAGTACAGGCGATGAGTGCGCTGCTGGCAGGCCAGCCATTGGACGCCATCCTCGCCAGCCCGTATCGTCGCGCACAGCAGACGGCGGCGGTCATGCGTGCCGAGCTTGGCTTCAGCCAGGAGGTCGGTACAGCGCCCTGGTTAACACCCGACGACGATCCTGGGGAGGTACTGCGTTTTCTCTCAGAGCGCAGCGAACAGCATGTGCTGCTGGTTTCGCATCAACCCTTGGTCAGCCAACTGGTCAGTCTGCTGGTAGAGGGTAACCGGGCATCTCACTATCCTATGCCGACGGCGGCGCTGGCCTGCATTGAGCTTGATTTCGTTGCGGCCGGCCTAGGTACCCTGGTGGCGCTGCGGGTACCCGCTGACCTGGCCGACTAAGTCTAGGTGCATACGTTTTAGGCTGACCCTAGCAACGACCCGCTAGCGGCGCGTTCGGGTGATCTAGTCCGCAAGCTGCGCGTTAGGGCCTTGTAGTGGGTCCGGGGCATGGGATAGTGTTCACTCAAACGGGTGAGTTCTGCGCGTTCAGCGCCATCATTTCAACAATAATAATTTCCAGCAGCACGAGGGCACAGTATGGGCGCCTTGGCCAAAACGCCGGTAACGGCTCTTGATGCGTTTCTGCGTCAGGAAAGCCTGCAGGCAGATAAAACCTATCTGATTCAGCCGCTGCCTGACGGGGACGTGGTTGAACTCAGCTGGCGCCAGGTAGGGGAGCAGGCGCGACGCATGGCCGGTTACCTGCAGTCGCTGGGCTTTCCTGCGGGCAGCCACATAGCGCTGCTGTCAAAGAACTGCGCGCATTGGATAGTCGCTGACTTGGCCATCTGGATGGCAGGCCATGTTTCCGTCCCGCTGTATCCCAATCAAACTGCCGACAGCATAAGACAGGTGCTGGAGCACGCTGATGCCTGTGCTGTCTTTATTGGCAAGCTGGATGAGTGGCCGCGGATGCGCACTGGCGTGCCACAGGATATGCCCTGGATTGGGCTGCCGCTGGCGCCGGACGATGACGACATCCAGGCCTGGGACGCTTTGATTGAAGCCAACCCGCCGCTGCCTGAACTCGTGCTGCCCGTGGCAGACCAATTGGCCACCATTGTTTACACCTCCGGTACCACAGGCGTACCCAAGGGCGTCATGCTCAGCTTCGGCAGCATGTACCTCGCAGCGAGTAATGCGTTGCGGCTGTTCAACATCAGTGCGCAGGATCGGCTGCTGTCCTATCTGCCATTGAGCCATGTGGCTGAGCGGCAGTTCGTCGAGATTGCTTCCCTGCTGTCCGGCCAGCAGGTTTACTTCGTCAATAGCATTACGACCTTTCTGGAAGATGTGCGCAGAGCCAGACCGACGGTCTTTTTTGCTGCCCCGCGTGTCTGGGAGAACTTCAGGAGTTATGCCGAGCGCAAGCACGGCTCAGCCTGGGTGCGGCTGCAGCTCAAGTTACCTTTACTGAGAGAGCGCATGGCGCGGCGGCTCCTTGCCGATATGGGGCTGGACCAGGTGCGCTACGCGGTCTGCGGCTCGGCGCGCCTTACCCAAGGTCTGAGTAGCTGGTTCGCCGAGCGCGGCCTGTTGATCGTTGAAGCTTACGGCATGACGGAAAACTGCGGCTACTCGCACCTGGGCCGGCCGGCGAAGATCAAGGCGGGGTACATCGGTCTGCCGAATCCCGGCGTAGAATGCCGCCTCAGTGGAGCGGGCGAAGTACTGGTGCGCAGTCGTACCGCAATGCTGGGGTATTACAAGGATCCGGTGCGAACTGCCGAGGTACTGGACGACGACGGCTTTTTGCATACCGGCGACCTGGGTGAAATCGACCAGGAAGGTTTTCTGCGCCTTGTCGGGCGTGCCAAGGACACCTTCAAGACGTCAAAAGGGCGTTACGTAACGCCGGTGCCGATCGAAGCCCTGTTGCTCGACAGCCCGCTGATCGAAGACGCTTGTGTAGTAGGGCGTGACTTGCCCCAGCCACTGGCGCTGTTGCGCTTGCGCGACGATGTGCAGGGCACTGAAGAGCAGTTGACGCGGCAACTCGATGCACTGCTGCAACAGGTTAATGCCAGCCTGCAGCGCAGCGAGCAACTGGGCTGCCTCGTGATCATCCGTGATGAGTGGAGCGCCGAGAGCGGCTTGCGCACGCCCAATCTCAAACTCAAGCGTAATGTGGTGGAGGCAAGCTACCAGGGTCAGGTGAACCTGTGGCTGGTGTCCGGTAACACCGTTGTTTGGCAGCAGAAATCCAAGGAAAAAGTATGAGTGCAATCTGGTTTGGTAAGGTCGATCTGGATGCGATGAACGCCCCGGCAGACAACATCAATACGCTGCTGGATGTGCGCTTGGAAGACTACGGCGATGACTGGATCACCGCTAGCATGCCGGTCGACAAGCGGACTCATCAGCCCTATGGCATTCTGCACGGCGGCGCTTCCGTGGTACTGGCCGAATCGCTGGGCAGTATCGCATCGTATCTGTGCATTGATAGCAGTCGCTTCTATTGCGTTGGTCTGGAGGTCAACGCCAATCACCTGAAAGCGGTAAAGAGTGGGCGGGTAACGGCGATCGCCAAACCTGTGCACTTGGGGCGCACTACTCGTGTCTGGGATATTCGTTTGAGTAACGAGGCTGGGGCGCTGACCTGCATCGCCCGCTTGACCATGGCAGTGGTACCGCTGAAAGCAGATTGAGGCTTGATCTATGCCGGTGCATTCATGCTCGCAAGCTTGATTGCCGCTGTATAGCCGAGTCGCTAACTTGGCGGGGTAAAGTCACGTTCAGGACCAACGGATAACCGATGACAACCACCAGCCGCGAAGTACGTTTTTCTCTTCCCTCCCTTGAAGTTGCCGGTAAGGTCTGGGGTGAACCCGGCGGGGTGCCGGTGATCGGGTTGCACGGCTGGCTCGATAACGCCGCCACCTTCGATCGGCTGGCACCTGAGCTGGAGGGGGTGCATCTGGTTGCGCTGGATCTGGCCGGTCACGGCCTGTCGGATCACCTGCCGATGGCGGGTTACAGCCTGTGGCAACAGGCCTCAATCGTGCTGCAGGTGGCGGAGGAAATGGGCTGGGAGCGTTTCGCGCTGCTCGGTCACTCCATGGGAGCCATTATCAGCGGGGTTCTGGCTGGCTCCTTGCCGGAACGCATCCTCGGCGCCGCGATGATCGACGGGCTGATGCCTTTCACCTCTGAGGCGGACGACGCGCCTAAGCAGATGGCCCGTTTCTTCAAATCCAGTCTGGCGGTAGGCAATAAGCGCAAACCGGTGTACGACAGCGTTGAAAAGGCGGTCTCCGCTCGGGTGCTGGGCGGTACTACACCGATATCGCGTGATGCGGTCAGTTGTCTGGTTGAGCGCGGTTTGATGCCCGATCACGGCGGCTGGACCTGGCGCACAGACCCGCAGCTCATGCTGCCCTCGGCGTTGCGCTTTACCAATCGTCATGCGGTGTCTTTTATCGAGGCTATCGAAGCGCCGACCATGCTGGTTTTGGCCAATCAGGGAGTCATGCACAAACACCCGCAAGTACTGGAGCGTATCGAGCGTTTTCAGCACATTCAGTTACATAAAATGGACGGCGGTCATCACTTGCATCTTGAGGAGCAGGCGCCCGCAGTTGCGGCGCTGTTGAACGATTTCTACGCGGCACTGCCCGCCAACAGCAGCAGCGCAGCCTGACCGTAGTGCAGCAAAACGGGTATGCTGTGGGCTAGCTCTTTGCTGCCCAAGGAAAGCCATGTTTTTGCGCCGAACCACTCAGATTGGATGTTCCATTGCCGCCTTGCTGTTGAGTACTGCCAGCCTGGCGGACGAGGCTTTCGAACAGTCGCTCAGTATTACCCCCTTTGCGCACGTCAGCGCGGTGCAGCAAGATCGCGTGGCCGACGCCGAATACCAGTTCATCATTGGCAGCATTCGCCGTATCAACAATCAATTGCGCGCCGAGCGCGAAGTGCGCGCCAGCGGCGAGTTGCTACGCGCTACCTGGCAACTGAAGGATGGTTACGCGCCGGAGGAGGCGTTTCGTAACGCCTTGCAGCAGCTCACTGAGCAGCCGCACACCTTGCTTTACGCCTGTGATGGGCGTGAGTGCGGCAGCAGCAGCCTGTGGGCCAATCAGGTGTTTGGCAACGCTCAGCTCTACGGACCGGAGGAAGATCAGCGCTACCTGGCTCTACGCCTGGATGGCGAGCCGCAACAGCTCATCGCGCTGTATTCCATCACCCGCGGCAACAAACGCAGCTACCTGCACATGGATCAGTTTACGCCGAGCCCGGTAGTCACCCAGCCGCTGTATCCCACCCCCACCACGCTACTCAAGGTGCTCAAGCGCGAGGGTCAGCTGTTGCTGCCCACGCTCGACTTGCAGCACCCAGACGCGGACGCGACGGTGGAGTGGGTGCGGCTACTGGTGAGGATGCTGCGTACCGACTCTCTACTGCGCGTGAGCATCGACGGCGCCGACGCACCCGCGCTGGTACAAGCGCTCAAAGCCGGCGGTATTCGTGATCAGCGGTTGAATGTTGGCGAGCCGCAGCCGGAGCAGGGCGTGCGCATTACCCGGATTCGCTGAGCCGTGCGGCTCAGCGCTTGCGCTCGGGGAGAATCAGCAGTTGATCGGGCAGGGCCTGAATCGATAGCCAGTCGAACAATTGCGTGCGGTAGCGCCCCTCGTTATACATCTCGGCCTGATCCAGCGCATGCATGTCCAGTGGATTGCCGGACTGGCCCAGCGGGTTGATACCCAGCGTGGCATTCACATCGGCCAGGTCGATCAGGCGCCGCGTAGAGGGTCCTGACTTGACCTGATAACGCGACTCGCCAATGTTGTACGCCATGTTGTTGAGCGTCTCGTTCCCGCCGTTTACCGCCACCGGATCAGTGTTCAGATAGCCACCAAAGGGAATGCGATCTGCCAGCGGATGTTGATGCTGCAGGCTGGTCAGACGCGACCACTGCCATTGTTCCGGCTGATTGCCAAGGTCGGCCACCAGCCCTTCCACTGCCTTGATCCAGGCATGGGTAATTGCCGCCTGACGGCCATCCAGACTGGGCTGCTGGCGGTTATCCCACCAGGGTGAGGTAGGCTTCCAGTACAGCTGTGTCAGGGTCTTGCTGGCGAGATAGGTATTGCGGAAAAAGGCGTAGCGGTCGCCGAGTTCATCGGCAAACAGGGCCACGCTCAGCTCGTCACGCCAGCGCTGGTAGATACTCGCACCGGCGCTGTCTTGCTGATAGCGCCCGTCCCATTGCTCAAGCAGTTGCGCGGCCTTGGCCGCGGGCGCATGCAGCTCGCTATTGAACAGATTGTAATCCAGCAGGGGCAGGGCATCCTGCACCATGGCCAGGGCTTGCGGGCGCTGCTCGTCAAGCTGCATGGCCTTGAACCGAGACAGGTCAAAGGTCTCGTCCTGTTGCAGCAGTTCGCTGAGGCGCTGGGCCCGTTCAGTGGGGGCGTAGTAACCCGGCACGCTGCGGCGCACGTTTTTTTCCGGGTAGGGATTGTTGGTGCTGAAAATATAGCCTTCACGCGGGTTTATGATGCGTGGATTGTTCTCGAACGGTTGATAACCAAGAAACTCGTCGCGTCCGGAGCTGCCATTGAGCAGGGCAAAACCGTTGCTGCTGGACGGCCAGCGCTTGAGTTTGCCAATGGCCCACATGGCAATGTTGTCGTCGGTATCGGCGTAGATCAGATTGAGGCCAGGCGCCCCGTGCGCGGCAGCGGCAGTCTGAAATTCATCCATGTTCTGCGCGCGGGTAAAGCCGTAGAAGGCCTTGGCAGAATCGTTCTCGGGATCTAGAAAGGTCCAGAACAGGCTCACAGGCTGCCGCTCCAGGCTCCCCGGCAGATCATTGATGACGGGGCCGTGGCGCGTGCTGCGGGTCTTGATCAGGCGGTCTTCCTGGCCGCGTACCTTGATGACCTCTTCATGCAGGGTGAAGTCTTCCCAGTGATCGCTCGCCCAGACCTGGTTCGGGTCTTCGGGGTTGACGCGTTCACGGTAGAAGTCGATATCGTCGTTCATCAGCATGGTCAAGCCCCATGCGTGATGCCGCGTTTGGCCTAGCAGCGGGAAAGGAATGCCGGCTAGAAAATGCCCGTATACCTCGTTCTCCGGTGTGCGCAGATGAGCCTCATACCAGACCGCCGGCACGGCGAAGCCAATGTGCGGATCGTTGGCCAACAGCGGCGCGCCGCTGGCACTCTTGCTGCCCTTAACCGCCCAGGCGTTGCTGCCAATGAACTGGCCGACGGGAAAGTCCTTTTCAATTGCCGAGATCTGCTCCAGCATGGGTTTGAGCAGCTCTATATAGGGCTGGCCGGAGGAGCGGGCCGGAGGCAGTTGATCTGGCCAACTGGGCACCAGATCCTTATAGTGACGCTCGCTCAGGGTGCCACGAATATGGTCAACCAGAACGTCAGTCTTGAAGGCTTCGGCGAAGGAGTAGGCCATGTAGCCCATGATCTGCGCGATGTCTTCGGTAGTGAAGTAATCGGGTTTGGCCATCAGCAAGCGGTATTCCAGAGGCCGACCGCCATGGTCAATGTACTGATTGATGCCATCCTGATAGGCATGCAGCAGTTTCACATGGGGGCTGTCGGGTTCGGCTTCCAAGCGTTCGGCGTAGGCGCGAGCAAAGCGGTTGATGCCCAAGGTGCGGAAGAAACGATCGGTAGCGAAGGATTCAGCGCCAAACAGTTCCGACAGCCGCCCACCACCGGCGCGGCGCAGCATATCCATTTGGAACAGACGGTCCTGGGCATGCACGTAACCCAGGGCGCGATAGGCGTCCTCTTCGTTCTGCGCGTCAATGTGCGGCACACCCCAGGCATCGTAATGCACCGAGACGCTGCTGTTCAGGTTGCCCAGGCGCAGCTCACCACTGCGTTTTGCTTCAGCGGTATGCAGCATCCAGACGCCCAGCAGGGCCATGAAAGTCAGCAGCAAAGCGATGAACAGGATTGCTTTAACGGGTAGGGAGAGACGCTTGATCACAGGGTGCCTTGTGCTGCGGGAAATCATCCCGGCATCATGCGCAGAGTGATCAAGGACGTCAATCGGGATTAATCAAATTGCGGGGGAGCCAACAAAGATGGGGCAGCGAGTAGCACTGGTGCTGGGTAGCGGCGGAGCACGCGGCTATGCGCACATTGGCGTGATTGAAGAGATTGAACGGCGTGGCTACGAGATCGCCTGCATAGCCGGCTGCTCCATGGGCGCGGTGGTGGGCGGCATTCACGCTGCCGGGCACCTGAAGGATTACCGTGACTGGGTCTCGGGTCTGGATTACCTGGATGTTATTCGCCTGCTGGATATCGGTTTCGGCAACCTGGGCGCGATTCGCGGTGAACGGGTGTTTGGACGTATTCGCGAGATTCTCGGCGAGATCAATATCGAACAGCTGAACATTCCTTTTACCGCCGTTGCGACTGACCTGACCAACCAGCAGGAAGTGTGGTTCCAGCAGGGCTGCCTGCATCAGGCCATGCGCGCCTCGGCGGCCATCCCCAGCCTGTTTTCGCCGGTGCGCCAAGGCAGCCGCGTACTGGTGGATGGCGGCCTGCTGAACCCCTTGCCAATTGTGCCGGTGGTCTCGTCGCACTGTGACCTGATCATGGCGGTCAATCTCAACTCAATCGAAAACGACGGCTACAGCATGCCAGTGGTTGAGCGCCCGGCCCCCATCCGCCTGCAGTGGGATCAGTGGATGACCGCCCTCAAACCCAACTGGCTGGGCCGCAAAGGCAATGAGGAAGAGGAGGGGGAAGACGCCATGGCGCTGCTCACCGCCGAGCCCGAGCCCCTGGAGGCGCCGCATTCGCGTGAAGAGGATCAGTCTCAACCCGTTGAGGTGGAGGCGCCGCCAGGCCCAGCCAGCATGCTGGAACTGGTCAACCTGTCGTTTGAGGCCATGCAATCGTCACTCACCCAGTACAAGATTGCCGGCTATCCACCCGACGTTCTGTTCAATGTGCCCAAGCGTCTTTGCCGGTTCTTCGAGTTTTACCGTGCGCCAGAATTGATCGAGCTGGGCCGCATGGTCGCCAGCGACACCCTTGATCAGTTCGAGCGCCGCAACCGCTGAAGCGTAGGCGCTGAGCCTGCCGGCTGGTAGAATCGCGGGTTTGATCCTCACAGCCGGAGAGCCCGCATGACCCAGACAGTGCGATTGACCGAATACAGCCACGGCGCCGGGTGTGGCTGCAAGATAGCCCCCAAGGTGCTGGATGAAATGTTGTCGGTCGGTCAGCCGGGTCCCAGCTTCGAACGCCTGTGGGTTGGTAACGCCAGCCGGGATGACGCTGCGGTATTTGGCCTGGATGCAGAGCAAGGCATTGTCAGCACGACCGACTTTTTCATGCCAATTGTCGATGACCCCTTCGACTTCGGCCGTATTGCGGCCACCAACGCGATCAGCGACATTTATGCCATGGGCGGCACGCCGCTGATGGCCATCGCCATTCTCGGTTGGCCGGTGAACCTGCTGCCGGCTGCGGTCGCCGGAGAGGTGCTCGCCGGTGCTCGTCAGGTCTGCGCCGAGGCTGGCATGCCACTGGCGGGTGGTCACTCGATTGATGCCCCCGAGCCTATCTTTGGTCTGGCGGTAACCGGTCAGGTACTGCGCAGCCAGCTCAAGCGCAACGATCAGGCTCAGGTCGGTGCGCAATTGTTCCTCACCAAACCTCTGGGTATCGGCATTCTGACCACTGCCGAAAAACAGAAAAAACTTCGCGCCGAAGACGTCGGCGTCGCCCGCGATCTGATGTGCACCCTGAACAAGCCCGGCCAGCGCTTTGCCACGCTGCCCGGCGTGCAGGCCATGACCGACGTCACCGGTTTTGGTCTGTTGGGTCACCTGGCCGAGGTGGCCGAGGGCTCCGGCGTCAAGGCGCAGATTCATGCTGACCGCATTCCGCGCATCGCCAGCGTGGATTATTACCTGGAGCAGGGCTGCATTCCCGGGGGCACGCTGCGCAACTTCGACAGCTATGGGCACAAGCTGGGCCCGCTGACGCAGGCGCAACAGCATCTGCTATGCGATCCGCAGACCAGTGGCGGTCTGCTGGTGGCGGTAGCGCCCGATGCGCTGGGCGACTTCCTGCTGGCCGCGCGCGAAGAAGGGCTCGAGCTGCACGCCATTGGCGAATGCGTCGCCGCCGACGGCGGTGCCTGGGTCGAGGTACTCTGATGCGCGACAACACGGCGGATTTTCGTCAGCTGTTTTTGGCTGATATACCGTTAATTGATGTGCGCGCGCCGGTGGAGTACCTCAAAGGCGCTTTCCCCACTGCCTGTAACCGTCCGTTGATGGATGATGCTGAGCGTGCGCAGGTAGGCACCACTTACAAGCAACGTGGGCAAGAGGCCGCCATTGCATTGGGCCACAAACTGGTCAGTGGTGATATCAAGGCGGCTCGTATCGAAGCCTGGATCGCGCAAGTAAAGGCCAACCCTGAGGGTTATCTGTACTGCTTTCGCGGCGGTCTGCGTTCCCAACTGGTACAGCAATGGTTGAGCGATGCCGGGGTGCAGTATCCGCGGGTGATCGGCGGCTACAAGGCCATGCGCCGTTTTCTGATTGATTCACTGGACGAGGCGATCGAACAAAGTCCGCTGGTTTTGGTGGCAGGCCTTACCGGCACCGGCAAGACCGAAGTCATCAGCGCGTTGAACAACAGCCTGGATCTGGAAGGCCACGCCCATCACCGTGGTTCCAGTTTCGGCCGCCACGCGACGCCGCAGCCCACGCAGATCAACTTTGAAAACCAGCTGGCCATCGAAGCGCTAAAAGTCAGGGCCAAAGGTGTACAGCGCCTGGTCTGTGAAGACGAAGGCCGCATGGTCGGTAGCTGCTCGGTACCGCTGAATCTGTATCGCGCCATGCAGGAAGCGCCATTGGTATGGCTGGAAGACAGCCAGGAAAACCGCATCAGCCGCATTCAGGCCGACTACGTTACCAACATGCACGCAGAGTTCTCCCAGCTGCACGCGGAGCCGGAAGCGGCCTTTGCGGCCTTCTCCGAGTACCTGTTGAACAGTCTGCTGCGCATCCGCAAACGCTTGGGTGGTGAGCAGCATCAGGCGTTGGATGCGCTCATGCAGCAAGCGCTGGCAGAACAGCAGCGTAGCGGCGACGAGTCCCTGCACCGCGCCTGGATCAAGGGCCTGCTGGAGCACTACTACGACCCCATGTACGCCTATCAGCGCGAAAGCAAGCAGGCCAGGGTGGTGTTCTCCGGCAATCAGGCAGAGATCATCGAGTATCTTGCGGAACTCGCCATCAATAATCAGCATGGCGCGTGAACAACAAAGCTGATTCAGTCGAAACATGACGGCGCCCGTTGTTATCATCCAGCGATAACAACGGAGCGGCCCTAGTTGCTCCCATCGTCAAGGAGCACGGTTAGATGAGTTTGGATTTTGCAGGCAAAGTTGTACTGGTTACCGGCGCTGCCGCTGGTATTGGCAAAGCTACAGCGGAGGCTTTTGCAGCGGCAGGCGCGCGCTTGGTGCTGTCTGATATTGACAGCCAGGGCGGCGAAGCGACCGCTGCCGGCATCCGCGCCACCGGCGGTGACGCCTTATTCCAGGCCTGTGATGTGGTCGATGCCAGCGCGGTAAAAGCCCTGATCGACATGATTGAATCCACCTACGGCCGCCTTGACTGCGCCTTCAATAACGCCGGTATCGAAATCGAGCAAGACAAGATCGCCGACGCCAAGGAAGACGTGTACGACCGCATCATGGACGTGAACGTCAAGGGCGTCTGGCAGTGCATGCGCTTTGAAATACCGCTGATGCTGAAGAACGGCGGTGGCGCTATCGTCAATACCGGTTCTATCGCCGCTCTCGGCGCAGCACCCAAGATGAGCATCTATGCCGCCAGCAAGCATGCAGTGCTCGGCCTGACCCGTTCGGTCGCAGTGGAGTACGGCAAGAAGGGCATCCGCGTAAATGCCGTTTGCCCCGCCGTGATCGATACCGACATGTACCGCCGCGCTGCCGCGATAGAGCCGCGCAAGGCCGAGGTCGTGGCCGGCATGCACCCCGTTGGACGCATCGGCAAGGCCGAAGAGATCGCCGCTGCCGTGCTGTATCTCTGCTCTGACGCCGCCGGCTTCACGACCGGTATCGCGCTGCCGGTGGATGGCGGCGCCACCTGTATCTGAGGCACGCAGGCCCGGCGCTGGCCGGGCCATTCCCACGCCTGCTGCGTTGAGCCGCTTGCCGCCGCCCAGATAATCCGCTGTTGCGGCGTTCTACTCGCCCCAGTGGCTCGACTTACCCATTGCTGTGGCTCAAGGACCTGACCGCGCGGGAGATCTACTTCAAGGTGCAGCGTGAGTTCACCTTGTTGGATTAGCCAAGGCAGCCAGTGAAACGGGGAGGGCGCTCATCAGAGACTACCGCTCAGCAAAACGCAGCGGCGCAAAACAACGCGCTGGCGTCAGTGGCAACACGTGTCGCAGAGCGCTTTACCCGCAGCCGCAATAGCGCTAAGTTGCGTCAATGGCGCATGGCCATGCATCAGGAGCCCAAGGATGGCGCGCAGATTAAACCTCTCACCAACCTCAGATTTTAGTGCTCAGCTGACGTTATATCGGCTGCTCACCCGTCGTATGCCTGCGATGAAAGCATCGCCTCTGTCCAGCCCAGTACCCGAGTACCGCGCGCAACGAGCAGGCTCGCCTGTAGCAGATAAAGGACAGTTCGCTTTAGGTGGAATGATAAGTGCCATGCCATCCAGTCGTAATGGATTCACGAAATGACGCGCGCACGCGAATACAGGCTGCTGGTGGAAAGACTCCGCAAGCTACTGATTTTAATCGATAAGATTTTTGTGGCGGGCGGCCTGAGCCCGCAGTTATATCGAACGCGCGGTTATGTATTAATGCCGCGTGCTGTCTAATCACTGTTATGCAAAATCGAGAATTGAATGGAACTTGAAAGAATATTCATAAAAACCGATCTATTTGAAATCGATCCGAAAGAGGATGAAGAGACGAATCCATTCGTATATGGAAAGCAATTCTCTGAATGGTTACGTAGTAAATTTATCGATCTTGGATATGATGTAGAAGCGGTAATACCTGAAGACTGGGGTTGGTGCGTGATGTGCAAACGCGAACCTTACTGGTTATGGGTAGGCTGCTCTAGCATTATGGAAAACGAACACGAAGAGGGCTATGTTCCAAGCAAAGAAGAAATCACATGGCACTGTTTCGCAACAGCGGAAGTTCCTTTTTTAAAGCGCATCTTCAAAAAAATCGATACTCGTGAAGGGCTGGCGAAAATTCAGGCAGAACTCATGTCTATAATAAATGAAGAACCGCGTTTTAAAGTGGTACAAGAGCCGTAAATGCATAACAAACGGCTCATGAGCGACTTCCGTTCCGTCGGCCTTTTTTGTGGTGGTTACCACAAAAAATTCCAACTGCACTCCGGCGCCATAGCCGGGCGTTAGAAGCCATAGCCAATAACATGAAATCTGCTGAAATCATCGAGCTAAGCACATCTGGCAACTGCTTCAAGGAAGCGCTGCTACATTCGTCGAGCATTCGCGTTGACCATGTTGAGTATCGGACGTTCGATGAAGGACTCTGTTCTGCAAGCATCTTTTTCTGCAAGAAGGAAAAAGATTCACTTGCATCGTTTGCTTTTTTGGCACTAATGAATCATGCACTTCATTTTTATGAAGAGTGGAACATAAAAGAAATTCTCAATAGCGAAATTGAATTAATAGTAGAGAAATGGCTTGTTCCGGCGATTCAAAAAGCCGAGGACATCCAATATGAGGATGCACGGAAAAATATCCAGGGTATAATTGAATCAATTGAAATCTGTATAAATAAAAAGATAAATTCAGGTGCAACATATAAGCCAGATAGATGGGGAGTGTTTCTGAACCACAATCGATCTCCGAGCTACCCATCCTCCAGTCTCTTCCCTTGCGAGTCCAATGTGATCGCGCTGGCAGACAAATGGAACGAAATTGAATACCTGTACGAAACCCCTAATAGTTTTGCCCTATTCTGTTGGAGTACAGGTGCGTAATGGCTTCTAACTACAGGTTCAAATCGCTCGCTTCGCTCACTGGGATGAATCGCACCGGCTTTTGTGGAGGCCGTTTAGCAGATAGATGCAGTTCGTGGCTGGCCTTGTATGGATAATTTCTGCCGTGTTTGGGTAAATTGAGGCCCACCCCCGACGGCCATCGGGGGCCTTCATGCAGTA
>NZ_JBALWE010000003.1:0-402847 GCF_036960865.1 Halopseudomonas sp.
TGAATACCTCCAGCTGCAGGCCACTAACCAGTTAAATTCAATTCACTGATGTTGCACTTGGAACTTGAGGCGGCCCAGATTTATTTTTCGCGATGTAACGGCAGCAAGCCAGAAAATACGCTTCGGTATCAACGATGCTGGACTTGTAACGCCCTTCCCATAATGTACCAGTGCGTCCTTCCAAGCGATTGCGGTAGCGGGTAGCTCTTGCGGCCAATGCTTTCATGAACTGGCCAAGGCCTGCTGCGCCCTCCGGGCTGACCAACAGGTGCACATGGTTGGTCATCAAGCACCAGGCATAGAGCTTGATACCATATTGCACTTTTAGCTCTCTGATGTCCGACAGGTAGCGCTGAAAATCATCGGCACACGCAAACACAACCTGACGATTATGGCCTCTCTGTACAATATGGTGCGGGTAGTTCGGCAGAACCATGCGACCCATCCTGGGCATCTACATCCTCCTTAAAATAAATCTGTCCCCTTTTCCTCACCCACTAGAAAGCTTCCACAGTATCGCGTAAGGCAGCTCATCATCAACAATATCATGCAAGCGAAAATAATAAACAGCCAATGAACTTTCTAAGCCCTTATGAACAAATGCACCATCAGACATAACACGATAAGACGCGTATTCCATAAACTTCTCAGAACCAAGAGAGCTAAGAGCTTTTTTAATCTGACTATAGGTCCCCCCCGCCCCAACCGGAAGCAACTCAGGCGGCGGCCGGCATACGGCCATGTCATCATTTTCAACATCCCTGTAGTAGGCTCTTCTAAATGCAGGCTCACTGCAAGCCCAGTAGAGGGATAGCAAACGAAGTTTTTCCTCTCCCTCATCAGAAAAAGCGTCAGCTAAAAAATACTGATCGTCTGAAACTTTGTATGCGCCGTCGTCCATAGCGATAACGCATTGCTCCCGTACATCAACGGCGTCCCCAACCTTTGACTTGCACAGCGATGACCATTCTTTCATCTTAAATACCTCAAGCCTATTGTGGCCATTTGAATATTCGGCCTTCGACCCTGCCAGCCTTAAGCGCACTCTCTGCGGCTGCTTTGGCCGATCCCTCCGGCATATTTTTAACAGAGTTTATGATCTCTGACTGCCAGGCCTGTAACTTTGAATCTGGCAAGGACGTCGGATAGCTTCCGCCAGGAGCACGATACTTGGCGTCCCAGACGATCACAGATCGCGATGATGGATCATACGTAATGTAATCCGCACCTGGGAGTGACGCTTTCCCAGGTCCGGAAATTGGTATTTGCCCCGATTCAATAGCCTGACTCCAGCCACGAGCCTCCCCAATTGCACCGTTTAACTCAGAATATGGGCTGCGTCCGTTATTAACCTTTGCAAGAACTTCTGGCTCGGCCTGATTTATTACTTTGGGGCTCGTCTCCAAAACATTCCTTTCAACCAGCGTGCCTGCCTCTGAGTCAGTCAGCGCACTAGTTGCATTGGGATTTTTAGAGACAGTAGCTTTTGCACCAATCCGCTCAAGAAGTAACTTCCTAACAGAGAAAGTTACGGGAGCAGAACCTAAGCCTAAACCCACTCCTAGCTCTGTCGCTGAAGCAGCATTCTGGCGCACAACTTCAACGCCCCCGCCCTGCATGATGTGCAGAGTATCCAGATAACCTTTATAGCTCAACTCCTCGGGTAGCTGCTGAACGGCCTCCCATGCAACCTGTATGTCCTCCATTGCACAGCTAGGACAAATGATAGCGCCAGCAGCCCATACCACCGCATCGACAGGTAGGGTGGCGACATTAGCGAACCCTTCTTGACTGCCTTCACCTTTAGCATTCATCACTTCGCTGAAATACTCGGGATGAGTTCGATAAGCCAGCGGGTCCACTAAAGCAATGTCTCTTAGTATCGCCTCTACGCCCTCAGGATTACTGAGCAACTCCTTGAGTCCTAGCCGTTCGTTGTAATACTCCTCTTGAGAGACCTGAAAGAGATGCGTGTTGGAGCTGGTCCGCTCAGCTTCCAAAAATTGGTATGCCTGCGAGCTAAGCGCGCCAGCCGCATCCAAAGCTTCCGTCCAGCCATAATCCACAATCGCGGCTGCAACCCTTAACAGTTCTTGACGCGCTTGCTCTTCGGATATGCCTGCCTGCTCTGCATAACGTTTTACACGGTCCTCTTCAGAGGCGAAGCGGATTTCGTCAATATGCAACTGCCGGTTATATGCGGTGGCGTTCTTCGCAAGCTCCGCAGCCTTGGCATAGTCCCCGCCGGTGGCTGTAGCTGAGGCGATACCGATCAACTGGGATACCGCAAGCTCCAGACTCTTATCTTCCTTGATTACGCCGGCCAACTGCTCGATCAAAGCCTCATTAGCTCCGGCGGCAAGCGCTCCTGTTTCAAAGTCACCACCGGTGGCTTCGTTGAGCATCCCGCCGACAATAGCGTGGAGCGCAATTTTTTCTGGGCTGCCGTCCACCCACCCGTTAGCAGAGGAGGCATTGCCGACCGCATTGAACCCAGTAGCCTGCAACAGGTGGTAGACCTGATTGGTGAGAGACAACTGCAGGTTTTCACCCAGACTTCCACCATTGACCGCAGTCTGTGCGACCGCTTGAACCGAACCTTGCGCTCCCAGGTAAGCCCCGAACTGAGCCAATTCAGTGGGGTTGCCAAGGTTAAAGCCTTTGGTGGTGTGGTAGATATTGTCGCTGGTGACACCAAAAGCCTGGTCCAGTACGCCAGATGTAACGCCTGCGGTAACGCCGGCTGTCACATATCCTTTCAGGGCATCACTTGAGGTAATCTCCCGAATCACCGCCCCCAGATCGCCTTTGTTGTTAATGGCGCTGATGGCTGCGCTGCTGGCCGCTGAGGTGATGGCTGCTGTGGCGGCGACGTTAGCCCAACCCGCGGCGGTAGAGGCGGTGGCTGCGGCCCAGGCGGTCCCTGCCGAGGCTGTAGCCCCTGCGCCGCCTGCAATGCCCGCGACCATGCCGCTAGCCAAACCCGCTGTAAAATAGGCCACAACAATGGCTATCACCATCGCCGCTGGCCCGCTAAGCCCGGAACCGCTATAGCTGAAGCTGTCGTGGACTTCTTTGACCAAACGCCAGTCTACGTCGCCGCGCTGCTCCATCTCCTTCATCCACAACAGATCAGGCTCAGCTGCAACCAGGGCGTCAATGGTCTCGTTGATGCTTTGTGGGTTGATCTCCTTGATATCTATTTGTAACCCATCGACTGCATTGATGACCAAATCGCCCTGAGCCTGAAGTTGACTGTGAATTAGGGTTTCATCCGTAAATCCCTTGCCCTTCGCTGACTGCCACGCCCAACTATTCTTACTCTTCTCGTGACTTTCCTGATGCAGGTCCATCACCCCTTCAAAGGTGATGGCGCCACCGCTGGTTAGGGCAAGATCTGCGCCACTGGTCAGCTCCGCTGCCTGGTAGGTTTGGTCACCGCCGCTGGTCAGCGCAAGATCGCCACCAGTGGTAATGGCAGTGCTTTGCTGGGTAACGCGGGTGACGGTGTCGCTGCGGGAAGATTTGCGCCCGAAGGAGCCTTCGGTTTTCTTCTCGTAGAAGCTGTGGTCGAGGTTTTCAGCTGCGATCAGTGCCAACTGATCTCCGGCGACCAAATAGGCTTTCTGGGTGGCCTCGATGCGGCTGGCCACAACGGCCAGATTCTCACCAGCGATCAGACTGATATCGCCACCGGCCACCAGCTCTGCGGCCTGTTGTTCTATGTTGCTGCGTTCACTGGTGATTTTTTTGTTGCTGCTGCGGTAGCGGTATTCGCTGTGTTCTTCGTTCGCGGCGGCGGCAACAACAAGGTCACCCTGCGCGTTCAGAGTTAAATCGTCACCGGTTTCAACGTTGCTGGCGATCACCATCAGATCGTTACCAGCGCTGGCTTGCAGGCTGCCACCGACCTCCACTTCGCTACCATGCTGGGTGACCTGGCTGTTTTCCCAGTGATGACGGCGGTCTTTGCGTAGCGATGCACTGCTCTCTTCTACAGCACCGATCACCACATCCTTACCCGCGCTGAGGCTGGCGTCTCCGCCGGCCTGTAGCGTAGAGCCCAGGTTGATCAGATCGCCGCCGGCCTGAATATTCAAGTCGTTGGCGGCCTCGATGCGGGCTGCGTTGTCGAGAATGGTTCCAGCCTCTCGGGCGCGACGGCTTTGGTTGTCGTAATAGGTAGCCGTTCTTTCGTTGAGAACATCATCGCCTGCGCTCAGGGCAACATCGTTACCGGCAATGATGCCGCCACGAGCATTAAGGATGCTGTTTTGGGCGATCAGTTGCACCCGCTCGTGCGCTTGCAGCAAGCCGCTGTTATCGATATTCGGAGCAACGATGCTGAGATTCTCGGTGGCGCGCAGGGTGCCCTGGTTGGCCAAATCACCGCCACTGATCAGGGTTACGTCCTGTCCCTGAATCAGGGCGCCATTGGCTGCCAGCCGACCTTCGGCTTGGGCCAGGTACAGCACCGGCACCAGCACTTTTTCGCCCATCACTTCATGCTCTTCGAGCCAGACGATGTCGTGCGTCAAGGCGGCGACCTGCTCAGCCGTTAGCGCCAGCCCGAGAGTCAGGTTCAGTGCCGTTTGGCTCGCCAGTGCGTTATCCATCAAATAGCGATACATCGCTTCGTCATTGGTCAAGCCAGCCAGAAAGCGGGCGCCGGTACGTGCGGTTATCGCGTCGCGCAGCATGCGTTGTTCATACAAGCCGTCACCAAGACGTTTGAGCGTTTGCTCTGGGTCCAGGCCCAGCTGGGTCAGCAAATAGTCTGAACCCAGAAACTGGCCGAGATTAGTTAACGCCGGATTGGTTTCGATCAGGTAGCGATGGTTACCTGCGCTGGGCACATTGACGCCAGATGGCACAACCGCATCGGGCGCTGAACCGGAGGGAGTTTGCACCAAGCGAAACAGCCCTTGCTGGCCATCGGGCAGGCGAAAGCCCGGCAGCGTTAGGGGGTTCACCTGCTGCTGTTGCAGGTCGGGGGGTAACTGGGCGTTGATCTGAACCTTGATGATGTCTTCAAGGGCGATGGCGATTTCATTGCGAGTGGGGTCGTCGTGCCACGCCGGCAGGTCATTGCCGACGGTGCGGCTGTTTTGCAGCTCTTGCGCCGCCTCAATAAGCAAGTTACCGCCGGCCTGAATGACTGCCGGCGCGTTGGCGTCCAGAGGAGTGACGACGGAGACGTCGCTTACCATGTTGAAACGGGCCAACGCTTCAAGAGGTAGTTCCTTCGGCAGTTCGGCTCTTGCGTAGGGATAAATGTAGCTATACCGAAAGCGTTCATCGGTACCATCGGTGATCCGCCCCGTATTCCAAGTGCGCGTGCGCTCGGTGCGGCCGCCAACCGCGCCCAGGTTGCTCAAGGTGCTAGCCTGGATGTGCAAATCGCCACTGGCTGAAAGCGTGCTGAATTGGTTTACGACGTCACCCGCCTCAATACTCAGCTTGCCGCCGCTGTGCAGCAGCGCCGCAGGCGAGTCTTCGACCACCCTGCTCTCGAACACTTCGCGGCCTATGTAATCGACATTGTGCTTGTCGCCGCTGCAGTCGTAGCAGCGAATGGTTATTTCGCCTTCAAGCTGCACCTGCTCTTCACGGAACACGTCTTTACGGTTGTTAAGCGTCTCCACGTTCAGCAGCATGTTACCTGCCGACTCGATAGTGCCAGACACGTTATCCAACCGCTGCGCACGCGCCGACGGATCGCGACCACTTAGACGCAAGCCGGCGAGGCTATAAATATCAGCGTCGTGATTGACCAGTTGATCGACCTGCAACAGCATGTTCTGCCCGCTGAACAACAAACCAAGGTTGTTGTAGAGTTGGTCGCTGGTTACCTGCAGCTGATCAGCCGCGCCCAGCACGCCAAGATTGTCGATAGCGGTAGCCTGTACTGCCAGGTCACCCATAGCCGTCAGCTGGCCGTTGTTGTTGAGTGCGCCGGCTACCTGCACAGCCACATTGCTACCACCGAGAATGCCGCCGATGTCCTGGTCGCCCAGCTCAAGATCAAGAGTCGCGGCGCTAAGGTTCAGCTGGTCCACGCTGGCTAAGGTGCCGTAGCTGTCGTAATGCCCAGTCAGGGTCAGATCAAGCGCGCCGTCACTGGCGATGAAGCCATGGTTGGTCCAATTTTGGCCGGTGCCTTGTAGCTGACCTTCCGCGAGCACCTGGCTGGTGACGGTTTGGCTCATCTGATTAACATTGAGCTCGATGCGCTCGGCGTGGATCAGACTGGCTTGCTCCCAGGCCTGAGGGTCTTGCTCGATGGCATCCAGAACTGCCAGCAGTTCCTGTTGACGGGTAACGCTGGTATCTCCGAGGAAGGGTTCCAGCCCTTGTGCGATAGAGGTAGAGACAAAGCCTTCCCAGTTGTGCTCAAGCATCTCGCGATAAAAAACAATCCAGTCTTGCAGCTGGTAATCGCTCTCGGTACCCATAAACAAGGCAAGCAGACTGTCGTTGTTATTGAGTTGGTCTGCATTGATGCTGAGCAGTTGCCGGGCAAACAAGGCTCCGTGCATGTTGCTGACGCGCTGCGCATCAAGCGTGAGGTCACCGCTGGTGGCGGCTATATGTCCGAGGTCGTTATTCAGGCTCTGGGTAACCTTTAAATCTACATCCTGCGCTTGAAGATTGCCGGAGCGGTTGTTGAAAGCACGACTGCTGCTGTGCAGCAGTCCTTTAAGGCTGGTTATTACACCGCTCTGGTTATCAATCTCATCGGCTTGGATATCAAGCGCGCCATCACCCGCCAGCAGCAAGCCGTTGGTATTATTGAGGTGCGCGGCCAATACCATTGACAAGAGCCCACCGGTGGCCTGAATAGTGCCATCACGGTTATCAAGGCTATTGGCATCCAGGTTCAGGCCCTGATCGGCCAAAAGCAGGCCGCCATGGCTGTTGTCCAACTGGCCATTCAATTGAAGGGTGGCTTTACCTTTGGCATAGAGAACGCCATCGGCATTGGTCAACTCGGTGGCGCGCAAGCTGATATCGCCCTGACTTACCAGCTGCCCCTGTTGGCGGTTGTCGAGCTGACCAGCCTGAACATCAAGCAGGTTACTACTGGCCAGCATGCCGGCACGATTATCCAGCTTGCCTGTGAGCTGGGCTTTCAGGGACTGGCCAGCACTGAGGTCGCCCTGCTGGTTGTCCAGCGCGTCAGCCCGCAGGTTCAGGTCGCCATTGGCGACCAGCGTGCCAGTACGGTTATCAATTGTCCCATCGACCTGCAGATCCAGGTCGCCACGGGCGACCACCGCGCCTTGCTGGCTGTTGTTCAAATCTCCCACGCTGACCAGCATATCTTCGTTGCTGATCACCGCACCTTGATCACTGTTGTTCAGCCCACCGCTAACCTGCAGTGCCAGGGTGCCTTGGCTGGATAGCGTGCCCAGATCACTGTTATCCAGCTGGCTGGCGGATATCTCCAGATGCTTAACTGCGCCAACCTGACCGCCGCGGTTATCCATCTGATCCGCTGCGATACTCATCCGAGTGTTGCCGAGAACTTCCCCACCACGATTATCAAAATTATTCGCGACGCCAATATTCATGGCTTGGCCTGCGCTTAGCAGGCCTTCGGTATTATTCAGCGAGACGGCATCCAGCTTCAGCTCGCCTTCGGCGATAATCTGGCCATCGTGATTGATCACCTGTTTGCTGCTGATCTGCACCGTCTCTTTGGCGGCTAGCGTGGCGCTGCTGTTGTCCAACGTCTTTGTTTTAACATCCAGCTCACCGGAGGCCACAACCAGCCCGGCGTTGCCCAGATGATCAACCATTATGGCGATATCTGCCTGCGGTGTGCGGCTACCGTCCAGACCAATACCCGCTTCTATAATGCCGTGGTTATACAGTTCTTTAGCCTGAATACTCTGGCTGCCGCCGCTAGCGAGGCTGCCGGTCACATCCAATACATTTGCGGCCTCTAACTGCACATCGCCATCGGCATAACCCTGGGCAAGGTTGATTTCCTGCGCGGCGAGATTCAGGTCGCCACTGCTGGCCACACCTGCAACGCTCAGCTGGCCGTTGACATCAATGATGATGTCACCCGCGCTGGCTGCCACGTCGCCTGCCAGTCGCACACCTACACCGTGCTCGGTGCCTACCAGGCGAATGGACCCGGCATACATGCCGCCAAGGGCCGAGCTATCCACCGCCAGCAAAGGCTGCTGGCTACCGTCGTCAGCCTTGGCGGTAGCGCTGAGCGTGGTGGCGTCTACCTCGTTGCGGCCGGTAATCACGTTCAATTGGTTGGCATGCAAGTCCGCGTTGATACGCACACTGCGGGTAATCAGGTCGAACTGATCAAGATTGCTGGCATTGAGACCCGCGCCTTCGATAGCGATCTCACCCTGCTCAACATCAAAGCGCTGCAGTTGGCCCTCTTCAATGATCGGCTGGCCGGTGCTCAGGCTCGCGCGCGGCGTATTGATAAAGCCGCACCCATCACAACTAATGCCATGCGGGTTGGCCACGATCACGCCGGCGGCTTGCCCAGCCACTTCGGTATAGCCGCGCAATTGGCTTGGGTTGGAGCCGGTAACTTCATTGAGAATCAGCCCGGCGGCGCGGTTATCCAGATTCGGGTTGCCATGCACCAGACCGCCCAACTGCGTAGCCTGAGTAGCACTGGTGGCATTGTTGAGGATCAGCCCCTGCTGGCCCACGTTGTATTCGCTGAAACGGTTGTGCGACAAACCCTTGCTGTTGGGCGTCGCGATGTTGATAACCGGTACGCCATTGCCGGCTTGGCCCAGGCTGGTATTACCGCCTGCTGCAGCATCCACAGCGAGGTCCGCCGCCAGACTTACTACCGGGTTAAGCAGCAGCACCCCGATCAACAGGTTGGCAATATTCTTGAACAGGGGGCTATGCACATCCATGGTCATCATTCCTTGATAAACAGATCAGAAAAACAGGTCGAAACGGAAGTAGACCGGGTGCTCGCCGCGGTCAATCACATCAGGGCGCGACAGCGACTGCGCCAGGGTAAGACTGGCGGCGATATGCGGCCCACGCGCAGACAGCTCAAGAGCGTTGCCAGCCAAGCGCCCATGCCGGTTGGCGTTGTAGCGCGTACCACTGATCACACCCAGGTCGTAGCCAAGGGCAACACCCACTTCATTCAGCCAGGGATTGATCTGGGGCTGAGTAATTGCTTGCTGCCAGCGGACATTGCTGCGCCAATACAGGCCGCTGTCGCCGCTGAGAGTCTGCTCCTTAAAACCGCGAATCGAGGCAAGACCGCCGAGGCTGATACGCTGAGGCGAGAACAGAACGTCTTCGCTGTACTGACCACTGACCAGACTGTCGAGACTGAAGCGGTGCCCCTTCAAAGTGATCGGCTGCAGATAGCTGGCAGTCAGGCTGTATTTGTCATAGCGGGCGACCGGTTGGCTGCCTTGCGGGTGGCCATTGCTCTGAGCATCGAATGCACCGGTGCCATGCTGCCAGCCAATGTCGACGTTGGCGAAAGCCGTGCCCAGCCGGCGGCCGTGGTTGCCGCCCAGCTGAAACTCGCTGATCCGATTGCTCGAATTGCTTAATAAAGTGTTTTGCAGATAGTTGCGTGTGCGCAAGTGCCCTACGCCGACGTTCAGTGCTGTCTTGCCGAGATTGTCCCGGTGCATCACACGTTCGGCAGTCAACTGGTGGCGCTTACTTTCTCCGTCGCTTTCGTACACCAGGCCAGCGGTAGAAGCGCGGGTGCGGTAATAGTTCTGGCTGTAGCTGTAGTCAAAACTCCACCAGCCAAAAGGCAGGCTGTAAAACAGGCTCTGGCTGGCCGAGTGACGCCAGTGGTCGCTGACTGCATCTTTGCTACCGCGTAGCCGCAGCTGATCGCCTAAACCCAACGGACTATCCCAATCCAGCCCGGCACCCCATTGCTGCTCGCCGGTGCTTTCCTGGCCATCATTATGTCGGCTGAGTGAGGCATGCCAGGGCTTGCTGCGCTCACCCTGTAAGCGCACCCGGCTACTGCCTGGCTGCTCGCCGGGCACCAACTCCAGCTGGGCGCGACGAGAAGGCAGCCTACCTAGTTGATCAACCAACTGCTCAAGTTCACGGAGATTGAGACGTTCCCCCTCCTCACCCGGAAACGTCATAGCCAGCTCTCTGTCACTGGCCAGCTCGGAACTGTCGAGCCCCTCCAGCCAGCCTTCAATGACCAGCACCTCAAGCTCACCATCACTCAGATCCTGCTGCGGCAAATAGGCCCGGGAGGTAACGTAGCCGCGATCAAGATAGAAACCGGTGATGACCTTGAGTACGTTATTCAACTCACCGCTGCCCAGGCAACGCCCTAGAAACGGCGTGAGCAGCTCGTCTTGCTGAGTCTGGGTGATCAGGTTAGCACCACTTAGCTTGATGCTCTGGATGTTGAAGCAGCGCCCTTCGGGCGTAACGACGGCAGGAGGTTGGACCTGAGGCTTACCGGGCAACTGTTGGAGCTCTTCGAGGCGGCGACGCTGCTCTTCCAGCACGCGCTCCTGGCGCTCGCGAATCAAATCCCGGTCGCCCGGCAAGGCTTGGGCATGCGCGAGAACACAATTGAACGAGAGTAAAAATACCACTAGCAGCGCTGGCCGAATCATTTCCCTTCCCTAGGTATATGGCAATCCAATATCAAGCGGCCGGCATTATTGGGGCACTGCTTGGATATACCAATAGGGAAAAGACAGAACTGCAAAGTGGCTCACACTATGAACACACCATATACTCCAGACTGCGGAAGCGGCCCTCGAGGTTTTGCAGGGAGTGTGACCATTCACAGCAGAGCGATGCTATATGGCACTCCATCAACCAGTGAAAAACGCTTCCAAAAGACGATGGAGTCAGACTCTCAATACGCATTTTTTAACCAGATATCCGGGCCACAGCAGTCATGGCCGACACCTTTAACAACGGTGACCTCAGCGTCCGAAATGGCTCGAGCGGGTGACACGAAATGACTGGGCGGGACCTGGTGGTCCGCCTCGCCAAAATAGAAACTGCGCTGCACGCCAGCCCGCCAGCCGGGATGGTTTACGGGGTTGAGCGACGTAAACAGCGGTGTATAGGCATGCAAGCTAGTCCAGGCATCAACATCCACTGGCGTTGATAGCGCAATTACCTCTTTGGTGTGCGGAACTCGCTCTGCCAATAGCAGCGCCAGTACCCCGCCGCCTGAATGCCCTACCAAGGTAAGGGAGCTAATGTGCGGGCGCTTCTGCAACCAACCTCCAAGCGCCTTGACCATGCTTTGCACTACCTGTTCCGAGTAACGTCCGTAACTCCATAACATGGCATCGCAGGGCTGATCAGCTTTGGATTGGAAGTAGCAGGGGCGGCCCAGATAAAGCGTAGGGCCTGGCGTTTTTTCCATCCAACTCAAGGCGAGTAGCCGCAACGGAGTTGGATCTTCGGCAATAACGCGCCCACCCGCTCGCCACGGCCGCCCGTCTCCCTCAATGAAGACGGTTGCATGGCGACCTGAAGTCTGCCGCTCAAAACCTTTCAGGCTAAAACCACCGCCAGCCAATGCAACAGTGCTCAGTCCAGCGCGCTCGGCAACCACATCGGCGCGCTCCGCTGGGGATGCGCAGCCAGCCAGCAGCGTAGATACCAAAGCAAAACAGGCCGACCGCATTACTGCGGTCAGCCCATAGATCCACTGATCAAAAGGGTGCGCAGAACGCACCCCTTGGTGACAGAGATCAGAAGCTTTGACGGAAGCGTGCCTCGATCGAGTATTCATCATAGTTGTCGTGACCAACCAGGGTTTCTGCTCGCAGCGAAAGGCTTCGGTTATAGGCCATCGCCTTGGTGAACCCCAGACCGATCCGGCCATAGTCGGTGCTCTGTGACTCTCCCTGGCTAACAAATACATTGCCCGGCGCACTCACGAAAGAAACCGGTACTTTCGTTTCGGTATTCTTGAACTCATGCTCCCAAGCAAGACGCAGGTCACCCGTCAGGGTCTCTGTTAGCTGATATGCAGAGGTGAAGCCGAGCTCGGAAATCAGCGAATCAAAGCTGCTGTGTCTGACGCTCAATGCAGCAGCGCCGCCCTTCTCGGTAAAGCCATCTACCGATACGTCGGTGTAATGGAGGTACGCGAAAGGCTCAAGCGTTACTGAGTTCATTGGATAGGCTTTGGTCACACCGGCCGAAATGTTCCATATATCGCCTTTGGTTTTGCCTTCAACTATGCCGAAGCCCGTATCACGATTGGTATCAAAATGAGCTCGACTGAAGCCCACATTGCCTTCCAGATAGAACCCCTGACCCAGCTCATGTGAGCCATAGGCAGCGATGCCGTAGGTATCGGTTTCGCTGTCGCCACCCACGTCAGAGTAATCGGAATCGGAGGTTGAGTACGACAGCGCGGCGCCCACTTGGGTCGCATCGTTCAAATACCGGTCTACGCCGGCGACAAAAGTATAGGTCTTGCTGTCAAAACCGGGAGCTGCAGCAGAGCTGTCGTATTCACCCTTGGTGTAAATCCCCCGGATAAAGTACCCGACCTCGCCCTGCTCAGCCGACGCCGCACCACCGCGGGCATATTGCAGGCGTTCGGTTACATCTGAGGACAGGGCAACATTGCCGTGGTTGTAGTCCATTACATTGATGTCATTGCTGGCAAACCCGTTACGACGTAGATCCGCCAGACGATCAAGCACTACACGGCGAACATTGCGGGTATTTGAGACCGCTGTATTCAGCATCTGGTTAACCTGATACTGCGTCAACTGGCTGTACTGCTGCGGGCTATTGAGCTGTTGGCCTAACGCTTGCAGCTGACTGTTGTCAGACGCGGAAATAGCCGAGCAAATCTGCGCAGCAACGCCACTCGCTGCCCCGCAATCGATGCCGACAACCGGCACCTGACCCACTGCAATATCTGCAACCAGCTTGGCTAGCTCACCACTGAGGGCAGACAGTGCGGCGGCATCGGTGTAAACACTGCGCAATCCGTCGATATCCATCGCTGTCCCGCCACTGCGCAGCGCCAGCTCGGTGTAGTCGGACTCCGTGGTGCCTTCGGAAGAGGTCAGAATATAACCTTGTACCTTGGTAATGACGCCTGAGCTGTCTTTTACATAGGCGTAGCCTGTATCCGGATCGCTACCCACCACAGCAATCGCTGTATTGCCGTTCTTGTCGGTCAGGCGCTGACTGACAACCGCATGCACTACAGTTTTGTACTGGGCGAGCTGATCCTGAATATAGCTTTTATCAATTTCGCTCATGCCGGTTGGCAGGTTGCTCGGATCAAGATTATAGAAGTCGTTATCTCGATCTTCATCGGTAATCAGCATGATGGAAGAGCCAGCGGTAGGCCGGAACTGGAAGTGCCGATACAGGTAGTCAATCGCGCGGTAGCCGTCTTCCGTACTACCACTGGTTTCCAGCTGAGGAGTAACTGCATCAAAGGCTGCAGCGTTGCCCCACAACGGGCTGGAATCGCTATCAAGAGACAAGTGGCGGTAAAGCGCCGAGCCATTTTCACGGCCAGCTTCGTTGGCGGATACACTCTGCCCAGTACTACCACCAAAGCCCAAAAGACCAAACTGGTTCAAGGTCACATTCTGGTCATTGAGGAGGCTATCGAGGTTCTTGACGTAGGTGCCGATGAAGGCGTTGTGCTCACCAGACATAGATCCGGACTCATCAATAGCCACCACCATATCGAGTGAGGTCGCTGCGTGTATCGCGGTACTGGTGATGGCCGCACTGATGAAGGTGGCCAGCAGGGTAGGCTTGGAAAGATTCAAGGTGCGTTGCTCCGTCTCTTCTAGATCCGAAGCGCAACTCAACGAGGCTTCGGTTCAATTCCTTTTCCGAAGGACCTCAACAAAACTGACTGATATGCCAGTGACTTCATGTCTGCGGTGCTTCCTTAGCGCGTGCAGTCTACTCACTATGCAGCCCAGGTACTCATGGTCCGCTAGCCTACTAAATAGTGGGGAGAACAAAACGCGGGCGAATTCTGAGCTGGCATTGCGCCACTTACAAGGCAAGCAGTGTCACATTGGCGAACTGGATCACAAACCGCGGAAATATTATTGAACTTTGCCGCCAGGCCTCGCGCGAAATAGCAGTCAGCGCTATCCAAATCCTAATGATTGCCCGGCAATCTAATCGCACACCTTAACCTACCCCTGCTGACTCTGCGGCGTGACCCGCAGCACTTCTTCGATAGTCGTCAGGCCGGAACCCACTTTCTGCGCACCCGACAAACGCAGGCTGTGCATGCCTTCCTTGTAGGCCTGACGACGCAGCGCACCCAAATCGGTGTCGGCGTGAATCAGCGATTTGATCCCCTCGCTCAATGGCATCAGCTCATACACGCCGGCGCGGCCGCGGTAACCGGTCTCGCGGCACTCGATGCAGCCCACCGGCTGCATCGCATTGCTCGGCAGCGGCGCATTCCAAGGCTTGGTCAAATCGCTCCAGCCGTCTTCATCGATCTCTACCGGCGCCTTGCAGTGCGGACACAGAGTGCGCACCAAGCGCTGGGCCATGACGCCCAGCACCGTGGCCTTGATCAGATAAGCTGGCACGCCCAACTCGATCAGGCGGCTGACAGCACTGGGCGCGTCATTGGTGTGCAGGGTGGAAAGCACCAAGTGGCCGGTGAGCGCCGCCTGGATCGCCATCTCGGCGGTCTCTAGGTCACGAATCTCGCCAATCATGATGATATCGGGATCTTGCCGCATCAAGGCCCGCACGGCACTGGCGAAGTTCAGGTCGATATTGTGCTGTACCTGCATCTGGTTGAAGCTGTCTTCGACCATCTCGATCGGGTCTTCGACGGTGCAGACGTTCACCTCGGGCGTGGCAAGTTGCTTGAGCGTGGTGTACAGCGTGGTGGTCTTGCCGGAACCGGTTGGCCCGGTTACCAGCACGATGCCGTTGGGTTGCGCGACCATGCTCTGCCAGCGGCGCTGATCCTCATTGGAGAAGCCCAGTTGGTCGAAGCTGCGCAGCAGCACGTCCGGATCAAAAATCCGCATGACCATTTTCTCGCCAAAGGCGGTGGGCAGGGTCGAGAGACGCAGCTCCACCTCGTTGCCCTTGGGCGACTTGGTCTTCACGCGACCGTCCTGCGGCTTGCGCTTTTCTGCCACGTTCATGCGGCCGAGGGTTTTCAGGCGACTGACCACGGCCACCGTCACTTGCAACGGAAACTGATAGACCGTGTGCAACACGCCGTCGATACGCAGGCGTACGCTGCCGGTTTCGCGACGCGGCTCCACATGAATATCGCTGGCCCGCTGCTCGAAGGCGTATTGGAACAGCCAATCGACGATGTTCACCACGTGGGCATCGTTGGCATCCGGCTCCTGGCTCATGCTGCCCAGATTCAGCAGTTGTTCAAAGTTGCCGATGCCGCTTTGTTTCTGATCTGTCGCGTTGGCGCCGGTGACCGAGCGGGCCAGGCGATAGAACTCTACTGTGTAGCGCTGCAGATCGGCGGGATTGGTCACCACACGCTTGATATCGCGGCGCAGCACGTGGCGCAGGTTATCTTCCCAACTACTGACAAGGGGCTGAGCGCTGGCGATGATGGCTTCCCGTTCATTGACATCAACAGCCAGAATCTTGTGCCGCTGGGCAAAGGCGAAGGACATCAGCGGCGTCACCGCCGACACGTTGATCTTTAGCGGATCGACCCGGAAATAGGGCTGACCTGTTTCTGCCGCCAGCCAGCGGCTGAGCGTATCCAGATCCAGTTTCTTGCCAGGGCGGCCCAGATCGGCCACATCCTGCGCGGCGATGAACTCCAGCGGGTGCAACTTGGCGGTGTCACCACCCCCTGAGCGGCGCAGCGTGACCAGATGATCAAGCGTTTCGTGGCCAATACGGCCTTGGGCCACCAGCACACTGAGAAAGTCGCCCAGATCCAATGGCCGGTCACTACCCGGAATCGCCAGATCCGCCAGACTCTTCATACCGCCTCTCTCCTTTTTTATTCAGCTATCCTTGCTCAGTCTGGCAGCCACGCAGCCGCCAGGCCAGCCCACTACTGGTTGAGTTCACGCCAGGCGTTGAGCTTGCGTACCCGCTGACCCTGCTTGCGCAGCGCCGCCAACAGCAGCTCGCGCTGTTCTTCGGCCACCTGGGGGTATTGTTCCAGCAGCGCGTGCAGCTTGTTCAACTCGCCGAACAAACGGTCCGGCTCGGGCACTTCCAGAAACGAGCGGAAGTTGCCGAGCAGCAGTTGCAAACGGCCAAGGCGCGGCAACTGATCCATCCATTCGCTAACGTGATGATCAGGGTCGTTGTTGTGCGGCACCCGCAACTCCTGAACTTCCTTGGCAACCGCCGCCAGCAACCAGCGCTGCAGGGTCAATGCCGCCACGCGGTCACCGCGTGGCGGACGGTTGGCTTGCCAGCGTTTGTCCAGCAACCAGAGCCCAAGCTCGACAAAGAGCGCGCCCCACTCCGGGTCGGCCACTTGCTGATCGAACACCTCGCTAGCCTGCTGGCGCGCCGCCTCGCCTTCGCTATCATCCGCCCAGCCAGCCAGCACCAGCGGCTGAAATACCGCCAGCAACTGGTCAAATGGCACGATGAACGGCTGCGCGGCAGAGCGCGGCAACGCCAGATCGAACACGCCAAAGCAGGCGCGCAGCGCGGCCAGATTGCCGGTCAGTTCGCGAAACAGCTTCCACTGCCTGGCAAAGCGATACTGCTCGGCCAACCGCTGTACCCGTCCCAGCAGCTGCGTGATCAGCCCCTCAATCACCAGATCGACGCTGGTGTCAGCCTGCCAGCTTGGATTATCCAGCCGCAGCGCGTAACTACTGGCGTCAAACAGCCGATAACCCCGCTCGGCCTTGCTGATATCACAGGGCATCAATACGTGATCGCGGCACAGCTCCAGCGCCAGCTCCAGCAAAGCCACGGCAGGCCCCTTGCGCACCTCCAGCTCCAGCTCGCTGATCGCCTCACGCGCATCGCCAGTGGACACCTCGCCAAGATCCAGAGCAGCTTCGATTTCCACCTCTTCGCCTTCACGCTCCCAGCGCAGCAGCGCGCGGGTGCGCTGGAAGTCGGTGGTAAACACCGGTTGCAGCGTGCCCTTGTCCAGCTCAGCCAAGGCCGCCGGCCAGCAGCTGTCATCCAACAGACTGAAGTCCAGCGCCTGTTCGTTCAGGTACCAGTCCCATTCGTTGCGCTCGGACAGCCCAGCAACACTCTGACCACGGCTCTTCAGCGTCTGGATGATGGCATCACCATCACGGCGCAGACGCAGCGCCACCTTGGCGTTGGCCAGATCGCGGTCGGCGGTGTCGTAATACTGGTTATAGAGGGTGCCGGTGTGCCAGTCATCGACCAAGCGCGCCGTCAGCAGCGGATGAGTACGCAGCGCCTCAAGAACCTCGGCACTGGCGCGCAATTTGATTTCGGTTTCTTTGCCCATTGGATTTCTCTGCCATACCGCCAGCACAGGAGCAAGCGGTAAAAATATGTTCTTTTGATGTCAGGCGGATGACGATCAGGCATGCAACACCTATACTTTGCGGCCTCAACTCCCGCTGGAGGCGCTATGCCTAACAATCCTTTTCTCAGCCTGTTCGGCCGCTCTCCCATAGGCCCGATGCAGCAACACATCGCCAAGGCACATGAATGCGCCGCGCAGTTGATGCCGTTCATCGAAGCCGTGATCGCCAACGACTGGACCGAGGCGGAGCGTATGCAAAAGCAGATCGCTCAGCTCGAACGCGACGCCGACAAGTTGAAGAAAGACGTCCGCGTACACCTGCCCAAGAGCCTGTTCCTGCCGGTACCGCGCTCGGACCTGCTTGAGCTGCTCAGTGTACAGGACAAAGTCGCCAACCGCGCCAAGGATATCGCCGGCCTGATGCTGGGCCGTCAGATGATGATTCCGGCGCCGCTGAGCGACGCCTTCAGAGCATTCGTACAACGCTCAATCGACGCTGCAGCACAGGCGTTGAAGGCCATGAACGAGCTCGACGAGCTGCTGGAAACCGGCTTCTCCGGCCGAGAAGTCACCCTGGTCGAGCGCATGATCGAAGAACTCGACGCCATCGAACACGACACCGACAACATGCAGATCAAGTTGCGCTCCGATCTGTACAAGCTGGAGAAGGAACTACCGCCGGTAGACGTGATGTTTCTGTATCAGATCATCGAATGGATTGGTGATGTCGCAGACCGCGCTCAGCGCGTCGGCAACCGCCTGGAATTGCTGATGGCCCGCTAAGGGCCGGCTTAACCACGCACCCAATAGAGTACTGAATATGACGCTGATTGCAGAGTACGGCACCGTCCTGCTCATTCTGGCCTGCCTCTTTGGCTTTTTCATGGCTTGGGGGGTAGGCGCCAACGATGTTGCCAACGCCATGGGCACCTCGGTCGGCTCCCGCGCGCTGACCATCAAGCAGGCGATCCTGATCGCCATGGTTTTCGAGTTCCTCGGTGCTTACCTGGCCGGCGGCTCGGTAACCCAGACTATCCGCAGCGGCATCATTGATGCCGACATGATCCCACCCGACAAAATGGTCTTCGGCATGCTGGCCGCACTGCTGGCCGCCGGTACCTGGCTGCTGATTGCTTCGATCAAGGGCTGGCCAGTCTCCACTACGCACTCGATCATCGGTGCCGTCATCGGCTTCGGCGCCGTGGGCGTGTCGTTCGACGCCGTGCACTGGAGCGGCGTGGTGCCCATCGTGTCCAGCTGGGTGATCTCTCCGGTCCTGTCAGGCCTCGTCGCCTTCATGATTTTCATGAGTGTGCACAAGCTGATCCTGAACACCGAAGACCCGTTTGCCAACGCCAAGCGCTACGTGCCCTACTACATGTTTGCGGTCGGCTTCATCGTTACCATCGTCACGCTGACCAAGGGGCTCAAGCACGTTGGCCTGCACTTGAGTGGCTGGCAAAGCCTGGGGCTGGCTGCGTTGTTTGGTGCGGTGGTCTGCGCGGTGGGCGTACTGCTGCTCAGCCGCATCAAGGCAGACCCGGTGGCGGACAAGAGCTTTCACTTCGCCAGCGTGGAAAAGGTCTTCGCCGTACTGATGATCTTCACCGCCTGCGCCATGGCCTTTGCTCACGGCTCGAATGATGTTGCCAATGCGGTTGGCCCGCTAGCCGCCATCGTTGGCGTACTCAACTCCGGCGGCGAAATTGCAGACAAGTCTGTAGTACCTGGCTGGGTTCTGCTGCTGGGCGGGGTCGGCATCGTTGTGGGGCTGGCTACCTACGGTTATCGCGTGATCGCCACCATCGGCCAGCACATTACCGAGCTGACGCCCAGCCGCGGCTTTGCAGCAGAACTGGCCACCGCGACTACCGTCGTAGGCGCGTCTGCCATCGGCCTGCCGATTTCTACCACGCACACGCTGGTTGGCGCCGTCCTTGGCGTCGGCATGGCGCGCGGTATTGGCGCGCTCAACCTGCGCGTGATCGGTACCATCTTCAGTTCCTGGGTAGTCACCCTGCCTGCCGGTGCCATTCTGGCGATCGTCTACTTCTTCATCCTTTCCGGGATTTTCGGCTGACGAACGGCACCTGGCGGCGTAAGCTGAACTTTCTGTTCGCTTAAGTCGCCAGGAGTTTTCATGGCTTTGCCCTCGCTTAAAGCGCAATTCGATGCGCTGCTCAAACTACCCTCCATCAGTTGCACCCAGGATGACATGGACCAGTCCAACCTGCCGGTCGTGCATCTGCTGGCCAGTTGGCTTGGCGACCTGGGCTTTGCCTGCGAGATCCAACCGATTCCCGGCGAGGCCGGCAAGGCCAATCTGATTGCTACGCTGGGCAGCGGCCCCGGCGGCTTGGTCATGGCCGGGCATACCGATACCGTGCCCTGCAACCCCGAGCGCTGGCAGCACGATCCTTTCAAGCTGACCGAGGCCGATGGCCGTTGGTACGGTTTGGGCAGCTGCGACATGAAAGGTTTTTTCCCGCTGATCATCGAAGCGGTGCGCGATTATGTCGCCCAGCCCTTCAAGCATCCCTTGATAGTGCTGGCTACCGCCGATGAAGAAAGCTCCATGAGTGGCGCAAGGGCGCTGGTCGCCAGCGGCCTACCCAAGGCGCGGCATGCGGTAATCGGTGAGCCAACCGGGCTCAAACCGATCCGGGTGCACAAGGGCATCATGATGGAGCGCATCGACATCACCGGGCAGGCAGGCCACTCTTCCGACCCGGCGCTGGGCAACAACGCCATGGAGGCTATGCACAGTGTCATCAGCGAGCTTATGGCGCTGCGTTCCGGGTGGCAGAAGCGCTGGAACAACCCGCTGTTTGGCGTTCCTACCCCAACGCTCAATCTGGGCTGCATTCATGGGGGCGACAATCCCAACCGTATCTGCGCCAAATGCGCGCTGGAGTTCGATATTCGCCCCCTGCCGGGCATGGACCCGGATGCCCTGCGCGCCGACATCCAGACGCGCCTTGACCTGATCGCCGCCGAACGTCAGGTAGAGATTGTCTACGCGCCACTGTTCCCCGGTGTGCCGCCGCTGGATACCGGCGCCGATGCACCCCTGGTCAAAGCCTGTGAAGCCTTGACGGGCCACAGCGCGGGCAGCGTCGCCTTTGCCACTGAAGGCCCGTACCTCAACCAGATCGGTATGCAGACGTTGATTCTGGGCCCCGGCGATATTGACCAGGCGCATCAGCCCGATGAGTTTCTGGCGATGGACAGGCTCAACCCGACCGTGGATATTTTGCGTCAGTTGATCAAGCAATTCTGCCTGCAGTAGACAATTCCGCGCTGGCCGCTTGATGCCGGCCGCGTCACACTCTTTAATAGCTCTCTTTGCATGGAAATGCCGCGAATGCTCGATTACGTCAATTGGTTCCGCCACTCGACGCCCTACATCAACCAGCACCGGGACTGCACCTTTGTGCTGATGCTGCCGGGCGAAGGCCTCGCACACCCCAACTTCAGCAATATCGTCCACGACATCATGCTGCTAAACAGCCTGGATGTGCGCCTGGTATTGGTGCACGGCTCACGCCCGCAGATTGAGGAGCGGCTAACGGCCCGCGGTATAAACTCGCGCTACCACAATGATCTGCGCATCACCGACATGGATACCCTGGCCTGCGTCACCGACGCAGTGGGCGCCCTGCGCATCGCCATCGAAGCGCAACTCTGCACCCAACAGCAGGGCGCGCGCCTGCGTGTGACCAGCGGCAACCTGGTAACCGCCAAGCCTATCGGCGTGGTCGACGGTGTCGACTTTCACCACACCGGCGAGGTGCGTCGCGTCGATCGCAAGGCCATCAGCCGCCACCTGGATGAACACGACATCGTACTGCTCTCCAGCTTGGGCTACTCGCCTACTGGCGAGGTTTTCAACCTCGCCAGTGAAGACGTGGCCACCAGCGTTGCGGCTGCTTTGGGCGCCGACAAGCTGATTCTGTTTGGCGAAGATACCGGCATCCGCGACGAGCAGGGTGAACTGCTGCGCGAGCTCAAACCGACACGTGCCGCGCCGCTACTCAGCAAACTGGGCAACTCGCTGCCGGGCAACCTGCTGCGCGCGGCGTGCAAGGCTTGCAACGCTGGCGTGCGGCGCTCGCACATTGTCAGCTTTGCCGAAGACGGCGCCATGCTCAATGAGCTATTCACCCGTGACGGCAGCGGCACCCTGGTTGCCCAAGAAGCCTTCGAGCAGATTCGCTCAGCCACCATCGACGACGTTGGCGGCCTGCTCGATCTGCTGCGGCCGCTGGAAGAAGCCGGCATTCTGGTGCGGCGCTCGCGCGAAGTGCTGGAAACCGAGATCAGCCAGTTCACCCTGGTCGAACGCGACGGCACCATCATCGGTTGCGCTGCGCTCTATCCGCTGGAGGGCTCCAGCAGCGCTGAACTGGCCTGCGTTGCCATCGACCCCAACTACCGACAGGGCGGCCGCGGCGATCAACTGTTGCAGCACATCGAGAGTCAGGCCCGCGGCTTGAAGATCGATACCCTGTTCGTGCTTACCACGCGCACCGCGCACTGGTTCCGCGAACGCGGTTTTGTGCCAAGCAGTGTCGAGCGCCTGCCCGCCAAGCGCGCCGAGCTGTACAACTACCAGCGTAATTCCAAGGTGTTCGAGAAGGCGCTTTAATCTCCGCCTGACTCCTCCACCAGCGCCGGGCTGCTGCAAGCAACCCGGCGAATTGATATGCTTGTCCGATTGCAATACACCACGAGAGTACCCTCATGCCTGATTACCGCTCAAAAACCTCCACCTTTGGCCGCAACATGGCCGGCGCTCGCGCGCTGTGGCGCGCCACCGGCATGAAGGACGAAGACTTCAAAAAACCCATCATTGCGGTTGCCAACTCCTTTACCCAATTCGTTCCAGGCCACGTGCACCTGAAGGACATGGGCCAACTGGTAGCCCGTGAAATCGAGCGCGCCGGTGGTGTTGCCAAGGAATTCAACACCATCGCCGTGGACGATGGCATCGCCATGGGCCACGACGGCATGCTGTATTCGTTGCCCTCACGCGAGATCATCGCCGACTCGGTTGAGTACATGGTCAACGCCCACTGCGCTGACGCCATCGTCTGTATCTCCAATTGCGACAAGATCACCCCCGGCATGCTGATGGCCGCGCTGCGCCTGAACGTACCGGTCGTCTTCGTTTCCGGCGGCCCGATGGAAGCCGGCAAGACCAAACTGGCCAGCCACGGCCTAGACCTGGTCGACGCCATGGTGATCGCCGCCGACGAAAGCAGCTCGGACGAAAAGGTCGCCGAATACGAACGCTCCGCCTGCCCAACCTGCGGCTCCTGCTCGGGCATGTTCACTGCCAACTCGATGAACTGCCTGACCGAAGCACTGGGTCTGGCATTGCCCGGCAACGGCTCTACCCTGGCGACTCACAGCGACCGCGAACAGCTGTTCCTGCGCGCCGGCCGCACCATTGTCGACCTGTGCAAGCGTTACTACGGCGATGGCGACGACAGCGTGCTGCCGCGCAATATTGCCAATTTCAAAGCGTTTGAAAACGCCATGACACTGGATATCGCCATGGGCGGTTCCACCAACACCATTCTGCATTTGCTGGCCGCAGCGCAGGAGGGCGAGGTCGAATTCGATTTGCGCGACATCGACCGCCTGTCACGCAAGGTACCACAGCTGTGCAAGGTGGCGCCGAACATCCAGAAATACCACATGGAAGATGTACACCGCGCTGGCGGCATCTTCAGTATTCTCGGCTCACTAGCGCGCGGTGGCCTGCTGCACACCGACCTGCCAACCGTGCACAGCGCCAGCATGGAAGAAGCCATCGCTACCTGGGACATCACCCAGACCGACGACGAAGCCGTGCATACCTTCTTCAAGGCCGGCCCCGCCGGTATCCCTACCCAAACCGCCTTCAGCCAATCGACGCGTTGGGACACCCTGGATGACGATCGCGAGAATGGCTGTATACGCAGCGTCGAGCACGCTTACTCTGCCGAGGGCGGCCTGGCCGTACTCTACGGCAACATTGCCCAGGACGGCTGCGTAGTGAAAACCGCTGGCGTGGACGAGTCAATTCACGTGTTCGAAGGCCGCGCCAAGATCTTTGAAAGCCAGGACACTGCCGTGAAAGGCATTCTGGCCGACGAGGTCAAAGCGGGCGACATCGTCATCATCCGCTATGAAGGCCCCAAGGGTGGCCCCGGCATGCAGGAGATGCTCTACCCCACCAGCTATCTGAAATCCAAGGGTCTGGGCAAGGACTGTGCCCTGCTGACCGACGGCCGCTTCTCTGGCGGTACCTCGGGCCTGTCCATCGGCCACGCCTCGCCAGAAGCCGCCGCAGGCGGTGCCATCGGTCTGGTGCGTGACGGCGACAAGATACTGATCGACATCCCCAACCGCAGCATCAACCTGCTGGTCAGCGATGAAGAGCTATCACATCGCCGCATCGAGCAGGACAAGCTGGGTTGGAAGCCGGCGGAGCAGCGCCCCCGCAAGGTAACAACCGCGCTGAAAGCCTATGCCCTGCTCGCTACCAGCGCTGACAAGGGTGCAGTGCGCGATAAGAGCATGCTGGAAGACTGAAAATCACCTCGGCGCGGACGTTCTGTCCGCGCCATTATTTTGCCATTGAACTAACTGCCAAAAAGTTTAGTCAACTGCTTGGCAAATAAGGCCATGTGCCATACCGCTGGTCGGAGATTCCGCCCTCTCGCTACATCAAACAGCTGTAAGCATTCTGTGATGACGTTAACATTATGACGTCATTGAATTGTGCATGGACAAACAACACCAAAGATGCCTGGCACGGATCAGATGGAACATACGACCAACAAGTTATTGCTGGTTGAACCCAACACCGAAAAGCGCGAGCAATTGCTCGAGCTGTGCCACGCCCAGAAATCTCCCCTGCAAATCGAAGTCTGCACCCGGCCGCGCGAAGCCATTTCCCGGCTGGCCAAGGGCAACTTCACCTCCTGCTTGCTGCCAAATGATGTCGCACTACTTCAGGAGGCCCGCCGCGCCGCCAGCAGCACGCTGTATCTGCTAATCAGCGACGGTACCACTCCCGAGCAAGACAGTGCCGCCATCCAAGATGGCGCCGACGACGTACTGGCCTATGCCACTCTGGACGCCGAGCAACTGCAGCGCGCGCTGATCCATGCTGGGTTGCGTCGCAGCAGCGGTGAAAAGCTCGCTCAGCTGGCGCGCCAGGATCCGCTGACCGGCCTGGGCAACCGCGCCCTGCTGGAAGACGAGCTGGAGCGCATGATCATCCGCGGCCAGCGCAGTCCTACCGGTTTCGCGCTGCTGTATATCGACCTCGACTATTTCAAGCAGATCAACGACAGCTTCGGTCATGGTCTTGGCGACCTGCTGCTGGCCGTCATTGCCAACCGCCTGCGCCGCACCATGCGCCAGGACGACCTGATCGCGCGCATCGGCGGTGACGAATTTGTCGCCCTGCTGAACGACCTGCATGACCCCAACGACGCAGCGCTAATTGCCAGCAAGATCATCCACACCCTGAGCGAGCCCATCACGCTCAGCGGTCACCACCTGCTGATTTCGGCGAGCGTTGGCATCGCCACCTTCCCGAACCACGGCAGTACCGCTGCAGAGCTGCTGCAGCATGCCGACCAGGCGCTGTACCGCGCCAAGGCCAACGGCCGCAACGCCTATGCGTTCTATAGCCCACAGGAAGAGACACAGACCCGGCACAACCTCAACGTTGAGCAAGGCCTGCGTCATGGCCTGCTGGAAGGTCAGTTCCGCCTGCATTACCAGCCGATAGTCGACACCCGTAATGGCGACACCGTCGCCTGGGAAGCGCTGCTGCGCTGGCAGCATCCAACGCTGGGGTTGCTCTCGCCCGATGCCTTTCTCAAGCTAGCTGAACACAGCGGCTTGATTCTGCCGATGGGGCACTGGGTGATTGGCCAAGCGCTGGATGCGGTGCGCCAATGGCAGGACGCCGGCGTCGATTGCCGGCTGTCAATCAATCTCAGTGACCGCGAACTCAAGCAGCCGCGCTTTGCCGATCAACTGAAACAGCTGTTGATGAAGAGTGGCGTGCCAGCACGCCTGCTGCAACTGGAGTTGCGCGAGGACGCCCTGCTAAAGCACGCCAGCCAAGCAACTCAATTGTGCGAAACCCTGGCTGGACTGGGCGTAGATATATGGCTGGATCATTTCGGTTCGGAATACGGCGCCTTTGGCTACCTCAACCGCTTGCCGATCAAGGGCGTGAAGATCAATGCCCGTGATCTGGCGCGTGATGCCGACCCGGAAAAGACCGCGTATGTGCAAAACCTGATTAGCCTCACCCGCAGCATGAACAAGCAGGTCACGGCCAACTACGTTGAGAACGCCCACAGCGCCGACCAGCTATCCAGCTGGGGCGGCGACTTCCTGCAGGGCTACTGGATCGGCAAACCGCGCCCGCTGGATGCCATCATCGCCGGCGTACCCAGCCTGTAATCTGACAATTAAACGCGCTCCAGCACCTGATAGGCGTGTGCCGGATAACCCTCGCCCGCCGGAACTGCGCGTTCCTCGCTCAGCTCCCACTGCGCGGCACTGAACTCGGGGAACCAGGCGTCACCTTCCGGCTCAAGATCGACGCGGGTCAGGTACAGGCGATCAGCCAACGGCAGGCACTGCTCGTACAGCTTGCCACCACCAATCACCATGATCTCGTCTACAGCGTCCAGCTCGGCCTGGTGCCGTGCGCGCTCCAAGCCCTGCTCGATACTGCTCACCACCTGCACGCCCGGAATCTCCAGCCCGACTTGCCGGCTCACCACGATGTTGCTGCGCCCAGGTAGCGGCCGCCCCAGCGAATCGAAGGTCTTGCGGCCCATGACGATCGGCTTGCCCCAGGTAGTCGCGCGAAAGTACTTGAGATCTTCCGGAAGATGCCAAGGCATCTTGTTATCGCGGCCAATCACCCGATTGCGGCCCATAGCGGCAATCATCGCAACTTTGATCGAGGCTGCACTTCTCATACCGCCACCGGCGCCTTGATGTGGGGGTGCGACTCGTAGCCTTCCAGCGTGAAGTCATCAAAGGTAAAGGCAAACAGGTCTTTTACCTCCGGGTTCAAGCGCATGGTTGGCAGCGGCAACGGCTCACGCGACAGCTGCAGATCAGTCTGTTCAATGTGGTTGGAGTAAAGGTGGCAATCGCCGCCGGTCCAGACAAAGTCGCCTGGCTGTAGGCCGCACACCTGCGCGACCATCAGCGTCAACAGTGCGTAACTGGCAATATTGAACGGCACCCCCAGGAAGATGTCGGCGGAGCGCTGATACAGTTGGCAGCTGAGCTTGCCGTCAGCCACATAGAACTGGAACAACGCATGACAAGGCGGCAACGCCATCTGATCGACAAGCGCTGGGTTCCAGGCTGAAACAATCAGGCGACGGGAGTCCGGATTACGCTTGATCATCTCGATCAACTTGCTGATCTGATCAATCGACTCGCCATTCGGTGCAGGCCAGGACCGCCACTGATAGCCATACACCGGACCCAGATCACCGTTTTCGTCAGCCCATTCGTCCCAGATGGAGACGCCGTTCTCTTTCAGGTAACGGATATTGGTATCTCCCTGCAGAAACCACAGCAGCTCGTGGACGATCGACTTGAGATGGCACTTCTTGGTGGTCACCAGCGGAAAGCCTTCGCTCAGGTCAAAGCGCATCTGGTGGCCAAAGACGCTATAGGTACCGGTACCAGTGCGATCACTCTTGTAGGTGCCGGTTTCGCGCACCAGGCGCATCAGGTCAAGATACTGTTTCATGCTAAGCGTCCCTCACGGCGATAGGCCAGCCCCATCATCAGGGCGCCCAGGAGAATCATCGGAATACACAGCAGCTGGCCCATGGTCAGCCAGCCGAAAGCCAGATAGCCCAGTTGCGCGTCGGGCACTCGAACAAATTCGACCACAAAGCGGAAAATACCGTAGCAAATGGCGAACAGGCCACTGACCGACATGGTCGGGCGTGGCTTGCTGGAATAAATCCAGAGAATAGTAAACAAGGCGACACCCTCCAGCGCGAACTGGTAGAGCTGAGAAGGATGACGCGCCAGTTGATCAGGGTCGGTCGGGAATACCATGGCCCATGGCAGGTCGGTGGCCTTACCCCAGAGCTCGGCGTTAATGAAGTTGCCAATGCGGCCAGCGCCCAGACCAATAGGCACCAGCGGAGCAATGAAGTCCATCAGACGGAAAAAGGCGACTTTCTGCTTGTGCGAGAACCAGAGCACCGCCAGCAGTACGCCCAACAGACCACCGTGGAACGACATACCGCCCTTCCATATCTCGAGAATCAGCAGCGGGTTATCGATGTAAGCCGACAAGTCATAAAACAGGACGTAACCCAGGCGCCCACCGGCGATGACCCCCAGCGCCACCCAGAACACCAGATCAGACAGGGTTTCCTTGTTCCACTCGGGGAAGTAGTCGGGCAAGCGGCGCTTGGCTAGCCACCACGCACCACCAATGCCGATCAGATACATCAGGCCGTACCAGTGAATCTGCAGCGGCCCCAGGGATACTGCAACCGGGTCGATATTCGGGTAGGTCAGCATAACCACTCTCTAAACAAGGAAATTGATGCCCACGCACAGCAGCAGCAGGGCAAACAGACGCTTCAACAGCACTTGCGACAGGCGATGCGCCAGGCGCGCACCAAAGCCGGCAAACAGCATACTGGTTGCCGCAATGCCGACCAAAGCCGGCAGGTAAATATACCCCAGACTCCAGGGCGGTAACGGCGACGCCGACCAGCCAGTCCAGACAAAGCTGGCGGCGCCGGCAATCGCGATCGGCAAGCCGCAGGCCGAAGACGTAGCGACCGCCTGCTGCATAGGGACACTGCGCCAGACGAGAAAAGGTACCGTCAGCGATCCGCCACCAATGCCAAAAATAGCCGAGGCCCAGCCAATCACAACGCCGGCAACCGACAGTGTCGGCTTGCCCGGCTCTGCCAAGGCTGCCTTGGGCTGAAGCTTGAAGGCCATCTGAATAGCCACGGCAATCGCAAAAACCCCGATGATCTTCTGCAGCATGGGGCCGGAAATATAGGCTGCCGTCAGCGCACCCAGCACACAACCGGCCAATATGCCCAGCGTCATCCAGGCAAACAGCGTCCAGCGCACCGCCCCCAAACGGTGGTGCGCTCGAATGGCATTGATCGAGGTAAACACGATGGTTGCCAACGACGTCCCTACCGCCATGTGCGTCAGCACCTCGGGCGAAAAACCCTGCAGCGCAAAGCTGTAGACCAGCACAGGCACGATGATCATGCCGCCGCCGACGCCAAAGAGTCCTGCCAGCGTACCGGCGAAGCAACCCAGAACCAGATAGATCAGAAACTCCACAACGCCCCCGCCAAAACAGCGTCGAATACCCGGCACGGCATTCAACAAGGGCGCTAGTTTAGCGGAAAACCAGTACGTACCGTAACCGCAAGCCAGCCACCCGTCCGGCCCTTCGCCACAGAGCACGTCGTACGACTTATGGCCCGCTATCAGCGCTCCCCCGGCGCCGGCCTCAGCAGGTAGACTGACAGCATAAACAGGAGAGCCGCATGTGTCTGATCGCCCTGGCCTGGCAGATGGCCGAGCAATACCCGCTGACTCTGATCGGCAACCGTGACGAGTTCCACCAACGCCCCGCCCGCCCGGCGCAGCCATGGACCGAAGAGGGCATGCCGCAATTGATTGCTGGCAAGGACCTGGAAGCGGGCGGCACCTGGCTTGGCGTGACCCGCAGCGGCCGCTTTGCCGCGCTGACCAATATCCGCACGCCCGGCGCCATGCGTGGGCCGCTGTCGCGCGGCAAACTGGTACTCGACTACTTGGTCAGCGCTAATTCCCCCGAGGATTACCTGGCATCCTTGAGCGCCAAAGCAGCCGACTACGCCGGCTTCAACTTGCTGGTCGGAGACCGTGAGCATTTGTGTTATCTCAACAGCCTGGAAAAACAACCGCGGCATTTGCCACCCGGCGTATACGGACTGTCCAATGCGGCGTTGGATACGCCCTGGCCCAAACTGAACGCGCTGCGTGACCAATTGGCTACGCAGCATGAGACTGATGCAGACAGGCTGCTGTCACTGCTGCATGACGATCACATATATGCGGATGCACTGCTACCCAAAACCGGTGTTTCGCTCGATCTGGAGCGCATGCTCTCGGCCGCCTTCATCCGCGGTAACCAGGAATACGGTACGCGTGCGTGCAGCCTGTTGCGACTGCACGCCGAAGGCGAGGTGGAGTTGGTGGAACAACGATTTGGCCCGCTGGGTGAGCCTCAAGGTGAAAGCCGGTGGTTACAGTCAGCGCAATGAGCAATTCAGCGACTATTAAAGCTCAGCGCGCCTGACTAAGCACCTTGCCAAGCCCCATACGGCGCAATGCCAGATGCAGGGTGCTGAGAATCAGATGCGGATTGTCCAGTCCGATCACCTCATCCAGCAAGGCCTTGGCGTCAGTCATGCTGATCTGGCGTAACAGCCACTTGACCTTGGGCAGGTTGGTAGCATTCATCGACAGCACATCGCAACCCATTGCCATCAACAACACCGCAGCGGCCGGGTCACCGGCCATCTCGCCACACACGCTCATCGGCTTACCCGCTTCGCGGCACGCCGTAGCCACCTTGAGCAAAGCCTGCAGTACGGCCGGATGCAGCGAGTGATAAAGGTCGGCCACCCGCGGGTTGTTGCGATCCACGGCCAAGAGATACTGGGTCAGATCGTTGGTACCCACCGAGAGGAAATCAACCATCTGGATCAGCTCGCGTGCCTGATACACCGCAGCAGGGACCTCGATCATCACGCCGACCGGCGGCATGGGCACATCCACGCCTTCATCCAGTACCTCGCCGTAGGCGCGGTGAATCAGGTGCAGCGCTTCTTCAACCTCGAACAGGCTGCTGATCATCGGCAGCATAATGCGCAGGTTGTTCAGCCCCTGACTGGCCTTGAGCATGGCGCGGGTCTGCACGAGGAAAATCTCGGGGTGATCCAGGGTAACCCGTATACCCCGCCAACCGAGGAAGGGGTTGTCCTCCTTGATCGGGAAATAAGTCAGCGCCTTGTCGCCACCAATGTCGAGCGAGCGCATGGTCACCGGCAACGGATGAAAAGCTTCGAGCTGCTCACGATAGGTAGCCTGCTGCTCCTTCTCGCTGGGAAAGCGATCCTGAATCATGAAGGGCACTTCGGTGCGATACAGGCCAACGCCTTCGGCGCCGCGATCCAGTGAGCGCGCCACGTCGGCCAGCAGGCCGGTATTCACCAGCAATGGCATGCGGTGCCCATCGGTTGTCACACAAGGCACATCGCGCAGTTTCTCCAGCCCTTGCACCAGCTCACGCTCTTCACGCACCAGTTCAAGGTACTGCCGCCTCAGTTCATGCGACGGATTGGTGTACACCTCGCCGCGATTACCATCGACGATCAACTCCATGCCATCGACTCGGGTATAGGGCAGATCAACCGCGCCCATCACCGTCGGAATACCCATCGCGCGGGCCAGAATGGCAACATGCGAGCTACCCGATCCCAATACCGAAACCAGGCCGACCAGCTTCTCTTTGGGCACCTGGCCAAGCATGACCGGCGAAAGCTCTTCACTGACCAGGATGGTGTGTTCGGGGAACACCAGCTCTTGCTGCCCTACCGCCTGCAGGTACGCCAGAATACGCCGGCCAAGGTCTTTCACGTCGGCCGCGCGCTCACGCAGATAGGGGTCGTCCATCAACTCAAAGCGGCCGACGTGGGAACTGACCACCTCGCGCAGTGCGCCCTGTGCCCACTGCCCAGCACGGATTGCCTTGATGACTTCGTTACCCAGTGCGGCGTCATCCAGCATCATCAGGTAAACGTCGAACAGCGCCAGTTCTTCTGGGCGCAACTGGCTGGATAATTTGCTGGACAGGGTTTGCATATCGGCCCGCACACTATCCAGCGCGCCGCGGAACAAGCGAATCTCGGCCTCGACATCCTTGGCTGGTTTGTCAGGCACCGCTTTGAGATCGGCCGGCGGCAGAATGACGACAGCATGACCGATGGCCACACCGGGGGCGCCGGCCACACCGTCAAAACGGGTGTCCTGCACGACTTCGCCGCCCCAACCCAGACCACCAATAGCGCCGGTCGCTTCGGCATGGGCAATAACGCCGGCCAACTGTGCGCTCATGGTGACCAGGAAGGCTTCTTCACCCTCGTCAAACTGACGACGTTCCTTCTGCTGAATAACCAGCACGCCCATGACACGGCGGTGGTGGATAATCGGTACACCAAGAAAGGAGGCATACCGCTCCTCACCGGTTTCGGCAAAGTAGCGGAAGCGCGGGTGGGAAGCAGCGTCTTCAAGGTTGACCGGTTCTTCGCGGGTACCCACGTAACCAATCAGACCCTCGTTGGTCGCCAGGGTCACGGCGCGAACCGCATCCTTGTTGAGACCTTCGGTGGCCATCAGTACGTAGCGGCCGATTTCGGGATTGAGCAGATAGACCGAGCAGACCTCGGTGCCCATAGCCTCACGAACCCGCTGCACGATAATGTCCAGAGCGGCTGCCAGATCTCTGGCAGAGTTGACCTCCTGAACAATTCGACGCAGCGTGTTGAGCATATTCAACAACCCGGAAGACTGGTGAGCAGCCGGGGCGCCAGCTCTTTCATGGCACGCCGGTAGACATCACGTTTGAATGGAACCACCTGTCCCAGAGGATACCAGTAACTGACCCAGCGCCAGCCATCGAACTCCGGTTTTGCGGTCTTGGTCATGCAAACCCGGTGTTCCTCTGCGGTCAGGCGCAGCAGAAACCACTTCTGCTTCTGGCCCACGCAGATAGGTTGCGAGTGATTGCGAATAAGCCGCTGTGGCAGACGGTAACGCAACCAGCCGCGGGTGCACGCCAGAATCTCGACATCTTCCGGCAACAGGCCTACTTCTTCGTGCAACTCACGGTACAGCGCCTGCTCAGGGCTTTCATTGCGCTGAATGCCACCCTGCGGGAACTGCCAGGAATCCTGCCCGATCCGCCTGGCCCAAAGCACCTGCCCCAACTCATTGGTCAGGATGATGCCTACATTGGGTCTGAAACCATCGGGGTCAATCACAGCCAGTATCCTTCTTTTATATCTTCCGCATTGTTCCACAAAGACGCCTGAGGCAGCAATTGCAGAAACCGGCAATCCGGCCACGGCAGACCGGGAGCGCATTTATCCGACCAGTCGATTATCCTAGCGCTGTTTTCAATACCGGAATTCGGCCTTTCAGGAGTCTCTTTTGAGCCTTGCCATCTTTGATCTCGATAACACACTGCTCGGCGGCGACAGTGATCACGCCTGGGGCGAATTCATCGTTGCCCAGCGCATCGTTGACCCTGAGGCCTACCAGGCCCAGAACGACCGCTTCTTCAACGACTATCTGGCCGGCAAGCTGGATATTCAGGTTTACCTGAACTTCTGCCTGCAACTGCTGGGCGAACACGATCCCGCACAACTGGATGCCTGGCACCAGCAGTTCATGGCCGATAAGATCATGCCGATCATGCTGCCCAAGGCGCGCGAGCTGATCGAGCAGCACCGTGCTGCCGGCGATACGTTGATGATCATTACCGCCACCAACCGTTTCATCACGGCACCTATTGCCCGTGCGCTGAACATCGATATTCTGCTGGCCACCGAGTGCGAGCGCGATAACGGGCGCTACACCGGCCGCACCATCGATGTTGCCTGTTTCCGGGAAGGTAAGGTCACGCGTCTGCAACGCTGGCTGCTGGAGAACAATCGCTCACTGGAGGGAAGTTACTTCTACAGCGACTCGCACAACGACCTGCCGCTACTGAGCATGGTCGATCATCCGGTGGCAGTTGATCCCGACGATACACTCAAGGCACATGCCGAAGCGCAGGGCTGGCCGGTCATCAGCTTGCGCTGACGCACGCAGCCATCGGCAGCGGGTGACGAACAGCTGGAAGCCGAGGCTTCCAGCCTGCTCAGGTCAAACCGGGGTAACGCGGCAGAACAATGCCTTGATGTACCCGGTTTCCGGAATCGCCGGGTGCAAGGGGTGGTCCGCCCCCTGAAAGCCGCGCTCGGTAATCATCAGATTGCGGTCCAGGTGGCGGCTGGCGCCGAGCAGGGCTTCCTTCAGCTTGTCTTCTTCTAGGTGCATGGAGCAGGAGGCAGAAACCAGAATGCCGTCTTTGTTGAGCAGGCGCATGGCCTGCTCGTTCAGGCGCCGGTAAGCCGCTTCGCCATTGCGGATGTCCTTGCGCTTCTTGATGAACGCTGGCGGATCAGCAATGACCACATCAAAGCGCTCACCCGCATTTTTCAATTCCTTCAGCGCGGCCATCACATCGCCTTCTACTACCACCATCTTTTCAGCTACACCGTTGAGCTCAGCATTGGCCTCCACCCGATCGAGCGCCGGGGCCGAGCTGTCCACACACATGACTTCACTGGCGCCAAAGGCCGCAGCCTGAACACCCCAGCCGCCGATGTAGCTATACAGATCCAGCACTCGCTTGCCCGTCACATAGGGCGCCAGGCGCGCACGATTGGCGCGGTGATCGTAGAACCAGCCGGTTTTCTGGCCGTCGCGTACCGGTGCCTGAAAGGCTACGCCGTTCTCTTCCAGCCCTACCAGCTCAGGCATGGTGCCAAACGCGTCCTCAACGTAGGACTCCAGTCCTTCCAGCTTGCGCGCACCACTGTCGTTCTTGAACAGCACCGCCTGCGGCTTGAACACCTGCACCAGCGCCGCGACGATATCCTCACGGACGCGCTCCATACCGGGGGTGCCGATCTGCACCACAAAGTAATCGCCAAATCGGTCGATCACCAGGCCCGGCAACAAGTCGGACTCGCCGTACACCAGGCGGTAGAAGGGCTTGTCGAACAGCCGCTCGCGCAGGCTCAGCGCCACCTTGAAACGGTGCACCAGCAGGGATTTATCGAGAGCGTGGTTGTTGTCACGGCTGTGCAGACGTGCGCAGATAAGGTTGTTGGGGCTAACGCAGACCAGTCCGAGCGGCTTGCCGGTTGAGGTCTCCAGCTGCACTTCCTGACCGGCGTGCAGCTCGGTCAGCGGCGTCTGCGCGGTATCTACCTCGTTACTGAAGACCCACAGATGGCCTCCGCGAATGCGTCTGTCGGCATTGTGTTTGAGACGCAGGCTTGGCAGTGTCATGGGGGGTTACTCCAGTCGAACAGTCGGATTCAGCAGAAAATGTCACAGGCGGGCGATTATACAGGGTGCCAAGCAAGCTAGTCTCCGGCTAAACTCGACAGTCAGACACACGAGACAGGACTGGACGCTCAGACCATGACCCCGGAGCTAACGGATCAGCAAATCACCAGCGCGCTGCAAGGCATCAGCGTGCCGCCCCAGCCGCAGATCATGGTTGACCTGCAGATGGAGCAGGTCATGCCCGACCCAGACCTAAAGGCCATTGCCCGGTTGATCAGCCAGGACCCGGGGCTGTCTGGCAGTCTGCTGAAGATCGTCAACTCGCCGTTCTTCGGCCTGGCCAACCGCATCACCTCGATACAACAGGCGGTCAACCTGCTGGGTGTCAGCCGGGTCATCAACATCGTCAATGCGCAGTCGATCCGCGGCGAGCTGACCGATGAGAACATCGTCAACCTCAACCGCTTCTGGGACAGCGCACAGGACATCGCCATGACCTGCATGACGCTGGCCAAGCGTATCGGTTGCGTCGAACCCGATGAGGCCTACGCATTGGGCTTGTTCCACAACTGCGGCATCCCGCTCATGCTGTCGCGCTTCCCCTACTACATTGAGGTAATGGAAGACTCCTACGCGCAGGACCAGGCGCGCATTGTGGACGTGGAAAACCAGCGTATGAACACCAACCACGCGGTGATCGGTTACTACACCGCTAAATCCTGGCTGCTGCCACGACATCTTTGCGAGGCAATCGCCAGCCATCACAATGCACAACAACTGTTTCTGGCGCCCGGTAGCGGTGACCCCATCCAGAAGAATCTGTTGGCGATCCTGAAAATGGCCGAACACATCTGTCAGGCCTATCGCGTACTGGGCAATCAAAAGATCGACCACGAATGGAACGCCGTTGGTCAGGCCATCCTCGAATATGTGGGCCTGTCCGAGTACGACTTTGAAAACCTGGAAGCCGTCTGCCAGGAACTGACCGCCACCGGCGAAGGTCGCTATTACCAGGACTGAGCCGCGCAGCCCCTCTGGGGATGCCCCTGCGCACTATCATCTGCCGATTCACAGGAGAGACCGCATGACCACCCCGCTCGTGATCACCGTAATGTCCGCCGACAAGCCTGGCTTGGTTGAAAGCCTGGCCCAGGCCATCAACCAGCACGGCGGTAACTGGCTGGAGAGCCGCATGGCGCGCATGGCCGGTCAGTTTGCCGGGATTCTGCGCGTCGATATCGACAGCGACAACGTTGAAGCACTGCGCGTAGAGCTGGACGGCCTCACTCACCTGGGCATCAATGTACAGGTGGCTATCAGCGGTATCGCCGATGCGCCGGAACAGCAGACCCTGCTGCTCAACCTGGTCGGCAACGACCGCCCTGGCATCGTCCACGAGGTTTCGCAGGTGCTGGCCAGCCATGGCGTCAACGTCGAGTCACTGGAAACCGAATGTGTACCCGCGCCGATGAGTGCCGATCTGCTGTTCAAGGCCGAAGCACAGCTAGGCGTGTACCCGCAAACCGACCTGGATGCCCTGCGTGATGCGCTGGAAAACCTGGCCGACGACCTGATGGTCGAGCTGCAGGACCTGCCGCAACAGTGATTCAACAAAGGCCCGCGCGTTGCGCGGGCCTTACTACTGCACTCAGTGCTTGCCGAGTTTCTTCTCGGTAAACAGATACTCTCGCAGTTGCTCATCAAAGATCGGATCACGGCGACGAATCCACTCGATGGTCATCGCGGCGTGCTCTTTTTCTTCATCACGGTTGTGGATCAGGATAGCCTTCAGCTCCTCATCCTTGCAGGCATCGACGCGCTGGTTATACCAGTCCACCGCCTCCAGCTCTTCCATCAGCGACACCACGGCACGGTGCATATCGCGGGTTTCATCGCTCAGTTCAGCAACGGGTTCATGGTAGCCTTCATTCGACATAACGTTATCTCCTCGACACATTCACGGATTGCGCAGGCCCTTGTGTACGGACCCTGGGTAGTCAGCAGCCAGGCTGCCGCCATGTAAATCGAACCCTGCTCCCATCGCGGATCAGGGCAGTAAGGGGCTGAAGCATCACGCCGAAAGGCGACCTGCTTAGAGCAAAAATGTCAGCCCTACCTGAAACAGCCTTTCAACTTCCGGCACATCGCGCTGATCGGGCACGAACACGATCAGATGGTCGCCATCCTCAATCACCGTGCTGTCATGGGCGATGATTACATTTTCGCCACGGACCACAGCCCCCACCACGGTACCCGAAGGCAAGGGCAGCTCGTCCAGACGCCGGCCCACTACCTGAGAGCTTTGAGCATCACCGTGGGCAACGGCTTCCATCGCCTCCGCCGCACCGCGACGCAGCGAGTGCACTGCCACCACATCGCCCTTGCGCACATGGGTCAATAGCGCACCTATGGTCGCCTGTTGCGGCGAGATGGCAATATCAATGGCACCGCCCTGCACCAGCTCAGCGTAGGCCGGGTTGCTGATCAGCGTGATAACGGTGCGTGCACCCATGCGTTTGGCCAGCATCGAGGCCATGATGTTGGCCTCATCATCATTGGTAACCGCGAGGAACACATCGGTCGCTTCAATGCTTTCCTCAATCAGCAGTTCTCGGTCCGACGCGCTGCCGTGGAGCACAGTGGTGCGCCGCAACTGCTGCGACAGCCACTGGCAGCGCGGCAGGTCATGCTCGATCAGCTTGACGCGGTAATCGTCCTCCAGCGCTTGCGCTAGCCGCGCGCCAATACTGCCGCCGCCGGCGATGATAATGCGTTTGTAGGGCTTTTCCTGGCGGCGCAGCTCGGACATGACAGCGCGAATGTCCGATTTGGCCGCAACAAAGAATACCTCGTCGCCCTCTTCAATCACGGTATCGCCCTTGGGCACCACCGAGCGGTCACGGCGAAAGATCGCCGCCACACGCACCTCGACCGCCGGCAGCAGGTCGCGCAGGGCCGCTATTTCATGCCCCACCAGCGCGCCGCCGGGTAACGCGCGCAGTGCCACCAGTTGCGCCCGGCCACCGGCAAAGTTGATCACCTGCAGCGCACCGGGGTAGCGGATCAGCTTCTTCAGATGCTGGGTGACCAGTGCCTCGGGGTTGATCAGCACATCGACTGGCACCGCCACCTTGGCGAACAGCGCCTTGCCCTGTTCCATGTAGCCGGGCTCACGCACGCGGGCAATCTTGCGTGGCACGTTGAACAGCGACTGCGCCACCTGGCAGGCAATCATGTTGATTTCATCGCTGTTGGTCACAGCAACCAGCATATCGGCATCTTCCGCCCCGGCCCGCGACAGGGTGACCGGATGCGAGGCCGGCGCACACAGCACCTTCACGTCAAAACGTTCCTGCACCATCTGCAGCCGCTGCTTGTCGATATCGACCACGGTGATGTCATTGGCTTCACCGGCCAGGTGCTCGACCAAACTACGGCCCACCTGCCCGGCACCCAAGACTATGATTCGCATCGACTCTCTCCCAGTGTGTCACCCCAGCAGCGCGCCATTTCAGCCGCGCCAGAACATGGGAGTAAAGAGTACCATCAGCGTCAGCAGTTCCAAGCGCCCCATCAGCATCGCCAACGACAACAGCCATTTGGCAGCGTCGGGCAGGCTGGCGAAGTTACCGGCCGGACCGACAATCTCGCCCAGCCCGGGTCCCACGTTAGTCAGCGCCGTGGCCGCCGCCGTGAGGCTGGTCAGCAGGTCCAGCCCCATCATCGCCAGCAACATAGTCACCAGCGCCAGCGTCACGAAGAACAAAAACGAGAATGCAATGGCCGATAGAATGATGTCGTCCTGCACTGGCTTGCCGTTGTACTGCGTCACAAAGATGCCGCTGGGGTGAATCAGCTTGCGGATCTGGGAGCGCAGAAACAGATAGCTCAGCTGAAAGCGAAATACCTTCATGCCGCCACTGGTTGAGCCCGAGCAACCGCCGATGAAAGTCACCACAAAAAACAGCGCGATACTGAAGGTGCCCCACTGGGTGTAATCGCCGGCAGCGAAACCGGTGGTGGTAATCACCGATACCAGATTGAACGCCGCGAGTGTGAGCGCCTCAAAGGGCCCAAACAGGTTGAGATCGATCAGGTCAACCGTCAGCAGCAGCGTGACGACAAACAATATGCCGAGAAAGCCCAACACCTGCTGATTCTGGAACAGCGCAAAGGAAGGCCTGCGGCCAAAGGCAATCAACAAGGTGAAAGGCAAGGCACTGAGCACCATAAACAGGATAGAAACCCACAGTACCGGCGCGCCAAAGCGGCCCATGGAGCGGTCGTCGGTGGCGAATCCGCCGGTCGAGACAGTGGCCATCGCATGGTTGATGGCGTCGAATAGCGTCATACCGACCAGCCAATAACTGGTGATACAAGCCAAGGTCAGAGTCAGATAAGTGAGTACCAGCAAGCGCGCCAGCGACTGGACACGGGGAATCGACTTGTCTGACCAGTCGGACGATTCGGTGTGGAACAGCCGCATGCCGCCAATGCGCAAGAAAGGCAGGATGGATACAGCCATCCCGATCACGCCCAGACCACCCAGCCATTGCAGTAGCGAGCGCCACAGCAGCAGGCTGGGCGCCAGGTTTTCGATGCCGCTGAGTACAGTGGATCCGGTCGTAGTAATGCCCGATACCGCCTCAAATACGGCATCTACTGCACTGAGCTGAAAATGACTGAAGAATAGCGGCAAGGCGCCGGCCAAGGAGAGAAATACCCAACTTAGGCTGGTGAGCAGATACAGCTGACGAGAAATCAGGTGAAACCCGGGCGTTCTGCAACTCAGTACCAGGCTACCGCCGACGCCAAGCGTTATCGCAGCTGACATCAGAAAAACCTGCATCTCAGGGTCCTGCCGCCACCAGGCAAAAATCGTCACGCAGGCCATAAGCCCGGCCATGATCAACATCAAAATACCGCATACGAACAGCACCGGACGCATAAACCGCAACATGTACTAACCTACCTCGGAAAGCGTCTGCACATGATAGCCAATCCCGGCTGGGGAGCGCTAAATCTTTATGGGCAAGCGGCAGCCATGCTTGCAGGCTGGGGGCTATCGGCCCGGCCCTCAGCTCAACCCACCGCAATGGTCGCTGGCGAAGCAGCTCGCTGAGGTCTGACAGCAAAGCAGGGAGGCCACAAGCGTGGTTTACCTCAGCTCCCAGTCGCTGATCACCTGCACGACTCGCTGCAGTGCAGTTTCCAGTAAAGGCAGCGGCAGCGAACCCAGCGCCAGGCGCAGAGCATGCGGCACCTGCTGCGCATGGGTAAATGGTTCGGCTGAAGAGACGGCAACATTGGCGTGCAGCAAGGCCATGACCACCTGCTCAGCCCGCACTTCGGCAGGTAGAGGTAACCAGAGGAAGTAGGATTCTGCGTGGCCGATACAGCGCCGATCACCCAGTATTCGTCGCGCCAAGGCTTGGCGAGTGGCGGCATCAGCCCGCTTTTGCGCTTCCACGCGCGCAGCGGTGCCGTCGGCCAGCCAATGACATACCAAGGCAGACATTACGCCTGGCGTGTTCCAGGTAGTGGCGCGTATCACGCGCTCCAGCCGAGGTACCCATTTGACCGGTGCTACTACATAGCCCACGCGCAGCCCGGTAGCCAGATTCTTGGAAAACCCTGATACATACAGCGTGCGCTCCGGCGCCAAGGCGGCCAAGGGTGCCGGTGGCGCATCCGCCAGAAAGGCGTACGCGGCATCTTCGATAATCAGCAGGTCATGCTTGCGCGCAATGGCCACCAGACGCCGACGCTGCGATAGAGTCAACACCCAGCTCAGCGGGTTGTGCACCGTGGGCATGGCGTAGATGGCGCGCACCCGTCTCTGCGCACAACAGGCCGCCAGCGCATCCATATCTGGCTGCATGCCAGTACCCTGGTCCACTACAGCGACGGGCAGCAGCTCCAACCGCTGTGACTCGGCCAGCACCTTGAATCCGGGATAGCTGAGACTATCGACCGCCACCACATCACCGGGATCAAGCAGCGCCATAACACTGACCGCCAAACCATGCTGCGCGCCGCTGACTATAAGTACCTGCTGCGCCGTGACAGCCAACCCTCGGCATGCAAGATAACGCGCCACCGCCGCGCGCTCGTGCGGTCTGCCAGCGTGCGGCTGATAGCGTAGAAGCGCTTCCAGATCACCGGCACTGGCCAAGTGTCGCAGACCGCTGCGCAACAGCTCGGTCTGCTCGGGTAATGCCGGATAGTTGAAGTTCATATCCAGCATCTCGGGCGCGGTCGCTTGCTGGTCTACACCATGTCCGGGCGGCAACCCCAGCTCGCGCACAAAGGTGCCACGCCCTGCCTCACCGCTTACCAACCCCATGCTCGCTAACTCTGCATAGATACGTGTGGCCGTTGCCAGCGCAACGCCTTCTGCTGCGGCCAACGTGCGATGGGTGGGCAAACGGGTGCCGGGAGCAAGGCGACCTGAGCGAATCTCGGCTGCCAGCGAATCCACCAGGCTTTTGTATCTGCTGCGCACCACGCCGCTGTATCCATGACAATTATTTGATTGTCATGATCTGGCATTCGATGCTGCCGGACAACCCCACTTGCAGGATCAGCTCATGCACATCAGCATTCTCACCTTCGACGGCTTCAACGAACTCGACTCCCTGATTGCGTACGGCATACTCAATCGCATCAAGCAGCCGGGCTGGCGCGTGAGCATCGCCAGCCCAACCACTCAGGTACTGTCCATGAACGGCCTGCTAGTGAAAAGTCAGACTAACCTGGCAGAGGTCAACAACGCCGATGCGGTGATTATCGGCAGCGGCATTAACACCCGCGACATAGCAGCCGATACCGCGCTGATGGCTCAGCTCAAGCTGGACCCGACCCGACAACTGCTGGCTGCACAATGCTCAGGCGCCCTGCTGCTGGCCAAGTTGGGGCTGCTGCACGGCTTACCCGTCTGCACTGACCTCACTACCAGACCCTGGGTGCAGGAAGCCGGCATCGAGGTACTCAACCAAGCGTTCTTCGCGCGAGGCAATATCGCATCAGCCGGTGGTTGCATGGCCTCCAGCTACCTCGCCGCCTGGGTGATTGCGCGGCTGCAGGGTGACGAAGCGGCCGCTGCGGCGCTGCACTATGTGGCGCCAGTGGGGGAAAAAGAGGAATTCGTAGGCCATGCCATGACGCTGATCGGACAACGCGTTGACGAGGAGCAGCCGGCAACGTGAATGGCGCGCTTCATATCCCTTTCATCGGTTACCACGCGGCCCGACCGACTCAGCGTTGCAGTAGCCGATAACCCACGCCAGCTTCGGTCAGTATGAAGCGCGGTGAGGTGGGGTCATCGCCCAGCTTTTGCCGCAGATGCCCTACCACCACGCGCAGATAGTGGGTGTCCTCAACATGGCTGGGGCCCCAGATGTCCTTCAGGAGTTGCTGCTGGGTAATCACCCGGTCGGGGTACCGCGCCAGCATGCTGAGCACCATGTACTCCTTGCGCGTGAGGCTGATCTCTTCACCGTCGACTGTGACCTTGCGGTACGCAAAGTCGATACTGAGCGGACCGGTCACCACGGTCGCAGCAGCGCTTTCGGCGCCGCCGCCCGTGCGCAGCAATACACGCACGCGGGCGAGAAATTCCTGAATACCAAAGGGTTTGGTGACGTAATCGTTGGCCCCGGCATCCAGCGCTTTCACTTTTTCGTCTTCGCTGGATCTGACCGAAAGCACCAGCACCGGCATGGCCGACCACTCCCGCAGCTCTTGCAGCACCTGCTGACCATCCATATCCGGCAGGCCAAGATCCAGCACCAGCAAGTCGGGCCGGCCCAGCGCCGCCTGCGCCAGACCATCTCGGCCGGTAGCGGCCTCCAGCACCTTGTAGCCTTTGGCTATGAGACTGATACGCAGAAACTTGCGAATCTGCGCTTCATCATCAACGATCAGTACGGTTGCGTTGTTGGTGGACATGCCGGCTCTTCTTGCATGGCGGGTTGTGCGTGCAATGGTAGATGCAGGATCAGGCTGGCACCACTACCGTCAAGCCCTGCGCCTACCGATACCCGGCCCGCATGCGCGCCCAACATGCCCTGACAGATAGCCAGACCCAACCCGGTACCCTGCCCACCCCGGTCGCCGCGGGCGGCGGTATAGAACATATCGAATACCTTTTCGCGCTCGTGCTCGGGAATGCCTGGGCCCTGATCCGCCACAACGAAGCGTAGCTCGGCGCTATCGGTTTCCACCGCCACCCGCAGGCGGCCTCCCTCGGGCGAAAACCGCGCGGCATTTTCCAGCACATTGATCAGCGCCTGTTCGATCAGCGCGGCGTGCACGTACAACAAAGGCAACTCCTCTGGCACCGATATTTCCAATTGCAAACCGGCCAGAACCGGACGCAGGCGCTGCAAGGCACTGCCGACCACATCCGCTGCGGCAACCCAGTCACGCTCCAGGGCCAGAGCGCCGTGCCCCAGGCGCGTCATGTCCAGCAGGTTCTGGATGTAGCGATCAAGGCGCTCGGCTTCATTGCGCGTCCCTTCAAGCAACTCGCGCCGGTCGGCCATGGGAATCTGCTCACCCAGCTCCAGCAGGCTGTCGATCGAGCCGCGCATGGCGGTCAGCGGTGTGCGCAGGTCATGCGATACTGATGCCAGCAGCGCACTGCGCAATTCTTCGGTCTGGCCGTGCAGCCGCGCCGCTTCCAGCTCTTCTGCCAACCGCGCGCGTTGCAGTGCCTGCGCCAAGGGCTGCCCCAACGCCGCCAGCAACCGTTGCTGCGATGGCAGCAGCGCCTCGCCCTGACGGGTTGCCGCGCCCAGCATCGCCAGCGGGCCTTCGTCTCCGGCCAGCGGTAGCCACCACCATGCGCCGGACGGCAGTGTGTCGGTGCCTCGCCCCGCCGGCTGCCCGTGCTGCCAGGCCCAGTCGGCGGCGGCCCGCTCGGCATCGGTCAGCACCGGCTTGTCTCCAGCCTGTACCGTCCATACACCCTCCTTGCCGCGCGTCATGATGCTGATATTCAGATCGTGCCAATGTGCAAAGTGCTGTATCGCAGCGGCCAAAACAGCCTGCCTATCGGTCGCTGCGGTGAGCTTGCGCGATAGTTCAAGCACGGCCACCGTCTCGGCTTGGGCGTCTCTGGCCGATTGCAACTGCCGCCGCTGCCGGCTGGCAAGATTGCCGGTGAGCCCTGACATAAGCAGAAAGAACAGCAAGGTCAGCACATCCTGCTCGCGATCGATGGTCAGTGTCAGCGTGGGCGGGATGAACAGGAAGTTGTAGGCCAGAAAAGACACACCCGCGCTCACCAGCGCCGGCCCCAGGCTGCTGCGCACCGCCACCACCAGCACTGCCACCAGAAACACCAGCGAGATGTTGGGCAATTCCATAAAGCGCGCCAGCACGGTGGCCGCAGCAATGGCCAACCCCACCGCCAGCAGGGCAAACATGTAGTGCCGGCCCACTGGCGGCGGCACACTGCGCCGCAGCGGCGGGTGGCTGGTTTCGGTATCCAGTACACTGACCTCCAGGCCTTTGCCTGCGGCCAGTAATCGCCCGGCCAGGCCGCGATGAAATCCGCGTTGCCACCAGGCCCGTTGGCTGCGACCAATCAACAGCAGGCTGGCGCGCCGTGCTCGGGCATGCTCGATCAGGGTCGCAGCGATATTTTCACCGCGCAGGCTCACCACTTCGCCGCCCAGACGCTCGGCAATTTGCTGCGCTTTCTGCAGCAGACTCAGACGTTGCTCGTCGCGGCGCTCGCCTCGGTCCACGTGCAGAACCGACCAAGGCAGATTGCGCCGCTCGGCAACACGACAGGCATGACGCACCAGCCGCTCGGCCTTGGCATCGCCATCAATGGCCACCAGCAAGCGGCCCAGCACGTTGGGCGCCTGCTGTCCAAGGGAGCGATAGCGCCGATTAAGATCGGCGTCCACCTGCGCTGCGGCGGTCTGCATCGCCAGCTCGCGCAGAGCAGTGAGGTTGGTCTGACTGAAGAACGCATCAATCGCCGCCCGTGCCTGCTCGGGTATATACACCTTGCCGTCGCGCAACCGCTCCAGCAGCTCGCGCGGCGGCAGGTCGATCAGCAGTATTTCGTCAGCTTCCTGTACGACCCAGTCGGGCAGCGTCTCGCGCACATGCACGCCGGTAATATCGCGAATCTGATCGTTCAGCGCTTCTAAGTGCTGCACATTGACCGTGGTATAGACATCGATCCCCGCGCCAAGCAGTTCCTGCACATCCTGCCAGCGTTTGCTGTGCCGGCTACCCGGAGCATTGGTGTGCGCCAATTCATCCACCAGCAACAAGCGCGGCGGATTATCCAGGATCGCCTGCAGATCCATCTCCTGCAGAGTCACGCCGCGATAGTCCACGGGCTTGAGCGGTTGCACCGGCAACCCGTCAAGCAGAGCGCCGGTTTCCGCGCGGCCGTGGGACTCCACTACCCCCACCAGCACACGCGTGCCTTGACGCAACTGCGTGTGCGCCGCCTGCAGCATGGCGTAGGTCTTGCCAACGCCCGGCGCGGCGCCGAGAAACACCTTTAGTTTTCCGCGACCCTGCCTGGGTAGCTCGCTCAACAGGGCATCGGCGCGCGCAGCGTTGCTCATGCGGTATTACTCGCTAGGGTTAACAGAGAGATTGTCAGCCAGGGCCTGATTCAGCGCCAGAACATTTACGGTCGGCGGTCCGATCAAGGGTGTGCGGGTCAGCCGCAGGATCATCTGCTCAACCTGAGCCGGGGGGATGCCCCGCGCGGCGGCAATACGCTGAACCTGATAACGCGCTGCAGCGGGCGGCAGGTCAGGATCAAGGCCGCTGGCCGAGGACGTCACCAGTGCCATGGGCACCGGCGCAGTCGCTCCCTCCTGCCAAACCGAGGCCGCCGCGCTGATACGCTCGCGAAACGCGGGGTTGCTTGGTGCCAGATTGCTGCCCCCACTCGCGCTCGCCGCATAGTCCACCGCCGAAGGTCGTGATTGAAACCACTGCTCGCCAGCAAAGGCTTGTGCCAGCAGATGACTACCGCGCACCTGCCCAGTCGAATCAGTCACCAGACTGCCATTGGCCTGCTCGGCAAAGGCCAGTTGCGCGATGGCTGTTACCGTAAGCGGATAGACCACACCTGTCAGCAGGGTGGCAAGGGCCAGGAAAGTCACAGCCGGACGAATCTGTTTGAACATGTTGTTGCTCCCAAATTTTTTCTCGAGACAGACCCGGCCTGCCAGATCTGTCTATTGCGGCCACACTCACACCAGACCGGCAGCTACCAGCAGAAGATCAATCAGCTTGATTCCCACAAAGGGCGCTACCAGCCCGCCCAGCCCGAAGATCAGCAGGTTGCGACGCAGCAGGCTGGCGGCATCGGCGGCCTGCACCCTCACTCCACGCAGAGCCAGCGGCACCAGCGCCACTATGATCAGCGCATTGAACACAATGGCCGACAATATGGCGCTTTGCGGGCTGTGCAACCGCATCAGGTTCAGCGCGCCAAGCGAGGGGTATATGCCGGCAAAGAGCGCCGGCAGAATGGCAAAGTACTTGGCCACATCGTTGGCCACCGAAAAGGTGGTGAGCGCGCCACGGGTCACCAGTAGCGCCTTGCCTACCAGCACCACGTCCAGCAGCTTGGTAGGATCGGAATCCAGATCCACCAGGTTCGCCGCCTCCCGTGCCGCCTGGGTGCCATCGTTCATGGCCAGGCCCACATCGGCTTGGGCCAGGGCAGGAGCGTCATTGGCACCGTCGCCGCACATCGCCACCAGCTTGCCTTCGGCTTGCTCGCTGCGGATACGCTGCAGCTTCTTCTCTGGCGTGGCCTCGGCAATCAGGTCGTCCACACCGGCTTCGGCGGCGATGGCAGCAGCAGTCAGCGGGTTGTCGCCGGTGACCATTACGGTACGGATGCCCATGGTGCGCAGCTCGGCGAAGCGCTCGGCGATGCCCGGCTTGACCACATCCTTGAGATGCACTGCGCCCAGCAGCCGCGATTGCTCTGCCACGAGCAGCGGCGTACCCCCACTCTGCGCTATCTTGTCGACTGCCTGCGCTATATCTGCAGGTAACTGCTCACGGCTGAGATCCAGATAGCCCAGTACCGCATCCACCGCACCCTTGCGATAGCTGATGCCAGCGTGGTCCGCACCCGAGAGCCGGGTTTCGGCACTGAAGGCGATGGCCTGCAACCCCGCGCGCTCGACCTGCTCGACCGGACCCTGGGCGCGAATGTAGTCAACAATGGATTTGCCCTCGGCGGTATCGTCCGCCAGCGAGGCGAGCAGCGTTGCCTGGTGCAGCTTCTGCAAGCTGATGCCCGGCGCAGCCACCAGGGCCGCACAGCGGCGGTTGCCATAGGTAATGGTGCCGGTCTTGTCCAGCAGCAGTACGTGCACATCACCGGCCGCCTCCACCGCCCGGCCAGATTTGGCAATCACATTCAACCGCACCAGGCGGTCCATACCGGCAATGCCGATGGCCGACAGGAGCCCGCCAATGGTGGTAGGAATCAGCGTCACCAGCAATGCGACCAGATAGATCAGCGGCACATCGCCGCCTGCGTACCGGGCAAAGGGCTGGAGCGTTGCCACCACCAACAGAAACACCAGGGTGAGGCCAATCAGCAGAATATCCAGCGCCACCTCATTGGGGGTTTTCTGTCGCTTGGCGCCCTCCACCAGCGCGATCATGCGATCCAGCGTCGATTCGCCGGGGTTGGCAGTGATTTCCACCAGCAGCCAATCCGATACCACCCGGGTGTTACCGGTGACTGCCGAGCGATCGCCGCCTGACTCCCGGATCACCGGCGCCGATTCGCCAGTGATCGCCGCCTCGTTCACCGCAGCGATACCTTCGATGATTTCACCATCGCCGGGTATCAGCTCGCCCGCCTCCACCCGCACGATATCGCCACGGCGCAAGCTGCTGGCCGCCACCCTCTCATAGCTATCACCCCGCTGACGTCGCGCCTGTAGCCCCTGGCTGCCGGTTTTCAGGCTGTCGGCCCGCGCCTTGCCCCGCCCCTCCGCCAAGGCCTCGGCAAAGTTGGCGAACAACAGCGTGAACCACAGCCAGAGCGCAATCTGCACGGCCAGCCCAACCGATACTCGCGGATCGGGGATGAAGCACAGTACCGTGGTGACCACGGCAGTGAGTTCCACCACCAGCATGATCGGCGAGCGCACCAGTTGGCGCGGGTCGAGCTTGCGGAAGGCCTGCAGCACGGCGGGCTTGAGCTGAGCGGCGAGCGTGCTTTCAGTACCAGGTTGCTGCTTGGCCTTGGCAGAGGCCGGTGTTGTCGCATTCATGATCTTTTCCTCAGAAGCCCTGAATCAGGTTGAAGTGCTCGGCAATGGGCCCCAGCGCCAGGGCCGGCAAGAAGGTCAGCCCGCCTACCAACAAGATGGTCAGAGTCAACAGGATGACAAAAAGTGGGCCATGGGTCGGAAAGCTGTTGCTGCCTACAGGTACACGCTGCTTGGCCGCCAGGCTGCCGGCAATGGCCAGCACCGGCAGGATGTAGCCAAAGCGGCCAAGCAGCATGGCCAGCCCGATAAGCAGATTGTGGAAGGGCGTGTCGGCGCCAAACCCCGCGAAGGCAGATCCGTTATTGGCGGTACCCGAGGTGTAGGCGTAGAGAATCTGGCTGAAGCCATGCGCGCCGGGGTTGCCGGCAGCGTTGGCGGGGCCCGGAAGACTGCTGGCCAGGGCTGCAAATACCAGCACGCCCACTGGCATGACCAGCAGCGTAAACACCAGCAAGCGAACTTCGCGGGCTTCCAGCTTCTTGCCCAGGTATTCCGGTGTACGCCCAATCATCAGCCCGGCCAAAAACACGGCAATCAGCACAAACAACAGCATGCCATAAAGGCCCGCGCCTACCCCGCCAAACACCACCTCGCCCAGCATCATGTTGGCCATGGGCACCAGGCCACCCAGGGCACTGAAGCTGTCATGCATCGCATTGACCGAGCCATTGGAGGCGGCCGTAGTGGCGACCGCCCAGAGCGTAGAGGCAGTGGTACCGAAGCGGCTTTCCTTGCCCTCCAGCGAACCGATCTGCTCTATCGGCAGCTGCACCAGTGCGGGGTTGGGTTGATATTCGGCATAGAGCGCAACGCCCAGACCTGCGCAGAACAGGAGCAACACGCACGCCAGCAATGCGCGGCTTTGCCGCAAATCCTTGACGTAATGGCCAAAAGTAAACAGCAATGCGGCCGGAATCAGCAGGATTGAAGCCAGCTCGAACAGGTTGCTCCAGGCAGTGGGGTTCTCAAACGGATGAGCCGAGTTCACGCCGAAAAAGCCACCCCCATTGGTGCCCAGCTGCTTGATGGCGATCTGGCTCGCCGCAGGCCCGAGAGGAATGTTCTGGTCAGCTCCCATCAGCGTCTTGGCTTGTACATAGGCATCGAAGGATTGCGGTACGCCTTGCCATACCAGCAGCAGCGCCAGTACCAGACACAGCGGAATAAAGCCGTAAAGAATGATGCGAGTGAGGTCTACCCACAGGTTGCCCACCGAGTGGCTGGAGCGTCGCGCAATGCCGCGACAGAACACCAACAGCACCGCCAGACCCACCGCCGGACTGACAAAGTTCTGCACCCCCAAGCCAACCATCTGACTGAAGTAGCTCAGCGACACCTCACCGCTGTAAGCCTGCCAGTTGGTGTTGGTAACAAAACTGACCGCCGTATTGAAGGCCAGCGTCCACTCCAGGCCGGGAAGCTTCTGCGGGTTGAGTGGCAAATGGCCCTGCAGCAACAGAATGCCGAATAGGCTCACCAGACTGATCAGGGTCAGGGTCAGCACGGCGAGAGCGTAACTTTTCCAGTCCTGCTCGATCGCCGGGTCGATACCGCAGCTGCGATAGCACAGCCGTTCGACCGGCCGCAGCAAACCGCTTAGCCAGGTTTTCTCGCCTTCGATAGCGCGGTAAAGATAGCGCCCCAGAAAGGGTGCCGGTAACAGAACAAGTGCAAAGAAGGACAGCAGCAGTAGCACATCATGGATTTGCATAGCGCCTCCTAAGCCTCATCCGCGCGCAGGAGCGCCACCAGCAGATAGCCAAACAACCCCAAGGTCAGGGCAAGCGATACAGCATCAACAAAGGACATGGGCTTCTCTCCGAAACAACTACTCAGGTAGAGCTGAATTATCGGAAAGTTGCGCGTAAAGGCTCGATTGGCAGAACGCCTCTGCAGCGTAAAAAAAGCGTAAAGAACCACCAGCGACTCAGCGGCTGATGGCTGGTATCTAGCTCAGAAGGAGGGGTTTTAGTGCGGCCGGTGCCGCAAAGCGGAACGCAAGCAAAGCGAATGCGATAAAACAGGCCAGCGAGCGGGTCAGCCCGGTGGCCCTGCAACGATAGTGACGCCTTAGGGCTTGGCTAACAGCGTGGACGCCTTGGTCAGCAACTCGCTCATGCTGAAAGGCTTGAGCATGATATCCATTCCCGGCTCGCGGAAGTTTTCCCGATTCTTGGCACTTTCGGCGTAGCCGGTCATGAACAGCACTGGCAATTCGGGCCGCTCGCTGCGCGCCGCTTTAGCCAATTCGTTACCATTCATGCGGGGCAGGCCGATATCGGTCAGCAGCAGATCGATAGAGGGGTCGGCGCTGAGAATCTCCAAGGCGCTTTCCGCGCTTTCGGCCGAGGTGCAGCGGTACCCGGCATCGAGGAGCGTTTCTCGAAGCGCCGCGCTCACAGCAAGAATATCGTCCACGATGAGGATGTGCCCGCCGCCAGGGGTCGACGCGCTGCGGACCTCGGGCTCCAAGGCTTGCGGCATTTTTTCACTGACCGGCAGCAACAGCGTCACTTCGGTGAATTGTCCGACCTCACTGCGCATACGCGCCACGCCGCCCGACTGCCCGGCAAAACCATACAGCATGGAGAGGCCCAGGCCCGTGCCCTTGCCGCTAGGCTTGGTGGTGAAGAAAGGATCAAACACCTTGTCCAATAACTCGGGCGCTATGCCGGTGCCATTGTCGCGCACGCGGGCCGCCACATAACGACCATCGGGCAGTTCTGAATCATTCGCCACATCCAGCACCTGGGTGCTGATGCAAATTTCGCCGCCATTTGGCATAGCGTCGCGGGCATTGATCACCAGATTGATAATCGCGCTTTCCAACTGGCTGGCATCGGCATGGGCAATGACCGGTTCGGAGGAGAGATTCAGTACCAGCGAAATATTCTCGCCGATGGCCCGGCGGATGAAGTCATCCAGCGAAGCAACCAGCGCGTTCATATCGACCGACTTGGCTTCCAGCGGTTGCTGCCGGGCAAATGCCAGCAGACGATGAGTCAGGGCTGCGCCACTCTTGGCAGACTGCAGGGCGCCCTCTGCATAGCGCTGAACCTGATCGTACTTGCCGGCATTCACCCGCTCTATGACCAACTCCAGACTCATCATCACGCTGGTCAGCAGGTTATTGAAATCGTGCGCGATGCCACCGGTTAGCTTGCCCAGGGAGTCCATCTTGCTGGCGTGCAGCAACTGGGCTTCGGTGCGTTCCCGTTCTTTGACTTCGGCGCGCAACTGATGGCTGACGGTCGCCAGCAACTCTTCCTGCGTACGCTCCTTGTGCAGGCGCTCGGTCACATCCTCAATAAAGATGAACGACAGGTCAGGGGCCCGGTAGGGTGCTACCTGCCACTGAGTGACCCGGTCAGACTCCTCACCCAGCATTTTCAACGGTCCGCTCCAGCGCCCCCGAGCGCTGATAGTGGCACGCACTATGTCCAGTGTTTCTGCCTGTCCCTCGACCATGCAGTCGTCCAGCTCATCGCCGGTGCAGTCCAAAGCCAGCCGGTTGAACGCCTGATTGCGGTTGTGGATGGTGAGCGAAGAGTCGACCACGGCGATCGGCGCGGAAATATTCTCGAATATTTCGCGGAAGTGCTCCTCTCGCTCTCTCAGGGCGTGCTCGGTATCGCGCACCCGCAGCAGGGTGCCAAGCGTGGCCAGCAGAACATCCGGGTCGATGGGGTGAATAAGGTAGGCATCGGCTCCCGCGTCCAGCCCCGAGATAATATCGCGGGTGTCGATGGAAGCGGCCGAGACGTGAATTACCGGCAACAGCGCGGTGCGCGGGTCGGCCCGCAGACGGCGAGCGATATCGAAGCCGCTCATGTCCGGCAGGTTGATGTCCAGGATCAAGGCATCCAGAGGATGCGCATCAATCAGCGCCAATCCGGCTTCGCCATTACCTGCTTCCATCACGCGATAGCCGTGACTTTCCAGCCGACGGCGGATGGAATACCGCGTAGCTGCGTTATCGTCAACGATCAGCAGGCACCGCTCACTCATCATCTTCCTTGCCTCCCTCAGAGACCGGTATCACCAGGTAAAAAGTTGAACCTACCGAGGGGTGGCTTTCGACCCCTACGCGGCCACCGAGCAGCTCTGCGTAACGTTTGCACAACGACAAACCAAGACCGGTACCGCGCAGCCGCTTTTGCAGAGGCGAGTCGATCTGAACAAAGTCTTCGAACAGCCGATCATGCATATCTTCAGGGATACCGATCCCCGTATCGCTGACGGAAAAACGCACCTCATTATCGCCTTCCAGCGCGGCGGATACGCGCACTTCGCCGCGCAGGGTGAACTTGAGCGCATTGGAAATGAAGTTGCGCAAAATCTGCGCGAGCTTAGTGTCGTCGGTGTAAAGGCGCGTCACGCCGACCGGCTGCTCAAACACGAGGTCTACCGCGTCGCTGTCAACAATAGGACGGAACATGCCGCGCAGGGCAGCAAAGAGATCGAACATATCGAACCAGCCGGGCGAAATACTGATACGGCCAGCTTCAATCTTGGCCAGATCAAGCAGGTCGTTAACCATTTCCGTCAACTCCTGCGCCGAGGTTCGCACAAACAGCACTTGCTTCTGCTGCTCCTCGTTGAGCGGGCCATCCAACTGATCTTTTAGCAGGCTGGTGATACTCAATATCGAGCCCAAAGGGGTGCGGAACTCATGGCTCATGTAAGACAGAAAGCGGCTCTTCAGCTCCGACGCCTGCTTCAGCGCCTCGGCCTGCGAATCGAGCTCTGCGTACAGCGCGAGCACCCCCTGATTGGTCTCGTCCAGCTCCTGCCGCAGTGCTTCGTTTTCAGACTGCAACCGGAAAATTTCTGTTGATTCAACCATTGGGCAACTCCAGGTCTATGGCCATGATGGTGACATCGTCTCGGCCGCGGCAAAAGTCCCGGTGCAGCACCGCAGTTATAGTGGCGGGGTGCTGGAAGGCCAACCCCGGATAAGCATTAAGATCCCAGCGCGACTGCAAGCCATCACTGTACAGCACCAACATACTCCTGCCTGCGTCGGGATAGGTAAAGGTGTGCACCTTGCGGTACTGCCCGCCAACGATACCCGGATGCGAGGCCAACCCGCGTGCGCCCTCGCTGGCAACCAGCCGCGCGCCAATATTGCCAATACCGGCGAACTGAAGCACGCCACTTTCAGCATCGAACTGCGCAATAGCGGCCGCCCCGCCACGCGTGCCATTCATGGCGCGATGCATCGAGGCAAAAAGTCTGTCGGGATGCTCAAAGGGATGCGCGGCAAAAGCGTCACGGCCAGCCCACGCAGCAAGTTGCGCGTCTTCGCCATGCCCCAAGCCATCGATCACCAGGGCACTGAGCCTGGAACCGCTGATACAGAGGTGCCACGCATCACCGCAGGCCAAATGGTTTTGCATCGCATGCAACTGTACTCCCACACGCAGATCCTTGACGCCTGTCGGAAGCAATCTCGCCACTACCACTGCGCCGCGTTCATCGGCAAAGATATCCAGCATCTGCGACTGTCTGGAAACAGAACCGAGGCCCTCTCCTTTAGTGCCGCCGGTAGAGAAGCCATCTCGCAGGCAGCGGTGCGCGTCAAAGCCCGGCCCGCGGTCAATGGCTATCAGCTCAACACAATTGCCTCCCTGCACTGACAACAAACGCACCTGTAGTTCACCGCTACCGGCATGTTTGAGGATATTACTCGTCAGCTCGGTGGCAACCAGGGCCGCACGCCCGGCATCTGCCGGCTTAAAGCCTGCCAGCTCGGCCAGCTGCTTGGCGCGCCGCCTGGCCTGTCCCACCTGGCTCTCGTCCTCAATCGCTATAATTTCGCTGAGGCTTGCTCCTAGGGTCAGCTCCATTGAGTGATCGTTATCCGAGTGCCTTCACCCGGTGTGGTTTCGATATCAAACTCGTTGACCAAGCGTTTTGACCCCGTCAGGCCCAAGCCAAGACCGCCGCCAGAAGTCCAACCGTCGGTCATGGCCAGATCCATATCGGGAATACCCGGTCCTTCATCACTGAAGACCACGCGCAAGCCCTGGCGCATGCCTTCTTCGACCAGCTCCCACTGCATTTCGCCACCGCCACCGTGGATAAGCGTGTTGCGCGCAAGCTCGCTGACCGCCGTCACGACCTTGGTTTGCGCCACCAAGCGCAGCCCGCAATCCTGGGCCAGCTTGCGGCACAGTTGGCGTGCCATGACGATGTCCTGTTCTGTGCGGATGGGCCGCGTCCCTTCGTCTTTTATGTTCATTGCTGCTGCACTTTTGTGCGCAGCAATTTCATTCCGCGATCCACATCCATGGCGGTAGCCACACCCGGAAGGTTCAACCCCAGCTCGACCAACGTGATCGCCACCGCCGGCTGCATGCCTACCAAGACTGTCTTGGCGTCCATGATCTTGGACAGCCCGGAAATATTGGCGATCATACGTCCGATGAACGAATCGACAATTTCCAGAGCAGAAATATCAATAAGCACGCCCCGCGCAGCGGTTTCACTGATGCGGTCGGCCAGGTCTTCCTGCAGAGTAAGGGCCAGTTGGTCATGCATCTCGACTTGAACGGTCACCAGCAGATACTCACCCATTCTCAGTATGGGAATGCGCTCCATAATCAGCTCGCCTTGGTGACAGTCAGATTTGAGCGTTTCAGCGCCAGAGCAAATGCATCCGCCAGATTGGCCTTGGTCACTATGCCTTCAAGATCCAGCCCCAGATGGACGATGGTCTGGGCGATTTGTGGACGCACGCCACTAATGATGCAGTCGGCACCCATCAAGCGAATGGCGGTGACCGTTTTCAGCAGGTGCTGGGCAACCAGGGTATCTACGGTGGGCACACCGGTGATATCGATGATGGCGATTTCAGATCCGGTATCCACTATGCGTTGCAGCAGAGATTCCATCACAACTTGTGTGCGCTGGGAGTCCAGCGTGCCGATCATCGGCAGAGCCAATACGCCGTCCCAGAGCTTCACTACGGGGGTAGATAACTCCAGCAGCTCTTCCTGTTGCCGCTTGATTACCGACTCACGCGCTTTCTGAAAGGTGCGCACGGTATGCATGCCCATTTCATCCAGCAGCTCGGAAATACTGGTAATTTGCGTGGTCAATACAGCCGCATCCACCTTGGCCTCGCGCTGCAGCAAATCAAACACAGGCCGCTTGAGCGAAAAAATGAAATTCGCCGTTTGCTGGGCATCCAGCCCCTGCAGAGCGCGGCTGTGCGAAATCTTTTCCAGAAACTGGCGTATTTCATTCCAGGCGCCTGATTCCCAGCTATCGGTACCGGCGTCAGAAACGCCAGCAATAAACAGCTTCAAAAACTCGGCCGCCTGTTTGTGCAGCTCGTCAGGCCGCACTCCCTTGGAGGAGCCGTTCTCCTCGAGGCTTGCGATCCACGCGCCCTGCACGTCCGCTTGCTTTGCTTGCAGCGCGTCGATCGCGCTTTGGTCCAATTCTGACATTCGTCCGTTTCTCGTCGATGATATTTTTTGTTACAGCTTACCAGCACGCTTTTTAGCACATTCGGCTTAATAAAGGCGACGTCAATACGTCATCTTCAGCGCACTGGCGCATCGCTACGGCGGGGATCGATAAAACAGCCAAAAGGCTTGATTACCCGGCCGGTGGGGCGGGATGAAATGGCTAAGCAGCGGCCGGCAGTCACCCGTTCCTGCCAGCACCTGACACCTATGTGCTATCGATCCTCTGAACGAGGCAAAGGTTCAACCAGCCTTGCAGGTCTTAGGCGTTTCTGCCGCCAGCCGCTCCAGAAACATCGCCAGGGCAACCTCTTCAGCCTTCAGTCCCTTGCGCACCCGCGGCTTCGGCATTTTGGACAATTCGCCCAGACTGAAATGCTCCAGCACCGCCGGATGTATATAGCACTTGCGGCAGACAGCGGGGGTGTTGCCAAGCTGCTTGGCCACCTCTTTTACCATGGCTACCACGTGCCGCTTGGCCTCCGACTCGGGCTGCCATTCCAGCTCGCGCAGCACCGCCAGTGCCATGGCCGTGCCGGCCCAGGTGCGGTAATCCTTGGCGGTAAAATCCGCCCCGGTCAGGTCGTGCAGATAGGCATTGACGTCGGATGAACTGACGTTGTGCCGTTCGCCCTCCTCGTCCACATACTGGAACAGATTCTGCCCCGGTAGCTCCTGACAGCGCTTGACCACTTTGGCCATGCGCTTGTCCCTCACGCTGACCTCATGCTCCACCCCGCTCTTGCCGCGAAAGTGAAACTGTATCTCACTGCCCTGGACCTCTACATGACGCGTGCGCAGCGTGGTCAGCCCATAGGATTTGTTCTCACGCGCGTACTGGGTGTTGCCCACGCGAATCAGGGTTGCATCCAGCAACATCACCACGGTGGCCAGCACCTTCTCGCGGCTAAACCCGGGCTCCGCCAGCTGCGCCTCCAGGTGTTTGCGTAGTTTGGGCAACGCTTTGCCAAATTCCTCCAGGCGTGAGTACTTGTCGATATCGCGCACCTCGCGCCAGCGCGCGTGATAACGGTACTGCTTGCGGCCCTTTGCATCGCGCCCGGTAGCCTGCAAATGTCCACACGGATCGGCACAGATCCACACATCGGTATAGGCCGGCGGCACCGCCAGCGCATTGAGTCGCTTGATCTCATCGGCATCGGTGATGCGCTCACCCTCAGGATCAAAATACTGAAACTTGCCTCGTACCTTCTTGCGGCGGATACCGGGTTGGGAGTCGTCGACGTAATGCAGGTCGCGAGGCAGATCGGCGTGAGTCGCGGAATCAGGCATGAATGATTTCCTGGCAGATAATCTGTTCGTTATCTTTGATTGACCGCAAAGCTCAGTGGAGGTGCCAGTCGTACTCAGGCGAACCCCGTTCATGGTTTTGAATTCAGGCTTTGCGACATTTATTCGCCCGCTAGCAATGCAATCAGTATCCGCTTTCTAAGGTATCGGCGTTTCAGATATGCTGCCAAAGCAACGGGCTTGGCTATATTGCGTCGCCGCAAGGCATCAGCTGGTGGCAACCAGTGGACTGCTGGCTTCGGTCAGCGATCACGGTTTAGCTAGCTTTCACGCCATCGGGGCAATCATCACATAATCAAGGACGCCACGCGGGCGCAGTGAATTGACATGTCCAATAACAGGGATGAACTCGCCTCGCTAAGGGCAGAAAACGAGCAGCTCCGCCTTCAACTGACCGAGGCCGAGACGCTGCGTGCTCGTGAGGCTCAAGCCCGGCGAGATAACGAGCACGTACGCAGCGCGCTTGCGGCCGGCGGCGTCATTGGCACATGGAACTGGCACCCGACCAGAGACAGCTTTACCGTCGACGAGGGTTTTATTCTCGCGTTCGGTCTGGACTCCAGCTTTTTGAATATAGAAGTACCTCTCGCCAGAGTGCTGGAAAACGTGCATCCCGAGGACAGACCAGGCCTGGACGCGGCGATCAAGGAAGCTGTCGTGCGCGGCGGAGCGTACGCGCATCAGTATCGCGTCAAGCGAGCAGATGGGAAGTATTACTGGCTCGACGCAACCGGACGCGTCGAGTTTGACCAGTACGGCCAGCCAACCAGCTTCCCCGGTTTTGTCATTGACGTCACCGAGCGACATGCGGCCGAAGAACGCCTGCGTATCAGCGAGGCTCTCACCCAGAAAAATGTGCAACGTGTACAGCTAGCCCTCGCGGCCGGAGCCATTATAGGCACCTGGACCTGGGACCTCTTGACGGATCGCTTCATGGTCGATGAAGCCTTTGCCGATGCCTTTGGTCTGGACCCCACCCTTGGCCAGGAAGGTATTCCACGCGCTCAGATCATTGCCACCGTGCACCCGGAGGACCAGGCGGGACTGGCCAAAGCTATTGATGAGGCCATAGCGCGGGGCGGCCGCTACGCACACCAGTACCGCGTGCGGCGCAGGGATGGCAACTATTACTGGCTGGAGGCCAACGGCCGCGTAGACCACGCTCCTGATGGCACGCCCGTCAGCTTCCCTGGGGTACTTATCGACATTGAGGGGCGCCGCGCGGTCGAGGCAGAACGTGATAAAGCCATCGCCGATTTGCAAGCCCTCAACGAAACACTGGAGCAGCGCGTAGCCGAACGCACTGCCGAGCTGATGGAGGCCGAGGCCAGGCTGCGCCAATCGCAGAAAATGGATGCGGTCGGCCAACTGACCGGCGGCCTGGCGCATGATTTCAACAACTTGCTTGCCGGCATCTCCGGGTCGCTTGAGCTGATGCAGGTACGCATGCAGCAAGGGCAATTTGCCGATGTTGAGCGGTATATGTTCGCTGCCCAGGGAGCGGCCAAGCGCGCCGCCGCCCTGACCCACCGGCTGCTTGCCTTTTCCCGACGTCAGACTCTTGATCCAAAGCCGACTGATGTGCAGCTGCTTGTCAGGGGTATGCAGGAGATGATTCAGCGTAGCGTAGGCCCTGGCATCGTCGTAGAAGTCGCGAACACTTCTGGCCTCTGGGCTGTCTTGGTAGATGCACCGCAACTGGAGAGCGCATTACTGAATCTATGCATCAATGCGCGAGATGCCATGCCGGATGGCGGACACATTAAGATGGAAACCGCCAACATGGTGCTAGACGAGCGCGAAGCTGAACAGCTTCAGATGCCGGCGGGCCAGTATCTATCGCTGTGCGTAACCGACACCGGCACTGGCATACCACCAGAGCTGCTCCCCCGCGTGTTCGAACCCTTCTTCACCACCAAGCCTTTGGGATCGGGCACCGGGCTTGGCCTTTCGATGATTTATGGCTTCGCCCAGCAGTCCGGCGGACAGGTACGCATCTATTCGAAGCTGGGAGAGGGCACTACAGTGCGTCTCTATCTCCCTCGCCACCATGGCAACATCGAAGGTGAAAGCCAACCCTCTGAAGCTCCCGAATTAAAGAGCTCCGAACAAAGCGAGACAGTGCTGGTAGTAGACGACGAGACCACGGTGCGAATGCTGGTCGCGGAGATATTGGAAGAGCTCGGCTACACCACGATTGAAGCCGGCGACAGCGCCGAAGGACTCAATATCCTGCAATCGGACGTGCGCATTGACCTGCTGGTGACCGACGTTGGGCTACCAGGCGGGCTCAACGGCCGCCAGATGGCAGATGCCGCTCGCAGCGTCCGCCCCAACCTGAAAGTGCTCTTCATCACCGGCTATGCCGAGAACGCAATTGTCGGAAACGGGCAGCTAGCCCCAGGTATGTCGGTACTCACCAAACCCTTCTCGATAGAAGCCATGACCCAGCGCGTGCGCTCGATGATTGCGGAGCAGCAGGGGACGAGCCAGAAATCGGAAGGCGCTGATTAGCGTCGCCCAGCCGCCCGAGGCCGGCAGCGCTGAGGTCGGCCCACAGACGGGAGTGGTTCATAATGGCCGAAGAATATGGCCAGCCACTCAGACTGAGTGTCGAGGAGACTGGGAAGTCGGAGTGACGGATCCTCGTTGACCAGGCGAGGCTCGCAGCTAGCTCTCTCCCTCGTGGTCACGCGCATAGCCCTGCATACCGGCAAACGCTGGGAGCCAGCGCGCGCGACGGCAGGTCCACACCTCGTAGGTCGGCACCAGTTGATCTCCCTGATCCAACACACCCAGGTGCACTTCTACTTCATTGTCGCTGCGCGCAAACACCGACGACCCACAACGCGGGCAAAAGTGACGGCCTTGGTAGTGCTGGGTTTCACCCGTGATGCTGACGGCCGCCTGCGGAAAGATGGCTGCGGCATAGAAAAGTGCGCCGTGGTGTTTGCGGCAGTCGTGGCAGTGGCACACACCCACCCGGTCGGGTAGCCCGCTGGCGACCAGGCGCACCGCACCGCACAGGCACGCGCCGCTGAAGGTCTGCACACTGCTACCTCCCGCGCCTACCACGTCGCCGCCAGCGAAAACGGCATACGCAATGGCGCGATCTCGCCCTGCCGAGCGCCGCACATTTCGTCGTGTACCACGTGCTGCACCAGGACGCAGGGCAACGCGGATAGTGAAGCTGGAAGATCGCGCAGCAGGTCCCGTACATGGGTGGTGGAGCGCAGGTGCAGCGTGTTGCCGCGTGCGTTCTGCAAGGTGCGACAGCCGTGCAGCAGATGGGCGCGCACAATATAAATACCGCCTTCAAGCGATAGCACTTCCAGCTCACGCACCTGACCCTCGCTGGCCAGCTTGATCAGTTGTTGCAGATTCATCAGGTTTCTCCTGGTTACCAGGGTAGACGCTCTCCGTTATAAGCGAAGAAGCCGCCGCTGTCTGCCGCTGTGCTGGCATCCACGACTTTTAGCAACTCGGCCGCTGCCTGTGCAGCAGGACGAGCATTGGCCGCGCCGCGAAAGGGCTGCGACAGCGGAGAAATGACGGTGCCCGGGTGCAGGCTGAGCAGGCGCGCCTGCGGGCGTTGCCGGGCCAACTCTATGGCCGCCGTCTTGACCAGCATGTTGAGTGCCGCCTTGGAGGCGCGATAGGCGTACCAACCGCCCAGCCGATTGTCCTCGATGCTGCCCACCTTGGCCGAGAGCAAGGCCATGGCACCACGGGCATCAAGTAGCGGCAGAAAGTGCTGCAGTACCAGCGCTGGTCCCAGGCTGTTGATCTGGAATACCTGTTGCAGGACCTCGGCATCTATAGCGCCGAGGAACTTTTCCGGCGCGATGCCAGGCCCGTGGAGCACGCCAGTGGCCAGCAGAATGAGCTGATAGGGCCCGTTGTCGGCCAGCGCCTTTGCCGCAGCCGCGATGCTGGGCGGATCGGTGAGGTCAAACGCCGGCGTGGTGTGGCGGCTGAGTTGCGTAACCAAAGCACAATCGGGGTCACGCTCCAGCTGCTCACAGAACGCCCGCCCCAGGGTCCCGCTACTGCCAATGACCAAGGCTCGGTAGCCCGCTGCGAACGAATGTAAAAACGCCATCCAGTCTCCTCCCGTTGCTACCCGGTCCCGACATGCCCGAGCAGGCGCGCCGGGGCGACGTAACCTGCCGGCCTTAGGGTTGTACACAGTTGCGGGGGCGACCTGCTATGGCACGCGCCCAGGCTGTACACGCTATCGTCTTAGCCGACAATAATCTATACACAACTTATACACAGAGAGAAAGTAACCGCGGCGGCGTTACGCGGGCGGAACCTGAAAGCGGGTCGCGGCGAAGCGATTGAGCAGCAGGTGCATCAAATAAACCGCCCCCAGAGATAACGTCACGGCGACGGCCAGCGACCAGAAACGGTACAAGTCGCTGTAAAACAGATCCTGCCGCGGGGAGAGGTACTGGCCAAACAGGATGGCCATGGTGGTGAGTGCGGCCATGCCCGCGCCGGTGCCGCCCTCCAGCAGATGAATGCGGGCAAAGAGCATCAGACAGACCCACAGGCCCATAGCGACAAAGGGCAGCACATCAAAATGGTCCATCAATACAAACTGCACGACCAACCCCAGATTGCAGCCCACCAGAGTGCCCAGCGCCCGGTTCCAGCCCGCCGGGCCGGCGCCGCGCCAGTTCAGTGGGAAGAGCACCAGGATACTGGCCACCTGGGCCGACAACCCGCTCTGCAGATTGAACACCTGAAATACAATAAACGACAGCGTGGCTACCGTGGTGGCGAGAATGACCTCGTGGCGCTGGTTGGTGAGGGGCTTGACGGGCATCTGGCGCGCCTGACGCGGCGCCACATCGCCAAATAGAACCTGCATCAACATAGCGATGAATACGGTGGTAAAGACCGACACAATATTCGAGGCGACGATGTCACCAATGTCCGCGGTGGGGTAACTGGCAAAGTGCAGTTGCATCGACATATTGACGATCGACATGGCGCCAAACAGAAAGCTGGTGCCGCGGCTCATCTGCCTGAACAGGAGCGCAAACATCGCCGCCACCAGCATGATCATGGGCACCGGCTTGTCGCCAAACAGGCCTTGCACGACCAGCACAGCGAAGCTGACCATCAGCATGTTGGCGAGGAACTGGCGCATCACGTGGGCGTTTAGCGTTGGCACCATGGCCAGCAACAGGATTGGTTGCACCACAAAAAAGGCACCGTAATTCCACCCCATCAGCTTGCATAGCAAAAAGCCCAGCGTGCCGCCAAAGGCGATGCGCAGACACTGGCGTACATCGTTGGCGTCCAGGTGCCGTTTACTGGTGAGCAATATTGGTCGCATGGGGCGCCTCAGTAGATATAGTGCATGAGGCTGACCAGACGGATCTGCAGACGACCCAACAACTGCGCAAGCCCGCCCACCGGATACAGCTGCACCGTGGCACGCGCGCCCGAGGGCAGTTGTGCCAGCAGCTGCGGTTGCTCCAGCTGCAGGTGAATGCGCTGACGCTGGGCATCACGCACCCACCGGTCCGACGTTTCCGGCGCCGCCAGACTGCCATCAGGCAGCAATTGACCCTGCTGGGTGCCGGCATCCAAGGCGACAACCCGCGCATCGAATACTTGTCCGGGCAGGGCATCGAAAACGATGGCAGCGAATTCACCCTGCGCCATGTGCACCAGCGATTTTTCGCGGAAGTCGGCGATCACATCGGCCTCATCACTGACCAGCGCGGCCAGCGAGTTGCCGACGCTGGCGTAGGTGCCGGGTTTGATCTGCAGGTTGGACACCACGCCGGCAGTCTGGGCACGCACGTCGGTATAGCTCAGGTTCAGCTCAGCACGTTCCAGATCGTTGCGCGCCTGACGCAACCGCAGGTTGTCTTCGTCGGTCAGCCCACGTTGCACACGCAGTTGCTCGGCACGCGCCTTGGCGCTGGCCAGGTTCGATTGCGCGGCTTGGTAGCGGGATTGCGCCTGGTCATACATTTGCTGTGAAACATTGCGGCTGGCCACCAGCGTACTCAACCGCTTGTGCTCGCGCGCCAGCTCGTTGACCTGCACTTGCGCCGAACGCACCTCCGCCTCAGCCGCTGCCAGCGAAGCGTCGTATCCAGTGTTGTCGCGCTCGGCGGCTTCCAGCGCCAGCTGTGCCTGTCGCACGGCCAACTCGTACGGGCGCGGGTCAATGCTGAACAGCACATCGCCGGCCTGCACATGCTGGTTGTCGCTCACCGGCACCGCGACCACCTGGCCACTGACCTGCGGCGCCACGCGAATGACCGAGTGCATCACCCGCGCTTGTGGCGTCAGCGGCATCCACAAATCCGCCGCCAGAAAGTAGCCGAACGCCAAGGCAAACAGAATCAGGGCAGCGCGCACCCAGCGCGCAAAGAGCTGATCAGGTGTCATTCACTTACCTCCTTATCCGCCAGCAGCGTTCTAACGTTGCTTTCCATGGTCAACAGCACGCGGGCAAAGGCGTCGAGCTGCTGGTCATTCAGGCCTTGATAGATATCTTCGCGCACCTTGGCGATGTGCACGGCCAGCTGACGCACCTGCTCGTGACCCTGAGCGGTAAACCACAAGCAATGCACCCGGCGATCGGCCGTATCACGCCGACGCTCGATCAGTTGCTGCGCCTCCAACTGGTTGAGAGTGCGGGTGAGCGACGGCATCTCGATGGCCAACTCGGTAGCTAGCGCCTGTTGGGTACAGCCCTCGCCCAGCTTGTCCAGGTGCATCATCACCGCCCAGCGCGCCTCGGTCATACCCAGTTCCCCCACCGCCTGGTTAATGGCGCCGCGCCACAGCCGGTGCACCCGGCCTAACGCCGCGCCCATGGAGGGCTTAAGGGTTTCGTGCAGAAAGGGTTTTGTGCTGGACGTCTTGCTCATGCGGTCTCCGAGATCAGTCTGTCAATCAACCAGGAATTGATTAGCTTGCTAAGCACTTATTCTAAACCGCCAAATATATTTAGCAAGCTAAGCAAAAGCACTTTTCGGCAACACTGCGTGTCCAAGAAGAAACACTGACCGCTGTCGGACTGTTGCCGCGCAGCGGATTTGGTTAGAGTCTCATGCAGCCCGGCACAACGGTGCCGCCCCATTACAGTCTGAGCGAGCGCTTCATGTCCTATATCGAAGAATCCCTTTCCAGCGGCGAAGCCATTCACAAGATCTTTCAGCTGCACTGGTTTGCCAAAGTACCCATGTACATCTGGATTCTGCTTGGTATTCCGACGCTGGGGATTACCTGGCTGATCGCAATCTACGAGTATTTTCGGCTGCGCTCGATTGAGCAGGGCGTGACCAACAAGCGGGTGATCCTGAAGACCGGCATCATCAGTCGCAACACCGAAGAGATGAAGCTGACCTCGATTGAAACCGTCGAGATTGAGCAGAGCGTATGGGGACGTATGTTCGGTTACGGCACGGTGAAGCTGACCGGCCGCGGCATCAGCGATGTGACCTTTAAGAACATCGATGACCCCATGGCGGTCAAGCGCGACATCGAGAGCGTGAGTAACCCGGTGGCCTGATCCGCAGCCGCTTTAGAGCAGAAACAGCGTCGCCAGACCAAGAAAGGCGAGAAAGCCAATCACGTCGGTCACGGTGGTGAGGATTACGCTGCCGGCCAGCGCCGGGTCTATCCCCAGGCGGCGCAGCAACAGCGGAATCATCAGGCCCGAGAGCGCGGCGCAGAGCAAGTTAAGCAGAATAGCGGCGGCAATGATGGCGCCAATCTGCCAACTCTTGAACCACAGAATCGCCAGCGCCGCGACCACCCCCGCCCACAGCAGTCCGTTCAAAAAGCCGATGCCCAGCTCCTTGCCCAGCAGCAGACGCGCGTTGCCGCCTTCCACCTGGCCCAGCGCCAAACCGCGAATAACCAGCGTGAGTGTCTGGCTGCCAGCGATACCGCCCATGCTGGCGACGATCGGCATGAGCACGGCAAGTGCCACAATCTGCTCCAGGGTGCCCTGAAACAGCCCGATCACCCAGGCCGCCAGAAAAGCCGTTACCAGATTGATGCCCAACCAGACCGCGCGGCGACGTGCGCTAGTCAGTACCGGGGCGAACATATCGGCCTCATCGTTCAGACCGGCCATGTTCATCATGGCCCGCTCCGAGTCTTCCCGGATGATGTCCATAACGTCATCCACCGTGATGCGACCCAGCAGCACGTCGTTATCGTCCACCACCGCAGCTGAAAGAATGTCGAGGTCCTCAAAGCGCCGCGCCACCTCGCTGCTCGACAGCATGACGTCGATGGCCTTGAACTCGGCATCCATCACCTCTCCCACCTGGGCATCCGGCGGGCTGGTCACCAGACGGCTGAGGCGCAGCACACCCTGATAACGATTCTTGCGGTCGACCACCATCACCTTGTCGGTATGGTCCGGCAGGTCTTCCAGCAGGCGCAGATAACGCAGCACCGAACCCACCCGCACATCCGCGCGCACCGACAGGTGGTCGGTGTTCATCAGGCCACCGGCGGAGTCTTCGGGGTAGGACAACATCGACAGCAGTTGCTGCCGCTTGCGCACATCCATGGCTTGCAACAGGTGACGACCGTTACCGGCAGGCAGATCCTGGATCAGGTCTACCAGATCATCCAGGTCGAGCTTCTGGGCGGCGGCGGCTAACTCCTCCTCATCCATCTCCAGCGCCAGACGAGCGCGTACTTCTTCATGCAGGTGGACCAGAATCTTGCCGGCGCGCTCGGCGTCGAGCATATCCCAGACGCTAGAGCGCTCATCCGGCGGCAGGGCTTCCAGCAGGCCGGCGGCCTTGGCCGGGTGCATCTGCTTGAATGCCTTGCCCACGCGCTTGAATTTACCGGCCTCCAGCGCGTCACGCACGCGGGCGATCTGCGTGGTAGCGCCGTGTTCGTCGTCTTCGTCAAGGTCGTCCGCGAGGTCATCATCCTGCGGATCACGCTGCAGCGCAGTGGCCATCAGGCCGTCGAGATGGCGCAATACCTGCTCTTCAGTATTGTCATCGACCTGCTGCCAGGCGGCTTGGCGCTGTTCGGGATCGAGCGCTTCCAGCACGCTGGCGACCTTGCCCGGATGCATGGCACGCAGCAACTTGCGCACACGCTTGCGCTTGCCCTTGGCGAGCGCTTCGGCAATGGCATCAAGCTCGGTATGAATGGCGTGGCTGTCGGCTTCGCTCATCGGCGCGCACTACTCCTGTGGCTGAATCGGACACGAACAGTCAAGGCCCCGCGCGCTATCGCCTCCCCTGTGGGCGAACGACGGGTAACGGCCGAAGCCGTCGGGTGGCAGGTGCTGTTTCAGATGCGTCCTAATGTACCCTTGGCAGACGCTGCGCACCAGAACACGGTCACCTTAAACCGCGCAGCAGGCCGAGCTTTCCCGCGACGGCCGGTGATTTTGGCCGGCCGAGCTCCAACCCTGCCCACGGGCGTTAAGCTGGCGCCGCTGATCGAGTTGGAACTCGACCTGCGCAAACAGACATTCAACCGTCCGCAAATAATTTTTTTCCACACACAAACCACATCAAGCGCACAAACCGCCTCTCCAGACTGGCCGCATTACCAATCCAGGTGGACCACAGGGAGACGCGAAATGAAGTATCTGATCGGATGGATAGTGCTGGTAACCGGGCTGCTGAGCCAGGCCGCCATTGCCAACGAGCATGACGAGCCCGGCACGGGCCTGTTTCTGCTGCGCACCGACGCGGCATCGGCCTGGCAGCCGGCGCTGCTATTGAACACGGAAATGGATGTGCAGGTCAGCGGGTCGATAGCCGAGGTACGCATTCGCCAGACCTTCAGCAACCCTGGCGGCGCCTTTGCCGAAGGGCAATACGTGTTGCCGGTCAGCGAGCAGGCGGCGGTGTACGCCATGACCCTGGATATTGGCGAGCGGCGCATCGAGGGCGCGATTCACGAGCGCGGGCAGGCGCGCAAGATCTATCAGCAGGCCAAAGACAACGGCCAGCGCAGCGGCCTGGTGGAGCAAAGCCGGCCCAACCTGTTCCGCACCTCGGTCGCCAACATTGGCGCTGGTGAAACCATCAGCGTGACCCTGCGCTATACCGAGTTGCTGCAGCCCGACGCGACTCGCTTCAGCCTGCGCTTGCCGCTGACCATGACACCGCGCTACGTGCCGGGCCCGGCGCCGTCAGACAACCCGCAGCAGCAGGCTGCGCCACGACCCGCGGGTCCTGAAGGGCCGATCGTACCCCATCTGCATGGCGAGGCTGCTTCACATCAGGCGCAGATCAACCTGTACCTGGACTCAGGCATGGAACTGGCGCAGGTGCACAGCCCCAGCCACGCCATAGAAACCCGCTACGACGGCCATGGTTATCCGGTCGCCCTGCAAAGCAACCCGGTGCCCATGGACCGCGATTTCGTGCTCGAATGGCAACTTCCCGCCGAAGCCGGCAATCAGGCAGCGCTGTTCAGCCAGGCCGTAGGCGACGGCTACTACGCCCTGCTCATGCTGTCGCCAGCGGCCGCCGCCCGCAGCGAAGAACGCCAGCCGCGCGAAGTCTTTCTGATACTCGACACCTCCGGCTCCATGCAGGGTGAGCGCATCCGTCAGGCGCGCCGCAGCGTTGTCTACGCGCTGGACCGCCTGCAGCCCGAAGACCGCTTCAACGTGCTGGAATTCAACAGCCAGTACAGCATGCTGTTCCGCGCACCGCAGCAGGCCAATGCTGCCAACCTGCATGAGGCACGGCGCTGGGTGCAGGGTTTGCCGGCCAGCGGCGGCACCGAAATGCTGCCGGTACTGCGCGAGGCCCTGACTCAGCCGAACGAGCCCGGCTACCTGCGCCAGCTGATCTTTATCACCGATGGCTCGGTGAGCAACGAGCGCGACGTGCTGCAAATGATCCACCAACGGCTACGCCAGGCGCGGGTATTCACCGTGGGCATTGGCGCAGCGCCCAACAACTATCTGCTACGCAAGGCAGCTGAGGTGGGGCGCGGTCAGTTTACGGCCATCAACGATGCCGACGGCGTCGGCGAATCGATGAACCGCCTGTTCGAAAAACTGGAATCACCGGTGCTGACCGATCTCGCACTGCACTTGCCGTCTGGCATCGAGGCGGAGACCTGGCCACAAAAGCTGCCGGATCTGTATGCAGGCCAACCTCTGGTCGTCGCGCTGAAGCTCAATCGCCTGCCCGAAGAACTCACCCTCACCGGCCAACAACCCGAGCCCTGGCAACAAAGCCTGGTACTGCCCGAGCAGCAGAACAGCGAGGGCGTGGCACGGCTCTGGGCGCAGCGCAAGATCGACGCCATGATGGACAAGTTGAACGCCGGCGCCGGTGACGACGAAGTCCGCGACCTGGTACTGCCGGTGGCGCTGGAGCACCAGTTAATGAGCAAGTACACCAGCTTCGTAGCCCTGGAACCGGTACCCGCCCGTGCCTTTGATGAGCCGCTGCACAGCCAGCAGATCCCCAACCTGAACCCGGTAGATCACCGCGCCTATCCACAAACCTCGCTGGGCCTGGCCGGCCTCTGGGCGCTGGCACTGGCCCTGCTGCTGGCAGCGATGCTGGTACTATTCTGGCGCCACCCGGCAACTTGGAGCCGCCGCCATGCGTAAGCTGCTTGCAGCGGTGCTGCTGCTCGGCGCCCTGGGTGTTGCCGGCCAGGGGCTCTGGCTGCAGGCCAAGGCGCTGCTGGCCCAGGTACTGATCGCCCAGGCCTGGGAGCAGCAACTGGCCAGCGGCGAGCCGGCCAAACCTTGGGCCTGGGCCGATACCTGGCCGGTGGCCAAGCTGACCGCCCCGAACGGCGAGCAGAGCTACGTGCTCGCCGGCATGAGCGGCCAGGCACTGGCCTTCGGCCCCGGCCAGCTGGACAACAGCGTGCAGCCAGGCGATGCAGGCACCCTGGTGCTGGCGGGTCACCAGGACAGTCACTTTGCCTTTGTGCAGCACCTCAAGCCAGGCCAGGTACTGCAGCTTCAGGGCAGCGACGGCCAGACCTACCGCTACCGGATTGCCAGCCAGCGAGTGGTCGATAGCCGCAAGGAAAACATCGAGCTGCAGTATCAGCGCGGCGAGCTGCGCCTGGTCACCTGCTACCCCTTTGCCGCACTTACCAGCGGCGGTCCGCAGCGCTATGTGGTTACCGCCTGGCTGGAGCCCCGTGCATGATTGCGCTGACCCTGCAGAAACCGCCACAATCGGTGGGTCAGTCAAGCAAAGAGCAGCCCATGGGCGACAGGATATTGATCATCGAGGACGAACCGGCGATTGCCGATGCGCTGCTGTATGCATTGGCCACCGAAGGTTTTGAGACCCACTGGTGTGCACTGGCCCGCGACGGCATGGGCTGGCTGCGGGAGAATCCGGTAGACCTGCTGGTACTGGATGTCGGCCTGCCGGATGAAAGCGGCTTTGAGCTGTGCCGCCGGATTCGCCAGTTCTCTGCCGTGCCCATCATGTTTCTGACCGCACGCAAGGAAGAGGTCGACCGTATCGTAGGCCTGGAGATTGGCGCCGACGATTACGTGGTCAAACCCTTCAGCCCGCGGGAAATCTCTGCCCGCGTGCGCGCCATCCTGCGCCGCACCCGCAGCGCGCCACCCTCAGCCAGCAGCGCCCTGGCCGCAGAGCAGGCGCCGCTGTTTCTGCACGATAGCGAACGGCGACGCATCCGCTATCAGCAGCAATGGCTCGACCTGACCCGCTATGAATACCTGATACTCAGTGCCCTGCTGCGCCACCCCGAGCATGTGTTGAGCCGTGACCAGTTGATGGACGCCGCCTGGGACGACCCCGGCGCCAGCCTGGATCGTGCGGTGGATACCCACATCAAGGGTATCCGCACCAAGCTAAAGCGCATCGCCCCCACGCTGGACCCCATCATCACCCACCGTGGTCTTGGCTATAGCATTGATATGCAGGCCGCCGAGGGGCAACCGTGACGCTCAGCAACCGGCTTTTGATTGCCTGGTTTCTGATCGCCGGGCTGGCCACAGTGCTGTTTCTCAGCAGCATTCTCAATCAGGTGCCCTCCTCGGTGCGCCAGGCCAGCGAAGAGGTGCTGGTGGACAGCGCCAACCTGTTGGCCGAAGTGGCAGAACTGCACTGGGACCAGGGCTTTGCTGTCGGCAGCCCGTTCAGCCGGGCGGTGGAGCGTTATCTCGCGCGCCAACTGGATGCGCAGATCTGGTCACGGCACAAGACCCGTAGCGAGCTGGTGATTTATCTGACCGATGAGACCGGCACCGTGCTCTACCACAGCGACCCACGCGAAACCGGCGCGGACTATTCCCGCTGGCGCGATGTCTCCCTGACCCTGCAGGGCAACTACGGCGCGCGCACCACCCGGGTGGATCCGGAAGACGAGAGCAGCAGCTTCATGTACATCGCCGCGCCCGTGTATCAGGGCGAGCAACTGGCTGGCGTGCTTACCCTGGGCAAGCCCAACGCCAGCCTGCATCCTTTCATTACCCTGGCACACGGCTATTTCTGGCAGCGCGGCGGCATCATCCTGCTCGGCGCACTGCTGTTGGGGGCTGGCATGTCGTACTGGCTGACGCGCTCGGTCCGCCGCCTGGTGGATTATGTAGAGCGTGCGCGCAACGGCGAACGCGTCAGCCCGCCAAAACTGGCCGACCGCGAACTGGCACGTCTGGCCCGCGCGACCGAAGCCATGCGCCGGGAGATCGACGGCAAGGCCTATGTGGAGCAGTACGTGCACACCCTGACCCACGAGATGAAATCACCGCTCTCGGCGATTCGCGGCGCCGCCGAACTGCTACAGGAGGCCAACGTCCCCGAACCCATGCGCAGTCGCTTTCTGGGCAATATCGACAGCGAATCGGAACGCCTGCAGCGGCTGGTCGACCGCTTGCTGTCCTTGGCTGGCGTAGAAAAGCTGCAACACCTGGAGCAGGCCGACACTCTGGATCTGGCGGTACTGATAAACGGCGAACTGGAAGCCAAAAGGCCGCTGGCGCAGAAAAAGAACCTTGAGCTGCGTTTCATGCAGGCGGGCAACACCCAGCTTACCGGCGACGCCTTCCTGCTGGAGCAAGCCATCAGCAACCTGCTGGATAACGCCATCGAGTTCAGCTTGCCCGGTGGGCGGGTGACGGTGCAGTTGGAGGCAGAGCAGGAGCCGCTGCGCTTGCGCATCGGCAATGACGGGCCGGCGGTGCCGGATTACGCCTTGAACCGGGTATTCGAGCGGTTTTACTCACTGCCGCGCCCGGATGGTCAGCGCAAGAGCACCGGCCTGGGTCTGAGTTTTGTCAGCGAGGTCGCCAAGCTACACCACGGTCAGGTGCAACTGCGCAACCGCGAACACGGTGGCGTGGAGGCAATCCTGACGATGGCCAGAGATAGCCGACCGCCAGCCGAGGAAGGCTCCCCGGCCGGCGGCCGCCGGTCTCACTCTTCGTAGGACTCGATCGGCGGGCAGGCGCAGAACAGGTTGCGGTCGCCGTACACATTGTCGATACGGTTCACACTCGGCCAGAACTTGTTGGCTGCCACCCAGGCCTGCGGGAACACCGCCTCTTCACGGCTGTAGGCACGCTGCCAGTCGCCGGTGATGTCGGCCAGGGTGTGCGGCGCGTTGTGCAGCGGATTGTCTTCCGCGCTCCACTCGCCCTGCTCGACCTTGCGGATCTCGGCGCGGATGGTCAGCATTGCATCGATAAAGCGATCCAGCTCGGCCTTGGACTCACTCTCGGTCGGCTCGATCATCAGCGTACCCGCCACCGGGAACGACATGGTCGGGGCGTGGAAGCCAAAGTCCATCAAACGCTTGGCGACGTCTTCTTCGGTAATGCCGGAGGCCGCCTTGAGTGGGCGAATATCGATGATGCACTCGTGCGCCACCCGGCCGTTACGGCCGCTGTACAGCACCGGGTAAGCATCGCCCAGGCGTTTGGCCAGGTAGTTGGCATTCAGAATCGCCACGGCGGTAGCCTGACGCAGACCCACGGCGCCCATCAGCGCAATGTAGGTCCAGCTGATCGGCAGGATGCTGGCACTGCCCCAAGGCGCGGCACTGACCGCGCCATTTTCCGGGTTGGGGCCATCCAGCGGTACCACCGGGTGGTTGGCAACGAACGGCGCCAGGTGCGCCTTGACGCCGATCGGGCCCATGCCCGGGCCGCCGCCGCCATGCGGAATGCAGAAGGTCTTGTGCAGGTTCATGTGCGACACGTCGGCGCCGATGTCCGCCGGCCGGGTCAGGCCCACCTGGGCATTCAGGTTGGCGCCGTCCATGTACACCTGGCCGCCGTGCTGATGAATGATCTCGCAGATCTCGCGAATGCCTTCCTCGTATACCCCGTGGGTGGATGGGTAGGTGATCATCAGGCAGGACAGCTTGTCAGCGTTGTCTGCGGCCTTCTGGCGCAGATCGGCGACATCGACGTTGCCTTTGTCGTCACAGGCCACCAGCACCACGCGCATGCTCGCCATCATCGCCGAGGCCGGGTTGGTACCGTGCGCCGAGGTAGGGATCAAGCACACATCACGGTGCGCATCACCATTGGCTTCGTGGAACTTGCGAATCGCCAGCAGACCGGCGTACTCGCCCTGGGCGCCGGAGTTGGGCTGCATGCAGATGGCGTCGAAGCCGGTAATGCTGCGCAGCATGGCTTCCAGCTCATCGATCATCTGCTTGTAGCCTTCGGCCTGGGCCAGCGGAACAAAGGGATGCAGCTGACCGAATTCCGGCCAGGTGATCGGGATCATTTCGGTGGTGGCATTCAGCTTCATGGTGCAGGAGCCGAGCGGGATCATCGAATGATTAAGCGCCAGATCCTTGTTCTCCAGCGACTTGATGTAACGCAGCATCTCGGTTTCCGAGTGGTAGCTGTTGAACACCGGGTGGGTGAGGAATTCCGAGGTACGGCGCAGTGCAGCGGTGATGCCCTGTTCGCCGCCGGCAACCTGGGTGTCCAGCGCGGCAATGTTCTGGCCGTGGGCGTCGCCCGCCAATACTTGCAGCAGGGTTTCCACGGTGGCGCGGGTACTGGTCTCATCGAGACTCACACCCACCGCATCGGCATCGATCATGCGCAGGTTAATGCGTGCGGCGCGGGCCCGCTCGACGATCTCGCCGGCCTTGCCGGGGACGCTCAGTGTGAGGGTGTCAAAGAAGCTCTGGTTGCGCAGACCAATGCCCGCTGCCTGCAGGCCAGCGGCCAGAATCGCGGTCAGCCGGTTGACCCGATCAGCGATCACCTTGAGCCCCTGCGGGCCATGATAGACCGCGTAGAAGCTGGCGATATTGGCCAGCAGCACCTGCGCGGTACAGATGTTGGAGTTGGCCTTCTCACGGCGAATGTGCTGCTCGCGGGTCTGCAGCGCCATGCGCAGGGCGCGGTTGCCGCGGGTATCGACCGACACCCCGATGATGCGGCCGGGCATGGCCCGCTTGTAGGCATCACGGGTGGCAAAGAAAGCCGCGTGCGGTCCGCCGTAGCCCATGGGAACGCCAAACCGCTGGGCGGAGCCGAACACCACGTCGGCGCCCAACTCACCCGGCGCAGTCAGCTTTACCAGCGCCAGCAAATCAGCGGAAACACAGGCCAGACCTTTCTGCGCCTGAACCTGCTCAATCAACGGCTTGATATCGCGAATTTCGCCCCAGGTCGTCGGGTACTGGAACAGCGCGCCAAACACCTCGTGCTCGCCCAGCTTGCTGACATCATCCACCACCACGTCAAAGCCAAAGGCTTCGGCGCGGGTCAGTACCACGGAAATGGTCTGCGGATGGCAGTCTTCGTCGACAAAGAACAGGTTGCTCTTGCTCTTGGCGACGCGTTTGGCCAACGCCATGGCTTCGGCGGCGGCGGTGGCTTCATCCAGCAGCGAGGCGCTGGCCAGTTCCATGCCGGTCAGGTCGATGGTCAACTGCTGAAAGTTCAGCAGCGATTCCAGACGGCCTTGGGCGATTTCCGGCTGGTAAGGCGTATAAGCGGTGTACCAGCCCGGATTTTCCAGCACGTTGCGCAGAATCACCGTGGGCGTCAGGGTGCCGTGGTAACCCATGCCGATGCAGGAGGTAAACACCTGGTTTCGCGACGCCACCTGCTTCAGGTAACTCAGCACTTCAGCTTCGCTGCGCGGCGCGCCCAGCTCCAGCAGCTCATTGCGCAGAATGCTCTGCGGCACGGTCTGACCAACCAGGTCCTCCAGCGAAGCGGCGCCGAGGGCGTCGAGCATGGCTTGCTGCTCGGCGGCGTCGGGGCCGATATGCCGGCGGATAAAGTCGTCGGTCTGTTCCAGATCAGTGAGGCTGAACGCGTTACTCATGGGTGGTTACCTGCAAAAGACAAGTGAAGCAAAAGAAGGAAAGCAAAAAGCCCCGACATAAATCAGGGCTTTGACTGCAACGGGGAAAACCGCAGATCAGATGGACGCGCTGTAGGCGTCGGCATCCAGCAGCTTGTCCAGTTCGCTGGTGTCGCTGGGCTTGATCTTGAAGAACCAGGCCTCACCGTAGGGCTCGCTGTTGACCAATTCGGGGGAGTCGGCCAGCGCTTCGTTAACCGCGATCACTTCCCCGCTGATGGGTGCGTAGATATCGGAGGCGGCCTTGACCGACTCTACCACGGCGCACTCTTCGCCGGCGCTGACCTGACGGCCCACATCCGGACATTCAACGAAAACCACATCGCCCAGCAGATCCTGAGCGTGATCGGTAATACCCACGGTGACGGTGCCGTCAGCTTCCAGGCGGGTCCATTCGTGGCTGGAGGCGTAACGCAGATCGGCAGGAATGTTGCTCATTGGACTGTCCTCAAAATATAAACGTAAAGTTGTTCGGCTTATTCAGCTCACTCAACAACGGATTGGCCGTTGCGCACGAAGCAGGGTTTGACCACCCGCACATCCAGCTGCTTGCCACGGATTTCTACCTTGGCGCTGCTGCCGGTGCCGCGCGGCACGCGGGCCAGTGCAATCGAGTAGCCCAGCGTAGGCGAGAAGGTGCCGCTGGTGATTTCACCTTCGCCAACGCCTTCAACAATCACTTTCTGATGGCCGCGCAGGACGGCACGCTCGGACAGCACCAGGCCGACCAGCTTGGGCTGATCACCCGCCTCTTTCTGTGCAGTTACTGCCGCACGACCGATGAACTCACGCTCGCTCGGCTCCCAGGCGATGGTCCAGGCCATGTTGGCCGCCAGCGGCGAGATGCTCTCATCCATGTCGGACCCGTACAGGTTCATGCCGGCTTCAAGGCGCAGAGTATCGCGCGCACCGAGGCCGCAGGGCTTGCAACCAGCGGCCAGTAGCGCGTCCCACAAGGCGGCTGCCTCTTCACCTGGGAGCATGATTTCGAGCCCGTCCTCACCGGTATACCCGGTGCGACCGATAAACCAGCTACCTTCTGGCAAACCCTGAAAGGGCTTGAGGTCGCTGATCAGCGCGGCTCGCGCATCGGATACCACGCTCTTGGCCACTTCAATGGCACGCGGGCCCTGCACGGCGATCATCGCCAGGTCAGGGCGCTCGGTCAGGGTAACGGCGAACGACTCAGCCTGACGGTTCATCCAGGCCAGATCCTTTTCGCGCGTTGCCGCGTTGACCACGACCCGGTAGCCGTCCACGGTCAGATAAACGATCAGGTCATCGATCACGCCACCCTCTTCGTTCAGCATGCCGCTATACAGCGCCTTGCCGGAGGATTTGAGCCGCGCCACGTCGTTGGCCAGCAGAAACTGAAGATAGTTCTGCGCCTCGGTGCCGGTGACATCCACCACCGTCATGTGTGACACATCGAACATGCCCAGATCACGACGCACCTGATGGTGCTCTTCGAGCTGTGACCCGTAGTTGAGAGGCATGTCCCAGCCGCCAAAATCAACGATCTTGGCGCCGGCCGCGAGGTGCTGGTCGTACAGGGGGGTCCGCAAGGCCATGCAGCAGTCCTTCAGTCTGTAGGATTTCAAAGCCGGGATTGTAGCCGCAAACCGGTACGCTGTGCAGCCCTTCACCCAGCCCCGCGATTAGCGGCGCGGCAAGCGTGGCTTAGCCAGGGCGTCGCGCCGAACGCCGAATCAGGATAATCACCGGTGCCAACCCGGCCAACACCAGGCTCAGGGCCGGCAGCGCCGCGCGCGGCCAGTCGCCTTCGGCAGTCAGACTGTGAATCCGCACGGCCAGGGTGTCCCAGCCAAAGGGGCGCATCAACAGCGTAGCAGGCATTTCCTTGAGTACATCGACAAACACCAGCAGCGCCGCACTGAGAATGCCCGGCAGCAGCAACGGCAGATAAACCCGCCAGAGCACACTGAGGCCGCTGTGCCCCAGGCTGTGCGCCGCTTCCGGCAAGGCCGGGCGAATGCGCGCCAGGGAGGTATCCAACGGCCCGCTGGCCACCGCCATAAAGCGAATCAGATAGGCCAGCAACAGGGCAAACAGACTACCCAGCAGCCAGGGGGCCGGCTCTTCCGCCCCCAGCCAGCCGCGCAGCGGAATCAGGATGCGGTTATCCGCAAAGCTGAACGCGAACATAATCCCCACCGCGAGTACCGAACCCGGCAGAGCGTAGCCCAGATTGGCCAGCGCCACTGCCGAACGCACGCGCCGCAGTGGCTGCAGGCGCCGAGCCAATACCAACAGCAGCGCGACCGTGACGGTCACCAGCGCGGCGATGCCGCCCAGCAGCAGGGTATTGCGAATCAGTGACCAGTAACGGCTATCGAAGTCGCTCTTGCCGCTGCTCACCAACCAGTAAAGCAGCTGTAGCACCGGAATGATGAAGGCCACACTGAGCACCAACAGGCAAAACCCAAAGGCCATCCAGGCGCGCACGCCACGCAAACGATAGAGCGCGCCCTGTCGCGGCCGCTCGGCGCCGGGGAAGCGTTTGCTGCCCTGCGCACGGCGCTCGGCGCAGAGCGCCACCAGTACAAACAACAGCAACAGGCTGGCTAGCTGGGTAGCGGTCTGCAAGCTGAAAAAGCCGTACCAGGTCTTGTAGATAGCGGTGGTAAAGGTGTCGTAATTGAATACTGAGACAGCGCCAAAATCGGCCAGGGTTTCCATCACTGCCAGCGCGGCACCCGCGCCAATCGCCGGTCGTGCCATCGGTAATGCCACGCGCCAGAAAGCCTGCAATGGGGTATGCCCGAGCACCCGCGCCGCTTCCAGCAGTCCGCGACCCTGGGCCAGAAAGGCACCCCGCGCCAACATGTAGACGTACGGATAGAACACCAACACCAGTACCAGAATCACGCCGCCGGTCGAGCGAATCGACCACATGCGAAAGTCATTGCCCAGCCAGCCGCGCAGCAGCGTCTGCAAAGGACCGGCAAAGTCCAGCAGACCGATCATCACAAACGCCAGCACGTAGGCCGGGATCGCGAAGGGCAGCATCAGCGCCCAATCAAACCAGCGCCGACCCGGAAACTCGCAGAGACTGGTCAACCAGGCCAGGCTGACACCGAGCAGCACTACACCGGTGGCAACACCCAGCGTCAGCACCAGGGTATTGCTCAGCAACCGAGCCATCTGCGTCTGCAGCAGGTGCGTCCAGATCGGCACGTCCAGGCTGCCCCAACTCAGCACCAGCACCAGCAGCGGCAACAGCACCAACGCAGCGGCGAGGTAGGCAACCCAGCGCCAGTGGCGTTTATCGGATGTGGATGGATACAGCACAGCAACTCCCGCGAGCCCAGATACAAAAACGCCCGGTCACTTGACCGGGCGTGCAGTATATCGGCAAAAACCGATCCAGGCTCCGCCTGCGATCAGTGCCAGCCGGCGCGATCCATCATCATGATGGCTTCGGCCTGACGGCGGCCGGCCACTTCCACGTTGATGTTGTCGGCCTTGAAGTCACCCCAGGAGGCCACCTCGGCAGAGGGTTCAACCGACTCGTTGGCCGGGAATTCCTGGTTCACGTCGGCAAATACCCGCTGCGCTTCCTCGGTAGTCAACCACTCCAGGAAGGCAATCGCACCCTTGCGGTGTTTGGCATAGTGGGTCACACCGGCGCCAGAGATGTTGACGTGTACACCACGGTCACCCTGGTTCGGCCAGAACAGCTTGACCGGCAGGTCCGGATTGGCGACTTCCAGTCGACCGAAGTAATAGCTGTTGACGATACCCACGTCACACTGACCGGCGGCAATGGATTGCAGCAGCGCGGTGTCGTCTGGAAAGACCGGCGTGGCCAGGTTGTTGACCCAACCCTCGAGTACCTCTGCGGTGCGCTCGGCGCCCAGGGTTTCGATCATGGTGCCGGTGAGCGACTGGTTATAAACCTTTTTCGCCGTACGCAGGCACAGACGGCCCTGCCACTCACTGTCGGCCAAGGCTTCATAGGTGCTCAAGGTGGCGGGGTCAACGCGCTCAGTGGAGTAGGCAATGGTGCGCGCACGCAGCGAAAGCCCGGTCCAGTAACCACCGGCGGAACGATATTGCGCCGGGATGTTGGCATCGATGACGTCAGACTCGACCTTGCGCAGCACGCCCTGTTGCTCGGCCTGCCAGAGGTTGCCAGCATCTACGGTGATCAGCAGGTCGGCCGGGGTATTGGCGCCTTCGGCTTTGAGCCGCGCAAGCAGAGGCGCTTCGCTGTCGGTAATGAACTGAATGGTGGTGCCGGTTTTCTCGGTATACAGGTCAAATACCGGCTTGATCAGATGATCCTGGCGAGCCGAATAGACAACCAGTTCCTTGGCCTGGGCCAGGCTGCCCAGAGTGCTCAGGGCCAGCCCGATCACCACTGCGTTGCGAATCGCTGACATGAAAACGCCTCTTGGTCGATAAAATGAAGCCAGATGATAATGATTAAGCTTTAGCTTATCAACGTGAGAGTGTTGCCAGGCGTTACTCGCCGGAGCCATCTAGCTAGCCGCGCGCCAACGCGGGCAGCTCACCGCTGAGCCCCATGGCACGGCGGATAACCTCGGTCTTGAGCAAAGGCGCACTATCAAACAGCTGCATGCCGGCATTACGCAACCAGCGCAGAGGCAAGGCTTCGGCATGAAACAGGCGCTCGAACCCTTCCATGGCCGCCATCACCGCCAAATTGTGGCCCATGCGAGCGCGCTCATAGCGCTGCAGTACCGCCAGATCCGCAATATTCTCGCCGCGCGCTTGGGCCGCATGCAGCACGTCGCTCAATTCGGCCGCATCCAGCAGCCCAAGGTTAACTCCCTGCCCGGCCAGCGGATGAATGCTGTGCGCCGCATCTCCAATCAAGGCCAGACCTGGCATCACATATTCCTTGGCGTGACATTGGCGCAGCGGAATACACACGCGCTGATCGGCGGCGCGCACCGGTCCCAGGCGGGTCTCCAGTGCCTCGGTTACCGCCAGAAGAAAAGCGGCGTCATCCAGCGCCATAATACGCTGCGCTTCGTCGGGCAACAGCGACCAGACGATGGAGCAGTAGTGCTTGCCGTCCCGCTCGGGCAACGGCAGGTAGGCCAGCGGGCCGCTGGGCAAGAAACGCTGCCAGGCTGTGTGCTGATGCGGCTGCGTCAGCTCCAGCGTGGTGACCACCGCGTGATGCAGGTAATCCCATTGGCGCAGGCCAAACCCCGCCAGCTCTCGCAGGCGCGAACGCGCGCCATCCGCAGCCACCACCAAAGCAGCCCGCACGCGTTCACCGCTTTCACAATCCACGCGCCAGGTGTTCTCTTCGCGTACCAGCCCCTGCACGCGCAGGCCCGGCAGCAGGGTCACATTGCTTTTGAGCAGTTGCTGCAGCAACGCGTTCTGTATCTGGTAATTCTCGACTATGTGGCCCAACCGCAGCTCACCCAAGTCGTGGGCATCAAAATGCACCTCGCCAGTGCCTTCCGCATCCCACACACACATTTTGCGATAGGCCAAGGCAGCGTCACCCGGCAATTGCTCCCAGGCGCCCAAGGCCCGAAGGATCTGTTCGGAGGCGGCGCTCAGCGCACTGACGCGCGGGTCGTACCCCGATGCAGTCGCCGGCGGAGGCACCGCCTCCAGCGGCTGGCTGTCGAGCAGCCCGATACGCAGCTGGCTGTCGGCCAGCGCACACGCCAGAGCACCGCCAACCATACCGGCGCCCACCACCAGCACATCGAACTGCTGCACTGAGTGGTTTACTTCAGCCGCTGTACTCATCCTTTCAACCCCATGGCCTGACGTGCGAAAACGCGCTTGAGCGGCGAGACGATATCCATACCCAGCAAGCCCAGATTGCGACCCGCCGCCAGCACCGGTCGCTGGTTACTGAACAAGCGCGTCAACCAGTCGCTGAGGGCGATGGTCTGGCGCTGGTCAGCTTGTTGCTGCTGCAGATATCGCTGCAATAGCCGCAGATCACCCGGCGACTGTTCGGTACTGGCCCCCAGCAGGCAATCGGCCAGTGCCATAGCGTCACGCAGCGAGAGGTTGAAACCCTGCCCGGCAATCGGGTGCAGACTGTGGGCAGCGTTGCCCAATATCACCAGACCGGAGCGTACCTGCTCCTCCGACTCGGTCAGGCTGAGCGGGTAGCTGTATCGAGCCCCGACCTTTTTCAACGCGCCCATGCGATAACCGAACGCCTCCTGCAAGCGCGCCAGAAAAGCGTCGTCCGGCAGGGTCGCGACCAGATCGGCCTCTGCCTCCGGCAGGGTCCAGACCAGCGCGCTGCGCCCCTGTGACAGTGGCAGCAGCGCCAGCGGGCCGCTCTGGGTAAAGCGCTCGTAGGCAACGCCGTTGTGGCCTGCGGCGGTAGTTATGTTGGCAATGATGGCCGTCTGGCCGTAGGGCCGGGTGTGCCGATGAATGCCCAACTGCTCCAGCAGGCCGGACCGACCGCCATCGGCAATCACCACCAGGTCAGCTTGCTGTTGCAGCTCACTCTGCTCCGTAACGATACTCAGTTGATGCCCCTGGGGGGTGGCCGCAACGGCCGTCACCTGGGCCGGCGCCTGCCAGCTGACCAAGTCGTGATCCAGTGCGCCGAGCAATGCCTCACCCAGCACCGCGTTCTCGACGACATAGCCCAGGGCCGGCACCCCCTCGCCCTCTGCAGACATCCGAGTCACGCCTGGATGACCACGGTCGGACACGTGAATATTCCGGATAGGCTCGACTCGGTCGGCCAGCGCAGACCAGATACCAAGGCGCTCAAGCAACAACCTGCTGCCGTGTGACAATGCTGTTGAACGCGCGTCATAACTGGGTTGCGACGCGCCCGCACGCGGCGGCTGCGCCTCGATCAGCTGCAGTTGCCAACCGTATTGACGCGCACCCGCCTGCAGTGCCAACGCCAGGCTGGCGCCCACCATGCCGCCGCCGACGATGCTGATCAACCGGCTCACGCGGGCTCGGCCTCTGGGTGCCTTGCCGCCGCCATCAGCGCCTCGATTTCGTCGGGGTCCTTGACCACCTTGTTTGTCAGCACTTCACAGCCGGTCTTGGTGACGACCACATCATCCTCGATGCGCACGCCGATACCGCGCCATTTGCGCGGCACCGTGTCGTCATCTGGAGCAATATAGATACCCGGTTCAACCGTCATCACCATACCCGGCTCCAGTGCGCGCCAGACGCCACCAACCCGATACTCGCCCACATCGTGTACATCCATGCCCAGCCAGTGACCAACACGGTGCATATAAAAACGGCGATAGGCCTCATTGGCAATCAGCTCTTCAACCTCCCCCTTGAGCAGACCCAGCTCAACCAAGCCCGCCGTGATCACCCGCACACTGGCGTCATGTGATTCATTCCAGCTGCGATCAGGCCCGATCACCGCAAAGGAGGCGTACTGCGCCGCCAGCACGATATCGTAAATCGCGCGCTGCTCAGGGCTGAAGCGGCCATTGGCTGGAAAGGTGCGAGTGATGTCGCTGGCGTAGCAGTCCAGTTCGCAGCCGGCATCAATCAGAATCAGATCGCCATCGCGAATCTGCGCCGTATTTTCGGTGTAGTGCAAGATGCAGGCGTTGCGACCCGCCGCGACAATCGAGGCGTAGGCAGGCGAGCGGCTGCCGTGGCGCATGAAGGTGTGCTGCAGCTCGGCCTCCAGCTGATATTCATACATCCCAGGGCGGCATAGCTGCATGGCGCGGGTGTGCGCCTCGCACGAGATATCGGCGGCGCGCTGCATGACCTTCAGCTCGCCGGCGCTTTTGTACAGACGCATGTCGTGCAACAGATGATCGAGCGCGACAAACTCACTGGGCGGCTGCGCACCCAGGCGCGCCTTGCTGCGAATCAGGTTGATCCAGTTGGTCAGGCGGCGATCAAATTCGGGGTTGGCGCCCATGGCGTAGTAGACGCGCGTGCGTCCCTCGATCAAGCCCGGAAGAATGTCGTCGATGTCGGCAATGGGGAAGGCATCACTCGCGCCGTACTCGCTGACGGCGCCATCCTGGCCCGCCCGATAGCCATCCCACAGCTCGCGCTCCTTATCCTTCTCACGGCAAAACAGCACATAGTCGCCATGCTCACGGCCGGGCACCAAAACCGCCACGGCCTCTGGCTCGGGAAATCCGGTGAGGTACTGAAAGTCGCTGTCCTGGCGGTAGTTGTGCTCGACATCACGATTGCGGATATAAACCGGCGCCGCCGGCAGAATCGCAATGCTGTTCGGTTCCATCTGGTTCATCAGTGCCTTGCGGCGGCGGGCGTAGTCCTGCTTGCTGATTTGCATGAAGACCTCGATCAATGCAGTGAGGCAGGGGGCGCATCCTGCTCGGTGGTCGCTGGCTGGCACTCACTGAATACCATGAGTACGGCCATACGCACATATTCCATGACTTCCATGAAGTCGACCTCATTGGCTTCCGACTCATCCAGGTCAGTCTGCACCTGGGAGATGGCGACAAAATCACGCAACACGCTGTCAGCTTCCTCACTCAGCTCACCCGTGCGTTCAACCAAACCAAAGCCGGCCAGAAACCCTTCACACCACTGACCGAGGGCTTCAGTACGGTGGTCAATGGTGGCGGCGTCGTCGGGCAACACCAGAGTGAGATCAAAACCGCTGCCAGTCAGTTCCGCCAGGCTGGCGTCATATAGCTGGATCAGCGCGACCTTGCCGGCTTCGGCCAGGCTTCCACTGCCATCGAGCAACTCCTGCGCCACGCTCAACCAAGTAGTGTGATCAAGGCGCGCACCGGCAGACAGACGGCCGACCAAATGGCCATGCAGCTCGGCCGGTCGACCCACCGCTCCCACATCACTGCAGAGCTGGGCGTAGCGGTCGTAATCAAAAACGGCGGGCATCAAAGCCATAGTGGTTTCCGGGCCTCCTGGAAGTGAGAAACAGACACTGCCTCGGCGGAGGAATACAGGTATGCTATTGCCTGCACGCGGACGCTCGAAGCAGATGAACTAACGTGGGTCTATTGTGCCTGCCCGGCACGGGGTAAATCTACCGCCCTACCACCGGCATGGCCAATCCGGACGCCGCCCAATAGTGCATTGCGCGAGGTTTGACCACCTTGCGGGCCGCCTCTATAGTGGCTCAACACCGGGAAGACAGAATGGCACCAATGGACGCACCCGATATCAACGCCCTCTCACAGCGTATTACCCAACTGATCGATCTCTGCGACCAGCTAAAACTGCAGAACCAGCACCTGCTTGCCCAGGAGCGTCTGTGGCGGGATGAGCGTGTACAGTTAATTGAAAAGAACGATTTGGCCCGTCAGAAGGTCGAAGCCATGATACTGCGACTCAAATCCCTGGAGCACGACTCATGAGCCAACCCCTGACAGTCACCCTGCACATACTCGATAAAGAGTATCGCGTCAGCTGCCCGCCAGAAGAGCGGAGCAACCTGGAACAGGCTGCCCGCCACCTCGACACCACCATGCGCGACATCCGCAACAGCGGCAAAGTCATTGGTGTGGAACGCATTGCCGTAATGGCCGCGCTGAATATCAGCCACGAGATGCTGACCGGCAACCACGACCAAAGCGGCGCCCTGGACGACCAGAAAGCGCAGATCAGCGACTTGGTAAAACGCCTTGATCAGGCGCTGGAAAATCATCAGGGCTGATTTGCGCCCGAGACCCAGATCAGCGCTTTACACCACACAGCTTGACCGGAATGCCCCAAAATAAAGCCAATTTGCCCGCTGACATCGAAGTCGGCGGGGGTTTTCTGTATAGTGAGCAACATCCCTGGGGTGTTGGCCAGTCGGAGATGTCCCTGAGCCGATACTCCTGTACCAGGAGGCCACGCGTTGTTGCCAGTGTGCATGTCCGCATGACGGAAAGCCTGAGGCAGCGCCGTGTCCCCCACCTTGAACTTTCGGGTTCAAGGGCTAACCCGGCAGCGGCACTCTGGGGACCTTTTACATGACACCCGACTCCCGCAAGCAATTACGCAAACAACTGCGCACTGCTCGCCGCAGCCTGAGTCGGGCCGAACAACATCGCGCCAGCCGCCAGCTGGTGCGGCGTCTGAGCCAAAGCCGCCTACTCCTGCGCAGTCAGCACCTTGCCTTTTATTTGGCCAACGACGGTGAAATCGACCCTGCCCTGTTACTCGCTCACTGTCGCCGCCTGGGCAAAACCTGTTACCTGCCAGTACTGCACCGATGGCCAGCGACCGGCATGGGCTTTCAACGCTTGCTCCCGCAGCAACGCTGGACCCGCAACCGCTACGGCATCCGCGAACCACTGCCCAATCGCAAGTTACAGGTAAGGCCGTGGCGCCTTGATCTGGTACTGATGCCGCTGGTGGGATTTGATGGCGCCGGCAACCGGCTGGGAATGGGGGGCGGCTTCTACGATCGCACCTTTGCCTACCGTCACCAGCGCCTGAATTGGCAAAAACCGGTGCTGCTGGGACTGGCGCATGAATGCCAAAAGACGGCGTCGCTCCCCGTGGCCAGTTGGGACGTGCCACTGGACGGCATTATCAGCGACCGAGAGCAATTGCTGCTACGCCCGGACCTAAAGCGTTCTTAGCGCTGTTCCGGTAGCGTGGGGGTAACGTCTTGCGCCGAGGACTTATCCAGGTAACTCTGGGTGTACCCGGTCGTCACCACCCCCAAGCCGAAAACTATAACCAAAACCCACAACATATCTGGTTTGCGTCGCACGCGTTGCCTCCTTTTGGACCTGGCAATCTATTATTAGCCTGTACCGGCATGCAGCTGATCCACCCCAATGGATACTGAGACACTTCATGCCAACGTATCAGTGCGTTTGATTTATACCTTTTCAGAAAACTTGTCAAGACTTGAGACAATTGGAGCGCAGCATGGCCTATTGGCTGATGAAATCGGAACCTGATGCCTTTTCCATCGATGACTTGAGGAGCGCTGGCCAGGCAACCTGGGATGGCGTCCGTAATTATCAAGCACGCAACTTCATGCGCGAAATGCAGCCCGGCGACAACTTTCTGTTCTACCATTCCAGCTGCCAGCCACCTGGGCTAGCCGGCATCGGCGAGATAATCAGTTCCGCCTATCCAGATGCTACCGCGCTCAACTCGCAAAGCCCGTATCACGACCCCAAGACCAGCGCCGAACGCCTGCCCTGGGTGGCGGTGGACGTCAGCTTTCAGAAAAAGTTCCCGACACTGCTCGCATTGACAGCTATCCGCCTGCTTGACGGTCTGGAAGAGCTTCCCTTACTGCACAAAGGTAACCGCCTGTCTGTCATGCCGCTAACCACCGAGCAATGGGCAATACTGACTAAAGCTGCCCAGGCCTGATAGACAGATCCATGCGCTTTAACCAGTAGCGACTGGCCTGAATAAAAGCATTGTGCTATCAGTAGACCAAGACCTGTAGAGTGCTGCCATGCCCGCTCGCTTAGCCAGCCGTAATCCCAAGCAGACATTTGCGCTTATCGCGCTACTTTTTGCCCTGCTGCTGGCCGCCATATTCTACCTTTGGCAGGCCCTGCTGGCGGCAGAGCAGACACAGGCGCAGGCACGTCTGCAACTTGAGGCCAACAGCCTGGCGGCGCAGATTGAAGGTCGCTTTCAGCAACAGACAGGCACGCTGATCCGCTTCGCCGAGCGCTGGGATTTCCAGAATCAAAGACCGCACCTCTGGCAGGCAGACGCCGAGCGCCTCCTGCGCGACTTTAAGAACTTTCAAGCGATCGAGTGGCTCGACAGCAGCTACCGCATGCGCTGGATTCAGCCGCTGGCGGGCAACGAGGCGGCAATCAATCTGGTCTATCATCCAGACCATCCCAATTATCCTGTTCTGGTCAAGGCACAGAATACCGGCAAACCGCATTTGAGCAGCCCCTTCAAGCTGGTGCAGGGTGGCCAGGGCCTGGCCTATTACGTGCCGCTCTACCGGGAAGCTGACGACGGCAGCCGCACCTTTGATGGCTTCCTGCTTGGCATTTTCCGCGTTGAAGTACTGCTGGCCGACCTGCTTCGCGATCTACAGGCCAACCGCTTGAGTGTCTCGCTGGAGGAGCACGGAGAAACCCTGATGAATCGGCCCACCAGTGATCAACTGGCCAACAGCTGGCGTGTTACCAGCCCTGTGGTGCTGGGTGAGAACCACAACTTTGTGCTGGTGGTGCATCCCACCCAGCATCTGCTGGACACCGCCACCACGCGCCTGCCGCTGATGATCATGATCAGCGGTTCGCTTGCCGCCCTGCTGCTGTGCTACTCGCTCTGGCTAGCGATAATTGGTGCACGTCGCAATGACATACTGAAGACCACCAACCGCCAGCTGCAGGCTGAAGTAGTGCGCCGCCAAAGCACCGAAGAAAGCCTGAAGAACAACCAGGCGCGTCTGAAGCTGATTATCGACATGACCGACCACAGCCACGACGCCCTGTTTATTATCGGGCTGGACCCACAGGAACTGGTATACCTCAACCGCACCTGCTGGCAGAGCCTGGGTTACAGCGAAGCGCAACTTCGCCAGTTGGCGAGCATAGCCCCCAAGGACATCATGCCGGACGTGCGCCAATGGCTGCAGGCGGTGAAGAACCTGATTCACAACCAAGGTGATGCCATTTTTCAACAGCACGTCGTACGGGCTGACGGCAAGGTTACCCCGCTGGAAATCAGCGTCAGACACCTGCGCCGCTTGGGTCGGGATTATCTGATCTGCGTCGGGCGCAACAACAGCGAGCAGCTGGAAATTGCCGAGCGGCTGCAGCGACTATCCAATCAGGACGGCCTGACCGGGCTGTACAATCGCCGCTACTTCGACAAGACCCTGCTCAGCGAGTGGCGGCGTCTACGCCGGGAAAACACCCCCCTCGGACTACTGATGCTGGATGTGGACTACTTCAAGCGCTTCAACGACCAACTGGGCCATCAAGCCGGCGACGATGCGCTGCAGCGTCTGGCCAATGCCATGAACGGCTGCCTACTGCGTGAGGGCGATTGCGTCTGCCGTTATGGCGGAGAGGAATTTGCAATAATACTGCCGGGCGCTGACCTGGCGCAGTGCATGCAGGTTGCGCGACGAATTCACGAAGCCGTCCAACTGATGGCCCTGCCCCACCCCAATACCAGCATTGCCAGTGGCCTGCTCAGTGTCAGTATCGGAGCTGCCAGTCTGCAGCCTATGCCCGAATGGAGCCCCCACGATCTGATAAAGCAGGCCGACGCGGCACTGTATCGCGCCAAGGCCGAGGGCCGGAATCGCACATGTGATGCGCAAACCAGCGCAGATGCGACCGACTAGCCGAGGTAGAGGCGATACGCCGGATTGTTGGTCTCATCCCAGTACTGATAGCCGATGCCATCCAGCGCTTGAGTCACCAACTGCCGCTCATGCTCGGGTACCTGCAGGCCGGCCACCACACGGCCATAGGCCGCACCGTGGTTGCGATAATGGAACATCGAGATGTTCCAACGCCCGCCTAACTTGTTCAAGAAGTTGAACAGCGCGCCCGGCCGCTCAGGGAATTCGAAGCGGAACACCACTTCATCGGTGACATGATCAGCATGCCCACCCACCATGTGCCGCACGTGCAGCTTGGCCAGCTCGTTGTCGGTCAGATCCAGGACCGGAAAGCCCTCGTTGCCAAGCTGAGCCACCAGTTGGTCACGCGGGTCCAACTCCGGATGGGTCTGCACCCCGACAAAAATATGCGCCTCGCTACCACTGTGATAGCGGTAATTGAACTCAGTGATGGCACGCTTGCCGATGGCCTCGCAGAAACTCTTGAAGCTGCCCGGCTTTTCCGGAATGGTGACCGCCAGCAGGGCTTCGCGCTTCTCGCCAATCTCGGCCCGCTCAGCCACATGACGCAGACGGTCGAAGTTGACGTTGGCACCGGAGTCAATGGCCACCAGTACCTTGCCAGTGCAGCCCTCGCGCCCTACGTACTTCTTGATCCCGGCCACACCAAGACAACCGGCCGGCTCGCAGATGGAGCGTGTATCGTCGTAGATATCTTTGATGGCCGCGCACATTTCGTCGGTGGTGACGGTAATCACCTCGTCCACATAATGACGGCAAACCTCAAAGGTATGCTCACCGATCTGCGCCACAGCCACGCCGTCGGCGAACAGCCCTACCTGACTCAAAACCACGCGCTCGCCCGCCGCCATGGCCGCTTTCAGGCAGGCGGAATCCTCGGGCTCGACACCAATCACCTTGATCTCGGGTCGCAGGTACTTCACGTAGGCCGCGATACCTGCGATCAGCCCACCGCCGCCGACCGGGACGAAGATGGCATCAACCCCGGAGTGCACCTGGCGCAGAATTTCCATCGCCACCGTGCCCTGACCGGCAATGGTGTCCGGATCATCGTAGGGGTGGATGTAAACGTAGCCCTTTTCCTTCACCAGTTTTTGCGAGTACGCCAAGGCCTCGTCAAAAGCATCACCGTGCAACACCACTTTGCCACCGCGCGCACGTACCGCCTTGACCTTGATCTCGGGGGTCGTGCGCGGCATCACGATAGTCGCCTTTACGCCCATATGCCGGGCGGCAAAGGCCAGCCCTTGAGCATGATTGCCGGCTGAAGCCGCCACTACGCCACAGGCGCGTTGCTCATCGGTCAGCTGCGCCAACTTGTTGTAGGCGCCGCGAATCTTGAAAGAAAACACCGGCTGCAGATCTTCGCGCTTGAGCAGTACGGTATTGCCCAAACGTTCGGACAGAAACGGCGCGGCGTGCACGGGGGTTTCGACGGCTACATCGTAGACGCGCGAGCAGAGGATTTTCTTGACGTAGGTTTCAAGGGTCGGGGCTTGCAGCATGAGTGAGGTCGGCTTGTTCAGGGTGAAAAGCGGCCAGTCTAGCGAATCCCGCACTGCACGACTACACGAGAGCCGCCGCATCCCCGTATAATCCGCCCTTTGCCAGCAGACTTATCCCGCCCCGAGGAACCACACATGACCCAGGACGAACTCAAACAAGCCGTAGGCCAGGCCGCCGTAGACCGCCTGCTACCGCACCTGGACGATCAGAGCGTCATCGGCGTGGGCACCGGCTCCACCGCCAACTGCTTCATTGATTCTCTGGCCAAGCATAAGCTGGCTTTCGACGGCGCGGTTGCCAGCTCCGAAGCGACCGCCGAACGGCTGAAAAGCCACGGTATCGCGGTGTACGAGCTTAACAGCGTTGGCCACCTGGACTTTTATGTGGATGGCGCCGACGAGAGTAACGAGCGGCTCGAGCTGATCAAGGGTGGCGGCGCCGCCCTGACCCGGGAAAAGATCGTCGCCGCCGTCGCCAGGACCTTCATCTGCATCGCCGATGAAAGCAAACTGGTGCCCGTACTGGGCAGCTTTCCCCTACCGGTCGAAGTCATCCCCATGGCGCGCAGCCATGTGGCACGCGAAATCGTCAAACTGGGCGGAGATCCGGTCTATCGCGAAGGCTGCGTGACCGACAACGGCAACGTGATACTCGACGTTTACAACATGTCGATCACCAACCCGCAACAGTTGGAAAGCGACCTGAATGCCATTGTCGGCGTGGTGTGCAATGGCCTCTTCGCCGCGCGCCCGGCAGACGTGCTACTACTGGGCACCAAGGATGGCGTGAAAACGCTGGAGCGCAGCTGATTCGGACTACTCGCCCGGTACAAAGCGGTAGAACAGGTTGGGCTCGCTGACCAGATAGAGCCGGTTCTGCTCATCCATGGCCAGCCCTTCGGCCTGCGGAATGGTCCGCTGTAGCCCCGCCATCCCGCGCCACAACCCCAACAGGCTCAGGGGCACACCGGCCTTGTCGTACTCGACGACCATGTGCGACTCGTCACTGAGCAACAGCAGGTGTCCGGTTTCATCGTGCATGCTCAGCGAAGACAGATCGTGCATGAACAATCGTGGCGAGGTCGGTGACTTCAGCTCCCGGATGTGCACCGCCAGCGGTGCGCCCGGTGCGGCGTCGACAAAGCCGGTAACCGCGAGCACGCGCAGCGGATCACGCTCCTTGACTACAAGCAGGCGTCTGGTGCGATCATCCCAGGAAAGGCCTTCAAACCCCTTGTTGCCATTAATATCCAGACCAATGGTCAGGCTGGGCGCCGACCCGGTATCGAGCTCCAGCGCATCCTCTGGCACGTCTATGACCAGCAGCCGCTGACTACGCTCCTCCGCCACCACGTAGCGATTGCCTGACACATGGGTCAGGCCTTCCATATCCTGCACACCGTTCACTCGAACACGGCGCAATAGCTTACCTTCCATGCTGAGCTCAACCAGCAGCGGCTCACCATTGAGTACCGCAAACAAGGTGTTGCTTTCGCCGTTATAGGTCAACGCAGAGACGTCATCCTCAAGGCCCTCGATCACGCGGCGCTCAATATCAACCCGATAAACACCCAGCCGCAACGAGCTTGACTGCAGCGGCTGCTCGCGCAGTCGCCAGGCATGCCAGAGCAGACTGTCAAGGTGCAGCAAGCGCAGCGTGGCCACACCCAGAAGCAGAATGACCGCCAGGCCGATCAGCGCTTTTTTCAACCCGACTTCAACCCGCGATGCGCGTGGTGATCTGCAACTTGCCCGGAATCGATAACTGCAGCAGATCGCCGGTATTCAGCACGCCCACGCCCGCCGGCGTACCGGTAATCACCACATCACCGGGTAACAGCGTGAACTGGGTGGCAATGTGCCGAACAAGTGCCAATATTGGGGTGATCATCTCTGCAGCCGAGCCCTGCTGACGACGCACGCCGTTGATATCCAACTGCAGCGCCAGCGCATTGAGCTCACCCGCCTCGTCAGCAGGCACAAAAGGCGATAGCGGGCAGGCGCCGTCAAAGCATTTGGCTCGCTCCCAGGGATGTGCCTTGGCCTTGAGTTGGTCCTGCAGCTCACGCAGAGTCAGATCCAGCGCCAGACCCACACCGGCAATCGCCGCCGTCGCCTGGGCATCGGTCACGTCACCGCTCAGCGGCTGGCCAATCAGCAGCGCAATCTCGGTCTCGTAGTGCACCGGGCCGCGACCCTGAATCAGCGACAGCTCCTCGCCGATCGGCACCACCGCGGTGGCCGGCTTGATAAACAGCAGCGGCTCGGTGGGCACCGGGTTGTTCAATTCCCGTGCATGCTCGGCGTAATTGCGGCCGACACAAACCACCTTGCCCATCGGAAGGTCGATTCTGGTGCCGTCGGTGTACTGATGCTGGTAGCTCATAGGGCCTCTCCGGCTATCGCGAGAGCGCTGGCGTCCTTCTGCCGAGGCGCCAGCGATCACGGCGAGTAAATTGACGCGTTTAGTTGAAGATCTTGCCCGGGTTCATGATGCCGTTGGGATCGAACACGGCCTTGATCGACCTCATCACCGCGATTTCCGCCGGGCTGCGGCTGTAAGTCAGATAATCGCGCTTGGTCATCCCTACACCGTGCTCGGCAGAGATCGAACCGTTGTACTTTTCGACGATCTCGAACACCCACTTGTTGACCGTCGCACACTTGTCGAAAAACGCGTCCTTGGACAGGTTCTCCGGCTTGAGAATATTCAGGTGCAGGTTGCCATCGCCGATGTGGCCAAACCAGACAATCTCGAAATCGGGGTAGTGTTCGCCGACGATAGCGTCGATATCGTGCAGGAAGGCCGGCACTTTGCCGACGGTAACCGAGATATCGTTCTTGTAGGGCGTCCAGTGCGAGATGGTCTCGGAAATAAACTCGCGCAGCTTCCACAGATTCTGCAGCTGTTGCTCGCTCTGACTCATCACCCCATCCAGTACCCAGCCCTGCTCGACGCAGTGCTCAAAAGTAGCCAGCGCGTCGTTGGCGATATCTTCGCTGACGGCTTCAAATTCCAGAAGCGCATAGAAGGGACAATTGGTTTCAAAGGGCGCAGGCACGTCGCCGCGGCCCATGATCTTGGCCATCGCCTTGTCGGAGAAGAACTCGAACGCGGTCAGATCCAGCTTGTCCTGGAAGGCGTGCAGCACCGGCATGATCGAATCGAAGTCCGGCGTACCCAGCACCATCGCCGTCAGGTTCTTCGGTGCGCGATCCAGGCGCATGGTCGCCTCGACCACAAAGCCCAGCGTACCTTCGGCGCCGATAAAAAGTTGGCGCAGATCATAACCGGTAGCGTTCTTGATCAGATCCTTGTTCAGCTCCAGCAACTCACCGGTACCGGTCACCACCTTCAGGCCAGCAACCCAGTTGCGCGTCATACCATAGCGAATCACCTTGATACCGCCGGCATTGGTGCCAATATTGCCGCCAATCTGGCTGGAACCCGCCGAGGCAAAATCGACCGGGTAATACAACCCCTGCTCTTCGGCAAAACTCTGCAGCTGCGCCGTGACCACACCCGGCTGGCAGACCACAGTACGATCAAAGGCGTTGAAGTCGCTGATCTGATTCATGTAATCAAAGGAGACGACAATTTCGCCATTGGCCGCGACCGCCGCAGCAGACAGGCCGGTGCGCCCGCCTGAGGGCACCAGTGCCAGCTTTTGCTCATTGGCAAAACGCACAATGGCCTGCACCTGCTCAACGGTCTTCGGGAACACGATCGCCAGCGGCGCAGGCTCGAAATGCTTGGTCCAGTCCTTGCCCCAGGTATTGAGCGACTCGGCGTCAACACGGACCTTGTCCGGTTCAACCAGGGTCTTGAGGGTATCGATCACGGCTTCTGGGGTCATGGCGGGCTCTCAAACAGAATTCATGCAGCGCCTGAGTACATTTCATGCAGCGACAGGCATCAAAAAAGGCAGATTATGCTAGCATACGCGGCTTCCGAAACAGGACACTTCTGTCGGACTAAATCGCAGAAGGCTTTGCTCGGCTCATCTTAATCAGCATTCGGGTAACTGACACCATGGCCAAAACCTCGCTGGACAAAAGCAAAATCAAGTTTCTGCTCCTCGAGGGCGTACACCAGACTGCCGTCGATACGTTGAAGGCAGCGGGTTACACCAACATCGAGTATCACACTGGCTCCCTGCCGGAAGAGCAACTGAAAGAAGCCGTCGCCGACGCACACTTCATTGGCCTGCGCTCGCGCACCCAGCTCACCGCCGAAGTGTTCAGCCACGCGCAGAAACTGGTTGCAGTCGGTTGCTTCTGCATCGGCACCAACCAGGTTGACCTGGATGCCGCCATGGAAATGGGCGTTGCCGTGTTCAACGCGCCCTACTCCAACACCCGCTCGGTCGCCGAGCTGGTACTGGCCGAAGCCATCCTGCTGCTGCGCGGTATTCCCGAGAAGAACGCGGCCTGCCACGAAGGCGGCTGGATGAAGAGCGCCACCGACTCCTACGAGATTCGCGGCAAGAAGCTCGGCATCATCGGTTACGGCTCCATCGGTACGCAGCTGTCGGTACTGGCCGAAGGCCTGGGCATGAAGGTGTACTTCTACGACGTCGTCACCAAACTGCCGCTGGGCAACGCCACCCAGGTTGGCTCGCTGACCGAGCTGCTGGGCATGGCCGACATCGTCACCCTGCACGTTCCGGAAACCGCTGCCACCAAGTGGATGATGGGCGAGAAGGAAATTCGCGCCATCAAGAAAGGCGGCATTCTGATCAACGCTGCGCGCGGCACCGTGGTGGACATCGACGCCTTGGCCAGCGCTCTGCGCGACAAGCACCTGAACGGTGCTGCGATCGACGTCTTCCCGGTTGAACCACGCGCCAACGGTGACGAGTTTGTCAGCCCGCTGCGCGAATTCCAGAACTGCATCCTGACCCCGCACATCGGTGGCTCGACCATGGAAGCCCAGGCCAACATCGGTCTGGAAGTAGCCGAGAAGCTGGTGCGCTACAGCGACAACGGCACCTCCATCACTTCGGTCAACTTCCCCGAAGTGGCACTGCCTTCGCACCCGGGCAAACACCGCCTGCTGCACATCCACGAGAACGTGCCGGGCGTCATGAGCGAGATCAACAGCGTGTTTGCCGCCAATGGCATCAACATCTGCGGTCAGTTCCTGCAGACCAACGAGAAGGTCGGTTACGTGGTCGTTGATGTCGACGCCGAGTACTCTGACCTGGCGCTGGAGAAAATCCAGCAGGTCAAGGGCACCATTCGCGTACGGGTGTTGTTCTAAGCCGGCCCGACGCCCGACTCATCGGGTGCAAGCTGCACAAAAGGGGCGCAACGTCAGTTGCGCCCCTTTTTTATGGGCTGTCGGCGCATGAGCCGCAGAATGTAAAGGCGCCAAGGAGCTCGAATGCGACCTGGCCAAGGCGCAACACAGAGCCGCCTGTAACCCACTGGAAACCTGACGCTGGTTGAATGACGCTTCAACCCAGCCAGCGAACCTGCCCCATGTCCGCCATCCAGCCCCTCGCCGCCCTGCTCAAGCCCGTCGAATCACTGAGCCCCAAGATGACCATCAGCGACGTGGCAGACCAACTGTTGCAGCCCAGCCACAAGGCGTTTCTATCCCTGCCTGTGGTACACGAGCAACAGCGGCCGCCGGGACTGATCAGCCGCTATCGCTTGCAGGACATTTTCATGCAGCGCTTTGGCCGCGACCTCTAGGGTAAACGCTCGGTGACCGAAGCCGCCAACCCCGACTCTTGGTCGTCGAGCTGCTGCCGTTGTTGATGTCGCTCGCCCAGGCACACCCGCCGCTGCTGCGCATCGTGGTGACGCCCTTCCAGGGCACTCAGTTGCTGTTGAAGCTGATCAATCAGGCGCAGGTATTCCGCTATCTACCAAAACCGATTCGCCGCGGCATGCTGGAGCGCGCGATCAAGACCGCGGTGACCCAGGTGGAAGAGACCCGGCGCCGGCCCAGCCTGCCGGCATTGCGCCAGGCACAAGCACCCGGCGCGGCTGAAGAACAGCGCAGTGTCAGCAATTTCATCGATATGCTCGGACGCCTGCAGCCCGAGCGCGGAAGTCAGTCGCTCAGCTCGGCTATCAGTAGCGGGATTTCGTCTTCGTTAAACACCTTCACACCGATACGCCGCAGTGCTGCCGCAGTCACGCCTTCACCCGCTACGCGCGTACCATTGAAGCGGCCATCATAGTTTTCATGGTTGCCGCACGAAGGACTGCGGGCCTTGAGCAGCGCATAGCGGATACCGTGACGCGCAACCAGTTGCAACGCGTGCTCAGCGCCGCGCACGAAGGCCTCGGTTACGTCAGCGCCGTCGTCAGTCAGTACCGAGAGCACGCCATCAAGCACCAGCGCACCCTGGCCACCGGCGATTTCGGCGGGCGGCCGCGGCGTGGGCAAGCCGCCAGCAACCTCCGGACAGACCGGCACCACCCAGCCCTCTGCCTGCCAGCGCAACAATTGCGCCTGCGGGTCAAAGCCGCCGCCGTCGTAGCGAACCGGATGACCGAGCAAGCAGCGACTGACCAGTATCTTCTCCACCCTGCCTCCCACACTTGAGAACACCCTTGGGCAGTGTACGCCGTGGAGAATATCAGCGCAGCAACGGGTTCTCCGGACGACGCCGGAACCAGCCAGTCAGGCTGGCCCGCTCCTTGCCGGCAGCCAGCACCTCGTGTTCGATGTCGGCGCTGGTGAACACCACCACAGTACCGCCAAGCGGTGCCACGTCCACCGGCCCTTCGGCCAAATGCAGGCGCAGTTCGCCACCATCACCCGGCTGCCAATGCTCGTTCAGGTAGACAACCACCGAGACGGTACGCAGCGGACTGTCCTGGAAGCGATCAAGGTGTTTCTGGTAACCGGCACCTGGCGGGTATAACGCAAAATGGCTTTCATAGCTGTCCAGCCCGAGAAACAGACAGCGATTCAGCGTCTCGCGCAGCTCATCCATCAGCTGCAGGTAAGCGCGATTGGAGGCACTGGCGGGGCAGTCATCCAGCCAGCGGGTATAGTCGCCGCGAATACGCGGGGCCACCACTTGCTCATCACCCCGCCCGATCGCTGCGGGGGTCAACTCGGCCTGCTGCCACAGACTGCGGCATTCAGCCGCCAACGCCTGTACCAACGCAGCCGGCAGCAACTGCGGCTGCACAGACCAACCGCGCGCGGCCAACTCGTCCGCCATCAGCTCATAACGGCCAACGGGCACCACAGGGAACTCGCACATGACAGTGACACTCGAACGGGGGGTAAGTCGGCCTGCTGCGGGTTCTCGACGGCCAGTGCGAATGCACGCTGAAGTTGACCGCAAACACGACCGCCAGGAATCCATTGCACACGACCGGGAGGCGGTGCAAGCCCAGAGAAAACAGGCGCGGGCATTGTATGCCATCGCGATACTCTGGCAAGATTTTTCCGCGCGGGTACCGACCCGTTCGTCACCACAAGAGGCTTCTATGCGTCACACCCTGTTTTCCGCCGTTCGTACTACTCTGATGAGCGGCTTGTTGGCACTCAGCCTGCCAGCCCTGGCCGACACCAACGAGCTCTATCTGGTGTCCGGCATGCAAACCCATCAGGCGCATTTTCAGCAGGCGCTGAAAAAGGCTCAGCAGCGCTACGCCGCCCAGCTGCCCGCCGCCGTCGCCGACAACCTGATGCGCCAGACCAGCGAGCGCTTCGAACCGGATCGTATGCATGCGCGCGCCGCCGCCACCCTGCAGGTCAACCTCAGCGACAGCGAGCTTGACCAGGTGCTGAAATTCTATCGCAGTGAGCTCGGACAGCAGGTGGTGGCCGCCGAAACCCGCGCCACCTCGCCAGCCGAAGTCAGCTCGATGCAGAATGGCGTGCCGCTGATGAAGGTGAGCGCTGAGCGCAAAGCTTTGATCGATCGACTGGCCAGCCAGTTGCCGGCGCTGGATTTGGGCGAAGAAGTCTCCATGGCGCTAGCCAGCATGGCCACCCAGAGCGCCAACCAGATGCTTGGCGGCCTGTTTCAGATACCCGACGGGCTGGCCACCCAGCAGCGCGGCGCATTGCGCGCGCAGATGGAGCCCAACCTGCCACAGACCCTGCTCTACGTGTACCGCGACCTGAACGACAGCCAGCTGAAGAGCTATGCCGACTGGAGCGAAAGCGAAAGCGGCCGGGCCTTTTTCAAGGCCGCCAATGCCGCCGCACACGACGCGCTGAACCCCTGATTTCAGGCGCCGCGCAAATAAAAACGGGACGCCTAGCGTCCCGTTTTTTTATGCTTCAACCGCCGAGCCGGGGCGTGAGCCACTCCAGATACTGTTTGCGCAGCTTCTGGTGCTCATTGGCCAGATGGTGCCGCGCTTTGGGCAGGTAGAGCATATCGGGCGCAGCGAACTTGCTTTCCAGCACCTTGATATTGTGCTGCCAGTCCACGGTACCGTCATCCTGCCCCTGAATGATCAGCGGGCGGTGCGCGACACTGCTGGCACTCTCGATCCGCGGAATCCATTGTTCCAGCGCCTGCACCCAGGCCACCGGCAAAACCTGTGGCTGCAACGGATCATGGGTGCGAATGAAATCAAGGAACGCCTGATCGCTGGAGTTATCCGTGAATTTGCGCCCCAACTGCTGCACAAAGCCACCCAGCAGGCGCAGGCCCATCTGCGAAAAGCCCCATTGGCGCGGGCGCACGAGCGGCGCCATGAGAATGGTTTCACCCAATTCCTGCGGCAGCGGCCCATGCAGCAAGCGGTCGATCAGAATGGCTCCCCCCGTACTCTGACCCAGCATGTGCCAGGGTGCGGGCAGCTCCCACAACACGGCCTGTTCCAGCACGCCGTCAAGCACCTTCTGGTAACGCAGGAAACAGTCGATACTGGCGCGCTCGCCACTCGACAGGCCGTGCCCCGGCAAATCGAAGGCAAGCACCGCAAACTGCTGTTGCAGCGCCCATTCGATCAGATGCCGGTACAGCCCCATGTGGTCATAGTAGCCGTGCAAAATCAGCAAGGTGCCACGCGCCACCGGTGGCTTCCATATTTGCACTGCAACACTGAAGCCATCGACCTCGATGCGCCCCAGGTGCTGCGCCGCGCGCTCACTGAAATCGATCCCGTAATAGCCGGCATAGCGACGCGCAGCTGCATCCACTGCCCGTCCTGGCTCAAGGCCCGGCAGTTGATCGACGAAGGAGGTTAGAAAGGCCTGGTCCATTCAGCGTCCAGTAAGAAAAGAGGTGTGCGGCGGGCAGCAACCGCTCTGGCGCCTGCAAGGCCACACAGAATTCCACGTTATGCGCATGATTTGCAACCGATCATCGTGTAACATGCTGCCTCTCCAAATTCCACGTCCTGATGCGCAAAGCGCGCAGGTTGTCAGCAGAGTGAGGGTTTCCCAATGACAGATCGCGTCCAAGTTGGCAGTTTGCAAGTTGCCAAGGTTCTCCACGACTTCATCAACCAACAAGCCATTCCGGGCACCGGCGTTGACGTCAATGCCTTCTGGACCGGTTTTGAAGCCCTGATCAACGACCTGGCGCCGAAAAACAAGGCTCTGCTGGCCAAGCGTGACGACTTCCAGATGCAGATCGACGCCTGGCACAAAGCTCGCCAGGGCCAGGCCCATGACGCGGCTGCCTACAAAACCTTCCTGCAGCAAATCGGTTATCTGTTGCCCGAGCCGGAAGACTTCCAGGCCACCACCGAAAACGTTGACGAAGAGATCGCCGTCATGGCCGGTCCGCAACTGGTGGTCCCCGTCATGAACGCTCGCTTTGCACTGAACGCTGCCAATGCACGCTGGGGCTCACTCTACGACGCGCTCTATGGCACCGACGCCATCTCCGAAGAGGGCGGCGCCACCAAGGGGCCTGGTTACAACGAAATCCGCGGCAACAAGGTAATTGCTTTTGCCCGTGACTTCCTCAATCAGGCAGCACCGCTGGCCAATGGTTCCCACGTTGATTCAACGGCTTACACCATCAAGGACGGTCAGCTGCATGTTGCCCTGAAAGACGGTAGCAGCACCGGCCTGAAAGACCCGGCTCAGTTCATCGGTTTCACCGGCGCCGCAGATACCCCCACGGGCGTACTGCTCAAGCACAACGGCTTGCACTTCGAGATTCAGATTGACCCCACCAGCAATGTCGGCCAGACCGACTCCGCTGGTGTGAAAGACGTACTGATGGAATCGGCACTGACCACCATCATGGACTGCGAAGACTCCATCGCCGCCGTTGATGCCGACGATAAAACCGTGGTCTACAGCAACTGGCTTGGCCTGATGAAAGGTGATCTGGCCGAATCCGTCAGCAAGGGCGGCAGCAGCTTCACCCGCACCATGAACCCTGACCGCGAATACACCAAGGCCGACGGCTCCAGCCTGACCCTGCACGGTCGCTCACTGCTGTTCGTGCGCAACGTCGGCCACCTGATGACCAACAATGCGATTCTCGACAAGGACGGCAACGAAGTGCCCGAGGGCATCATGGATGGCGTGGTTACCAGCCTGATCGCGATGCACAACCTGAATGGCAATACCAGCCGCAAGAACACCCGTACCGGCTCGGTCTATATCGTTAAGCCCAAAATGCACGGCCCGGAAGAAGTCGCCTTCACTACCGAAATTTTCGGTCGCGTCGAAAACCTGCTCGGCTTGCAGCGCAACACCTTGAAAGTCGGCATCATGGACGAAGAACGTCGCACTACCGTCAACCTGAAAGCCTGCATCAAGGCGGCCAGCGGGCGCGTGGTGTTCATCAATACCGGCTTCCTTGACCGTACCGGCGACGAAATCCATACCTCCATGGAAGCCGGCGCGTTCATTCGCAAGGGTGAAATCAAGGGCGCCGTCTGGATCGGTGCCTACGAGAACAACAACGTCGATATCGGTCTGGCGACCGGCCTCAAAGGCCGCGCGCAAATCGGTAAAGGCATGTGGGCCATGCCCGACCTGATGGCCGCGATGCTGGAGCAGAAGATCGGTCACCCCATGGCTGGCGCCAACACCGCCTGGGTACCCTCTCCCACAGCGGCGACGCTGCACGCCCTGCATTACCACAAGGTCAACGTGGCAGACCGTCAGGACGAGCTGGCCAAGCGTACTCCGGCGTCAGTTGACGACATCCTGACCATTCCGCTGGCTGCCAGCACCGACTGGTCCAAGGAAGACATCCAGCAGGAACTGGACAACAACGCCCAGGGCATCCTCGGCTACGTTGTACGCTGGATCGACCACGGTGTGGGCTGCTCCAAGGTACCGGACATCAATGACGTGGGCCTGATGGAAGACCGCGCAACCCTGCGTATCTCCAGCCAGCACATTGCCAACTGGCTGCGTCACGGCATCTGCAGCGAAGAGCAGGTAATGGAAACCATGAAGCGCATGGCCGCCGTCGTGGATCGCCAGAACGAGAACGATCCGGCCTACAAGCCCATGGCGCCCAACTTTGACGACAGCGTTGCCTTCCAGGCCGCGGTGGAGCTGTGCGTTGAAGGCAGCAAGCAGCCCAACGGTTACACCGAACCGGTTCTGCACCGCCGTCGCCGCGAGTTCAAGGCCAAGTTCGGCCTCTAAGCCGCGCAGTTGTAACAGGAACCCGGCCTGGTGCCGGGTTTTTTATTGCCTGGCCGGCATGCAGTAGTCAGGGCTGGCATTGCGTATCCAGCATCCGACTGACACAGCGCGGAATGGATCAGGCGGAGTGCTGTCAACCGCTATGAAGCCAAGCGTTCTGATCACCCCCGTGCAGGGGGCGCCCGATAGTAGCAAAACCGTCATCGGCCTTGCCGGAACGCACAAACAAGAGGGAGACCGGAATGAAATATATCTTTGAGGTACAAATCAAGGAGGGCTATCGCGCCGAGGACTACGCAGACGCGTGGGTACGCGCCAGCAAACTGATCCAGCAGGCGCCCGGTGCGCTGGGTACGGAACTGCACCGCAAGATCGGCGACCCGCGCACCCTGATTGCCATTGCTCACTGGGACAGCAAAGCCAACCGCGACGCCATGGAAGGGCAGCCCAACCCCGAGATCGCAGAGATCATCAAAAGCGCCGCGCGCTACTGTGATATTCGTCTGCTTGGTGAGTTCGAGGAGCCCGAGTGGGTGGTGATGCCAAACCACAGCTGAAACGTCGGCGCAGGCGCCTGTGCAGAGCATCAACTGTCACCTTAGGGAGCTTCATTCTTGCGATGACCGCGCAGGTTGAGCATGAATAGCCCCAACTGCAGGGCAATCAACGCATAGGCCGCCGCATGCCAGCCCCAGATAACCCACAGCACGTTACTGAGGATAAAACAGCAAAAGCCCCAGTTACGCTTGCGCCGGGTCTGCGAGCCCACCAGCCAGGCCGCGATCAGGGTGGTCAGCATGGCTGGCCACTGCAAAAGGTCGATCAGAGTTTCCATGTTCATGCTGCATGGACACAGAGATTGGGCATGCGTTCAACAGCGAGCACCGTCACGACGACCCATCGCTGCCAGATCGAGACATGCGCCTATTGGGCACTCCCTAGACCTTGATTGCCTTGACCGCAGCCAGCCATTCGCTGCGCAGCTGATAGCACTCCGTCTCCTGCCCCTGTTGCTGCAGGGCCTGACGCAGTTGCTCACGCTCTGCCACCAGATCTTCCAGCGCGCTGCTGTTGCCATCCAGACGGTGCATTTCCAGCAGACCAAGATGGTAGAAGCGCAGCAACTGCATGGCGTCGGCGTTGCCGCTGTCAACGCCGGCCTTGACCTGATGCATGATGTTGGTCACCCGCATAAGGCTGCGCTTGAGCCGCCAGCCGTAGACTGCGGGCTCCATTACCTCGCGCTCCCACAGACCAAAGCGAACGATCACGACCGTCAGCGCCAACCCCAACAGCACGCCGGTCAGGTTCCAGCGAAAATTACTGACATCCGGTTGACCCAGCAGGGCCACCAGCACACTGGAAATCAGCATCGCCAGCACCGCAAACAGCGCCAGCACCAAGACCGTGCTCTTGCGCGTGCGCTGCCGGTAGACCACCGGGTCGCGTTGTTCAATCTCGAATAGTATTGCCATGTCTTGCTTACCTCTGTTTACCTTACCGCTGCTGCGCCGCAGTGTACTCAGTCTCAGCGCACAAAGGCAGACTCCAGCGCGCAGTGGCGCGAGTGACACTCAGGCTATACTGCAACCGGGAGCGCTTTGCCACATCCACGCGCCCGTCCTGATCCACCAACAACGGTAAATACATGTCTGCATCTTCGACCTGCAATCTGCTACCCCGCCTGCTCACCCCAGCCCTGATCGCCCTGTTGCTCAGCGCCTGCGCCGGCCAGCAAAGCACAGAACAAGAGAGTCCGACCGGTATCGCTAACAGCCTGCTCAGCGGCGAACTGGAAAACGGCCACTACCGCGCCGCCGATAAAAGCTTCCAGGTGGAGACTCCGTTTCGCCCTGGCAGCGAAGCCTACGCCAACATGCACATTGCAGAGTCCTTTGACATCAATGAAAGCCAGGTGCTGTTCACCTCATCGGCGGCGCCAGTTGAGGTCTACCGGGTGCACCTGTTCAAGGGCAATCTGCCCGCGGAAGGCGAACTCTACCGCCAGGCCACAGCGCAGTACTTTCAGCTGTTCGAAGAGCGCTACGGCACCAGCTTGGAACCCATTACCCTGCAGGATCACCAGATCAGCGGAGTCAGCGCCACGAGCGCCACCTTCGGACAGTACATTCCAGAGCGCAGCGCGTTGGGCATGAGCGCCGATGCCGTGGATATCTGGCACAGCTACTACTACTTGGAACGCGGCGACAACGCCGCCTTTATCTGGATCAATCGGCCGCAACCAAATCAGCCTGGTGCCACCCCCGGCGCGGAAGAGCGGATCGAAGACTTCATCAACTCCTTCGAGCTGGCGAGCAAACCACTGCGTTAAGGCTTTGCATGGGGGGCTCAAGCCCCCTGCGATGAATCACTACTCTGCCGGGCCACCCCTGCTGCTGATTGGCATCGCGGTACCGTCTGCCACGGTGATCTGGCCAATGCTCAGCGTTACCGGCGTGGTATCGGCAGCACAGGTAGGCGCCGTCAGAAAACTATATTCCCTGCTACCGCGCCGGCACAGCATCGCGGTATAGGCGCGCGATCACCCACAACTGCACCACAGCAGGAGCAGCACCGACGAGCCAGGCCCATCCGGTTAACGGTCAATCGCTGGCCGCGATGCTGTCGACGCTGCGTGCAAACGGGTCCTCGGACCGTTGTTTACCGACGCCCAGCCTACTCTTCCTTTGTAGCGCGCTGAGCAACAGGATAAGATTCGCCTACGCGAACTCGCGGCACAGGCAACCGCTGTCTGATGCGCGAATCCAGGCTCCGCTTCCCGTTGCCTGCACGCACCTTACACACAACTGCACGCCAGGCACGCCAACCATCCGCGCGCCTAGGCCAGTATTCATTACCAGGATTGCCCGTATGCCCCGTTCGTTACCTCTTATCATCCTGACCCTGTGCCTTGCCGTGACTCAAGGTTGCGCCACCTACACCACGCCCGCCGGCGGCGTGAATATTCCATCACTGGGTGATGGCGACATTGCCGAGCTGATGGCCGTGGAGCCCGCCGCCCAGTTTCCCGCCCGCATCGCCGTGGCTCGCATACAGTCGTCCGGCTACAGCTCCCGCACCAACGACAGCTATGGCAGCGGCCGCTACAGCGTGGTCACCACCCGCGACATGGAAGACGAAGGCGACTTTGCCAGACTGGCCGAAATGGACATGGTTGCCGGCGTGGCGCCCGTCGGCCGCCTGCTGCTACCGGCACAGCTCGACAGCATCAAGGACCTGCGCCTGTCGGCTGCGCGCCTGAAGGCCGACATGCTGCTGCTCTACTCGGTGGACACCGCTTTCCACGTGGAAGGCAAGGCGCTGGGGCCGTTGACAGCCATTACATTGGGCCTGCTGCCCAGCAAGCAGGCCTTTGTGTCCTCTACCACCTCCGGCCTGCTGGTGGATGTGCGTACCGGCTACATCTATGGCGTCGCCGAGGCGACCGAGCGTAACGAGCAGCGCACTACCGTCTGGGATAGCGCCGATGCCATCGACCGCGCGCGGGTGCAGTCCGAGGCGGCCAGCTTCAAGAGCTTCATCGGCGAAGTCAGCACGCTATGGGGCCAGACCGTGCAGCAATATGCCATCAAAGAGCCCGAGCCGCTGCCAGTGACACCGCCGCAACCCGCACAGCCCAAACCCGCCATACCGGCCACCATTGAACCCAGCGGCAGTCAGGAAACCTACACGTTCTGATACGGGCCGTCAGCGCGGCGCGCCGACGGATACATTGTTTCGCCACTACGCCGACACTCCGTTAAACTCAGTAGAAGCGCACTTTCCTGCCGCGCGGCAATCTGGAAGCTTGACTGCGGATGATCAACAAAACCACGCTAAGGATCTGGCTATACGGCCTCCGGCAAGACCGCCATGTTGGCTGGCGCTGGCTGGCCGGTGGCTTGCTGCTTCTGCTGAGTCTCAGCGCCACCGCCTTTGACCTCACTCCCGTCGATCGCATCGACCTGTCCGCGCAACTGGCAACCTACCGGCAGCCAGGCGAACCCATCGACCTCGCCGCGGCGCAGAACGCTTATCGGAACGATGCGTTCACTGCTCCCCGCCACAGCGCAACCGCCAGCAATTTCGGCCTGACCACGGATCAGATCTGGCTACGTGTCGAACTCGACACTCCGGCGCAGGTACCGCAGCGCTGGCTGCTGGAGGTAGCCCATGCCTCGCTGGACAAGATCGACCTGTATCTGGTGCGCAAGGGCCAGCCAACCCAGCATCAGCACTCCGGCGACCAGATCGCCTTTGACCAGAAGCCGATCAGACACCGCAACCACGTTTTCGCGTTGCAGCTGGCGCCCAACGCGCACTATGTGCTTTACCTGGCCGTCAGCTCCGCCGGCACCCTGGCCGCGCCGGTCGTCCTTTGGCAGCCTGAAGCGCTCTGGCAGCGCGACCAGGTCAGCTACTCCATGCTCAGTGTCTACTACGGTATGCTGGTAGCGTTGCTGATCTACAACCTGTTTCTCTACCTGTCGCTGCGCGATCCTCTGTACATCGTTTATGTTGCATTCATAAGCTGCCTGGCACTCGGTCAGGCAGGCTTGTCAGGGTTGGTAGGCCAGTTCATCTGGCCACATAACGCCTTTTTGACCGACCTCACGCCCACCGCCTCCGTTTCACTCGCTGGGTTCTTTGGTGCACTGTTCGTGCAACACTTTCTCGCCGACACACCGCGTCGCTTGCGGCTGCAGTGGCTGATGCCGGGCATCAGCGGCGCCTACGCGCTGACCTTTCTGTGCACCCTGTTCTGGTCCTACCACCTAGGCGCCATTGCAGTGAATCTGCTGTCGCTGCTGTTTGCCGCCAGCGCCTTCTTCCTCGGTGCAGTCAGCCTGTATTTCCGGGAACCGGGCGCGCGCTTCTTCGTTCTTGCCTGGGTGTCCTTTCTTTCCGGCGTCACCATTATTTCCTTGCACAACCTGGGGTTACTGCCTTCCAACCCACTCACTGCCAATGCACTGGCCATAGGCTCTGGTGTGGAAATGCTGCTGCTATCGCTGGCGCTCGCCGACCGTATCAACGACATCCAGCGCGCGCGCGACCATGCCCAGGCGCAGGCGCTGCAGATTCGCCAGCAGATGCTGGAGAATGTGCGCGAGAGCGAGCGTCTGCTGGAGGCGCGGGTAGTAGACCGAACTCTGGAGCTGGAACAGACCAACCGGCAACTGTTGCAGAGCCAGCAATTGCTGCAGCAGCAGGCCAAGCACGACCCGCTCACCGGGCTGGCCAATCGCTCCCTGCTGAACGATCGCCTGATTGAGGCCCAAGCGCGGGCGGACCGCCAACAGAACAGCTTCGCGCTGATGGTGGCGGACCTCGATAAGTTCAAAAGCGTCAACGATCAGTTTGGCCACGCCGCCGGCGACGAAGTGCTGGTCGAAATAGCCAACCGATTGCGCGCAGTGGTGCGCAGCAGCGATGTGGTTGCGCGCATGGGCGGGGATGAGTTTGTGCTGGTGCTCGAGTCACAACACAACGCGCAGGACATCAATACGCTGCGACGCAAGATCTATCAGGCCGTCTGCGCCCCGATCCGGCTCAGCAACGGCGAAACGGTGCAGGTCGGCGTCAGTATCGGCGCCGCCTTCTACCCTGAAGAGGCCGCCAGCGCCAATCAGTTGCTGAATCAGGCAGACAAGGCCATGTACGCCGAGAAGCCAACCGCCTGAAAGCCAGCGTGCACAGACAGGAGTCCACTCTGCACTCGTTGGACCGCGCCCCCATGCCAGAGCCACCTTACCCATTCCAGAACACGGACACCGCATGCTGATTGACACCCTGACCGACCTTGGCCTGATACTGCTGAGTATCGCGGTGCTGTATCTCAGCCTGCTCAGCTATGCGCGCCGCCGCCGACCACACTGGCACCGCTCGCTACAGCAGCGGCGTGCCACAGTCCTTCTGGTGCTGACGCTCGCGGTGGTGGCTATCAGAGTGAGCAAAGCGGTACTGGGCGGGCATACCAGTGAGCTGGATATCGCCCTGCTGGAGTTCATTCATCAGCACGCCTCGCCGGCTACCGTCAGCGGTTTCGGATGGATAACACTGACCGGATCATCCCGTTTTCTCACCCCGCTTGGCGCCCTGCTCACTGCCGCACTGCTGCTGGCTCGTCAGTACCGGGAAGCCCTGCTGCTGCCGCTCTCAATGATCAGCGCCGCGCTGCTGGTCTACATCCTCAAACTGGCGGTGGCACGCGAACGCCCGGCGCTATGGGCTACCGACTGGTACTGGGGGTACAGCTTCCCCAGTGGTCATACCATGGGCACGGCGGCCTGCGCTACCGCGCTGGCCCTGTGCGCCGCCCAGCTCTGGCCGGCGCGCCGCCGTTACGCGCTAAGCCTGGCAAGCCTATGGATCGGCTTGGTCGCCACCTCCCGCCTGGTGCTGGGCGTACACTGGCCCACCGACGTTCTGGTGGCCGCCTGCCTGGGTATTGTCCTGCCAATTCTGATCCGTCTGACCGCAGGGAGCATCTGGCCAGTGGCACCGGCTCGCACACAGGCACCCTGAGCGCGATGCCGATGTACTTTCCCTGCAAGTGAATAAAATCTCCATGAGACAACACACCGAAGGAAAAGCCCAAGCGCACAGTAGCTAGTGTGTTCAGCGCAGGAGCTACCGAGCGCCTCTACCAGAAGTACTCTCACACCACACTGAGTATTCCCATGTTTACCCTGGGCCTTGGCGCGGCAGCTCCGCGCTGCGCCAACAAAAACGGGACGCGCCAATGGATTACAACTAAAATGCCATCATGGCTCCCTGCTGCTATAACGAACACAGGTTTTTTGCTGCAATGAGACTCTTGGTAATCCGGTCCGCACGTTATGAATAGCGCCTATCCGAAACCAATACCGGCCAATGCCCTGGACCTGGTACTGGATGCGGTCTGTATGGTTGATGAAACTGGCACCTTCGTTTATCTCAGTGCGGCCTGTGAGCGTATCTTCGGTTATGCCCCGGAAGAGCTGATCGGCAGGACATTCATGGAGCTGGTGCACCCCGACGATCTTGAGATCACCCTGCAGACCGCAGACCGGGTACGCAACGGCGAGTTGATACCGCATTTTGAAAACCGGTACGTCCGCAAGGACGGTGCCATTGTGCATATCATGTGGTCGGCACGCTGGTCAGAAGAAGACAAGCTGCGCATCGCCGTCGCCCGCGATATCACCGAGCGCAAGCAGCACGAAACCAGACAAGCGCTGGTGTACGCCATCTCGGAGGCAGCCAACAAGGCCGGCGACCTGAATACTCTGTGCAGTCAGGTACATCAGCTTGTTAACCGGCTGTTACCGGTAAGCCTGTTCAGCCTGGCACTGCACGATCCGGCCAGCGGAGAAATGGGCTTTCGTTACCATCACAGCGACAACGACAAACCACCGACCGAACTGTCATCACCGGTATTGCCCGAACAGGCTTCTGGCGACAGTGCCATAAGCCAGGGCACCTCCGCAGAACAGGCGCAGTGGCTAGGCGTGCCTTTAGTGACGCAAGGTGCGGCCTTCGGCGCGCTGGTGCTGCATCGCAAGCCCGGTTTTGGCGCCTTCACGGAAAACGACCGGGCACTGCTGCAGTACGTATCGACACAGATAGCCGCCGCCGTTCAACGCGTGCAGATGCAAACTCAACTGCAGTTTCTCTCCCAGCATGATCAACTCACCGGTCTGCCCAACCGCACCTTGCTGGCAGATCGCCTGGCAATGGCCAGCCTGCGCGCGCAGCGCGATAGCAGTCAGCTTGCGGTGCTGTTCCTTGACCTTAATCGCTTCAAGGAAATCAACGACAGCCTGGGACATGCGGTTGGCGACCAACTGTTGCAGCAGGTTGCCGGCCGCCTGAGCGGCGTAGTGCGCGCCTCAGACACGGTGGCCCGGATGGGTGGCGACGAATTTGTCATTCTGCTGGAAAACATTCTGCACAGTGAGCACGCCTGCCAGGTCGCAGAGAAGGTCTGCGCCGCGCTGGACGCGCCCTACCTGATCGAGGCGCGCGAGGTGCGCTGCGGCGCCAGCATTGGCATCGCCATCCCCCAGGGTCAACTGGATGATGCCCATCATCTGCTGCGTTCGGCAGATCGCGCGATGTACCGAGCCAAGGAACTGGGCGGCAGCCGTTACGTGCTGGCTGAGTAAGATCGCCCCACCCCTTTATCGGGCCGGCAACATGCGCCTCAAGGTATTGTCGCGCAGCAGCACTTGATGGGCGATACCAGCTGCAGCATGCAAACCAATCAACCAATAACCCGCCGCGCCGGCCCACTCATGGATATCCTTCAACTGCCCTGCCAGCACTCGGTCCGGCGCGACCAATGCAGGCAGGGTCAGCCAGGCAAAAATCTGTGTTTTGCCGCTGGCGCTGAGTATCAGCCAACCCAGAATCGGCAAGCCGATCATCAAGGCATACAACGCCAGGTGCAGGGTTCCAGCTAGCCGCCGCTGCCAGGCGTTCGGTGTTGGCACGATAGCGGGCGCCGCAAACAGGGCGCGCCCCAGCAGCCGCACCCATACCAGCACAAAGACCAGCATGCCCAAGGCAAAATGCAGATGTTTCATTAGTTCGCGGGGGCCACTGCCGCGCGGGAAGTTACCCTTAAGCTCGATGCACGCGTAAACCGCGGCAATCAGCAGCAGCATCAGCCAATGCAGACTCATGCTCAAAGGGTGATAACGGGAAGCACATTTCATGGTCGAATTTTCCTCTACCGGCTCTGGGTGGTGAGGAGTTTGCACCGGCTGGCTTAGCGTAAGCTTAAGCTGCGCGCTGACAGGGTATGGGCGACGCCAGGCCCGGAGAGGGAACCATAAAGGCAACGCCCTACCTAATAGCCAACAGTCCCGTTTATGTCGGCGCAGCCGTTTCGTTGCCCGCCAATTGATTACCTCAGCCAGGGGAACGGCATGCCTCACACCCGTAGCGCCGCATCAGACAGCCCGCCCTTGCCCGTTTTACGCGGCGACGAGACCTTTTACATCGTACTCAATACCGGTTCCGGCAAGCACCAGGGCAACGAGGTGCAGGACAGCATCAGCGCCGTGCTGACCGCGGCCGGGCGTCAATTCGAGCTGATCGAGGTGGACGGCGGCGCCAAGTTGGAAAGCGCCGCACGCAAGGCGGTTGAGCTGGCCCGCAAGAACCGCGGGGTGGTGGTCGCTGCCGGCGGCGACGGTACCCTCAACGCCGTCAGCAACGAGGTGCTGGGCACCGGCCTGCCGTTTGCCATCTTGCCGCAAGGCACCTTCAACTATTTTGGCCGCACCTACGGCATCTCGCAGGATACCGAAACCGCCACTCGCTGCCTGCTCGACGCCGTCATCGAACCGGTGCAGGTGGGCAAACTGAATGATCGGGTATTTCTGGTCAACGCCAGCCTGGGCCTCTACCCGACCCTGCTGGAGGATCGTGAAGCCTACAAGCAGCGCTATGGCCGCAGCCGCTGGGTGGCCCTTTGGTCTGCCTTGGTAACGTTGTTCCGCGCGCATCGCCAGTTATCGGTTACCCTTGATTTCGAGGGCAACACCCGGCGGTTGCGCACGCAGACGATAGTGGTCGGCAACAACGCCCTGCAGCTGGAGCACATCGGTGTACACAAGGAGGTCGAGCTGCAGCGCGACCACCTGGTCGCCATGACCGCCAAACCCTTGAGTACGCTCGCGCTGTACGGCCTGGTCGCTCGCGGGCTGCTCAGCCGCATGGGCGAGGCCGAGAACCTCATCAGTTTCGGCTTCAAAAAAATGACAGTGCGCATGGGTCCGGCGCGGCGGCGCATCAAGGTCGCCATGGATGGTGAGATATTTTGGCTGCGCGCCCCCCTGGAGTTTTGCGTGCCAGATACACGCTTGCCCCTGCTGGTACCCCGCGACGACAGCCAACGGGAGCGCGCATGACGTGTTTGCTGCATATTTCCGACCCCCATTTCGGTACCGAGCAGAGCCGTGTTCCGGCTGCACTGTTGCGATTGGCACAGCAGCAGCGACCTGACCACATTCTGCTCAGCGGCGACATCACCCAGCGGGCGCGGCCCAGCCAGTTTGCCGCCGCGCGGGCCTTTGTCGACCAGCTTCCGGCACCGGTATTGACGGTGCCTGGCAACCACGACATTCCGCTGATCATCCATCTGTTTGCTCGGCTGTTTCACCCCTATCGCAACTATATGCGCGAGTTCGGTAGCGACCTCGAGCCGGTGTTGGAAACAGATCAGCTGCTGGTGGTCAGCGTCAACTCGACCAAGCCGGCCCGACACAAGAACGGTGAAGTCACCGAGCAGCAGATATCTCGCGTCGCCGCACTTCTGAGGCAGGCCAAACCGGGGCAACTGCGCATCGTGATGCAGCATCACCCGGTTCGCGCAATTGAAGAGTCCGACCAGTCCAACCTGCTGATTGGCCGCGCGCAAGCGATACCTGAATGGGTAGACGCCGGCCTGGACCTGTTGCTGGCCGGGCATATTCACCTGCCCTACATTCGTCCGCTAAGCGGCAAACACAGCCCCCGCACCGGCTGGACGGCGCAGGCGGGCACTGCTGTATCGCAGCGCGTACGCGGCAGTATTCCCAATTCGGTGAACCTGATTCGCCATGAGTGCCACCAAGGCCTGCATGAGTGCAGCGTAGAACGCTGGGATTACAGCGCCGAGCAGGACGCGTTTGAGCTGTTCAGCGAAACCGACCTGGCGCTGCACCGGAGCGATTGAGCCTTGCGCCTGTTCCGCTCCGGACTCTCCGCTTTTCTCTGCCTACTGTTGTTGCTTGGCCTGTTCGCCCTGTTGCAACCCTGGTGGCAACTGCCGCCAGAATGGGACCCACGCGAACCGCTGCGCCTGGACGACCGAATGACCCCGATTACCCGCTGGAAGTTGCTACGCCTGCAGGACAATCCAGCACAATGCCTGGCCCTGCTGGAAACCGCTGGGGCAGAGGCGCTACAACACACGCCGCTGGAAGATTACACCCCCGTCGCCGGCTGCCCGCTGAGCAACGTGGTACGTGTGCAACGCACCAGCATCGGCTTCAACGCGCCCTTCACCCTCACCTGCCCGGTCACAGCCAGCTGGCTGATGTTCGAGCGCCAGCGTCTGCAACCGCTGGCCGAACAGCATCTGGGCTCGCCATTGGCGCGCATCGAGCACTTTGGCACTTTTGCCTGCCGCAATATTTACCACCGCGAGAACGCCCGGCGTAGCGAGCATGCCAGCGCCGCCGCCTTTGATGTAGCCGGATTTACTACTCGCAGTGGCGTGCAGGTGAGTGTATTGCGCGACTGGAGCAACGAGAAAGCCGCCAACAAATCGCAATTTCTGCACGAGGCTCACGATGCCGCCTGCGACTATTTCGGCACCGTGCTGGGCCCGGATTACAACGCGCCGCACGCCAACCATTTCCATCTGGACAACCGCAACTTCGGCTTCTGCCGCTAAGGACGCGCACCGCACTGTTGCAACATCCGCCATTGTTGGCCTCCGGCGGCGGCAGCTAAACTGGGCGCCCGCCCTGCCTGCCATCCGTCACGGAGCCCCATGTCTGACCTCTCGTTGTACCAGCTCGTTCTGATCGGTCTGATTTTCGTCTGGAGTGGCTTTGTACGCTCGGGGTTGGGGTTTGGGGGGGCGGTGCTGTCGCTGCCGTTTCTGCTGTTGGTCGATAACGATCCGCTGGTGTTTTTGCCGCTCATCGCCGCGCACCTGCTGATTTTCTCGTCACTGACCATTTTCATGAACAACCGCAAACGCGCGCCGCAAGCCGATGGCGAAGTGCGCGACAGTACGGTGGACTGGCGCTACCTGTGGCGCATGCTGGGCATCATGATAGTGCCCAAGATGATCGGCGTTCTGGGTCTACTCACGCTGCCCGCCAGCGTGATGAGCATCATCATTTTCTGCATTGTCGGCACCTACTCGGTGTCCTACATTCTGAACCGGCCCTTTCGCAGCAACAGCAAAGTGGTCGACACCCTGTTTCTGATGCTCGGCGGTTATGTCAGCGGTACCTCGCTGATCGGCGCGCCACTGATCATCGCAGTCGCGGCGCAGCACATCGCCAAGGAAAAACTGCGCGATACCCTGTTCGCACTCTGGTTCATCCTGGTCGCCATCAAGATGGCCGCGTTTATCTACGCCGGAGTCGACCTGCAGCTCATCCACCACCTGTGGCTGCTGCCCTGTGTCACCGTGGGCCACTTCATCGGCCTGCGCTTTCATGACCATATGCTCAAGGGTGAAACCAGCAAGTTCTTCCGCATGCTGGGCATAACCTTGCTGGTAATCAGCTGCATTGGTCTGTGGCAGATAGTCGCTGGTTGAGGATTTTCCCGGCAGGGCGGCTATGCTGACCTAACTCAACCGCCTGCCAAGGAGCCCCGCATGACCACCCTCACCCTGTACACCAACGCCCAATCGCGTGGGCGCATCGCGCACTGGATGCTGGAGGAAACCGGCACGCCCTACGAAACCGTATGGGTGGCCTACGGCGCCGAGATGAAAAGCCCCGAATACCTCGCCATCAATCCGATGGGCAAGGTGCCAGCGCTGGTGCACGGCGCGGCCGTGGTGACCGAGTGCGCCGCTATCTGCGCCTATCTGGCCGACCGCTTTCCGGCAAATCACCTGGCGCCGGCGGTCGACGACCCGCGTCGCGCCAATTACCTGCGCTGGTTGTTCTTTGCCGCCGGACCGCTGGAAACCGCCGTGACGGCAAAAAATCTTGGCTGGGAAGTGCCCGAGGGCAGCAGCCGGATGGCCGGCTTTGGCAGCTATGCCGACACGCTGAACGCGCTGGAGATCGCCCTGCAGCCGGGCCCCTGGATCTGCGGCGAACTGTTCACTGCAGCCGACGTGTATATTGCATCGCAGCTCGGCTGGGGCATGATGTTCGACACCATCGAGAAGCGTCCGGTATTCGAGCGCTATGTCGAGCGCGCCTACGCACGACCGGCCAACATCGCCTCAGACCGACTCAACGGCGCCTGAGCCCGGCAGCCAGCCTCTCAGCATTCCATTGTCTGTTCGCTCAGATCGTGCTCATCCAGATAACGTATGCGCGCGGTCTTGAAGCGCAGGTCGACGGTCAAATGACAGTAATGTTCGCCATGTCGCCAAGCCATAGCGACGCTAGTATCGTTGGAGTAATTCAGCTCGAAACGGCCATCAAAGGCTGGGTAATTGCTGCGAAAGCGCATCAGCTTCAGCAGCCGCTGCACCACCGGCTGCTCGATGGCCTCATCGACTTCCCAAAGGCTGTAGTAATGCCGATTGATGTCACGCAGCTCACCGGTCTGATGCATCAGCTCCTCGTCGTTGCAACCGGCCAAAAGCCCCACGTAGTAGACCTGCGGAATGCCGGGGCAGAAAAACTGGATAGCGCGCGCGGCAATGTAGGCATCGTCATTCTGCATCAGGGCGTCGTAGAAGGTGCAGGTCAACTGGTAGATAGCGCCAACGCTGTTCACCTTGGCGGCCGAGCGGCGCAGGATGGGATCGGCACTACGCTCGTTGATGTTGTCGATCAGCCCCTTGATCTTGTCGTCCGGCAGCACACCCTCGACATCAGGAATGCAGATGCCGTCGTGGGTATCCAGCACGGTAATCATGTTGCGCGGACACATGCGCAACCAGTTCTTCAGATAGGTGCTGTTGGCGTCCAGCAGTGAATACAGCATCAGCGGCGGCAGGGCAAAGCCGTAAGGGTGCATGTTGCGCCGCGCAATCGCGTACTGAAAGCTGGTGTGGTCGTGCACCTCGGGCAGGCACTCTGCACCATGGCGCAGCGCGACCTCGTTGATCCATTCAAGAATCCGGTAAACGTCGGGCTCGACCAGAAAACAGCTACTGCCGATGCGCTTGGTGGTGTAGCCAAAAGCGTCCAGCCGCAGCAGTTTTACCCCGCGCTCGGTGAGAAAGCGGATGTAGTCTTCCATCAGCTCGTAGGTCAGCGGCGATTCGTAATTCAGATCAATCTGTCGCTCGGTGAAAGTACACCACACGCGGCCTTTGCTGCCGTCGGCAAAGGTCACCTCCCGAAAGGGTTCCTTCTCCTTGCGGATATGGATTTTCGCCAGATCGTCCGGGGTGATTTCACCGAAGCGATCAACGTGCACAAACAGCTCGGCATGCTTTGATTCAAAGCCTTTCTCGATGAAATCGAGAAACTCCGCAGACTCGTCAGAGATATGATTGACCGTAAGGTCACAACACAGATCATAGTCAGCCGCCAACCGCTCGATATCGGCCCAGTCACCGAACTCCGGGTCTACTTCCTTGTGGGTCAGCGGGGAGAATCCGCCATCGGCATTGGAGGGGAAAAACGGCAGTATGTGCACCCCGCCAATGGCATCGGAGAGATGTTTATTGAGGGTGCTATGCAGATCCTTGAGGTCACTGCCGATCCGATTCGGATAGCAGATCAGTTGAACGGCGTTGCGTAACGACACAGGCGGCATCCTTTTGCAGAGAATAAAACCCGACTGCCCACCACCTTAGCCGGGTAGACCTACTACTGCAAAAAGCGCGCCCTGCCCTGCCGCGCGCCAAACCTGAGCCGTCCCTAAAGCGGGTTGCTACGCTCATGCCGCTGCGCCAGCCAATACAGCAGTAGGCCACCCACCGCGGTTGCCGCGCCGACATAACCCGTTGAGGTCCAGCCGAACCCGGCCACAATCGCCATCCCACCCAGCCAGGGGCCCAAGGCATTGGCAATGTTGAAGGCCGCATGATGCGCCGAGGCTGCCAGCGTCTGCGCATCGGCGGCCACATCCATCAGACGCGTTTGCAGCGGCGGTGACAGCGCCACCATGGTGCCCACTGCTACCGAAGCCAGCAGAATACTCCACAGCGCCTGCGCTGCCAGCGGAAACAGCAGCAGCACCAGTGTGCTCCAGACCAGCACCACACCCACGGCGCGGAACTGCAGCCGTTCGAACAGCCAGCCGCCCGCCAGGTTGCCAATGATGGCGCCCAACCCGAACGCGGCCATCGCCAGCGGCACCATACCGCGCTCAACGCGGGTCACGTCCAGCAAAGTCATGGCCAGATAGCTGAACACGCAGAACATCCCGGCGAAGCCGATAGCGCCAATCCCCAGGGCGAACCAGACCTGTGGACGGCGGAACGCCTGCAACTCAGTCAGTGGGTTGCTCGGCTTGTGCTCGGCATCGTGCGGCAGAAAGAGCGCGACCATCAGCACCGTCAGCAGGGCAATCACCGCCACGGCCACAAAGGCATAGCGCCAACTGATCGACTGCCCCAACACCGTGGCCAGCGGGTTGCCGATCAGAATGGCCACGGTCAGTCCCAGCATCACCTGGCTCACCGCCGCAGCCCGCTTGTTCGGTGCCACCAGCGAAGCGGCGACCAGCGCCGCGACGCCAAAGTAGGCGCCGTGCGGCAGCCCGGCGACAAACCGTGCCAGCATCAGGCTGTGATAGCCCGGCGCCAGAGCGCTGGCGATATTGCCGGCGGCAAAAAACAGCATCAGCAACAGTAGCAGGTGGCGCCGCCGTAACCGCGCGCCAAAGATAGCCAGTATCGGCGCGCCGACCATCACACCCAGCGCGTAGGAACTGATTACGTGGCCTACCTGGGGCTCGCTGACCTGCAGGTCGCGCGCCATGTCCGGCATCAGCCCCATGATCACGAATTCGCCGGTGCCGATGGCAAAGCCGCCAACGGCCAGTGCCAGCAGAATCAGCCAGGAAGCGGCTTTGACCGGTGCTTCGGCAAGGGGAGAGACAGATTCCAGCGACGGGTCGGACATCAGGGCTCCTGACACAAATGAGCAAAGCCGCCGATTATTCGCGCTTTAACGGCGCAGGTGAACCCCACACAGACAGATTCGGCAACAATTTGCGCAATTGCCCGCAACGCGGTTTGTTTCGCCTGTCTCAGTACGGGGAATCAGGATGATCTGCTGCCGCACCAGCGAGGGGCGACGCAGTCCGGTATGCTGGCCCAACTTAACCGGGGAGTCTGGCGCATGTGGGAGCTGACAAGTTACGCAGGACTCTTTTTGATCGCGCTGGGCGCGGCGACCGTGCTGCCGCTGCAATCGGAGTTTGCGCTGGTAGCCCTGTTGCTGCAGGGCCACTATCCGGTGTCGCTGCTGTTGCTGGTGGCCACCGCCGGCAATGTGCTGGGCGCGATCCTCAACTGGGTGCTGGGGCGCTATCTGGAGCGCCTGCAACACAAACGCTGGTTCCCAATCAAACCCAAGCAGCTGCACCGTGCCCAGGCTGTCTACCATCGCTGGGGCTACTGGTCGCTGCTGATGAGCTGGGCGCCCTTTATCGGCGATCCGCTGACCATCGTTGCGGGCCTGATGCGCGAACCCCTCTGGCGCTTCACCCTGATCGTGACGCTGGCCAAAGGCGCGCGTTATCTATTGCTGGCCGCCGCTACGCTGGGCTGGATGCCTGCCGAGACCGTCAGCTAGCCGCAGGAGGACCGTGTTTCGATATACAGCGCCTCCACCTTGCTGCGTGCCCAAGGCGTCTTGCGCAGAAACTTCAGGCTGGAGTTGATGCTCGGCTGGCTGAGAAAGCAGTTGATTGGAATGCGGCGGCCCAGCTCCTCCCAGCCGTACTGCGCTTGCAGCTCGGTCACTATCGCCTTGAGTGTCACTCCGTGCAACGGATCTGGGTGTTTGCTTTCGCTGGGTTCCTGCGGCATGAAGACATCCTGATGAGTGGCGGCGGCCAGCACGCTGAGTCTGGCGGTGAAAGCCTGTATTCTACTCCCCCTACGCCGCTTGCCCAGTCCCAACCAGGCGGCTGTCAATGCCGGCCCGCATGGAAAATGCAATGAACGAAACCCAGATAATTATTGGCCTGAGCAACCCCAAGAGCCCGACTAACATGGGCGCTGTGCTGCGCGCCGCTGGTTGCTTCAATGCCACGGCCGTGCGCTATACCGGCACCCGCCACGACCGCGCGGCACAGTACAGCACCGACACCCAACAGGTGGCCAGACGCATCCCCGCGAACCGAGTGGAATCCTTGCTGGATGACCTGCCAGACGACCTGCAGGTCGTCTGCATCGAACTGGTCGAAGGCGCCGTAGCGCTGCCGCAGTTCGAGCACCCGGCCCAGGCCATCTATCTTTTCGGGCCGGAAGACGGCACCCTGGATCAGACGCTGATCGACCGCGCCGATGCGGTGGTCTACATCCCCACTCAGGGCTGCCTGAACCTGGCCGCGACAGTGAATCTGGTGCTCTATGATCGCCTGTGCAAGGACCCGAGCCATGAACAGGGCGATGCCCTGATCCGGCGCAGCCGCGATACCAACAACAATGTTAGAATCCGCGCCAAACCAGCCACCCCTGCGTAGAGCCCCCAGCGTGTCCAACTCCCCTGCCGACTTTGACGTGATTGTGCTTGGCGCCGGTGCCTCGGGCCTGTTCTGCGCCTTTACTGCCGCGCAGCGCGGTCGCCGGGTGCTGGTGCTGGAGCGCGCCAACAAGATCGGCAAGAAGATCCTGATGTCCGGTGGCGGACGCTGCAACTTCACCAATCAAGTGGTGGAGCCGGCCAACTTTCTCTCGCGCAATCCGCATTTCTGCAAATCAGCGCTCACACGCTACAACCAGTGGGAATTCATTGCTCTGGTTGAACAACACGGCATTGCCTACGAAGAGCGCAAGCACAGCCAGCTGTTCTGCAAGGACTCCGCCAAGCAGATCGTTGCCATGCTGGAAGACGAGTGCATCAGCGCCGGCGTGGAAATCCGCACCCAGTGCGAGCTGGAGCGGCTGGAAGCGTTGGCTGGCGATGACGTTCAGCACTATCGCCTGCACCTGCAGCACAACGGCCGCGCCGGGCGCCTGACCTGCACTTCACTGGTGGTCGCCACCGGAGCGCTCTCGGTACCGACCCTGGGCGGTTCCGGCATTGGTTATGAGCTGGCCGAGCAGTTTGGGCTCAAGCTGATTCCCCGCCAGGCCGGTCTGGTGCCCTTCATGTTCAGCGACGCCATGAAACCGGTTTGTGAACGCCTGTCGGGCCTGGCGCTGGATATTGAGGTCAGTTGCAACGGCCAGTCGTTCAGCGAAGCCATGTTGTTTACCCATCGCGGCATCAGCGGCCCGGCTATGTTGCAAATATCCAACTACTGGTCGCCGGGTGACCATATCTGCATTGATCTGCTACCGGGTGTGGATGCCGCCAACTGGCTGCTGCAGGGCAAGCGCGAGCAGCCCCGCAGCCGGCTGAAAACCCGCCTTGGCCAACTGCTGGCGAAAGGCCTGGTGGCAGAGCTGCAGCCGCTGTGGTGGCCGCGCGATGACGACACCGCGCTGGCAGAGTTCAGTGATCGCCAGCTGGGCGAAATTGGCCAACAGCTCAATGCCTGGCGTCTGAAGCCCTCAGCTACCGAAGGCTATCGCACCGCCGAGGTGACCCTGGGCGGCGTGGATACCGACGACGTCAGCTCCAAGACCATGGAAGCCAAACGGCAGCCCGGGCTGTTTTTCATTGGCGAAGTGCTCGACGTTACCGGCCATCTTGGTGGCTTCAACTTTCAATGGGCCTGGTCATCGGGCTTCACTGCCGGGCAGTTCGCCTAGGCAGAAAGTCCATTCCAGACGCCTTATCAGGCACTCGTGCCGGCGCAATTCGCAGCCGAACCCGCCAGTCTTGTCTACACTGACTCACATTCATCAGCTGCCTGCGCGCAGTACTGCGCTGCGCCGTCCCCAGCAACCGGAATTGCCATTTCCAGACAAGGAGCACGCATGACTGCCATACCCCGCCTGGCCCACCTGCCGCTGGCCACCCTGATCAGTACGTTTTGCCTGTGCAGTGCCACCCTGGCCGCGGTTGAAGACCCAGCCGACATCATCTTCTACGGCGGCCCCATTCTCACCATGGACGACACTTATCCCAACGTCGAAGCGGTCGCCGTGGATAACGGCATCATCGTCGGGGTCGGCAGCCGCCGCGATCTCGAAGCAGATTTTCGCGGTGCTGAGACACAGCTACGCAACCTCAACGGGCACACGCTGATTCCGGGCTTCGTTGACGCCCACAGCCATCTCTCCTTTGTCGGCGTACAGGCGATTGCCGCCAACCTGTTGCCACCACCCGACGGCCCCGGGAGTTCGATCGCGGCTCTGCAGGCCGCACTGCAGCAGTACTTGGCTACCAATACCCGCGCGCAGGACTATGGCGTACTGATCGGCTTCAACTACGACGACTCGCAACTGCTGGAGCAACGCCACCCGACCCGCCAGGAGCTCGACGCCGTGTCCACCACGCTGCCGATCATGGCCATTCATCAGTCCGGTCATCTAGGTGTGTATAACAGCAAGGCGCTCGAAGTACTGGGCATCAATGCCAGCACGGCTGACCCGGAAGGCGGTACCATCTACCGCGAGGAAGATGGCGTCACGCCTAACGGCTTGATGGCGGAGAACGCGCACATCTCTGCGTTGCTGAAGCTGCTGCCCGAATTCACCGCTGAGCAGCGCATCGACATGCTCAACAAGGCCCAGCAGATCTATCTGGCCAACGGCTTTACCACCATTCAGGATGGCCGTACCTCGCCCGGCACTCTACAAGGCCTGGCACAGGCCGCCAAAGCCGGCTATTTCAAAGCGGATGTGGTCGCCTATCCCGATCTGGTCGTCAATCTGGAAAACCCACTGCTCGACAGCCCGTTGATGTCGCGTACCTACACCGACCACTTCCGTATCGGCGGCGTGAAACTGACCTTCGATGGCTCGCCGCAGGGCAAGACCGCCTGGTTTACCCACCCCTACTTCCAGCCACCAGCCCACGAGCATGACGACTACAGCGGCGCCCCGCTGTTCGCCGATGACGCCGAAGCCAGGCGCCTGATGGAAATGGCCTATACCAATGGTTGGCAGGTGATGGTGCACGCCAACGGCGATGCCGCCATCGACCAGTTGATCCGTCTGACCGATACCGTACAGCGTGAAATACCGGAAGTAGACGACCGCCGCACTGTGCTAATCCACGGCCAGTATCTGCGCCCGGACCAGATTCCGCAGCTGGCGACCCTGGGCATCTTCCCCTCGCTGTACCCCATGCACACGTTCTACTGGGGTGACTGGCATCGCGATTCAGTGGCGGGTCCGGAGCTGGCCAAATTCATCTCACCGACCGGCGCGGTCTACCGCTCAGGCATGAAGTTCAGCATCCATTCGGATGCACCCGTTACCTTCCCCGATTCCATGCGCATTCTGCACAGCGCCACCAACCGGGTAACCCGCAGCAACCTGATTCTCGGCCCGGAGGAGCGTCTGGACGCACTCACCGCACTGAAGGCCATGACCATCTGGCCGGCCTACCAGCACTTTGAGGAGCACAGCAAGGGTTCAATCGAAAAGGGCAAGCTAGCTGATCTGGTGATCCTGTCGCACAACCCGGTCACCCTGCAGCGCGAGCAACTGCTCGGCGTCAAAGTGCTGGAAACCATCAAGGAAGGCGAAACCCTGTTCCAGACAACCTACCCCTAAGCACACGCCAGACAAGGAGGCATCGACATGAAACCAGACTACGAATCCGCGGCGGCCGCGACCGCATCGGTACCCGCCCTGCTTGGCGACCTTGGACGCAACTGGGGCTGGCTGCTGGCGCTGGGTATTCTATTCATCGTGCTCGGCTTTATCGGGCTGGGCATGAGCGTCACCCTGACCATTGCTACGGTATTTGTATTCGGCGTGATGCTGCTGGCGGGTGGCGCGCTGCAACTGGTCGATGCGATCCGCAGCAAGCACGCTAGCGGCCGGCTGATCAGCGGTCTGATGGGCGTGCTTTACCTGCTGGGCGGCTTTCTGCTGGTCAGCAAGCCATTGGCTGGCTCCGCGGTAATCACCTTGCTGCTCGCCGCGGCTTTTTTCGCAATTGGTCTGGTACGCATCCTTCTTGGCTTGCAGCTGCGCGGCAGTGGCGCGAGCTGGGGCTGGCTGGTCTTTGCCGGCGCCATCTCATTGCTGCTGGCCTGCATGATTTTTTTGCAGTGGCCAGCATCGGCACTCTGGCTGATCGGCATGCTGGTCGCCATAGAAATGCTGGTACATGGCTGCGCCTACGTGATGCTGGCGTTAGCCGCCCGCGCCGTCAGCCGCTGAGCGCGCGACGCTTGCCACGACCCAACAGCAACCCCACCAGCAACAGAACGCCCAGCGCAGCATAAAGACCGCGCTGCACCCACAGGGCGTGGCGGCTGTAAAAGCTGCCGCCGGCCTGGGCGTCAAAGGGCATGTCGACCAGCCGCTCAGCTCGTGAAAATGCCTGTGTACTGGCGACCACGCGACCGCTGGGCGCGGTGGCGACCGAAGGACCATTGTTGATCAGATGCACCATAGGTACGCGATTCTCTACCCCGCGCACGATCGACATGTCACGGTGCTGAAAAGGCTGCGAGGTCTCGCCGAACCAATTGTCCTGCGACAGGAACAGCAGCAGCTTGCCGCCGGCATCACTACCAATCGATTGCGCCACAAACTGCGGAAACGCAGTCTCATAACAGACCTTGGGAATCACCCGCATATCGCCGACAGAAAATACCTGATGGTCGCTCCCGGCGCCCAGCGGTCGCAGGTAATCGCCCATGAACAGGCGCGTGATATACCCCACGCCCGGCAGCTGAAAGAACGGTGGCAGGTACTCGCCAAAGGGCATGCGCTTGACCTTGCGGTACTGTCCAGCCAGTTGCCCTTTGCCGTCGAGCCAGGCCACCGTGTTGAAGCTGACCTTCTCCGCATTTATCCAGCGATTCTCGACATCATGGAAGAACAGCGGCACACCCCAGCTACCCACCTCTTTGGTGTAGCCCTGGCGCACGGTGAACATATCGTAATAACCCTTGTAACGCGCCTCCGGCCAGGCTACCCACTGTGCGCCGGCCTTGGCCAGCCGGCGGCTGGCTACCATTTCTTCCGGAGACTCCCGTGTGAAACCCTCGCGCGGTGCTGGAATACGCCGGCTTGGCGCGTCATTGGGCTGAACCAGGCCAATACGGGTGGTCTCCCAGTTGCGTACCTGCGAATCCCAGTAAGACAGAGCATAAAAACCATAGGCAAACCACAGCAGAATAACGAGTGCCGCCGCCGACATGCCCAACGCCGCAGCGCGGCCCTGGCTGTGCTGCGCTTGCAGCAGCTGAAACAACAGCACACTGAAAAGCAGCATGATCAGGTTAAGTCCCTGCGCGCCAATCAGATCAACGCCCTGCAGCGCCACCAGAAAACGCGCCTGCCCCTCGGCGAAGTCGGTAATAAACAGTTGTGGGAAGAGCGTCATGACGCTCACCACAATCAACGGGAAGCTGAGCAAATCCCAGCGCGGCAGTCGAAACGAAAACCAACGGTAAAGCAGGCAGGCAAAGCCGACAGCCAACCCTGTGTAAAGCCAGAAAAGCGACGCCAGAAAGGCGCTGACCAGCCAGGAGAGCCCCTTGAGATGCATCATGAAGCCGATCATCCAGTGGCTGGCACCAGCAAAACACAGCACCCCCGCCAGCCAGCCAAGCAGAAAGGCCGCTGGCAAACGGGTATCCCGCAGCGCGTACAGTAACGGCACACCTGCGAGCCAGCCGGTCCAGAACAGCATGGGGTTGACCCAGGGTGCATACATCATCAACCCACTGACTATGGCCAGTAACGCTCGCGTCCTCCAGGCAACCGCGCGCGCGCGCTTGGCCGGCACCAGGGATTGTGTTGTCAGCGTCGCGGACGGAGTATCAAACGGCGACATGAAACCTCTTGTTATTATTCAGCGGCTGATTCAGCCCGACTGCTCAGACCGGCGCGCCGCAGACCATGGGGCCTAAAACCAGCCCTGACAATAGAATCGCTACCGATAGCAAAACATCACCTGATAGGGTGAATTTTCCGCTTGATCGCAGACTGGCACCGGCCGAATAAAACCCGCTATCCTTGGCACTTCGCTAGACACTGGAGGCGTGTTATGCCCCATTGGTTGACAGGCATGCTGACCTGCCTGCTGATACTGCTCAACACCCTGGTCGGCATTGGCCCCATGCTGATCCTTGGTGTGCTCAAAGCCGTTATCCCCCACACCGGGCTGCGCCGCCTTTGCTCCCGCGGCGTGATGTGGATTGCCGAAACCTGGGCGGAACTCAACAAGGCCATTTTTCACGCCCTGCTGCCTACGATCTGGGAGGTGCACTGCGACACCCCGCTGGAGAAGGACCACTCTTATCTGGTCATCAGCAACCACCAGTCCTGGGTAGACATCCCGGCGCTGGTGAACGCCTTCAACCGCAAGACGCCGTACTTCAAATTCTTTCTCAAACGCGCACTGATCTGGGTGCCCTTTCTCGGTCTGGCGTTCTGGGCGCTCGACTACCCCTTCATGAAGCGCTACAGCAAGGCGCATCTGGCCAAACACCCGGAAGATCAGGGCAAGGATCTGGAGATCACCCGTCAGGCCTGCGAGAAGTTTCAACAGCTGCCCGTCACGGTAGTCAACTACCTTGAGGGCACCCGCTTTACCCCGGCCAAACAACAAGCGCAGCAATCGCCTTACCGGCATCTGCTGAAACCCAAGGCGGGCGGCATCGCCTTCGTGGTTGCTGCGCTGGGCGCGCAAATGCGCTCGGTGCTAGACGTGACCATTATTTATCCGGGTGAACGCCCCCCCGGTTTCTGGCAACTGGTCAGCGGTCGGGTAGCGCGGATCACCGTGGATATTCGCGGGCGCTCCCTGTCGGCGGATCTGATTCACGGCGATTATAGTCAGGACGCTGAATACCGCGCGCGCTTCCAACACTGGGTCAGCCAGCTGTGGCAGGAAAAAGACCGCCGTATCGACACGCTGCGCCAGTCCATTGCCGCTCAGGCCGGCAAGGCCGATATTACCGTCGACAAGGGCTGAACGGGCAACTGTAGCGCCTGTGCCACCTCGGCATTGCACAGCACGCCGCCACTCAGATTGAGCCCTTGCGCCAGATGCGCATCTTCCGTCAGTGCTCGCTTCACGCCCTTGTCGGCCAGCGCCAGCACAAAGGGCAGCGTGGCATTGTTGAGCGCCTGCGTCGAAGTGCGGGCCACCCCACCCGGCATATTGGCCACGCAGTAATGCACTACCTCATCAATCACATAGGTTGGCTCTGCGTGGGTGGTCGGGGTGGAAGTTTCCGCACAGCCTCCCTGATCAATCGCCACATCCACCAGTACCGAGCCGGGCTGCATACGCTGGATCATCTCGGAACTGATCAACTTGGGCGCCGCCGCGCCCGGCACCAGCACAGCGCCGATGACCAGATCGGCGCCCAACAATTGCTCTTCCAGCGTGGCGCCGGTGGAATACAGCGTATTGATGCGATTACCATACTGCGCATCCAGCCGGCGCAGCGCGTCCGGGTTCTTGTCCAGCACAGTGACATCGGCGCCCAAGCCCACCGCCATCGCCAAGGCGTTGCTGCCGACCACCCCGCCGCCCAGAATCACTACCCTACCTCGCGGCACGCCCGGCACCCCACCCAGCAGTACGCCGCGTCCACCGCGGGCCTTCTCCAGGCAACCAGCCCCGGCCTGAATGGCCATGCGGCCGGCCACTTCAGACATGGGCGCCAGCAAAGGCAGACGGCCTTGCGCATCGGTTACGGTTTCGTAGGCAATGCAGATGGCGTTGCTGTCCAGCAAGGCCTCGGTCTGCGCTCGATCGGGCGCCAGGTGCAGATAAGTAAACAGGATCTGGCCGGGGCGCAGCCGTGCACATTCCTCGGGCTGCGGCTCCTTTACCTTGACCAGCATGTCGGCCTGCGCAAATACCTCGTCCACCGGCAGCAGCTCAGCGCCCGCCTGCTGATAGAGGGCATCGCTGTAGCCAATCGCGCTACCGGCATCGTGCTCGACAAACACGCGATGGCCACGGCGCACCAACTCCCGCACCGATTGCGGAATCAGGCCAACGCGGTACTCGTGGTTCTTGATCTCTTTCGGAACGCCAATATGCATGGCACTGCCTCCTCACCGATCAGTCAGTCAGTCAGTCAGTCATGACCTCAGTGTAGTTCGGCAACAGCCCTCTGCCGGCATCATTTACCAGCAATTCAATCCGTGCAGTCGACGGCTGGCGATAACGCCGTTGCCGCAACAATACGGTTGCGGCCCAGCCCTTTGGCCTCGTACATGCGCCGATCAGCCACCTTCAGCAGAGCGCTGAGATCATCGCCGTCCTGCCCCAGGGTTGCCACCCCACCGCTAAAACTGATCTGCAGTGTGCTTCCGCCGGCCACCCGCAAGGGCGCCGCATACAACTGCTGGCGCAGTTGATCGGCAAGCCGGGCGGCTTGCGCATGATCGGCACCAAGCAGCAGCAGGGCAAACTCTTCCCCGCCCAGCCGGCAGGCCAGATCAGAGCCACGCAACCGACTGGCCAGCAAAGCCGCCGCGTGTTGCAGGGCCTTGTCGCCAACATCATGCCCGTACTGATCATTCACCCGCTTGAAGAAATCGAGATCCAACACGACCAGCGAAAGCGCCATGCCGCTGCGTTCGGATTGGCTGCGCAACCGCTGGAACTCCTCGTTGAGGCGCATGCGGTTGGCAATACCTGTCAGGCTGTCAGTACCGGCCAACTCGATCAAACGTCGTTCATTGCGCACCCGACTGCGTTCGTAGATATGCGAAAACAGCATGACCGCCAGACTGCTGAACGCCAGATTGGTAATAATCAGCGCGTTCAGCGCATGTTCTCCGGTGATGTAACGCACATTGAACGCCACCACCGCGGCAGAAATGAAGCACAGCGACATCCACAATCCGCCACGCAAACCCAGCAGCAGATAGGAAATAATCGGAATGGTCTGGATCCAGGCAAACACAGTGAACGAGGTATTGGGCAACAGCAGTGCAAATACCATGATGCAAAAGAACGGCACCAGGTAGGCGATGGTCCAGGCCACCAGGTGTCTCGTGGTAGGTATCACAGGTATCAGACAAAGCGCGAAAAGTGCGTAGAGAAGCTCAAGCGAGGCGAGCAGATAAAGGCCCCGTACCACGTTCAATCCTGCGAAGATGAGACCAAACCCCAAGGTCAGCCAAAGTAGCGCACGCAATACCGAGCGGCGATGACTCTGATCCTGTTCTAGTTGCTCGGGCATTGTTTTCCTCTTGTTGTATGGCGCGATACATCGCGCCGCAGCAACCTACTTCGGGACAAACCATAGGCTCATAGTATCCATGCAATTGCTCAATATGCGAATGCCGTCTGAAAAAACAATGGCATTTCTGTTGAATGTCTTCTCAAGAGGTCAATAAGTTGTCATGCTTGCAAAATAGACTATTTAATGGCCATGTGCCTTTATCAATAGTAACAACGGCAGCGAAAACCAGACCAATAGCGCCAAGGATCAAGAAGTGACCGCAATCCCCTTGCTGGTATGTGACGACTCCAATATGGCTCGCAAGCAGCTGATTCGAGCGCTGCCGGCAAACTGGCCGTTCCGCATTACCCAGGCCACAAACGGGCTTGAAGGCCTGGAGGCCATTCGCGCCGGTGCAGGGCAAATTGTTCTGCTTGACCTGACCATGCCCGAGCTCGACGGCTTTGGCGTACTGGCGGCCCTGAGAGAAGAGGCGCTGACTCCTGAGGTCATCGTCGTCTCTGGCGACGTTCAGGAAGAAGCCGTCAGGCGTGCCAAGGCACTGGGCGCACGCGCCTTCATCAAGAAACCCGCTGACCCTATCCAATTGGCCGAAGCGCTCAACTCTCTTGGCGTTGAGGTACCGCTGACCACCGCGCCGGACGACCATCACACCAGCCAGCTGCCGCTGCCCAACGTCTCCTTCCGCGACGCCTTCCGTGAAGTATCCAACGTGGCCATGGGCCGGGCCGCCGAGCTGCTCGGGCGCGTGCTGGGTATTTTCATCAAGCTGCCGATTCCGAACGTCAACATTCTTGAAGTCGGTGAACTGCATATGGCGTTGGCCGACGCCCAGCGTGGCCAACGCTTGTCGGCCATCTGTCAGGGTTTTATCGGCGGCGGTGTCGCGGGCGAGGCACTCCTGATATTCCACGACTCGGAAATCGAGGATGTGGCACGCCTGCTCAATGCACAGGAAGATGAAAGCGCCCAGCTCGAAATGCTGCTGGACCTGGCCAGCATCATCATTGGCGCGTGTCTCAACGGCCTGTCAGAGCAGCTCAACATTACACTCTCGCAGGGGCACCCTCTGGTGCTCGGGCAGCACTGTCCGATTGAAGATCTGATCCGCATCAACCAGCGTCGCTGGAAGCGCACCCTGGCGGTCGAAATCAGCTATGGCCTCGAGAACCTGGAAATCCACTTCGACCTGTTGCTGCTGTTTACCGAGGATTCGGTACCCCGGCTGCGGGAGACCCTCGACTTCATGATCAACTGATCAGGTAATCAACCGAACATAGGCAAGGCGCATGGCTGCTCAGTTTGACATCGACGAACTCCATTGGCTGCTCGACATCGTGCAAAGCATTGATGTGGGCGTCGTGGTGATGGACCGCGACTACCGCATCGAGGTCTGGAACAGCTTCATGGAAAACCACTCCGGCCTTGGCTCGACGCAAGCCAACGAGAGCTCGCTGTTTGAACTCTTTCCGGAAATCGATCAAAGCTGGTTCACTCAGAAGGTCGAAACCTCGGTAATGCTTGGGACCCGCGCGTTCACTATCTGGGAGCAGCGTCCCAACCTGTTTCGTTTCAAGAGCTACCAGCCCATCACGGGCCTGGCTGACGAGATGTACCAGAACGTCACCATCTTGCCGTTGCGCAGCAGCAACGGCAAAACCGACCATGTCTGCCTGATTATTTATGATGTAACCGGTGTTGCTGTAAACAAACGGCAACTAGAGTCTGCCAATAATAAGCTCCGTGAGCTGGCGCTGCGGGACGGCCTCACCGGCCTGCTCAACCGTCGCTACTGGGAGAGCTGCCTGGAGCACGAGTTTGCCCGGCATCAACGCTACGACAATGAGGTCAGTCTGGTGATGTTCGATATTGACCACTTCAAGAAGGTCAACGACACCTTTGGTCACCAGGCCGGAGACGAAGTGATCCGCACCACCGCGCGCCTGACCGAGCAATTGGCCAGGGAAACGGATTTCTGCGGTCGTTACGGCGGTGAAGAGTTTGTGGTGCTGTTGCCCGATACCGCGCTTGAGGGGGCCCAGCAGTTTGCCGAGCGCCTGCGGCAGAGCGTTGAACGGCAACAGCTGGATCACCAGGGCACGCCCCTGAAATTTACCATCAGTTTGGGCGTCGCCCGCCTGACTGACGCCATGGAAAATTATCAGGCCCTGATAGAGCAGGCCGACAAAGCCCTATATCAGTCCAAGGAAGAGGGCCGCAACCGCACCACGGTGGCCGAATAACAAGTTTCGCCTCATTTTTGCGAACCGTTTCACATCTACACAATTCGAGCGTATGATGCGGAAAAAAGGAGGCTAGGCGTCAAGGAAGAGACACTATAGAGCCATAATCTGCCTAATAGACGTTTTTTTGACAACAGCCAAGCCATAGCACGTCAACACAACATACGGCAGTCCTATCATGAGCGAACCCAAACGAGGGTGGCGCTGGGCGTATCGCAAGGCCCGGAGTTACCACACGTCAAAAGCACAGGCGTTTTATCGCGCTACCCGTTACTGGGTGACCGGCGACACCGGCTCATTCATCAGCCACGGGGGCTTCCGCAAGACGCGTATTCGGCGCTGACACGCTGCCGGCTGGCAGCGGCGATCTGGTACACTGCAAAGCCTTTCTCTGCTGCAGGCCCACCCCGTGAACCCGACCGCCTTTGACTCGCTGAAACTGCCCACAGCCATGCTCGATACGCTGCAGCAAATGGGCTATGCAAGCATGACCCCCATCCAGGCCGAAGCCCTGCCGTTGATTCTGCAAGGCGACGATCTGTTGGCTCAGTCACGCACCGGTAGCGGCAAGACCGCCGCCTTTGGTATTGGTCTGCTGGCACCGCTGAACCCGCAGTTTTTTGGTTGTCAGGCCTTGGTACTCAGCCCCACCCGCGAACTTGCTACTCAGACCGCTACCGCGCTGCGCAGCCTGGCGCGCGGCCTGCCCAACATCAAGATTATCACCCTCTGCGGCGGCACGCCCTTCGGCCCCCAAGCCGCTTCGCTGGAACAGGGCGCCCATGTTATTGTTGGCACGCCCGGTCGCATTCAGGACCACTTGGCCCGCGGTACTTTGGCGCTCGATCACCTCAACTGCCTGGTACTGGATGAGGCCGATCGCATGCTCGACATGGGCTTTGTCGATCCCATTCGCGAGATCATCGGGCATACCCCTGCCCGGCGTCAGACCCTGCTGTTCTCGGCCACCTACCCGGCCGGCCTGAAAGCGCTTGCTGCAGAGTTCATGCGCAACCCGCAGCAGGTGACCATCGAAGATGCCAGCCCGAGCAACCCCATCACCCAACGCTTCTACGAGATAGACGACGCGCAGCGCTTCGACGCTGTGCTGCGCCTGCTCGCAGCCAATCGTCCGCAACCTTGCATTGCCTTCTGTCATACGCGGCAACAGTGTCAGGAATTGGCCGACTTCCTCAATGCCAACAGCATCAGCGCTCAGGCGCTGCACGGTGACATGGAGCAACGCGACCGTGATCAGGTACTGGCGCTGTTTGCCAACCAGAGCTGCAGCGTACTTACCGCCACCGACGTTGCCGCTCGCGGTATCGATATCGAAGGCGTCGCGGCGGTAATCAACGTTGAACTCTCTGCCGATCCCGCAGCCCACACCCACCGCATCGGCCGCAGTGGCCGCGCAGGCCAATCCGGCCTGGCACTCAGTCTGGTAGCTCCGCGTGAACTCAAACGTCTGCGCGCAATCGAAGACAACAGCAGCGAGCCGCTTGACTGGCAGGAAATCGACAGCCTGCCAGCCAAACTGGAGCAACCACTGACAGCCCCGATGCGTACCCTCGCCGTGGCCGGTGGCCGCAAGGACAAAATGCGCCCTGGCGACCTGCTCGGCGCCCTGACCGGTGACGCGGGTTTGCCAGGCGATGCCATTGGCAAGATCAGCATCAGCGACTTTCAGGCGCTGGTTGCCATTCGCCGCGATCAAGCCAAGCTAGCGCTGACCAGATTAAGCGACGGCAAGATCAAGGGGCGGCGCTTCAAGGTTCGCCTACTGCCCTGAATCGGCAAACTAAAAACCGTTTTACCTGCATCGCTACCTGATAACGAGGGCTGTTCATGGATGCCAGTCAGCAACTGATTCTGTTGATCCTCGGTTGTACCATTGCCCTGTTTCTCTGGGGCCGCTGGCGCCACGACGTCGTCGCCCTCGCCGCGCTCATGGCCTGCGTGCTGACAGGCCTGACGCCCGCTGCAGATGCCTTCGTCGGCTTTGGCCACCCCGCGGTGATCACCGTGGCTGCGGTGCTGATCCTCAGCAAAGGCCTGCAAACCACCGGCGCAGTAGAAGCCTTGGCGCAGCGCGCACTACCCAAGCGTGGCGGCCTGCTCAGCTTGGCGGTGCTGACGCTGCTGGGCGCCTGCCTGTCGGCCTTCATGAACAACGTTGGCGCCATGGCACTACTGATGCCGCTGGCCCTGCAGCTGTCCGCTCGCGAAGGCCTGCCCCCGGGGCGAGTACTGATGCCCCTGGCCTTCGGCACCATTCTTGGCGGCATGACCACGCTGATCGGTACACCGCCCAACCTCATCGTATCGGGCTTCCGCGCCCGCCAGGACCTGGGCAACTTCGGCATGTTCGACTTCACCCCGGTCGGCCTGAGCGTCGCCCTTGGAGGGGTCCTGTTCGTGGTCTTGGCCAGTCGCTGGCTAGTACCCAAACGGGCGCAGCCAGACGTTGGCAGCTTTGATACCGGCACCTACCTGACCGAAGTGCACATCGACGCCGACAGCAAGGCTGATGGCAAGACGCTGGCGGAAGTTGAACAGCTACTGGAAGATAACGACGCACAGATCGTCGGCATGGTGCGTAACGACTTTCGCGTCACCGCCCCCCTGCCCGGGCGCCTGCTACGCGCTGGCGATATTCTGGTGATCGAGGCAGAACCAGAGGGCCTTGGCGCTTCACTGACCCGGCTGGGCCTGAAACTTGAGGAAGCGGTAGCCCCGAGCAGCCCAGACAAGGCGGAAGCGGATGCTGCCAATGGAGACGAGGACGCTAGTGCCGCACAGGACAGCGCCGCAGGCGAAGCTGATACCGCGCAGGCAGTGAAGGATTCCAACGGCGTACAGGACACCGAAACCGCCAAGGCCAAGGAGCCGCAGAAAGAGAACGACAGCAAGCCCGCCCTCTCCGACGAGATCGCAGTGCAGGAGCTGGCTGTGCAGCCCAGCGCCACCATCCTTGGCCGCAGCGCATCAGACATTCAGCTGCGCACACGCTTCGGCATCAATTTGCTGGCAATCTCGCGGCGGGGTCACAGATCCATTCGACGCCTGCGCTGGACCGAGATTCAGGCCGGCGACGTGCTGTTGATGCAAGGCACCCCCGAGGCCATCTCCGGCTTTGCCAGCGAGTACGGCTGCGTCCCGCTGGCTCCACGCTCAATCCTGATTCCGGACCGACGCAAGGCACTTTATGCTGTCAGCATCATGCTTGGCGCCATCGCCCTGGCCGCGTTCGGCATACTACCGGCGGCCGTGGCTTTCATGGCTGGGGTGCTCGGCTACATGCTGACTCGGGTCATTCCGCTGCGGCGCATCTATGAAGCGGTGGACTGGCCGATCATCGTCCTGCTGGCAGCCTTGATGCCAATGGCCGCCGCCATGGCCGACACTGGCGCCGCCGACCTGCTGGCGCAGACCTTGCTGCAACACTTTGCCCAAGGCAATGCCATCATCGCGCTGACGCTGATGCTGGTCGTCACCATGACGCTCTCCGATTTCATGAACAACGCAGCAACCGCGGCCGTCATGTGCCCGATCGCCCTCAGCGTCGCCAGTCAGTTGGGTGTCAATCCCGACAGTTTCCTGATGGCGGTGGCAATTGGCGCCTCCTGCGCCTTCCTGACACCCATCGGCCACCAGAACAACACGCTGATCCTGGGGCCGGGTGGCTTCCGCTTTGGCGACTATTGGCGGCTCGGGCTGCCACTGGAAATACTGGTGGTGCTGATCAGCATTCCCATGCTGTTGTGGGTCTGGCCGCTATGAAGCTGTCAGCGGGACAAAGTCTTCCTTGTAGCGCACCGCACAATCCGGGCAGGTAAAGCTGTCCGGCAACGCTTCCCAGCGGGTACCGGGGGCAAACCCCTGGTGCGGGTCACCCTCGGCCTCGTCGTACTCGTAATCACACTCCGGGCAGCGGTAACGACTCATGCGGCGACCTCCTCGGCGGCACCTTTTTCCTCAAGGCCATACTGACGAATCAGCATGTCGCGCTTGGCCGGCAGAAAGTTGATCCGTGAGGGGTCGCGATCAACCGCATCCAGCAGACGTTTGTCCATCACGCGAAACCACAGGCGCGGGAAGTAGGCCAGCAGATACATGCCGAAGTAGCCGTTCGGCAGCCGCGGCAAGTCCGGAAAGTCGCGCAGTGATTGATAACGCCGCGTGGGATGAGCATGGTGGTCGGAATGGCGCTGCAGGTGAAACAGCGCCCAGTTGGAAAACAGGTGATTGCTGTTCCAGGAGTGGTGCGGCTGGCAGCGCTCATAACGGCCGCTGGCCTGCTTCTGGCGCAGCAAGCCATAGTGCTCAAGGTAATTCGCCTGGGTCAGCTGGAAGGCACCCCAGAACGCGATCAGCAGCATCACCGGCAGCATTTCTATGCCCAGCCAGGCGATCAGCCCGATATAGAGCACGGCGCTGATCAGCCCCGGTTGCAGGATTTCGTTATCCAGGCTCCAGACCGACTTGCCACAGCGGTCCAACCGCTGCGCCTCCAGATCCCAGGCCCGGAAGAAGGCGCCGGGCATTTCGCGGAAGACGAAACGGTAGATACTCTCGCCCATGCGCGCCGAGGCGGGATCTTCCGGGGTAGCGACGTCGCGATGATGGCCGCGATTGTGCTCGACAAAAAAGTGTCCATAACACCCCAACGCCAAGGTTATCTTGGCCAGCCAGCGCTCCAGCGCGCTCTTTTTGTGGCCCATTTCATGCCCCAGATTGAGCCCAAAGCCGAGCGACCCGCCGGTCGCCAGGATCACCGCCAGGGTGCCGTACCAGGGCAACTCGTGGGTACCAAGAAAAATGATATTGACCAGAAAGCTGGCCCACAGAATGGGCACCAGCGCGTAGGTAACATAGCGGTAATAGGGGTCGGCTTCGAGCGCCGGCACCGCCTCTTCGGGGGGATTGCTGAGGTCCTCGCCAAGCACGCCGTCGAGCATCGGAATCACGACATAACCAAACAGCGTGGACAGCCACAGCCAGATGATCTGCGGCGACACAAACATATAAAGCAGCGGGCCTACCAGAGCGAGGCCCGGCACCATCAACGAAAACAGCCAGAGCCGGCGTTTTCGATCCACGTAGCCCGACAGGCCATTATCCTGCGCAGCGAAAGCAGTCATGCGGTCATCCTCTTGTTGTTATGGCTATGACCGTTACATCTTCTGCCTCACCTGCCGCTGCCACACCCGTTGCAAGCGGCAATTTATCGTCATATTGTGACAACAGCGCACGCACAACCAACAACAATAAAGCAGGCCCAGCATGCCATCAGCCCCCTACTGGCTTGGCCCGGCGGTTCACCCGGTGTATGCCCGACTGGTCTACGCCGAGCTACTGCGCCAGGGACTTAACGCCACCCAGTTGCAGACCGACAGCGCACTGGATTGGCAGCGACTGCTGCACGATAACCACTTCCTCAACCTGAACCAGCTGCAGACCCTGCTATTGCAGGCTGTCGCCCTGAGCGGGCAACCCTGGCTTGGCTTTGCCGTGGGTATGCACACCGATGTCAGTGCACACGGCCCAGCCGGCTACGCCGCGGTGACCGCCAGCACACTCAAAGAAGGTATTCTGCTCAGCGAGCGCTACGCCAGCCTGCGCCAGCATCTGGCACGCTTTCGTCTGGAATCGGTTGAGCCTCCAGTGCTGGTTTTGGATGAGTTGAAGGTGCCGGATACGCTACGCGAGTACCTGCTGGGGCACTTCGTGACCGGTATGCTGCGCTTGCTGGAAACCCTCGGCGGGCAGCCGCTACAACAGCTGATAGGGATTGACTGGCCGCTGGCACGACCTGATTGGTGGACCGAGGTTGAGGGATATGCCGCACGCTGGCGGTTTGGCAGCGATGCGCTGCGCATTCATTTACCGCAAGGCCTGCTACAGCAACCTTGCCTGGGAGCGGATGCCGATGCCTGCGCACAGGCACTGCGCGACTGCGAACACCAGCTGGACCGTCAGCAACGGTGCGGCTCCATGAGTGAACGCATCAAACTGCGGCTACTGCGCTGTGAACCACCCTACCCCACGCTGGCCGAACTGGCCGCCCAGGAGAACCTGAGCGCACGCACGCTGATTCGCCACCTGCACAGCGAAGGCACCCGCTACCAGGTGTTACTCGACGACCTGCGCAGCGAGCAAGCCACCTGGCTGCTGTTGCACTCCGAGCTGAGCATGGAGCGTATCGCCGAACGTCTGGGTTACCAGGACACCAGTAACTTCAGTCGCACCTTCAGGCGCTGGCACGGCTGTGCGCCGCGCGACTACCGCCTGCGGCACCAGTCCCAGCAAGTGCCGACAGCCGGCTAAGCTCAGTTGCCCGGGGTGACGCGCAGGACGCTACCCTTGGCACTGTCGGTCAGCAGGTAGAGCGCGCCATCAGGCCCGGTGCGAACATCGCGAAAACGCACGCCCAACTCCTTGAACAGACTCTCCTGCTCAACTACCTGAGTGCCATCCAGCACCACCCGGCGTACCTCTTTGCCGGCTAGCGCCGAGACCAGCAGATTACCCTGCCACTGCGGGAACAGCTCGCCGCGATAGAGCGTCATGCCGGACGGCGCAATGGACGGAGTCCAGTGCAACAAGGGTTGCTCCAGGCCCGGCAGCTCGGTGTAGGGCGAGACCTGCGCGCCGTCGTAATCGATGCCATAGGTAATTTTCGGCCAGCCGTAATTCTTGCCGGCCTCGATCAGGTTGATCTCATCGCCACCGCGCGGACCGTGCTCATGGCTGAATATCCGACCCGTGTCCGCGTCGACCACAATGCCCTGTACGTTGCGGTGACCGATGCTGTAGAGCTCCGGCTGCGCGCCCGACTCAGCAACAAAGGGGTTGTCCTGCGGCGCGGAACCATCGCGATTCAAACGCACGATACTGCCCAGATGGTTGGTCGTATTCTGCGCTTGCTCGCGGTAGTCAAAGCCATCACCCAGGGTCAGTAACAGGGTGTCATCGGCCAGAAAGGCGATGCGCCCGCCATAGTGTGCGCTGCCTTTCTTGGCCGGCTCCACGCGGAAGATCTCCTGCGTGTTTTCCAGGGCGCTACCGTTGAAGCGAGCTGAGGCCAAACAAGTATGGTTGGCCTCAGCGGTGCCGCAGGCGTAGCTGAGAAACAACTCGCCCGACTCGGCAAAGTCGGGCGCCAGCGCCAGCCCCATCAGACCGGCCTGACTATTGACGAAGGCATCAGGCACACCGCTGACAGGCTCGGCCTGCAGTTCACCGGCTGCATTGATCAGGCGCAATCGTCCGGCACGCTCGGTCACCAACATGCCGCCATCGGGTAGAAACGCCAGCGACCACGGATAGGCCAGACCTTCAGCCACTGGCGTTACCTGATACTCGGCAGCCTGACTGGCACTGGCGGCCAGCAACAGGCCAACGGCAAAAACGGATTTATTCAACATGGCAATTCTCCTTTTACCGGGCTTCAGCCCAGCACCCGCAGCCCACGGCGCGCCTTGGGTTTGGTCAAGCGGCCGAACAGCCAGCTGCCCAGACCGACCGCCAGCATCATGCACAGCAGGCCCGAAGTAACCCGCGTCGCGGCGATAAAGGTAGGCATCGGCAGCAGGTGATTGGCCAGGGTAAAGGCGACCCAGATGCCGCCACCACCGGCCAACAGATACAGCAGGCCGCGCCAGGGCTTGAAAATACGTCCCAGTGCTTCAGCCACCGGCAGCGCCAACAGCAGGGTTGCAGCCACCATCACGGCAAAAATAGGGGTGAAGTGCAGCAGGTCGTGCCAGCTGGTGGCAAAGCGTGTGGGCATGTCCACCGGCACGCTCATCTCTTGCAGAAACAGCAGGTTGAACTGGGTTTGCACCAGACTGCCCAGTACAGTGGCGAGCGCCACCGCGAGCAGATAGAAAAGGATGATCCGCAGTACGGATACGAGCTTCATTCTTGTTTTCCTGATCAGACAAAGGGTGTGGATTCAAACGTCGGCGCGGCCTTCAGGCAGCTCTGGCAAGTTGCGCAGCGCCTGTTCATAGGCCGGCGTGTCAAAGGGCTGATCGCTGTCGAGCATGACGCCAATGCTGTGAGCCAGCACCTGCGCCATCAATTCCAGGCTTTCTTCCCGGGCATAGCCAACCAGGGTCAGCTTGTTCAGCGTAGCTTGGGTCGCCGCGGGTTCACCGGCGGCGAGCTGATTCTCGATAGCCTCAATCAGCTTGCTCTGGGCAAAAGCCTCGTCGACCTCATCATCGTTTTGCTGCATAGGATTGTCTCGGTGTCAGATCGCAACAGGGCGGCCGAAGCCGCCCTGCACTGCATCTCAGTTGATCTTGGGATCCAGTTCGCCGCGCGCGTAACGCTCGAACATGTCATCCAGGCAGATCGGCTTGATCTTGGAGGCATTGCCGGCGGTGCCAAAGGCTTCGTAGCGGGCAATACAGATGTCGCGCATGGCGTCGACGGTCTTGGCGAGGAACTTGCGCGGATCAAATTCGGCTGGGTTCTGCGCCATGAAGCGGCGTACCGCACCAGTGGAGGCCAGACGCAGGTCGGTGTCGATGTTGACCTTGCGTACGCCAAACTTGATGCCCTCAACGATTTCTTCCACCGGCACACCGTAGGTTTCCGGTATTTCGCCACCAAACTCGTTGATAACCTTCAGCCATTCCTGCGGCACGGAAGAAGAGCCGTGCATCACCAGATGGGTATCGGGGATACGCTGGTGGATCGCCTTGATCTGCTCGATGGCGAGAATATCGCCTGTCGGCGGACGGGTGAACTTGTACGCACCGTGGCTAGTGCCGATGGCGATTGCCAGCGCGTCAACGCCGGTTTGCTTGACGAAGTCAGCGGCTTCTTCCGGGTCGGTCAGCATCTGGCTGTGGTCGAGCACACCCTCGGCGCCAATGCCATCCTCTTCACCGGCCATCCCGGTTTCCAGGCTGCCCAGGCAACCCAGCTCGCCTTCTACGGACACGCCGCAGGCGTGCGCCATTTCGACGGTGCGACGAGTAACGTCCACGTTGTATTCGTAGCTGGTAGGCGTCTTGCCGTCTTCACCCAGTGAGCCGTCCATCATCACCGAGGAGAAACCCAGCTGGATGGAGCGCTGGCACACCGAAGGACTGGTGCCGTGGTCCTGGTGCATGCACACAGGAATGTGCGGAAACTCTTCGATCGCGGCCAGAATCAGATGACGCAGAAAAGGTGCGCCAGCGTACTTGCGGGCACCGGCCGAGGCTTGCACGATCACCGGGGAGTCGGTCTTGTCGGCCGCTTCCATGATGGCGCGCATCTGCTCCAGGTTGTTGACGTTGAACGCGGGCACGCCATAGCCGTATTCGGCGGCGTGGTCGAGCATCTGGCGCAGGCTGATCAGGGCCATAATCTATTTCTCCATAAAAAAGTTGTCATGGCGACAAGCTGCTAGCCTCAAGTGGCAAGCTGCCCGGTACATTCGGACAGTTTACTCGTCTCGCTTGAGCTTGGTCACCCCTTGCGCCCGGCTTGGCCGCAAGGGGGCAGCTTATCGTTTGCTTCTTTGCAGCAATTCGCGTGAAGCTGAATTTATTGCGCGCGCGACTCCAGCACTTCTACGGCGGGCAACACCTTGCCCTCGACAAACTCGAGGAAGGCACCGCCACCGGTGGAAATATAGGAAATCTGCTCGGCCACGCCGTACTTGTCGATAGCCGCCAGAGTGTCGCCACCGCCGGCAATCGAGAAAGCCGGGCTCTCGGCAATCGCCAGCGCCAGCGCCTTGGTGCCCTCGCCGAACTGATCAAACTCGAAGACGCCAACCGGGCCGTTCCACAAAATGGTGCCGGAGGCCTTCAGCAGCTCGGCGAACTGCGCGGCTGTCTGCGGGCCGATGTCCAGAATCATGTCATCGTCGGCAACATCCGCGACCAGCTTGATGCTGGCTTCGGCGTCTTCGGCAAAGGCCTTGGCAACGACGACGTCAACTGGCAGCGGCACGCTGACCTTGGCGGCAATCGCCTTGGCGGTATCCAGCAGGTCGGCCTCGTACAGGGACTTGCCGACCGGCAGACCGGCAGCGGCAAGGAAGGTATTGGCAATACCGCCACCCACGATCAGTTGATCGCATTTTTCCGACAACGCATTGAGCACGTCCAGTTTGGTCGACACCTTGGAACCCGCCACGATGGCCGCCATCGGACGCGCCGGCTTGTCCAGCGCCTTGGCCAGCGCGTCCAGCTCCGCCGCCAGCAGCGGGCCGGCGCAGGCGACTTTGGCAAACTTGGCAACGCCGTGGGTGGAGCCCTGCGCGCGGTGAGCAGTGCCAAAGGCGTCCATCACAAAGACATCACAGAGCGCAGCGTATTCCTGCGCCAGAGTATCGGTATTTTTCTTTTCGCCCGGATTGAAACGAACATTTTCCAACAGTACTACCTCGCCAGACTCTACGGTCACGCCGCCCAGGTAGTCGCGGATCAGCGGGACTTCACGGCCCAATGCCTTGCTCAGGTAGGCAGCGACCGGTGCCAGACTGTTCTCTTCACTGAACACGCCTTCTTCCGGGCGACCCAAGTGCGAGCACACCATGACCGCTGCGCCCTTCTCCAGCGCCAGCTTGATGGTCGGCAGCGAGGCAAGAATACGTGCATCGCTGCTCACCTGGCCGTTCTTGACCGGCACATTGAGGTCTTCACGAATGAGTACACGCTGGCCTTTCAGGTCCAGCTGATTCATGGTCAGTACGGTCATTTCCCGCTCCTTGATTGGTTAACTGTCAAAACTCGAAATCTAGTTTGCCGCGCCAACCGACTTCAGCGCTCACGCTGCAGCCAATAGCCGGCGACATCCAGCATGCGATTGGCAAAGCCCCATTCGTTATCAAACCAGACCAGCAGATTCACCAGTCGCGGGCCGGAGACCCGAGTCTGGCTGCCATCGACAATCGCTGAATGCGGATCGTGGTTGAAGTCACAACTGGCATGCGGCAGCTCGGTGTAGTCCAGCAGGCCGGCAAGCGGCCCTTGGGCAGCCTCACGCAACAGACGGTTGACCTCCTCAGCACTGGTATCGCGCGCGCAGAGCAAGGTGATGTCCAGCGCAGACACGTTCACCGTGGGCACCCGCACCGCCTTGGCCTGAATACGCCCTGCCAGTTCCGGCAACAAGCGCTCGATCCCCCGCGCCAGCCCGGTAGAAACCGGGATGATCGACTGAAAGGCCGAGCGCGTGCGCCGCAAATCACTATGGTGGTAGGCATCAATCACCGGCTGATCGTTCATTGCCGAATGAAGGGTAGTGATCGAAACCTGCTCCAGTCCCAACTGCTCGTTCAGCAGTTTGAGTAAGGGCACACCGCAATTGGTGGTACAGGACGCATTGGATACCAGCCGCGCATCGCTCGGCAGCTGTTGGTGATTTACGCCGTAAACCAGTGTGGCGTCCACCGCTTGCTCGCTGGCCATCGGCTGCGAAAACAACACCCGTGGCACACCCGCGTGGACAAAACGCAGGCCCTGCTCGCGTGTGGTGTACTGCCCCGAACACTCCAGCAGCAGGTCGATACCCAGCCCTTGCCAGTCAACGCCTTCCGGCTCGGACTGGCGCAGCACCTGAATATCCTGACCCTCCACCCGCAGGCAGTCGCCATCGAGCCGCACCTCGCCGGGAAAGCGGCCATGGGTGGAGTCGAAGCGAGTAAGGTATTCAATACTGTCGCGATCGGCCAAGTCATTCAGCGCGACTATCTGCAGCTCAGCGTCGCCGCGCTCGTGCAAGGCACGCAGCACACAGCGGCCGATGCGGCCATAGCCGTTCAGGGCAATGCGATAGGGTGCACGGGGCGCTGATAACATAGGGAGGTTTCTGATCCTGGCGTCGATTGAAAAGCCACAAAACGCTGAAGGCTGCCTGCTGGAAGGGGCGCTGGTGCAGGGATGCGCAGGCGGGGCAACAGGTCGACCATTCGACCCACCTGCGCAATACCCCGCTGACAGCGCTTGACCGTCAGCGGCGGCTATCAGTCTTCCAGCAGCTCTTCAGCTGCCAGCAGTACATTCTGCACAGTAAAGCCAAACTCCTCGAACAGGGCATTGGCCGGCGCCGACTCACCGAAGGTCTGCATGCCGATGATGCGGCCGTCGAGGCCCACGTACTTGTACCAGAAGTCGGCATGCGCCGCTTCGATGGCGATGCGGGCGCCCACTTCCAGCGGCAATACGGCCTGCTTGTACTCGGCATCCTGCTGGTCGAACACGCTGGTAGACGGCATAGACACCACGCGCACCTGCTTGCCCTGTTCGGTCAGCGCAGCCCAGGCCTCTACGGCCAGCCCCACTTCCGAACCGGTGGCAATCAGGATCAACTCTGGCTCGCCGGTGCAATCCTTGAGCACGTAGCCACCGCGCGCCACATCGGCCAGCTGCGCAGCGTCACGCTCCTGGTGCGGCAGATTCTGGCGCGAGAACACCAGCGCGCTGGGGCCGTCAGCACGCTCGAGCGCGTACTTCCAGGCAACTGCGGACTCGACCGCGTCGGCCGGACGCCAGGTATCCAGATTCGGCGTGCCGCGCAGGCTGGCCAATTGCTCAACCGGCTGGTGGGTCGGACCGTCTTCGCCCAAGCCGATAGAGTCGTGGGTATAAACGTGGATAACACGCTGGCGCATCAGTGCCGACATGCGCACCGCGTTGCGTGCGTACTCCATGAAGATCAGGAAGGTAGCGCCATAGGGCACAAAGCCACCGTGCAGCGCGATACCGTTCATGATCGCGGTCATGCCGAACTCGCGCACGCCGTAGAATAGATAGTTGCCGGAAGCGTCTTCCGCACTCACGCCCTTGCAGTCCTTCCATAGGGTCAGGTTGGAGGCCGCCAGGTCGGCAGAACCACCGAGCAGCTCGGGCAACAGCGGGCCGAAGGCATTCAGCGTGTTCTGGCTGGCCTTGCGGCTGGCGATGGTTTCGCCCTTGTTGGCGACATCCGCGATGTAGGCAGCGGCCTGCTCGCTGAAGTTGGCCGGCAGCTCACCACTCAGGCGGCGCAGCAACTCGCTGGCCAGCTCAGGGAAAGCAGCCTGATAGGCGGAAAACTTATCGTTCCAGGCTGATTCGGCGCGGGCACCAGCCTCATGGGCGTCCCACTCGGATTTAATGTCGGCGGGAATCTCGAAGGCCGCGTGCGGCCAGTTGAGGGCCTCACGGGTAGCAACGATTTCAGCCTCGCCCAGCGCGGCGCCGTGCGACTCTTCCTTGCCCTGCTTGTTCGGCGAACCGAAACCGATAATGGTCTTGCAGCAGATCAGGGTCGGCTGCTCAGTGTTCTTGCGGGCTGTCTCGATTGCGGTCTTGATCTCGTCGGCGTCGTGGCCATCGACGTTGCGGATCACCTGCCAGCCGTAGGCTTCAAAGCGCTTGGGTGTGTCGTCGCTGAACCAGCCTTCCACTTCGCCGTCGATGGAAATGCCGTTGTCATCGTAAAAGCCGATCAGCTTGCCCAGGCCCAGCGTGCCCGCCAGCGAGCACACCTCATGGGAGATACCTTCCATCAGGCAGCCATCGCCCATGAACACATAAGTGTTGTGGTCTACCACGGCGTGGCCATCGCGGTTGAACTGGGCGGCCAGCGTCTTTTCCGCGATCGCCATACCGACAGCGTTGGCGATCCCCTGGCCAAGCGGGCCGGTGGTGGTTTCGACACCGGGGGTATAACCGTACTCAGGGTGGCCCGGAGTTTTGCTGTGCAACTGACGGAAATTCTTGATGTCATCGATGCTGACGTCATAGCCAGTCAGGTGCAGCAGGGAGTAGACCAGCATGGAGCCATGCCCATTGGACATGACAAAGCGGTCACGGTCGGCAAAATTGGGGTTAGCCGGATTGTGCTTGAGGTAGTCGCGCCACAGGACTTCGGCGATATCCGCCATCCCCATGGGCGCGCCGGGGTGGCCGCTATTGGCTTTCTGCACAGCATCCATACTAAGGGCACGGATGGCATTGGCTCGGTCACGACGGCTGGGCATGGACAACTCCTGTGGCTAACAAGGCATGGGCAAGCAACCGCAGCAGGCGGCTGGCCGGAAAATAAGGCGGGCATTTTCGCGCAAACGGCGCCGACGGGCAATGAAAACCCCATGACGCCTTGCGTAAAGCCCCGACCAGCCAGACGAATGGCCACCAAAATCTATATCAAAACTTTTTGATATAGACCTTGCGAGCACTCCATATCGCCACTACACTGCCCCACATGAACCACATTGCGCGGATTGATACCGCCCTTCACAGCCCCACGGATGCCCTGGCCACCTTTTGCAAGGCGACCGGCGACAGCCTGCGGCTGGATATTTTGCGGGTGCTGCGCAACGACTCTTTTGGCGTACTGGAATTGGCGCAGATCTTCAGCATGCGCCAATCAGGCATGAGCCATCACCTCAAGGTGCTCGCCAACGCTGGCCTGGTCAGTGCGCGCCGTGAAGGCAACTCAATCTTCTATCGCCGCAGCCTGCCGACCCCGGAGGTCAGCTGGCCCCAGTTACACGCGCAGCTGCTGGCCGAGCTGGACGCGCTGCCAGCCGACCCGGCTCAGTTAGCCGCCATCAGCCAGATACACGGTCAGCGTGCCGAGTTGTCACGCCAGTTCTTCGCGCGCTTTGCCGACGGCACGCCGGCGCAGCAGGATCTGATCGCACACTTTGGCCTGTACCGTGAGCCGCTGTTGGCGCTGATCGACACGCTGCCGCTGCCTGCGCGCGAGCTGGCCATTGAAGTTGGCCCAGGTGAAGGCGGCTTTCTGCCCAGCCTGGCAGCCCAGTTTCAACAGGTAATTGCGCTGGACAATGCCGAGTCGATGCTTGATCGCGCCCGCCAGCAGTGCAGCGACGCTGGCCTGAGCAACGTGCAATGCCTGCTGGCCGATGTGCTGGCGCCGCAACAGCTGCCCCCGGCCGATTGCCTGGTATGCAACATGGTGCTGCACCATATGCCGGCACCTGCCGAGGCGCTGCGTCGCTTCGCCGACCTGCTCAAGCCCGGTGGCAGCCTGGTGCTGACCGAGCTATGCAGCCACGACCAGAGCTGGGTACGCGACAGCTGTGGCGACCTGTGGCTGGGATTTGATCAAGACGATATTGCCCGTTGGGCGACGGACGCCGGCCTCGATGTCGGTCTCAGCCAATACATTGGCCTGCGCAACGGTTTTCAACTGCAGTTGCTGCAACTGGCCAAACCCGAACCATCTTCCTCCGAGGAAAGGACAACAGCATGAGCGATTACTCGATCTTCACCTCTGAATCGGTGTCCGAAGGCCACCCCGACAAACTGGCCGACCAGATTTCCGACGCCGTACTGGACGCCATCCTCGCCGAAGACAAGTTCGCCCGCGTGGCCTGCGAAACCATGGTGAAAACCGGTGTCGCCATCGTTGGCGGCGAGATCACCACCACCGCCTGGGTTGACCTGGAAGACCTAGTGCGCAGCGTGATCAAGGACATCGGCTACACCTCGTCGGATGTGGGCTACGACGCCGACACCTGCGGCGTGATCAACATCATCGGCAAGCAGTCACCCGACATTGCCCAGGGCGTCGACCGGCAGAAGCCGGAAGACCAGGGCGCCGGCGACCAGGGCCTGATGTTCGGCTACGCCAGCAACGAGACCGACGTACTGATGCCCGCCCCCATCACCTTCGCGCACCGACTGGTCGAGCGTCAGGCCGAGGCGCGCAAGGACGGCACCCTGAACTGGTTGCGCCCGGATGCCAAGTCGCAGGTTACCTGCCGGTATGAGAACGGCATCGTCACCGGCATCGACGCCATCGTCCTCTCGACCCAGCACAATCCGGAGATCAGCCAGGCTGATCTGCGCGAAGCGGTGATGGAAGAAATCGTCAAGAAGGTGCTGCCGGCCGAGCTGCTGCATTCAGACACCCAGTACCACATCAACCCGACCGGCAAGTTCGTGATTGGCGGCCCGGTCGGCGACTGCGGTCTGACCGGCCGCAAGATCATCGTCGACACCTACGGTGGCATGGCCCGTCATGGCGGCGGCGCTTTCTCTGGCAAGGATCCGTCCAAGGTCGACCGCAGCGCCGCCTATGCCGGTCGCTACGTGGCCAAGAACATTGTGGCTGCCGGCTTGGCCGACAAGTGCGAAATCCAGGTGTCCTACGCTATCGGTGTGGCGCAACCCACCTCGGTATCGATCAATACGTTTGGCACCGGCAAGATCAGCGACGACAAGATCATCCAGTTGGTGCGCCAGCACTTCGACCTGCGCCCCTATGCCATCACGCGCATGCTCGACCTGCTGCACCCGATGTACCGCGCCACTGCAGCGTACGGCCACTTTGGCCGCACACCGGTAGAAATGACGGTCAAGGGCGATACCTTTACCGCCTTTCCGTGGGAGAAGACAGACAAAGCCGAGGCGCTGCGCGCCGAGGCCTGAAACACCGTTTGGGTCTAGCGACGGTAAGCGTCATGGCAGGCTTTACAGGCCTGCTGTACCGCGCGCAGCTGGTCGCCGACCTGACCCGGACCGCGAACGCCGCCCTCAGTGGCAGCAGTCAGGTCGGCAACCCGAGCCTTGAAGGTGTCGATAGCCAGGGCGAAGCCCTGCGGGTCGGACCAGATATCCGACTTGGCACGGTTGGGCTCAGGCTCGGCGCCGGGTTCCGGGAAGTAACCCCAGGGCTGATCGGCCAGCTCGGCCAGGCCCTGGGCATGCTCGGCAAACACGGCGCCGTCAAAGGGCAGCCGATCAGACAGCATGCCGCCCATGGGCTCGCTATGTTTGATCATCTGCTTGAACAGCGCCTGGCGCTTGCCTTCGGGCGAATTGGGGTCGGCCTCGTTGTTACAACCGACCAGTGCCAAGCCCAACAGGGCGATGGCCACGAATTTTTGGTATGAAGCAGAAAGCATGTTTCATCCAGATAGAGACAGAAGGGGGCGGCATTATCGTCGCTCAACCCATTCCGGCCAAGGCTGAGCTGCCATCAGACAGCCTGCCGGAGAGATTCGACACCCCGTGCGAGGGGCGCTGCAGCAGCCGCAGTAGCGGCTGCCAGGCTCGCAGGGGCATGTGACAATTAACCGCGCCCATTCGCATCCACGAATGGAGAAACCACATGAGTGCTGTTATGAACACTGCCGATTTTACCGACTTCAAGGTCGCCGACATTTCCCTGGCCGATTGGGGCCGCCGCGAGATCATCATTGCCGAGTCGGAAATGCCGGCACTGATGGCCATGCGTCGCAAATATGCCGGCGAGCAGCCGCTGAAAGGCGCCAAGATCCTTGGCTGCATCCACATGACCATCCAGACCGCCGTACTGATCGAAACCCTGGTGGCACTGGGCGCCGAAGTTCGCTGGTCTTCCTGCAACATTTTCTCTACCCAGGATCAGGCCGCCGCCGCCATCGCCGCTGCCGGCGTGCCGGTATTCGCCTGGAAAGGTGAAACTGAGGAAGAGTACGAATGGTGCATCGAGCAGACCATCCTCAAGGATGGCCAGCCCTGGGATGCCAACATGGTGCTGGACGACGGCGGCGATCTGACCCAGATCCTGCACGACAAATACCCCGCCATGCTCGACAAGATTCACGGCGTCACCGAAGAGACCACCACGGGTGTGCATCGCCTGCTCGACATGTTGAAGAAAGGCACCCTCAAGGTACCCGCGATCAACGTCAACGACTCGGTCACCAAGAGCAAGAACGACAACAAGTACGGCTGCCGCCACAGCCTGAACGACGCCATCAAGCGCGCTACCGACCACCTGCTGTCCGGCAAGCAGGCTCTGGTCATCGGCTATGGTGACGTGGGCAAGGGCTCGGCCCAGTCGCTGCGTCAGGAAGGCATGATCGTGAAGATCTCGGAAGTCGACCCGATCTGCGCCATGCAAGCCTGCATGGACGGCTTCGAGCTGGCCTCGCCCTATCTCAACGGCCTGAACGATGGCACTGAAGCCAGCATCGACCGTGCACTGCTGGGCAAAATCGACCTGATCGTCACCACTACCGGTAACGTTAACGTCTGCGACGCCAACATGCTCAAGGCCCTGAAGAAGCGCGCCGTAGTCTGCAACATCGGTCACTTCGACAACGAAATCGATACCGCCTACACCCGCGCCAACTGGCACTGGGAAGAGGTCAAGCCGCAGGTACACAAGCTGCATCGCACCGGCAAGGACAACTTCGACGCCGCCAACGATGACTACCTGATCCTGCTGGCCGAAGGCCGCCTGGTGAACCTGGGCAACGCCACCGGCCACCCCTCGCGCATCATGGACGGCTCTTTCGCCAACCAGGTGCTGGCCCAGATCCACCTATTCAAGCAGGGCTTTGCCAACTTTAGCGCCGCGGAAAAAACCGCACACCTGCGCGTTGAAGTGCTGCCCAAGCAGCTGGATGAAGAAGTGGCGCTGGAAATGGTCAAGGGCTTTGGTGGCGTGATCACCAAGCTGACCCAGACCCAGGCCGACTACATCGGCGTCGCGGTCGAAGGTCCGTTCAAGCCCGACAGCTATCGCTACTAACGGCCACAGGCCGCTGGACGCTGACGACTGACAGCGCGAAGGTCTCAACGGGTGCCGAACAAGGGCTGTAGCAGCCAACTCTGCCGTGCTGCTACAGCGCTTATCAGCGCACCCCGGGCCAGACCTTCCAGCCGAAGGCGTTCAGCCTTAAGCCCTTTAAAGACTATGGCAGCACCCACATGACAACGAATACCCTACCGGTCAGCTTCGAGTTCTTCCCCACCAAGACCGATGCCGGTCACGAGAAGCTGATCGCTGCCGGCCATGTACTGGCCGCTGAGAATCCCGAGTTCTTCTCGGTAACCTACGGCGCTGGCGGTTCCACCCGCGACCGTACACGCAAGACCGTGCTGCAGCTCGACAGCGAGGTGAAGGTCCCCACTGCGCCGCACCTGTCCTGCGTCGGTGACTCACTGGATGATCTGCGCAACCTACTGGGTGAATACCGTGAAGCGGGCATCAAGCGCATTGTTGCACTGCGCGGAGACTTGCCCTCCGGTATGGGACAGGCCTCCGGTGAGCTGCGATACGCCAACGAACTGGTCGAGTTCATTCGCCGCGAGACCGGCGATCACTTCACCATAGAGGTCGCCGCCTATCCCGAGGCTCATCCGCAGGCCGCGCACTTTGAGTCCGACCTGAAGAATTTCGTGCGCAAGGCCCAGGCCGGTGCCGACAGCGCCATCACCCAGTATTTCTTCAATGCCGACTGCTACTTCCACTTCGTGGACCGGGTACGCAAGGCAGGCGTCGAGATTCCCATCGTCCCGGGGATCATGCCGATCACCAATTACAGCAAGCTGGCGCGCTTCTCCGACGCCTGCGGTGCCGAAATTCCGCGCTGGATTCGCAAGCAGCTGGAGGCCTACGGCGACGATAGCGACAGCATCTGTGCCTTTGGAACCGAGGTCATCAGCCAGATGTGCGAACGGCTGGTAGAGGGCGGCGCACCAAGCCTGCACTTCTATACGCTGAACCAGGCCGAACCCAGCCTCGACATCCTGCGCAACCTGCAAGGTCGCTAGCGGACGGCTACACTGCAGCCATGCGCCTTCATCTGCTGCTGTGGCTAACACTGTGCCTACCCGGGCTTGCATGGGCGACCCCGCTCAAGGTCGTCAGCGAGCCCTGGGTGCCCTACATCTTCGAGCAGGACGGGGAGCTGCAGGGCATCGACTACGAAGTAACCCAGCAGGTACTGACGCAACTCGGCTACCAGCTGGAATGGGAACTGGTGCCCTGGAAGCGCGCGCAGCTCAGCGTTGAAAGCGGCCGCGCTGACGCCATTCTCGACATACTGGCCACGCCGGAACGACGCCAGAAGCTGATTTTCCCGAGCGAGCATCTTTCCTACAACGAGTCGGTGCTCTTCTATGCCCGCCAGCACCCTCACCCTTACGCCAACCTGCAGAGCCTGCGCGGCCTGACAGTGGGCGTGGCGCCCGGCTACAACTACGGCAACCCGGATTTCAACGCGGCCGACTACTTTACCCGTGAGCCCGCACCAACCAACGAAGCAAACCTGCTCAAGCTGCTGAACCAGCGGATCGACCTGGCGCTGATCGATCGTCGCGCCGGCCTGCATGAACGCCAACGGCTTGGCCTGCAGGAGCAGATAGGCTTTGATCCGCAGCCGCTCGCCAGCGGCAAACTCTACCTGGCCTTCCATCGAGGCGCCGGCATGCTAGAACTCAGTCACGCTTTCAATGCCGAACTCAAGCGATTCAAAGCCAGCGCCGACTATCAACAGATACTGGTACGCTATGGCCAGCAGGGGCAGCCCAACTAACCCCAATTCGCCACGGCGCAGCAGTGCCATTTCTGCAAAAAAGCGGGCTAGACTAACCCCATGAAACTCTTTGCCTGGCTGTTACTGTTACCCCTGTTAACCTGCCAAACAGCCTTGGCGGCACCTTTGCACATCGTCAGCGAGGCCTGGCCGCCCTATATCTATGAAGAGGCGGGCGTCCTGAAAGGCGTTGACTACGACGTAACGAACCGTGTGCTGAACGAGCTGGGGTATGAAGCTCAATGGCAACTGATGCCCTGGCGCCGTGCGCTGTACGACACCGCCAGTGGCAGCGCCGATGCCATCCTCGATATCACGCCCAATCCCGAGCGTGAGCCGCAGTATATTTTTCCGGCTGAGCCTCTGTCGCATAGCGAGTCCGTGCTCTTCTACCATATCGACCGCCCCCATCAGTTCACCGGCCTGCAGGACCTGCGCGGCCTGAAAATCGGCGTGTCTGCGGGGTACGTTTATGGCAACCCTGAGTTCATGCACGCAGACTACTTCAGCCGTGAACCTGCCGCCAATACCGAGGCCAGCCTGCTGATGCTGATGCGTGAACGCGTCGATATGGTGATCATGAACAAGCGCGTCGGCCAATTTACCCTACGCAAGCTGGGGCTCGATCAACAGGTTGCGTACCACCCGCTGGTGATCAGCAGCGGCGCGCTGTTCCTCGCGTTTCACCGTAGCCCTGATATGGCAGCGCTGGCCAAACGCTTCAGTAGTAACCTGAGCACCTTCAAACGTAGCGGCGAATACCTGCAGATTCTGCAACGCTACAGTGTAAGTGACCGCTAACCGGTTGAGCTGCAAGCAGGGCACAATAACCGCCGAGCGGTACGGGATGTGGCCTGACACGCTTTCTGTTATACTCGCGCCCCTTCATTCCAGGCCGCACGGACAAGCGGCAGGTATGCAACCCCTTGGCGGGCAGTGTCACCCCGACACCAGCTCGCAGGAAACCGGTTGTTACCTGCATGTTCGCAACGGCCATCACAGGGTTATCTGAATGTCCTTTGCTTCCTTGGGCCTGTCCGACGCACTCGTGCGCGCGGTTGCAGCCACCGGTTATACCAATCCCACGCCTGTTCAGGCGCAAGCTATTCCTGCCGTACTCGAAGGCCGCGACCTGATGGTTGCCGCACAGACCGGCACCGGCAAGACTGCCGGCTTTGCACTCCCCGTCATCGAGCGCCTGTTTCCCGCCGGGCAAGCTGACGCCAATCACCGTCGTGCGCCCAAGCAGGTGCGCGTACTGGTGTTGACGCCTACCCGCGAGCTGGCTGCCCAGGTGCACGACAGCATCCGCGCCTATGCCGCAGAGCTGCCGCTGAAATCCGCCTGCGTGTTCGGTGGCGTGGGCGCCAACCCGCAGATGAAAGCCATCGCGCCGGGCCTCGACGTCCTGGTGGCCTGCCCTGGCCGTCTGCTGGACCTGGTTGGCCAACGCGCTGTGGACCTGTCCAAGGTCGAAGTACTGATTCTCGACGAAGCCGACCGCATGCTCGACATGGGCTTTGTACATGACGTGAAAAAGGTCATTGCCAAGCTGCCGAGCAAGCGCCAGACGCTGCTGTTCTCGGCGACCTTTTCCAAGGACATCACCGACCTGGCCAACAAGTTGCTCGACAACCCGGCCCGCATCGAGGTAACCCCGCCCAACTCCACCGTTGAGCGCATCAACCAGAAGGTGTATCGCGTAGCCGCCGGCCATAAGCGTGCACTGGCTGCGCACCTGATCACCCAGGGAGCGTGGGAGCAGGTGCTGATCTTCACCCGCACCAAACACGGCGCCAACCGTCTGGCCGAGTACCTCGACAAGAATGGCCTGCCCGCGGCTGCCATTCATGGCAACAAGAGCCAGAGCGCCCGTACCAAAGCCCTGGCCGACTTCAAGGCCAACAAGCTGCGCATTCTGGTCGCCACCGATATCGCCGCACGCGGTCTGGATATCGATCAGCTGCCCCACGTAATCAACTTTGAGCTGCCCAACGTCTCGGAAGATTACGTACACCGTATCGGCCGTACCGGCCGGGCCGGTCGCAGTGGTGAAGCCGTCTCCCTGGTCAGCCCGGACGAAGACAAGCTGCTGCGCGCCATCGAGCGCATGACCAAGCAGCGGATCGACGAGGGTACGCTCGAAGGTTTTGAGCCACCGGCCCAGGCCGAGCTCAACAGCGACCGTCCGGAACGCCCCCGCGGTGGCGCCGGCAATGGCCGCAACCAGAATCAGCCGCGCAGCAGCAACGGCCGCGGCCAAGGCCAGGGGGCAGGTAAGCCTGCCGGCCAGGGCGCTGGCCCGGCTCGCGGCCGTGGTCGTCCGGACAAGCCAAGCACGGATCGTCCCCGTGGTCCCAAGCGCGCCGCCCATGTGATCAGCGAACCGGAAGATGCCGTCACCCTGGAGCGCCGTCGTCAGGCCAACGGCAACCGCGCCGATCCTATCCCGCAGGACAAGCCACAGCGCAAACCGAACAACCGTCGGCCGAACAACCGTGGCCCACAACGCGAAAAGCCAGCCTTGCTCGGCCCGCGTTAAGTACCGGTAGCACGCAGAAAAGGGGCCTCGGCCCCTTTTTTTCGCCTGCAATTTGGCCCCGCGCAGTGACCCCGACATCATCAGCTTCTATAGTGCCAGAGCACATTCATCACTTCTGCCCAAGCAAGGACCGCACGATGAGAACTCGCCTCCCCTTACTGATCCCTTGTCTGCTGCTGGCCGGCAGCGCCAGCGCCCTGGCCGCCAGCATCCAACCCACGCCCGAACCCGGCCTCTGGCTCAGCGACAGTACCACCCTGATCAACGGCGTAGACCTGCATGCAAAACTGCGCGAAGCCCGCGATGCGATGCTGGAGAGCATCCCGCAAGAGCAGCGCAGCATGGTTGCGCAGATGCTGGACAACGCCGCGGACGCCAACCAAAAACGCTGCATTACGCAGGAGCTGGCGCAACAACTGACCGATCCTGACGCCCTGCTGGCCGACGCCCACAAACAGATGCCCGGTTGCGAGTTCAGCATTGAACAGCACGGCGATGACCGTCTTGCGTTCAACGGCACCTGCAACAACAAGGACGGCTTTACCGGCACGATGCAAGGCGAAACACAGATGATCAGCAGCCGCGAGATGCGTTCCAGTTTTACCGGTGAAGGCACTTACCAAATACCCGAGCAGACAGCACCGGGCTTGGCCGAGCAACTCAACGGCCCGGTTAAGGTGACTCACCAGGAAACCAGCACCTGGTCCGCCAGCGCGTGTGGTGACGTCCCCGTCGAGATGGCGCACTGAGCGGTCCGGCGCAGCGCAAGTCTTGAAGGCGATCACATCCCCAGCCGGGCAGGCTCGCCCGACGCCCGGCTGGTACGCTAAGCTGACGGGTCTTTATGCGCCAACCAGACAGGATGTTAAGGCATGCGCCCGTCACGCCATCGCAGTACCCGGCCCACTCTCTTCAACCCACGCCAGCACAATGCCCCTGCCTTGGCCGGCAGCGGCACGCACAACCTGATGGTAATGCGCTGATGACCGCACTCGCCCCCGGCCGACTGCTCGCCGCGGCCTTGGCCTTTGCGCTCTGGGGTGGCTGGGCGCTGCTTGCCAATGGCGGCCCCGAACACCCCGAGGCACTGACCGCCGGCCTGCTGCAAGGTAGCGCCAGCGCTCTGATTACCCTGCTGATGGCCGTCTGCGCCACCGCGCTGTTTCATCGCCTGCCCGGACCCATTCTGCGCGTAGCGCTGCCTCCGCTGCTGATCGTTTCGGTCAGTTTCAGCGCGCTCTGGGTAGCGCACAGCCTACACGCCACACCGGCACTGTGGGCGACCATTGTGCCGCCCAGCAGCCTGGCCTTCGTCTACTGCCTGTACCTCACCCTTTCGCTAGCGCGTGAAACACGCCAGCTGCCTCCGGAGCTACCGCCCCATGACTGACCTCAGCAACCGTCGTCCATTGAAAATTCGCGATCAGCAACTGATGCGCCGCTTCGCCGCCTGGCTCAGCCGGCGCAGTGTCACGCCTAACCAGATCTCGATGCTAAGCGTGATCTTTGCCTTGGGTGGCGGCGCGGCACTGGTGATGGCCGGGCAGACGCTGGCCGCTGAGCGCTCACTGTGGTTTCTGGCCGCCGCGCTGCTGATTCAGCTACGCCTGCTGTGTAACCTGTTCGATGGCATGGTGGCGATGGAAGGCGGCAAGCAGACACTGGCAGGCGAGCTGTTCAACGACGTACCGGACCGCATCGCCGACCCGCTGCTGATCATTGCTTGCGGCTTTGCACTGCCAGATTACCCCAGCGCCATGTGGCTTGCCTGGCTCGGTGCCCTGTTGGCGGTCATGACCGCCTACATTCGCGTGCTGGGCGTCTCGCTTGGGCTGCCCGCTGACTTTCGCGGTCCGATGGCCAAGCAGCAGCGTATGGCGCTGATCACCGGGGCGGCGGTGATCAGCGCGTTGGAAATCTTCTGGGGGCACTACGGCATGGTGCTCTGGATCAGTCTGATCGTACTGGTGGTAGGCAGCGCAATGACCGCGCTGCGTCGCCTGATTGGCGCCTACCTGCGCCTGCAACAACGTGGAGCCAACTGATATGGATCTCGGCCTGCCCTTTATGCTCGACCTAACCCCCAACGCGCTGGGGGCCATGTTGGTGGTACTGGTCATGCTGGTGGTGGCCTCCATCACCCAGTGGCGCCTGCGCGCACGCCTGAGCCCCGAAGCACACCTGGAACTCAAACAGCGCATCAACTCCTGGTGGGTGATGGTCGCGGTGGTGTTTACCGCCCTGATGATTGGCCAGGTCGCCTCGCTGATCTTCTTCGCGATATTGAGCTTCATCGCCCTGCGCGAAATCTTCTCGATCCTGCCGGTGCGTATCAGTGACCGACGCCTGATCCTCGCGCTCTACCTGATGGTGCCGCTGCAGTACTACTGGATCGCCACCGACTGGTACGGCATGTTCATCGTATTCATTCCGGTCTACCTGTTTTTGCTGATCCCCTTCGGCCTGTTGATGCTGGGTGAAACCAAGGGCTTTATCCGTGCAGTGGGCTCCTACCAGTGGGCCATCATGACCACGGTATTCGCCATTAGCCACGTGGCCTACCTGCTGATGCTACCGGCGGACCAGAACGCCTCCGGTGGCGGCGTCGGCCTGGTGCTCTATCTGGTTTTCCTGACCCAGTTCAACGATGTGGCGCAGTACATCTGGGGCAAGAAGTTTGGCGAACGCAAGATTGTGCCCACTATCAGCCCCAACAAAACCTGGGCCGGCTTTCTCGGCGGCGTTGCGACCACCACGCTGCTAGGCGGCCTGCTCGCGCTCTGGTTGACACCGCTGAGCTTCTGGCAGGGTCTGGCGGCCGGCCTGCTGATCGGTATTGCCGGCTTCATCGGCGATCTGACCATCTCGGCGGTCAAACGCGACCTGCGCATCAAGGACACCAGCCAGCTGATTCCCGGCCACGGCGGCATTCTCGACCGCATCGACAGCCTGATGTACACCGCGCCGCTGTTCTTCCACTTCCTTGTTTACACCAGCTACTGAGGCCGCCATGCCGTTCTTTCAACGCCTGCCCAAGCGGCTGTTCTTTCTGCTGATCGTCAAACCCGTGGTCTACCTGCTGCTGGGGCTGAACATCTACTCGCCGCAGCGCCTGCCGGCGCGCGGTCCAGCTATTCTGGCCGCCAACCACAATAGCCATTTGGACACCCTGGTGCTGATGGCGCTTTACCCGCTCAGCCAATTGCACCGCGTGCGCCCCGTTGCCGCCGCCGATTACTTTCTGCGCAACCGCTTTACCAGTTGGTTGTCACTTAACGTGATTGGCATCATCCCGCTGGATCGCCAGGGCCAGGTCGACAAGGAAAAGGTGTTTGACCTCTGCCAACAGGCACTGGCCAACGACGAGATTCTGCTGCTCTTCCCCGAGGGCAGCCGCGGCGAAGCCGAGCAGCTGCAACCGCTACGCAAGGGCATCTATCACCTGGCTCGCAGCCACCCTGGCACCACAGTCACCCCCATCGCCATGCACGGCCTGGGCCGCGCCCTGCCCAAGGGCGAATCCATGCTGGTACCGTTCAATTGTGATGTGGTAATTGGTGAGGCGCTGACACCGGGTGACGACAGCAACGCCTTCATGCAGGAGCTGCAGCTTTCGCTGGAGGAATTGCTGGCTGCCTGTATTACCCGGCGGGATGCGCAGTGGGAGGATTGAAGCAGACCACCCTCAACCGGCTTCACCCTCACAGCCAGCACAACACTCACCCCAACCGCGCTGCCGTGAGGTATGGCCAATACCCGGATTGAAACTGTTGGTCGGGTCGAGTTCGCGGTAAAAGCCCGCCAGGGCGGGTTTGGCCACGTAAAGATGGCCGACGTTGTGCTCGGCCGGATATTCAGCGCGGCGCTCGTCCAGTAGCGCCCACATGCGGTGCTCCATGGCCAGCGGGTCGACGCCCTTGCGCACGATGTAATCCTGATGAAAGACGTGGCAGAAAAAGTGCCCGTAATACAGCTTATGCACCATGTCCTGTTCCAGCTCGGGCGGCAAAGTCTCTACCCATTCTCGGTCGTTGCGGCGTAGTGCGATGTCGAGGGCGACTATGTCCTCCACGTCTTTTCGGTGTACTTCGCGGTAACGGATAGCGGCCCCAGCAATGGCAAAACGGTGCAGAAAAGCACGGCGGCCTTCGTCCGCATCGCACTCAAAGTAATCGCCACTGTCACGTGAGACAAAAAAGCCACGGAGATGCTCGCGGGTCTGCTCGGCGGTGTCGTTGGCGACGCGCAGCAGCAGGTGATGCTCGTAGCGGTCACGATAATCACGCATGCGGTCAGGCAAGTGGCTGGGTAGCAAGTCCATGACCTTCTGGATAATGCGATCGCTGACGCCGCGCAGGCCAAAACGCTCAAACAGCCCATCCACGCGGCTCTTGAGTGCAAAGGCGGCCGGCACTCTGGCGGTGCCAAAGCGGTCGATGATCAGGTAGGTATCCTTACCATAACGCTCGCCAATATCGAAGGCGGTGCGGTGGATGTACTCACCGGCAATCGGCAGGCTCGGTAGACTGGTCAGCAGGTAGCGGCGCAGATCGGTCAGATCCTGCGGATCGTTACTGCCGATGTAGAAGACGGTGCTGTCTTCCTTGATGAAGGTATCCAGCCGCACAGCAAACAGGCACAGCTTGCCCGCTGAGCCCGAGGCCTCAAACAGCCGCGATGGGTCGGCATTGAAACGCGCCGGGGTATCGGCATCCACGTCACGCACATGCTCGGCGTAACCCGCATCCGAGGCTCTGGCAGTGTCTTTGCGCACATCCGCCGCGCTGTAATCGCCGCGCTGCAGTCGGGTGAGTATCTCTTCCGGGCTGTCGCCCAGCTCGATACCCAGGTGGTTGACCAGATTCAGACTGCCGTCGGCCTGCACCTGGGCGTAGAGTGCCAGCTCGGTATAGGCCGGACCACGGCGCACCAGGGCGCCGCCGGAGTTGTTACAGACGCCGCCGAGTACCGAGGCACCTATACAGGAGGAGCCAATGACCGAGTGCGGCTCGCGGCCCAACGGGGCCAACTCACGCTCCAACCGGTCCAGCGTTGCGCCCGGCAAACACACCACCTGCTCGCCCTGGTTGAGCAACTGCACACCATCCAGCCGCCGGGTACTGATCAGCACTATGTCGCGGTCATAATTATCGCCATCCGGTGTAGAACCACCGGTCAATCCGGTATTGGCAGCCTGCATGATAACGATGCAATCGGCGGCCACAGATGCCTGCAACACCTGCCATTGCTCCACTAGCGTACCCGGCTGCACCACCGCCAGGACCTGCCCTTCACCGGTACGATGGCCCTTGCGAAAACGTCGCGTTTGTTGCTCGTCAGTCAGCACGTGGCGCCGCCCTACTAGCGCTTGGAGGCGTTCGAGCAGTTCGCTGCGTTTGCAGCTATCGGCAATAGTCATAGTTCACGCACCAGCATTTCGGGGGTGATATCGGCGATGGATTTGGCGCCGGTCAGCACCATGGCTACGCGCATTTCCCTCTCAATCAGCTCCAGCAGGTTGCTCACGCCCGCTTCGCCGTCTGCTGCCAGTGCGTAGATAAAGGCACGGCCGAGCATCGCACAGTCGGCGCCCAGTGCCAGCATGCGCACGACGTCCAAACCAGTACGCACACCGGAGTCGGCGAAGATCTTGATCTGCCCTTTCACCGCGTCGGCAATCGCCGGCAGTGCGCGGGCGGTAGAAAGCACACCGTCGAGCTGACGACCGCCGTGGTTGGAAACCACTATGCCGTCGGCGCCAAAACTCACAGCGTCGCGCGCGTCATCGGCATCGAGGATACCCTTGATCACCATAGGGCCATCCCAGAACTCGCGGATCCATTCCAGATCCTGCCAACAGATGGAGGGATCAAAGTTGGCGCCCAGCCAGCCGATGTAGTCGGCCAATCCGGTCGGGTTGCCGCGGTAGGTCGAGATGTTGCCCAAGTCGTGCGGCTTGCCGAGCAGGCCCACGTCCAGCGCCCAGCGTGGATGCGTCACCGCTTGCAGCATGCGCCGCAAGGGTGCGTTGGGGCCGCTCATGCCCGAATGTGCGTCGCGGTAACGCGCGCCGGGCACCGGCATATCGACGGTGAACACCAGAGTAGTCACACCAGCCGCCTTGGCGCGTTCCAGCGCGTTTTTCATGAAGCCACGGTCCTTCAGCACATAGAGCTGAAACCACATGGGCCGGTCGATCGCCGGCGCCACTTCTTCAATCGGGCAGACCGAGACGGTCGACAAGGTGAAGGGAATGCCCCGCGCTGCGGCAGCGCGCGCCGCCTGCACCTCGCCACGGCGAGCGTACATCCCGGTCAGACCGACCGGCGCCAGTGCGACCGGCATGGCCAGGGTCTCATCGAACAGCTGCGTCTGCAGACTCAGCTCGGACATATTGTTAAGCACCCGCTGCCGTAGGGCGATGTCGGCCAGGTCCTCGACGTTGCGCTTGAGCGTGTGCTCGGCATAGGCACCACCGTCGATGTAATGGAACAGGAACGGCGGCAGCCGACGCTTGGCAGCGGCGCGGTAGTCAGTCGAGGCAGAAATGATCATCAGATGTATCCCGTAAAGTCGATTAATGTCGGGCCTGTGCAATGCAGGAGCCGATCAGTGGCGCGTTCAGCTGGCCAGCAGTGGATCGCTGACACCCAGCCAATAAACCGCGATCAACGCGATGATGCCGGTCATCAGCACATAGTAGAGCGTTGGCCATACGGTGCGGCGCAGCGTGGTGCCCTCACGACCAAGCAGACCGACGGTCGCCGAGGCTGCCACCACGTTATGAATCGCCACCATGTTACCCGCGGCGGCGCCAATCGCCTGCGCTGAAACAATCAACGCCGTCGACAGGCCCAAATTAGTCGCTACGCCAAACTGGAACTGACTGAACATCATGTTGGAGACGGTGTTGGAGCCGGCCAGAAAGGCGCCCAGCGCACCGATGGCAGGAGCAAACAGCGGGTAAATGCTGCCGACACTATCGGCCACGTAACGCGCCATCACAATCGGCATGCTGGGCAGGTCCGCGGCGTTAACGCCAGAGTTGATCAAGATGCGCACCATGGGCACGGTGAACAGCAACACGAAACCGGCGCTCAACAGCACCCCACCCGACTCTTGCACCGCTTTGCCCAGGTCGCGCAGTTGCATGCGATGCAGGAAGACCGTCGCCAGCACCACCATCACCAGAATGCCGCCGGGTAGATAGAGCGGCTGCACGCCAGCGCTGATGCCCGCTTCGCCCAACAGGTCAGAGAAGTTCAGCGCGACCGATTTGAACGCGGCAGTGACCGACGGGAAGACGCGGCTGATGACCAGCAACACACCTACCAGAAGGTATGGCAGCCAGGCGCGTAGGCTGCTCATGGGCCGTGCGGTGAGGTCTTCGAGTTTCATCTCGATGCTGCCCATCCACTGGGCCGGCCAGTCTGCGCGCGGGGCAAAATCCCATGTGGTTTTAGGCACCAGGAAGCCGTAACGCGCGGCGGTGGTGACCACCGCCAACCCCACCAGACCGCCCATCAGCGAGGGAAACTCCGGCCCGAGCAGAATGCCGGTAAGCATGTAGGGAATGGTGACCGAGACGCCAGCAAAAAGAGCAAAAGGCAGCACCTCGAACACCGCGCGCCAGCTCTTGTCCTTGCCGAAGAAGCGCACCAGCATGATCACCATCACCAGCGGCATCACACTGCCAACCAGCGCGTGGATGATCGCCACCTGACTGGTGATCAGTTGCAGGTAAGCTTCCCAACTGGAACCGCTCGCCGCCAGCTGCTCGCCAATCGCAGCGTGATCCAGCCCGGTGCTGACGCCGACGATGATCGGTGTACCCACGGCGCCAAAGGATACCGGCGTGCTCTGCACCAGCATGCCCATAAGCACTGCTGCCATTGCCGGGAAGCCAATGGCCACCAGCAGCGGCGCGGCAATCGCGGCGGGCGTGCCAAAACCGGAGGCGCCCTCAATGAAGCAGCCGAACAGCCAGGCAATGATGATCGCCTGGATGCGCCGGTCGGGGCTGATGGTAGTGAAGCCGGCGCGGATGGCGGTGATGCCACCGGAGTGCTTCAGCGTATTCAGTAGCAAGATGGCGCCAAAGATAATCCACAGCAGCCCCAAGGTGACCACCAGACCTTGCAGGGTAGAGGCCAAGACCCGGTTGAAGCTCATATCCCAGCCGAACAACGCGATGGCCGCGCTAACCAGGTAGACCAGCGGCATGGCACGGCGTGCGGGCCAGCGCAGGCCGATCAGCAATATGCCGGCCAGCAGTATGGGGGTGAAGGCCAGCAAGGCCAGAAATCCGGATGACATGGAGCGCTCCTGTGAGGGTTCTAGTTGTTGTGTTGAGACTGCTTCGCGCTTATTGGTAATACCAATTTACAATTCAGGTTGATCAGATTAAGAAAGCATCTGCTTGCTGTCAAACCTCTCGAGGTAGACTTTGGTATACGTGGGTAATAGAGCGACTTGCAGAAAAGGCTGCGGATGGACACAATTCAGCAATTGGTAAGACCAAAAGGAAGTCAAATGGAAGTGGGCCCCATTCGCCAGCGCAGACTGGCAGATAACATCGTTGAACAGCTGGAAACCATGATTCTTGAGGGCACGCTGCAGCCCGGTGAGCGACTGCCCGCCGAGCGCGCACTGGCCGAGCAGTTTGGCGTTTCGCGGCCGTCGTTACGGGAGGCCGTGCAGAAACTGGCGGCGCGTGGGTTGCTGGTAAGCCGTCAGGGTGGCGGTAATTATGTCAGTGACAACCTTGGCTCCAGTTTCAGTGATCCACTGCTGGGGCTGCTGGAAGGTCGTCCGGAAGCACAGCGCGATCTGCTGGAATTTCGCCATACGCTGGAGGCCGATTGCGCCTACTACGCGGCGCTGCGCGCCACCGACCTGGATCGCCAGCACCTGCAGAGCGCCTATGAGTCGTTGCAGGCCTGCTATGCGCCTGAGAGCAACGCCAGCCGCGCCGATGAAGGTGCCGCGGACGCGCGCTTTCACCTGGCCATTGCCGAGGCGAGCCACAACATGGTGCTGTTACACACTATTCGCGGCCTGTTCGACCTGCTCAAACGTAACGTGGTAACCAATATTGGTGGCATGTATGCGCTGCGCGGCGAAACCCGGCTGATGCTGGTGGAGCAGCATCAGCAGCTGTTCGACGCCATCATGCAGGGGCGTGCGGATGACGCCAAGCGCATTGCCAGCGAGCACATCACCTACGTGCAGGATGTGCTGGCGCAGAGCCAGGAAGAAAGCCGGCGCATGGCGCGAGCGCAGCGCCGCGACAAGCCGTCGAGCCGCTAGCCAGCGGCCTGTGTGCCCAGCCAGTCAGCAATTACCTCGGCATTGTGTTGGCCGAGTAACGGCGGCGCGCTGCGGTATTCAACCGGCGTACGCGACAGCCGAATCGGATTGGCGACCAGCTTCACCCCTCCCGACAGGGCGTGCGGCAGGCTGATCTGCACGCCACGCGCTTTGATTTGGGCGTCATCAAACACCTGACTCAGATCGTTGATCGGCCCGCAGGGCACGCCGGCCTGCTCCAACTCGGCAATCCATTGTGCGGTGGTGCGAAACACCGTCGCCTGACGAATCAGCGGAATCAACTGCTCGCGATGTGCCACGCGCTGCGCGTTGCTGGCGAAGCGCGCATCGCTGGCCCATTCCGAGTGGCCGGCTACCTCGCAGAAGCGCCGGAACTGGCCGTCGTTGCCCACAGTGAGAATGAAGTCGCCGTCGGCCGTCGGGAAGTCCTGGTAAGGCACGATATTAGGATGCGCATTGCCCAGGCGCCGCGGCGGCTTGCCAGTGGTCAGGTAATTGAGCGCCTGATTGCCCAGGCAGGCTACCTGCACGTCCAGCAGGGCCAGATCGATATGCTGGCCCTGCCCGCTACGCGCGCGCTCGGCCAACGCCGCCAGAATGGCATTGCTGGCGTACAAGCCGGTAAGGATGTCGGTGAGGGCGACGCCCACCTTGACCGGACCAGCACCTTCTTCGTTGTCAGCCCGGCCAGTGATGCTCATCAGGCCGCCCATGGCCTGAATCATGAAATCGTAGCCGGCCCGCTTGGCGTAAGGGCCGTCCTGCCCGAAGCCGGTGACCGAACAATAGATCAGCCTCGGGTTGAGCTGCTGCAGGCTGGCATAATCCAGCCCGTAAGCGGCCAGGCCGCCGACCTTGAAGTTCTCTATCAGCACATCAGCCTTGGCGACCAGTTCACGCACGCGCCGCTGACCTTCGGGCTGGGTAAAGTCGATGGTAATGGAGCGTTTGTTGCGGTTGGCAGAGAGAAAGTACGCCGCCTCCGAGGTATCACGGCCGTCGGCGTCCTGCAGGTAGGGCGGCCCCCAGGCTCGGGTGTCATCTCCCACCTCCGGTCGCTCGACTTTAACCACATCGGCCCCCAAATCAGCCAGCATTTGCCCCGCCCAAGGACCGGCCAATACACGGGAAAGGTCGAGCACCTTGAGGTCGGCAAGCGCACCTGACATATCCAACTCCTGTTGAACAAAGAAGACATCGGAAAACCGTTACGAAAAGGGGTCGCAGGCATATGCCAACGACCCCTGATCAGATAACCGCCACCCACCCTGCATAAACGCTCGCAATGGTGGGCGCTAAATGACGCGGCTTAGAAGAAGGCTTGCAGACCCGTTTGCGCGCGGCCGAGAATCAGCGCGTGCACGTCGTGGGTACCTTCGTAGGTGTTGACTACTTCCAGGTTGACTACGTGGCGGATCACACCGTACTCGTCGGAGATGCCGTTACCGCCCAACATGTCGCGGGCAACGCGAGCAATGTCCAGCGACTTGCCGCAGGAGTTGCGCTTCATGATCGAGGTGATTTCCACCGCCGCAGTGCCTTCATCCTTCATCCGGCCAAGGCGCAGGCAGCCTTGCAGGGCCAGGGTGATTTCGGTCTGCATGTCGGCCAGTTTCTTCTGTACCAGCTGGGTTTGCGCCAGCGGACGACCGAACTGCAGACGATCCAAAGTGTACTGACGCGCGGTGTGCCAGCAGAACTCGGCGGCGCCCAGCGCGCCCCAGGAAATGCCGTAACGCGCAGAGTTCAAGCAGGTGAACGGGCCTTTCAGACCAGTCACGTGCGGCAGCATGTTCTCTTCCGGCACAAACACGTCTTCCATCACGATTTCACCAGTGATGGAGGTGCGCAGGCCAACCTTGCCCTTGATCGCTGGCGCGCTCAGGCCTTTCCAGCCTTTTTCCAAGATAAAGCCGCGAATCACGTCATCATCGGTTTTGGCCCAGACCACAAAGACATCGGCGATGGGACTGTTGGTAATCCACATCTTGGCGCCCTTGAGCAGGTAACCGCCCTCGGTGCTGCGCGCGCGGGTGACCATGGAGCCCGGATCAGAGCCGTGGTTGGGTTCGGTCAGACCGAAGCAGCCGATGAATTCACCGGAAGCCAGCTTGGGCAGGTACTTCTGCTTCTGTTCTTCACTGCCGAATTCGTTGATCGGCACCATGACCAGAGAAGACTGCACGCTCATCATCGAGCGATAACCGGAGTCCACCCGCTCGACTTCACGGGCGATCAGGCCGTAACAAACGTAGTTCAGACCACTGCCGCCGTACTGCTCTGGAATGGTGGCACCCAGCAGGCCTAACTCGCCCATTTCACGGAAGATTTCGGCATCGGTCTGCTCGTTACGGAACGAGTTCAGCACCCGCGGCATGAGTTTGTCCTGGCAGTACTGGCGTGCGCTGTCACGTACCATGCGCTCTTCTTCAGTCAGTTGCTGATCCAGCAGCAGCGGATCTTCCCAATTGAAACTTGCTTTGGATGCGGCCATGAAAACTCCGAACTGTTTTGTTGAGTAGAACGACCCGACCAGCGGGCGTGGAATGACAGGGATGCTAACCAGCCAGGCTGGTGCCAACAACCGTCTTTTTTGCAACGACCTGTGCTAGATTGGAACTCCGAAGCGGCGAATTGCCAACTTTCCCGCCGCTATGCTCAATTTTTAAGCATTCCGAACAGCACCGAGATTGGCTTATTCGGCAGCTGATAATCAGGACAGCATAGACCATGCGCCGTAAAATTCCGCCGACTCAGGCCCTCATCTGTTTTGAATCCTCGGCCCGCCATGAAAGTTTTACCAAGGCCGCCGAAGAGCTGTCATTGACGCAGAGCGCGGTCTGCCGACAGATCGCCAACCTGGAAGAATTTCTGGATATTCAGCTGTTTCGACGCACCCGCCGGGGTGTGAAGCTGACCGACGCGGGGCAGACCTACAGTCGGCGTATAGCCAGTCGGCTGGACGCGGTGGAGCGCGATACGCTGTCGGTGATGGGTAATCAGGGTACCGCGACCCTGGAACTGGCGCTGGTGCCAACCTTCGGCACCCAATGGTTGTTGCCGCGCCTGGGCGATTTTTTGCGCCAACATCCGCAAATCACCATCAACCTGACAAACCGGACGCGCCCTTTCCTGTTTGCCGATACCGAATTCGACGCCGCCATCTATTTTGGCGACGGCGACTGGCCAGGAACCCAGACCGACTTCCTGATGAAAGAGTCCCCCATTCCCGTGTGCAGCCCGGCGCTCATAGCGCCACAACAGCAGCTCAGCCCCGAGCAGATTGCCAACCTGCCACTGCTGCAGCAGACCACCCGGCCCTACGCCTGGCGGCAATGGTTCGCAGCAGCGGAGATGCGCGTCGAGCACGACCTCAACGGCACTCGACTGGAATTGTTCTCGATGCTCGCCCAGGCTGCCATGCATGGTCTCGGGGTGGCGTTGATCCCCCCCTTCCTGATTCGGCAGGAGCTGGCCGACGGTCGCTTGATCAGCCCGTGCCCGCGCAGCTTCGACAGCAGCAACAGCTACTTTCTGGTGATCCCGGAGCGCAAGGCCGAGTCGGCTGCTTTACTCGCCTTCCGCGACTGGCTGACCCAGGAGGCAGAGCGCTATCGCGACTCACACGCCTGAGTATGGGCGCGAATAAAAAAAAGGCCTCCGTAGAGGCCCCGAGCACAACTTGAATGACCGCAGCAGGATTACTGACGCACGCCTTCAACACTGATGATCAGCTCGACTTCCTGCGAAGCCGGGCCCAGATCCATCGAGATGTCGAAGTCCTTCAGCGCCAGCGTGGTGGTGCCGGAGAAGCCGGCTCTGTAGCCGCCCCAGGGATCGTCGCCTTCACCAATGAACTTGGCATCCAGCACCACGGGCTTGGTCACGCCGTTGAGTGTCAGGTTGCCGGTGATGTTGGCGGTGTCATCGCCGGTCATCTCGACCTTGCTTGATTCGAAGGTGGCGGTAGGGTGCTCTGCCACGTTGAGGAAGTCGTCGCTGCGCAGGTGCTTGTCCCGCTCGGCGTGGTTGGAGTCAACGCTGGTGGTGTTGATGCTGACCTTGACTGCGCTGGCTTCCGGCTTGTCGGCATCCCAGCTGAAGTTGCCGCTGAAGTCGTTGAAACGCCCGTAGATCCAGCTATAACCCAGGTGGCTGATCTTGAAGTTGATTGAGGCATGCTGACCCTGCTGGTCGATCACGTAATCGGCAGCCTGCAGCGAGCCCGACAGTGCCAGTAAACCACCCAGCGCCAATCCTGCGAATGTCTTTTTCATACTAACTCTCCTTGGTGTTTTTTAACCGCATGCCCAGCATACGGCGCAGTGTGTCGTCACGATCCAGCCAGTGGTGCTTGAGCGCGCCCAGCGCATGCAGCGCCACCAGCCCGAGTACTCCCATCGCCACCCAGTAATGCACGGCACCAGCGCGATCAGCCTGTTGCGGCAAACCGGTTACCAGCGCCGGCACCTCGAACCAGCCGAACAGGCTGATACCCTGCCCCTTGGCGGTTGAAATCAGATAGCCGCTTATCACGATGATGGCCAGCAGCAGGTACAACAGCAGGTGAACCATAGCTGACAGGGTGATCTCCCATGGCTTGTGGCCGGGGACCGCCTCGGGTTTACGATTGATCAGCCGCCACCCAAGCCGCACCAGCAGCAGTGCCGCCAGCAGCAGACCAATACTCTTGTGCCAAAACGGCGCACTGGTGTAATAGGGGCTGTAATAAGTCAGATCGGTCATCCACAGGCCCAGCGCAACCAGGCCAAATACGCCCAGCGCCATCAGCCAGTGCAGGCAGACGCTGATCGATCCATAGCGTTGGGCGTTGTTGCGCAAAGGCATGACTGGCTCCCGTTATTTCGGACATGATCCCATCGAGAGATAAAGACAAAAAGCGCAATATTTGGTTCTAAATCATCGAGTTTCCATATATTTCAGACACAAAAAAACCTCCCGCCGCGCCTGCGTGGGAGGTTTTTCCAGCGCACCCGGACTAGAAGAAGAGCCGCTTGAGTTCGTGCCCCGGGTCGCTGGCGCGCATGAAGGCCTCGCCCACCAGGAAACTGTAAACGCCGTGCGCCAACATGAGCTCAACGTCGGTGCGGTGCAGAATGCCGCTCTCGGTAACCAGGGTCTTGCCTTTGGGAATCTGCGGCAGCAGCTCCAGGGTCGTGTCGAGCGTTACCTCAAAGGTGTGCAGGTTGCGGTTGTTGATGCCAATGAGTGGGGTATCCAGCTTCAAGCCACGCTCCAGCTCGGCCGCATCATGCACCTCAACCAGTACATCCAGCCCATGCTGTTTCGCGGTGGCGGTCAACTCGTGCAACTGGGCATCGTCCAAGCAGGCAGCAATCAACAAGATGCAGTCAGCACCCAGCGCACGCGCTTCCACTACTTGATAGGGATCAACCATGAAGTCCTTGCGGATGACCGGCAGCGAACAGGCATTGCGCGCCTGCTGCAGGTAATCGTCGTGTCCCTGAAAGAAGTCCACATCGGTCAGTACCGACAGACAGGCTGCCCCGCCCTCTTCATAACTACGGGCAATAGCGGCCGGATCAAAGTCATCTCGCAGCACACCCTTGCTGGGCGAGGCCTTCTTGATCTCGGCGATCACCGCCGGCTTGCGCGCGCTGGCGCGACTCTGCAGCGCCGCCGCGAAGCCTCGCGGGCGCGAGGCGTCAGCAGCCAGCGTTTCAAGCTCCTGCAGCGACGCGCGCTCGCGGCGCTCGGCCACTTCTTCGTACTTGCGTGCCACAATATTTTGCAGAATCGTTGGCACCGTCATTGTGCGGCCTCCTCTCTGAACACCTCGGTAAAAGCCACCAGCTCATTGAGCTTTTCCCGAGCTAGCCCTGAGTAGAGCGCATCGGAGGCCAGTTTGACACCTTCTTGTAGCGAGGTGGCGTGATCTGCGGCGTATAGCGCGGCGCCCGCATTGAGAATAATAATGTCTGCGGCCTTCTCACCCGCTTCCGACGTGCGCTTGCCCAGCGCATCACGAATCAGCGTTAGCGACGCTTCCGGCCCCTCGACGGTCAGGCCGATCAGGCTGCGGCTCTTGATACCCAGCTCTTCAGGGCTCACGTCGTACTCGCGTATCTCGCCGTCTTTCAGCTCGGCAATGTGGCTGGTCGCAGCCAGACTGAGCTCGTCCAGTCCATCCTTGGAGTGCACCACCAGCACATGCTCGCTACCCAGTCGCTTGAGCACTTCGGCGATGGGCCGGCACAGAGCCTGGGAAAAAACCCCAATGACCTGATGTTTGACGCCTGCGGGGTTGGTCATTGGCCCCAGCATGTTGAAGATAGTGCGCATGCCCAGCTCGCGGCGAGGTCCGATAGCATGCTTCATGGCGCCGTGGTGTGCCGGGGCAAACATGAAGCCGACACCGACCGATTCCACGCAACGCGCTACCTGCGCGGGCGTCAGATCCAGATTGACGCCCGCCGCTTCCAGCAGATCAGCGCTGCCACTTTTGCCCGATACCGCTCGGTTACCGTGCTTGGCGACCTTGCCGCCCGCCGCCGCGACCACCAGGGCCGCCGCCGTGGAGACGTTAAAGATATTGGCGCCATCGCCCCCGGTGCCGCAGGTATCCACCAGGCGCTCAGCGTTGATGCTAACGTCGGCCGCCAGCTCACGCATGACCATGGCAGCGCCGGTGATTTCGTCGAGGGTTTCGCTCTTCATGCGCAGGGCGACCAGAAAACCACCAATCTGTGCGTCGGTGCACTGACCGGTCATGATCTGACGCATGACGTCTTGCATTTCCTCGGTGCTCAGATCCAGTTGGTCAACCGCCTTACTGAGGGCTGTCTTGATGTCCATAGACTCTCCTTTGCTCCGCATCAGCCGCGCAGGCCGCCTTGCTGCTTGAGAAAATTATCCAGTAGTTCGTGCCCCTGGTCCGACAGAATCGACTCGGGATGGAACTGCACGCCCTCGATCATGAACTCGCGGTGCCGCACGCCCATGATCTCATCCACATTGCCCTGCTCATCCTGGGTCCAGGCAGTCAGCTCCAGGCAGTCCGGCAGCGTCTCGCGGCTGATCACCAACGAATGATAGCGGGTCACGGTCAAGGGGTTGTTCAGCCCGGAAAACACCCCCAGCCCCTCATGGTAGACCGGGCTGGTCTTGCCGTGCATGACCTGACGTGCACGCACCACGTCCCCGCCAAAGGCCTGGCCAATACTCTGGTGCCCCAGGCAGATACCCAGAATCGGCAACTTGCCGGCAAAGTGCTTGAGCACCGGCACCGACACACCGGCTTCATTCGGCGTGCAGGGGCCGGGGGAGACGACGATGCGCTCAGGTTTCAGTGCTTCAATCTCGGCGACGGTCAGCTCGTCGTTGCGGATAACCTTTACCTCAGCACCCAGCTCACCCAGATACTGCACAACGTTGTAGGTAAAGGAGTCGTAGTTATCGATCATTAACAGCATGGTCCTGCTCCTTTACCGGGCGGCCTGTTCGGCCAGGGCGATAGCGCGAAACATCGCGCGGCGCTTGTTGATGGTTTCTTCCCACTCCAGCGCGGGGACCGAATCGGCAACAATGCCGGCGCCAGCCTGCACGTGCAGCTCGCCGTCCTTGATCACCGCGGTACGAATGGCGATGGCGGTGTCCATGTTGCCGTTCCACGCCCAGTAACCTACCGCGCCGCCGTACACGCCGCGTTTGACCGGCTCCAGCTCGTCGATGATTTCAATCGCGCGGATCTTGGGCGCGCCTGACAGGGTGCCGGCAGGCAGGATGGCGCGCAGCGCGTCCATCGCATTCAGCTCAGGCTTGAGGTGACCCTGCACGTTGGACACGATGTGCATGACGTTGGAATAGCGCTCGATCACCATCTTCTCGGTCAGTTGTACCTTGCCGATTTCCGCGACGCGGCCCACATCATTGCGTCCCAGGTCGATCAGCATCAGGTGCTCGGCAATCTCCTTGGCATCCGACAGCAGGTCCTGCTCCAGCGCCAGATCCTCTTCCTCGGTGGCGCCACGCGGGCGCGTGCCGGCGATCGGCCGTACCGTGACCTCGCCCTCTTCCACCCGCACCAGCACTTCCGGCGAGCTACCGACTACATGAAAGTCGCCGAAGTTGAAGAAGTACATATAAGGGGTAGGGTTCTGGCTGCGCAACGCGCGATACAGATCAATCGGCTCGGCCCTGAACTGCACGCTCATGCGCTGCGAGGGCACCACTTGCATGCAGTCGCCGGCCAAAATGTACTCTTTGACGGTCTCAACCGCGCGCTCGAAGTGCTCGCGGGTAAAACTGGCGCGGTAGTCCAGATCGATATCGACCGGCGCGTTCAAGTCCAGCAGCTTGCGCGGCTGCATGGGCTGGCGCAATTGTTCCAGCAACTGATCCAGACGCGCATTGGCCTGGGCGTAGGCATCGCTCTGCGCGGGATCAGCCAGCACGATGGCGTGCAGCTTGCCGGCCAGATTGTCGAATACCACCACCTCATCAGACACCATTAGCAGAATGTCCGGCGTGCCCAGCACATCAGGGTTAACGCTCCTGGCCAGCCGCGGCTCGACGTAACGCACGCAATCGTAACCAAAGTAACCGACCAGACCACCATTGAAACGCGGCAGGCCGGGAATCGAAGGCACGCGGTAGCGCGCCTTGAAGTCCTCAACGAAGGCCAGCGGGTCGGCGCACTCGTGGCGTTCCTGCTCCACACCGTCAGTCAGCACGGTCGCGGTGTGTCCGTCGACGCGCAGCACGGTGCGCGCCGGCAAACCAATGATGGAATAGCGGCCCCATTTTTCGCCGCCCTGCACGGATTCAAGCAGATAGGAGAAGGCGCCGTCGGCCAGTTTCAAATAGGTGGAAAGCGGGGTTTCCAGGTCGGCCAGTACCTCACGCACTACGGGTACGCGATTACAGTCCTGAGCGGCCAGGCGAAGAAATTCGTCTTGGGTCATGATCAGCCTCGTGGGCAAAAATTGTTGTCACACACAAACCAGGGGTGCCCGCGTATCACGCAGGCGAGCGCACATCAGACACGCCAACGCCAGCGGGCGAGCGCCTTGATAACTCTCATCAGTTTGCGGTTGCTGACAAACACGGCTGATCCATCTTGCAGAAGGTATAACGCAGCAAGACTATATGAGCGCATCGAGTGAATCAACCAGCAAGTCCGGGTTTTCCGCCGCGATGGGCTCGCCGTGGTTGTAGCCATAGCTCACCGCCACCACCGGCACGCCAGCCGCTCTGGCGGCGCGAACATCATTACGCGAATCGCCCACAAAGAGCGCCTGGTCTGCCGCCACACCGGCCTGTCGCAGCACCCAGAGCAATGCACCAGGGTCAGGCTTCTGCATAGGCAGGGTATCGCCACCCACCAGCCAGTCAAAGCTGTCCGCCAACCCTTTCTCGGCCAGCAGCTCCGGCAGAAAACGCTCAGGCTTATTGGTGACCAGCGCCAGCTTGACACCCGCAGCGCGCAGGGCGCCGAGCAGCTCCGCCGCGCCCGCGTAAAGTGTGGTGCGCGAATGATCCCCGGCGTAACAACGCAGAAAATCCTGCAGTGCAGACTCCGCCTCCCGAGCGCTCACGGCGGCATGCTCCAGACCACCGGCCAGCGCGCGGCGCACCAGCACGGCCGCGCCGTTGCCGACCCAGTCACGCACATGCTCCACGCCAGCGGCAGGTCGGCCGCGCAGCGCCAGCATCTGATCCACCGCTGCGGCCAGATCCGGCACTGAGTCCATCAGAGTGCCATCCAGGTCGAACATCACCAGTTGCGGCAGTTCGCCAGCAAACAGCCTACGCAGCGCCTGCATCCTAGCGGGCAACCTGTGCCAGCTCGCTGCGCATCCGGTCGATCACGGCTTTGTAGTCCGGCGCATTGAAGATGGCAGAACCGGCAACAAAGGTGTCGGCGCCAGCTTCGGCAATCTCGCGGATGTTGTCGACGTTCACGCCGCCATCGATCTCCAGGCGGATATCGCGGCCGCTGGCATCGATCAGCGCACGCGCCTCACGCAGCTTATCGAGCGTACCGGGGATGAACTTCTGTCCGCCAAAGCCGGGGTTGACGCTCATCAACAACACCATGTCGACCTTGTCCATCACGTACTTGAGCACATCAAGCGGAGTAGCCGGGTTAAATACCAGGCCAGCCTTGGCGCCGCCCTGTTTGATCAGCTGCAACGAGCGGTCGATATGCTGGGATGCTTCCGGGTGGAAGGTGATGTAGGACGCACCAGCCTCCAGAAAGTCGCCAATGATGCGGTCCACCGGACTGACCATCAGGTGCACATCAATCGGCGCGGTGACGCCATATTTGCGCAGTGCTGAGCACACCATCGGCCCGATGGTCAGGTTCGGCACGTAGTGATTATCCATTACGTCGAAGTGCACGATATCTGCACCGTCCGCCAGGACCTGATCGACTTCAGCGCCGAGGCGCGCGAAATCGGCGGACAGAATGGAAGGGGCAATGGCATAGTCTTGCATGGCAAACCTCAGCGACAACAAGGGTAGGAAATGCCCGCCAGTTTACCGCAAGCGTGCCGTGGCTGCGCTGTTATACTCGAATCAACGCCACCAAAGGACCTAGCTGAATGCGAGCCTTGCTGTTGCTTATCGCACTCTCCCTGCCACTGTGCAGTCAGGCGCAGACACCCGAAACCGAGGAAGCGGCGGCAGACGCCACCCCCACTGCGCAGGCTGGCAAACGCGCCGAATCCCCCTCGCGCAACGCACTGTATCAGCAGGCACTGGAGCGCCGACTGCCGACCGAAGAGCAGCGCCAACTGGACTTCCATGGAGAATCGCAACTGGGCTTGTATTTGCCAGCCGCGCGGCCAGAGGCGCTCGGCGGCGTGTTGCTGATCGCCGGCCCCGGTGAGCATGCCGACTGGCCCGAATTGATCGGCCCGGCACGCCGCCGGCTGAGCGACGCCGGCTGGAATACCCTGTCCATCAGCCTGCCGGATGCCCCTTTGCCAGCGTCCGTCGCCGAACCCGCGACGCCCAACCCCGACGTGGATACCGCAGACAAGGAAGGTAGCGACGAGCCGGAAGACCCGCAGCTCGCAGCCGACAACCAGCCCGACCAACCGCCTGTTCCGACCACAGCCCAGGCAATCACCACGACCGACTACGCTACTCGCTGCATGCAACTGATCCAGGCGGCCTGGCAGGTACTGGCCGCCGAAAAAAACGAGCACATCACGCTGATTACCCGCGCGGAAGCCGGTTACTGGGCGCTGCGTGCCGCCAGCCCGCCCGCGAGCCAGCAACCGCCCCACGCCATTGTCCTGTTCAAACCTCGGGATGCGGCCATCGAAGGGCAGCCCAGTCTTAACCTGTTACTGGAGAAGTGGGACAAACCGCTGCTTGAACTGCTGGCCGCCAGCAGCCCGCAGGGCGCCATTCAGGCTCGTGAACACCAGCGTATTGCGCGCCGCATGGGGCATAGCCTGTATCAACAGTGGGATATTGATTACCTGCCGGATTCGGTGCTGGCAGACGACATGCTGCAAAAACGCCTGCAAGGATGGCTGGAGCGCCGCCTGCTGAACCAGGCCAGTGAAGTAGGCGCCTCAGCGGAACCCGCGGTGGCGCCGTAGGGTTTCGTAGGCGTCTTGAATACGACGAATCTGCTCGCCGGCACCTGACACGCCAGGCTCACCCACACCCCGCGCGATCATCTTGTCCGGGTGGTGCTTGCTCAGCAGGCGCCGATAGGCGCGTTTGATCTGTTCCGGCGACGCATCCAACTCTACCTTGAGCAGGGCCGCGGCCTGATGCAGGCGATCCTGACTGGCTACCGGGGAGCGCGCCGCAGTACGCTCGCTGCGCTGATGTTTCTGGTGCATGCGCTGCTGCTCGGCGCGCCCCACGCCCGCCTTGTTTGACCAGGCATCCAGCAAGCTACGTGCGTCAGCGCTCAACTGACCGGTCAACAACGCCATGCGCCAGCAGCAGTCCAGCAGTTCCGCGGCGCGTCCGGGGTCGCGGCGGCAGAAGCGCTGCACCAGCCGCGTCAGCTCCGTGCCCGAATTCTTGCCCGCATTGAAATCATGCATGGCCGCCAAACGCGCGGATTCATCCAGCCGGTATTGCTGCATCAGGTCGCGCGCCAGCTGCAAATGCCCTTGGGTGACCCGCCCATTGGCCCGCGCCAGACGGCCCATACACAGAAACAATACCCGCTCAAAGCGCGAGCTCTGCCCACGCAGCTCGACCAGTTTGTTCGCTAGATCGCGCCAGCGACGCAATCGCCAATGCCGATCCAGAGCGTGCCCCAGCACGGCGCCCACCAGGGCGCCAGGCATACCACCCCCCAAGCCACCCACCACTGCACCCAGCACGGTTACCGGCCACAGCATGGGTTAACGCTCCGCCAGCCGCTCGGCCTCGGCCAAGCGCTCGGGCGTGCCAACATCAATCCAGACACCAGCAAAGTACTCGCCACTGACCAGCCCCTGCTCTGCCGCCGCGCGCAGCAGCGGCGCCAGCTTGAAAGCGCCTGCTGGCTGCTCTGCCAGTAGCTGCGGATGCAGCACGGCAATGCCGCTGTAGGTCAAACCAGGGGCATCAGCTGCGGGATTGCCAACCAACCCGCCGTCCAAACTAAAATCACCCCGTGGGTTGTGTGGCGGGTTGTCAATCAGCACCAGATGCGCCAACTTGCCCACTGGCAAGGCCAAACCGGCGAAGTCAAATGTCGTCCAGATATCGCCGTTGACCAAAATGAAGGGCGCCTCGCCGAGCAGTGGCAGCGCCTGACGGATACCGCCGCCGGTTTCCAGCGGAGTACCCTCAGGCGACCATTGAATGCTTACACCAAATTCGCTGCCATCGGCAAAATAACGCTCCAGCTGCTCACCCAGCCAGGCATGATTAATCACCAGCTCACGCACACCGGCGTCAGCCAGGGCATCAATATGCCATTGGATAAGCGGCTTACCGGCGACCGGCAGCAATGGCTTGGGGGTGCGCAGCGTCAACGGCCGCATACGCTCACCCTTGCCCGCAGCCAGAATCATGGCTTTCATGCCATCATCCCTAAACTGTCGAGCAGTCTTTGCAGTGGCTGCAGGCGATCGTCCTGCTCACAGGCGTCACGCAGATAGCGGATAAACCGCGGCGCATCCTGCAGATAGTGCGGCTTGCCATCGCGGTGGCAGATGCGCGCGAAGATACCCAGCACCTTCAGGTGGCGCTGCACGCCCATCAACCGAGCCTGTGCCATAAAGATGTCGCAGTCGGCGGGCACCGGTACACCCGCCGCAAGCGCGCGCTGCCAGTATCGCTCCACCCAAGCGTTGCGCTGCGCAACGGGCCAGCTGAAGAAGGCGTCGGCAAACAGCGAGGTGACGTCGTAACTGACCGGACCGTAAAGCGCGTCCTGAAAGTCCAGCACGCCGGGTTCGCCCGCGGCGGTCATCAGATTGCGCGGCATGTAGTCTCGATGCACATAGACCAGCGCCTCGCCCAGATTGCTGTCGAGTAGCAGCGTCTGCAACGCTTGCCAGTCGGCTTGCTCCGCCTGATTAAATGCACGGCCGCGTTCGTGCGCGACGTACCAATCCGGGAACAAGGCGAGCTCACGGCGCAACACCGCTTCGTCGTAGGCCGGCAGTACGCCCGGCTGGCTGGACAGTTGCCAGCGAATCAGGCTTTCGATTGCCGCGCTGAACATCTGGTCCAACTGAACGGCAGATACCTCCCCCGCCTGGATGCTTTGCAGGTAGGTCTGGCTGCCCATGTCTTCGAGCAGCAGAAAGCCTTGTTCCAGATCGGTGGCCAGAATGCGCGGCACCCGCACCCCAGCGCGCTGCATGAGCTCGGCGATGCGTACAAAAGGCTCACTGTTTTCATGTGCTGGCGGCGCATCCATAATAATTAGGCTGCGCGGCCCAGCCTGCCAGCGGAAATAGCGGCGAAAGCTGGCATCGGCACTGGCCGGCGCCAATTTGCCCTCTACCACTGGGCCCCAGCCCATTTGCGCGAACCCTTGCTGCAAGGCAGCGGGTAGCCAGTTATGCAATTGCGTCGTTCTAGAATCCATTTAGGCTCTTTCTCATTGTCGCCGGTCAGCCACTCGGCGCTCGGGTCACTTAATCGGTCACTGTTTTCCTATCGAGTCCCCATGGCCGCCTGCCGTTCCACAGGCCGGGGACTTTTTCCGCGCATTCCTAGCTCTGGCAGCGCCCTATGCTTTATTATCCGGTATCTTGCTGGTTAGACACAGCATGCAGATTGCTATCTCCTCGCACAAGGCGTCGCGAGCACGCACCGACTGGAAGCCCGGATAATTACATAATGGCCTACCGAACTCCTCCGTTTCGTTCTTCGTTCCCCATGTTGCTGGCCAGCTCTTTGCTGCTGGCACAGCCGATCAGCGCGTTCGCTGCCAACCAGGTGCAGTGTCGCGCCAGCGGCTCCAGCTGGAGCTGCGAACCCGTGCAGGCCCGTGGCGAGTTACCGCCCAGGCCGCCACAACCCAGGCCGCTACCGGCTCCTGTCAACAGCGCTCCGGCCAACGTCGCAGCGCCCGCAGCGACAGTCGGCGCAGCCACAGCCGCTGCCCAGGCGATACCGCGCAACGATTTCAGTAAACTCGACTGGGTGCCGCGCGAACAGTTGAGCGCCGAGCAGCAGGCGGCTATCGCGCCCTACTGCGGCGGCACTTACGTAGAACCCGAGCGCAGCGGCCGCGACGATGAAACCCCGTTTGACGAGTTGCCGGTATACGCCTCCGCCGACTCCAGCCGCTTTGAGCAAGGCAGCCAAACCGGCGTACTCGAAGGCGACGTACTGCTGCGGCAGGGCCGGTTGCAGGCCCGCGCCGACCAGGCCAGCTTCGACCAGGCCAACAGCAGCGCACGCTTGGAAGGCAACGTGCAACTGCGTGACCAAGGCGTTCTGGTATTGGGCGACGCGGCAAGCATGCGTATCGACAACGGCGAAACGCGCATCGACAACGTCGAGTATGTCGTGCACGGCGCCCACGCCCGCGGTACCGCAGACAAGTTGATGCGCCGCGATGACGCCGTCATCGTCATGACCGACGGTAGCTATACCACCTGCGAGCCCGGCGAGAACACCTGGTCTCTGCACAGCAAAGACATCGAGCTGGACCGTGAAAAAGGCTGGGGTGAGGCCAAGCACGTGACCCTTAAGGTCAAGGACGTGCCGGTCTTCTACTCGCCCTACCTGTACTTTCCGCTGGATGACCGCCGCCAGACCGGTCTGCTGGCTCCCTCGTTCAGCCATTCGAGCGACAATGGCACCGAGATCGAGACGCCCTACTACATCAATATCGCGCCTGATTACGACGCCACACTGTATCCACGCTACCTGTCCGAGCGCGGCATGCAACTTGAAGGCGAATTCCGCTACCTCAAGCCTGACAACGAAGGCAGCCTCGCGGCCGCCTACCTGAACGACACCAAGTACGACGAGAATCGCTGGCTCTATGGCTGGAAACACAAGGGAGGCCTGAGCAGCCGCTGGAGCACTGAGGTTGATTACACCGATATCAGTGACCCTTTCTACTTCCAAGACTTGAACTCCGCCCTTGATGTGCGCAGCGATACCTATGTGGATCAACGCGCCGCAGTGACCTATCGCGGTGATGGCTGGCGCTTCCAGGCTGCCGTGCACGACTACGAACTTGCCACCATTACGTCCCTGACGCCGTACGAACGCTTGCCGCAACTGCGCCTCGACGGTGCTGACTGGCTGGGCGATAGCGGCCTGCGCCTTGGTTACAAGGCTGAGTACACCTATTTCGACCGCGACCTGAGCCGCGGCTTCATTACTGGCCAAGACGGCATCCAGTTTGACGATCTGGGCACCCCGATCCTGACACCGGACGAAAATCTGGTCGGCCTGCAGCGCGCCACCGGGCACCGCGTCAGCGTTAGCCCAAGCCTGAGTTACCCATGGCGCAACAACTGGGCATTTGTTACCCCAAGCGTACGCACTCAGACGACCTACTACGATCTGGACTTCGATGCCCGCGCCGACGGTTTTGACTACGGCGACGCCAATACCACACCGTCCAGCACCATCCCGGTGGCCAGCCTCGATAGCGGCCTGTACTTCGACCGCCAGACCAGTTGGTTCGGCAACAGCCTGCGTCAGACTCTGGAGCCACGGGCGTTCTATCTGTATGCGCCCTACGAAAACCAGGATGACCAGCCGCTGTTCGACACCAACGAGAACACCTTCAGCTACAACTCGCTGTTCCGGGACGACCGGTTCAGCGGCAATGACCGTGTGGGCGATGCCAACCAGCTATCATTGGGCGTGACCAGTCGCGCACTGGAGAACGATGGCACCGAGCGCGCTCGCGGCAGCTTCGGTCAGGTGTTCTACTTCCGCGACCGTGAGGTACAGCTGCTCGAAGCTGACGGCAGCGCACCCGAAGCCGACACATCCTCATCGTCGGCCTATGCCGCCGAGGTCATGTATCAGGTCAGTGATGCCTGGCGTCTGAACGCCGACGTGCTCTGGGATCCGGATGACAGCGGTAGCGACGCTGGCAGCGTTATGGCCAACTACCAGCCCGAGCCGCGCAAGATACTCAACATGGGCTACCGCTATCGCAACAACATCAATACCTTCAATGCCCTGACCGGCACCTTTGACCGCGATGCTGATCAGCGCATCGACCAGTCAGACCTGTCATTCATGTGGCCGCTCAACCCGCAGTGGAGCCTGATCGGTCGCTGGCAGCACGACTTCGCCGAGGATCGAACCCTCGAAGCTTTCGGTGGTCTTGAGTACGACAGCTGCTGCTGGAAGTTGCGCGTCGTCAACCGCTATTGGGTTGACTACAACGAGTTTGAATCGGTCGCCCAGGACGAGACCAATCGCGGGATTTTCCTGCAGATTGTGCTCAAGGGCCTTGGCAGCGTGACCGGCAATGACGTCGAAAGCCTCCTCGACGATGGAATCCCAGGTTATAGAGAGCGTGAAGATAATGCATTGTAAGTTTATACCGGCCATTTTCAGCCTGTGCGCAGCCATGCTGCTGGGTTCCGTCGCACAGGCCGCCGTTGTGCCTCTGGACCGGGTAGCGGCCATCGTCGACAACGACGTGGTCATGGTCAGCCAGGTGAACGAGCGCATGCAGGCCGTGCGTCAACAGTTGCGCCAGAACGGCACCGAGCTGCCGCCGGAAGACCAGCTGCAATCCCAGGTACTTGATCGCCTGGTGCTGGAGAGCATCCAGCTGCAGATGGGTGAGCGGGCGGGCATTCGCATCGACGACGCCGCACTGAACCAGGCCATGCAACAAATCGCCGCTCGCAACAACGTGACCCTGGAGCAGTTTCGCGCCGCACTGGAACGCGACGGCATCAGCTACAACCAGGCACGCGAGCAGATTCGCCGCGAAATGATCATCAACCGGGTGCGTCAGCGCCGCGTGCGCGACACCATTCAGGTTACTGATCAGGAAGTGCGCAACTTCCTCAACTCCGAGGTAGGCAAGTATCAGACCTCCGCGGATTTCCGCCTGGCCATGATAGTGCTGCCGCTGGCTGAAAATGCGCCTCAAGCTGAGGTCGAAAAGGTCGCCAAAGCCGCCGGTGATATTTATCAGCAGCTGCAAAAGGGCGCTGACTTCAACGCCCTCGCCGCCAGCCGTTCCGCCGGCGATACCGCACTGGAAGGTGGCGAACTGGGCTGGCGCAAGGCCGCTCAGCTGCCCGGCCCCTTTGCCAATGCAGTGGCTCAACTGGAGATCGGCGGCGTGACCCAGCCCATGCGGTCACCGGCTGGCTTTCACATCCTCAAGCTGCTTGAAAAGCGCGGCGGCGAAGGCCAATTGGTAACCGAATACCAGGTGCGCCACATCCTCATCAAGCCCAGCGAAATTCGCTCCGAGGGCGAGGCAGCACAACTCAGCCAGCGCCTGTATGACCGCATTACCAAGGGCGAATCCTTTGCCGAATTGGCCAAGGCCTACTCGGAAGATCCGGGCAGCGCACTCAATGGTGGCAGCCTCAACTGGGTAACCGCAGACAGCCTCGCACCCGAGTTTGGCGAGGTAATGACCAGCATTCCGGAAAATCAGGTCTCTGTGCCGTTCCAGAGCCAATATGGCTGGCACATTCTGCAGGTAACCGGCGAGCGTGAGGTCGACATGACCGACGAAATGCGCGAACAGCAGGCCATCAACCTGATCCAGAGCCGCAAGTACGAAGACGAGCTGCAAAGCTGGCTGCTTAAGATTCGCGACGAAGCTTACGTCGAGACCAAGATCTAGTGAGCGTATCCTGCCTTGCGATAACCGCCGGTGAGCCGGCGGGTATCGGTCCTGATCTGTGCATCCAGATTGCTCAACAACCCAGCGCCGCGCAACGTGTGGTGATTGCCGACCCCGAGCTGATGCGCAGCCGGGCGCAGCAACTGGGCCTGCCATTGGAATTGCTGCCCTACGACCCTGACGCCCTTGCTGCGCCCCAGGCCGCGGGGCAGTTGAGCATCTTGCCCGTGCCGCTCGCCGCGCCTTGCGAAGCTGGCCGCCTGGATGCGCGCAACGCCCTCTATGTGCTGGAAACTCTGCGTTTGGCCGGCGAAGGCTGCCTGAACGGCCGTTTCGCCGCCGTAGTTACTGCGCCTGTCCACAAAGGCATCATCAACGAGGCCGGCGTTCCGTTCTCGGGTCATACCGAGTTTTTTGCCGAGCAGACCGCCACCGAGCAGGTGGTCATGATGCTTGCCTGCCCTGGGCTGCGAGTTGCTCTGGCCACTACGCACCTGCCGCTGCGTGCCGTCGCCGACAGCATCACCGGCCCTCTGCTGGAACGGGTAATCCGCATCCTGCAGGCAGACCTGATCAACAAGTTCGGCATCGCCCGGCCGCGCATCCTGGTTTGCGGCTTGAACCCGCATGCCGGCGAGGATGGGCACCTTGGCCGTGAAGAGCTGGATATCGTCATTCCCGCACTGAACGCGCTGCGCGCCGAGGGTATTGAGCTGATCGGCCCCCTGCCGGCAGACACACTGTTCACCGCCAAGCACCTCGATAAAGCTGATGCGGTACTCGCCATGTACCACGATCAGGGCTTGCCCGTGCTCAAGCACAAGGGTTTCGGCCAGGCCGTGAATATCACCCTGGGCATGCCGATCATTCGTACCTCGGTAGATCATGGCACCGCGCTCGACCTGGCGGGTACCGGCCTGGCCGATGCCGGCAGCCTGAGGGTGGCAATAGATACCGCAGAGCAGATGATAGCGGCTCGGAGTAACGCATGAACCAGTTTCCGCAACACAAGGCACGCAAGCGCTTCGGCCAGAACTTTCTGCACGACGCCGGAGTAATCGACCGCATCATTCGCGCCGTTGCACCGCGTGAAGGCGATCATATGGTTGAGATTGGACCGGGCCAGGGTGCGATTACCTCGGGCCTGTTGGCCAGCGGCGCACAGCTCGACGTGGTCGAACTCGACCACGACCTGCATCCGATTCTGATGGGTCAGTTCGGTTTCAATGAACGCTTCCGCCTGCACAAGGGCGATGCTCTCAAGTTCGACTTTAGCCAACTGGCCGAAGACGGCCGCAAGTTGCGCGTCGTCGGCAACCTGCCCTACAACATCTCCACGCCGCTGATGTTTCACTTGCTGGCGCAATCGCATTGCATTGCCGACATGCACTTCATGCTGCAGAAAGAGGTGGTTCAGCGCCTGGCTGCCACCGCCGGCATGAACCACTACGGCCGCCTGGGCATCATGGTGCAGTATCACTGCGCCGTGGAGCATCTATTTGACGTTGGTTCCGGCGCTTTCAAACCGGCACCTAAGGTTGACTCGGCCATTGTCCGCCTGACCCCGCACAGCACCCTGCCGCACCCGGCCGATGATGTAAAAATCCTCGAAAATATCGTGCGCGAAGCGTTCAATCAGCGGCGCAAAACCCTGCGCAATACGCTCAAGCCGCTACTCACCGCCGAGCAGATCGAAGCTGAAGGCCTGGATCCGAGTATTCGCCCCGAACAGGTGGACCTGGCCGGCTTCGTACGGCTGGCCAATCATCTCGCGCGACAGGAGCCGGCCGCCCCATGAGTAGCGCAGAAACCTATGCCATTGAGGTCAGCGTGCAGACCCGCTACCTGCGCGAGCAGTCCGATCCGGGCGCCCAGCGCTTCGCTTTCGCCTATACCATTACCATCGCCAACCAGGGCAGCCTACCCGCACAGTTGCTGAGCCGGCACTGGCTGATCACCGATGGCAACAACAAGGTTCAGGAGGTTCAGGGGCCGGGGGTAGTAGGCGAGCAACCGGTAATAGCCCCTGGCACCAGCCATACCTATACCAGTGGCTGCCTGCTGGAAACCCCGGTTGGCACCATGCAAGGCAGCTACGCGATGCGTGCCAGTAACGGTCACGCCTTCAGCGCCGATATCGCGCGTTTTCGCCTGGCCAAACCCAACGCCCTGAACTGAATAGATACCGGTATGACGACCTACGCTGTTGGCGACATTCAAGGCTGTCTCAAGCCACTCAAATGCCTGCTAGCGGAGGTCGACTTCAATCCCTCGCGGGATGTGCTCTGGTCAGTCGGTGACATGGTCAACCGCGGGCCGGATTCACTCGACACCCTGCGTTATCTGAATAGCCTCGACAACGCCTGCATCGCCGTACTCGGCAACCACGATCTGCACCTGCTCGCCTCTGCCCATGACAGCCGGCGACTGCGCAAGTCTGACACGATCAAAAGCCTGCTCAAGGCCAATGACCGTAAACAGTTGCTGCAAAGCCTGCGCCAGCGTCCGCTGGCGCACCATGATGAGAAACTCGGCTATGTCATGAGCCATGCTGGCATACCGCCGATCTGGAGCGTCAAGCAGACGCTCGCACTGGCCGGCGAAGTCGAGGCGGTACTGCGCTCGGACAAACGTCTGCCGGGCTTTCTTGACGAGATGTATGGCAACGAACCGGCCCGCTGGAAAGATAGCCTCAAGGGCATGGCGCGATTGCGGGCCATTACCAACTATCTGACGCGCATGCGCTTTTGCAAGCCCGATGGTACTCTCGACCTCAAGTCCAAGGAGGGCCTGGAAACCACACCCAAGGGCTATGCTCCCTGGTTTCGCTACCCCCGCCAGGATGCCAAGATTCAAGTAGTGTTCGGGCATTGGGCGGCACTTGAGGGCCGCACCGGCACCCAGGGGGTACACGCGCTGGACACCGGATGCGTCTGGGGTGGCCGCATGACATTGATGAACCTCGACAGCCAGGAACTGCATTACTGCGACTGTTCCCATTAAGCCATCCGCGGAGCCCACAGGCATGAGCGACTTTCAACGCATTGATCCCATTCAGGCCAGCGAACTACTACAGGACGGCGCCCAACTGGCCGATATCCGTGACCCGCAGAGCTACCAGCAGGGCCATATTCCCGGCGCCGTGCGACTGGATAACGACAACCTGGCGCAGTTTGTTGCCGCCGCAGACAAGCAGACACCGCTGCTGGTGTGCTGCTATCACGGCAACTCCAGCCAACCCGCAGCGGCTTACCTCGCCAGCCTTGGCTTTAACGCCGTATACAGTCTGGATGGCGGCTTCGAGCTGTGGCGCCAGCAGTTTCCCGATCAGATCAGCCACGACTAAATCCGCAACAAAAAAAACTCCGTTTTATCTTTCCCTGCCCGGCGGTATGCATCTATCCTGAAATCAGGAGTTTCACAAAGAGCAAGTCGGTCTGCCGGCTTCCGATAACGACGGGAGCCTGCCGGATCCGTCGTCCGGCCAGCCAAACTGGTCGCCCGGTGCCTCCGACAGACTCCCCGACCATGCCCGTCTTTGCGTTTTGGGGGAATCACGCATCAGGATATGCCGTCGCCCGGTAAAGCGCGTCAGGCGGGCTGTTGCCCGGAAGTCCCAGACCTCATCCCTGGTAACAGCGAGGTCGCGTCATGAGCATATTCAGTCATTTCCAGAACCGCTTCGAAGCCACCCGACAAGAAGAATACAGCCTTCAGGAATACCTGGAGCTCTGCAAGACAGACCCCACTGCCTACGCCTCTGCCGCCGAACGCCTGTTGATGGCCATCGGCAAGCCCGAGCTGATCGACACCTCACTTGACCCGCGCTACTCGCGCATCTTTTCCAACAAGATCATCAAGCGTTACCCGGCCTTTGCCGATTTCCACGGTATGGAAGACGCCATTGAGCACATCGTCTCCTTCTTCCGCCACGCCGCGCAGGGCCTGGAAGAACGCAAGCAGATTCTCTATCTGCTCGGCCCGGTGGGCGGCGGCAAGTCCTCGCTGGCGGAGAAACTCAAGTCGCTGATGCAGCAAGTGCCCTTCTACGCGATCAAGGGCTCGCCGGTATTCGAGTCTCCACTGGGGCTGTTCAACGCCGAGGAAGACGGCGACATTCTGGAGGAAGACTTCGGGATTCCCCGGCGCTATATCAACAGCATCATTTCCCCCTGGGCGGTCAAACGGCTGCACGAGTTCAATGGCGACATTTCCCAGTTTCGGGTGGTCAAGCTCTATCCCTCGATACTGCAGCAAGTGGCCGTGGCCAAGACCGAACCGGGCGATGAGAACAACCAGGACATCTCATCACTGGTCGGCAAGGTGGATATTCGCAAGCTGGAAGAATTCCCGCAAAACGACCCCGACGCCTACAGCTACTCGGGCGGACTGTGCCGTGCCAACCAGGGTCTGCTTGAGTTCGTCGAGATGTTCAAGGCGCCAATCAAGGTCCTGCACCCGCTGCTGACCGCTACCCAGGAGGGCAACTACAACAGCACTGAGGGCATGGGCGCCATCCCCTTCAACGGCGTGATTCTGGCTCACTCCAACGAGTCTGAATGGCACAGTTTCCGCAACAACAAGAACAACGAAGCCTTCATCGACCGCATCTACATCGTCAAGGTGCCCTACTGCCTGCGTGTCAGCGACGAGATTCAGATCTATCAAAAGCTGCTCAGCAACAGCTCGCTGGCTGCAGCGCACTGCGCGCCGGACACCCTGAAGATGCTGGCCCAGTTCACCACACTGTCGCGCCTCAAGGAGCCGGAAAACTCCAACCTCTACTCCAAGATGCGCATCTACGATGGCGAGAACCTCAAAGATACCGACCCCAAGGCCAAGTCGATTCAGGAGTACCGCGACTCGGCCGGCGTGGACGAGGGTATGAACGGCCTGTCTACCCGCTTCGCCTTCAAGATTCTCTCCAAAGTGTTCAACTTTGATACCACCGAGGTCGCCGCCAACCCCGTACACCTGCTGTATGTGTTGGAGCAACAGATCGAGCAGGAACAGTTCCCCAGCGAGGTAAGCGATCGTTATCTGCGGTTTCTCAAGGAGTATCTGGCCCCGCGCTACGTGGAGTTCATCGGCAAGGAAATCCAGACCGCCTATCTGGAGTCCTACAGCGAGTATGGGCAGAACATCTTCGATCGCTACGTGCTCTACGCCGACTTCTGGATTCAGGACCAGGAATACCGCGACCCGGAAACCGGCGAAATTCTCAACCGGGCCTCGCTCAACGAGGAGCTGGAAAAAATCGAGAAGCCGGCCGGCATCAGCAATCCCAAGGATTTCCGCAACGAGATCGTCAACTTCGTGCTGCGCGCCCGCGCGCAGAACAACGGCAAGAACCCGAGCTGGCTGTCCTACGAGAAGCTGCGCGTGGTGATCGAGAAGAAGATGTTCTCCAACACCGAAGACCTTTTACCGGTCATCAGCTTCAACGCCAAGGCATCCAACGAAGACCAGAAGAAACATAACGATTTCGTCACCCGCATGGTCGAGCGCGGCTACACCGAGAAGCAGGTGCGCCTGCTCTCGGAGTGGTGCCTGCGCGTACGCAAGGCGCAGTAACGGCCACGCCATCACGCTACCGGCCCGCAATAAGCGAGGCCGGCAGCAGGGTAAAAGCGGCATGACCAGCCCACACTTGCGGCTGGTCCCGGAGGGGCCCGAATGAGCTATGTGATTGACCGACGTTTGAATGGCAAGAACAAGAGCACCGTAAACCGGCAGCGGTTTCTGCGGCGCTACAAATCACACATCAAAAAGGCCGTTGAAGAAGCCGTGGGCCGGCGCTCGATCACCGACATCGAGCATGGCGAAAATATCAGCATTCCCGGCCGCGACATCGACGAGCCCATTTTTCATCACGGCCAAGGTGGCCGCCAGACGCAGGTGCATCCCGGCAACCGGGAGTTCTCCACTGGCGACCGCTTTGCCCGCCCGCAGGGTGGAGGTGGTGGTGCTGGCGGCAGTCAGGCCGGCGATAGTGGCGAGGGCATGGACGAGTTCGTGTTCCAGATTACCCAGGACGAGTTCCTCGACTTCATGTTCGAAGATCTCGCCCTGCCCAACCTAATCAAACGCCAACTCACCGGCACGGATACCTTCAAGCCCGTGCGCGCCGGGGTCAGCCAGCAGGGTAACCCCTCACGTATCAACATAGTCCGCTCGATGCGCGCCGCCCACGCGCGGCGCATCGCCCTGAGCGGCAGCAGTCGCAAGCGGCTGCGCGCTGCGCGTGAAGAACTGGAAGTGCTGCGCCGCGATCAGCCCGATGACCTGATCGCCATCCAGCGTCTGCAGGAAGAAATCTCGGTACTACGCGCCAAGGTGGAGCGCATCCCTTTTCTCGACACCTTTGATCTGCGCTACAACCTGATCGTCAAACAGCCCAACCCCTCCTCCAAGGCGGTGATGTTCTGCCTGATGGACGTTTCTGGCTCCATGACCCAGGCCACCAAGGATCTGGCCAAACGCTTTTACATCCTGCTTTACCTGTTCCTGCGCCGGAACTACGAGCGCATCGAGGTGGTATTTATCCGCCATCACACCAGCGCCAAGGAGGTCGAGGAGGAGGAGTTCTTCTACTCGCGCGAAACCGGCGGCACCATAGTCTCCAGTGCACTGCGTCTGATGCAGCAGATCATCGAAGACCGCTACCCGGTCAACGAGTGGAATCTGTACTGCGCCCAAGCCTCCGACGGCGACAACTGGAACGACGATTCGCCGATCTGTCGCGACCTGCTGGTCAACAAGATCATGCCGGCCATGCAGTACTACTGCTACGTAGAGATCACCCCGCGCGAGCACCAGACCCTGTGGCAGGAGTATGAAGCGGTCGCAGAGCGGTTTGCCGAGAGCTTCGCCCAGCAACAGATCGTCGATGCCGGCGACATCTACCCGGTATTTCGCCAGCTGTTCCAGAAGAGGATGGCCACATGACCCGGAAGCCTATTTCTACCGGTTCGGAATGGACCTTCGAGCTGATTCGCGAGTATGACCAGGAGATCGGCCGTATCGCCCACGAGGTGTATGGGCTGGATACCTATCCCAACCAGATCGAGGTCATTACCGCTGAGCAAATGATGGATGCCTACGCCTCGGTCGGTATGCCTCTGGGCTACCACCACTGGTCTTACGGCAAGCACTTTCTGGCCACAGAGAAAGGCTACAGGCGCGGGCAGATGGGGCTGGCCTACGAGATCGTGATCAATTCTGACCCGTGCATCGCCTACCTGATGGAGGAAAACACCATGACCATGCAGGCGCTGGTAATCGCGCATGCCTGCTATGGTCATAACTCCTTCTTCAAGGGCAATTACCTGTTCCGCAGCTGGACCGACGCCGGCGCCATCATCGATTACCTGGTGTTCGCCAAGCAGTACATCAACGAATGCGAAGAGCGCTATGGCATCGACGCGGTGGAAGACCTGCTCGACTCCTGTCACGCGCTGATGAATTACGGCGTAGACCGCTACAAGCGCCCCTACCCGATCTCTGCCGCCGAAGAGCGCCAGCGGCAGCAGGAGCGCGAAGAGCATCTACAGCGCCAGGTGAACGAGCTGTGGAAGACCATCCCGGTCAACCACGACCATCACGACACCGACGAACCAAGCCACCGCTACCCAAGTGAGCCGCAGGAGAATCTGCTCTACTTTATCGAGAAGAACGCGCCCCTGCTGGAGCCCTGGCAGCGTGAAGTGGTGCGCATCGTGCGTAAGATTGCGCAATACTTCTATCCGCAGCGCCAGACTCAAGTGATGAACGAGGGCTGGGCCACCTTCTGGCACTACACCCTGCTCAATCATCTGTACGACGAAGGCCGGGTAACCGATGGCTTCATCATGGAGTTTCTGCAGTCGCACACCAGCGTGGTCTATCAGCCGCCGTTCGACAGCAACTGGTACAGCGGCATCAACCCCTACGCACTGGGCTTTGCCATGATGCAGGACATCCGCCGCATCTGTGAGCACCCAACCGAGGAAGATCGCCGCTGGTTCCCCGACATTGCCGGCAGCGACTGGCTGGAAACCATCAAGTTCGCCATGCGCACCTTCAAGGACGAAAGCTTTATCCTGCAATATCTGTCGCCGAAGGTGATCCGCGACTTCAAACTCTTTGCCATCGTCGATGACGAAACCGACGACCATCTAGAGGTCTCCGCCATTCACGACGACAGTGGCTACCGCGCGGTACGCGAGCTGCTGGCCGCACAATACAACCTGGGCAACCGCGAGCCGAATATCCAGGTCTGGTCGGTTGATCGCCGCGGCGACCGCTCCATCACCCTCAGGCACCAGCGCCACCAGGGTAAACCGCTGGGCAATTCGACCGATGAAATGCTCAAGCACCTGCACCGGTTGTGGGGTTTCGATGTACATCTGGAAAGCCGCGACGGCGAACGCCTGATCAGCGAAGCGCACATACCACCCCGGCCGCAACCAGAAGAGGAACGTTTACCACGCTTTGACCTCAACATACCGCCTATCTAGCCGCTGACAGACGGCCTGCTAACGGCTGAAGGCGCTGGTCTTTTGCTTGAAGCTTGCGGCTAACAGCGGCAAGCTTGCAGCACACAAAATCACAGCCGGATAGCCGAGGTTTCATGCCCCCAACATACTCCACCTACCTGGTCGGCGGCGCAGTACGCGATCAGTTGCTCGGCCGAAAGGTAATAGAGCGCGACTGGGTGGTGGTAGGCGCTACCCCGGAGATCCTGCTGCAGGAAGGCTTTCAACCTGTGGGGCAGGACTTCCCCGTCTTCATCAAGAATGGCGAGGAGTATGCTCTTGCTCGCACCGAACGCAAGAGCGGTCAGGGCTATGGCGGTTTCACTTTTCATGCCAGCCCGGAGGTGACGCTGGAAGAGGACCTGATTCGCCGCGACCTGACGATCAACGCCATGGCGCTCGACTCAGACGGCAGTGTGATTGACCCCTACGGCGGCCAGCAGGATCTGCAGCAACGACTGTTGCGCCATGTATCGCCGGCCTTTGCCGAAGACCCTCTGCGTGTGCTGCGCGTTGCCCGCTTTGCCGCCCGTTACGCCGAGCTGGGGTTTCAGGTGGCGCCGGAAACGCTCGCGCTGATGCGTCAACTCTCCAGCTCCGGCGAGTTGCAAGCCCTGACGCCCGAGCGCAGCTGGAAGGAAATCAGCCGTGCCTTGATGGAGCCCAACCCCGAGGTATTCATTCAGGTCTTGCGTGACTGCGGGGCGCTGGCTGAACTGCTGCCAGAAGTAGACGCCCTGTTCGGCGTGCCGCAGCCGCCAGCGCACCATCCGGAAATCGACACCGGTGTGCACGTGCTGCAGGTGCTGCAGATAGCGGCACGTGAGCAGTTACCGCTGCCCGCACGCTGGGCCTGTCTGCTGCATGATTTGGGTAAGGGACTAACGCCTGAGCAGGACTGGCCGAAACACCACGGCCATGAACAAAAAGGGATCAAAGCGGTGAAGGCGGTCAATCAACGCTGCAAGGCCCCCAGGGACTGTCAGGACTTGGCGCTGCTGTGCTGTGAGTATCACACCCACTGCCACCGCGCATTGGAGCTGCGACCGCAGACCCTGATCAAGCTGTTCAAGGCGCTGGATATTTATCGTCGTGCCGAACGCTTCGAGCTCTTCCTCTCAGTCTGCCAGGCGGATGCACAAGGCCGTACCGGGCGCGAGCACAGTGATTACCCACAGGCAAATTACCTGCGCGGTGCCGCCCAAGCCGCACGGGAAGTAGCCATTCAGCCGCTCCTGGAACGCGGGCTCACCGGAGCAGAATTGGGCAAGGCGCTGGAACAACAGCGCCAGCAGGCGCTGGCTGATTACAAGGCGGCGCGCAACTGAGCGGCCAGCAGCAATGCTTGCGGGGTCAGAGCGCGATCATGCCAGACAAAAGCTACCGGCCAGAGTTGCTGCGTACCCTGCCAGGCAGCCCAGTGCTGCGCGTAGGTCAGCTCGGTCCCGGGCAGAATCACCTGCGGCGCCAGCAGGGCGAGCGGCCAGAGCACAAAGGCATTGCGTAGCACCTCCGGCCGCGGCAACTGCAATCCGGCGTGCACGCCGGTCAGCTCACCGTAGGTGAGTATGTCGATATCCAGCGTAATGCGTCCTGGCGCTTTCGCCTCCCGTCGCCCGCACGCCGCCTCAATGGCTTTTAAGGCGGCGTTGAGATCTGCCAGCGAGAGCCGGGTATCCAGCACGGCCACTAGATTGTAAAAGCGCTTGCCGAGCATGCCGACCGCATCACTCTCGAATACCGGAGAGACCTGCAAATCAGTGCCCAGCTCGCTCAGGGCATCCAGACCACGCTGCAGGTGATAGTCCCGCGCTGCGTTGCTGCCAAGGCCCAGATAGACGCGATTCACGACGGCAACACCCCGCGCTCGATAACCACACCAACGCCGCCGGTTGCCTGCTTGACCGCCGCCGGCTTGGTTACCCGCAGGCGCATCCAGGGAATATGAAATTCCTTGCGCAACTTCGCAACCAATTGCTCGGCCAGGGTTTCGACCAGCAAAAAGCTGCTAGCCTCGACAAAGTTGATGATGTACTCACTGATGGCGGCATAGTTCAGGGTCGCTGCAAGATCCTCGTCCGCAGCCGCAGGGCGTATATCCCAGGCCATGTCGAGATCAAAAATCAACGGCTGACGGATGGTGCGTTCCCAGTCGTAAACACCGATCACCGCATCCGTGGTTAACCCTTTGATAAAAACCTGATCCACTCCAAGCTCCAGTGTCGACTACAATCGTCATTTTCGTTTAGGTCAGCGCCATGTCCGCCAACCTGCTGCTCTGGTCCTGCATCGCCTATCTGCTGGGATCGGTATCCTTTGCCGTGCTGATCAGTCGCTTGCGGCACCTGCCCGACCCTCGCCAGCTGGGCTCGCGCAACCCTGGCGCCAGCAACATGTTACGCCTGGGCCACCGCTCCATGGCCCTTGCGACCCTGATGGGCGACATGGGCAAAGGCGCCCTGGCTGTCGCCCTGGCATGGCGCGCCGGTTTACCACTGGCAGAGCAAGGCTGGGTCGGTCTAGCTGCCGTCTGCGGCCATGTGCTGCCTATCTTTCATCGTCTGCAGGGCGGCAAGGGTGTCGCCGCCGCCGCCGGTGTCATGCTGGTACTGGTCTGGCCTGCTGCCCTGCTGGCTGCCGCCGTCTGGCTGACCGCCTTTTACTGGCAGCGCATGGCCTCACTGGCATCGCTGCTGGCGAGCCTGTCATTGCTGCCGTGGTTGGCCTGGCAAGCACCCACGTTGTTATTACCGGTGAGTCTGATGGTGGGCCTGATACTGCTGCGTCATCGCGTCAATATCGGCCGCCTGCTCAATGGTCAGGAAACCCGCTTCAAGCCTTGAGCGACAGCGGCGGCAACTGATCCATCGGCCAGCGCGCACGCGCCTCGATACCCGCCAAATCCTGCTGGCCAGCTGCGAGCCGTTGACAGCCAGCGTAGGCAATCATGGCGCCATTGTCCGTACAGAACGCGGGCCGCGCGTAAAACACCTCGCCTTTCAGACCAGCGGTCATCTTCTCCAGATTCAATCGTAAACGCTGATTGGCGCTCACACCGCCAGCAATCACCAAGCGCTTGAGGCCGGTCTGTTTGAGCGCCCGCCGGCACTTGATTGTCAGCGTCTCGACCACCGCCGTTTCAAAGCCCAGCGCCAGATCGGCCTGTACCTGCTCGCTGACCTCACCCGCGCCGCTGCACTTCTGCCAGGCATTGAGCACCGAGGTTTTCAACCCACTGAAACTGAAATCCAAGCCAGGCCGATCCGTCATAGGCCGTGGAAACACGAAGGCGCCAGGCGTGCCGCGCTCCGCCAGCCGGGCAATCTCCGGACCACCAGGATATGGCAGCCCCATGAGTTTGGCCGTCTTGTCGAAGGCCTCACCCGCCGCGTCATCCAGCGACTCGCCCAGCAGTTGATACTCGCCAATGCCATCGACGCGAACCAGTTGGGTATGACCACCGGAAACCAGCAAGGCAACAAAGGGGAATTCCGGCGGCGCTTCTTCCAGCATCGGTGCAAGCAGATGTCCTTCCATATGATGCACGCCCAGCGCCGGCACGCCCCAGGCGAAGGCCAGCGCCCGCGCACAGGCGCCACCAACCAGCAGCGCACCCACCAGCCCAGGCCCTGCGGTGTAGGCCACGCCATCCACCGCGCCCGGCTGCAGACCAGCGCGCTCAAACACTTCACGCATCAGTGGCACCAGGCGCTTGACGTGGTCGCGCGAGGCCAGTTCCGGCACCACGCCACCGTAGACTCGATGCAGATCAATCTGGCTGAACAGCGCGTCCGCCAACAATCCCCGCTCGCTGTCGTACAACGCGACGCCGGTTTCATCACAGGAGGTCTCAATACCCAGAACGCGCATGCTTTACCTTGAGTCGTCGGTGCCTAAAGAAAGTCGCATTACTGCAACAAGTCGCGCATCATAATCAGCCGCGCGCCCACAGGCCAGTTTTTTACCTTTATGGGTTTCATAGGCTTTGCTTTTTGCCGAGGGAGGCGGTAACATCCGCGTCCCTTGAAATGCAATCGCCGCAGGCAATATCGCCTCCGGCTACGACTACAACGTTTGAGAAAGGTACGAAATGCCTAACGTCAAAGTTAAAGAGAACGAACCCTTCGACGTGGCCCTGCGTCGTTTCAAACGCTCCTGCGAAAAAGCAGGCGTTCTGGCTGAAGTGCGCCGTCGTGAGTTTTATGAAAAGCCCACCACCGAGCGCAAGCGCAAGGCTGCTGCCGCTGTTAAGCGTCACGCCAAGAAAATCCAACGCGAACAGCGTCGTCGCGAACGTCTGTACTGAGTTCCGACCCTCAGCTCTGTAGGGCCTGATCACAGGCCCAACCAGCATCGCCTTTTCTGGCGTCCTGTGGGGCTGAAGAACATAAGAAGCACGCACTTTTCCGGCCTTCCACTTACGGAACGGGCTGGATTTTTGCGTCTCCGCTTCTTTCGGATACTATAGCGCGCTCAACCGACTTGCGTTCGGCCACATGGCCAGCGCAACGGCTTCCTTTCGCTGGTGCAAGGCAGAGACATGGCCGGTCTGATTCCTCAGGGCTTCATAGACGACCTACTGGGACGAACCGATATCGTCGAGGTCGTTGGTGCGCGCCTGAAATTGAAGAAGACGGGCAAGAATTATTCTGCTCTCTGCCCCTTTCACAATGAAAAGTCGCCCTCCTTCAGCGTCAGCCCGGACAAACAGTTTTACTACTGCTTCGGTTGCGGTGCCGGCGGCAATGCGCTCAGCTTCGTCATGGACTTCGAACGCCTCGACTTTCCCGAAGCAGTCGAGGATCTGGCCAAGCAGGCCGGCGTTGCCGTCCCCCGCGAGGAGCGTAGCGACCGACGCCAGAGCAGCGCCCCGCGCAAGGATAGCCCACTCTACGCCCTGCTTGAGCAGGCCGCTGCCTATTATCGTCAGCAACTGCGCCAGCACCCGAAGAAGCAGCGCGCCGTCAGCTACCTGAAACAACGCGGCCTGACGGGCCACATTGCCAAGACCTACGATCTAGGCCTGGCGCCGCCAGGCTGGGACAACCTCATGGCGCATCTGGCCCGCGACAGCACCGAGGTAAAGGCACTGATCGACGCCGGCCTGGTGGTGGAAAACGAAGACAGTGGCAAACGCTACGACCGCTTTCGCGACCGCATCATGTTCCCCATTCGCGACAGCCGCGGCCGAGTCATCGGCTTTGGTGGACGCGTGCTCGGCGACGACAAGCCAAAATACCTGAACTCGCCGGAAACACCGGTTTTCCACAAAGGCCAGGAGCTGTACGGCCTCTACGAAGCCAAACAGCAGAACCGGCAACTTCAGGACATCCTGGTAGTCGAAGGCTATATGGACGTCATCGCACTGGCCCAGCATGGGGTTACCAATGCAGTAGCCACGCTGGGCACCGCCACCAGCGAAGACCACCTAAAACGACTGTTTCGCCTGGTGCACAGCGTGACTTTTTGCTTCGACGGCGACAAAGCCGGCAGGCAAGCCGCCTGGCGCGCCCTGAACTCGGCACTGCCAGCTCTGGAAGACGGGCGCCATGTGCGCTTTCTGTTCCTGCCGGACGGGCAAGACCCTGACAGCATGGTGCGCGAAGAGGGCCAGCAAGCCTTCGAGCAGCGCATTAACGCGCAAGCTCAACCGCTTACCGAGTATCTGTTTCGGCACTTGAGCGAAGAAGCCAGACCTGACAGTTTGGAGGGCAAAGCACACTTGGCAGCACTGGCGCTGCCGCTGATTGAGCGAGTACCCGGCAGCCTGTTGCGCCGCCTGCTCCGCCAATCATTGGCGCAGATCACCGGTATGGACCTCAACCAGGTCGCCAGTGATGCAACCGCAGCCCCGGCGACACCACAACAAGTGCCGGCAGCACAACCTGCGTCAGGGCAACCACCCTCGGAGCTTGGCGCACCCTGGGACGACGACTGGCAGCCGCCGATGGACGACTACCAGCCAGTCTACGAGTTTGCCGAACCGGTCGATACCGCAGGCACTCCCCGCCAGAGTCGCAATGGCAATGCCCGCCACAGCCGCAATGCCGCACGAAAGGGGGTCGACAGTCCCTTGCTGCAGGCAGCACGAACCCTGCTACACCATCCGCACTTGGCGGGACTGGCTCTGCAGGCCAATGAATTGGCCGACGAGGACGAAGACGAGGCGCGACTATTGGTCGCACTACTGGATGCAGCCCAAAAAAATCCCGGGCTGAACACCATAGAAATGCTGGCCAGATGGCATGGAACAGCACTTGGTGAGCAACTCAGCGCCCTCGCAGAACAGGAATGGCTACTGAATAATCCCAGCGCCAACCTTGAACAACAGTTTTTCGACACTATAAATAGGTTATCCGCCGAACAAACCGAACGGCGCATCGACAAACTCCTCGCAAAATCGGCCAATCAGCCGCTCAGCGCCGAGGAAAAGCAACAACTGCGTGACCTGTACCAGCGCCAACGAGCGCCAAAAGCCGACAGGTAGCGCGGCCTCAACTGGCACGGAGCCCTGAAATAAGGGTATAATCCGCAGCTTACTTTTTTGCACACCAATGCATCCACAAGGGTTGTTATGTCCGGAAAAGCGCAACAGCAATCCCGTCTCAAAGAGCTCATTGCCCGCGGTCGCGAGCAAGGCTTTCTGACCTATGCGGAAGTCAACGACCACCTGCCCGAGGATATATCCGATCCGGAGCAGGTGGAAGACATCATCCGCATGATCAACGACATGGGTATCACCGTGTTCGAAGCTGCACCGGATGCTGACGCTCTGCTGCTGGCCGATAATGACGCTGATGAAGCCGCCGCAGAAGAGGCCGCCGCGGCCTTGGCTGCGGTGGAGACCGACATCGGTCGCACCACTGACCCGGTGCGCATGTACATGCGCGAAATGGGTACGGTCGAGCTGCTGACCCGCGAAGGTGAAATCGAAATTGCCAAACGCATCGAAGAAGGCATCCGCGAAGTCATGGCGGCCATCTCGATGTTCCCTGGTACCGTCGATGACATCCTCGCCGATTACGCACGGGTTACCGAAGAAGGTGGACGGCTGTCCGACATCTTCAGTGGGTATATCGATCCTGACGACGACGGCCTGTCCGGCACGGATAACGCCGAAATCCCCACCGCTGCCGCCAAGGGCGAGAAAAAGTCCGATGACGACAACGAGGATGACGACGACAGCGATGACGACGACAGCTCTGATGACGAAGGCGATGGCGGCCCTGATCCGGAAGTCGCACGCATGCGTTTCACCGCGATCGGCGACCAGCTGGAGAAGGTCAAGAAGGTCCTGAAGAAGAACCCGCGCAGCAGCAGCAAGGTCATTGCCGAGCTGGATGCACTGGCGCTGCTGTTCATGCCGATCAAGCTGGTACCCAAGCAATACGAAGCGCTGGTGGTCCGAGTGCGTAGCGCGCAGGATCAGATCCGCAAGCAGGAACGCGCCATCATGCAGCTGTGCGTGCGTGACGCCCGCATGCCTCGTGCAGACTTCCTGCGCGGCTTCCCCGGCAATGAAGTCAACGAAGGCTGGGTAGACAGTCTGCTGGCTGAAAAACCGCGTTATGCCGAAGCACTTGAAGCGGCCAAGCCCGATATCATTCGGGCGCAGAAGAAGTTGTCGGGCCTGGAGCAGGAAGCCCAACTGACAATCTCCGAGGTCAAGGATATCAACCGTCGCATGTCGATCGGTGAAGCCCGTGCCCGCCGCGCCAAAAAGGAAATGGTCGAAGCCAACCTGCGTCTGGTTATCTCCATTGCCAAGAAGTACACCAACCGCGGTCTGCAATTCCTTGATCTGATTCAGGAAGGCAACATCGGCCTGATGAAGGCGGTGGATAAATTCGAATACCGCCGCGGTTACAAGTTCTCGACCTACGCCACCTGGTGGATTCGTCAGGCCATCACGCGCTCGATTGCCGACCAGGCCCGCACCATCCGTATTCCGGTGCACATGATCGAAACGATCAACAAGCTGAATCGGATTTCGCGCCAGATGCTGCAGGAGATGGGTCGCGAACCCACGCCTGAAGAACTGGGCGAGCGCATGGAAATGCCAGAAGACAAGATTCGCAAGGTGCTGAAAATCGCCAAGGAGCCCATTTCGATGGAAACTCCGATTGGCGACGACGAAGACTCTCATCTGGGTGACTTCATCGAAGACGGCACTATGGAATCGCCGATCGACTCCGCCACTGTGGAGAACCTGAAAGAGGCGACCCGCGAAGTGTTGTCCGGCCTGACTGCACGCGAAGCCAAAGTGCTGCGCATGCGTTTTGGTATCGATATGAACACCGATCACACCTTGGAAGAAGTCGGCAAGCAGTTCGACGTCACCCGTGAGCGGATTCGTCAGATCGAAGCCAAGGCACTGCGCAAACTGCGTCACCCCACGCGCAGCGATCATCTGCGCAGCTTCCTCGACGAATAGTCCGCGCAGCGTCCCGCAAGACCAATGCCCAGCCACGCTGGGCATTTTTATGTCCGAAGCGCTACACTAGCAAAATAATATCGCGTAGCCATGGATGAAGGTTTTAGCTGAATGAATGCAGCCGTGAGAGCAGGTTTGCTCAGTGCCCTGACGTTGCTCGGCAGCGGTTGCGGCAGTGTTAGCAACACACGGATCGGTGACCTGCAATTTACCCAGGTAGGGGTACTCTTACTCTCCTGCGGGTTACTGCTGGCCGCTCATGGACTCAATCAACTGCGGCGGCGTGCCAATTCCGAACGTCAGCAGGCGCTTATCCTGTTGAACCAGCAGGAACACCGTTACCGAACTCTGGTTGAAAATCTGCATGTCGTGACGTGGGAAATGTCGCTCCCCTCCATGCGGTTTATCTACGTCTCTCCCCACGCGCGCGACCTGCTTGGCTTCAATGCCCCTGACTGGCTGGCACCCGACTTTCTGGAAAGCCGCCTGCACCCGGACGATCGCGAGCGTGTCACCGAGTTGCTGCATCAGCAGGCCAGCAGCCGTGGCAGTCAGAGCTTCGACTTTCGCCTGTTGAACCAAAACGGACGCGCCTGCTGGGTGCGCGCCATCATCAACAGTGTAAGCAATGAAGAGTATGAAGCCGTTGCGCTGAACGGTCTGCTGGTCGATATTCAGGAGCAGAAAACCAACGAGCAAGCACTGCGCACATCAGAACAAAAATTCTCCTCCGTTTTTCATAATTGTCCCGACAGCATTGTGCTAGCCAACGCTCAAAATGGCGTGCTGCTGTCGGTCAATCGCACCTTTGAAGAGCAGTTGGGCTTCAGCGCCGCAGAAGCCATCGGCAAAACCTCAACTCAACTCGGCACCTGGGCGCGGGAGGACGCAGGCCCTGGCTTGCTGGAGCAACTCAACCGCGAAACACAGAGCAACGTCGAGGTGCGCTTCAAGCGGCGCGATGGCAGCGAGTTTACCGGACTGATCTCATCACGCAGCGTGGCGCTGAACCAACAGCAGATACTCGTGGTGGTTATCCGCGATATTTCCGCGCTCAAGGTAACCCAGCAACAACTTGAACTATCAGAGCAGAAGTTTTCCAGCGCCTTTCATGCGTCACCAGACGGGCTGCTGATTACCCGCGGCAGCGACGGCAAGTTGCTGGACGTAAATGAGGGATTCACCCGTATCACCGGTTACAGCCGCCACGCCGCCCTTGGTAAGACAACACTCGATCTGGGCTTGTGGAGCGATCCCGCTGACCGCGAGCGCATGATGCACCTGCTGCGCGCCCAGGGCACGGTGCGCGACATGCTGTCCGCTATAACCGATATTGACGGCCATAGCCGGCAAGTGGAAATCAGTACCGAGGCAATCGTCGTCAACGGCGAGGACTGCATGCTCAGCATCGCCCGCGACGTCACCGAGCGCCTGAAGATGGAAAGCTCATTGCGTCAGGCCGCTACGGTCTTTGAGAACACCAACGAAGGCGTCATCATTACCGACAGCGAGGGCATGATACTGGCGATCAACAAGGCCTTCGCGCGGATCACCGGTCACCCCGAAAATCAGCTATCCGGCCAACCCTTAAGCATTCTCGGCAACTATACCGAAGACAAGCACCTGATCCGCGAGGTGGCTCGCAGCCTGCGCGATCAGGGCCAATGGCAGGGCGAAGCCTGGAACCGGCGTAAGAACGGGGAGCTGTACGCCGCCTGGATCAACATCAGCCAGGTATTGAATGTGGATGGCAGCCTCAACCATCTGGTTGCCGTTTTCAGCGACATCACGCCACTCAAACACACGCAGGCCCGTCTGGATCATCAGGCACACCATGACCCGCTGACCGACCTGCCCAACCGCACCCTGTTCGAGGCACGACTGCGTGAAGCGCTTAACGCGCAGCAACAGGGTAAATACCAGGGTATTGGTGCCCTGCTGTTTATCGACCTGGATCGCTTCAAGCAAATCAACGACAGCCTTGGCCACCCGGTTGGTGACATGTTATTGAAATCGGCCAGCCAGCGGTTGTGTGGCGTCCTGCGCGACATCGATACCGTTGCCCGCCACGGCGGAGATGAGTTCATCGTGCTACTGCCCAACCTGCACAGCGATGAGGATGCAGCCAGTGTGGCGGACAAACTGCTGGCGGTGTTCCGCAAGCCCTTCCTCGCTGCCGGTCATGAGTTTTTTGTCAGCGCCAGCATCGGTATCAGTTTGTTTCCCACCGATGCCAGCGACGTCAACAGCCTGATCAAACACGCCGATGCCGCCATGTACCGGGCCAAAAACCAGGGTCGCAACCGCTACGCCTTCTATACCCGAGAGCTCACCGCCAACGCCCATCAGCGCATGGAAATGGAGAACGACATGCGTCGCGGTCTGGAACGCGGCGAATTCGCCCTTTACTACCAACCCAAGTTCGACCTGCACGCGCAGCAACTCAATGGCATGGAAGCCCTGGTACGCTGGCAGCACCCTCAGCGCGGAATGGTCGAGCCGGATCAGTTCATCCCACTGGCCGAAGAAACCGGCCTGATCGTTGAACTGGGCAAACACATTCTCGATCAGGCCTGCCAGCAACTGGCCGAATGGCGAGCACGGCAACTGGACCCACCACGCATGGCGATCAATGTGTCGGGGATGCAGCTGATTGGCAACAAGTTGGTTAGTGATATTCGCCGCGCACTCGAGACATACGACATTCCCGCCTCGCTGCTCGAGCTGGAGATCACTGAAGACTTTGTGATGAACCAGAACCGTGAGGCCATCCATCTGCTGGACATCTTCAGCAAGATGGGTATTCATCTGTCGATCGATGACTTTGGCACCGGTTACTCATCGCTGGCTTATCTGAAGGAAATGCCGCTTGATACGCTGAAGATCGATCGCAGCTTTGTATCGGGATTGCCCGACAACCACCATGACGCAGCCATCAGCCAGACCATCATAGTACTGGCCCACAATCTGGGTATGACCGTGGTGGCCGAAGGTGTGGAAAACGCCGCACAGCAGGCGCTGCTGTCTGAGCAGGGCTGCGATACCATCCAGGGCTATCACATCAGCCCGCCGCTGCCCGCCGAGGTGTTTTCCAAACGCTTCCTGCAAAGAGCGCCTAGTCAGCGACCGTCACAGCCCGTATAATTCCGCCCTGCTATAAAAACGTGGGCCTATAGCTCAGTTGGTCAGAGCAGGCGACTCATAATCGCTTGGTCGTAGGTTCAAGTCCTACTGGGCCCACCATTTTTTCCGCACTATTTTCTTCCGCCAGACCTGGCAAATTCAGCGCCTAGCGCAGCAGCTCCGCTAACGCCACTATGCCCGCCTGCGCACTCTCGCTTGCACCTGCCCAGCTACAAGCCAGCATCAGGTTTTTTGGCAAGGCAAAGTCTTCTACTTGGTAGCCTTGCGCGCAATAGCCACGGTCATCGGTATCCAGTTGCTCGATGAGTGGTCGCTGGTCGCTGAAATAGGCCCACACCGGTTTGCCCAGCGCGGCGGCGTAGCCAATTTCAAATACGGTGCCTGAATCGGGCTCGCTGCCGCGAAAGCTGTTGAGGTTGGCCAGCACGGCATCGGCGTCACGGATCTTTTGCAGATTGCTCTGGCAGATCCAGCTGGCGAGGTCACTGACCTCGCCAGCTGGTGCGTCGTCAAGGGGATAAACTCCGCGCAAGCCCTGTTCGGCACAAAGGGCTTTCAAACGTTCGCCTTGGGCGACGGCGTCGCGACGGAACACATCAAATCCGGCCAGATAAACTGACTGCACATTGCTCTCCCGGTCTGCTCTGGTGGTTCGACGCTGTTAGTCTGCCGGCAGCGCGGCAAGCATCTTCGCGTCGTCGATATCCAGCAGTATACCGGGGTCTGTCACGGGCACTTCAAGTAGGCTTTTTGCATGTTGCCGCAGCAGTTCGCGCGCGCCCCGATCACCCTGCAATAGCAGCAGTTCCGGCCAGAACGCGCGACCAAACAGCACCGGGTGGCCACGCTGGCCGGCGTGGGTGGGCACCACAATGCGCCTTGCTGTCGCCTGCGCCTGCAGAGCAATCAGGGTCTGCGGACGAATGCGCGGCATGTCGCCCAGGAGCACTGCGACCGCCTCTGCGTCAATTGCCTGCAGCGCTGCAACACCTGCCACCAGGCTCTGGGCCATGCCCTCATGGCAGCGCTCGCTTCGAATTATCGGGCATTGCGCAGGCACGCCCAGCGCAGCGGCATCATCCTGTGGACGCAACACCACCCGCACATCCAAATAGGCGTTGCGGGCATTGTCCAGACTGGCGCTCAACAGCGAACGACCATCAGCCAAGCGTGCCAGGCGCTTGTCGCTACCGAAACGTCGCGCACTGCCCGCCGCCAGCATCAGCGCAACCAGCGGCACCGCGGGCGCCGTCACCGCTTAGGCCTGCGCATCCAGCAGCATGACCTCACGTTCGACAATCAAGCCTGCGAGCGCCTGCCCCATGGCCTTGTAATGCGGCGCGTCACGATGCGCTTCAATGGCAGCCATGTCGGCCCACTGCTCAACAAACACGAATCTGTGCGTATCACTGCGGTCATGATGTAGCACATAGCCGCGGCACCCGGCTTCTGCGCGGGAGGGCACCACAGCGCTTTGCAGAATTTCAGCCACCTGGGCAGCACTGCCCTCGGCAGCGCGCAATACAGCTACGACGGTAATTTCATTCGACATTCATTCATTCTCATAGGTGGGTAGAGGATCGGCCGAAACGGCAGAGCTGGCTTCGGCATGATGATAAACGGGAGAAGCATCGTGAATGGCTGCGGCGCGCGCCTTCAACATCCCGCCCCGGCGGCCGTTCAGCACCGCGGTCATTTCGGACAATATTGCCATGGCCACGGCCTCAGGTGTGTCGCCACCCAGATCCAGACCAATGGGGTAATGCAGGCGCTCCAGCCCCTGCGGTGGTAAATCAGTCATATCGTTTAGTAAGCGTTGGGTGCGCTCCCGCGGCCCCAGCTGGCCAACATAGAGCGCACCGGAACGCAAAGCGCAAGCTAACCAGTACGCGTCCTGCTGCAGGCTGTGCGTCATGATGGCGACCGCTGCATCCTGCATCAGCGGAAGCGGGTCGAAACTGCCATCCAGCGACCCCAGCAGCACGCTGTCTGCGTCTGGGAAACGGCTGGCACGAGCGAAATGCGCACGACTATCGATCACTGTGACCTGCCACCCCAACAGCCGCGCCATGCGCACCAGCGGCTGCGCATCATGCCCGCCACCGCACACCACCAACCGCCGCGCGGGGGGCAGGTACTCAACCAGCACTTGCAGCGCCTGCTCGCCCTGCTGCAGATAGTGCAAGCTGGTACAGCGCTGCGCTATGGCTTGCTGCAGCGCAGGAGCCAGTTTCCTCTGCAGCGGCGGCGGCAGCTCACCGGTTGCTTCTGCCGCGGCCGGCCAGAGTAACCGCTCTCCCAGCCAGGGTGAGGCGGTAATCACGGTGGCGACCGCACGCGCCTGACCATCGCGCTGCTGCGCTCTCAAGGCTTGCAGCAGCAAACGGGCCGATGGGTTACTCACCCGCTCGAACAGAATGTGTACCTTGCCGTTGCAACCCAGGCCGAAGCTCACGGCAACCTCGCCGTCCTCTGCCTCATCGCTGGTGCTGTAACTGCGCAGTGCCGGGCCCTGCTCGGTCAACCAGAACGCCGTACGGGCGACTTCGCTTTCCAGGCAACCGCCGCTCAGCGTGCCTTCAGTCTGCCCCAACGCGGTGATCAGCATGCGCGCGCCCGGGCGGCGGTAGGCCGAACCCTCGACCCGCACCACCGTTGCCAGTACCGCAGCGTCACCGGCCTGCACCGCGCTGTCCAGCGCGCCCAGCAGTTGTTCAACGCCGCTCATATCACCCCCGTGCGCGGCTTGCCGTCGTTCATACACACATTCAATGCCCGGTGTTGCCGCGCTTGGCGGCCACATCCTCGGCACTCACGCTGGCGCCGCTCTGGCCAAAGTGCTGCAGCACGAAACTGCTGACTGCGGCCAATTCAGGATCGCTATAGCCTTCGGCAAAGCGCGGCATGTGCTGATCGACAGGTTGCCCCGATTCACTGTGCCCAGTCAGCAGTATGCCCAGCAGGTTGGTCGCCTCGGGATCATTAACCGTTTTCAGGCCCATCAGCGTGGCGATCGGGGTCTGATTACCGGTACCGTCCCAGCTGTGACAGCTGGCACAAGCGTCGGCAAATACCTTGACGCCCAGGTTGCGTTCCGCGGGCATGCCGTCAGGCTGCTTGTCGGGTCGCGCAATGCCTTGGGCCTGTGGTTCAGTGCTGAGCAGATAGGTCGCGATAGCAGCGAGATCGCTCTGCTGCAGGTGCTGCAGGCTCATCTCTACCACCTCAGCCATTGGTCCGGCCGCAACGCCCTTGCCCGCGGCATGCCCCTGACTCATGTAGCTGATCAGTTCTGCCTCGCTCCAGGCGCCAATGCCGTAGGTTTCATCGGCACTGATGTTGTAAGCCTGCCAGCCCTGCACCAGATTGCCCGCCAGTGGCTGACCGCTGTCGAGCGCCTGGAACATATTGCGCGGCGTATGGCATTCGGCGCAGTGGCCCGGCCCCTTCACCAGGTAGGCACCACGGTTCCACTCCGCGCTCTGCTGCGGATCGGGCTCATAGCGCCCCTCATCCAGAAACAGCAGATTCCAGAAGAACATGCCCCAGCGCTGGTTGAACGGAAAACTCAGGGTATTCTCTGGCGGCGCCTGCTTCACTGGTTCCAGACTGGACAGATAGGCTTTGATCGCCAGCACCTCGTCTTCCGGCATCAGCGTGTAAGAGGTATAGGGGAAGGCCGGATAGTAATGCTTGCCATCCTTGCCGACGCCACTGTGCAGGGCGCTGACAAAGTCGTCATCGCTCCAGCTGCCAATGCCGGTCTCGTCATCCGGGGTGATATTGGGGGAAAACAGCGAGCCGAAAGGCAACTTGAACTCCACGCCCCCGGCAAACGGCTTGCCGCCGGGCGTGGTGTGGCACGCCACACAATCTGCGGCGGTGGCCAGATACTTGCCGCGCTCGATCAGCTCGGCATCTGCGGCCAGAACCGTGCTCGACAGCCCGGACAACCCCAGGCACAGCATGACTAAATGATTGAAACGCATGGTCAGTCTCCTTAAGCCGGGTAGTAGCCGGCACGGCTCAGTGGCAGACGACGCAAACGCGTCCCGGATGCAGCATGCAGCGCATTGACCAAGGCCGGGCCGATCAACGCCGTACCCGTCTCACCCACCCCGCCCGGCGCCTTCAGACTAGGCACTATGTGCACCTCCACGCCTGGCGCATCGCTGATGCGTAGCTGACGGTAATTGTGGAAATTGGTCTGTTGTACCACGCCCTGTTCGACCAGAATCTCGTTGAACAGCGAGGCCGAAAGGCCGAACAGTGTGCCCCCTTCGATCTGTGCCTGCACCGAGGTAGGGTTGGTTACCAGGCCACAATCAATAGCACTGACCAGTCGCTTGATGCGGATCGCCTTGTCACCCAGCATCTCCATTTCAACCACAGTCGCGACATAGCTGCCGAATACCGCGCTTACCGCGACCCCACGCCCCTGCCCATCCGGCAAGCTGTTACCCCAACCGGCCTTCTCTGCCGCCAGCCGTAACACCGCCTGCGCGCGCGGATGCTCTGCCATGAGGCCGAGCCGGTACTCCACCGGATCAGCGCCAGCATTCAGCGCCAGCTCGTCAATAAAGCACTCCAGCGCATAGGTGCTGCGCAGCGGCCCTACCCCACGCCACCAGGAAACCGGAATCACCTTGGGCTCCTCACGCACATAATTGACCAGCAGATTCGGCAATGCATAGATCGGATCGATAGCCACCTCGACCGCGTCGCCATCAACGCCGTTCTCCGGCAGGCTACCCATGTAACGGCCCAGTACCGAAGCACCAGCGATACGATGCTGCCAGCCGGTCGGCTTGCCGTCGGCATCCAGCGCCGCGGTCAGGCGATCGGCGTACTGCGGACGGTACATATCGTGGGTCATGTCTTCTTCACGGCTCCAGATCAGCTTGATCGGGTAACTGACATGCCGCGCAACATCCACCGCCTGAGTAATAAAGTCGTAATCCAGCCGTCGGCCGAAGGCGCCGCCGATCAACTGGTTGTGAATGATGATCTTGTCCGGCGGCAAACCACTGAGCTTGGCGGCGGTTTGCTGGGCAAACACCGGCACCTGGGTGCCGACCCACAGCTCGCAAGCATCCGGACGAACATGCGCCACACAGGTCATCGGCTCCAACGGCGAATGCGACAAGAAAGCCTGCTCGTACACGGCTTCGAAGCGGCTGGCGGCCCCCTCCAGCGCCTTGCCGAAATCGCCCGCATTGTGCGCCACTACGCCATCGCGTGAGCTGGCCTGCTGCAGCGCCTCATCCAGTTGCGCCGAGTTGATACTGGCGTTCTCGCCCAGGTCCCACTCGATTGTCAGCGCCTTGAGACCCTGCTGGCAGGCCCAGTAATTGCTGGCGGTTACCGCGACGGCGTTAGCGAGCTTGATCACATCGCGCACGCCCGGCACCACTTTGGCTGCCGAAGCATCCACGCTGCGCAATGTGCCGCCGTAGACCGGGCAGGTCAGGGTTGAGGCAATCAGCATATCCGGCACGCTCAGATCGATGGTGAACTGCGCCTTGCCGTTGACCTTGTTCGGCGTATCGATACGCTGTGCCGGAGTACCCAGCAAGGTGAACTGCTCCGGCGTTTTCAGCACCACCTCGGTTGGCAGCGGCAATTCGCTGGCGGCATCAACCAGCTCGCCATAACCCAGCTTCTGTTCAGCCGGGCCAAACACCTCGCCGTTTTTCGCATGGCATTGCGCGGCATCCACACCCCAGCGCGCCGCCGCAGCCTGAATCAGCAACAGACGCGCCGTGGCGCCAGCTTCGCGCAATGGCTGCCAGGAATGGCGCGTCGAGGTAGAGCCACCTGTGGCCTGAAACTGCATCAGCGAATCGGCATACAGCTCGCTGTCCGGTGGCGCGTCTTCGATGGTCACGGCAGACAGCGGTACTTCCAGCTCCTCTGCCACCATCATCGCAATACCGGTATGCGCGCCCTGGCCCATCTCGATTTTGGGCGAAATGACCGTGACCAGACCATCATGGCCGACCCGCACATAGGCGCCGTAGGCGCGTGGCGACTGATCGCCGAGACGACCAGCAGCCGTAGCTTCGGCCGCCACGCTGCGCGGCGCAAAACCCGGCAACCAGGTACTCAACACCAGGCCACCCAGCGCAGCACTGGAGCCTTTCAGAAAACCACGGCGCGACAGCGCCAGGCTAGACTTGTCCATTGCTGTTCCCCTCAGGCCTGACTGACGTCTTTGATTGCCGCGCGAATGCGCGTGTAGGTCCCACAGCGGCAGATGTTACCGGCCATGCCGCTATCAATGGCGGCGTCGTCAGGCGTCGGATTCTGCTGCAACAGCGCCGTGGCCGACATGATCTGCCCAGACTGGCAATAACCGCATTGCACCACTTCATGTTCAAGCCAGGCTTGCTGCACCTTGGCGCCCACAGCGCTCTGGCCCACCGCTTCGATCGTGGTAATCGCTTTGCCGGCCACCGCACCAACCGGCAGCACACAGGACCGCACCGCCTGTCCATCCAGATGCACAGTACAGGCACCGCATTGCGCGATGCCGCAGCCAAATTTGGTTCCCGTCAGCCCCAGCACATCACGCAGCACCCACAACAGCGGCATATCGTCCGGAACATCGAGTTGGTGTTGTTCACCATTAACAGACAGCAGGTTCATAGCGACCTCATCACGGCACGGATTTCGTTATTTTTTATACACTCTAGCAGTTGGTTTCACCGCGAGACGCAGGTGAGCCAACACAAGGCGAATCCCAATCACCTCAATGTCGAGACATTCAGCAGCTGGAAGACAGCAGCAATTATTCGAATAAAGGCGAAGGATAGAAGATGAGAGTAGCGCTATTGGCGTGCGGGGCGATAGAACAATACCCCTGAATACAGCTGTATGTAGTTTGAAACATCACCACAGGGCGTAGCAGATTCGACGATCCACTACGCCCTTTTTTGGCTTAGCGAGCAATCAGCGCGTAGGCTCCGTCCCGGTCCAGACGGGCCCAGGCATAATCGCTGCCCACAGTGACCACCCCTGCTGCCGTGGCGCACTCGCCCGGCACATCGGCCGGCAAGCTGACCAGGTAGCTACTGTCGTAGCCAGCAGAGCTGATGCACTCATCGGCGACCACCCGCTGCCAGCCCTGCGCCTCAACATCCCAGCGTGCCAGAGCCAGCTCTTCAGCATTGGCATCATCCGGCAGACTTAACTGCAGAACATAATCGTCACCACGCTCGTCGTCATCCAGTACCCAGTTACTGTTAACACGACCAGCTGGCAAAGCGACTGGCTGCTTGGCCTGTTCGCTGCCATCGCCGAAGCTACCGGGGAGGCCAACATCGGTCCGGATATTCTTCATGACGCCGCGGGCACTGCTAAAGGTGCCGTCTTGACCCTGAATGCCACTGACAATAAGCACATCCGACACAGCGCCATCGCGCGGCGCAGTCCAGCTCAGCGAGACCTGCTTTTTCAGATCGATGGTGGTTTCGCGGATTTCCACCTCCTCGTCAGCCGTACCCGCGTTGATCAGACGTACCCGCTGACTGTTGTTGAGATTGGGCGAATAGCTGGCGTGCGGAATATGCAGGTAACGGTAGTAGCGTGCTGCCAACTCGTTGTTGCTTTTTGCGCTAGAAACACCTGGCTCGAAGTTGGTAGTGCGAGTCCGGGTTTCGTAGCGGTTGAAAATGCGGTTTTCACCGTCAAGGATGCGCGCCGAGTAGCCGTTGCCCGACACGCAAGCACTGGTTCGATAGCTCTTGTCATGGGTCATGTTGAGCTGATTACCTGGCGGAATGCTGCCGGGATAGACCACCTTGTCACAACGATCGGTCGTACGCGTAAAACGGTCAACCAGCTTCCACTGGGGGGCAGCCAATTCGCGCATGCCATCGTCGTTACTCTTGATGGTGTGCGCCTCATAGTAAGAGCGGTAATCAACCAGCTTGTCATTGAACGTCAGTATCGAGGCGTTGACATCCAGCGTACCGGATGTGCCGTCATTGATCTTTACCATGACCATGTCCTGAATCAGCTCGCTCTCGCCGTAGCGCGAGTCATAGCCCTTATAGGACGCACTGCCGCTGACCAGCTCGGTATAGTGACCGCCGTAATACCCCTTGATTAAGCTACGCAGATACTGGTGCTCATGCCCGGCCACATAAATCACATCGTTGTCGGCAAATAGCTGACGATAATCGTCATGCACCAGTGAGAACTGCTGATCACCCTCGGAGGTATCATAGGCCTCCACCACCCGTTCACGGATGTTGCCGTAGCGCGAACCCACCATAGTGTTGTGAGTAGAGACAATGATGTGGTCAACCGCGTCGCGGTAGGTCTCGATCATCTCGCGAGTGAAGTCGTAGGTGAACGGCAGTTGGCCGTAGGACAGCGAAATGATCAGCACGTTGCCGCGCACCAGCGCGTAGTTCTTGTCGCGCTGACCGGCCATCTGGATTGCATCCTCCGGAATCAGATCGCTGACATTGTCGTACCAATCCTGATCGGTGCCCTTGATGTCATGGTTTCCCTGTACCGGCAACATGACAAAGTCATCGCGATAATCATCCACTACGCTGCGCCACTGCGCATACTCGGCAGGCGTCGCCTCTTCAGAGAGGTCGCCGACCACCAACAGAAGGTCAACCTCCTGCTCGCGGTAAAATTCCATCAGCGCACGCATTGGCATGATAGAGGTGTTCTGACCGCCGCCTTGGGTATCAGGGATGATGCCAACCTTCAGAGCAGCAGCGGTTGCTGGCGGTTGTGGCGGGGGGGTGTTTGATTCGTCGCCATCGCTATCACTGGAAGACAGACAACCGGTTAGCAGGGCACCGGCAACTAACGACACAACTCCAGTTCTGATAAACATCTCAATTCCTTTTCAGACAACATGAATGGAGTCCGAAAAGCTACCCATAGGGCGTGACACGCCCGAGACAGAGCAGTTAAATAAAAAAGACAGGGTTGATCGGGCAGAGAGGCCAGTACGGCGTAGCACCGCAACTGGCCTGCTCCTGATCAGTTGTCCGGGTAAACCGTTTTCCAGTCAGCCTTCATATCGACCACTGTCCAGTTGCGCTGCTCGGCCTCGACCAACCCTTGGTCCAGCTTGCCAATGTGAGAATCCTTGTCGTAGGCCCATTCGCGCTCGGCGTCGGTGTGATGCACGATCAGACCAAAACGTGGCGTGGTGTCCTCGGCATCGCGGGCGATGGTGGTGTACTGCAGCATCTGCAGGTCACCGTCGGAATTACCGGCAGCAAAGATCGGTTGACGACCAATGTGGCGGTAGATACCCACTGGCTTTCCGACCTTGTCGTCATTGAGCAACAGGTCGCCGGTTTTTACGATGGTCGGTACGCCGTCGCGCATCTCGAACTTGGCGTCCAGGGTAGAGCCAACCACCTGTTCTGGCGGAATGCCATAGGCCTGCTCGGCAAATACGCGCATGAAGTCAATACCGCCGCCAGAAACGATGAAGGTTTTGAAGCCATTGGCACGCAGGTAATCCAGCAGCTCCAGCATCGGCTGATAGACCAGTTCGTTGTATGGCTGTTTCTTGGTGGGATGCTGCGCCGTGCTCAGCCACTCGCTGACCGAAGCGGCAAACTCCTCGCTGGTCACGTTGGCGTGAGAGGCGCCAATGATTTTCATCAAACCGTCCATGCCCGAGGCCATGACTGCCTTGGTGTCGCCGGCCAATACGCTTTTATAGGGCTCCTCGGTTTTCCATTCAGGGTGGTTTGGCGCCTGTTCGCGTACCTGATCCAGAGCAAACAGCCCCTGGAAGTACAGCGGTTGCTCACTCCAGAGGGTGCCGTCGTTATCAAAGGTGGCGATGCGCTCTGGCGGGGCGACAAAGTCACTGCCTCCCTCTTTGGTGACTTTCTCAACAAAATTGATGATGGCGGTTTTACTGACGCCATCGTTCCAGGACGGCAGAGGGTCTGCAGTCTGTGCCATACCTGGACCGGCCAGGGCACTCAGAGACAGGGCGGCGATAAAGCCCAGCTGTTTGAAGCGCATGTGGATCTACCTCATTCCACGTGTTGTAGAAAGCGACAGTAGCCCACCGCCCAGCCGCGCAAGCAAACTGCCTGGCGACTGTACTGGCAATGGTATCTTGCACAGCAGCGCTGATATTCAATCCGCCGCATGCAGGAACAGCGCGCCGCCCTGTGCACGCTTCAGCTTAGTAGAGGATCGCCGCCGCGCAATTTCCGCGGCGGCGCAAGGGTCAAGATCAGCGGAACGGCGGCTCGTCAAAGCTGCGCAACTTGCGTGAATGCAGCGAGTCGAGCTGGCTGCGCAGCAACTCCAACGCATGAATGCCGATGTGCAAATGCTGGGTGACGGCACGCTCATAAAAGGCCCCAGCAGCGCCCGGCAGTTTGATTTCACTGTGCAGCGGCTTGTCGGAAACGCAGAGCAGCGTGCCGTAGGGTACCCGCAGGCGATAACCCTGAGCCGCGATGGTGCCGCTTTCCATGTCCACGGCAATGGCACGCGCCATATTGATCAATGGCCGCTCCTGCGCCCAGCGCAGCTCCCAGTTGCGGTCATCGTAGGTCAGCACCGTACCGGTACGCAGGCGGCGCTTGAGGGCATCGCCCTGCTCGCCCGTCACCTCGGCGGCAGCTTGTTGCAAGGCCTGCTGCACTTCAGCCAATGCCGGCAGCGGAATATTCGGCGGCAGCACACGATCAAGAATGCCATCGCGGCGCATGTAAGCGTGGGCCAGCACGTAGTCGCCGATGGTCTGTGATTGGCGCAGGCCGCCGCAATGGCCGATCATCAGCCAGCAGTGCGGGCGCAGCACCGCCAAGTGGTCGGTTATGTTCTTGGCATTGGAAGGCCCCACACCGATGTTCACCAGTGTGATGCCCTCAGCAGGATTTGCGGCCTGCAGGTGATACGCGGGCATCTGATAACGGTGCCAGACCACACTTTCGATGATCGCCTGCATCTCGCCCTCGGCCATGCCGCGCTCGATCACCACATTGCCCGGCAGCACCATGCGCTGAAAGCGTGTGTCGCCGAGCAGCATATCCAGCCCGTGGCGGATGAACTGATCCACATAGCGGTGGTAGTTGGTCAGCAGAATCCAAGGCTGTACATGGCGCCAGTCGCTGCCGGTGTAATGCACCAGCCGGCGCAGCGAGAAATCGGTGCGCGCGGCATCGAACAGCGCCAGGGGCAAGGGGTCGATGTTTTCCCAGTCGTACAGACCATCGGCCGTGCCATCGTTGGCCGCGGACAGGTCGGTACTGGGGAATACTCGCGCCAGCTCGGCAGCCGTCACGCCGGAGGCGCCGAGCTCATCCCCCTGTTCTACGACGTAGGGATAGGGAATATTCGCCTGACTGGAGCCAACCTCGACGGTAACCGTGAAGTCGCTCATCAACGGGCGCAACTGATCCAGCAGATAGCGCCGGAAGGCTGCCGGCTGGGTCACGGTCACGCTGTACGTGCCCGGGACCTGTACCTTGGCGTAGGCGCGCACTGTGCTGGGCACCTCGCCTTGGCAGTGATAAGTCAGGCGCAATTCAGGGTACCGGAAGGCGCAACGGCCGGCGGGTGGGCGCGTGCGGTCGGCCATATACTGCTTGAGCGCCTCGCGCAGGGCGCTGGTGGCCTCCTGGTGCAGCGCCGCCAGGCGATCTACCGCCTCTTCAGGGCTGGTCACTACAACAAAGTCATCTGGGCATGGGTTCATGGCGTACCTCGGGCTGTTCACATGCCCCTATCTTGCCTGCCGCCGGCCTCGCACGCCAAGCAACAAAGCAGTGGCGTCCCAGGCGCCCGCCCGAGCCGCTCCCTTTGCGTGCAGATGGGTTGGACAAATAGCCGCGGTGCGGACTACCGCGGGCGAACACAGTTTGATCAGCGAAAGGGGATAATCCACGCCATCGGCGGGTGCGCGAGCGACGGATGATCAGCAACCTAACCGCGCTCGGCGCAGATCATGGCTAGATAATCTCTGCCTAGCCTTGAGGTACAGCAGGACATAGCGCGCGGCAAGACCGCGCGCTGAGCCGACTCAGTCGGCGGTCTTGTCCTTGATCACGGTACTCACACCATTGTTCTTGACCGACTCGATGCCCGTCTCGCAATTGCGCGCCGCCGCGTACATCTGGCTGGTGCCGATTACCTGATGATTAGCCGCCTTGAGGTTGAAATAATGTTTTCCGTTCTTGGCCTCCTTGCGCTCAAAGCGCGTGTCGTCGGTGCAGTTCTTCTGCACCGACGCAATGCCGTTATCCGCGCTGGCGCGCGTCGTGTACAACTCGCTGGTGAGAATGGTTTCTGCGTTACCCGCCTTGAGAACAAAGCGGAACTGTCCGTCCGTACTTCTGCTCAACTCGTACCACCCAGCCATAACACCGCTCCTTTTTGACAACTGCCCAGCAAGGGCACCTCTTGGCAGTATAGTCAGGCAAATCAAGCCGTCTCAAAAAAGCGCTTCGCGGCTAGGTCAGCAGACCCGCAGCACCAGCGTTGGGCGCAAAACGCTGCTGCCGGCGCCAGTGCGCCGGCGACTCGCCTTTCCAGCGTTTGAACGCGCGCGAGAAACTGGCCGCCTCGGTGTAGCCCAATTGCTGGGCAATGGCATCAAGCCGCAGATCGGTATCACGCAGCAGCTGCTCGGCCAGATTGCAGCGCACGCGGGCGTCCAGCAGCCGAAAAGCATGCCCTTCCAATGCCAGGCGCCGGTGCAGGCTGCGCTCGGACAGCCCCAGCAGGCCTGCCACCTCGACCGCGCCCAGACTACCGCCGGTGTGACTCAATAGCGCCTGCATGACCTGACGCGCCAGCGGTGTATGAACTTGCTCGGCGCTGGCACACAGCTGCTGGCACAGGCTGGCGCAAGCGGCCTGGGTCATGCTGTTGGCCAACGGCAGCGGCGCGTGCAGATCCGCTGCGGCGATCAGCATGGCATTACGCCCGGCCTGCAAGTCAACGCTGCATCCAAAGTACTCGCAATACCGTGCCAAGCTAGCCGGCTGGTTCAGGTTCAACTCGACCTTTAAGGGCACGAAAGGGCGCTGCAGCAACTCACCGAACACTCGCAGCCAGGCGCCCAATCCGCGTTCGATGACGGTGGCCCACGCATCGTCCGGCAAGACACTCTGATCCAGCGTCAAATAGACCCCCTGCGGGTCTGGCTGCAGGCTGACCGGACAAATCGACAGCGACAGCGCACGAAAACGACTGCTGACCTCCAGCGCGTCGGCCAGTGAGCGGCTGGCCAGCATGGTGTAACCCAGCAAGCCGAGGCTGGTGAGGTGATAGTGCTCGCCCAAGAGCAGGCCCAACCCCGGCTGCGGGCAGGCCGTCACTAGATTGCGGACCACCGCCAGCTCCTGCCACAGCTCAATGCTATCGCCGGCCCGTAATCCCTCCAGGGTCAGAGCGCTGGACTGCAGACAGGTCTCGCTGGCCACGCCCAACTGGCCTGCGGTGGCCAACAAGTAGTGCACGTTGGTGCTGTCACGGCGCTCGCGCCAGTTCATTGTCTTCTCCTGGGGCTGAGTGGCAGAAATCATCATGTTTTGTCAGTTTTAATCATGGCCGTGTGCAGTCGCTTGCTGCAAGCTTTGTTCATCGCCCCAATAACAACCACAGAGGTGAGAGCCATGCCTGAATTTTTCTACACCCATGCCGGCAACAACCAGGCACGCCCCAGCGAGTATTTCAGCGTGCGCCCGGTCGCTGGCTCGCTCGGCGCCGATATTCATGACATTGACCTGAACAATCTCAGCGAGCCCGGCCAGGCCGCGCTGCGCCAGGCACTGATGGACCATGGCGTGCTGTTCATTCGCGACCAGCAGCTCAGCGTTGAGCAACTGGAAGCGGTAACCCAGCGCTTTGGCGAGTTTGGCGTCGAGCCCTACGTTAAACCCATGCCAGATCACCCGCATGTGGTGCACGTGGTGAAAGAAGCCAGCGAGCAGACGCCCATCGTGTTTGGCGGCGCCTGGCACTCCGACTGGTCGTTTCAGGAGCGCCCGCCCGCCTTCACCCTGCTCTACGGCAAGGATGTCCCGCCCAGCGGCGGCGATACCCTGTTCAACAATATGTATCTGGCCTGCGAGTGGCTGTCCGACACGCTACGCGATACCTTGCGCGGGCTGGATGGCGTGCACAGCCCCGAGTTCGGCTATGGCCCCAACGCCAAGCACAACGCCGGGCTGGAGAGCATGAAGATTGTTTATGGCGAAAGCGTGGAGAAGGACGTGCGCCGTCACCCGCTGATTACGCTTCACCCGGAAACCGGGCGTGAGGTACTGTTCGCCAACCCGGTGTACACCCTGGGTATCGCCGGCATGAAGGCGGAGGAATCGCGCCCGCTGCTGGATTACCTGTTCAGTGTCGCCACCGCGCCAGCCTTTACCTGCCGGATGCGCTGGACGCCCGGCACCCTGGCCATCTGGGACAACCGCTGCGTCTGGCATCAGCCGATATCTGATTATTTTGGCGCGCGCCGCGAGATGTTTCGCACTACAGTAGTCGGCGAAAAACCGACCCGAGGGAGCGCCAAATGACGACCGCCAGCCAACCTGATGAGGCAGCCCGACTGCTACTGCAAGCCCGTGCCGATAAAACCCCCTGCGCCTCTATCGTGGAGCGCTGCCAGATTGGCGATCTGGCGCAAGCCTACGCAGCACAAAGGCAGTGGCGGCAGCTCAGCCTTGCGCGGGGCGACCGCATCGCCGGTTACAAGCTGGGCGTCAGCAACCCAAAGGCGCAAGCTGCGCTTGGGCTCGACGGGCCGCTGCAGGGTGTGTTGCTGGCCAGCGCGCAGTATCAGGCCGGCACGACGCTGCCCTATGCCGACTTTCTCGCGCCGCGCGCAGAAATTGAAGTGGCGATGATCTTTGCCGAAGAGCTGAGCGACCCCGAGCTGAACCGCGGCCAACTGGTCGCCGCACTGCACGCCATAGTACCGGCGCTGGAAATCTGCGACTCCGCCATCGCTGGCTGGCCGAAAACGCTGTTCGACGCAGTGGCAGATAATTTGTCTTCCGGCGGTTACCTGCTGGGCGAGCCGCAACGGAATTCTACCGATATCGACGTCAGCACACTGACCGCGACCCTGGAAATCAATGGTGTGCAGGTGGCCGAGGGCAATACTGGCAGCGCCATGGGTGATCCGATCGAAGCCTGCTTATGGCTGGTGCGTGATCTGTTGCGCAACGGCGGCCGCATCAAGGCCGGCGATATCATCCTGACCGGCGCACTGACCGGGCTGCACCCAATTGCAGAGGGAGATCAGTTGACGTTGCGGGTGGGCGGGCTGGGTGAGGTGAGCTGTCGTTTTAAGGCTTGAGGCTTGAGGCTTGGATCGTAATGCAGATAAGAAAAAACCCCGCCGAGGCGGGGTTTTGCAGAATAGATCCTGATCATCCGTAATGGCATTGCCTCTCCGAGGCACTGTCCCTATTCCCTGTTGTTTGGATCGCTTCCTGCGGTGCTCCTAGCGAAGTTGATACTACGCAGGTTCTCAGGAAGTGCCCATAAGTCATTGTCATCACAGCGTGTAAGCATTTGCTTACATTTAAGCTGCCCGGCCCGGCCTGAGCCGGGCGCTTGCTCAAAACTGCGACGCGTCCAGTTCGAACAGCGGCTCACTGCCGGCACGTACCGACTCGCTCAGCGAGTGGATACGCGGCAACAGACGCTTGACGAAGAAACGCGCGGTGCCCAGCTTGGCACTGTAGAAACCGGTCTCATCCGCACCAATCTTGGCCAGGGCTACCTTAGCCATCTTCGCCCACATATAGGCATACGCGGTGTAGCCAAATACATGCAGGTACTCGACAGAGGCAGCGCCCACTTCGTTCGGATTGCTCTGGCTGCGCTCGATCACTTCCGCGGTCAGTGCCTCCAGGTTGCTCAGCGCCTTACCCAGCGGCTGCACAAACTCGGCCAGCTCGTCGGCGCCGTTGTCTGCCACAAACCCGCGCACCTCCTCGGCAAATACCTTGAAGAACGCGCCACCGTTAGCAACGGTTTTGCGGCCCATCAGGTCCAGCGCCTGAATGCCGTTGGTGCCTTCATAGATCTGCGCGATACGGGCGTCACGCACCAGTTGCTCCTGCCCCCACTCGCGGATGTAACCGTGGCCACCGAAGACCTGCTGGCCGTGAACACAGTTCTCGAAGCCAACATCGGTGAAGAACGCCTTGGCGACCGGCGTCAGCAGGGCAACCAGGTCTTCACCTTTCTTCTTGGCCTCAGGCTCGTCAGCGTACTTGCTGATATCCAGCTGCATGCCCACGTAAGTGGAGAAAGCACGGCTACCTTCGGTCATGGCCTTGATGGTCAGCAGCATGCGACGTACATCGGGGTGCACGATGATGGGGTCGGCGGCTTTCTCGGGCTGTACAGCACCGGTCGGCGCGCGGCTCTGAATACGCTCGCGAGCGTAGTCTACAGCGCTCTGGTAAGAGGCTTCCGAGCAACCAATGCCCTGAATACCGATGGAAAGACGCTCGTAGTTCATCATGGTGAACATGGCGTTGAGCCCCTTGTTCACCTCACCCACCAAATAGCCGCGGGCAGAATCAAAGTTCATCACACAGGTAGCCGAGCCTTTGATACCCATCTTGTGTTCAATCGAGCCACAGGTAACCGGGTTGCGCTCACCCAGCGAGCCGTCGTCGTTGACCATGAACTTGGGCACCAGGAACAGCGAAATACCCTTGGGGCCAGCCGGCGCGTCGGGCAGTTTGGCCAGCACCAGGTGAATAATGTTCTCGGTCAGGTCGTGCTCACCACCGGTAATGAAGATCTTGGTGCCGCTGACCAGGTAGCTGCCATCGGCCTCAGGTACGGCCTTGGTGCGGATGATGCCCAGATCGGTGCCGCAGTGCGGCTCGGTCAGACACATGGTGCCGGACCACACGCCCGCATACATATTGGGCAAGTAGGCCTGCTTCAGCTCTTCACTGCCGTGGGCGTCCAGCGCCAGACAGCAGCCAGCGGTCAGCGCCGGATACAGCGCGAAGCTGTTATTGGCGCCATAGACCATTTCTTCAACCTGCACGCCCAGCGTCTTGGGCATGCCCAGTCCGCCGTACTCGGGGTTGCCGCCCAGACCAACCCAGCCACCTTCGGCGTAGGTCTTGAAGGCTTCCTTGAAGCCCGCAGGCGTCGTGACCACAGTGTCGTTCCACTGCGCACCCTCTTCATCGCCACTGCGGTTCAGCGGTGCGATGGTATTGGAGGTGATCTTGCCGGCTTCTTCCAGCATGGCATCGGCGGTTTCCGCATCAATGGCGCCGTCCAGACCCGGCAGGCTCTGCCAAAGAGTATCGGCATCAAATACTTCATTGAGCACGAAGCGGATGTCACGCAGTGGGGCTTTGTAATCGGCCATGAAAATCTCCTCATCAACAAGTGCGCCCGGACCATACCGGAACAGGATCGGGATTGTAGCGCGACAACAAAAAAACCTATAGCGTCTTTTTATGACTTTTAACTATATATCAGTCACGCATATGATCGACGCCAACACCGAGTGATTCAGCATGGCAGGAATTACCCAACCTGCTCGGCCAGCCACAAAAAAGCCCCGAACCAGTCGGGGCTTTTCAATTGCAGCGTGCGGCAAATGCGTACCGCTGTGCTTAGAACTGCTCGGCAGTCATTTCCATCAGGCTGTCGGCACCGGCGTCCAGCGCCTCTACGTGAGCCTGTGCACGCGGCAGCAGGCGCTTGAAGTAGAAGTTCTGGGTGGCCAGTTTGGCCTTGTAGAAGTCTTCTTCCGAAGTGCCGGCATCCAGCTTCTGCTGAGCGACCATGGCCATCTTCAGCCACATAAAGGCATGGATGACGTAACCGGAGAACATCAGGAAGTCCATCGAGCTGGCGCCCACTTCTTCGCGGTTCTGCATGGCACGGCCAGCGATACGCTGTGTGATCTCGCCCCACTGCGCATTCAACTGGTTCAGCTTGGCCACTTCGGCGGAGAACTGGCTGTTGCCTTCGTTGGCCTGACAGAACTTGTGAACCTGTTTGGTGAAGGCGGTCAACAGTTTGCCCTGGCTACCCAGAACTTTACGGCCCAGCAGGTCAAGCGCCTGAATACCGTTGGTGCCTTCATAAATAGGGGCAATGCGGCAGTCACGCATCTGTTGTTCCTGGCCCCACTCGCGAATGTAACCGTGGCCGCCAAACACCTGCATGCCCAGGCTGGTGGCTTCAAGACCGGTTTCAGTCATGAAGGCCTTGCAAATGGGCGTTAGGAAGGCCAACTGAGCTTCAGCACTGGCCCGCTCGTCTGCATCCTTGGCGTAATGCGCCTTATCCAGCAACTGGGCGGTGTAGTAAGTCAGCGCGCGGTTGCCTTCGTTAAAGGCTTTCATGGTCAACAGCATGCGGCGTACATCCGGGTGCACGATGATCGGATCAGCAGCCTTTTCAGGCGCCGCCGGGCCACTCAACGCACGCATCTGCAGACGGTCCTTGGCGTAAGCCAGAGCCGACTGGTAAGAGGCTTCACCGTGACACAGACCCTGCATACCGGTACCCAGGCGCGCGTGGTTCATCATGGTGAACATGCAGTTCAGACCCTTGTTGGCCTCGCCGATCAGGTAACCGGTGGCATCGTCAAAGTTCATTACGCAGGTGGCCGAGGCCTTGATACCCATCTTGTGCTCCAGCGAGCCACAGATCAGGCTGTTGCGCTCGCCCTTTTCGCCGTTGGCGTCGAGCACGAACTTGGGCACGATGAACAGTGAGATACCCTTGGTGCCGGCAGGCGCGTCGGGCAGCTTGGCCAGCACCAGATGGACGATGTTCTCGGCCATGTCGTGCTCACCGCAGGAAATGAAGATCTTGGTGCCGGTAATCTTGTAACTGCCATCCGCTTCCGGCACGGCACGGGTCTTGATCAGGCCCAAGTCGGTACCGCAATGCGGCTCGGTCAGGCACATGGTGCCAGTCCATTCACCGGGGATCAGCTTGCTGAGGTACTGGTCTTTCTGCTCCTGAGTACCGTGGGCACTGATAGCCGCGGAGCAGCCGTGCGACAGGCCAGGATACATGCTGAAGGCATAGTTCGCAGAAGCAACCATTTCGCTGATAATCAAACCCAGCGAGAACGGCAAACCCTGACCGCCGTACTCTGCCGGCCCGGTCATGGAGCCCCAGCCGTTGTCCACATACTGGCGGTAGGCTTCCTTGAAACCCTGGGGCGTGGTCACCACACCGTTATCGATATGGCAGCCTTCTTCGTCGCCGGTGCGATTCAGGGGTGACAGCACATCGCGGGTGAACTTGGCGCCTTCTTCCAGAATGGCATTGACCAGATCCGGCGAGGCATCTTCCAGCCCATAAGCTTCATAGCCAGCGGCAAAGTCGAGCACTTCATCCATCACGAAGTGCATGTCACGCAAGGGGGCGTTGTATTCGGGCATGTTGGCTCTCCAAGGGGCAGCCGGACCATACCGGCGGCAGCTATTCATACAGGTGTTTGAACACTAGGGATCTGCTGGGGCAAGGTCAAGATGTCACAGGCACCATTACATCGCTTGATGCACGACCATAACACAGGGAACATGACCCAGCGGTCATGCGTTAGCATGGCACCCACACTTCAAGACCTGCGCCGCTGCGCAGAAGGATGTCCCTTGCCGCTGCTTTCAGACCTGCACTTCGACAATCGCTTTGCCCGTCTGGGCGACACCTTTTCGACGCGGGTCAGCCCCGAGCCCTTGAGCAACCCGCGGCTGGTGGTCAGTAGCGCCAGTGCCCTGGCCTTGCTTGACCTGGACGCGGACGAAGCACAGAGCGAACTCTTCACCGAGCTGTTTGCCGGCCACAAGATCTGGAGCACGGCCGAGCCGCGTGCCATGGTGTACTCGGGCCATCAGTTTGGCGCGTATAACCCCAAGCTGGGCGATGGCCGCGGCCTGCTGCTGGGCGAAGTGGTCAATCAGGCCGGCGAGCACTGGGACCTTCACCTGAAGGGTGCCGGCAGCACACCCTATTCGCGCATGGGCGATGGCCGAGCCGTATTGCGTTCCTCGATTCGCGAGTTTCTCGCCTCAGAAGCGCTGCACGCTCTGGGTATCCCGACCAGTCGAGCGCTCTGTGTCACCCTGGGAGACAACCCGGTCTATCGCGAGCGGGAAGAGCGCGCCGCCATGCTGCTGCGTCTGTCACCATCACACATCCGCTTCGGGCATTTCGAGTACTTCTATTACACCCGCCAGCACGACGCCCTGCGCCAGCTGCTGGATTTCACCCTGAGCAGCTGCTATCCCGAGTGCCTCGGCGACCCACAACCCGAACTGGCCATGTATCGGCAGGTCTTGCAGCGCACGGCCGAGATGATCGCCTGGTGGCAGGCCTACGGTTTCTGTCATGGCGTGATGAACACCGACAATATGTCGATCCTTGGCATCACCTTCGACTTTGGACCCTATGCCTTCATGGATGCCTTTGACATCCACCACGTCTGCAACCATTCCGATCACGAAGGTCGTTACGCCTTTCACCGCCAGCCCGCGATCGCACAGTGGAACCTGGCCTGCCTGGCCCAGGCGCTGACGCCCTTTATTGAGGTCGATACATTAAAGGCCGAGATCGCGACCTTCATGCCGGCGTTTGAGCAGCACTACCTGCATCTGATGCGCCGCCGTCTTGGCTGGCAGGGCGCGGAGGAAGGCGACAGCGCGTTGATTGAGCAGCTGCTGCAACTGATGCAGGACAGCGGCAGCGACTTCAACCTCAGCCTGCGTTTGCTGGCCGAAGGAGATACCGCTGCACGGGACCACTTCATTGACCGTGACGCATTCGATCGCTGGCAGCAGCAACACCAGCAGCGCCAGGGTAGCAGCGAAACCCGACAGGCCGCCCTGCAGGCAAACCCTGTCTATGTGCTGCGCAACTACTTGGCACAGAACGCCATCGCCGCTGCCGAACAAGGCGACTTCAGCGAAGTACGCGCCTTGCACGAACTGCTGGCCACGCCGTTTTCCACCCAACCGAACTACGCCGACTATGCGGCCGCCCCGCCGGATTGGGGGCGTCGCCTGGAGATCAGTTGTTCATCCTGAGCCAGCCCATGCTTGGCTTATTTTTTATTCTTTTTAGGTATATAAAAATCAGTTTTTGTACTTGGACAAAGCTAAAGATCCCTCTTAATGTGGCGCCCAACCGGGTTCCGCCAAATGGACCCCCCTCACCCCATACGAGATTCGGGAATCCATGAACTGGGAATCGTTGCCACTGATCGGTGTTGCCCTGCTGTTGTGCTGGGTGTTTTACGCCTTTGCACGGGAGAAATTCAGCCCCGATGTGGTAGTCGGTATTGCCGTGGCCATACTGCTGGTGAGCCAGTTGCTGACGCCCGCCGAGGTGATGGGCGTGCTGTCCAACAGCGCCCCGATCACCATCGCCTGCATGTTCATTCTGTCAGCCGCACTGGAGCGCACCGGCTGCGTCGAAAAGCTCGGCAACTGGCTCTCGCGCATGGGCGGCGGCAGCCCCTGGCGGACCCTGTTCAGCCTGATGATGACAGCGCTGCTGCTGTCGACCTTCATCAACAATACCCCGGTGGTTGCCATTCTCACGCCAGTGGCAATCGCGTTGGCTACCCAGGTAGGCAGCAAGCCTTCGAAGATGCTGATTCCGCTGTCGTACGCCACCATTCTGGGCGGCACCATGACGATGATCGGCACCTCGACCAATATTCTGGTCGATGGCGTTGCCCGGCAAATGGGCATGGAGCCTTTCGGCATGTTCGATATCACCCTGCCCGGCGCCATTCTGGCGCTGATCGGCATGGCTTTTATTCTGCTGATTGGTCATCGCTTGCTGCCCGAACGCGAGAGCCTGTCACGCCAACTGCGCCCGGATCAGGCGCGCACCTTCATGACCGAGCTGCTGGTGCCGCATGACTCGCCGGTGATCAATCAGACCATCAGCCAGGCCAACCTCAACGGCAACAGCGGCCTCAGCGTACTGAAAATTTTTCGCGGCGACGACGAGCTGTCCACCCCTCTGAACGATACGCTGCTGCGCGCCGGTGATCGTCTGGTGCTGCACACCACCATGCGCGACTTCGTAGAACTCCGGCAGAACGGACTACTGGCGTTCAATCGCGAAGACAGCGCCAGTTTCGAGACCATCTCGACCCGCGACGTGATGCTGGCCGAGGCCATCGTGGGGCGCAACTCGCGTTACAGCCACCGCCCCATGCGCGACCTCAACCTGACCGCGCGCTACGGTATTCACGTTCTGGCCATTCATCGCCAGAACGAGAATATTCAGGACAATCTGGACGAATTTCAGCTGCAGTTTGGCGATGTCATGCTGGTGGAAGGCACCCCGGCACAAATCAAGAAGTTTGCCGACAACGGCGAGCTGATCAGCCTCAACTCGGTGCAGGAGCGCGCCTACCGCCGCAACAAGGCGCCGATTGCCATCGCCGCCGTGGTTGCGGTCATGGTGCTGGCTGCGCTCAAGATTATGCCCATCGAAGGCTTGGCGATGATTGCCGCTGCACTGGTGGTCGCCACCGGCTGTCTCGATACGGAAGATGCCTACAAGTCCATCGACTGGCGCATCCTGACGCTGATCTTCGGCATGCTGGCGATCAGCATCGCGATGAACAAGGTGGGGCTGGTGGATACAGTAGTAAGCCACGTGATGACCCTGTCGCCGCTACTGGGGCCGCTGTTCATGCTGTCGTTCATCTACCTGATGACCTCAGTACTGACCGAGGTCATCAGCAACAACGCAGTCGCGGTACTGGTTACTCCTATCGCCATCGGCGTGGCGCAGCAGCTCGGCGCCGACCCACGCCCCTTTGTGGTCGCGGTAATGTTTGCTGCCAGCGCCAGCTTCGCTACCCCGATCGGCTATCAAACCAACACCTTCGTTTACAGCGCTGGCGGATACCGTTTCAGCGACTTCATGCGCATTGGTGTACCGCTCAACCTGATCATGTGGGCCGCCGGCACGCTGATCATCCCACTGATCTGGCCGCTGTTCCCCTGAAAAAAAGGGCACCCCATGGGTGCCCTTTGTTATTGCTGCATGCCTCAGCGCGCCGCGGCTAGTGCCTGCTCCAGGTCAGCCAGAATGTCATCAATATGCTCAATACCAATGGACAGCCTGACCATGTCACGGGGCACACCCGCTTTGGCGAGCTCCTCATCATCGAGCTGTCGATGGGTAGTCGAAGCCGGGTGGCATGCCAGCGACTTGGCATCGCCGATGTTGACCAAGCGCACAACCAGCTGCAGAGCATCAATAAAGCGCCCCCCGGCTGCCTGTCCGCCCTTGATACCAAACGACAGCACAGAAGCCGGCTTACCGCCCATATAGCGTTGCGCCAGGGCATGCTCGGGATGCTCCTCCAGACCGGCGTATTGCACCCAGGCCACTTGATCGTGTTGCTGCAGATAACGCGCCACCGCCAGGGCGTTGTCGCAATGCCGCTCCATGCGCAGTGCCAACGTTTCCATCCCCTGCAGGATCATGAAGGCGTTAAACGGAGACAACGCGGCTCCCATGTTGCGCAGTGGCACCACTCGGCAACGCCCAATGAAAGCCGCCGGACCAAAGGCCTCGGTATAAACCACACCGTGGTAGGAAGGGTCTGGCGTATTCAGCAGCGGGAAGCGTTCAGTGTGCTCTGCCCAGGGAAAACGGCCGCCATCCACCACTATCCCGCCCAGCGTCGTGCCATGACCTCCCATATATTTGGTCAGGGAGTGCACAACGATGTCGGCACCAAACTCGAACGGGCGACACAGTGCTGGCGTCGCTACAGTGTTATCAACAATCAACGGCACACCGTGGCGGTGGGCTGCATCGGCCAGCGCCTGAATATCCAGAATGTTGCCTGACGGGTTACCAATCGACTCGCAAAACACCGCTTTGGTGCGGCTATCGATCAGTTGCTCCAGCGCGGCCACATCGTCATGCGCGGCAAAGCGCACTTCAATCCCTTGGCGCGGCAAGGTGTGGGCAAAGAGGTTATAGGTGCCGCCATAGAGCTTGGCGACCGATACGATGTTGTCACCCGCCTCTGCCAGAGTTTGAATCGCGGCGGTGATCGCCGCCATGCCGGAGGCTAGCGCCAATGCGCCAACGCCACCTTCCAGCGCCGCGACGCGTTGCTCGAGCACGTCATTGGTGGGGTTCATGATGCGCGAATAGATGTTGCCCGGCACCTTTAGGTCAAACAGGTCGGCGCCGTGTTGCGTATCGTCAAAGGCGTAGGATGTAGTCTGGTAAATCGGCACGGCCACGGCGTGCGTTGTGGGGTCGGGGGTGTAACCGGCGTGTATGGCGAGCGTTTCCAGTTTCATGGCGCTGTCCTTGTTATGAGGTCCAGCGCCGAGCATGCAGAAGGGGAGCCCGCCGGTCAATCAAACCACAGTCGCGTTATAGCGCGACAACAGCGGCGCTTACTTTTGCTCAAGATGATCGTGCAGGGCCATGAACTGCTGCGTCAGCTTGTGCCGGCCATCAAGGAAGATCAGTGGCGTAGAGGCCTGGTGCGACTCGCGCATGCGCACTGAACTGTTCAGATACACCGGTAGCACTGGCAGGCCCTCGGCAATAAGCTCATCGAGAATCTGCTGCGGCAGCGCAGCGCGCGGCTGGAATTGATTGACGACAATCCCTTCCACCTCCAGGTCCTCGTTGTGTTCCTCACGTACATCTTCGAGCTCAGCCAGCAGACCGTAGAGCGCCTGGCGCGAGAAAGCATCGCAATCGAAAGGTATCAATACCCGATCGGCGGCGATCAGCGCGGACATAGTGTAGAAATTGAAAGCAGGCGCAGTATCAATGTAGATACGCTCGTAACTGTCTTTCAGGTCCTTGAGCAGTTTGCGCAGCTTCTGAATCTTGTAGCGTGACTCCAGCTTATGCTGAAGGTCAGCCAGCTCAGGACTACCTGGCATCAGCCAGAGATTCTCAAAAGGGGTTTCTACCACGAACTGCTCGGCTTTCTTGCCGAACAGGCTGCTGGACAGCGTCTGTGAAAAAAACTCGGCGATGGTCGTGTCAATATCGGCCATGCCTTGGCCCAGCAGATAGTGACTGGAGTTGGCCTGCGGATCCAGGTCGATTACCAGGGTCTTATAGCCTGCAGCCGCACTGACCGCTGCCAGGTTACAGGCAATACTGGATTTGCCGACACCGCCCTTCTGGTTGAAAACCACCCTGCGCATACGCCTCTCCTTGTACCCATAGCTGTTGGTAAGCAACCGTTTCAGTATCGGGCCCGGCGCGAGGCCGGGCAAGCCCTGTCAGCCGACGATAGCAGTTGAATCGTGATAAATAGCTGACATCTCGTGTACTGCTTCGATGAAAGCACCGGCGTGTGCGGGGTCGACTTCCGGGGTGATGCCGTGCCCCAGATTGAAGACGTGGCCACTGCCCTTCCCATAGCTGGCCAGAATACGCGCCACTTCGGCGCGAATGGCTGCCGGCTTGGCATACAGCACCGTGGGGTCCATGTTGCCCTGCAGTGCGACCTTGGCGCCCACGCGCGAACGCGCCACGCCGATATCCATGGTCCAGTCGAGGCCAAGGGCGTCGGCACCGGCCTCGGCGATGCTTTCCAGCCAAAGACCACCGTTCTTGGTGAACAGGATGACCGGCACCTTGCGGCCATCGTGCTCGCGGATCAGCCCGGCAACGATCTTGCGCATGTAGGCCAGCGAAAATTTCTGATAGGCATCGGCCGACAGGTTGCCGCCCCAGGTATCAAAGATCTGAACCGCCTGAGCGCCGGCCATAATTTGTCCGTTCAGGTAGCTGATGACCGAGTCAGCCAGCTTGTCGAGCAGCAGATGCATGGCCTCTGGCTGATCGTAAAGCATCGCCTTGGTCTTGCGAAAATCCTTGGAGGAGCCGCCCTCGACCATGTAGGTGGCCAGCGTCCAGGGGCTACCGGAGAAGCCGATCAAGGGGACCCGCCCGTTCAATTCGCGACGGATAGTGCGCACAGCGCCCATCACATAGCCCAGATCCTGCTCCGGGTCGGGTACGCTTAGCGCTTCGATATCCGCAGCGGTGTTGATCACCTTGCGAAAACGCGGCCCTTCGCCCGCCTCGAAATACAGGCCCTGGCCCATGGCGTCAGGAATCGTGAGGATGTCGGAGAACAGAATGGCGGCATCCAATGGGTAACGCTCCAACGGCTGCAAGGTTACCTCACAGGCCATCTCGGGATTGGTGCACAGCCCCATGAAGTCACCCGCTCGCGCCCGCGATGCACGATACTCAGGCAGGTAGCGACCGGCCTGTCGCATCATCCAAACCGGTGTAACGTCGACCGGCTGGCGCTGCAGAGCACGGAGAAAGCGATCATTCTTGAGTTCAGTCATGGGGAGGGTATCCAGTTACCGGGTCAGCGGGCATTGTACCGGGATTGCCGGCAAAGATCAGGCACCCGAAAACAACAAGGGCGCCCGCAGGCGCCCTTGTTGTTGTACCAGGTACTGATTACAGCTCGAGGTACTCGAGAATACCCTCAGCCGCCTGGCGCCCTTCCCAGATGGCGGTAACCACCAGATCGGAACCACGCACCATGTCGCCGCCGGCAAAGATCTTCGGGTTGCTGGTCTGGAACTTGTACTGACCAGCTTCTGGAGCCACCACGCGGCCCTGGCTGTCGGTATCAACCTGCTTGTCGGCAAACCAGTCCGCCGGACTGGGTCGAAAACCGAAGGCGATGATCACCGCATCGGCCGGCAATACTTCCTCGGAGCCTGGAATCGGCTCGGGGCTGCGGCGACCGCGCGCATCTGGCTCGCCCAGGCGCGTCTCGACCACTTTCACACCCTCAACCCGATCTTCACCCACAATCGCAATCGGCTGACGGTTAAACAGGAACTTCACACCTTCATCCTTGGCGTTTTTCACTTCCTTGCGCGAACCCGGCATGTTGGCTTCATCGCGGCGATAAGCACAGGCTACCGAGGTAGCCCCCTGACGGATCGAAGTACGGTTACAGTCCATGGCGGTATCGCCACCACCGAGCACCACCACCTTTTTGCCTTTCATGTCGACAAAGTCCTGAGGTGATTTCTCGAAGCCCAGGTTGCGGTTGACGTTGGCAATCAGGAAGTCCAGCGCATCGTACACGCCAGGCAGGTCTTCACCTGGGAAGCCGCCCTTCATGTAGGTGTAAGTACCCATACCCATGAAGACCGCGTCGTACTCGGCGAGCAGATCGTCGATGGCGACATCCTTGCCGATCTCGGTGTTCAGACGAAACTCGATACCCATACCTTCAAAGATTTCGCGACGACGTGACAGCACCGACTTTTCCAGCTTGAACTCGGGGATGCCAAAGGTCAGCAGGCCGCCGATCTCGGGATAACGATCGAACACTACCGGGCTCACGCCCGCGCGAGCCAGCACGTCGGCACAGCCAAGGCCGGCCGGCCCTGCACCAATGATGGCGACCCGCTTGCCGGTGGGAACCACGTTCGACAGGTCGGGGCGCCAGCCCATGGCGAAGGCGGTATCGGTGATGTACTTTTCGACATTACCGATGGTCACCGCGCCAAAACCGTCATTCAGCGTACAGGCGCCTTCGCACAGGCGATCCTGTGGGCATACACGGCCACAGACCTCCGGCAGGGTGTTGGTCTGGTGCGATAGCTCCGCAGCTTCCAGAATGTTACCTTCGGAGACCAGCTTCAGCCAGTTGGGAATGAAGTTGTGCACGGGGCACTTCCATTCGCAATAAGGGTTGCCGCACTCCAGGCAGCGATGCGATTGCTCGGACGCTTCCTCTGGCTTGAACTGCTCATGGATTTCCACGAACTGAGTCTTGCGCACGCGCAGCGGACGCTTCTTCGGGTCTTCACGACCTACGTCAATGAACTGGAAGTCGTTGCTCAAACGGTCTGCCATATCTAAACCTCATCAGTGCAGGACCACCCACAGGTGTTCGCTGCCGAATCTCTATCGCTGACCGCGCGGCAAAAGCCGCCCGGTCGCTGCTGTCCCGTCTTGTTATTGCGGGTTGGCTCGGGTACTTGTCAGAAGTGCGCGCAAGCTTGCCGCCTTGGGCTTAACCAGCCAGAAACGACGAATATAGTCGTCCAGGTTCTCAAGCACTTCAGCGCCCCAGGCACTGTCGGTTTCCGCAACGTACTCGGTCAGCACCTGGGTAAGGTGGCTGCGGTAGACTTCCATCGCTTCACTGCTAATGCGATGCAGCTCGACCAGTTCATGGTTCAGCTTGTCAAAGAAGCTGTTGTCACGGTCCAGTACGTAGGCAAAACCACCGGTCATACCGGCACCAAAGTTGTGCCCGGTGCTGCCTAGCACGCACACCATACCGCCAGTCATATACTCACAGCAGTGGTCACCGGCGCCTTCAATCACCGCGTGGCAACCGGAGTTGCGCACAGCAAAGCGTTCCCCCGCGATACCTGCTGCAAACAGCTTGCCACCGGTCGATCCGTACAGGCAGGTGTTACCAATGATGGACGTTTGCTCGGAGCGGAACGGGCTGCCCTTCGGCGGCACTATCACCAGCTTGCCGCCGGTCATACCCTTGCCGACGTAATCGTTGGCATCGCCTTCCAGATACATGTGCAGGCCACCGGCGTTCCACACACCAAAGCTCTGACCCGCAGTACCCTTGAAGCGGTAGGTGATGGGCGCACCCACCATGCCCTGATTACCGTGCACCTTGGCAATCTCGCCCGAAACCCGCGCACCGATGGAACGGTCGCAGTTGGTCAGACGCATCTCGAACTCGGCACCCGTGCGACCATCGATAGCGGCACGCGCCATCTCGACCATCTTCTCGGCGGTTTCGCCCTTGTCGAATGGCGGGTTGCGTGGCTGCTCACAGAACTGCGGCTTGTCAGCCGAAACGTCCTTGCTGAAAAGCAGCGGCTCGAGGTCCAGATTCTGCTGCTTGCTGGTGCTGCCTGGAAGGATTTCCAGCAGATCGGTACGCCCGATCAGCTCCTGCAGAGTGCTGACACCCAGCTTGGCCAACCACTCACGCGTTTCGGTCGCGACATAGGTGAAGTAATTCATCACCATCTCGACGGTACCGATGTAATGATTATCACGCAGGTGCTCGTTCTGAGTCGCGACGCCGGTTGCGCAGTTGTTCAGATGGCAAATACGCAGGTATTTACAACCCAGCGCGATCATCGGGCCGGTGCCAAAACCAAAACTCTCGGCGCCCAGAATCGCGGCTTTGATTACATCCAGACCAGTCTTCAGACCACCGTCGGTCTGCACCCGTACCTTGCCGCGCAGATCATTGCCGCGCAGGGTCTGGTGCGCTTCGGACAAACCGAGCTCCCAGGGTGAGCCGGCGTAGCGGATCGAGGTAAGCGGCGATGCGCCGGTACCGCCGTCGTAGCCAGAAATGGTGATCAGGTCGGCATAGGCCTTGGCTACGCCAGCGGCGATGGTGCCGACGCCCGGCTCGGAAACCAGCTTGACCGAGACCAGCGCGGCCGGGTTGACCTGTTTGAGGTCAAAGATCAGCTGCGACAAGTCTTCAATAGAATAGATATCGTGGTGCGGCGGCGGTGAAATCAGCGTCACCCCCGGCACGGCATAGCGCAGGCGAGCAATCAGCTCGTTAACCTTGCCACCCGGCAGCTGACCACCCTCACCCGGCTTGGCGCCCTGGGCAACCTTGATCTGCAGCACGTCGGCATTGACCAGATATTCAGGGGTCACGCCAAAGCGACCGGAAGCGATCTGCTTGATGCGCGAAGTACGCTCGGTGCCATAACGCGCGGGATCTTCGCCGCCCTCACCAGAGTTGGAGCGTGCGCCAAGACGGTTCATCGCCTCAGCGATAGCTTCGTGCGCCTCTGGCGAGAGGGCACCCAGCGAGATACCAGCAGAGTCAAAGCGCTTGAAAATCTGCTCCAGCGGCTCAACCTGATCCAGCTCGATAGATGCCTGGTCGTCACGCACCTTGAGCAGGTCACGCAGGGACGCAACCGGACGGTTATTCACCAGCGCAGCGTACTCCAGATACTTGTCGTAGCTGTCGCCCTGAACCGCGTCCTGCAAGGCACGCACAACGTCAGGGTTATAGGCGTGATACTCGCCGCCGAATACAAACTTCAGCAAGCCTCCCTGCTGAATGGACTTGCGCGGGTTCCAGGCTTCCTTGGCCAGCAGCAACTGCTCAGCCTGCAGATCTTGGTAGCGCGCGCCCTGAATACGACTCGCCACACCCTTGAAGCAGACGTCCACGATTTCATCGGCCAAGCCCACAGCTTCAAACAGCTGCGCGCCGCGATAAGAGGCGATGGTGGAAATCCCCATCTTCGACAGAATCTTCAGCAGGCCTTTGGAAATGCCCTTGCGGTAGCTCTTGAACACCTCATAAAGATCGCCGATGACTTCACCGGTGCGCAGCAGGTCCCCCAGCACTTCGTAGGCCAGATACGGATAAACCGCGGTGGCGCCAAAGCCGACGAGCACAGCGTAATGGTGCGGATCGCGGGTAGTCGCGGTTTCGACCAGGATATTACACTCGGAGCGAATACCTACGGTGGTCAGGTGGTGATGAACGGCACCAACAGCCAGCGCAGCGTGTACCGGCAGTTTGCCGGACTCGATCGCACGGTCGCTCAGCACAATCAGGGATTTACCTTCACGCACCGCAGCTTCGGCCTGCAGGGCAATATCGCGCACTGCTTCGCCCAAGGGCAGCGTTTCATCCGCATTCAGATCGATGGTGTGCACGGCAAAGCCGGGGCGCTCCAAATGCATAATGGTCCGCCACTTGGCGGGCGAAATCACCGGCGAGCTGAGAATCGCACGGTTGGCGTGATCAGCCGTTTCTTCGAAGACATTGCGTTCAGCGCCGAGGCAGGTTTCCAACGACATCACGATGGCTTCGCGCAGCGGATCGATCGGCGGGTTGGTGACCTGTGCGAACTGCTGACGGAAGTAATCATAAACCGAGCGTACACGACCGGACAGCACCGCCATGGGCGTATCATCGCCCATCGAGCCGACCGCTTCCTGACCGTTTTCGGCCAGCGGACGCAGCACTTGGTCACGCTCCTCGAACGTGACCTGGAACATCTTCATGTACTGCTTCAGGCGCTCAGCAGACAAGAAGTCAGAGCCGTGATCGCGGTCATCCAGCTTGGCCTGAATACGCAGAGCGTTTTCCTTCAGCCACTTGCGATAAGGATGGCGCGACTTGAGGCGGTCAGCCACGTCGTCGGTATGCAGTACTTCACCGGTTTCCGTATCCACCGCCAGGATCTGCCCAGGACCTACACGGCCCTTGCTGATCACGTCTTCCGGCTGGTAGTTCCAAACACCGATTTCAGAAGCGAGCGTGATGTAACCGTTCTTGGTCACAACATAGCGCGCCGGGCGCAGACCGTTACGGTCGAGCAGGCAGACTGCGTAACGACCTTCGGTCAATACGATGCCGGCGGGGCCGTCCCAAGCCTCCATATGCATGGAGTTGTACTCATAGAATGCACGCAAGTCGGCATCCATGGTCTCAACGTTTTGCCAGGCTGGCGGAACAACCATACGAATGGCGCGGAACAAATCCATACCGCCGGTGATCAACAGCTCCAGCATGTTATCCATACTGGAGGAGTCAGACCCGGTGGTATTAACCAGTGGAGCCAGGCTCTCAAGGTCAGGCATCAGATCATTGGTGAACTTGTTGCGACGCGCGTGCGCCCAGTTGCGGTTAGCAGTGATGGTGTTGATTTCACCGTTGTGCGCGACCAGACGGAAAGGCTGTGCCAGCGGCCACTTGGGCAGCGTGTTGGTAGAGAAGCGCTGATGGAAAACGCTGATCGCGGTTTCCATGCGGTCATCCCCAAGATCCGGATAGAACTTATCCAGATCGGCGGGCATCATCAGGCCTTTATATGAGACGACCTTGTGCGAAAGGCTGCAAACATAGAAGTTGCTATCGGCCTGCATGGCAATCTCGGCCTTGCGGCGCACATAGAACAGCTTGACGCCGAACTGCTGCTCATCAAGGCCTTCGCCAGACACAAACAACTGTTCGATACGCGGCATGCTGCTCAGAGCCAAGGGCCCAAGCACAGTCTCATCGACTGGTACCTCACGCCAACCGAGGCTGGTCAGCCCCTGATCAGCCAACGCATCGGCAAAAGCTTGCCGAGCAGCGCTTGAAGCCGCTTCATCGGCCCCCATAAAGACCATGCCGACAGCATACTGGGCAGGCAAGTCGACAGACAACTGCTCTTGGGCAACTGCGCGCAGGAAGCGATCCGGTTTCTGGATCAGCAGACCACAACCGTCACCGGTCTTGCCGTCGGCGTTGATACCGCCGCGATGGGTCATGCATGTCAGGGCTTCAATAGCCGTCTGGAGCAAGTGATGACTGGGCTGACCTTCCATGTGGGCAATCAAGCCAAAGCCACAGTTATCCTTGAACTGATCAGGCTGGTATAAACCTGCTTTCATAGGCACACTCTCAAAAAACTATTGAATTCAAGCGCTTACGAGAATCAAACAAGAATTGATCTGGCTCGGCGCCGGACAAAAGGGGAGTAATTGTACACAGCAGTCCACAGGGCCACAATTTTTTTTGGGGCCACAATGCCGCATGGACGTATTCAAATGTCGTAAATAGGAAACTTTGCGCTTCACTATAGCCCTAATCGAGGGCCGCATCCACGCCTTTTATAGCGTTAAACTGCCGGCGGGCGGGTGCCCGCCGGCAAGCCCCACTTAGCGTAGAGACCTCTGGATATCACCGAAGCTTCGTGGCCAAGGCTTACTGTTGCGCAGACTTTCAGGCAATGCTGCTACGCCGGACTGCGCAGCCTGACGACCACCATAGCTACCCTGGGTGACCACAAACCAGGGCGCTCCCTGATGTATCGTCTCAAAGTAGCCTATGTCCTTGACCTCTCCGTGCTTAGCGACAAAGGCAATTGCCGCTTGCTCGGAACGAGTTCCCAGTAACTGGACGGTATAACGGTCAGCTGACTGCCGCCGATACCAGTCAGCCTGATGCGCTGCTGCCGTTGCCCCGACCTTGGCGGTATTCGGCTCCGGCAATGGATTCGCTAAAGGCTTCTCGGCTGGCGCAGGCGGCTCCTCAGCCTTCACCGGCTCAGCCACTGCTGCCGGAGGAGCCTCCGGCTGTTCTGCCGTCGCCACAGCGGTCTTCGTCGGCACAGGCTGATCCCCCGCATCACCCTGGGTTGCTGCAATCTCCGGCGCCAACTCTTGCTCCTCAATCCCTGCTCCAGTATCAGCATCAGGCGTCCTGCCGGTGCTAACAGGTCCGGCAGGCAAAGGCGCTTCAGGAGCAGGGGTAGGCTCAACCACTTGGTCGCCACTGAGGCGCACTTCAGGGATCGGCTCAGGTAGCGCCAACACCGTGGTTTCCGGCTCTTGCGGCTTGTCGCCCATATACCATGCAGCGCCAACACCAACCGCGATCAACGCCAATGCAGCCACCGTTCGCAGCGGAAACCCTCCACGGCTCGCACGCTCGGCAGCAGCCACGGGCGCATACTCCATCGCGTCGAGCATGACTTGCCTGGCAATGTTATTTATCTTCCCGGGCCACCCCTGCGAACGCTGATGTATGAGGTCAATTTGCTCATCAGCCAGCAACTCGATTCCCTGCCCAGCGCCCTCAAGGCGCTGGCCGAGATACTCGCGCGTTTCAGCCAAATCCAATGGCTGCAATGCAACAGAATGCAGGACCGCCCCTTCGCCGGCAGACTGAAGTGGAGCCAGCAGAGGCTGCAATTGAAGGTCATCACCAAACAAAAAGACTCGCGGGGCATGCGTCCCCGCCTCTGCGATTTCTGCGAGCATAGTCAGTGCAGACAATTCCAGCGCCTGAGCATCATCCACGACCAGATAAAGCTGAATACCGACCGCTTCACTTGCTTGCGCTTTCTGCAACAAACTACCCACTTCGCGCCCTTCTGCGTTCACTGCTTGGCAGATATAGCTCAGTAGCGCGTCCTCTGCGGAAAACTCTCGCGCAGAGAGCACCACACACTGCACCGCGTCCTTGTTGCTGCTCGCAACCAAGGCTTGGCGCAATAGTGTCTTACCACTTCCCTCAGGGCCCGTGACCACCAAAAGCTGATTGCTATAGCGAGCCAAGTGGTGCAACTCAGCCAGAACCGGCTTGCGCTTGGGCGTGAAAAACTTGAAACCAGGTGTTCTTGCCGCGAACGGATCGTGACTAAACTGGTAGTAATCAAGCAGCCGATCAGTATTGCTCATAGAGTTAAAAGCCTCTTCCCTGTGTGACGTCATGACTGCGTCTCAGCCAGACAGGCGGATAACGCTTCAGTATCAAAGTCAGCCGTTACGGTAGCCTCGCCCCACGCCCTTAAAAGCACCAGCCGTAACTGTCCATCAAGCACCTTTTTATCCACTGCCATCAAGCGTCGAAAATCGTCCTCGGTCATGCCTTCAGGCGGTGCCACGGGCAAACCAGCAGCAGCGATAATCCTACGGCCACGCGCCAACTGCTCGGGGTCAATCCAGCCCATGCGCGCAGACAGATCCAGCGCCATTACCATGCCAGCCCCAACCGCCTCGCCATGCAGCCAGCATCCATAGCCTTCGTGCGTTTCGATGGCATGACCAAAGGTGTGACCCAGATTAAGAATCGCCCTTACACCACCTTCACGCTCATCCGCTGCCACCACTTCGGCCTTGATGGCACATGAACGCATGATCGCCTCGGTAACCAGCGCTGAGTCCAGCGCTCGCAGCCCCACCATGTTACGTTCAAGCCAATCCAAAAAATCTGCATCGCGGATCAACCCGTACTTGATGATCTCCGCCAAGCCCGCGCTGATCTCACGCTCGGGAAGGGTTCTCAAACTAGTGGTATCAATCAACACGGCTTGCGGCTGATAGAACGCACCAATCATATTTTTACCCGCAGGGTGATTGATGCCCGTTTTTCCTCCGACTGAAGAGTCAACCTGCGACAGCAGGGTAGTAGGGATCTGAATGAAACTGACCCCGCGCTGATAGCAGGCAGCAGCAAAGCCCGTCATGTCGCCAATCACACCGCCACCCAAGGCAATGAGCGTCGTTCTGCGGTCGTGCCTGTCGCGTAACAGCGCATCGAAAATCTGCTGCAGCGTGGCCCAGTTCTTGAAAGCCTCACCGGTGGGTAGCACAACACGCGTTATCTGGTAGGCCGCCAGCGCTGCCTCCAACATAGGGAGATACAAGGGGGCAACCGTGTCATCTGTAACGATGCAGACGCGCTTTCCAGCGATGTGAGGGGTAAGCAAATCAGGCCCTTCAAGCAAACCGGCACCAATATAGATAGGGTAACCACGATCACCAAGATCGACATTCAGACACTGCATCCAGCTTCTCCCTGTAATATCCGCAAAGCATACAACATCCCGCCGGAATGCGGATATGGAGACCATTCAAAAGCGCCACACGCGTTGCGGGCTGGCAGACGTAAAGGGAGGGTAACAAGAAGGGAGTATTGAAGCGGCTACAGCTTCGCAAAAAGCTCAGGCTTCCTGCAACTTAGCGATTATGGTGTTAACCACCGTCTTGGGGCCACGTTGGTCCGTTTCGATTACCAGATCAGCGATTTCCAAATACAAAGGATCACGCTTGGCCATCAGGTCCCGCAAAACTCGCTCAGGGTCACTGGTTTGTAGCAAGGGCCGCTGACGGTCTTTGGCAGTGCGTTGCAGCTGTTGATCCACGCTAGTGCGCAAATAAACTACTAGCCCGTTACCCGCCAGAGCCGTGCGATTTGAAGCCCGCATGACCACGCCGCCACCGGTCGCCAGAACGATTCCCCGCTCCTGAACCAGCTCAGCTATCATCGCCTCTTCGCGCTGACGAAACCCCTCTTCGCCTTCAACGTCGAATATCCAAGGAATATCCGCGCCGGTCCGCACCTCGATCTCTCGATCGGAGTCCTTGAAAGGGTATTTGAGCTCTTTCGCAAGAAGACGCCCGATGGTGCTCTTGCCAGCACCCATCGGGCCCACCAGGAAAACGTTATTCAAGCGAATTACCGAGCAAGGGTAATCGCACCGTTATTGATGATGCGGGGAGTCAGGAAGATTAGTAGTTCGTTTTTACTTTCGTTGGTGACATCACGGCGGAAAGCTCGCCCTAGCACTGGGAGGTCGCCCAAAAATGGGACCTTCTCCTGAGAACTCTGTGTCTCACTGGAAAAGACACCCCCGATAACAATGGTTTCACCGTCACCAACCAAAATTTTAGCATTCACCTCGTTCTTTCTTATGGTCGGCACGCCGTTCACTTGCTGGGTAAAGTCGGCCTCATCCTTAGTGACGACGACTTCCATAATGACCTGGCTATCAGGAGTAATTTGAGGAGTGACTTCCAACGAAAGAACTGCTTCAGCAAAGGCAGTTGTTGTAGCGCCGCTTGAGCTGGCCTCTTGGTAAGGAATTTCAGAGCCTTTCAAGATTTTCGCCGTTTCTTTGTCGGAAGTGACAACCTTCGGCTGGGATATGATTTCACCGTTACCCGTATTCTCCATCGCCGAGAGCTGCAAATCGAGGATAGTATTATCGGTGATGAAACCAATTCCAATCCCAGAGGTGGCGCCAAGCACACCCATATCTACAAACGGAGAGTTAGCTTCTCGCTCTGCAATACCGTAATACCCGCCAGTACTAGTGCCGTCCGGCAAGAAATCTGGCGCTTCCCCAATAGAAGTCTCTGTATCCTTACCGAATGCGGTAAACCTGCTTCCCAAATCCACGCTTCCGCCCCAGCGAACTCCGAGAGCCTTATCAAAACCTACGTTCGCCTCAACAATCCTTGCCTCAATCATCACTTGGCGTACTGGAATGTCAAGCTGGGTTACGATACGACGAAGCTCATCCAGCTTATCTTGGGTCTCCAACGCAATGATACTATTCGTACGCGCATCTACAGTTAACGAGCCCCTCTCCGCCTCGCCCGTTGCAGCAGTGACCGAGCGGAATAATTCCGCAATATCAGCGGCGTTTGCATAATTAACCTGAATCAATTCACGACGAAGCGGCGCAAGTTCGGATATCTGCTTTTGAGACTCCAACTCCTGTCGTTCACGGGCGGCGATCTCGTCCGCAGGAGCCACTAGAAGTACGTTGCCCACTTGGCGTTTGTCTAGACCCTTGGTTTTAAGTACCAAATCCAATGCCTGATCCCAAGGTACATTCTGCAAACGGAGGGTGATGCTTCCCTGAACAGTGTCACTCGCAACCAGGTTCAAATCCGTGAAGTCAGCAATCAGCTGCAGTACCGAGCGCACTTCAATATCCTGAAAGTTTAGAGATAGCTTCTCACCAGAATAAGTGAAGGAGTCCGCTCTGCGTTGTTCAGCTTCTGCGCGGGTAAGCGGCTTAAAGCTCACAGTCAAGCGATTATCTGTCTGGTAAACCAGATGCTCATACTGACCAGTGGGCTCAATGACGATGGTAGCGTTATTACTATCACCGGACGCGTTGATGAAATTGACCGGGGTTGCAAAATCCTTAACATCCAACTGAACCCGCAACTCGTCTGGCAAACGAGTATTAGGAAAATTGAGCCTAATGCGCCCACCCTGCTCTTCAACATCTACGCGGATAGACGGGTCCGTCAAATCGACAATAACATTTCCCTCACCTTGCGTACCGCGCTGAAAGTCTAGGCTACTGATGGCTCGCCCTGAGACAGCAGCTGCAGACACAGCAGGCTCGGACTCGGCTCGCCAGCTACTGCTTGTAGTCACGGTAGCTGGCTCCGCGACGGAGCTCGAGACGCTCGTAGGGGTATCGCCGACCAATACAAAAAGGCTATTGCCGTCAGCCCGCGTCGTATAAGGCGCGATATTGGTGAGATTGATAATCAATCGAGTCCGATCATTTGCTTCTACTACAGTGACGCTACGCGCGTTGCCCAAGCCTAGCTCTCGGTTGCGCTCACCTAGCTTGTTCTCCACACCGGGCAAATCCAAGGCGATGCGCGCAGGTTCATCAATGGTATATCCTTTCGGGGAGCCACTAACAGGCTCGTCAAAAGTCAACTTTAACTCGACCCGATCGCCTGGCAAGGTTGCCACATCCATTTTTTGCAAATCTGTGGCTATAGATATTGGACTGGCTAGCAGCATCAGGGCAGCTAGCGACATTTTTCTGGTTAGAGGCATTTGATTGCGTTCCACGCGTGACTGTTTGCAGTTCATGTTATCTCTCCCTGGTTGACCTATCCGCGCTCAGGTAAGCTAAGAGTTCGCGGTCGCTCCAACCAACCCCCTTCACCATCCGGCACGATCTCAACTACATCCACACGGTTTTCCTGTATACCAGTGATACGTCCGTAGTTACGCCCCAGATAGTCACCAATTCTCACCCTGTGAACGCTACCTGCGCCTTGAATCAGGGCCTGCATACCATTGTTGTTGCTAAGTGTTCCTACCATTTCGAAGCTTTCAATGTTAAAGCCTTCAAGAAACTGCTTAACGCGGTTTTCATCAGGTTTGATATCCTGAGAACCACGCTTACGCTGGTCAAGGTCAACCCGAATTGGTGGTTGGAATGGGCTTCTTAGCGATGCAGCGCTATAAGTAAAGGCTTCGTAAGGTTCAAAACGCGGTAACGGTTCTATTTTTCCCGATGGCTTCGCCCGAGTTTCATCCATAAAGCGCTGGAGATCAGCAAATTCATTCCCACCACACCCTACTAGCCCGAAAACAGTCAAAACAGCCAGGGCAGACAAATGCTTATTCATCACTGCTACCCTCCCCGACATCGTTATAACGATAGGTCTTCGCGACAATATTCATCACCAACAAGTCCGGATTGCTCTCGCCTGCAGGTCGGATAGTGAAGTCATTTAGTGTCACAATCCTGGGCAGGCCAGCCACACTGCTTACGAAGGTAGCCAGGTCGTGGTAACTGCCTCGCACCACGATATCTATAGGCAGTTCTACATAGAACTGCTTGGCCACTTCAGGGCTCAGCGTAATGGACTCGAATTCCAAACCGCTATTCAAGCCCATCTGGGTTATATCTTCTAGCAGGCCGGGAACTTCACTATCTTTTGGCAGCTGTTTGAGCAGACCGCTGAATCGTTCCTCAATTTCCGCTAACTGTGCGCGGTAGTCCTCAAGATTCGCGGCGCGAAATGATTTATCCTCAAATTCTTTGCGCAAAGCAACTTCTTGAGCTTCCACCCGCTCCAAGCTGATTTGAAGATCTTTTAAGTGAAATTGGTACCCCAGCCCCAAAAGCACACCCAACACGAGTGCGCAGACGATTACTTTTAGTGCCCCGGGCCAAGACCCTATATTATTGAAGTCCAGATCGTTGAGGTCGACCTTCTTCAGACTTTCCATTGATTGCGAAAAACTCATGGCTGCGGCTCTCCCTCTGCAGCTTTAGCGCGCGGATCCGTTTGCTTAACTGTCAGCTCGAAAACATTGGCTTGATCCAGCGCACCGGAGGTAACAGCTTTAACTGCCGTCAGATTAGGTGCCATTAACCAGTTTGAAGCATCCATTTGACGCATCAGCTTAGAGACCCTGCTATTGGACTCCGCCCCACCAGCAATACTGAGACTACCGTTTTTCATCGACACCGAAGTGAAATAAACGCCATCCGGCAACGTCCTGGTCAGCTCATCAAACACCCTGACGATGATTGGGCGATTGCCCTGTAGGTCCTGGATGATCTTCATACGATCCAGCAACTGCGTGCGCCGCGCCTGCAACTGCTCAATCTCTCTGATACGCGCCTCCAGCAATGTGATTTCTTTTTGCAGGAAGGCATTACGGGCGTTCTGATGATCAATTTTTCCATTCAGATGGCGATCGCCGAGAAATACCAGCGCGCCGGCAAACACAACAACCAGTGCCAGAATGGTCAAGAATTCCTTTTTTCTTTCTTCCCTTAGCTGCTCGCGCCAAGGCAACAGGTTAATGCGAGCCATTAGTCAAAACTCCTCATTGCCAGACCACACGCAATCATCAATGCCGGTGCGTCATTACTGAGCGCTACCGCATCAACCTTGTTCGACAGGGTCATGTTTGCGAAAGGGTTGGCAACCAAGGTAGTCGTGCCGATCTTCTGCTGCACCAGTTGGTCTAGGCCAGGGATAGATGCGGTACCACCTGCAAGCAGAATATAGTCAACATCGTTGTATTGACCGCCCGCGAAGAAGAATTGCAGCGAACGCGATACTTGCTGAACTACCGCGTCCTTGAAGGGCCCCAGCACTTCGCTTTCAAAGTCGTCGGGCAAACCGCCCTGCTTCTTGGCCAAACCAGCTTCTTCCTGCGACAAACCGTAGCGACGCTGTATCTCGTCGGTCAGTTGCTTACCACCAAAGAGCTGTTCGCGGGTATAAATGATGCGGCCTTGGCTGAGCACGTTGAGGGTCATCATCGTGGCGCCGATATCAATGACCGCGATGGTCAGCGCATCATTGCCGTCGTCAAGCTGATGCACGACCAGATCACATGCCCGCTCCATTGCATAGGCCTCAACCTCGACTACTTTCGCGGTAAGCCCGGCGAGCGCTAGAGCTGCTTCGCGGATATCGACATTCTCACGTCGACACGCAGCCAGCAGAACCTCTTCGCGCTCGGCATTGCGGGGGGAGACACCTTGGACTTCGAAGTCGATGGCGACTTCATCAAGCGGATAAGGAATGTACTGATCGGCTTCGAGCTTGATTTGCTCTTCCATCTCATCCGGGTCAAGCCCGGCATCCATTTCGATGGTTTTGGTAATGACAGCCGATCCGGCTACCGCGACAGCAGCCTGTTTCAGAGGCGTTCGTGAGCGCGCCAGGACTTTCTCCAAAGCCTGGCCGACACCCTCGAGCTCGACGATGTTTTTCTCGACCACCGCACCGGGTGGCAAAGGTTCAACCGCATAGGCTTCGACCTTATAGCGGTTACCGGAGCGACTGAGCTCTAACAGCTTCACAGTGGTGGAGCTGATATCGATACCCAGCAGCGTATTCGCTTTTTTCTTGAGGAGCCCTAGCACAGCCAATTTCCTATCAGCATCCGACACTTACGGACGGTTTATGTTTTCCTACATTAAATAACAGTCCTTGTACAAGCGCAAATAGCTAAATCAAAAAAAATACGCTTATAATGCAGACTGCTACACCCTTCAAGAGCAGCAATACTGCTAACTTTCTAATTATTCAGGGAATTCCGCATCCCTTATGCGTTTATTAAAATTTCTCTTCTGGTCCCTTTTAGCGCTGGCTTGCACCCCTGTATTGGTGCTGAGTGGGGTCGCACTCTATCTTAGCCCCGCTTTACCAGATGTTGAAACCCTGCGCGATGTCGAATTGCAAACCCCACTGCGGATATATAGCACAGATAATAAACTGATTGCAGAGTTTGGTGAGATGCGGCGTTTCCCTATAACGTATGACGAGGTGCCTACCACCTTCGTCCACGCACTGCTCGCGGCCGAGGATGACAACTTTCTAAGCCATCACGGCGTCGACCCTACGAGCCTGGTGCGTGCCGCAGCTGAGCTGGTGCAAACCGGACACATTCAAACCGGCGGCAGCACCATTACCATGCAGGTTGCCAAGAACTACTTCCTCTCCAGCAAACGCGTATTTTCCCGCAAGCTGAACGAAATACTGCTCGCCTTGCAGATAGAGCGCAACCTGAGCAAGCAGGAGATCTTTGAGCTGTACGTCAACAAGATCTATCTCGGCAACCGTGCGTATGGGATTGAAGCTGCCGCGCAGGTTTATTACGGCAAATCCATCAGCGAACTGCCGCTGGCCGATCTAGCTATGATCGCAGGCCTACCCAAAGCGCCCTCACGCTACAACCCTATTGCCAACCCTGAACGCACCAAGCTGCGCCGTGACTGGATTCTGCAGCGCATGGTGAACCTGGGCTATATCGACCAAGCCAGTTACGAGGAGGCCGTTGCCACCCCGATTACCGCTCGCAATCACGGCGCAAACCCGGAGATGGAGGCACCTTACATAGCCGAGATGGCGCGCCTTGAGATGGTCGAGCGCTACGGCGAAAAGGCTTATACCCAAGGCTTCAACGTGTATACCACCGTGAGCAGCGACATGCAGAAACTGGCCAATCAGGCGCTGCGCAGCGGCTTGCAGGACTATGATCAACGCCATGGCTATCGCGGCCCCGAAGCGCGCAACCCGGATATTACTCTGGAACAGGGCGCCAGCCTGCTGAAAAAGTACCAGAGTCTCGGTGGCCTGGAACCTGCGCTGGTAACGGCTGTTCACTCAGATAGCGTAGAACTGCTGTTTCGCCGCGACCCGCCAGGCACCATTGGCTGGGATGACATGAAGTGGGCACGTCCCTATCTTAGCGCCAACAGCATGGGGCCGCGCCCGAGCAAACCGGCAGACGTGCTGAAGCCCGGCGATGTCATTCGGGTCAGCCCGGCCGAGGGCGACAACCAGTACCGCCTCTCACAACTACCCAAAGCGCAAAGCGCGCTGGTCGTTCTTGGCCCACAGGACGGCAGCATCAAAGCACTGATTGGCGGCTTTTCATTTGTTGAAAGCAATTACAACCGCGCAACTCAAGCTCGGCGACAGCCGGGCTCAAGCTTCAAACCCTTCCTTTACTGCGCCGCGCTGGACAATGGCTACACTCCCGCCAGCCTGGTCAATGATGCGCCGCTGGTGTTTGTCGATGACTACCTCGACTCGATCTGGCGACCGCAAAATTCGGGCGGCGACTTCCTCGGCCCCATACGCCTGCGCGAAGCCCTTTACCGCTCACGCAACCTGGTCTCCATCCGCCTACTGCAGGATATCGGCGTCGATCATGCGATGACCTACATCGAACGCTTCGGCTTTGCCCGCTCCGAACTGCCACGACACCTGTCTGCGGCGCTGGGCACGTCGGAACTGACGCCAATGCAGATTGCGCAGGGCTACACCACCTTTGCCAACGGCGGCTACGCAGTCAAACCTTATCTGATTGACCGTATCGAGAACCGCTACGCGCAGCTGGTGGACTACTCCCGCCCAGCGGTGACGCCGGCGCAGATGGAGCAGGAACAAGCAAGGCTGGATGCCTATTACCTGCGTCAGCCGGACGGCCCTCTACCGCAGGTGCAGAAAGCCGAGCGGGTAGTAGATCCCCGCACTATTTATCAGCTCAACAGCATGCTACGGGATGTAATTCGTCGCGGCACCGCCGTGCGCGCACGGGCGCTGCAGCGTAAAGACCTGGCTGGTAAGACCGGCACTACCAACGATCAGAAAGACGCCTGGTTTTCCGGCTTCAATCCGGGGCTGGTCGCCACCGCCTGGGTTGGCTTCGACCAACCAAGCACATTGGGTCGCCGAGAGTTCGGAGGCACAGCCGCGTTGCCCGTCTGGATGAACTTCATGGGGCCCGCGCTGGAGGGCGTGCCTGACGAAGAACAGCGCATGCCCGAAGGCTTGCTGACCGCGCGAATTGACCCGGAAACCGGGCGCAGCGCCCCGCCCGGCAGCAGCAACGCTTTCATGGAGATCTTCAAGCAGGAAGACGCACCGCCCCCGTACAGCGAGCTGGAACTGGGTGGTTACGACAGTGAGGGCGCGGTTACGCCACTGGAGCTGTTCTGAGCCAGCGTGCACAGCTGCTGTCGCAACCAGCGGTTGACCGGATCATGCTCGGCGGACTCATGCCAATACAGGTTGAGTCCGATCGAGGGTAACGGCACCGGCAGCTCCAGTAGCCGGTTACCCAACGCCGCATTGACCAGCTCGGCGTGTCGCCGCGACATGGTCAGCAGCAGATCACTCTGCGCCACCACCAGGCTGGCAGCCTGGTAATTCTGGCACTGCTGCACCACTCTGCGCATCAGCCCCATATGCCCTAGCGCCAGATCCTCGTAACACAAGCCGCGCCGCCATGAAGCCACTGCGATGTGCTGCGCCTGCAGATAACGCTCGGTGGTCAATTCGCCTGTAAAGCTCGGCCCCGCCACCACGCACAATGGCTCTGAGAGCAGCTGCATCTGCCGCAAGCTGCCCTCCACCGGGCGCGCGATCTGTACCGCAACATCGATACGCCCAGCGGCCATTTCCAGCTTCAGCTCCGACCAACGCAAACCTGCCGTACGCACCTTGCACCGAGGAGCATAGTGACGCAGATGGGCGATCAAGGGCGGCAGCAGCACTAGCTCGAGCTGCTCGGGCAGGCTCAGAGTGAAGGTGCGCTCATCTCGCTGCGGATCAAAATCATGTAACCCTTCCAGGCTGCGTTGCAGGCGCGCCAAGCTGTCGCTGATGATCGGCGCCAGCCTTTGCGCCAGAACCGTCGGCGTCACCCCACGCCCTTCGCGTACAAACAGTGGGTCAGCAAAATGCTCTCGCAGACGCGCCAGGGAGTGGCTTACCGCAGACTGACTGACATGCAGTATCGCCGCAGCGCGGGTCAAGTTGCGCTCCTTGAACACCACCTCGAATACCCGAAAGAGGTTCAAGTCCATGCGGGAAGCCGATGGCAAACCATTCATTTCATTCATACAAAAAAGCCTTATGGCGGCGCCAAAGCACAACATACCCGCCTTAAATCCGCCTTCACAGACAACCATGAGCAAGAATCATGATTATAGATGAATAACCTTCGCTTCATGCCCGCGCCATAGCAGCCTAAGCTGCGCTCTACAACATCAACAATGAATGAGCACAAAAGAGGACTAGGGCATGCAGGAATCCGAGTACCTGGCAACGCTGCACGCATTGCAACAGGCCGCGTGGCCGAACGGCGCGCCGAGGGTGCCAGTCTACCCGCTGGGCGAGCAACCACTGACGCGCTATCTGCAGCACTGGGCCAAGGTTCAGCCAGAAAAAGTCGCCATTCATTTCTATGGCCACCAGCTCAGCTACGCCGAACTCGACGACCTGAGTAATCGCTTTGCGGCGCTGCTCTATCAGCAAGGCATCAAGCCCGGCGACCGCATCGCGGTGTTCATGCCCAACTGCCCTCAGCTGCATATCGCCTTCTATGGCATTCTCAAAGCGGGTGCCATACACGCCCCGGTCAGCCCGATGGCCAAGGGCATGGAGCTGAGCTATCAGCTCAACGACTGTGGCGCCAACGCCATTGTCTGTTTCGACCAGTTGCTGCCGGTAGTACGCGAAGTCAAAGCCGAGACTGGCCTGCAGATCGTGATTAGCACCAGCCTGTCCGAACTCTGCCCTGCTGCACCGCCGATACCCGTCCCCGACCTGCTGCAAGCCCCCAAGCTGCCGATTACCGACAGTCTCGATCTGCTGCCGGCGCTGCAGTATCTGGCGCCTGCTGAAAACCTGCCGGAGCTGCAGCTCGATGATGTCGCCGCCCTCAACTACACCGGCGGCACCACCGGTCTGCCCAAGGGCTGCATTCATACCCACGGCGACATGCTCTATACCTGCGCCAGCTTCCTGCCCGTGGCACTGGGGTTGGACCCGGAGCGTATCAGCCTCAACTTCATGCCCGAGTTCTGGATCGCCGGCGAGAACGCCGGCCTGCTCTACCCCGTGTTTGCCGGCACTACTCTGGTGTTGCTCGCGCGCTGGGATGCCCTGACCTTTATGAGTGCAGTGCAGCATTACCGCGTCAAGCAAACCGGCCTGCTGGTCGACAGCGCCTCCGAGGTACTCGACCATCCAGAGGTCAGCCATTTCGATTTCAGCTCGCTGCAGACCACCAGCTGCGTCTCCTTCATCAAGAAACTGACGCCCGAGTACCGACAACGCTGGCGCGCACTGACCGGCTGCACGCTGTTTGAAACCAGCTTCGGCATGACCGAAACCCACACCTGCGATACCTTTACCGCCGGGCTGCAGAACGATGATTTCGACCTCAAATCCGCGCCTACCTTCGTCGGCCTGCCGGTGCCCGGCACCGAATTCAAGGTATGCGATTTCGTCAGTGGCGAGCTACTCCCCCTGGGCAGCGAGGGCGAGCTCTGCGTACGCACGCCCTCCCTGCTCAAGGGCTATTGGAACAAGCCGGAGGCCAGCGCCGAGGCGTTGCGTGACGGCTGGCTGCACACCGGCGACAGCGGGGTGATCACCGAACAGGGGTTCATCCGCTATCTGGGCCGGCGCAAGGAAATGCTCAAGGTCAATGGCATGAGTGTGTTCCCTAGCGAGCTGGAAGCTATGCTCGGCCAACACCCGGACATTCTCGCCTCGGCGGTCATCGGCCGGCCGGATGCGCAGCGCGGACAGCTGCCGCTGGCCTTTATCATCTGCAAGCCAGGCAGCCAAGCCACCGCCGACAGCCTGCGCGACTGGTGCAAATCTGCCATGGCGACTTTCAAGGTGCCGGAAATCCGGCTGGTCAACACGCTGCCGATGACCGCCACCGGCAAGGTCAAAAAACAGGAACTACAGGATTGGATCAACTAAGCATGCCATTCAACAGCGTACTGATCGCCAACCGCGGCGAAATCGCCATTCGTCTCGCCCGCGCCCTGGCGGAGATGAACATTGCCAGCGTCGCGGTCTATGCCGAAGACGATGCCGAGTCACTGCACGTGCGCCGCGCCGACCAGGCCATGGCGCTACAGGGCCAGGGTGCCGCCGCCTATCTGGATATGGATCAGTTGATTGCCATTGCCCAGAGTCAGGGCTGCGATGCCATTCATCCCGGCTACGGATTCCTCAGTGAAAACGCTGAATTCGCCCGGCGTTGCCAGACCGCGGGCATCACCTTCATCGGCCCAGCGCCAGAGGTGCTCGAGACCTTTGGCGACAAGGCCAGCGCGCGGCGGCTAGCCCTGCAGCAGGGCGTGCCCCTGGTGCAGGGCACTAACGAGCCTACTACGCTGGCGCAGGCTCGCAGCTTCATGCAGTCACTCGGCGACGGCGGCGCCGTCATGCTCAAGGCGTTAGCCGGTGGTGGCGGACGGGGCATGCGTGCGGTACGGAACCTCGATGAGCTGGACGACGCCTTTGCCCGCTGCAGTTCGGAAGCGAAAAGTGCGTTTGGCAACGACGCCCTGTATATCGAGCGCCTGATCACCCGCGCTAGGCACATCGAAGTACAGATCATCGGCGATGGCAACGAGATCAGCCACCTGTGGGAGCGCGACTGCACCCTGCAGCGGCGCAACCAGAAGCTGCTGGAAATCGCCCCCGCCCCCTCACTCGACGCTAGTGTCCGCGAGCAGCTGCTGCGCGCTGCCAAGACGCTGACTCAGGCGGTTGGCTATCGCGGCCTGTGCACCGTCGAGTTTCTGCTGGACGAAGACGCCGGCGACTTCGTCTTCATGGAGGCCAACCCGCGTATTCAGGTAGAGCACACAGTCACCGAAACCGTCACCGGCATCGATCTGGCACAAACCCAGATTCGCCTGGCCGCTGGTGCCAGCCTCGAGGAACTGGGGCTGCAGCAGGCGCAGATCCCGACCGCCAAAGGCTTTGCCGTACAACTGCGCATCAACCTTGAGAGCATGACCAATGATGGCAGCGCACGCCCCGCTGGCGGCACCCTGAGCGCCTACGAGCCGCCCAGCGGCCCGGGCGTGCGCGTCGATGGTTACGGCTACAGCGGTTACACCACCAGCCCGCGCTTTGACTCGCTGATCGCCAAACTCATTGTGCAGGCCGAGGACGACTACGCCGGCGTGCTGCGCCGAGCCTATCGCGCGCTCTGCGAGTTTCGCCTGGAAGGCGTCAGCAACAATCTGCTATTCCTGCAAAACCTGCTGCAACATGCCGCGGTGCAGAGCAACGACGTCAGCACCGGCTTCATTGAGGCGCGGGCAGCTGAGCTCACCGCCGGCCACACCAACGCGCATCCTCATCGCTACTTCAGTGCCGGCAAAACCTCGGCCGCCGCGCAGCAAGACGGTATAGCCGCACCAGCGGGCACCGAGCCAGTCAACTCACCCGTGCAGGGCGTGCTAGTCAGCCTGGATGTGACGATCGGCGATGCCGTGGCCGCCGGCCAGCAAATCGCGGTGCTTGAAGCGATGAAGATGGAGTTTGTGGTCAAGGCCGAGCAGAGTGGCATCGTGCGCGCCCTCGCAGTCGCGCCAGGCGCGGCCCTGTTTGAAGGCAGCGCCCTGCTTTATATAGAGCCTGCCGAAGTCACAGCCGACGAGCAGTTGAGCGAAGAAGCCATTGATCTGGATTACATCCGCGCCGACCTGCGCGAAGTGCTGGAGCGCCAGGCCGACCTTACCGACGAACGCCGCCCTACGGCGGTGGCCAAACGGCGCAAGACTGGCCAGCGCACCGCGCGGGAAAACCTGGCAGACCTCTTGGACGACGGCAGCTTCATGGAGTACGGCGGCTTTGCCCTGGCGGCCCAGCGCACCCGCCGTACCCATGCTGAACTGCTGGCAATGAGTCCGGCCGACGGCCTGATTACCGGCATTGGCACCATCAACGCCGCGCAGTTTGGCGCCGAAGCCGCACGCTGCATGGCGCTGTCCTACGACTACACGGTGTTCGCTGGAACCCAGGGTGTGACCAATCACAAGAAAACTGACCGCATGCTGGAGCTGGCCGAGCAATGGCAGCTGCCGCTAGTGTTCTTCACCGAGGGCGGTGGCGGCCGGCCCGGCGATATCGACAAGGTCGGCGTGGCTGGCCTGGATTGCACCACCTTCATGCGCATGGCGCGCCTGTCGGGCATGGTGCCAACCGTGGGTGTGGTCTCCGGGCGCTGCTTTGCCGGCAACGCCGCACTGCTCGGGTGCTGTGACGTGATCATCGCCACCGAGAATGCCACCATCGGCATGGCCGGCCCGGCGATGATTGAGGGTGGCGGCCTGGGCCGCTTTACCCCCGAGCAGGTCGGCCCGGTCAGCATGCAGGGACCCAACGGCGTCATCGATGTGGTGGTAGCGGACGAGGCGGCTGCCACGCAGGTGGCCAAGCAGTATCTGTCGTATTTTCAGGGCGACCTGCCCAGTTGGGAGTGCGCAGATCAGCGCGAACTGCGCCACCTGATCCCGGAAAACCGCTTGCGCGTATACGATATTCGCCAAGTGATCGAGAAACTGGCCGATGCCGGCTCGGTACTGGAGCTTCGTCGACAGTTCGCGCCGGGGCTGATTACCGCCCTGATCCGTATCGAAGGCAAGGCCTTCGGCCTGATCGCCAACAACCCCATGCATCTGGGCGGCGCCATTGATGCGGTGGCCGGCGATAAGGCTGCGCGCTTTATGCAGCTGTGCCAGGCGCACGGACTGCCGATGGTCTCGCTGTGCGACACCCCCGGCTTCATGGTCGGGCCGGACGCCGAGCAGCAGGCCACAGTACGGCATGTCTCGCGCATGTTCGTCACCGCCGCCAGCCTGAGCATTCCTTTCTTCACTGTAGTTTTGCGCAAGGGCTACGGTCTGGGCGCACAGGCGATGGCCGCCGGCAGCTTCCATGCGCCGCTGTTTACCATCGGCTGGCCGAGCAGCGAGTTTGGCGCCATGGGCTTGGAGGGTGCGGTGCGCCTGGGTTACGCCAAGGAGCTGGCAGCGCTGGAAGACCCGGCTGAGCAGCAGGCGTTTTTCGACAAGATGGTGGCCGAGCTGTACGCCCGCGGCAAGGGCATCAGCATGGCCAGCTTCCTGGAAATAGACGCCGTGATTGATCCGCTGGAGACGCGTGACTGGCTGTTGCGCGGCCTCAACGCCGCACCTGCCGAATCACGCCGCAAGGGCACTCGACCGTTCGTGGATACCTGGTAGGGCGGCTTAGTTCATTGTCAGCTGCAGCCGCTGAGCCTGTTCCAGCTCCAGCGGTTGATGGCTGACAATCACCAGCATACCGCTCGCCTGGCGCCGCAACAGCGCGGCCAGTACCTGCTCGCGGGTAGCGGCATCCAGGCCGGCAAAGGGCTCATCCAGCAACAACAACGGACGCTGCGCGAGCAGCAGTCGGGCTAGCGCAATGCGCCGCGCCTGCCCGCCGGAGACCTGCGCGCCATACTCACCCAGCGTGGTATTCAGTTGCGCTGGCCGAGCACGCGCCCACTCCACCAGTGCAACATCTTCCAGTACTGCCCAGAGCTGCTGCTCCGTGGCCGCTGGCTGCCCCAAGCGCAGGTTTTCCGCCAGCGTCATATCGAATATGTCCAGCTGCTGCGGCAAATAGCCAATCACTGAGCGCCATTGCCAGTGCTCGTATGCCTTGCCGTTCAACAAGCGCTCGCCACTATAGGCCAGCGGTTCGCCGGCCAGCACATCCAGCAGGGTAGATTTGCCGCAACCGGAGGGGCCGCTGAGCAAGAGTAAGTCGCCCGTCTTCAGCTGCAGATCAACCTGCTGCGGACCGCTCAGCGCTCCCTCGCGTCGTGCGCTCAAACCACTCAGGCTCAAGCTGCGCAATTCAGTCAGCGCCGCCGCGCCCTGCTCTGTCTGCCTGGCAGGCTCGATGGTCAACTGGTTCAGCCGGTCGCGCGCGGCCTGGCTCAACCCCAATGCAATAAAACTCTGCGCCAGCGGCAACAGCACCTCCGTCAAGCCCAACAGCCCCAGCACCGCCGCCAACAACAACGGCAAACCAAGCTCGCCAGCCTGCACCAGCAAGCCGCCTTGCCAGAGCAAACCCAGCAGGCTCAAGGACAAGCCAAGCTGTTGCCCCGCAGCAATCAGGCTGCCCCATTGCTGCTGTCGCAGGCGCTGCGCGCTGAAGCGTTGATCTTCACCCGCAAACATAGCCTGACGTGCCGACCAACGCTGCCAGAGCAGCAGCGGGGTCAGCATCTGCAGATTATCCAGCAACAGAATGCGCCTTTGCTCGGCGAGACCGACGTCGGCGCGTGCCAGTCGCGCAGCGTGCCGCCCCGCCAGCAAGGGCAACAGCAACCAGGCCAAGAGCAGACCCGGCAGCGCTGCCAACGCCAGCAAGGGCGACAATAGATAACAGCCACCCAGCAACACCGCGGTCAACAGCGACGCCCAGAACCAGGGCGCGACCACCCGCAGGGGAAAGAAGTCAAGCAGATCAATATCCGCTACCAGACGATGCATAGCGCTGCTGGAGCGGGTCACTGCGCTGTGACCGCGCCCCGCGACACGGGCGAACAGGCTGATGCGCAAATCCTTTAGCAAGCCGAGTGCTGCGTGGTGCGATGCCAGCCGCTCGGCGTAGCGTCCACCTGTGCGCACAATGGCGCACAGGCGAATCAGTGCCGCCGGCCGAAAATAGTCAAAGCCGTAAGCCGCTGTGGTGGTCAAACCCGCCAGTGCTGCCGCGCTGATAAACCAGCCGGATATTGCCAGCAACGAGATGGCAGCAAACAGGGTGCAGGCCCCCAGAAACAGCGCCAGATTCCACTCACCCATACGACTACGCAACAAGCCGCGCAGCCGAATCGAGTGCAGTTTCCGATTCATGCTGTCACCTGCGTTACGCTGGGCGCATCCAGGCTAACGACCCGGTCAGCCCACGCCAGGCCACACAGGTCATGACTGACCAACAGCACAGTGCGCCCCTGACTGAGGCGCTCAAGCAACGCGTTGATATGCGCAGCTGTTTGCGGATCAAGGTGCGCCGTAGGTTCGTCCAGCAGCCAGACCGGTGTGTCACGCAGCAACAGCTGCGCCAGTGCCAATCGGCTCAGCTGACCACCCGACAAACCCAGCCCACGCTCACCCAAGGGCGTTTGTAGCTGCAAGGGTAGCTGGCGGATCAGCGGCCAAAGGGCGACCTGATCCAGCACCGCGACCAATTGCGCATCGCTCGCGTCCGGGGCCGCCAGACGCAGATTGTCTGCCAGATTGCCATGCAGAAGTTGTGGCTGCTGTGACAGGTAGCCGAGCTGTTGATGCCAATCTGCGCGCCGCAGTGTCAGCAGCGACTGCTGATTGATGCGAATCTCACCATCGTAGGGTAGAAAACCGAGCAAGGCCTGCAGCAGGCTGGACTTGCCGCTGCCGCTGGCGCCCTGCAGTATTACTCGCTCACCCGCCGCCAGCTGCAAGTCGAAAGGTGCCAGGCGCTGAGGTATTTCAAGCCGATAAAACGCGATTGCCGGCGCCGCGCTCAACCGCAAAGGCTGCTGCCCCGGATGCTGCCAAACCTGCAACTCAAGCAGTGGCATTAGCTCGGTCAGTGCGGCCTCGGCTTCTGCCTTGGCGTGATAGTCCGAGCCCAACTGACGCAACGGGTTATAAAACTCGGGCGCCAGCAACAGAATGAACAAAGCGCCCTGGTAGGGCACCGGAATACTGCCCTTTGCCCAGGGCAATATACCCAGTAGCCCGAGCCCCAAATAAAGCGCCACCAGCGCAATCGCCAGCGCCGAAAAGAACTCCAGCACCGCGCCAGACAAAAAAGCCATACGCAACACACTCATGGTGCCGGCTCGGTAATGCTCTGCTGCCTGGGCCACCTCAGCCTCGGCTTGCGGTACCGCCTGCAGATGCTGAAGCGTCTTCAAGCCACGCAACAAATCCATAAAGCGGCCACTCATACGCGCCAGGGCAACAAATTGCTTCTGGCTGGCAGCGGCGGCCGCCTTACCCAACAAAACCATAAAAAGCGGCACCAGCGGTGCCGTCACCAGCATCAGGCTACCCGCCAGTGGGCTGTAATAGAAAATGCAGAGCAGCAGCGTAAGCGGCACCAACACCACCAGATAGCGCTGCACGTGATAGCGGCTGATATAACCATCCAGCGCATCAACCTGCTCCAGCAGGCGGCTACCCAGCACGGCATCGGCGCCCAGCGCCTGCCTTCCTGGCCCCAGCGCCGCCAACTGTGCCAACAACTGTTCACGCAGTCCGCTACGCGCTCGCAGGCTGGCCTGCTGACAGAGCCGTTCGCGGCCATACTGCAACAGCGGGCGTAGCAGCAGACACAGCAGCAACCAGGGCAGCAGATCGTGCAACAGACTAAGGTTCAGCGCGGCGGCGCCTAGCTGCTGCCACGCCACTAGCCAATCGGAGAACAATAGCGCCAGCAACCAGCTTTGCCACACCAGCAGTAAGGCCGAGAGATAGCCCAGCACCAGCGCAGCGTTCAGCAGTGGCTTGTGCGGCGCCAGCACCTGACGAAGCCAGTGCTGTGCGCCGCCGCGAGAGGCCTCAGTCGGTCTGATCTTCTTCACCCACGTAGCCGTTGAGTTCCAACCACATGGCGTTGACGATAGCGAAAGAAGACGCCAGCAACACACCCAGAATCCAAGCGAAATACCACATTGCGTTCTCCTTAATACATGCTGTGAGTGTTGTCGCGAATCTGCTGTTCATTCAGGCGGCCGCGCATCACAAAGTAACCCCAGGCGGTGTAAGCCAGAATCAGTGGCACAAACACACAAGCCACCACAAACATGATCGACAACGTGGTTTCACTGGCGGTGGCGTCCCACATGGTCAAACTGTGGTTAGGCACCAAGGATGAAGGCATGACGAACGGGAACATGCTGATGCCAGTAGTAACCAGCACCATCGCCATTGCCAGCGCGGAGCTGATAAAGGCCGACACGTGCCATGCCAGCCGACTGAACAGCGAGCAGAGTACGAAGCCGATAACACCCAGCGCCGGCACCAGCCACAGCAGCGGTTGCTTGCCATAATTGTGGAACCAGGCGCCCGATACCACCTCCACTACCTTGTCGGTTGTATGGTTGGCACCGTTGGTATCAATCACACTCACCACCTGATAGCCGTCGACTCCCAGCCACAACCAGATGCCGCCGAGAACAAAGAGTACGGCACAAGTCAGCGACAGCAGGCTGGCGATGCGCTCGCTGCGCGCCTTGATTTGCCCTTCGCTTTTGAGCTGCAGATAGGCTGCACCGTGATTGACGAACATCAGCAGGCTGAGCACGCCAGCCAACAGTGCGAAGGGGTTGAGCAAGCCCAGCAGATTACCGGTGTAATCCAGCCGCAACAGATTATCGAACTGAAAGGGCACGCCCTGTAACAGGTTGCCGAAAGCGACACCGAAGATCAGTGCCGGCACAGCAGAACCCAGCGTCAGCAGCCAGTCCCAGCGGCTACGCCACTGTTCATTGTCGATCTTGGAGCGATACTCCAACGCGAGCGGGCGCAGGAATAACGCAAACAGCGTCAGCATCATGGCCAGATAGAAGCCGCTGAATGACGCAGCGTAGACCGGCGGCCACGCGGCGAATAGCGCGCCGCCGGCCGTCACCAGCCAGACCTGATTACCATCCCAATGCGGGGCAATGGTATTGATCATGACGCGGCGCTCATCGTTGTTGTTGCCCACAACCTTGAGCAGTGACGCTACGCCCATATCGAACCCGTCGGTGACTGAAAAGCCAATCAGCAACACGCCAATCAGCAACCACCAGATAAACCGCAGCGCTTCGTAATCCATGATCAAGCCTCCTGTGCATGGGTGGTTTCAAGGTCATAACGACCGGTATGCAGGCTGGACGGCCCCTTGCGTGCATATTTGGTCATCAGCCACACCTCGATAATCACGAAGATGGTGTACAGCACGGCGATGGAAATCAGCGTGAACCACACCTCGCTAACCGACAGACTCGACACCGCCAAATGGGTTGGCAGAATTTCACCAATGGCCCAGGGCTGGCGGCCGTATTCGGCAACAAACCAGCCGGTTTCACAGGCAATCCAGGGCAGCGGCAGGCTGAACAGGGCGAACTTGAGCAGCCACTTGGGTTTATCCGGCGTGCGCCGCGCGCTGTGCCAGAAGGCGCAGGCAAACAGCAGCAGCATCAGCACCCCGCAACCCACCATTACACGGAAACTCCAGAACAGCGGCCAGACCTTCGGCACAGTCGCCTCTACTGCTGCCGCGATTTCTTCCGGGCTGGCGTTCAGCACATCGTCGGTATAACCACTGAGCAGCAGACCGAACCCCAGATCATCGCGCACCGCGTTGAAGGCCTCCCGTGTGGCCGCGGATTTATCGCCGGCCCGAATACGCTGCATCAAATCGTAGGCTTGCTGCCCCCGCACGATTCGCTTCAGGTTGTTCTCTTTTATCTCACGCAGGCCGGGCACCTGCTCGTCCAGCGAGCGAGTAGCAATCAAGCCCAGTACCGCAGGAATCTTGACCGCATAATCGGTGTGCTGCGACTCTTCGTTAGGCAAGCCAAACAGGGTAAAGGCAGCAGGCGCTTCCTGGGTTTCCCACTCCGCCTCGATTGCGGCCAGCTTTACTTGCTGTACCTCACCGACCTCATAGCCTGACTCGTCACCCAGGACGATGACCGACAGCACACCGGCCAAGCCAAACGCCGATGCAATGGCAAAACTGCGGCGCGCAAACGGTAGATCACGCCCCTTGAGCAGGTACCAGCTGGAAATGGCCAGCATGAACACAGCACCGGTGACGTAACCGGCAGAAACGGTATGCACGAACTTGACCTGGGCGACCGGGTTCAGCAGCACTTCAGTGAAGCTGGTCATTTCCATGCGCATGGTTTCAATATTGAATTCGGAGCCGATCGGGTACTGCATCCAGCCGTTAGCGATCAGTATCCATAGTGCCGACAGGTTGGTAGCGATCGCCATCAACCAGGTCACGGCCAGATGCTTGACCTTGCTCATACGCTCCCAGCCAAAGAAGAACAGACCAAAAAGCGTGGATTCAAGAAAGAACGCCATCAAGGCTTCGATCGCCAGTGGCGCGCCGAAGATGTCGCCGACATAGTGCGAGTAGTAGGCCCAGTTAGTGCCAAACTGGAACTCCATCGCCAAGCCTGTAGTCACCCCGAGCGCAAAGTTGATGCCAAACAACTTGCCCCAGAACTGGGTCATGTCGCGATATATCTGCTTACCGGTCATCACATAAACCGACTCCATTATCGCCAGCAGAAACGCCATCCCCAGCGTGAGCGGTACGAACAGAAAGTGAATCATGGCAGTCAGGGCAAACTGCATCCTGGAAAGATCAACAATGTCCATCTGCATGCTCCGTAGCAGCGGGAAAAATCAGCAAGGGCCGTCAGATCAGGCTGGCACTCAGGCAGGCCCTGGGCGCAAAGCCGCAGCAGGGCAACAAGAGGACCGTGTCTGTTTTTCAGCCGTGGCTCTGCGCGATCGCGCGAGCCTTTGCACATTAAGTACTGGCTCACATTAAGGCGCACCCGCAACAGGCAAATTGACATGCATCAACATAAACTGCTGAGCCAATGCGACCTCCCGTCGCATTGGCTCAGCAGAACGCATTAGCATTCAGAAAAGAAAGCGTGGCGAGACACTTACTCGCCGAGCAGAACCCGACGGTCGGACCGGGGCAAGAGGGCTGCATCGTGCCCCAGCAGCAGCGCCGTGCGCTCCGCCAGCCAAGGCTCCAGCCGCGCTTTTACCCGCTCTCTGGTCGCCGCATCCAGGCCACTGAAGGGTTCATCCAGAATCACCAGCGGAGCATCCTTCAGCAGCACGCGGGCCAGCGCCAGACGGCGACCTTCACCACCCGACAATTGCTTGCCCGACTCCCCCACCCAGGTATTCAGGCCGTCCGGCAAGGCGTCCACCAGATCCGCCAGATCGACCATCTCCAGTGCGGCCCACAGCTCGTCTTTGCTCGCGGCCGGGTTGCCCAGCAGGAGATTGGCGCGAATGCTGTCGTGCAGTAGCTCGGTTTGCTGAGTCAGATAACCCAGCTGGCTGCGCCACTGCTCAAGCGACAGCGCGCGCAGGGGGGTGCCACCTGGCTGCGTGCCACCGACCCAAAGCTGACCAGCGTCGGGATCAAGCAAACGCGCAGCCAGCGCGGCCAGCGTGGATTTACCGGAGCCGGAGGCGCCGATAATAGCGAGGCACTCACCAGGATGCAGGCTGAGATTCAGACGCTGCATACCCGCATGTTGCACAACAACCTCCTGCCAATGCAGGCTGACCTGGCGAGGCAAAGGTGCCGGTGCTTCCGGATCAATCAGGCGGCTGCTGAGGTGCGTCTGCCGGTTCAGCCGCGCTGCCGCCGCAACAGCCCCGCCACCCTGGGCGAATGCCGCCGGCAAGCCGGCAAAGCCTTCACTCAAGGCCATCAGTGCCAGCGGAATCATCACTACAATTGGCCCCGACAGCAGACCTGCCGCATAGGCCTGCATGGCACCGAACAGCCCGATCAGCACCGCCGCCATGACCCCAAGGGTGGCCACTGCCTGCCCGAGGGTAATACGGCCCTGCAACTTCAGCTGCTCATCCAGCATCTGCTGACTGCGCGCCAGCAGCCGTTGCCGATGCAGCGCCAGTGTGCCGGCAGCGCTCAACTCCGCCAGCCCCTGCAGTTGCTCGATGGCCTGCGACCGCAAGTTATCCAGCAATTCAACTCGCCTGGCACTGTAATGCCGCCCCAGCAGCGCCATGCCCAAGGTCAGCAGCAGTAACAGCGCCAGCAACAACAAGCCCAGCAGCAGTGCCAGCGAGAGGTGAAACAGCGCAATCAGGGCGCACACCAGCACGATGCCCAGCAAGGCAACGGCAGGCGGCGCCAGCAGGCGCAGATACAGCGTATCCAGGGTGTCGATATCGGCGGTCAGGCGATTCAGCCACTGCGCGGCGCGTAGCCGACCCAGGGTGGCGCCATCCAGCAGCGCCAACGCGGCAAAATGGCGACCGCGCAGATCAGCCAGCAGGCTCAGCACCGTATTGTGGTTGAACACGCGCTCGGTATAGCGCGCCACCGTACGCGTGAGGGCAAAAAAGCGAATGCCGCCACCGGGCATATAGACATCAAACATCACTTTTTGACCCGCAGCCCAAAGCAGCGCAGTCACCCCGGTGGCGGTAATGAACCAACCAGACAGCGCCAGCAGGCCAATGGCGCTGAACAGCGTCAGCGCCAGCAACAGGGCGCCAACCAGCAGCCGTGCACGCCGCTGCAGGATGAGCGCCAGCCAGGGCTTGAGCTCATGCATCAGCAAGCTTCCCCTGCTTCAGTGCGTAGGCCTGATCGGCTAACGCCATCAGGGCCGGATGATGCGTGGCAATCACCAGCGTCTTGCCGCTGTGGGCCAGCGCACGCAATGCGTCGATCACCTCGGCCTCACTGCGCTGATCCAGACTGGCGGTCGGCTCATCCAGCAGCACCAGTTCAGCGGAGGATAACCAGACCCGGGCCAAGGCCAGTCGCTGCGCCTGGCCCCCGGAGAGGCCGCGCCCGCCTTCGCCCAGCAGCGTGTCGAGCCCCTCAGGCTGCACCGCGAGCAGCGGCGCCAGGCCAACGGCTTCGAGCGCCCGCAGCATCTCGTTCGAACTGGCCTGCGGTGCGGTAAGCCGCAGGTTGTCCGCCCAACTGCCCTGTATCAGAAACGGCCGCTGCCCCAGCCAGGCCAGGGGCAGCTCGCCCGGCGAGCGGCCAAACAGGCTGAGACTACCGGCCTGCGGGGTCACAAACCCGGCCAGGCAATGCAGCAAACTGGATTTACCCGCGCCAGACGGCCCGGTCAACGCCACTACCTGCCCCCGCGCGATCTGCAGGCAGACGTGACTCAGCACTTGGCCTCGCCCCGGGTAGGCCAACCCCACCCCGCGAATGCGGATACCGACGGTGTCTTCTGTCTGCGGTGCCAGCGCATTCGGCTGCCCCACAGCAGCGGCCTCCATCTGCAACGCCGCCATGCCGTCAGCGGCCGCCAAGGCGGCAGCGCGATCATGATATGACTGCGCCAGGCTTCGCAGCGGCTGAAAAAACTCCGGCGCCAACAGCAGAATCAGCAAACCGGAAAACAGCGTCAGTTGCTCTGCCGGCCCGTACGTTATATAGCCCAGCAAACCAAAACCGATGTACATCGCCACCACGGCAATCGCCACAGAGGCAAAGAACTCCAGCACAGCGGAAGACAAGAAGGCGATGCACAACGTGCGCATGGTGACCGCGCGATAGTGTTCTGCGGCGTCCTGAACCGAGCGCGTCGCCGCGCCGACCTGACCAAACAGCTGCAGACTGGTCAAACTGCGCACCCGATCCAGAAAGTGGCCGGCCAGGCGCCCGGCTTCCAGTACATGCTGCTGACTGACCTTTTCAGCGCTCATGCCGATCAGCGCCATAAACAACGGAATCAGCGGCGCAGCCAGCAGCAGAAACAGCGCCGCCAGCCAGTCGAGCCAGAACACCAGCAGCAGGATCAATAACGGAGAGAGCAGCGCCAGCCATTGTTGCGGCAAGTAACGCGCGTAATAGCCATCCAGCGCTTCAACTTGCTCGACCCACTGGTTACTCAGCGCGGCGCTGGAGCGGTCGGCCAAGCGGATAGGCCCCAAGGCAGCCCAGTCGGACGCCAGTTGCTCCCGCGCGCGCTGGCGTACGCGCGCGCTGGCGTGCTGCCCGCAGCGCTCCTGTGCGGCTTGTGCCAGCGCGCGCACCAGCACCGCCAGAACGAGTCCGGTAGCCGGCCAGGCCAACGAGGCAAGCGGGATTTGTTCAATCAGCAGGCTGTGCACCAGCCAAGCCATCAGGCCCATCTGGGCCATGATCGCCAGTGTCTGCAGCAGGCCTGCCGTTGCCGCTGCGTAGAGCCAGGGCCGAACCAGCAGGCCCTGCTGCCGCAGCCACTGACGGCTGCGGCGAGCAGACTCAGTGATAGCCTTCACCCACGCGGACCTTGCCGCGGAAGATCCAGTAGGTCCAGGCGGTATACGCCAGAATGATCGGAATCACGAACAGCATGCCGAGCAGCAGAAACAGCTGTGACCCGGGAGCCGACGCGGCATCCCACAGGGTGAAGTTCGGCGGAATCACGTAGGGCCAGCGCGTCCACAACAGCGCGAAATAGGTCGCGAAGAACATTGCCATGGTCGCAATGAACGGCAATACCTCCTTGCGCTTACGCAATCCACTCCAGATCTGGTAGGCGAAAAACAGCGCCAGCAACGGGAATATCCAGATCCAGCGAACAGTCGCGAACCACCGCTCATAGGCACTCGGATCAACCGATGGCGTCCAGATGCTGATGATGCCGAAGACGCCCAATACCGCGGCCAGCAACCAGGGTGCAATACGATAGGCCCATTGCTGAATGTAACCCTCGGACTTCATGATCAGCCAAGTGCTGCCGAGCAGCGCATAACCGGCCATCAGGCCCACCCCGGTCATCACGGTGAAGGGCGTCAGCCAGTCGAACGCGCCGCCCGCATAGGCCAACCCTTCGGTCTTGTAGCCCTGAATGTAAGAACCTACCACCACGCCTTGAGCGAAGGCCGCGAGATAGGAGCCACCAGCAAAGGCCCAGTTCCAGAGATAGCGCGAGGTATTTGCCTTGAAGCGAAACTCGAAGGCCACACCACGGAAGATCAGCCCGGCCAGCATCAGAAACACGCCTATGTAAAGCGCCGGCAGCAGGATCGAGTAGACCAGGGGGAAGGCCCCCAGCAGTCCAGCACCACCCAACACCAACCAGGTTTCATTACCGTCCCACACCGGCGCGACCGAGTTCATCATCACGTCGCGGGCATCCTCATCCGGCGCGAAGGGAAAGAGCATGCCCACGCCCAGATCGAAGCCATCCATCAGCACATACATGATCACCGCGAAGGCAATGATCATGGCCCAGATCATCGACAGGTCAAAGATTTCCGTTTCCATGCTCAGGCCCCCTTATGCTCTAGTGATACATCTGTGCCCGAGAACGGACGGGCGGGACGATGCACCTCGTCGTCCTCCTCGCCATGCAGGGCGTCAATTTCAAGACCGTCTTGCAATACTCGCATCAGGTAGTACAGGCCAGCGCTGAAAATCATCGCGTAGACCGTGATGTAGCCCAACAGGGTAAACAGCGCCATGCCGCCGGTAAGCGATGGCGTAAGCCCCTCGGCGTGGGTCATCATGCCGTACACCAGCCAGGGCGCTCGGCCGGTCTCGGTAACCACCCAACCCGCCAATACTGCAATAAAAGGCGTTACGCTCATCAACCGCAGGCCTTGCAAAAACCAGGACGTCTGCCAATAGCGCTGCTTGTAGCGCAGCAGCAAGCCCATAAAGCCAGTGGCAATCATCAACAGCCCGAGGCCGACCATCACGCGAAAACCCCAGAACACCCAGATCACCTCGGGCTGCTCGGCTGCAGGAACTTCCTTGAGGCCAGGCACCACGCCGTTGATGTCGTGGGTGAGAATCAGGCTTGCCAGCTTGGGAATACCGATTTCGATCAGGTTGCTCTGGCTGTCTTTATCTGGCCAGGCAAACAGCAACAGGGGCACGCCAGAGGCAGTTTCCCAGTTGGCTTCCATCGCGGCGACCTTGGTCGGCTGATGCTCCAGGGTATTGAGACCATGGAAGTCACCCACCACCGCCTGAGTGGGCGCCAGAATCAGAATCAGCCACAGGCACATCGACAGCGCCTTGCGGTTCACCTCGACCTCGCGACCACGCAACAGGTACCAGGCGCTGACCCCTGAAACCACGAACGAGCCTGTAAGGAAGGACGCCAGCACCATGTGTGCCAGACGATAGGGGAACGACGGATTGAAGATGGCCTCGCTCCAAGAGGTCACGAAGAACACGCCGTCACGCAGCTCGACGCCCGCTGGCGTGTGCATCCAGCTGTTGGCGGAGAGAATCCAGAACGTGGAAATCAAAGTACCCAACGCGACCATGCAGGCCGCAAACAGATGCAGCCCTTGCGGCACCCGGTTGCGGCCGAACAGCAGCACGCCAAGAAAGGCCGCTTCCAAGAAGAACGCGGTAATTACCTCGTAACTGAGCATCGGCCCGAGAAAGTTCGCCGCTGCGTAGGAGTAATTGCTCCAGTTGGTGCCGAACTGGAAGGACATCACAATGCCCGACACCACACCCATGCCGAAGACCACGGCGAACACCTGCACCCAGAACTTGGACAGACGCTCCCACACCGGGTTACCGGTTTTGAAGGACAGCGCTTCCAGAAAGGCAATGAACGACGCCAAGCCAATACTGAACACCGGAAAGATCGCGTGAAATGACACCACGAAAGCAAACTGCAGGCGTGACAACAGGAGAGGATCCAATTCCATGCGTACTGCTCCTTCTGGGAAATATGACGCCGATTATCCGTTTAACAGAGTGTGGTCAGCGACAGGGACTCTGGCTGTGACTCCGCAACAGACTGGAATGTTCCAGATTGCAGTTTGCTTGACATAGATCAATAAAGGAACGGACCAATTGCCGCAGGCAAGCGTCTGATGTGTATCAGACGCAGTCAGGACCGGGAGCGGTCAAATACCCAGCAGAGCCAGCCAAAACGCACCCGACTCAGAGCATAGCCCATAAAGAGACAGCGAGCGGTAATAAAAGCGCGGTCGCCATCCCCATGAGGCTCATCGACAAAGCCGCAAAGGCGCCAGCCTCCTCACCTTCCTCCAAAGCCCGCGAGGTACCTACCGCGTGAGCAGTCATCCCCATCGCCATACCCCAGGCGGCAGGATGATCAACGCCACAAATACGCAGCAACCAAGGGCCAAAGATCGCGCCCAGCACCCCGGTGAACATAACAAACACCGCCGCCAGCGCCGCCACGCCGCCAATCTGCTCGGCCACCAGCATGGCGATGGGCGAGGTGACTGACTTCGGTGCCAGGGTCATCATGATCATCGGCTCCGCGCCCAATAGCCATGCAAGCAGCACAGCCAACAGCGTAGCAAAGCTACCGCCCACCAGCAGACAAATCAGTACCGGCCAGAAGAAGCTGCGAATTCGGCGCAGGTTCAAGTACAGCGGAATAGCGAGCGCCACCGTCGCCGGCCCCAGCAGTACCAGTAGAGGCGTAACAGCGTCACGATAATGCGCATAATCCTCACCTGCCAGCCAGATCAGGCCGGCCAGCAAAGGGGTGGAAACCAGCACCGGGTGGAACACCGCCATGCGCGTCTTTTCATACAGCGCCAGGCCGAATTGGTACGCCGCCAGGGTCATGCCGACCCAGAACAGCGGATGATTGAGCACCGCGAACCAGGCCTGCTGAAGGCTGCCCATCAGGACTCCTCCCGATGTTGTTGACGGGTTATCAAGCGCTGCATCAGCCAGCCGCAGAAGGGCAGGCTGAGCGCCAGGGAAATCGCCAGAGTAAGCAAAATGGCGGAGGCATCCGCGGCGATCTCCGCGCCGTAGGCCATGATGCCGACGGCCGGCGGCACCAGAATCAGCGGCAGGTACTTGAGCAGGCCACCCGCTGCCAGACTGATCGACTCGCTGACCTCGCCGCGCAGGCACAGGTAGACCACCATCAGCACCATGCCAATGATCGGCCCCGGCAGGATCGGCAACAGCAGGACGTTCAAGCCCGTTCCCAACAGTTGGAAAAAGATCAGCCAGGTCATTCCGCGTAACAGCATGGTCGTACCCTTCTAGCAAACAGTGCTAGCAAGGTTAAACAGTCAAGCGCAGAGTGCCTAGCCCTGCCTTCGTAGTAATTGGTAAACAGCAGGACGCCCGAGCCAGAAGGCAGGCCAAATATCACGCAACTGGTCTTACCAATACAAGAAAACCCCGCATCGACTGCTCGATGCGGGGTTCGCCAGCGCGCCCCAGGCCGTCACGGCTAGCACATGGGGCGACTCTTAAAGCTACTCAATAACCGCGCAACAGCGCAAAGCGGTTGGCGTGATAACGATAGTCACCAAACAGCGCCTGCACACAGCGCGCGCGCTTCATGAACAGACCGATATCAAACTCATCGGTCATACCCATGCCACCGTGCATCTGTACCGCCTCATTGGTCGTCAGTTCAGCCACTTCGGACGCCTTGGCCTTGGCCAGACTGACCAGCATGGCCGCATCGTCAGCGCCGGCATCCAGCGCCATCAGGGCTTTCAGCACCACGGATTTGACCAGCTCCAGTTCGCTGAACAGGTGCGCGCAGCGATGCTGCAGCGCCTGAAAGGAGCCAATGGTGACACCGAACTGCTTGCGCTCCTGCAGGTACGCGACGGTACGCCCGAAGGCCTCTAGTGACAGCCCCAGCAACTCGGCCGCCAGTTGACCGTTCACCACATCCAGCGTCAGCTGCAGCGCAGCAAAGCTCTGGCCTGCCTCGCCCAACAGCGCGTCTGCGCCAACTTGCACTTGATCAAAGGTGACCACGGCCGCATTGCGGCTGTCGGCCATGCTGACGCGCTCAACGCTCACACCAGCGGCAGCGCGATCAACCAGCACCAGGCTGATGCCCTCGCGCTCGCTATCAGCGCCATTGCTGCGGGCCGAGACAATCAGCTTGTCGGCCACATGACCATCGACCACAAACTGCTTGCGTCCGGTGAGGACATAACCGTCGCCCTTGGCCTCCAGACGAGTGGTTACCTGCGCCGGGTTGTGCCGCGGGCTTTCATCCACGGCCAGCGCCAGCAGCAGTTCGCCGGCGGCAACCTGGGGCAGCAGAGCTTCCTGCTGCGCAGCAGAGCCGGCCAGCATCAGCGCCGCCACGCCGCCCACCGCAGTGGACAGCAGCGGCGAGGCGCTGAGATTGCGACCTGCCTGCTCCGACACCTGCCCCATGCCCACGTAGCCAAACTGCGAGCCACCGAGTGCCTCAGGAATCAGAGTGCCGACAAATCCCATCTCGACCATGCTCTGCCACAACTCACGGGAAAAACCGGTTGCATCGTTGCTGTCGCGCAATGCTCGCAACTGGCTCACCGGCGCGCTTTCGGCCATGAAGCGGGTGGCCGCATCCTTGAGCATTTGCTGTTCTTCGTTCAATACCAATGCTGACATGACGTGGTCCTCTAACCGTTACTGGAGCCCGAGAATGTTGCGGGAGATGACGTTGAGCTGAACTTCGGTGGTGCCCCCCTCGATGGAGTTGCCCTTCGAACGCAGCCAGTTACGCGGGATAGCGCCACCGCGGTGCGTCTCCCCTTCCCACACCAGACCGTCACTGCCATGCAGTGCGACCAGCAGCTCTTGCCGGCGCTTGTTCAGCTCGGTGCCGTAGTACTTGAGCATGGCCGAGGCCGCACCCACGCCCTGCCCGGCCTTGGCCTCGTCCAGCACGCGCTCTGCAGTCAGCGCAAAGGCTGCCGAATCCAGATCCCAGCGCGCGAGTTCACCGCGCAGCAGGTCGTCAGCCAGCTTGCCACCGTCTAGTCCGATGCACTCGACGGCGACCTGCGACAGGGTTTTCTGACCGGCGGCGGTGCGGCCCATGCCACCGATCATCTCGCGTTCGTGGGTAAGCAGGTACTTGGCGATGGTCCAGCCGGCATTGATCTCGCCGACTACCTGATTTTTCGCGACACGCACGTTATCCAGAAAGGTTTCACAGAACGGCGAGCTGCCGGAAATCAGCTTGATCGGTCGCGTGCTCACACCGGGGGTGGTCATATCGAACAGCACCAGACTGATGCCCAGCTGCTTCTTGGCCTCCGGGTTGGTGCGCACCAGACAGAACATCCAGTCGGCCTTGTCGGCGTAGGAGGTCCAGATCTTCTGGCCATTGACGATAAAGTGATCGCCCTCATCGACCGCACGGGTCTGCAGCCCGGCCAGGTCGGAACCCGCACCCGGCTCGCTGTAGCCCTGACACCAGCGAATCTCGCCACGTACGATGGGTGGCAGATGCTGACGCTTGAGCTCTTCGGAACCGAACTTGAGAATCGCCGGGCCGATCATCCACACCCCAAAGCTGGACAGGGCCGGGCGCGCACTGATGCGTGCCAGCTCCTCGCGTAGCACCTTGTGCTCCTCCTGCGACAGGCCACCGCCACCGTATTCGGCGGGCCAGTCAGGGGCGGTCCAGCCTTTGGCAGCCATGCGCTCAAGCCACAGCTTCTGGTCTTCGCTGGCGAAGTTGAAGTCGCGCCCGCCCCAGCATTGATCGGCTTCGCTGGTCATGGGTTTGCGCATGCTCTGCGGGCAGTTTTCTTCCAGCCACGTGCGGGTCTGCTGGCGGAAGGCTTCAAGATCAGCCATGGGTATTCTCCTTGTTCTTGGATAGATAACGGAACACAGCTGCCCCCAAAGATACTCCCGCCAGGCCCTGGCTGGCTCGGCCTTTGGTCGGCGGAATAAGCCCCTATCAGTGGGGCTGATGGCAGCGAGTCGTCGGCCTAGGATGGCAGACGCAGGCGGCGATACTGACGTGGGGCCATGCCCTTCCAGCGCTTGAAAGCGTGAATGAAGTTGGATAACTCACCGTAGCCCAGGCGCTGCGCCACCGCTTCAAGGGGCAAGCCTTCCTCAGCCAGCAGCTCGTCAGCCAGCGCCTGCCGGCTCTCGTCCAGCAACTGACGAAAGCTGACCTGTTCAGCGGCCAGCTTGCGGCGCAAGGTGCGCTCACTCATGTGCAGACGCGCCGCCAACTGCGGCATGTCCGGCAGTTGCCCGGGCTGGCCGAGCAACAACTCGCGTACCTGGGCCGCCAATCCGCCCCGTTGGCGGTGGCGCTGCAGTACTTCACGGCACTGCGCTTCGCATAGCTGCACGGCGGCGGGGTTGGCGCCACTGAGCGGGCGGGCCAGCAGCTCGGGGTTCAGGGCAATACGATTTTGCGGTTGCTCAAAGCAAGGCAGGCAACCGAGCGCCCGGGGGAACCAGGCCAGCGCTTCCGCCCCAGGGCGCGGCATGCGCAGAGCTACCGCCAGAAAGGGCGCGGGCTCACCGGTCAGCTCTTGCTGAATCAACGCGATGGCCGCGCAATCACGCAGCAGCACAAACTCGCGCAGGCCGTCAGGTACGGCCTGGGTCTGTAGCTGCAGATACTCATGCTTCGCCTCGCTGATCAGCTCGATACGGTTGAAGGCAAAAGTCAGGTCCAGATAGCGTAGCCCCAGCTCCAGCGCTTCGCGCAGGCTGCCGCTGCTGAGTAGCGCATAGCCCCAGATGCCGTAGTGCGCCAGTTGATAGCGCATTCCCGCTTGCAGCCCCAGCGCGGGTTCTGCGGGCAGCAAAGCCAGCAGATTGGCGATAACCTGCAGCTCCTGTGCGGCCTGCACCTCCTGCTGTGGGTTGGCCAGCGCCAGCACACTCAACCCCGAACCCTGCAAACACTGATCCAGCGACAACCCCTTGTCGGTGCCCAACTGCGCCAGCAGCTGCACACTGGTAATTCGCCGCACCTCAGGCCATGGCATGTTGTACATGGAAGTCTGTCCGAAAATCACAATTTATTGACCGACTATGCCATAAAACTGCTCCCAGGCAAGCGCTAAGATGCAACTACAAAAAGGAGCAAAACAATGTCCAAGAATAACTCCAACCGCCCTGTTCTGGGGGCCATCATCGTCGGCAGCGGCTTTGGCGGCATTGGTATGGCGATCCAGCTTGATCGCGCCGGCATCAGTGACTTCCTGATCCTCGAGAAGGCCGGCGACGTGGGCGGCACCTGGCGCGACAACCAGTATCCCGGCGCCGGTTGCGATGTCCCGTCGCACCTGTACTCATACTCCTTCGAGCCCCGCACCACCTGGCCACACAAATACGCTCGCCAACCTGAGATCCATGACTACATCCAGCACTGCACCAACAAATACCAGCTGCGCTCGAGGCTGCGGCTGAATTGCGACGTAAGCAGCGCCGAATTTGATGAAGCCGAGGGCCATTGGAACGTGACCACGGGCGCTGGCGACACTTTACGCTGCCGTACGCTGATTACCGCTTGTGGGCAGCTCAACCGACCACTGATGCCTAACCTGGACGGTATCGAGAACTTCGCCGGAACAGCCTTCCACTCGGCCCGCTGGCGGTCCGACGTCGACCTCGGCGGCAAGCGCGTAGCGGTTATCGGCACTGGCGCCTCGGCCATCCAGTTTGTGCCGCAAATAGTGCCGCAGGTGGCCAGCCTGGACCTGTTTCAACGCAGCGCGCCCTGGGTGATTGCCAAGGACGACCGCGAATACGACGCAAAGAAACGCGCACGCCTGCAGCGCTTTGGCTGGCTGCACCAGCTCGACCGCGCCTGGCAATACTGCAGCCACGAGGTGCGTGCATTGGGGTTCGTCTACTTTCCCTCGCTGGTAAAGCAGTCCGAAAAGTCGGCGCTGAAACACCTGCACCAGCAGGTCGACGATCCGCAGAAGCGAGCCGCCCTCACGCCAGACTACCCGATGGGCTGCAAGCGAATCCTGATCAGCAACAACTATTACCCAGCTCTGGCACAGGACAAGGTCAGCCTGGTCACCGAGGGGATTGAATGCGTGGTCCCAGAGGGGATAAAAACCCGCGATGGCCAGGTGCACCCCGCTGATGTGATCATCTATGGCACCGGGTTCGCCGCCACCGAGTTTCTCGCTCCTATCCGCATAACCGGCCTGCAAAACCGCGACCTCAACAGCGCGTGGCAACACGGTGCTGAAGCCTATAAAGGCATTTCGGTGAGCGGCTTCCCAAACCTGTTCATGCTCTACGGGCCCAACACCAACCTGGGGCACAACTCCATCATTTACATGCTGGAAAGCCAGTTTCGCTACATAGTCCAGAGCATACAGACCCTGCGCCGCCGCCGGCTGCGTTACCTTGATGTACGCTCCGACGCGCAATCAAGCTACAACCAGCGCCTGCAGGACAGCGCCAAACGTACCGTCTGGGCACAGGGCTGCAACAGCTGGTACCTGACCGCAGAAGGAAAACAGACCGTCAACTGGCCGGGCTTTACCTTCGCCTACCGCCACCAGACCCGTAAACCCAGACTGAGCGACCATGACTGTGTACGTTGACCACTATTACGAAAGCAGCGCGCAACCCCGTCTGCGCAGGTGCTTGCGCACCGCACTGCGCTGGTTTTTCCGCGGCCTGGTACGGCCACCAGTGCCTATCGCACTGCAGCGCCTGGTGCTCTCGGCACTGACCTTCAGCATGCCGCTGGCGCGCGGCGTCACCCGCAGCCGCGAGGTCATTGCCGAGCGCCCCTGCGAGTGGCATCGCCCGGCCGAAGGAGGCGATGGCCGCGTGCTGCTGTATATCCACGGCGGCGCCTTTCTGATCGGATCACCGGCCACCCATCGCAGCCTGTGCTCGGCACTCGCCAAGGGCGGGCAATGGGATCTCTGTGCTATCGACTACCGCCTGGCTCCCACCTATACCACGCCCGCTGCACGCGATGACTGCGTCGCCGCCTACCAGGCATTACTCACCCGCGGCTACCAACCCGAGCAGATCACCCTGGCGGGTGACTCGGCTGGCGGCAATCTGGTCCTGGTCACCGCACAGCGGCTGCAGGCCTTGGGATTACCGCTGCCGGGCTCCCTGGTGTGCTTCTCGCCGGTCACCGACTTTACCGGCGAGCATCTGCATAGCCCACCGGCCGGCGACCCGCTAATTCACCCGACTTGGATGGACCTGGCCCGCGACGCCTACTGCCGGCCCGGTCAGGACCGCACCGACCCCGAGGTATCCCCACTGTTTGGTAACCTGCAAGGGCTGCCGCCGTTACTGCTGCAAGTGGGTGAAGATGAGCTGCTACTCAACGACAGCCTGCGCCTGACCCAAGCCGCCCGCGCCAAGGGCGTGCAGGTGAGACTGGAACGCTACAAGGGGTTGTGGCACGTATTTCAGGCGCACACCGGTTTATTGCAGGTGTCCGACGAAGCGCTGCAGCGGGTGGTGGAGTTTGTCCGAGCGCCGCGTTGACACCCTTCGCACCGTTATGGACAGCGCTACCACTACCGGGAAACAGCCAGCTCAACGCATTTAGCTGGCTGCGGACAATGCGATTTGCTCCGCTGGCACACACCAACAGCTCCGGCATTACTAATAGCAACGCCAGAGCACGGCAAAAACAGGCAATCATTAAACTGACAATTACCAGCTCTCAAAGGGGATGCTGTGAGTATCGAGGTAGTGCTGCGCATGTTCGCTGGGCGGGCGATAATATTCGCCTCCTGACTTGCCGCCATAGGGGCCTTTGGGCTCCACGACGCCTTCGAATCGGCCAATCTCTATTGGCTCGAGGCAAGCACCGGTCAGCCACGCTTTCGCGATACCGCCCGGAGCCAAGCCCAGAGTAATAGCATAGCGGTAACCCGTTATGTTTTTACCATCGAAGCGGCAGTATGCCGGGTGTCCAGTGACCATCTCCTTGCGAACCCATTCGGGAATATCAATACGCACGTTATACGTTTGCGGCTCCACCAGTGACTGCCAGCGCACAAAAATATAATAAGGCAGGTCGATGCCTCTCATCGGTCGAGTTGCCCCAACTCCGGGACGAGCAGGCCAACCAACAGGATTACCTTTATTTTCCGGCGGGTTCTGTATTGATGAGGTGCCACCATGAACTCGTTCATAGGCATAGCCGCGTTGATCCAGTACATCAACACTCTCTACCCAAACCTCCATGTAGTTAGGCGCCAAGAGCCCAATCTCCCAGGTTCGGTAAGGTAGTTCAGGCGCGTTCGGATGCTGCGACTTCCCCGCTCCCGCACACGCAGCCAGCATCATCGAGAGTGTTAGTGCGATGAGTTTTTTACCCACTGTGGACAGCCTTGCCATTACTGATCCTTATACACTGCGCGTTTGTTATCAGTACGCGGTTTATTCGGGAAAAAGCCCCACTGGGCATTCCAGTTGGCTGAAGCATGTATATAACGGCCATGTAAATAGCGCTTCTCCCCATCGCTCAAAACTGCGTTTTCGCCCTCCATGGCTGCCGCTATGACTTTGTCAGCAATGGGCTGCAAATCAGAAGGAATGGAGAATCGGCTATCCTGCCCGTTGAGAGAGTCGAGCGGCACGTTGCTTTCAAGGGCTTTCGCATGCATTACGCGCAGCGACACCCTCGACAACTCTCCCCGCACTAACCGATCCATACTAAGCATCAGCAATATATCCCCTTCGGCCCCTTGCCCTGTCTGCTTATGATGATCCCGCAGGAGCTTGAGCTCCTGCTTGATGAAACGGCCATTACCGGGCAGCCCTTTTGCTCGAAATGCAGCTTCCGCCGCCTCTCGTCGCTGCCAGGCCGGTGAAGCCTGCAGCCGCGCCCTGTCAATTCCGGCCAGCGAGTAGTAATTGCCGCGCACCAGTTGCGGCCGCCCAAGCAATAGTCTTTCCCGAGTAACACTTGGGTAGCCGCCGCCTAAATTGGAGTGCACACCAGGCAAAACAATCTCTTCGTGATACTCCGGGTTAACGCGGTTCAAACTGAAGTTATGTCTATGCTCATCCGCTGCTGTGAGGTGCACTACCTTGTTGGCGCGACCCCGTGCAAGGTGCAGATTAACGCCGGGGTTCTTAGCGTCACCAACGCTCAAATGGCCCCGCGCAGGGTCGGCTATGGCAGCGACGGTATCGAATATGCCGATAAAATTGATGCTTGTGTGGGCAGCCCAATAGAAACCGGGAGCAAGCGCCGGCAAAGCACTGTCGATATGCCCTGACATCACTCCACCATCCGGCTGCAACAGTTCGTTGGCAAAGTGCCTAGCCGCCGCCGCACCACGACTAAAACCAAATATATCGAAGTTTACTTTCTCAATTAGAACATCGGGATTGCTATCCAACAACTCGCGCAATTTCTTAATAAGAAGATCAGGACACTGTTTTACTCTCTCCGCAACGCCCGTCTCACCCTGACCGAATGCATAGCCTGTAAGCGAATCTTTTTCACCACTCGATGTGCCAATGCCATCAATGTAAACCTTGATACTTGCCTCGCGAGCATCCGGGTTTATTTGCATATCCACCTGATCACGGTACAAGTCGTACAGCAAAGCCACATTGCTAGCTTCGTTGCCAAAGCTGTTATCCGGCATTGCGTTATAACGCCCATCCTCGCTGAAGTCTGAATAACCTTCGGCCTCACAGAAGTCGCGAATGGCCTCCAAGGTCGTCTGGTCGAACTGATTCAGATCCTCCTGCCTGCACTGCGCGGTAAAAGCAGCGTTGTTCATATTGTTCAGCGTGCCATCGAAAAACATCCCCACTCGCAACGTAATGCGCTGTTGCAGTGGCAGCTCCTGCTCGTCTTCTTCCTCCTCTTCTTCGATGGAAAAGGGGAGCGCATCATTACCTGTACCCTGGCGCAACTGGCCAGGGGGTGCACCGCCACCGGGTGCGCGCAGACTGCTGGCACCACCGCCCGCGCTAGACGAAGCGACCGCCCCACCAATGATCACAGTGCCCGAGCCGCCGATCACCACATCACCGTGACTGCCGGTACTGCCGAGCACCGCTGCCGGGCGGCCGTTGATCAACACATTGGGGACAACGGCACCGACCAAGGCACTGCCACAAGCGGTAGTGTCACCCAGTCGCGCAGCCGGCAGGCCATCGAACAGGACATCTGCTGAACCGGTGACAATGGTGTTAGTACCGTGGCCCTTCTTCGGACATCGGGTTGGATCGCCCTGACGGGCTGCGGGCTTGCCTGACATGCCATGCTCCTTTGGCGACTATCACTCCTGTGAAGCCTGCAGGCTAGGCAAGGCGAACATGTCCGGCAACGGGTTTGCCGGTGGGATGTGAACTGGTGCATGCGCGGCGAGCCACTTGGCGTGCCAGCCAAACGCAAGGAGAGCATCAGAAACGCAAAAGGCCCATCCGAAGATGAGCCTTTGCGTTAATTCTATGGTGCCGGCACCAAGAGTCGAACTCGGGACCTACTGATTACAAGTCAGAGGGTCCACCAATAGACGGACATAGCGAATTATCCTTTAACCTATACAAATCAGGCATTAAGCCTTAGCATCGCCTATCTTAAATTCTATCTCAATTGACCAAAATTGATAGCCAGTGCTAGCCCCGCGCTAGCCCATTGGATAGGTAAAAAAATGAAGAAAAAGGAAATACTAAAATTTTCTAAAAAAGCTCTGCTCGCCCTCACGCTACCACCCAAAGGGAAACGCATAACGTTTTACGACTCTGAAACCCCAAAGCTAGCAATCCGTATTACTTCCTCAGGCTCACGAACTTTCACCGTCGTCAAGCGCGTGGGGGAAAAAACAGCTTGGATAAAGCTTGGTCGCTTCCCCGAAATGACCGTAGAACAAGCTCAAATCGAAGCGCTAAAAGTCCTGGGAGAATTTTCTCAGGGCGCAAACCCAGCAACCGCCCGTCGAGCGCTGAAAAAAGAAAAAACCTTCACCGACGTTCTTGAAGATATGCTCGAAAATAAAATAAAGAAGGACGGCTCAAAAATCCAAGAGCGTACGAAAAAAGACTACCGCGACACGGTTCGCCTTCACGTGAAAGGGGTAGCAAATCTTAAGCTTTCAAGTATTTCGTCCAGTGACGTGAAAAGCATACACCGCATTACAAGCGCAAAAAGTCACCGTCAGGCCGATAAAGCTGTAGCGATAATTTCATCCGTTTTCAGTTACGCCGATGATGAGGGATATTTCAAAGGCGAGAATCCTGCCAGCAAAGTTCAGAAAAATCATGCTCCGACTAGAGAACGTTTTGTCCAATCAAAAGAGCTTCCCTATCTGTTCCCTGCACTAGCGGTATCAAGCATGTCAGACTATTTCCTGATTCTGCTACTCACTGGAGCCCGCCGCTCAAATGTTCAGTCAATGGCCTGGCGAGATATTGATTATGAAATGGCCATTTGGCGAATTCGGAAAACTAAAAATGGAACCCCTCAAAATGTCACTCTCGCACCTGAAGCCCTGGCTATTCTGAAAGCCAGGGAGCACACAAACCCACCCTCGGAATTCGTCTTCCCCAGCAGCAGCGCGACAGGCCACATCGTAGAGCCAAAAAAAGCCTGGCTGAATGTATTAAGGTTAGCCAGCCTTCATTGCCTTCTAGACTATTTAAAACTAAAAGGACACATGACCGAAAAGGACTACGCAGATGCCCAGGCTCTCATCATCACAGCTCCAAAAGAGGCTTACAAAAAATACCTAGCCGTGGCTGACGCACTAGACATCGATCCAAGCCACTACGACATGACCGATCTGCGGATGCACGATCTGCGACGAACCCTGGGAAGCTGGCAGGCTCGCGCCGGAGCATCGCTCACCATTATTGGCAAATCCCTAAACCATAAATCAATTCAATCGACGGCTATATATGCGCGTTTGGACCTTGACCCGGTGCGTGAATCCGTCAATGGTGCGGTAAGGGCCATGATTGGCGCTTCAGGTTTACCAGACGCCTCAACTAGCGACTAAGGAAGGAGAACATGAAACAGGATAAAACGTCGACCCTCAGCGAAACAGAGCTATATGATGCATTGTTAAATACACTCAATAGCCTTAGAGAAAAACCAAAAGAGCCACATTTGCTAGCGACCGGGATATGCCAACGCGTGGGCTGGAGAGAAACTTACAAAAAATGCTACGGCATAAGTGAAGCACCCGCGATTCAACTCGAAAAAATAGATACATATATCTCGACTTTAAAAGCCGCTAGAAAAGCTTGGTCTGCTTTACCGAAAGAAACCCGCGAGTTACTCGGTGAATTTATAGCGTCCTCAGATTCAACGTTACTTCCTAATCAAACTATCGCAAAGCTCTCATCCGTTTTCTATTCTGATAAATCGAAACTCAACGAGTGGCGTACCAACGGGCTCGCTCATGTCGACAGCTGGGGAAGCGAATTGGAAATGCTGGACCTTCTCCTAGAGTCAGCAACCCAAATTAGAGGCACAATTATAGTTAAACTAGTTAGAGCCGACAGCACACATATTGGGCTTGTCGCAAATATTGCAAGTGTGTGCGAAGATCACGGGATAAAGATATCAAGCAAACCGCGCAGCGTATTCACAAAAATAATCCTAACCGTTTTCCCCGACATGCTGGACCCAAGCAACCTAATCAAGAATGCTATCTCGATAAGAAAACTTGCAACAGACCAATACAAATCAGCTCCCGTGTAGTTCCAATCTAACTTAATGGGGGGATGCCTTTAAGTTATTAATGTAGTTTCTCATCCCTCCCTGAGAACCCCAAGCCTCGTCAGTATATCTCCATCGAAACCAAACGATGGAGATCACATGAAAACCGCAGCTGAAATTAGCTCAATTAAGAATGAAATCTTAGCTGGCTTATCTATTCACCAGCGAGAGCCCATCCATGTAAGCGATAAGGATGCGGCTACTGTATTAGGCGTAAAACCCCAAACCCTTGCAGCATGGCGTTCGACTGGTAGATACGATTTACCCTATTTCAAAATCGGGCGGAAAGTTCGATATCGTATCACTGACCTGGCAGAGTTCTTAGCCCGCTCCATCTTAAAGCACACTGCTTGAAGGCACCCATGATGACAAAAGATCATTATAAGGGTCGTCTTTTTGTTGCGCCCGATTTGAAGAATCTACCACCAGCCGGCACTCTATCCCTCCAGTATGTTGGGCTGGTAGCGAGCCAAATCGCTTATCATTTTAAAACAAACCAAATTACGGTTACAAAGGTTAGCAATAACATGTTCACCGCAAGCGCTGGGTTTTATGGACTAACAATTGAAGGCACAACCGAAGACTCGGCAAAAAGAAAGTCCGTATGCTTTAAATATTGGAAATCAAAGCTGGAGAAAGCCGCAAATATGGACAGGCTAAACTGGGAAGCAGAGCGCAAAATTGTTGGAGGCCCCGGAAAAGACAATCACCAAATTTATTGTTCCGATGTAACTCTCAAGCGATATAGAGAGAAAGCCGAAAAAACCTTGGAATCCTTAAAAAGGATCAGCATAGTTAAAACTACAACCGGTGAAGTATTTTCAATGGCCGAACTTGCGAAAAACTCCGCCTCACGAAGACTAAGCGAACTTTATTTTGTCGCGAAAAATCTTGAGTCGATGGCTAAAGAAAAGGGACTTTCCTGGATTTTCGTAACGTTCACCGCCCCGCCGGAATTTCATCCGAATCCATCTCATTCAGCCAGCCGGTGCAGCTACAACAAAGAGCTTGGCCTTAAATCCAGCCACAAGTATATCAGTACCGCATGGGTCCGCATTAGATCGTATTTAAGCAAAAACGGCTTAAAGTTCGGCACTGACTCTTGTTATGGTTTTCGAACCGCCGAAACTCATAAAGATGGAAGCGTCCACTGGCATCTGCAAGTTTTTCTAAAATCAAGTTCTTTGAAACTATTTAGAAGGTCTTGTAAACGTGAATTTCCGAGACGTGCGCAAGTTAAAATCGTTGTAGGCGATGACAGTAAAGGCAGCGCTTCGGGTTATATTTTTAAATATCTAATGAAGGATATTGACGTCGCAGAGCTACCAATCGGCCCAGAGCACACACCTTCCGAAAAAGAGCAAGCCGACGATGGGCAACGCGAGCAGCAGGACTTGGCGTCAATCCGAAATAGCTCGCGGGTAAAGGCAGTCCTGCGCGCCATGAATATTCGCCAGTACCAGCTTTTTGGAATCGGCGGCGCCATGACCCTGATACGCGAGATTAACAAAATCGATTTCAATATTTTAATGGGTCCCCATGAGAGGTTAGTAGAAGCTGTGAAAAGGGAGGTTTGGCGAGCCCCAGAGGGCTTAAAGAACCTCTTTTTTCTGCGTAATGACCTGGGCCGTTATCACGACTCCCTCGGCCCCAGGAAGGTTGATTCCCAAATAGAATTGATCAAAGAGGCTACGGAATCTCGTTACGGCGAAAAGAGAAAAAAGGTTGTCGGGGTGGTCATCGGCCAGCACTCGTTTGGGTCAAGTGGCACATACGTGGTACTAGCAAAATAGCCCAAACACCACCGACAGCTAGTTACAGTTACTCATAATTATCCTAGGGCACACTCGCGTGTGCCTACCCCCAAAAGAGGAATCACCCATGCATGAATCTCAATTTGAAAAAACCCTCTCTGACATTTGTCGTTTTTTCGACACAGAGTGCAACACCGCAGAATGGTTTGCGCAAGCCTATGTGTCCTGGTACCGGGGGAAAAGCGAGGTAAATCTTGAAGGGGTGGAATCGCTCGACAGGTCAAACTTGAGCCTATTTTTTAAAATGCTTCAGCTTCGGAAAATGCCTGGCTGGCGCGACTCACGTCTTTATGAGACAGAACGCTACGCCATTGATCTTTTCGATCTTTAATAGCTAACTGGTCAATAGTTAATGCGGGAAGCTGCCAAAAATCTTCTCCCCTTTCTCTAGCGAGGCCTTGGCGCCAAATTCAAGGCCCTTATTCTTGAGTATTTAAGTTCTTCATCCGCATTTTTTTGATGAAGGGCAAGAAGCCGCTCTGCTGACTCTACTTTTGCGGCAGCGAGTTCAAAGTCGTATTTGCGGTGGGATAATTCCCTACGCATATCCTGTAGCGTCTGCTCCCCTTTCTCTAGAGCCTGCCTTCTGCGTTCCAGGTCGGCTGTCGCCAATCTCATTTTATTATTTCCATCTTGGCTCGCCTTTTCTCTTGAGATTATGGCCTTTCTATTCAGCGAGGCTATTTCAACGCGCTTTTCGTTGAATGCATGTACCTCCATAGCTTCTTTCCAGCAAGTAGTTTCGTAACCAGCAGCCTTGGCTGCATAATCGGCTGCTCTCAGTTTGGGAGCGGCACCTTCTTTAACTAGCTGTGAATAGAATTGCGATACCTCACTATGCTTAGCTTTTGATCCCTGTATACCACGCAACAGCCCTCTGGATTTTCCACAGGCCTCATAAAAGCTGTCTTGCATGTCTCTCATCTTCTGGGGACCGCCCAAGAAATCTCTAGCAGAAAGACGCCCATCACTAGTAATGGGGGTTATATATGCAACTAAATGGGGCGTAGTTTCATCAAGGTGAACCGCAGCCGAAATAATGTTATCTGATCCATGCCTGTCAGACAGCCAGGAGAGCGCATCCTTAAAATACCCAGACCCATGGTCATCCAGCTGCCCACCATGGCGCCTAAAGGCCTCAGGGGAAGCCGTGATCAGATATTCGATGCATACTACTGAATCCTTCCGACGCTTAGCAGGAAGTCTGTCATGTATCAGGCCCATTATTTCTTTGCTGCTTTTTCCCTTTAACAGTATATTTTTTGGGGTCAGGTCTGGGGCGGCATTAGGTGTAGGTAACTCTCTAAAAGTATGCGCTGCTGACCGTGAAACAGAGCCTAACGTTTTATGCTTATGTGCGCGAATGATTGCAAACATATTTCACCTCGGCTCACATGAAAAGTCTTCGTCTATCTCTGATCGATGACGTCTCTTCTTAGTTGGCGTCGGTTCTCGCGCTATCTCAAGGTCCTGACTCTCTTCCTCCGCCGCGCCAGAGGAAGTATCAACCAACATTTTAAACGCAGCAATAATTGGCTCTAAATGCTCAGCACTTGCCAACAAAGCTTGATCTGAGGTTGTCAGGTCATGCTGGGTTATGGCCCCGCCCCATACTTCTAGTTCGCAAACAGCATTCCAACAATGTAAAGGGATTTCGCGCCTATAGACCTTGCATAAAACACCAAGCATATTTAGTGGAGGCGACCATTTAATAGCTTCGTTCACGACTTCTAATAATTGGTCGTACGAAAAGGCCTGACCAACCGCATGCAGGGTTTTTCTTTCAGTCTTTGTGATAAATCTGGTTTTGTTGTTCATAGCGTTTCTCCGCCGCTTATCTGTATATGTACAGTATATTTGGGGAGTGTCTTTGAGTGCAATTGGTTTGCCCAATCATCAATGTGTAACCCACTACACATCGCAGGCGATGGTGGGCAGCTTAGCGCTGGCAAAACATAAGTGAGGTTAATCAGGCTAAGCAGAATGAATGCGGTCGCGCCCAACGACCACAATCAACCCATTGTAACTAATACGTAGCAGGGGCTTCGAGCCAATTATCGGTAATTTTCTTGTAGGCTTCTTGAAGGTCGTGTCTTCCGCACAGCTTATTATCGACCAAATGCTCGTACGCCCGGTTGAACGCCTCTGCGAGTTCTTCTCGACGAAGTTCCGCACAGAACACACAAAAGAAGTCATGTATATCGACAACAGCCAAGTCAAATTCAAGACTACCAATAAAATTCATTAAGCTAGTTGCGGGGTGAAGATGGGCGTCCTGCCTTACATTCGCAGCGATAATGACGTACTTGGAGAGACCTCCTTTCCTCGCTTTTTTCCCAAAATCAGCGAGACGGTTTTTCCAGTCATTACGCACCGTAACCTCATATGCCGCTACCAAACCTCCTTCCCTGAATTCTTCGATATCCCCAACGGTTCCGTCGTAAGTGTCAGAGGCATGAGGGTGATGCGTCGATACTGTATGCCCATATCTTTTCCGATGAACTTCCAAAAAAGCCGCGACCAGGAATTGTTGTATGTGCCCTTCAGAGGGGACTGCAATTATCCTCTCACACAGGTCTAGACATCTTGAATAGGAAAGATAGCTGGACGGCAATGGCGGGAGTGCTTGTGGGACCACTCTAGATTGCGCCATTTTCCAAATCGCGTGGTTCAATAACACCTCGCGTTGCTGTGCCGTAAGGTCGACCAGGTCAGCGAGGTACGAGGAAAACCGAGGATCGTCAGATAAAATAACCGACCCAACACTTCCTTTCCAACCTAAATTTTCGCCAAATGCGGTGATGTTTTTATGTAGTGACACATACCGATCAGTCAAAGCTCCGGCTAAGCGCTTATCCCCGTGTTTACCTCGAATACCCACCGGGACCTTACGATAATCCCAATTCGATTCTATCAAGGAGTAGGCTGCAAAAAAAATAGAGGCGAGGCGGACGCTACCTCCATTTTTTTCCATCTGCTCATTGTAGATACCTTGTATTTGAGTAGATGCAGGCGCACCTAAGGCCCCTCCAGCAATGATCACATCCAATCGCTCTATAATCATTTCTACCGCTTTTTCAACGCTTACATTCCTTGGCATAAAAATAATTCGCCTTGTGTATAGATACATTCATTTTTGGGCGCTAGATATTCTTGGCCCAAACGGCATTGAAGCTGATCGTATACAGCGTTGGCGATAGCGAATGCCAAGGTCGGAGGCACTGCATCACCAACCTGTTTATATTGCGCAGAGCGCTTACCCGAAAATTGCAGGTCAGCCGGGAATGTTTGTATCAACGCGCATTCTTGGACGCTCAGCCTACGAGCTCCTGGGAAGAAACCTGAACGGGGCGCGCCGCCTGCCCTCAGATGCGAGTGATATTCAGGCACCATACCAAGGGTGTCGATCCAATGAGTTTTATGACCACCTGATGACGCTAGAATGGTGTGACAGGGACCGTTGGGATCGATTGGACGCCCCCCTCCGTTGAATACGTGACCAGCGTAAGGGCTAAGGCGCAAATCTGGAGACTTTGCGTACACCACGGGGCAGTCTGGCGCCTCTCCAAGTGGCTTGGCTCCAAGCGCCTCAAAAGCACTGACGTGAGGCTTCCCCGCAAGCGGTCCATGGCTGGGAGTAGGAAACATGAGCGGCTTATCTTTACAACCGAGGATGAAAAGCCTTTTCCGTTTTTGGGGCACTCCGTAATCGGCCGCGCTAACGATTGCCCAGTTGATGTAATACCCACAGCTAGCCAACTCCGTTAGAACTTTATCGAAGTATGGCCGGGTACTTTTGGTGATCAAGCCAGGCACATTTTCCATGATGAATGCCCCCGGCTGAACCTCCCTGAGACAGCGAATGAACTCGGGAATCATGTCCCTTGAGTCACTGGCAGCCTTCCGAAGCCCCCCAGTGGAGAACGGCTGACATGGCGGTCCACCAGCAACCAAGTCCACTCTCCCCTTATAACGGTCGAAGGAAACCGTCCGGATGTCTTGATTGAAATGCTCTGACTCAACGTCATGGGAGATGTAGGTCAACATTGCATCTTTGTTGAATTCGACATTAGCGATGACGTTGAAACCCGCCAGCTTCAACCCAAGAGAGAGGCCGCCAGGTCCAGAAAAAAGGTCAATAACGTTCATACTAAGGCAACCTTTAGAAAAATACCGATCTCAGCAATACACAGCGGGTATCTTTAAGACCGCATCATAGGCAGAGCTTACCACCCGTAGTGCGAGCGCCATAACCGCTTCGGTTCGATGTACCGTTCATAAAGGGACGTGGCAAGCCATTCTGGCCTCTTCGTGAGTCCGCTACCTGATAGGCGTCTAATTCCTGATCGTGAGAAGGAATTCTGCACAAGCAAGAGGAGGCAGGGTAAGCAAGAGGTAGCCAGCGCTAGCCCAGCGCTAGCCCGCTTTGAAAACAAAAAAGGCCTGCATCTCTGCAAGCCTTAATCTATATGGTGCCGGCACCAAGAGTCGAACTCGGGACCTACTGATTACAAGTCAGTTGCTCTACCAACTGAGCTATACCGGCGCGGGGTGCATTATATATCGCTAAATTTGTGTGTAAAGCCATGGGGCCGAAGAGTTTGCATTTATATGGCATTTTCCTGCCTGAGAAGACCACATGTCACTTGTGCATGACTTTTCGCTAAACACTTGACTTAGCGCCCGCAAGCTGTTGTTTTCGCGCACTTATCAACCTTGATCAAATTTCATACGCAGACCGCTACGGCACGCCGTTTCTCGCCTGTAGCGGGTTACCACCGTGTCATCAACACAGTTATGCACAGTAGCCGTGGATAACCACAACGGCGCACAATCTGTGGATAACTCTGTGCACTACCCGTTCACAGTCTGGTGATGACCTATGGGTTCTGTTTTTCCGCCAGCAGCAGCAAATTACGCGGAGTCAGGCTGCTGGGGCAGAACTCGCCCAGTTGTACCTGATATCCAGATTCCTGCAGGTACAAGGCACGATCCAGTAACAACCAGACTTCCAGTGGACGACGGAACAGCCCGCGCAACAGTTCAAGATTGCGCACTTGCGCCAGGCGCTGCCAACCGCGCTGCTCCAATTGCGTCCAGCTGTTCGGTTCCGCCAGTTGCAGCTGATGGTACGCCGCCAGGCTGCGGCAGAAGCCGGCAACACCTTGCGCGGTGCCTCCCGGAGGTTTGGAGGGGGTAGGCAGGTAGCTGTCGACTCCCCTTGCCTCCCGCTGCCATAGATCGAACGCCAAGCGCCAAGCCATGGAGCGATCGCGCTGCTGCCGCTCACGCTGACCAGCAGTGACCGTTTCCTGCAGGGGCAACGACAGGTCGTCCCTACTCACTTGCAGTTGCGCGACCTTGGCTGCGCTGGAAAGCGGTTGGTAATGCGCGGATGCGATGCGGTTATAGCAGCAAGGTGACAGCGCCAGCTGCCGACACTGGTTGGCAACCACTTGCTGCAACAAGGTCATGTGCAACTGGCCACAGGCATGCAAGGCAACGAGGGAATCGCCGCAGGTCAGATGCTCGACACAGCTCGGCGCCAGCACGTCTACTTGCCGATGCTGCGCAGCCACCGCCAGCGTCTGGCTCAATGCGGCACCGGCCTGGCTCAAGGTGTCATCACGCTCCAGACAGATCAGCGGTTGCCCACCCTGCCATGCCAAAAGGCGCCCAAGGTGGCCCTTGCCGGCACACCAGTCTACCCAACGTGTTGCAGGCATCTGCAAACCTGCACTGGCGACACCGGCAAAGTGGGTTATCTGCTGCCACTTACGGCCGGGAATGTGACGGTACAAGGGTTCTGGCAGATGCTCTGCCGACGCAGCCTGCCAGCGGGGCAGTTGGCTAAGCCGGGCCGACTCGACGGCGAGTGAAGCAAAGGGCTCTGGCGCCGGCAATTGTTGTGGCCGGTGGTGCGCGGCTTCGGCGTCGGCGAGACTACGCTGGCGCAGCCAGTGCGCCAGCTCGGGCCAGTCCGCCTCCCAGGCCAAGCTCAGCTGGGTAAAGGGTTTGGCGCGCCACAGCGCCTGATGCTGGTGCAGCCACTGATCCAGCTCGGCAAAGCGCGCCGCTAAGCTCACCGCTGCGCTACTCAGCGCGCCTGCCGGCTGGCGTCCACCTTGAGCCAGCGCTCAACCAGGCGAAACAGCTGGGTAAACACCAGGGTGATGATCAGGTACATGACACCCGCGACCATGAAGAACAGCTCGTACTCGTAAGTGCGCGAGTTGATGGTACGAATCACACCCATGATGTCCATCATGGTCACCGTGTAGACCACAGCACTGGCCTTGAGCATCAGGATCACTTCGTTGCCATAGGCTGGTAGACCGATGCGAATCGCCCGCGGCAAGATGATGTGCTGCAGTGCCTGACGCCGTGACATACCCAGTGCACGCGCCGCTTCGACTTCACCTGGCGGTACCGCTTGAATGGCGCCGCGCAGGATCTCGGCGATATAGGCAGCGGTATGCATGGTCATCGTAATCAGCGCACACCAGAAGGGCTCACGCAGGTAGGGCCACAAAAAGCTGTCGCGCACCGCCTGAAATTGCGAAATCCCGTAATAAACCAAAAACAGCTGCAGCAGCAGCGGAGTGCCACGGAAGAAGAAGATATAGCTGTAAGGCAAGGCACGGATATACCAATGTCGAGAAGCTCGGGCCAGACCCAGCGGGATGGCCAGAAACAGGCCGATGATCACGGCCAGGCCAACCAGTTGCAGGGTGACCAGGGTCCCTTCCCACAGCTGCGGCAGGAAGCGCTCGATCAGCGCCCAGGTTTCCGCCAGGTTCATAGCTCCGTCCTCACAAATCCACGGTTTGCACGTCGTTCAAACCAGTGCAGCGCGCCCATGATGAAGACCGTGAGAAACAGGTAGATACCCGCCGCCAGCAGATAAAAGGTAAAAGGCTCCTTGGTGGCATTGGCCGCCGCCTGCGCCTTGCGCATGATTTCATCCAGCGTAATCAGCGACACCAGCGCGGTATCCTTGAGCAGAATCAGATAGAGATTGCCCAGCCCCGGCAAGGCAACACGCCATAGCTGCGGCAGGGTAATACGGTAAAAAATCCGCCAGTTCGACAGCCCCAACGCCAGTCCGGCTTCCTTCTGCCCTGCCGGAATCGCCAGCAGCGCACCACGAAACACCTCGGTAGCATAGGCACCAAAACACAACGCCAATGCCAGAGTGCCGGCCACGAAGGGGCTGAGTGAGAGCCGCGGATTGCCGAAATGGGCACCGAGCGCATTGAATGCCGAAACCGTACCGAAGTACATCATCAGCACCCAGACGGTTTCCGGAATACCGCGCACCACGGAGGTATAAAAGCCGCCAAGTGAGCGCGCAAAAACATTGTTCGAAATCTTGGCAGAAGCGCCAAGGAGACCGAACACCAGGCCGACGGCGACCGCCGCCAGGGACAAACGAATGGTCATCCAGGTCCCTTCGAGCAGGGCTGGACCGAAACCTTGTAAATCAAGCATGGGCATTTTCCAGGCCGAGCCCCGCAGGGCCCGGCTGGTGATCAGTAGATGCTGAAGGGGAAGTACTTGGCGTTGATGGTCTCGTAGGTACCATTATCGATGATGGCCTGCAGCGCGGTGTTCAGGCGCTCACGCAGCGGATCATCCTTGCGCACGGCAATCCCGATCTGGTCATTATCGAATACCGGCTCGCCCTTGAACTCGAAGTTGGCGCCCGCTTCGCTCTGCAGCCACTCGTACTGCACGAAGTTATCAGCCAGCACGCCGTCGATACGGCCGGAGTTCATGTCCAGATAAGCGTTTTCCTGGGTGTCGTACAGACGCACATCCACCACGTCAGCCATGTTGTCCTCCAGCCACTGACCGGCGATGGTCGCGCGCTGGGCACCGATGGTCTTGCCTTTCAGGCTGGCTTCATCAACTTTGAAATCGGCCGACTTGGGCGCCACGAACTGCAGCTTGTTGGTGTAGTAGGGGTTGGTGAAGTCAACCGCCTGCTTGCGCTCGTCAGTGATCGACATGGAGGCCACCAGGAAGTCGAACTTGTTGTTGTTCAACGCGGGAATGATGCCGTCCCAGTCAGAGGTCACCACGGTGCAGTCAACCTTCATCTCGGCGCACAGGGCGTTGGCGATGTCGATGTCGAAGCCGACGACTTCACCGCTGCTGTCAACCAGGTTGAAGGGAGGATAGGCACCTTCTGTGCCAATGCGCAGTGTCTCGGCAAAGGCCGGAGCACTCATAAACAACGCTGTGGCAGTTGCCAGCAAAACCTTTTTGTATTGTTTCATGGATCTACTCCTATTTATTTATGGCTTGACATGAACTGTCGGCAGCGCTCGGAACCGGGGTTGTCGAACACTTTTTCCGGGGTGCCGATTTCTTCGACCAGCCCCTGATGCAAAAACACCACCTGGCTGGATACCTGCCGGGCAAAGCCCATTTCATGGGTTACCAACAGCATAGTACGACCTTCATCCGCCAGGGCTCGAATCACCGTAAGAACCTCGTGGACCATTTCCGGGTCCAGTGCCGAGGTGGGCTCATCGAACAGGATCACACGCGGCTGCATGGCCAGCGTGCGAGCGATGGCAGCACGCTGCTGCTGGCCACCGGAAAGTTGTGCAGGGAAAGAATGGCGTTTGTCGGCAATGCCGACCTTTTCCAGAAAGGCCTCGGCCGCCTCAACCGCCTCGGCCTTGGACTGGCCAAGCACGCGCCGCGGCGCTTCGATTATATTGTCGAGGATGCTCATGTGCGGCCACAGGTTGAAGCTTTGAAAGACAAAGCCGACCCGAGCCCGCAGACGGTTGATTTGCTTGTTGTCGGCGGCGACCAGCTCGCCCTGACGGCCAGGCTTGAGCTTAAGCTCTTCGCCGGCGACCAGAATCTGGCCAGCGTGCGGATTTTCCAGCAGATTGATGCAGCGCAGCAGCGTGCTCTTGCCGGATCCGGAGGAACCGAGGATGGAAATAACGTCGCCATCGTTGGCGACCAGATCAACGCCCTTGAGTACTTCAAGGTCGCCGTATCGTTTGTGCAGGTTGCGCACTTCTAGAGCGGGCGAAGTCACGTATCGTTATCCACTAGGCGTTTAGCCGTCAGGTGTATTACCGCCGCATTTGTGATGCAGCAGCCGGGACACAGATCCTTCTGCAGACGTCCGGGCGTCATATTCTGGCAAAACTAGCACAGCTGATCTGCATGACCAAGAACCCTGTTTCGGTCACCGACCGGCAAGTACAGGCAAAAGTCTTGCCAATACGCGAGCTAGACAGCTCTGCCCTGCCAGAAACAAAAAAGCCCGCTGGGGTTGCCAGCGGGCTTTTGCAATATAAGTGGTGCCCAGAGACGGAATCGAACCGCCGACACGAGGATTTTCAATCCTCTGCTCTACCGACTGAGCTATCTGGGCATCAAGGGCCGCTATTAAACGGTTTAAGCCTTTTTGTGTCAAGCGCCTGTTGAAAAATATTTTCTACTTTTCAGCCGCTTACCAAAACATCATGCGCTCGGAGGTACGTAACCTTCGGCCTGAGCATAATCTTCGCCAGCAAGAAACTTGTCCATTTCCGCCTGCAGAAAGCGCCGATCCTCGGGATCCATCATATTCAGCCGGCGCTCGTTGATCAGCATCGTCTGGTGCGCCTGCCACTCATCCCAGGCACGCTTGGAAACGTCCTGGTAGATCGCCTCGCCCTTGGGGCCGGGATAGGGCGGCCGCTCCAGACCGGGCAACTCTTCTTTGTACTTGCGACACATCACCATGCGCGTCATTGATGAACTCCTTCAGGCAGGGGATGGAAGATGCGCTTCAATCTGCTTCAGCAATTTTTTCACTGGTGCGGCAAGACCGAGGCGACTGGGTTCGCGCAGGTTATACCAGACCTCGCCGGGTTCAGCCACGCCGTCGACAGCATGCACCCGCACCAGCACCGGCTGAATATCCAGATGGAAGTGGCTGAAGGTATGCCGCAAGCCAGGCAGCGGCTCGCTGTGTTCAATCGCCAGCGGCCGGCTCTGCAACCAGGCCGACAACGCCTCTTGATCATCCAGTTGTACCGGACTCCAGAGTCCGCCCCAGAGGCCTGTCGCCGGGCGGCGTTGCAACCAGACCTCGCCCTGCGGGTTCAACAACAGCGGCATCACGCACTGGCGCACCGGCAACACCTTGCGCGGTTTGGAACCGGGGAAGCGGGTAGGCTCGCCCAGCAATCGCGCTTCACACCCTTCCTTCAGCGGACACAGCAGGCAGGAGGGTTTGCTGCGCGTACAAAGCGTGGCCCCCATATCCATCATCGCCTGGGTATAGTCCTGCACCCTGTTTTGGGGCGTGTAGCGCTCCGCCATGCGCCACAAACGATCATGCACCGACTTTTCACCGGGCCAGCCTTCAACCGCACCAAAACGCGCCAGCACCCGTTTGACGTTGCCGTCGAGAATCGGCGCCCATAGCCCCATGCTGAGCGAGGCAATGGCGCCAGCGGTAGAGCGCCCGATACCTGGCAGCGCTATCAAACCCTCAATGCTGCGCGGAAACTCACCACCATGCTCGGCAACCACCTGCTTGGCTGCTTTGTGCAGGTTGCGCGCCCGGGTGTAGTAACCCAGCCCCGTCCATAAATGCAGCACCTCATCGTCGCTGGCGTTTGCCAGTGCCTGCACGTCGGGCAGAGCGTCCATGAAGCGCGCAAAGTAGGGGATCACTGTCGCGACCTGGGTCTGCTGCAGCATGATCTCCGAGACCCAGACACGATAGGGCGTTTTGTCCTGCTGCCAGGGCAGGTCCTTGCGACCGTGCGCGTCGTACCAATCCAGCACGCGCTGGGCAAACTCATCGGGCTTCAATTGGAAAACAGCCCCTTGATCGCGTCGCGCAGCTCAGGCGCTTTATCGCCCAGCTTGTCCTCAAGGCGCTCTTCCAGCTTGCGCTTGGCTTCATTACCCAGCAATTGGCCGGCAATTTTGGTTACCCCTTCGGTATCAACGCCGCAGCTGCTGGCTGCGTTGTGCAGGTAACCCTGGCAACGTACCGGCCACTCAACGCCGACGTAGCGCTCGTTGACCTGGCAGGCCTCGTCCGGCATATCGCTCTTGTCGCCTTCCAGCAACAAACCGATACGATAATCCAGGCGCTGATCCGGCAGATTCACCTCGCCCTTGCCCTTGGCAGCGATGCCCGGCAGCTTGGCCACCAGATCGCGGTTGCTGATCTGCCCGTCGCGAATACTGAAGCTGCCGTTCAGTTGCTCGAACGGCGTATTCTCGCTGCCGTGTTCGCCGCTCAGCGATTTGCGGTTGGCCAGCGCGATGGCGCGGCATAGTTGCTGTTCCAGATTGACGCCCAAGAGGGCACCGTCATCTACCTGGAAGCGCGCGTTGCCGCCGAGCGTATTCATCCAGCGGCGCAGGCTGTTGCCGCGCATATTAAGGTCCAGGTCCAGATCCAACGCGCCACGCACCTGCGCCGGCACCTCGTAGGCTTGCTGTGCAACCAGCGAATCCACGCCCTTGAGCTGACCGCTAAGCGCCAGGCTAACCGGAGTCTTGCGGGTATCAATTTCGCCTTTACTGACAAAGGTGCCGGAGAAAATGCCGCCGTCTAGCTGTTTAAGCTGAATACGCCCATCGCGCGCGCTGGCGGCCAGGGTAAAGGGCTTGATGATCTGCCCGGTGAGAGTGACCTGCTGCAATGCCAGGCTGCCGTCCACGTCCAGGGAGGCCAGGCGTTCCAGCGGCAAAACCGCATCATCGCTCCACTCCTGTGGCGCTGCGGTCGACTTGCTGCCCCCGGTTGCCTGCCCGGCGCTGCCATCCTTCTCTTCAGCCGGTGGCAGGTAGTTGTCCAGGTTGAAGCTGTCGCCAGCCAGCTTGAAGCGCAGGGCCTGCCGATCAAAATCAGCCAGACCCAGCTCGCCCTTGAGCGTTGCGCCATCAACCACTAGCGTCAGATCTCTAAGCATCAGGCTGGCGGCGTTGCCGTCCAGCCGGGTGGCCAGCGAAATCTGCGACAGGGCGCCCGGGTCTGCCATGTCTGGCAGCTCTTGGCCTAGGTCACGCAGTAAATCACGGCCGTCAAAATCCGCAACGTTGAGCTGGCCAGCCAGCTTTGGCTCTTTATCCAGCGCGGTGACTTTCAAGGCACCGGTAGCGCGCATGTCACCCAGCGTCATGCGTAGTTGGTTCAACTCCGCGACCTGCGCTGTAAGATCAAGCAGGCCATCACCCTGCAGCTGCAGATTGACCGCACGGCCGGAGAAGGGCTCGCCGCTGGCATCGACTTTCATGTCGAGTGCATCCAACTGATAACGCTTGAGCCCCAAGTCAAACTGAGCAACCGTCTTCACATCCAGCCGCACGCGCAGCGCGGGTTTATCGGTGGTCAGCATGCCGAGGAAACTGACATCGAAGGGCTCGCCTTCAATCAGCGCGCCGGTGGTCAGATTCGCCTGATCCAGAGTCAGTATCTGGCCGCTCTGCCGATCCTCGTAACGCACGCTGGCGTTGGTGATCTGCACGCTTTCCACGGCAAAATCCATTTCCTTGTCTTTGGTACTGGGCGCGGGTGTGCTGTCGCCGCTCACCGAGGCGTCATCAGCAGACTGTTGCGGGCCAATATTGGCCCAGTTGCCCTCGCCCTCTGCCGACTTCACCAGCTGCAGACGCACATCGTCGAGAATCACATCACTCATGCGCAATTGCCGGCGTAGCAACGGCAATACCTTGACGCCCAGCCCAAGCGAGCCGACCTGCGCCAACGGTTGGTCCGGCTGCTCGGTGGGGGCTACACCTACGCCCTTGAGCTCGATACCCAACCACGGGAAGAGCGACCAGCCGATATCACCACCCAGTGTCAGTTCGATATTCGCCTGCTCACGGGCGGCTTGTTGAATGTCTTCTTTATAGTCATTCGGATCGAACATGCGCGTGAGAAAAAACAGTACACCAATGGCCAGCACCACAATGCCGAACACCACCAGCCCCACTACCTTGGCAAAGGCTTTCATCATCTCTCCTTATGTTGGCCTGCCGCGTATTTCCCGCAGGGCAGCGCAATTCAGTTCATGTCAGCGTCCAGCATCCGCTTGACCCTTTCGGCCAGCGCCAGACTGGCGGTCAGCCCTGGCGATTCGATACCGAACATGCTGACCAACCCACGCACACCATGACTTGTATGGCCTTGGAGGACGAAATCCATGGCCGGTTCCCCCGCGCCGCTCAGCTTGGCCCGCACCCCAGCGTAGGCCGGCTGCAAACGCGCCTGGTCGCACGCCGGCCAGTAACGTCGCACCGCCGCGCCAAACGCCTCGCGCAAATGCGCATCTACCTGATAATCCAATTCATCGGTATAGCGCACATCCGGCCCAAAGCGTAACTGCCCGGCCAGATCGAGGGTCGCGTGTACCCCCAGACCGGCGTTATTCGAATCCGGCATAGGGTAAACCAGATGGCGAAAGGGCGACGACCCGGCGTAGCTGAAATAGCGTCCCTGGCACCAGTGAACCGGCGGCACCTGTATGGCGCCGGCCACGCCCCGCTGCAGCGTTTGGGCGAACAGCCCCGCGGCGTTAACCACCTGGCGGGCACTGATGCTGAATGCCTGACCATCACTATGTCCGGTCACGCACAAACCCTGCTTGATTGGCGTGATGCCCTGTACCCAGGCACGACAGCTCAGCATGCCGCCGGCGCGCTGCAAGGCAGCCTCAAACGACTGCATCAGGGCGTGGCTATCGATTATTCCCGTGAGCGGCGAAAACAACCCGGCCACCGCGCGCACCTGCGGCTCCAGCGCGTGCACCTGCGCCGCGTCCAGCCACTGCAGGTCAACCCCATTGGCGGCAGCATTGGCCTGCAGGCGAGTCATCGCGGCAACTTCCTCAGGTTCAACCGCCACTAGCAATTTGCCGACCTGTCGATAGGCCACGCCGTGCTCGGCACACCAGGCATAGAGCAAATCCCTGCCCTCAACACACAACTGCGCCTTCAAAGAGCCCGGCGCATAGTAGATGCCAGCATGAATGACTTCGCTGTTGCGGCTGGACGCATGCTGGCCAATCCAGGCCTCCTGTTCCAGCACCAGCACGCTGCGGCCATCGCGTGCCAGGCGCTGGGCCACCGCCAGCCCCACCACGCCGGCGCCTACCACCACCAGGTCAAAATCAGTCGCCATCGTCTGCGCCCATGCTCCGCAAGTCACCACTGTCCTGCATTCTGCCGTGCTCAGTCACGCAATGACAGCGGGGAGCCCGGTCGGGGCGATCAGCACAGGCAATCAGCCGGCTGTAGCCCACTACCCCGCAGCCACGTATAATGCCCGCCTTTGACCGACAACTTCAGCGGAGATTAACCATGGCGGAGCGCAAGGCCAGCGTCGCGCGCGACACTTTGGAAACCAAGATCAATGTCGCCATCAACCTTGATGGTACCGGCGAGGCCGACTTTGATATTGGCGTTCCCTTCCTTGAGCACATGCTCGACCAGATCGCCCGACACGGCCTGATCGACATGACCATCAAGGCCCGTGGCGACCTGCACATTGACGATCACCACACCGTTGAAGACGTGGGCATCACCCTGGGCCAGGCCTTTGCCAAGGCCATTGGCGACAAGAAGGGCATTCGCCGTTACGGCCACGCCTATGTGCCACTGGACGAGGCCCTGTCACGCGTGGTGATCGACTTTTCCGGTCGTCCCGGCCTGCAGATGCACGTGCCTTATACCCGTGCCAGCGTGGGTGGCTTCGATGTTGACCTGTTCATGGAGTTCTTCCAGGGCTTTGTGAACCACGCCCAGGTGACCCTGCATATCGACAACCTGCGCGGTGTGAATACCCACCACCAGATCGAAACCGTGTTCAAGGCCTTTGGTCGCGCACTGCGCATGGCTATCGAGCAGGATGAACGTATGAGCGGCATCATGCCCTCCACCAAGGGCTGTCTGTAAGCATGTCGACTCATGTAGCCGTCATCGACTACGGCATGGGCAACCTGCATTCGGTTGCCAAGGCACTGGAGCACGTGGGTGCACAGCAGGTTGAGGTAACCAGCGACCCACAGGCCATCCTCAACGCCGACCGCGTAGTGCTGCCAGGCGTGGGCGCTATCCGTGATTGCGTCAGCGAACTGCGCCAGCTCGGCCTCGACCAGGTAGTGCATCAGGTCGCCAAGGAAAAGCCTCTGCTCGGTATTTGCGTGGGCATGCAGATGCTGCTGGAGCACAGCGAAGAGAATGGCGGCGTCGACAGCCTCGGCCTGTTCCCCGGCGAGGTAAAATTTTTTGGCGACGAACTGTACGATGGCGATGTGCGCCTGAAGGTGCCCCACATGGGCTGGAACCAGGTACAGCAGACCCTCGACCATCCGCTGTGGCACCGCATTGAACAGAATGCCCGCTTCTACTTCGTGCACAGCTATTACGCCGCGCCAGGCAAGACCACCCAGCTGGCCGGCCGCTGCCACTACGGCGTCGACTTTGCCGCTGCGCTGGCCCAAGACAACGTATTCGCCACCCAATTCCACCCCGAGAAAAGCCACACCAACGGCCTGCAGCTGCTGCAGAACTTTCTTGCCTGGGATGGGCGCTGGTAACGATCAGAGCCGCGAGGCACGGGCTGCAGGCAACAAGCACAACCGCTTGAGGCCCACAACCTGAGACTTGAAGCTCTTTTTCCAAAGGAAAAACTTATGCTCATTATTCCCGCTATCGACCTCAAAGACGGCGCCTGTGTGCGCCTGCGCCAAGGCCTGATGGACGATGCCACCGTGTTCTCCGACGATCCTGTGGCCATGGCGGCCAAATGGGTCGAAGCCGGTTGCCGCCGATTGCACCTGGTCGACCTGAACGGCGCCTTTGAAGGCAAGCCGGTCAATGGCGCGGCAGTCACGGCCATTGCCAAGCGCTACCCCGACCTGCCGATTCAGATTGGCGGCGGTATCCGCTCGCTCGACACCATTGAGGAATACATCAAGGCTGGCGTCAGCTACGTGATCATCGGCACCAAGGCGGTGAAAGAGCCCGAATTTGTTGCCGAAGCCTGCCGTGCCTTCCCCGGCAAGGTCATCGTTGGTCTGGACGCCAAGGATGGTTTTGTTGCCACCGACGGCTGGGCCGAGGTCAGCAGCATTCAGGTCATCGACCTGGCCAAGCGCTTTGAAGCCGACGGCGTCTCCGCTATCGTCTACACCGACATCGCCAAAGACGGCATGATGCAAGGCTGCAACGTGGAAGCCACGGCCGCACTGGCCAACGCCACCTCGATTCCAGTGATCGCCTCAGGCGGCATTCACAACCTGGGCGACATTCAGACCCTGCTCGACACCACCACACCCGGCATCATCGGCGCCATCACCGGTCGCGCCATTTATGAAGGCACCCTGGATGTGGCCGTGGCACAGGCGCTGTGCGATGAGTACGCGGCCAGCAACGAGCGATAAGCCGGCACTTGCTGGCACCGCCTTACAGATTTTGCTTGCAGCCTGAAGCGCACCGCTCCCAGCTGCTCTCGGAGAAAGCCCATGCCCCTGGCCAAACGCATCATCCCCTGCCTCGACGTCGATAACGGTCGCGTGGTCAAGGGCGTCAAGTTCGAGAACATCCGTGACGCCGGTGACCCGGTGGAGATTGCACGCCGCTACAACGAGCAGGGCGCCGACGAAATCACCTTTCTCGACATCACCGCCAGCCACCAGGAACGTGACACCACGCTGCACACGGTCGAGCGCATGGCCAGTCAGGTATTCATTCCGCTGACCGTGGGCGGCGGCGTGCGTACCGTGCAGGATATTCGCAATCTGCTCAATGCCGGCGCCGACAAGGTCTCGATCAATACCGCGGCGGTATTCAATCCGGAGTTTGTGGGTGAGGCTGCCGACCGCTTCGGCTCACAGTGCATCGTCGTGGCTATCGACGCCAAGCGGGTTTCCGCTCCGGGCGAGCCAGGCCGCTGGGAGATTTTCACCCACGGCGGGCGCAAGCCCACCGGGCTGGACGCCGTTGAGTGGTCACGCAAGATGGAACAGCTGGGCGCCGGCGAAATCCTGCTTACCAGCATGGATCAGGACGGGGTCAAGAGCGGCTACGATCTGGGTGTCACCCGCGCCATCAGTGATGCCCTGCACATCCCGGTGATCGCCTCGGGCGGTGTCGGCAATCTGCAGCACTTGGCCGACGGCGTAACTCAGGGCGGCGCAGATGCCGTGCTGGCCGCCAGTATCTTCCACTTCGGTGAATTCACCGTGCACGAGGCCAAGGCCTACATGGCCGAGCGCGGTATCGAGATGCGTCTCTAACCCACAGACGCCTCAGTGCGGCTGGCGCAGCAACGCCTGCACGCTAACCAGCCGCACACCTTCACGCCTCTCCAGCCCCGGCAACTGCCGCTCAAGAAAGGCCAGGGTTTCCGGATACGGATGGCCAATCAACACCGCAGCCCCCTGCTTTCGCGCCCGCTCCAGAGCCAGGCGAAACTCCCGATCCAGCTCAACTTGCGTGCGCTCGTTGTCGAGAAATACGTCGCGCGACACGCTCGGCACACCCGCCGCCTGCGCAGCGAAGGCCGCCTGGGTTTCCTTAGTGGTGCGACTGTCGACAAAGAACAGTTGCCGCGCGGCCAGCTGCGTCATCAACCAGTCCATGCGCTCACGGTCGGCGGTCAGCTTGCTGCCCATATGATTGTTGACGCCTTGAACTGGCGTGAAGGCATTCAGGCTAGCCTGCAGCTGGGCCTCAAAATCGGCCCGGGACATGCGCGTGCTGAGACCACCCTCGCCAATCGCCAACCCGGCCAGATTTTCCATCGGCAGATGCAGCATCACCGGCTTGCCGGCTTCAGCTGCCAGCGTGGCCAATGCTTGCGCGTTGCGGGTGAAGGGCATGATGGCCAGCGCCACCGGCGCCGGCAGCGCGATAATCCGCTCGCCAGCACTGCGGCTATTGCCGACGTCATCGATAATGATGCCCAGCCTCGGCAACGCCTCAGCTTCATCCGAGGCTGCAGGTGCCACCTCGGGTGACTGCTCAGGCGGTTCCTGCTCCGCTGGCTGCGGCGCGGGTAACGGCTCCAGCGCTGGCATGCCCAAACCATAGGGTGCATCGGCGCCATCAGCCGCTGAGTGGGCAGGCGCTGCCGACGCTATGGGCTCAGGGGGGTTATTTTCCGTCGGCGGCTCGGCGATTTCGGCTGCGGGCGCAGTGACCACAGACTCACTCGGCTGACCAGCACTCTCAGCCGACTCATCCTCGGAACAGCCACCCAGCAGCACGGCTGCCAACAGGACAGCAACCAGCACGCCTGCGCCACCGTTGCGGTGGCGCCTTGCTTTCGCCAAGAACACCGGCGGCGCTTACTGCACGCGGGTACGCGCGACGTTCAACCCTTTGAGCAGGCTCACTGCCTGGCTCAACTGGTAATCATCCGCCAAGGGGCTGTCACCACGCGCTGCCGCGGAGGTGGGCTTTTCGTTGCCACTGGCGTTGTTCAGGTGACCGGCCAGATCCGCTTCACGGTAGCTGATTTCGGCTTCATCCAAGGTCAGGTGCGCGCGTTCGACACGAATATCCGGGACTATGCCCTGGGCCTGAATCGAGCGCCCCTTGGGCGTGTAATAGAGCGCAGTAGTGAGCTTCAGGCCACGGTCATTATTCAGCGGCAACACGGTTTGTACCGAGCCCTTGCCGAAGCTGTCGGTGCCCATGATCACGCCGCGCCCAAGATCCTGCAGCGCACCGGCCACGATCTCGGAAGCCGACGCCGAGCCGCCATTGATCAGCACCACCAGCGGGATATCACCAGAGGGGTTGTTCGCGGTCGCACTGAAGCGCATTTCGGCGTTGCTCAGACGGCCCTTGGTGTAAACGATCAGCCCCTTGTCGACAAAGGTGTCCACCACTTCAACGGCTGACTGCAGCACGCCGCCCGGGTTGTTGCGCAGATCCAGCACCAGGCCGTTAAGCTCACCCTCGGCTTTCAGGCGGTTGAGGTTGGTACGCAGCTCGTCACCCGTATTAACCTGGAACTGGGTCACTCGCAGATAACCGTATCCGGGCTCCAACATCTCCGACTTGACGCTCTTGACCTTGATGATGGCGCGCTCAAGCTTGACCTCGAAGGGCCGGCCATTATTGCGTACCAGCGTCAGCCGAATGCTGGTGCCGGGTTCGCCGCGCATCTTGTCAACCGCGTCCATCAGGCTCATGCCCTTGACCGGCTGATCATCGATCTTGACGATCAAATCACCCGCTTCGATACCGGCCGCAGCAGCTGGGGTGTCATCGATGGGCGAGACGACCTTGAGGAAGCCGTCTTCCTGGCCAACCTCAATCCCCAGACCACCGAAGTGTCCCTGGGTGCTGTCCTGCAGGCCGGCAAACTCATCCGGCCCCATATAGGCAGAATGCGGATCGAGCCCTTCGAGCATCCCGCGAATAGCGTTTTCCAGCAGAGTGGCGTCATCGACCGGCTCGACATACGCCGTGCGAATACGCTCGAAAACTTCGGCGAAGGTCCGCAAATCGTTCAACGGCAGAGGTGCAGCAGCCTCCTGTTGTGCTTCTTGCGCATGGACAGGGACCAGACTGAGACTCAGGCTCAGACCGGCAACCAACAGACTACGCACTGCAATCATTTAACTCTCCCAACGCAAGAAAAGCGGACGATACCCCTGATGGCCTGGGGCACAGCGGCATGAGGCATCACCCCGACAGCATACACCACGCCAACGGGTCGAGGGCCTGGCCCTTGTGGCGAATAGCGAAATACAGCGAAGGCTCGGACAGGCCTCCGCTATTGCCTACCGTAGCAACGGCCTCACCCGGCTGCACCCAGCTGCCCACTTCACGCAACAGGGTCTGATTGTGGCCGTACAGGCTCAGATAACCATTGCCATGATCGAGAATCAGCAACAGACCGGAGCCACGCAACCAGTCGGCGAAGACCACGCGGCCGCCGTGAATAGCCTTCACTTGCGTGCCGACGGCGGCGGAGATCAACAAGCCATCCCATTTCAAGCGGGCATCACCGCCGCGCTGACTGCCGTAGCGCGAGGTGATCCTCCCACGCACCGGCAAGGGCATTTTGCCGCGTGCCTGGGCAAATGCCAGGCCGCCCGCCGACCAGCGGGCGGGCGCCTGAATCGCAATCGGGTTCTCACTGGAGCCTTGAGGTTGCGCCCGTGGCGGCTCTGGCGTAGGCAGACTAGTGATCGCCTCGTCCAGTTGCTTGATCAACTTGTTCAGAGCCGCCCGTTCGGACTCCCGCGCAGCGAGTTTCTGCGCTTCCGAGCGGCTCTGCCCCTGCAGCGAGGCCAGCAACTGCGTGCGCTTTTGCTGTTGCGTTTGCAGCGCACTTTCACGTGCCGCCAGGTCCTCGCGCGCGCTCTGCAGGGCGGCCTGTTCGCGCACGATATCGGCGCTGGCGAGCTGAATTTGGCTCAGGGTGTCGTTGAAGCGGTTGATCTCCTCAACGCGCGCCTGCCCCACGTACTCGTAGTAACGCATCATTCGCGCCATGCGGCCCGGATCATCCTGATTCAGCAGCACCTTGAGGTAGCCCTGCTGCCCGGCCATGTAGGCTGCTCGCACCTGCTGAGCGATTTGCTCCTGCTGCGTTTCCAGCGAGGCTTGCAAGGCCCTGGCCTGATCGCGCAGATCCAGCAGGCGGGTTTCGCCGTCACGGATCTGCTGCTCCAGCTCATTGCTTTCGCGCTTGAGTCGACCAATGTCGGTCTCGCTTTCCTTCAGCTCAGACTCCAGGCCGGAGACTTCCTGCTTGAGTCCATCCAGCATGTCTTTCAGGCGCTTAATGTCAGCCTGGGTCTTTTCCAGCTCGGCGCGGGCCTCACGCGAATCGGTTTGCTGTGCGCTGGCGGGCAGCGCCGCGCTCAGCAACAAGCCGCTCAGCGCTGCCGCCGCCAGCGGCAGGCTGTAACGGTGTGCCTGCTTCTTCAGCCACTCCATTGGCTCTGCCTCCGGTTTCAGGTGAATGGGTTTCAGTCCAGCTAGCGTCAGACCCGCGTCACTATCGAGCGACCGGTCATTTCTTCCGGCTGCGGCAGGCCCAGCAACGTCAGCATGGTAGGCGCCACATCAGACAGAATGCCGCCGTCACGCAGCTCGACATTGCGCGGCCCGACATAAACGAAGGGGACTGGCTCGCAGGTGTGGGCGGTGTGTGCCTGGCCGGTGTGGTCATCAGCCATCTGCTCGACGTTGCCATGGTCAGCGGTGATCAGTGCTTCGCCGCCAACCTTGCCCAGCGCCTCGGCAATACGGCCAATGCACTTATCCAGGCACTCCACCGCCGCGACCGCCGCATCGAATACGCCGGTATGCCCGACCATGTCGCCATTCGCGTAGTTGACGATGATGACGTCATAACGCTGCTGCTCAATTGCCTCGACAATACGGTCGGTAACCTCGGGAGCGCTCATTTCCGGCTGCAGATCGTAGGTAGCGACCTGTGGCGAGGGAATCAGGATGCGCTCTTCGCCCTCAAACGGCTCTTCACGGCCGCCGGAGAAAAAGAAGGTCACATGCGCGTATTTTTCAGTCTCGGCGATACGCAGCTGAGTCTTGCCCTGCTTGGCCAAATATTCGCCCAGCACGTTATCGAGCGACGCAGGCGGGTAGGCGCAAGGCGCCGGAATGGACGCCGCATACTGAGTGAGCATAACAAAGCCGGCCAGCTGCAACGCGCGTGGCCGGACAAAACCGCTGAAGTCGGGCTCGACAAAGGCGCGGCTCAGCTCGCGTGCGCGATCAGCGCGAAAGTTCATGAACACCACGGCATCACCGTCCTCAACCCGCACCGGCTCGCCCACGGTGGTGGCTTTGACGAACTCGTCGCTCTCGCCGCGCTCATAAGCTGCGGTCAGAGCGTCGGTCGCGGTCTGCGCAGCAAACTCGCCCTGGCCTTCGGTAATCAATCGGTAGGCGGCCTCAACGCGATCCCAGCGGTTGTCGCGATCCATTGCAAAGTAACGGCCAATCAAACTGGCGGTGCGGCCCTTGCCAAGGCGCGCGTAGGTGTCTTCCATCAGTTGCAGCGACGGCGCAGCACTTCTCGGTGGCGTGTCACGGCCGTCGAGAAAGCCGTGTACATAGATGTATTCGGCGCCGCGCTTGGCCGCCAGCTCGACCATGGCCGCGAGGTGCTCCTCATGGCTGTGTACACCGCCTGGCGACAGTAGGCCAAGCACATGCACCGCGCGCCCGGCACTGACCGCCTTATCGACGGCGGCGCAGATGTTTTCATTGGTGAAGAAGTCGCCATCGGCGATGGCCTTGGTTACGCGAGTGAAGTCCTGGTAGACCACCCGCCCGGCACCCAGATTCATGTGCCCCACCTCGGAGTTACCCATCTGCCCATCCGGCAGGCCTACATCCATACCCGAACCCGACACCAGGGTGTGCGGTGCACTAGCCCACAGCTTGTCCCATATCGGGGTGTTCGCCGCCATGATGGCGTTGGAGTCGGGAGTTTCGCTGTGACCGAAACCGTCCAGAATCATAAGCACTACGGGCTTGGGGGCTGCTGTCATACTGAAATTAACTCACAGGTTGAATTGGGCGAGAAGGGCCACAGCCAACCAGGGCTGCGCCAGGCGACAAAATCAGGCCCACAGTTTACTTGCCGCGCCGCGGCCTGTCATGCTCGACGCAGCAACCCTCGGGCTGCTAGCCTGCCTCGCTTGCTTGCAGCTGACCAACGCGCGCTTTTCCGGCGCAGCCTTGGTGTATACTCGCCCACTTTATCGATTTCGGAAGCATCCCCATGCAGTTTCTCCAACACCTGATTGAATTCATCAGCGCGCACTACCTGCTGACCACCGCCTTCCTCGTTGTACTCGGCCTGCTGCTGTTCACCGAAGGACGCAAATCCGGCGCTGCCGTCAGTACCCAGCAGGCTACCGCCATGATCAACCGCGAGAACGCTGTCGTGGTCGATGTTCGGCCGAAAAAAGACTTTGCCGCAGGCCATATCGTTGATTCGATCAACATTCCCTTCGATAGTTTGGCGACCCGCCTCAGCGAGCTGGACAAGCACAAGGGCAAGCCATTGCTGCTGGTCTGCGCTGCAGGCCAACATGCCGGCGGCTGTGCCAAGCAGCTCAAGGCAGCAGGTCACGAAAACGTAGCACGGCTATCCGGCGGTATCGGCGGCTGGCGCTCAGACAACCTGCCGCTGGTGAAATAACGTGGCCAAGGTCGTCATTTATAGCAGCAACTACTGCCCTTTCTGCATTCGCGCCAAGCAGCTGCTTGATCGCAAACAGGCCGATTACCAGGAAATCAATGTCGATGGCCGCCCTGCCGTTCGCGCAGAAATGACGCGCCTGGCTGGCGGCCGCACCTCGGTACCGCAGATCTGGGTTGGCAAGACCTATATCGGTGGGTGCGACGAACTCTTCGCCTGTGAGCGCGCTGGACAACTCGACAGCCTGCTGGCAGGGTAATCAGCCAGATTTATCTACCGCTTTAAACCACACTAACGAGCATATTGATTAAGGATCGAGCATGGCCGACGAAAACCAGAACAATCAAGCCGCCAACGGCGCAGCCAGCCAGCCGCAGTTCAGCCTGCAGCGCATCTACGCCAAGGACATTTCCTTCGAGTCACCCAAGGCGCCCAGCGTCTTCCAGGCCCAGTGGAACCCGCAGGTCAATCTCGATCTGAACACCCGTCACACTGAGCTTCAGGAAGGCATGTACGAAGTCGTACTGACCCTGAACGCCACGGTAACCAACGGCGAAGACGAAACTACCTTCATCGCTGAAGTGCAGCAGGCCGGCATCTTCGCCATCAATGGCCTGGAAGAAGCCGCACTGCGCCACACGCTGGGCGCTTTCTGCCCGAACATCCTGTTCCCCTATGCGCGTGAAGCGATCGACAATCTGGTTCTGCGTGGCAGCTTCCCTCCTCTGATGCTGTCGCCGGTCAATTTCGACGCGCTCTATGCTCAGGCAGAGCAGCGCCGCGCTCAGGAAGCAGCCGGTACCGCCTGATTGCAACCGATGTGGCGTGCCCTTGCAAAGACGCGCCACACCTTTCATCTGCCTGTTTCTACCGTCCACAACTACAGCCCCTCGTAAACCGACTTTTGCCTTGTGCGCCACGCAGCGCATGCTCTAAGGTAAGCAACCGCAAATTTGCAGAAGACGGACTATCGCATGACCCTGCCGGCCTCCCGCCCCCTTTACCTGCTTGCTTTCATCGTCTGTGTACTTCTGATGGGTACCGCCCTGTATCTGGAACACGTGGTTGGCCTGGAGCCCTGCCCGCTGTGCATCCTGCAACGCGTGGCGGTGATTGTGATTGGCCTGCTTTGCCTGGCTGCCGTACTGCACAATCCGACCCCACGCAACGGCAAGCGCACCGGCGCACGGATCTATGCCGTGCTGCTGATCGTTGCCAGTCTGTTCGGCGGAGCAACAGCCGCGCGCCAGGTCTGGCTGCAGCATCTGCCCGCCGACCAAGTGCCTACCTGCATGCTGCCACTGGATTACATGTTAGAAGCCCTGCCCTTCTGGGAAGTGCTCAGCCAGGTATTCAGCGGCACCGCCCAATGCGCTGAAGTCACCTGGACCTTCCTTGGCCTGAGCATCGCCGAAGGCACGCTCATTGCCTTCGTCTGCTTTACCGTTTTTGGCCTGATGCAGTTACTGCGCAAGGTCGACTGAACCCACCGGGAGCTCGGTATGAAAACGCTACTGATACTGCTGTTGTGCTGCACGCTGGCAGCCTGTGCCAGCTCCGATGTGGAGCAGTATGCCGCCGAGCAACCGGCGCTCTCCTTGCAGGATTATCTGAACGGAGATCTGCAGGCCTGGGGCATGTTCCAGGATCGCAGCGGCAAGGTCATCAAACGCTTCCATGTGAAGATGACGGGCCAATGGCAAGGCGATACCGGAACCCTGGATGAGCGCTTCACCTATTCCGATGGTTCGACCGAGCGCCGCGTCTGGACGCTCACCCGGCAAAGCGACGGCAGCTGGCAGGGTACTGCTGATGACGTTGAGGGCGTAGCAACCGGCAAAGTGGCCGGCAACGCCTTCCACTGGGCCTACCGATTGCGTCTGCCAGTGGATGGTAGAACCTGGGTCGTGGATCTCGATGACCGCATGTACCTGATAGATGACAAGGTGATGCTCAACCGCGCGATCATGAGCAAGTGGGGTGTCACTTTGGGCAGCATCACACTCAACTTTTATAAACCTTGAAGCACAGCCATCGACTGGCCTATTCTGTTGCGACAACGAGACGAGACACACCCATTTTGCCGGCATGCCGGCCCCTTCGACGAGGTGGAAGATGCTGGACAGTTGCACAAACTCCCAGGAGCGCTGGGGCGGCGTTCACCAGCTGATCGACCGCTGGCTTGCCGAGCGCAAGCAGATGGTCATGAACTACACCCAATTGCGCAAACGTCAGGCGCCGAGCAGCGCACCCGATACCGAACTCGCGGCCTTCTGCGATGCACTGGTCGACTACCTGTCTGCCGGGCACTTCGAAATCTACGAACAACTGATGCGCGAAGCGGAAGACTTCAAGGATCAGCGCGGCATCGAACTGGCCCATCAGGTTTACCCACGCATTGAAACCATTACCCGTGAAGCGGTGACCTTCAACGACACCTACGGCCAGCCCGATTGCGGCGTCGATGAAGAAACCATGCAAACCCGCCTGCATCACCTGGGCGGCCTGTTGCATGAGCGCTTCGAGCTGGAAGACTGCCTGATCGAAGTACTGCATACCGCTCACAAGGACATGCTCAGCACTGTCTGAGCCACAGGAAACCCCAGTGACCAGCACCGACAACAGCAAAGCCGCCAAAGCCAGCGACCCGGTATCCAACCCACTGCATCTGCTGCAGACCATGACCAGAACGCTCAACGAGCACCTGACTGACGCCTGCGCCCGAGCAGAGCAGGATGCCCGCAAGGCACTGGAAAAGCTGCAGCGCCAGCAGGAAAAGCTCGACCTCAAACTTAGCCAGACCCAGCAGAAACTCAGCAGCCGTGAAGCCGAGCAGCCTGACAAGCCAGCCAACAAGACGCGCAAGAAACTGGCCGAGCTGGAAGCTGCAAAGGTGGAACTGCATGAAGCGCGGCAAAAGGCCGAGAGCTACATCAAGCAACTGACCAGCGACGTGCGCCAGACGCTACGCCTGGCCAAAGGCCTTGAGCGAATCGACAACCAGGTTGCCCAGGCGCTCGACAAGCGTGACAACCCAAAGCCTGCGGCCAAGCCGCGTGCCCGTCGCCCAGCCGCCCAGCGCAGCAACAAGCCCGCCGCGCGGAAGCCGAAAGCGGCCGCTACCCCGCCGGCGAACTGAAACCGATCTGCGCCGCTGCTTCGGCAGCGGCCGCGTACCTCTCCAGCAAATTCTCCAAGCGCTCACCACAGCTCGGCTGCTGCACGCTACTCAGCGCCAGCAAGTGCTCACGTAATTCGCCGCCCCCGGCCTCCGCCACCGCCAGCGCCCAGTCCTGCAACCGTGCCATCTGCAACAACTCTGCTTCCAGCTCCAACCGCTTCGCCTGTTGATACAGCGCTTGCGCCGCCGGGTCCTGCTTCAGACGACGACGTACCACCCGCACGGGATCAATGACCTGATGCTGCCAGGGACTATGCAGCCCCACCAGCCAGGCCAGCTTCTGGCCCGGCACGGCTCGCCCCTGCGACCATAACCAGGTGACCGTCAGCAACAGCAGCACATCCTGCGCGCACTCATCTTGCAGCGCCAGCAGCGCGGGCGCTATGCCCGGCCGGGCATAACAGTCCAGCGCCCAACTACGTAGATCCGGATTAACCTCGTTCATTACTCACTCCACTGCTCACAGCGACACGGCGCGCTGATATACTCGCGCCCCATGATCACCATCGAATCCCTTACGTTGCAACGTGGCCCGCTGCGGCTGCTCGACAACGCGAATCTTACCCTGCATGCCGGCCAGAAAGTCGGCCTGCTGGGTACCAATGGCGCCGGCAAGTCCAGTCTGTTTGCACTGCTGCGCGGCGAGCTCGAACCCGACGGCGGCGAATGCGGTCTGCCGGCGGACTGGCGTATCGCCCATATGCGGCAGGAAATCGAAGACCTCGACCGCCTCGCCGTAGACTATGTGCTCGATGGCGACCACCGCCTGCGCGACATCCAGCGCCGCCTGCAACAGGCCGAAGCGCAGCAAGCCGCTGAGCAACTGGGCAGCCTGTACGGCGAGCTGGAGAGCCACGACGGCTTTACCGCCGACAGCCGCGCACGCACGCTGCTGGCCGGCCTGGGCTTTACCACTGAACAGTGTGAGCAGCCGGTGGGCGACTTCTCCGGTGGCTGGCGCATGCGCCTTAATCTGGCACAAGCGCTAATGCAACCCTCCGATCTGCTGCTGCTCGATGAGCCGACCAACCACCTCGACCTCGACGCTATTCTCTGGCTTGAGGACTGGCTGCGCGGCTACCCCGGCACCCTGCTGCTGATCTCCCACGACCGCGACTTTCTCGACGCCGTGGTCGAGCACATAGTGCACGTAGAAGGTCAGAAACTGAATCTCTACCGCGGCGCCTACAGCCAGTTCGAGCGCACCCGCGCCGAGCGCCTGGCGCAGCAGCAGTCCGCGTTCGAGAAGCAGCAGGCGCAGCGCGAACATATGGAGAAGTACATCGCCCGCTTTCGCGCCCAGGCCACCAAGGCCCGACAGGCACAGAGCCGGCTGAAAGCCCTGGAACGGATGGAGGAGCTCAGCCCGGCGCACATTGACTCGCCCTTCTCGTTCAGCTTCCGCGAGGCGGCCAATCAGTCCACTCCGCTGCTCGATCTCGACAAAGCCCAGCTCGGCTACGAAGGCAAACCCATCCTCGCCGACGTCAAACTGCAACTGGCACCCGGTGCCCGCATTGGCCTGCTGGGCCCCAACGGTGCCGGCAAGTCAACGCTGATCAAGTCGCTGGCCGGCACCTTGCCGTTGCTCAGCGGCGAACTGAAAACCGGCGAGCACTTGGCCATCGGCTACTTTGCTCAGCACCAGCTCGACAGCCTTGACCCCGCCGCCAGCCCGTTGCTGCACCTGGCCAGGCTGGCGCCCGATGAGCGCGAGCAGACGCTGCGCAACTTCCTCGGCGGTTTTGACTTCCAGGGTGATCGCATCGATCAGGCGGTAGAGCATTTTTCCGGTGGCGAAAAGGCCCGCTTGGCGTTGGCGCTGATTGCCTGGCAAAAGCCCAACCTGTTGCTGCTCGACGAGCCGACCAACCACCTCGACATGGAGATGCGCCACGCGCTGACCATCGCTCTGCAGGCGTTCGAAGGTGCCATGCTGCTGGTCTCGCACGACCGCGCGCTGATCCGCGACACTACGGACGAGCTCTGGCTCGTCGCTGACGGCAAGGTTGCCACCTACAACGAGGACCTGGACAGCTACACTCGCTGGCTGGCGCAGTTCCGTCAGCAGCAGGCTGCTGCCGCGCAGCCCGACAGCAGCAGTGCACCCAAGGTCGACGCCAAGGCGCAGCGCCGCGCCGCTGCCGAACAGCGGCAACGTCTGGCCCCACTGAAAAAGGCGGCGGACAAACTGGAGCAGCAACTGGCCTCAGCCAATGACGAACTCAGCGAAGTCGAGACCTTGCTGGGCGACAGCACACTGTACGAAGCGGCCAACAAGGATGAGTTGAAGCAATTGCTGGCCCGCCAAGCCAGTAGCCAGCAGCGCGTTGCCGAGCTGGAAGAGGCCTGGCTGCAAGCCCACGAAGAACTGGACAGCCTGCAGGCTGCATTGGCGGCCGAATGATTCTGTGGATTGATGCCGATGCCTGCCCCCGTCCGGTGCGCGACGTCGCGGTCAAGGCCGCGCGACGCAAGCAGATAGAGCTGGTGCTGGTGGCCAACAGCGCCCAGCAGCTGCCACCCGGACCCGGCGTGCGCCAGGTAATCGTCTCGGCCGGTGCGGATGCCGCCGATCATCACATCATTGAACAGGCGAGCCCCGGTGACCTGGTGATTACCGCCGACATTCCACTGGCAGCCGGCCTGGTCGACCGTCAGGTGACCGCGATCAACCCGCGCGGCCAAGTCTACGACAAAGCCAGCATCGGCGACCGACTGGCAATGCGCAATCTGATGGATGAACTACGCGGCGCCGGGTTGGCAGGGCGCGGCGGTCCTGCACCCTACAGCGACCGCGACAAGCAGGCCTTCGCCAACGCGCTGGACCGCCTGCTCACGCGGGGCGCCTGAGCCTCAGCCGCGCCCACTGGTAACAAACTGACTGACGTCGCCCTGTAGCTGACCGCGCACCTGTTCAAGCTCCGCAGCCTGTTGGGCCAATTCGGCTGCCTGCTCGGCGTTGGCCAGTGCAATGTCCCCAATCCCCTGCAATCGCTGCGCGACGTCGTCACCGACTGTTGCTTGCTCCTGCGTAGCCGCTGCGATACTGCTATTGAGCTTGGCGATGCCAGCAACTTCACCGACTATGCCGGCCAGCGTGTGGACGCTGTCGTCCGTGACGGTCATACAGCGTGTCACCGAGGCCTGACTCAACTGCATGGCACCGCGTGCCTCTTCAGAGGCCTGCTGCAGACGCGCGATAAAGTCTTGAATCTCTGCCGTTGAATGGGCAGTGCGCTGCGACAGATTCCGCACCTCGTCGGCGACCACGGCAAAACCACGCCCCTGCTCACCGGCGCGCGCTGCCTCAATCGCTGCATTGAGCGCCAGCAGGTTGGTCTGCTCAGCCACGCCCTTGATCACATCCACCACCTGGTCAATATCTACTGCCAGCTGGGCAGCCCCGTTAACCGCCTCCCCGGTACGCCGAATATTGGCCTCCAGCGAGCCCACCTCTTGACGGATGTCCTGCATCGCCTTGTGCCCCTGCTGTGCATGGCGATCGGCATCTTCCGAGGCACTGGCCGCTTCGGCGGCGTTGCGGGCCACCTCAGCGGTCGCATGACTCATCTCATGCATTGCCTGCACCATGTAATGGGTTTCATCCTGCTGGCGTTCAGCACTCTGGCGCACGGCGCCTGACTTGCTGGTTACCGTCTGACCTACCTGGGCCAGCCGCTGCAGATTGCCCTCCACATCCGCCACCATGGTGTCGAGACTCGCCACCAGGTTGTTAAACGAATCAATCATGGGCGTGCGCATCGGCACGCGGTAAGTCAGGTCAACACCTTTGCCCGAGGCCAGCATCATCGCCGTGGCACGCGCCATCGCTTCACCTTCAAGCGCATCGCGATAACCTAGCCGCGCCAGATAAATCAGCACTGCCGCCTCCACCAGCACGTAGCCGGCGTGGACGAAAACCAGCCCAAAGGTCACGCCCTTGGCGAGCCAGACACCCAACTGCTGGCTTTGCAGGTAAAAGAACATGAAATGGTGAACCGCGATCACCAGCGTCGCCACCGCAATTGGTAGCCAGTCACGGTAGTAGATGAGAAAGGCTAGCAGCACGAAAATGGAAAAGTGCATCTCCAGGGTGCCGTGACTCTGATTGATGTGCAGTGCAGCCATGACCATGAAGGCCGCCCCCATAGCACAACGAAAAATGCGCCGCCCCTTGGCCAGTGCGTGCAGGCCGTGCATAACCAGCAAGGTGCCGCCGCCAACAATCAGCGCCTGCGCCCAGGTGCCGTACCAACTGGCCAAAGCCAACGACGCCAAAAAGCACAGCCAAAGCACACCCAGCATGACCCGATCGGCCTGCAGATAATGAGCATCAAGGCTGAGGGATTGGGGAATACTCGGATTCATCGACAGACCTCTCACCAGGAACAAGATCACACAGGCAAGCCACCGCATCCTGGCGTGTGATGCTTACTTTTCGCCCGGCCAGCAAGGCTTGCACCACCGGCTCGACAAAACTGCTGTCCGGCGTACAGTGCGCTCCATCACTGTAGGGGCCCACATAGGCCAGATTCCCCTGCGCATCCCAGATGGCAATGGACGGCGCGCCCGGCCAGTCTTCCCATACCTCGGGTATCGGCCAGTAGGGCAAGGCCTTGAGACCATCGGTCAGGCCATCGGTGGCACGCTGACCGGCGCGCGCAAACTGTACACCCTGCGCGCTGAAACGCTGCGTCATTTCATCTACGTAGCTTTCGTGTCCGGCGCTACAAGGACAAACGGACTGCCACACATGCAGCACCTGCACCTGCCCCGGCGCAAAAGGCGGCGAGACCGCTTCACCCTGAAAGTACGCTGGGCGCTCGAAAGATTTGATATAGCGCGCCTCAAACCACCAATAAGCCCAAACCAGTCCAGCGAGCCAAACCAGTAGCAAAAGCACAGTGAGTAGTCGGCGAATACAGGGGCTCATTACATCGTTCCGGAGGCAGGTCAAGGACGCCGCGTATTGTGCCACACCCGTTCACCATACCGGCATGGCCGGGACGCGACATTGGCACATGGCCGGCGTATCGATCCAAGCCCCGCACCACAGCCTCCCACCGTGCGACATCGCACCGCACATGTGCATCGATTTGTGCAAACCCCGCCACATCTTGGCCAATCAGCCAGTCTTGACGCCTTTGCAGCCGGCCAAGCTTGGTTTACCGTTGCAGCAACCCGAGACAATACCCCGATTATTCCCGTGGGTATGGCAGCCGCATCCAGCAAGCTGCCGCTCTAGCCCATGGATGACTACGCACAGTGCCGGCCGCCCCCGCCGCGCAAGGACACTCTCTGCTGATGCTTGCCGCACTCGACCTCACTACTTTGACTGTCACCCTGACTCTGGTGACCCTGAGCATGACCCTGCTATTGGCATTGGCTGCCTGGCACGCCGGCACCGAGCAGGGGTTGCGGCATTGGGCGCTCGGCAACTGCGCACTGATGCTGGGCCTGCTGCTCAACGTCAACCAGGAGCACCTGCATCACAGCCTGTCTATCGTACTTGCCAATGGCCTGATGACCCTCGGGCTCGGCGTCATCTGGCTTGGCGTCAGGGCCTTCAAGGGCAGCAGCCAGCCACAATGGGGGACCATCTGTGCGGCCGCCGTGATCATGGTGTTGCTGTGGTTCTTCCGCTTTCAGGTGGACCGTCTCGACATCCGCTACGCGATCAGTTCAGTCATCCTGGGCGGACTCTGCCTGATGTGCGCCAAGGAATTGCTGATCCGCGCAGCGCAACCGTTGCGCACCGCCTACTGGTTCAGTGGCGGTATCGCCCTGCTGTACGGCTTCTGCCTGGTGGCCCGCCCGGTGGCGGCACTCTTCGGCTGGCAGGCCGAACTGCCATTACTTGATAGCCCACTGCAGAACCTCACCCTGCTGGGCGCGATGCTCGCACAGATCGGCATGGCCAGCGGCTTCATCCTGATGACCCACTACCGCACGGCCGAAGCCCTGCACCGGCTGTCCGAGCGCGATGCGCTGACCAACACCCTGAACCGCCGCAGCCTGCAGGAGCAAGCCCACGTACTGCTGGAACTCATGGCCCAGCGCAGCCAGCCCGTCACCTTGATCATGGTCGATGCCGATCACTTCAAGCGCATCAACGACGAATTCGGCCACCAAACCGGCGACGCGGTGCTCTGCCACCTGGTCGCGCGGATCTGTCAGCACCTGCGCAGCGACGACCTGCTTGGGCGCTTCGGCGGCGAAGAATTCACTCTGATTCTTCCCGGGCTCGACACCGAACGCGCCGCCCAGGTAGCCGAGCGCATTCGCCAGGGCCTGTGCAGCAACCCGTGGGAGTCCGAGTCAAAGCCGGTATGGTTGAGCGTCAGCTTGGGGGTCGCCTGCTCCGAACATCATGGTTACGATTTCAATACCTTGCTGGGCGCTGCAGACGCTGCGCTTTACCGCGCCAAGGCTCTAGGACGAAACCGCGTCGAGCTGGCACCAGCACCCGGCGCCGACCTTGAAGATCAAATGGCCTTACGTCTGCTGTCACAATTCCGTCATAATCTGGACGTATAAACGTCAACCAGATAGGTGCATAGTGGACCCCATTCCACCGCATCAACGGAGTTATTGTGAGCCAGTCTTTTGTCCAGCGTCCTTTCCCCCTCAGCCGTCCCCGCCGTATGCGCAAGGATGACTTTTCCCGCCGCCTGATGCGTGAAAATACCCTGACAGCTGACGACCTGATCTACCCGGTGTTTGTACTGGAAGGCGAAGGTCAGCGCGAAGCCATTGCCTCTATGCCCGGGATCGAGCGCCTGTCCATCGATCTGTTACTGGACGAGGCCGCCGAGCTGGTCGAGCTGGGCATTCCAGCTATCGCACTGTTCCCGGTCACCCCGCTGGAGAAAAAATCGCTAGACGCTGCGGAAGCCTACAACCCCGATGGCTTGGCGCAACGTGCTACCCGCGCGCTCAAGGCACGCTTCCCCGAACTCGGCGTGATAACCGACGTGGCCCTGGACCCCTTCACCACCCACGGTCAGGACGGCATCATCGACGAGCACGGCTACGTGATGAACGACATCACCGTCGAGACCCTGGTCAAACAAACCCTGTCCCACGCCGAAGCCGGTGCCGACATCGTTGCGCCCTCCGACATGATGGACGGCCGCGTGGGTGCCATGCGCGCAGCGCTGGAAGACGCCGGGCTCGTACATACGCGCATCATGGCCTACTCAGCCAAGTACGCCAGCGCCTACTACGGCCCCTTCCGCGACGCGGTTGGCTCCGCCGGTAACCTCGGCAAGGGCAACAAGGCGACCTACCAGATGGATCCGGCCAACGGCAACGAAGCCCTGCAGGAAATCGCCGCCGATCTGGCCGAAGGCGCCGACATGGTCATGGTCAAGCCGGGCATGCCCTATCTGGATATCGTCTACCGGGTAAAGGATACCTTCAAGGTACCGACCTTCGTCTATCAGGTCAGTGGCGAATATGCCATGCACTGCGCCGCAATCAATAACGGCTGGCTCAGCGACGCGGTGATTCTGGAATCACTGATCGCCTTCAAGCGTGCCGGCGCCGACGGCATCCTCACCTACTTCGCCAAAACCGCAGCGCGCCAACTGCGCGAACGACAATCAAACTGAACGAGGCCCCCATGGCAGAGCTCAACAGCAGCCGCGAAAACCGCCAGCCCGAAGCGGCAACCAGCACCGCCGAGACAGCCCCCAAGGTCGAACTGGTACCCCGCCCGGCCCCCGTCAGCGACAAGCCTGCGGATAACGCCGTCTTGGCCGACATCAACGCGCCCGAGCTCTACATTCACCGCGAGCTGTCGCAGCTGCAGTTCAACATCCGCGTGCTGGAGCAGGCGCTGGACGAGTCTTACCCGCTGCTGGAGCGGCTCAAGTTTCTGCTGATCTTTTCCAGCAACCTGGATGAATTCTTTGAAATCCGCGTGGCTGGCCTGAAGAAACAGATCACCTTTGCCCGCGAGCAAACCGGACCTGACGGTCTGCAGCCGCAACAGGTGCTAAGCAAAATCAGCGAAATTGCGCATCATCACGTCAGCCGCCAATACAGCCTGCTGAACGATATTTTGCTGCCGGCACTGAGTGAAAAAGGCATCCGCTTTGTGCGCCGCCACCAGTGGACGCACAAACAGACCCTGTGGATTCGCCGCTTCTTCCGTCAGCAGGTGGCGCCGGTCATCAGCCCTATCGGCCTTGACCCGACGCATCCGTTTCCACTGCTGGTCAACAAGAGCCTGAACTTCATCGTACAGCTGGAAGGCGTTGACGCCTTTGGTCGCGATTCAGGCCTGGCAATCATTCCGGCGCCGCGCTCACTGCCGCGCCTAATTCGGTTGCCTGACGAGCTGTGCGATGGCGGCGACAACTTCGTCTTCCTGTCGTCGATGATCCATGCGCACGCAGACGATCTGTTCCCCGGAATGAAGGTGCTGGGCTGTTATCAGTTCCGCCTGACCCGTAACGCCGACCTGATTGTCGACCCCGACGAGGTTGACGACTTGGCCCGTGCGCTGCGTGGCGAGCTGCTGTCGCGCCGTTATGGCGATGCGGTGCGCCTGGAAGTGGCGGACAACTGCCCCAAGCCACTGACCGACTTTCTGCTGCGCCAGTTCGGTCTGAGCGAAGCCGAGCTCTACGAGGTCAATGGCCCGGTCAACCTGACCCGGCTGTTCTCAATTACCGGCCTGGAAAATCACCCCGAGCTGCAATTTCCGACCTTCAGCCCGGGCATCCCCAAGCTGTTGTCGAGCGCCGACAACCTGTTCCAGGCCATCAGCAAGCAGGACATCCTGCTGTTGCACCCCTATGAGTCGTTCAGCCCGGTCGTCGACCTGCTGCGCCAGGCGGCGCAGGACACCAACGTGCTGGCGATCAAGCAGACGCTGTATCGCACCGGTGCCAACTCCGAAATCGTCAACGCCCTAGTAGAAGCAGCGCGAAACGGCAAGGAGGTCACTGTGGTGATCGAGCTGCGCGCGCGCTTCGATGAGGAGTCCAATCTGCAGCTCGCCAGCCGCCTGCAGCAGGCCGGCGCCGTGGTCATCTACGGAGTGGTTGGGTTCAAGACCCACGCCAAGATGATGTTGATCCTCCGCCGCGAAGAGAAGAGCCTGAAGCGCTACGTGCACATGGGTACCGGCAACTACCACGCAGGCAACGCCCGCCTGTACACCGACTACAGCATCCTGACCTCGGACCTGGCGCTGACCGAAGATGTGCACAAACTGTTTAACCAACTGATCGGCATGGGCAAGACGCAGCGTATGAAGAAGCTGCTGCAAGCACCCTTCACACTGAAAAAGCGCCTGCTGGAGCTGATCAACCGAGAAACCCTCAACGCCCTGGCCGGCAAGCCCGCACACATCATCGCCAAGGCCAACTCCTTGACCGACGCCAAGATCATCAAGGCGCTGTACAAGGCGTCGCAGTCGGGGGTGAAGGTAGATCTGATCATTCGCGGCATGTGTTGCCTGCGCCCGGGCATTCCCGGCGTATCGCACAATATCACCGTGCGCTCGATTATCGGCCGCTTTCTGGAGCACAGCCGTGTGTACTATTTCCTCAACGAGGGACAGGATCAGGTGTGGATGTCGAGTGCCGACATGATGGAGCGCAATCTGGATAAACGCGTGGAGACTTGCTTCCCGCTCGAAGGCAAGAAGCTGATCACCCGCGCCAAACAGGAGTTACAGGTGTTTCTGACCGACAACACCCGCAGCTGGATACTGCAGAGCGACGGTTCCTATGTACTCAGCTCACCCAGCGGCAACCAGAACCCGCGCAGCGCGCAAACCGCGCTGCTGGAGAAACTAGCCAACTCGCCTCAGCGCGCCGTCAACCTGTAACCGGCCTTGGCCCAATACAGCGCCTCCTGGTCGAAGTCAGCCTGCGTCAGCGGGTTGGCTTCGAGCCAGCCTTCCGGGAAGTTCAGCACCAGATAGTCTTGCCCTGCCTCCACCGCCAACTCGGGCATATCCTGATTACCCCGAATGTGATGGTAGAGAATCGCCAGTCGCAAGATCATGCACAGGCGTAGCAGAGTGCCTGCATCATCGCCAAATTCACCCAGACGCTCGGCATTCGGCAGGTTGCGTCTGTGCCCACGAACCAGCAACGCCAGCGCCTGCTGGTCCTGACGAGAGAAACCCGGCAGGTCCGAGTGCTCAATCAGATAGGCGCCGTGCTTGTGGAACTGATGGTGCGCGATATCCAGCCCGACCTCATGCACCCGCGCTGCCCAGATCAGCAGGTCTGCCTGCTTGCTGGCCGACAGGTGCCACTGGTCATCCACCTTGCGCATCAGGCGAAGCGCCTTGTCCTCAACCCGCGCGGCCTGCTCGAGATCTACGTGGTAACGTTCCATCAGCGCGCTCAGGGTACGCTCACGCACATCCTCGTGCTGCTGGCGCCCCAACAGGTCGTACAGCACCCCCTCACGCAGCGCGCCTTCAGAGTGCGCCATGCTTTCAATGCCCAGGGCGTCGAACATGGCTTCAAGAATCGCTAGTCCCGCCGGCAGAATTGGCTGACGGTCGGACTTCAGCCCCTGAATATCCAGCTTGTCGACATGCGCCGCCTTCAATACCTTGCGCTTGAGCCACTGCAGGCCCTCACGATTGACCTCGCCCTGCCCCTTGCCGGCGGCCTGAATGCATTGCCCGATCGAGCGGATGGTGCCGGAGGCACCCACGGCTTCGGTCCAGCCGAGGCGATGAATTGCCTGTTCGATATTCATCAGCTCCAACCGCGCCGCCGTGTAAGCCTGGCTGTAACGGGCTGCGGTAATCTTGCCGTCGGCAAAGAACTGACGGCTGAAAGACACACAACCAACGCTCAGACTCTCGCGCAGCAGCGACTCAAAGCGCTCACCAACGATGAACTCGGTACTGCCACCTCCTATATCGGCTACCAGCCGGCGCCCGCCATCGTCAGCCAGGGTGTGCGAGACCCCCAGATAGATAAGACGCGCCTCCTCACGCCCGGAAACCACCTCGGCGCGATGCCCAAGAATCTGCTGCACCTGGCGAATGAACTGGCCGCGGTTACGCGCCTCGCGCAGCGCATTGGTACCGACGATGCGTACCGCGCCAGGCGGCAGGCCATTGATCAGCTGAGCGAAACGACGCAGACAGTCGAGGCCGCGCTGCATGGCTTCGTCGCTGAGCATTCGATTTTCATCCAGACCCGCGGCCAGCTGCACCTTCTCGCCCAGCCTTTCCAGAATCCGTATCTCGCCCTGATCAACCCGCGCCAACACCATGTGAAAGCTGTTGGAACCAAGATCAATCGCTGCTACCAGCGAGTGGTCATTCTGTTGTGAGTCAGCCATGCATTCGTCCCTTGAGTCGGTTATGCCTCGATTCTAGCACCCGATAGGTGACAGTTGTCTGCTGCACCGACCACGCCAAGCGCTGTCTGCCCTCCAGCTTCCGCTTCGCCGACAGGTGGTGCTATGATGTTGCGATTCCGCATTTAGAAACCCTTGGAGAAACGCATGAGCGATTTGATTGTGCATGTCACTGACGGCAGCTTCGAAGATGAAGTGCTCAAGTCCGACACCCCCGTTCTGGTGGATTACTGGGCAGAGTGGTGTGGTCCCTGCAAAATGATTGCCCCGGTTCTGGACGAAATTTCCAAGGACTACAACGGCAAACTGAAGATCTGCAAGCTGAACATCGACGAAAACACCGACACACCGCCCAAGTACGGCGTGCGCGGCATCCCGACCCTGATGCTGTTCAAGGACGGTAACGTCGAGGCCACCAAGGTCGGCGCTCTGTCTAAATCACAGCTGGCCGCCTTCCTCGACAGTAACATCTGATACCTTGAGCCCCGGCCATTACGCTCCGGGGCTGACTTTTTCCGGCAAAACCTAGACGCCACGCCTCAGCGGTGCTAGATTTGCTTTCCAACTCCTGGTCGCCCCCTGCGACAGTGGCTTATCGTTACCACAGCCAAACCCATCGCCCCATTCCAATATGGCGGCCGAAACCCAACCCTTTCCTGCCGATACTACTATTGCTCACCGACCCTATGAACCTGACTGAACTCAAACAAAAACCTATTACCGAACTGCTTGAAATCGCCAACAACATGGCCCTGGAAAATATGGGTCGCTCGCGCAAACAGGATGTGATTTTTGCCATTCTGAAAAAGCACGCGAAAAGTGGCGAGGATATCCATGGCGATGGTGTGCTGGAAATCCTGCAGGACGGTTTTGGTTTCCTTCGCTCCGCTGACTCGTCCTATCTGGCCGGCCCCGACGACATCTACGTTTCGCCCAGCCAGATCCGCCGTTTCAACCTGCGTACCGGTGACACCATCGCCGGCAAGATTCGCCCACCGAAAGATGGCGAGCGCTATTTTGCCCTGCTGAAGGTCGACTCGATCAACTTTGATCGCCCGGAAAACACCAAAAACAAGATCCTGTTCGAAAACCTTACCCCCCTGTTTCCTGATGAGCGCCTGGTCATGGAAGCCGGCAACGGCTCCACCGAAGACCTGATGGCGCGCATCATTGATCTGTGCGCACCGATCGGCAAAGGCCAGCGCGGCCTGCTGGTCGCCCCGCCAAAGGCCGGTAAGACCCTGATGTTGCAAAACATCGCCTCGAACATTGCCCGTAACAACCCCGAGTGCCACCTGATCGTACTGCTGATCGACGAGCGCCCGGAAGAAGTGACCGAGATGCAGCGCACCGTGCGCGGCGAAGTGGTGGCTTCTACCTTCGACGAGCCGCCAAGCCGTCACGTGCAGGTAGCCGAGATGGTCATCGAGAAGGCCAAGCGCCTGGTCGAGCACAAGAAAGACGTCATCATCCTGCTCGATTCCATCACCCGTCTTGCCCGTGCTTACAACACCGTGATCCCCAGCTCCGGCAAGGTGCTCACCGGTGGTGTTGACGCGCACGCTCTTGAGAAGCCCAAGCGCTTCTTCGGCGCCGCGCGCAACATCGAAGAAGGCGGTAGTTTGACCATCATCGCCACCGCGCTGGTGGATACCGGCTCGAAGATGGACGAGGTGATCTACGAGGAGTTCAAAGGTACCGGCAACATGGAGATCCACCTGGATCGCAAGATCGCCGAGCGCCGCACTTTCCCGGCGATCAACATCAACCGCTCCGGTACCCGCCGTGAAGAGCTGCTGACCAGCGAAGACGAACTGCAACGCATGTGGATTCTGCGCAAGATTCTGCACTCGATGGACGAAGTCGCTGCGATCGAATTCCTGCTGGATCGTCTGAAAGATACCAAGACCAACGACGAGTTCTTCCAGTCGATGAAGCGCAGCAAGAACTAAGCTGCAGGCAACAAGCTGCAAGCGGCCCCGCGTTGCTTGCAGCTTGTTGCACTTTAGGCCACCCGACAGACTACGCTGTCGGCATAATGTGCTTCTGACCAAACACCCCAGGCTGCCGCATCCTCGCACTGCTTGCAGCTTGCCGCTTGAGGCTTGAAGCTGCCATGCAATACTCCGATTTACGTGATTTCATCAAAGGCCTGGAACAGCGCGGCGAACTCAAGCGCATCCAGACACCTGTCTCCCCCGTGCTGGAAATGACCGAAATCTGCGACCGCACCCTGCGCAAGGGCGGCCCCGCACTGCTGTTTGAAAACCCTACAGGCTTTGAGATGCCGGTACTTGGCAACCTGTTCGGCACGCCGGAACGCGTGGCCATGGGCATGGGTGCCGACCAGATCAGCGAGCTGCGCGAAATCGGCAAGCTGCTGGCCTTTCTAAAGGAACCCGATCCACCGAAAGGGCTTAAGGATGCCTGGTCGAAGCTGCCGATCTTCAAGCAGGTGATCAACATGGCGCCCAAGGTTGTGCGCGACGCTCCCTGCCAGGCCACCGTTTTTGAAGGCGACGACGTTGATCTGGGTAGAATTCCAGTGCAAACCTGCTGGCCCGGCGACGCTGGCCCCTTGATTACCTGGGGCCTGGTGATCACCAAGGGTCCGCACAAGGAGCGCCAGAACCTCGGCATTTACCGCCAGCAGGTGATCGGCCGCAACAAGGTAATCATGCGCTGGCTCAGCCACCGCGGCGGCGCCCTGGACTTCAAGGAATGGCAGGAAAAGCACCCCGGCCAACCCTTCCCCGTTGCCGTGGCGCTTGGCGCTGATCCGGCAACCATTCTGGGCGCAGTTACCCCCGTGCCCGACAGCCTCTCGGAATACGCTTTTGCTGGACTCCTGCGCGGCCAGCGCACCGAACTGGTGAAGTGCCGAGGCAGCGACCTGCAGGTACCCGCCAGCGCCGAGATCGTGCTGGAAGGAGTGATCCATCCCGGCGAAATGGCCGATGAGGGCCCCTTTGGTGACCACACCGGTTATTACAACGAGGTTGATCGCTTCCCGGTGTTTACCATCGAGCGCATTACCCAGCGCGAGAAGCCCATCTACCACAGCACCTACACCGGCCGGCCGCCGGATGAACCTGCAGTCCTTGGCGTCGCGCTGAATGAGGTGTTTGTGCCGCTACTGCAAAAGCAGTTCAGTGAAATCACCGATTTCTACCTACCGCCCGAGGGCTGCTCGTACCGCATGGCCGTGGTGTCGATGAAGAAGCAGTACCCCGGGCATGCCAAGCGCGTGATGCTGGGCGTATGGAGCTTCCTGCGGCAGTTTATGTACACCAAGTTTGTCATCGTGGTCGATGACGACATCAACATTCGCGACTGGAACGACATTATCTGGGCCATCACCACCCGCATGGACCCCAAGCGCGATACGGTGATGATCGACAACACCCCGATCGACTACCTCGACTTTGCCTCGCCGGTCTCAGGCCTGGGCAGCAAAATGGGGCTCGACGCCACCAACAAGTGGCCGGGAGAAACGGCGCGCGAGTGGGGCACCGCAATTCATCAGGACCAAAGTGTGATCCAAAGAGTTGATGCACTCTGGGCAGAGCTGGGCATTGATTGATGAGAGTAATCTTGCAGCCTTCGGGGCTGACCCTGAACACAGAACCCGGCGAACGTATTCTAGATGCGGCACGGCGCCTGGGATTTGATGCACCACAAAGCTGCCGCAACGGCAACTGCCATGTCTGCGAAGCCTCCTTGCTGAGTGGCCGCGTTAGGCTGGCCGACGGCACGCAGGTCAGCAGTGGCGAGATATACACCTGCGTGGCAACGCCCGAAAGCGACTGCGAACTGCAGTGGGAGAACATTCTGGCGCCCGGCGAGCTGCCCGTGCGCGAACTGGCCTGCCAGGTCAGCGAGTGTGTCGATATTGGCGCGGACGTCTGGCGGGTGCGCCTGCGGCTGCCGGCCGGCAAGCCCCTGCGCTATCACGCGGGACAGTATCTGTTGCTGGAACGTGAAGGCGCGGAGCCTGCGGCTTTCTCGATCGCCTCCGCGCCTCAGGAAGATCGCTCTCTGGAGCTGCACATTCTTACCCGCGACCCGCTGACCCAAGCCGTGATCGACTACCTGCAAACCCACCGCATCGCGCGCATCCAGGCCCCCTTTGGTGACGCCTGCACACGCCAATTGCCACAGCAGCCGCTGGTACTGATTGCCGCCGGTACGGGTCTGGCGCAAATGCAGAGCCTGATCGAGTTCTGCCTGGCCGAGGGCTTCAGCCAGCCTATTCATCTTTACTGGGGCGTACGCCACAGCGAAGATTTTTATCAGGCGCCACACTGGGAGCGCTGGCAGGCTGCACCGAATCTGTATCTGCACAAGGTGGTCAGTGACGAGGCACAGTGGTCGGGGCGGGATGGCCTGCTGCACCAGGCGGTGTGCGAAGATATTGCCGATCTGGCGGATTACCGCTTTTTCGTCAGCGGCTCACCGCCCATGGTCTACGCCACCCTGGATGCGCTGGTGGCCGCCGGCATGCCGGCAGAGCAGATGCATGCCGATGCTTTCGCCTACGCACCGCGCGAACCGATCAGCGACTGATCAACGGCTCGGCAGCGGCAGCGCCGGCAGGCTCTCTTCCATCAGCACGAAACCTTCGTCGATGATAGCGCGCGAGGCCTGTACCTCCCCCATGCGATCCAGCAAGCGTGCCAGCTCGGCACAGGTCTGAATGTCACGCTTGCTGGCGAAGCTGGCTTCAAGGTAATCCCGCGCCTTGCCCCACAGGCTGTTGCGTTGCGCCAACCGGCCCAGCGCCAGCAATAGGGTGGCGTTATTCGGGTGGGACTGCAGCCACAGCTCTGCAGTGCTCAACTGGCGGGCCGAATCCCGCCCCTGCAGCAGCCCGTATAGATGCACCAGGCGATCGTTGTAACTCGCCTGTAGGGCGGTACGCAGCGCTTCTTCCGCCAACTGCTCGCGCCCCTTGGCGCGCAACTGTAAACAGTAGGCTTCCACCACTACAGGGTCCTCGCGCATGCGCCTCGGCATGCGCTCCCAGGCAGCAATCACCAGGCTGGCCGGATCGGCATCAGCCGCCGCAGCACGCTGCCCTGCCTGTTGCAGTAGCGCACTGTGGACCTGATATTCCAGCGCGTCCTGCTCTTGCGGGGTGAGCACCTGCTGCTTTTGCAACTCGGGCAGCAGTTCCAGCAGGCGCGCCCAATCTTCCAGACGCAGATAAACCTGGCTCATCAACTTGAGCGCATAAAGGTGCTTGGGATGATCTTTGCGCAGACGCGTCAGCGTCGCCAGTGCTTGCTCCAACTGGCCTCGCCCCATCTGCAGCTGTGCCTGAGTCACCGCAATGGCCACATCGGCCTTGGGCGTGCTTTCGTAGGCTTCACGCAGCAGGTTGTCGCACTCGGCGTAATCCCCCATCTCCTGGGCTGCTCGCGCAGCGGCCAGGTAGTTGATCAGGGGCAGCTCGGCATGTGGCGCAGACTTCTTCAGCAACCGCAGCGCGGCCTTCCAGTGGCCTTCGGCAAACTCCAGCAAACCGCGGGTGGCAATCACGTTGGCGCGCTGCTGCAAATTGCGCCGAGACCAAGGGTTGATGCGACGGCCCGAGGCGTTCAACACCCGCACCAGTGCCCGCACCAGCAGCACCAGCAACCAAAGCGCCAACAGGAAACCCAGACCAACCCAGATACTGGTTTCAATGGAAAAATTACGCCAGGCGATCAGCAGGTAACCCGGATCTTCTGCCACGGCCATGCCCAATAGCGCAGCCACCAGCACTACGGCGAGGATCGCGATGTAGCTTTTACTCATCAGCGGCCTCCGGCTGCTGGGCAGCGCTGGAGGAGCGGCGAGCCTGAATGTAGGCGGCCAGGCTTTGTTGCAGCGGCGCCAGTTCAGGCGGATTCAGGCTGACCGCTTCGTCGTGCAAGGCCTGCAATTGCTTTTGCATGCCCTGCACCTTCGGGTTCTTCAGCTCGAAGTACTGCTGCAGCATCTTGTCTGCCCGATCCAGGCTGGCCTGATAGACCTGCTCTTCTCCGCGCAGCGCGGCCCATTGGGCCTGCTCCAGTGTCAGCTGCAGGGTGCGCTGGACGCGCTGCATCTCTGCCTCATCCAGCAGCGGGGTAATCACTTTGCCGCGCTGAAAATCAACTCGCACATAACGTTCCAGACGCATCAACACCCGATCCCAGCGATCGCGACGCTGCAGGCGGTCGGCATATTCTTCTTCGGTGGTTACTTCATCGGGATCAAATTCGGGCACTGGTAACAGCACCAACCGCTCGACCTGATCGCGCAGCGCCGCCAGACGCAGGAACACGCCTGGGCGATCCAGCTCGGGCAGAGCTTCAAGTTCGGCCTGATACTGCGCCAGCTGTTCGCGTACGCCATACAGTCCGCTATCGGGCATGGATTTGAGTATGCCGTCGACCGTCGTCAGCAGCTCACGCGCAGCACTGACATCCTGGACTGCCAGCAAGCGCAGCGATGCCAGACGCAGCAAATACTGCGCCTCGGCAAGTTTCCAGTCTTCCCGGCCATCGCCTTGCAGGATATCCAGACGCTCGCCAATGGCCTGCTGGCTACGCTGCATTTCAGCGACCAAGCGTTGCATGGACTGCCAATCGGCACCTTGCGGCACGCCTTCCAAGCGGTCATCCAAGCGTTGCTGACGCTGCTCGCCGCCGGCTTGCAACTGTTCCAGCAACTGCTTCAGTTGCGCTTGTTGTTGCTGCCATTGCCAACCGCTGAACGCAAGTGCGCCCAAAGCAATCAGTAACGCCAGCCAAACCAGACCGCGGCCGCCGCTTCTGGCGTTGGGCACACCGGCTTGACGTGGCGGCGCGGCAGACTTGGCCTTTTTCGCAGAAGCGGCTGGCTTAGCCTCAGCGGTGGGTTTTCCGCCATCGACTGGCGAACTGGCCGCCGCGGGAGAGGGATCGGGCTTATTGGCCCCCACGCTGCTCGCCGACGCATCCTGCGTGCTGCTTCTGTCAGTGTTCTTGTTTGGTTCGATTGGTTCCACGCGTATCCCCTTTAATCCTTCAGCGGGTGGGCTTGCACCGCCGCAAATATGGCTGCGTCATCCGCACCCCCGCAGATTACTACATCGTCACAGCCAAGGTCTGCGGCCAGCGCCGCAACCCGCGCACTGGGCACCCAGCATCGCCAATGGCGCTGCTGCGACCAATGGGCTCCGGCGCTCTCGCGCCAATGCGTCAGCGCCTGGGTGCTGAGCACCACTATTCCGTCGACACCAGTGGCAGCAACCGCTGCCAATTTGATCTCCAGATCCGGCGGCGGTTCACGTCGATACAATTCAAGGTAGTCTACCTGACCGCCTGCGGCACACACCTGCTCGGCCAGGTGCTCACGGCCACCCACCCCGCGCCAGATCATTACCTTCAGGTCAGCGTGGGAAAAATGCGACTGCCACAGCGGCAGGCGCATCAGTGCTTCGCTGTCCTGACCATCACCGGGAAACTGCACCGGCAACGCGTAGTCGCTCAGCGGTGCGGCACTGGCGGGCCCAACGGCCAGCCAGTCGATGCCGACCGGCGCCTGCGGCCAATAACGGTCCAGCAACTCGAGCCCCAGGGTCGCGGCCAGACGACTGACCACAATGACCACCTGATAACGATCCAGCTCCAGCATCAAGCGACGTTGCGTGTCCGTTTCTTGCAACGGAACCAGCGCCAGCAGCGGCAGGCTTTCACACGCCACCCCCAACTCGCACAATCGCTGTGCCAGGCGCTGATTATCGTCCGGCTGCCGGGTCAGCAGAATGCGGCTCACCGAGGCGGCTCACCTGCATAGACGGCATCCAGAATAGCCTGGGCCCCCTGGCTCAGCAGATCTTCAGCGACGGCGATACCCAGGCTTTCCGGATCCACCTCACTACCTCGGGCCTCGGCGCGCAGCATGGTGGTCCCGTCCGGGTCACCGACCAAGCCACGAAGCCACAGGCTGCCGTTTGCGCGCTCGGCGTAACAGGCAATCGGCACCTGGCAGCCACCATTCAGGCGGGTGTTCAGGGCACGTTCAGCGCGCACGCGCAGCGCGCTATCTTCATCGTTCATCTGCGCCAGCAGCGCATGCAGCTGAGTATCGCTAGTGCGACATTCGATACCTACCGCGCCCTGCCCGCCGGCAGGCAGGCTTTCCTCCGGTGGCATTGCGTAACGGATACGCGACTCAAAGCCGAGACGCATGAGGCCTGCGGCGGCGAGGATAATGGCGTCGTACTCGCCGGCATCCAGCTTGGCCAGCCGAGTGTTGACGTTGCCGCGCAGAAAGCGCACTTGCAGATCCGGGCGACGGGCCATCAACTGCGCCTGACGGCGCAGGCTGGAGGTGCCGACGATGCTGCCGGCAGGCATGCTGTCGACCCGGTCGTACTGGTTGGAGACAAAGGCGTCGCGCGGATCTTCACGCTCGCAGATGGCGTAGAGTCCCAGACCCTCCGGAAACTGCATGGGCACATCCTTCATCGAGTGCACGGCCAGGTCGGCTTCGTCGTTAAGGATGGCGGTTTCCAGCTCCTTGACGAACAAGCCCTTGCCGCCGATTTTTGCCAGCGGCGAGTCAAGCAACTGGTCGCCACGGCTGACCATAGGCACCAGGCTAACTTGGATGGAGGGATCGAGTTGTTCGAGGCGCGCCTTGACGTATTCGGCCTGCCACAGGGCCAAAGCGCTCTTGCGGGTGGCAATTCGCAGATGTCGAGTCATGGGATTCTCATTTAAAACCAGCCTGCATGATACGCCATGCCCCTGCTGGCATCCATGCGGGCGGCTGCCGCACTCGACTCACAAGCGATCCATCAAGCGGCGCACCCCCGGCACGTGACGTCGACTGACGGTCAGGGTTTCGCCCTCCAGATCCTTGAGGCAAAGCTCAAAGTGGCCCATGGAGGTGCGTTGCAGACATTCAATACGACTGCGCGCGACCAATGCATTCCGGTGAATGCGGACAAACTCGTCGCCAAACTCTTCCTCCAGCGACTTCAGCGGCTCGTCCAGCAGAACCTCACCATGCAGATGGCGTAGGGTGACGTATTTGTGATCGGCAATAAAATAGAGCACATCTTCAATCGGGATCAGTTCGATCCCCTTGCGGGTACGCGCGCTGATGTGGCTGCGCGCCTGGCCGGTCTCGGCCTGATTGCCGGCCTTGCCGAGGCTGGCCAGCTGCATGCGGTTGGGCCGCTGCGCCTTGGCCAGCGCGCTGGCCAGATCTTCGCTGCGTACCGGCTTGAGCAGATAGCCCACGGCGCTGACGGCAAAGGCGTCGAGCGCATACTCCCCGTGCGCCGTACAGAACACCACCGCCGGCGCGTCGCTGTCTTCACAGAGCTTGGCTGCGGTCTGCAGGCCATCGAGGCCTGGCATCCGAATGTCCAGCAGGATAATGTCCGGCCGTTGTTCCTCAACCAGGCGCAGCGCTTCGTGACCATTGCTGGCCATCTCCGGCAGCGCCTTGTAACCGGGCAAAGCGGCGACCAGGCGGGCCAGCCGCTCGCGTGCCAAGGGTTCATCGTCAGCGATCAGTACTTTCATGCCTCAATGACTTCTCTGCTGTAGTGAAGGCGTTTGCCTACAAGGATAGACCAGCCTGCTGAAGAAGCATGCGCCTTCACGCCACAGCTCCACGCGCGCCTGCTCGCCGAACAGAGCCTGCAGACGTGCGCGAATATTTTCCATGGCCATGCGGGCGCCCTGATGGTTCTCCGTTTGCTCAGGACAGGTGTTACGCACCAGAAGTTCAACCTGCTGTTCACTATAGCGCGCAGTAATTTCAATTTCGCCGCCATCCAGGCGTGGTTGCAGTCCATGCAGGATGGCGTTTTCCAGTAGTGGCTGCAGCGTCAGTAGCGGCATGGGCGTGCTGTCAGGCAGCGCCTCAACCTGCCAGCTGACGCGCATCCGCTCACCCAGGCGGTATTGTTCAATACGCAGGTAGCCTTCACACAGGCGTCGCTCTTCGCCCCAGGTTGCCAAAGCGTCCGCGCTGCCGAGATTGGCGCGAAACAGGTCGGACAAATCCAGCACAGACTGCTCCGCCTTGTGCGGATCAGAGCCAATTAGGCTGACGATGCTGTTCAGGCTGTTGAATAGAAAGTGCGGTCGAATACGCGATTGCAGCGCCTGCAATCGCGCGCGCAACTCTGCCTGGTTCTGCCGCTGCCACTGTTGCTGCAGATAAAAATAGCGCAGCAGCAGACTGGTCATGATCAAGGCGATCACGCCGTGGCGCAGCAACTGCTCGATTTGCCAGTGCAGCGCGCCCGTCATGCCGCGATAGACAATCCAGTCACCCAGCACGGTAAAGGCCAGCGTCAGCCCCACCACCACCGCAAAGCAAACGGCGATCGCCAGCCCAAGCGGGCGGCGCTGCATCCAATTGCGCAAATGGCACAGGAGCGCCGCAGAAAGCAGTACGATCCACTGTACAAACAACGAGGCCATCGCCAGCCCTAGCCAGTTGAAACCCTCGGTCACCGGCTGCGCCAGCACCCAGACCAGAACCACCAGTTGTGCCAGCACCACCAGGGTGAAAACAGCAACTGACGAGCACAGGTCAGGGAGGAAAAAATCCTCACCGGCGTAGGGCTGTTTAAGCAACGACCAGAATCCATTCTTCATTGCGCAAGTGTCCGCCAGCCGGGCGCCATCGTGCAAGCGTGAAATGGTATGCTATGGGCTTTTACTCGCAGCGGAACAGTCCGACACATGAGCCAAGACCAGACAACCAATCAATCCTGGGGTGGCCGGTTCAGCGAACCGGTTGATGCCTTCGTCGCCCGCTTCACCGCCTCGGTGGATTTCGACAAGCGCCTCTACAAGCACGACATTCAGGGCTCCATTGCCCACGCCACCATGCTGGCCAAGGTCGGCGTACTGAGCGACGCCGAGCGCGACACCATCATCGAAGGTCTGCGCGCCATCCAGACTGAAATCGAAGCCGGCGAGTTCGCCTGGAGCGTCGAGCTGGAAGACGTGCACATGAACATCGAAGCACGCCTGACCGACCGCATCGGCATCACCGGCAAAAAGCTGCATACTGGCCGGTCTCGCAACGACCAGGTGGCTACCGACATCCGCCTTTGGCTGCGTGACGAGATCGACGTCATCCTTGCCGAGCTGGAGCGCCTGCAAACCGGCCTTCTGGACCAGGCCGAGCGCCACAACGCGGTGATCATGCCCGGGTTCACGCACCTGCAAACCGCGCAACCGGTCACCTTCGGCCATCATCTGCTGGCCTGGTTTGAAATGCTCCAGCGCGACCGCGAGCGCCTGCTCGACTGCCGCAAGCGGGTCAATCGCATGCCGCTGGGCAGCGCCGCATTGGCTGGCACCACTTACCCGATTGACCGCAGCATCACCTGCGAGCTGCTGGGCTTCGATGCCATTTCCGGCAACTCGCTGGATGGCGTATCAGACCGCGACTTCGCCATCGAATTCTGCGCTGCTGCGGCCCTGGCGATGATGCACCTGTCGCGCTTTTCCGAAGAGCTGGTGCTCTGGACCAGCGCGCAGTTCAACTTCATCGAGCTGCCCGACCGCTTCTGCACCGGCTCCTCGATCATGCCGCAGAAGAAGAATCCGGATGTCCCCGAGCTGGTGCGCGGCAAGTCCGGCCGCGTTTACGGCCACCTGATGGGCCTGCTGACGCTGATGAAGAGCCAGCCACTGGCCTACAACAAGGACAACCAGGAAGACAAGGAACCCCTGTTTGACGCCGTCGACACACTGCGCGACTGCCTGCGCGCCTTTGCCGACATGATCCCAGCGATTCAGCCGCGCGAAGAGATGATGCGTGAAGCGGCGCTGCGTGGCTTTTCCACCGCCACCGACCTGGCAGATTACCTGGTACGCAAGGGCCTGCCGTTCCGCGACTGCCACGAGATCGTCGGCCACGCGGTCAAGTATGGCGTCGACAGTAAAAAGGATTTGGCCGAAATGAGCCTTGATGAACTGCGCCGCTTCAGCGATCAGATCGAGCAGGACGTGTTCGAAGTGCTGACCCTGGAAGGCTCGGTGAACGCCCGAGATCACATCGGCGGTACCGCACCGGCCCAGGTATTGGCCGCCGTGCAGCGCGGCCGCGCGTTACTGGGCGGCTAAGCCCTCCGGCGCAATAACAACAAACCCGCCAATCGGCGGGTTTGTTGTTATTGGCTGCGGGCCCGGGCTCTGCCGGGCTAACGCTGCAAACTCAACCTTCGTCTGCCAGCTCCACCGACAGGACGTAGGTACCGTTGCTACGGTCGTCGTAATCCTTGCTGATCAGCTGGTAGGTGCCGGCGTCCAGATAACGACCGATACGCGAATTGGTGCCGCCGGCACCATCATCGTCCTCCAGGTCCAGCCCACCACCTTGCAGGCGCAGCAGCGCATCAAAGTCCGCCGAGATCAGGTCGACGTGATAGAAGCCCGGCTCGCTGATAACCAGAGTCGTCTGGGTACCCTGCTCGCTAGTGATACGCCCCGCAATCAGCTCGCCCGGACGAATGCGATTGCCGTCACCACTGATAGGTTGCAGCGAGCTGGTCAGTTCAAACAGCCCCGCCCCGCCATCGGCGGTCGTCGCCCCTGCGCGGTAGGTACCTGGCTGCACCAGCGCGGTGATCAGGGCATCCAGATCGCCGCCGCTATCGTCATCCTCAACATCCACACCCGAGCCCTGCAGGGTCAGATAGCTGTCTACTTCAGATGAACTCATGCGCACCCGCAGCAGGGCACGTTCCGGCACCACCAACTGATACTGTCTCGGGCTGCTGTCCGCCAGACCGGAGATTGTCTGGCCAATGCTCAACTCGCCGCCGTTGGTCAACTCTACGCCCTGAGGCAGCGCACGCTGACTGACCTGCAGGTCATAGGTACCTTCAGCTGGCTGGTCCAGCGCGGTAGCGGTAACCTGGTAGTTGCCCGGCTGCAGCTGCGCAACCAGTTGCGAGTCGGTGCTCTGCCCGTAGTCATCATTTTCCAGCTCCAATCCACCGCCGCTGAGTTTGAGCACGGTATCGAGCTCATCCGAACTCATGCTGATCTGATAGAGCCCGGGCTCACTGACACTGAGCTGATAGCTGTTGGCGTCCTGCCCGGGGCTCAATAAGCCATAGATCGACTCATCCAGCACCAGTGCGCCGCTATTCTGCGGCGTGATCTTCTCCAGCTCCAGGGCAAAGGGGCCGTAGCCATTATCGGCGCTGCCGCTGACACCCAGGCGGTAGCGACCGCTGGCCTCGGGCGCCAGATGCAGGCCACCCTGGCGTGGACCGTTGACCAGTTGGCCACGCTCATCCAGCAGCGTCAGCACGGCGTCTTCCAGCGCACCGGTGACACGCACACGCACCAGATCGCCCTGCTGCAACTTCAGATCAAAAATCTGATAGTGCGAACCGTCGCTTATATTCAGCGGGCTCGAACTGGTAATTTCGCCCTGCAGGCGGGTGGTGTCCTGGGTTGTCAGATCGGTGGACGAGGGCAAACCGGCACAGCCGGTCAGCCCGATAGCCAGAGCGACAGCGAGAATGGAACGGGGATAGGGGAATATCGAGGCAGTAGAAGACCGCATGCAAAATCCTTCTGGAAGTTGAATCATCCTGCGAAGGCCTGAGATAGAGGCCTTCGCTGCGCAACGCAGAGGGATTATGCCGTATCGGCTTGCCGCGGTGCCATGCCCACTTTCGGGTATGTGCGCTACTGCCACTTTTCATGGCGCGGCATTGAGATATCCAGACTTACCAGATGAACGAGCACATACCGGCTTGCCCACGAGCCGCGCCGGTAGTCAATCCGGTAATCTGACGTCCCTGCGCGCAGGTCTGAATGTGCGGACCGCGCGGATGGAAACGCAAAACGGCGTTACACCCGAGGCCATCAGACGCTCCCGCTCAACCCGCCAGCGGCTGCTGCTGGGTAATGCAGTGAATATTGCCGCCGCCAAGCAGTATCTCGCGCCCCGGCACCGTGACCACCCGGCGCTCGGGAAAGAGTTGCTGCAGTATTTCCAGGGCGGCGGCATCCTGCGGGTCGTCGAAGGCGGGAGCGACGATACCGTCGTTGACGATCAGAAAGTTGACGTAGGAGCCGGCCAGTTGAATGGCAGGGTCGCGCGGCTGGCTGCCGGGCACGGTCAGCACACCGGCGCATTCTTCACTGGTGGCAAACAGTGGCCCGGGGATAGGGATACGATGCACCAACAGCTCACGCCCCTGCGCATCACGGGCGTCTTCCAACACCCGGGCCGCCGCCTGACAGCGTGCGAAATTGGGGCTGCTTTCATCGTCGGTCCAGGCCAGCAACACCTCACCGGGGCGGACGAAACAGCAGAAGTTGTCGACATGGCCGTCGGTTTCGTCGTTATAGAGCCCGTGCGGCAGCCAGATGACTTTGCTGATGCCCAGGTGGTCGGCCAGCATCAGCTCTATCTCTTCGCGCTGCAGGTGCGGGTTGCGATTGGCATTGAGCAGGCACTCCTCGGTGGTCAGCAGCGTGCCTTCGCCATCCACATGAAAGGAGCCGCCCTCCAGCACAAAGCCCTCGGTGCGATAACGCGGGCAGTGCTCCATGGCGAGAATCTTGTCGGCCACCTGATCATCCAGCGTCCAGTCAGCGTACAGGCCACCGTTGTGTCCACCCCAGGCATTGAAGGTCCAGTCCACCCCGCGCAGGCCGCCCTGGCCGTTAATCACGAAGGTGGGGCCGGTGTCGCGCACCCAGGCATCGTTACTGCTCATCTCCACCACACGGATGCCCGGGTGATCCAGCATGGCTGACGCGTTGGCATAGTGCGCCGCACTGGCGCAGACGGTCACCGGCTCGAAGCTGGCGATCGCCTTGGCCACGTCGGCAAAGGCCTGTTGCGCCGGAGCGGCCTGATCACGCCAATTGTCGGGCCGCTCCGGCCAAACCATCCAGGTCTGACGGTGCGGCGCCCATTCGGCGGGCATGAAGTATCCATCCTGGCGCGGCGTGCTGTGCAGGGTATACATGGGTCTCAGGACTCCTGTGAACCGTCCAGGGTTTTGATCGGGCCGTACAGGTTAGGCCGACGATCACGAAACACACCCCAGGCGCTGCGAATGTGCTCCAGCGCATCCAGATCGAACTCCTGCACCAGCACGCCGGTTTCAGTCTCGTTCAGTTCCTGCACCTTTTCACCAAACTGGTTGGCGATGAACGAGGAGCCATAGAAGGTAATGTCGTAATCGCCCTGCTCTTCCTTGCCGATACGATTACTCGCCACCAGCGGCATCAGGTTAGCCCCGGCGTGCCCCTGCTGCACGCGCTGCCAGTGATCGCGCGAGCTGATGGTGGCGTCGTGCGGTTCGCTGCCGATAGCGGTGGGATAGAACAGAATCTCGGCGCCCATCAGCGCCATACTGCGCGCGCACTCGGGGAACCACTGATCCCAGCAGATGCCCACGCCGATTTTGGCGTAACGGGTCTGCCAAACCTTGAAGCCGGTATCGCCGGGGTTGAAGTAATACTTCTCGTGGTAGCCGGGGCCATCTGGAATATGGCTTTTGCGGTACACGCCCAGGTTGCGGCCGTCGGCATCGATAATCGCGATGCTGTTGTAACGTGCACGACCGGCCAGCTCAAAGAAGCTGATCGGCAGTACCACGCTCAGCTCCTTGGCCAGCGCCTTAAAATGGGCAATAGCGGGGTTCTCGTCCACCGTAGTGGCGAGCTGCAGGTAGTCGGCATTCGGCTTTTGGCAGAAGTAAGGGGTTTCAAACAGCTCCTGGATCAGGATGATCTGCGCGCCCTGCGCGGCAGCCTCGCGTACCAGCTTTTCTGCCTGCGCGATATTGGCTTCACGATCCCAGGAACAGCTCATCTGGGTTGCAGCTACGGTGACAGTACGGGTCATGACGCACTCCTGACGAGAAATAAGTTTGACGCATTTATATTCGATAAATATCGGCAAATCAACAATAAAACAGCAGCCTGCCGCGTGCCGACACCTTGCTTGCCGAATAAAATCGGCTTTATCCGCTGCAGGAACGACTTTAGCGGCGCTGGCAAACGCCCCTCTTAGCCTAGCGCGCGAGCGGCGCGGTGCGTACCGGCGAGCGGGTCTTGCCGATAAAAATCGGCCAAATGGCGGTAGACCTTAGGCCAGGTGTGCTGCAGCACACCTGGCCGCTCAAAAAAGGTTTCTGACAATACGGCGAAAAACTCGGCGGGCGCTTCCAGCGCATAGGCATCAATCGGCAACGGCTGGCCAGCGGCGGCGCGCTGTCCCAGATCCTCCCAGGCAGCGGTCATGTCTTGCTTCCACGCCGCCGGACTCATGCCATGGTGCAGCGGCGGCGCGCCATTGGCACCCTCGTGCAGCATATCAAGGGTATGCGCCAGTTCATGGATGACCACATTGTAGCCATCACGCTGGCCGGAGAGCCGTACGTCCGCGAGCGACAGCACCACGGGGCCACGCAACCAGGCTTCGCCACTCAGTTCACGGCGTCCCTCATGCACTACGCCAGCTTCATCCTGCCAGCTGTGTTCGGCATGAAAGGGGCCGTCATAAAGAATCAGCGTGCGCCAGCGTTCGTACCAGTCCAGTCCCAACTCCAGCACCGGAACCACCGCCATTCCGGCAATGCGCAGGCAGAGCTCATCACTGGCCTCGGCGTCGCCGGCGGCGTGCAGATTCTTGCGCAGCAATAGTCGCAGCGCCATATCCTGCAGCTTGTTGCGGCGCGCCTCACTCAGTTGCTGATATACCGGCCAGTCGTCAAGCGCCTGCTGCCACTGCGCCGGGCTGATATTCAGCTCCGCCAGTTGACGATCCTCACGCCACTCAGCAAAACGTTTGAACAGACTCATCGCGATTCCTTGTCGGCGGGCGCCAGCAGCGGTGGCAGGTAAAGGCCAAGATAGGCCGTTAACATGCGCGTGGCTTCACGGCACAGCGCAGGCGTTAACTGCCCGTGCTGTTGGTAGTCAACCGCCAGCAGCTTGTCCGCGGCCTGCATGGCCAGGGTGAACACATCTACATCGGAGGGCAGCCTTGGCAGTTGAAAGTAGTCTTCCAGGCAGGCACGAAAACGCAGCCCCAACTGGCGATCGTGCAACTGGTCAGCCTGGCGCACTGCACTGAGCTCGTGCGCACCAAGCAGCAGTTCGCGCGCGGCGGCATTCTCCTGATAGTAGTTTTGAAACCGCTGTTCCAGTTCGGCGGCCAGTGCCATCCAGTTATCGGGTGTGGCTGCGCAGGGTTGCTGCAATACCGCATCCAGCTCGGCAAACACCTGCTGCGCCAAGGAGCCCAGAACATCACCCACCTGCGGGAAGAAGTGATAAACCGATGAGGGTGGAATGCCGGCCTGTTCCGCAATGGCGTAAATCGACAGCTCCGCCAGGCCTTGCCGATCCAGCAGTTCACGTGTCGCCTGCAGGATGCGGTCGATGCGTTCCTGACTGCTGGCGCGGCGTTTAGGGGCAGGGCGGCTCATGGCGAATCTCGTTCAGCGGCTATCCTGCAGACGATACCACAGCAGCGCCAGCGCCCGGATGGCGGTCTGCAGCGGTGTGCCGGGCGGCACCGGCCAATGCTTGCTGCGCGCCAGCAAATCAAAACCGGCGGCTTCGCCCAGTACCGTCTGCGCCATCAGCTTGCCGGCCATACCGGCCAGCGCGACACCCTGACCGGAATACCCCTGTGCGTAGAGCGTACGCATACCCACACGGCCGAATACCGGCGCCTTGCTCAAGGTCATGGCCACCTGCCCGCCCCAGAGATACTCAAAGTCTTCCTGCGCCAGCGCCGGAAACACTTGCCTCATGCGCTGGCGCATGGTGGCGCGCAGGGCACTGGGTTGGGCATCTCGGGCGCTGGCGCGGCCGCCAAACAGCAGGCGGTTGTCGCTGCTCAGGCGGTAATAGTCGATCAGCGTGTTCATGTCGCAGACTGCTGCACGCGAGGGAATCAGTTGCATTGCCAGTTCGCCCAGCGGGCGGGTCGCGCCAATATAACTGCCAATCGGCATGAAGCCCTTGCGATACCACGGCAGCAGCTTGCCCAGGTAGGCATTGCCGGCCAATAGCAAATGATCTGCCTGCACACTGCCTTGCGCGGTGCGTACCCTTACTCCCGCGCCCTCATCGCAGTAATCGAGCACCGCCGAGCGTTCGAATATCTGCGCGCCAGCCGCTTCCGCCGCCAGCCCGAGCCCCTGCGCGTATTTCAGCGGATGCAAATCACCGCCGCCCCAGTCCATCACCCCTGCCTGGTAATCGGCCCGCAGCAATTGCTGCAGAGAGTCGCGCGGATGATACTCCAGTTGGTCGTAACCTAGCCCTTGCAGCTGCTGCTGCCACGCCTGGAGCTCAGGCACATGGCGCGGCTTGTTGGCGACCAGCAGAATACCAGCCTTGAGGTCGCAGTCGATGGCGTACTGGGTGACACGGCTGCGCAGCAACGCGACCCCATCCAGAGTGAGCTGCCACACCTTGCGCGCATCCTCGGTGCCCAACTCTGCCACAGTCCGACTGTGATCACAGGCCAGTCCGGGGTTGATCTGCCCGCCATTGCGTCCGGAGCAGCCCCAACCCACCTGCTCTGCTTCCAGCACCGCCACGCGCAGACCGGCCTCGGCCAGTTCCAGCGCGGCAGACAGACCGGTAAAGCCGGCACCCACCACGCACACGTCGGCGCGCAACTCGCCCTGCAAGCTGGCGCGAGCCGAGGCGCCAGCAACGCTGGCGCGATACCAGGAATCGTTCATCGACATGCTGTGCTCCTGCGCATAAACAAATCCCGCCAAGCGGCGGGATTGTCGTGGGCTGCAGCGCCGCTGTTATACGGTGTGCAGATACCACATGTACTCGAGATCGGAGATGGTCTTCTCGAACTCTTCCATCTCGCTCTCTTTACAGAGCACGAAGACGTCGAGGTACTCCTCGCCGATGTACTCCTTCATCACTTCCGAGGTTTCCAGCGCGCGCAGAGCGTCGCGCAGGTTGGTCGGCAGTGAAGCCTCATGCTGATCGTAGGCGTTACCCTCGGTCATTTCCGGCGGCTCAATCTTGTTGCTGATGCCGTAGTGAATCGCTGACAGCAAGGCCGCCATCAACAGATAAGGGTTGGCATCAGCGCCCGCCAGGCGATGTTCGATACGCATGGCTTCCGGCTCGCCACCCGGTACCCGCACCGCAACGGTACGGTTGTCGATACCCCAGGTCGGCGCGCAAGGCACGAAGAAGCTCGGGCTGAAGCGGCGGTAGGAGTTCACGTTCGGGCACAAAAAAGCCATGTACTCGGGCAGGGTCTGCAGCAGACCGCCAACAGCCCAGCGCAACTCGTCGCTCAGAGTACCATCGGCCTTGGGTGCGAAGATGTTGTGGCCCTGCTCGTCGGTCAGACTGACATGCACATGCATGCCGTTACCGGCCTGATCATAGTAGGGCTTGGCCATGAAGGTAGTGTCCATCTCATGGTCATAGGCAACGTTCTTGATCACGCGTTTGAGCAGCACGTTGTAGTCACAGGCGACCACCGGGTCGTCGACGTGATGCAGGTTGACCTCGAATTGCCCCGGGGCAGATTCGGCCACGATGGCGTCAGCGGGGATGCCCTGCTCGTGGGCAGCTTCGATGACGTCCTCAAGAAACTCGGCATACTCATCCAGGTCATCCATCGAATAGACCTGAACCGAATTCGGGCGCTTGCCAGACATGGGTGAGCGCGGTGGCTGCGGCCGGCCGGTGAGGTTCTCCTGGTCAATCAGGTAGAACTCCAGCTCAAAGGCAGAAACCGGGGTCAGCTTGAGGTCCTTGAAGCGTTCGACGATGCGTTGCAGAACATAGCGGGGATCAGCGAAGAAGGGAGTCTTGCGGTCAAACTCGTACATGGTCATCAGCAACTGACCGGTTGGCCGTTTCTGCCAGGGCTCTATATTGAGCGTGCCCGGGATTGGCAGACAGATCCGGTCGGCATCGCCGATTTCCAGACCCAGGCCGGTTTCTTCTACTGTTGTACCCTGAATATTCAGCGCGAAGACCGAGGCTGGCAGTGCGATACCTTTTTCGAAGGCCTTGGGCAGTGCGGATCGGTCGATTCGCTTGCCGCGCACAATGCCGTTCATGTCGGCAATCAGCAGGTCAATAAAGTGTATTTCCGGATGCTCGGCCAGAAAGGCCTCCGCTTCCTGGACGCTGGCGGGCTCTTTGGCTGTCGCAGCATCCGCTCCGGCTTGGGCTTGCATGGGTTGTCACCTGTTGTTTGTAAAATATATCAATCACGAAAGTCGCAAGGAGAGAGTTAATCCGAAAGGCCGCATGGAGTCAATAGAGCCGCAGCTGCACACTATAGGTGCATGCTGCACCATTTAAGGCCGCCAGAGGCATTTTCGGCGCCCATCTCGGGGTGATTCGTTCTGCCGATCTGGCCTTTTGTGTTAAATATTTTTTATTGCTATTGTATGAAAAATCGAACAACAATGGCTTCGCGTAAGTTATTCACCACAGACCTTGGACCCCTCCGGCTATGTCCGTCGCACGCAAACCCGTAATCGGCATTTCCTGCTGCACCGACCAGATCGGCTTGCATCCTTTTAATATTGTTGGCGAAAAATACATCATGGGGGTGGTTGACGGCGCCAATGGGCTGCCGCTGCTGATCCCTGCCCTGGGCGCGGCGCTCGACACCGAGCAGTTGCTCGATCTACTCGACGGCATCCTGTTCACCGGATCACCCTCTAATGTAGAACCGCACCACTATGCCGGCCCAGCCAGCGCCGAAGGCACCAAACACGACCCTAAGCGCGATGCCACTACCCTGCCGCTGATTCGCGCCGCCATTGAGCGCGGCGTGCCGGTACTGGGGATCTGCCGCGGTTTCCAGGAAATGAACGTGGCCTTTGGTGGCAGCCTGCATCAGCGCCTGTATGAAGTGGGCGGTTTTATCGAACACCGCGAACAGAAAGACCAACCGGTCGCTATTCAGTATGGTTTATCCCACGAGGTTCAGGTCGAACCGGGAGGATTGCTCTACGATATAGCAGGCTGCAGCTCGGCCCAGGTCAATTCCCTGCATACCCAGGGTGTTGACCGCTTGGCGCCGGCGCTGCAGCCTGAAGCCAGAGCATCCGATGGGCTGATCGAGGCATTCTCGGTCCGCCAAGCACCCAATTTCGCTCTCGGCGTACAGTGGCATCCCGAATGGCAGGTCAAGGACAACGCCTTTTACCTGTCAATTTTCCAGGCGTTTGGTGACGCCTGCAGAGCCCGTGCGTCGCGGCACTCCTGAGGCATTTATGAACAAGATTGAAGCGTGGCTGAAAGAACACAAGATTACCGAAGTGGAATGCATGGTCAGCGATCTGACCGGCATTGCCCGCGGCAAAATCGCCCCGACGATGAAATTCATCTCGGAGAAGGGCATGCGCCTGCCCGAGAGCATCCTGTTGCAGTCAGTTACCGGCGACTATGTCGAAGACGACATCTATTACGACCTGCTCGACCCGGCCGACATCGATATGATTTGCAAGCCGGATGAAAACGCCATCTATTTAGTGCCGTGGGCGCTGGAGCCGACCGCGCAGATCATTCACGAGTGCTTCGACAAGATGGGTAACCCCATCGAGATGTCGCCGCGCAACGTGCTCAAGACCGTGCTCAAGCTCTATGAAGACAAAGGCTGGCAGCCGATTGTGGCGCCAGAGATGGAGTTTTACCTGACCAAGCGCAACGAAGACCCCGACCTGCCGCTACAGGCACCGGTGGGCCGCTCGGGCAGGCAGGAGACAGGCCGTCAATCGTTCTCCATTGATGCTGCCAACGAATTCGACCCGCTGTTCGAGGATATGTACGACTGGTGCGAGGCACAGGGTCTGGATTTGGACACCCTGATCCACGAAGAGGGCACCGCACAGATGGAGATCAACTTCCGTCACGGCGACCCGCTACACCTGGCAGACCAGATTCTGGTATTCAAGCGCACCATGCGCGAGGCCGCACTCAAGCACGACATTACCGCGACCTTTATGGCCAAGCCGATCACCAATGAGCCGGGCAGTGCCATGCACCTGCACCAAAGCATCATTGATCGCAAGACCGGCAAGAACATCTTCTCCAACGAAGACGGCAGCATGAGCGAGTTGTTCCTGCATCACATTGGCGGCCTGCAGCGCTACATACCGGAGGTGCTGCCGCTGTTCGCCCCCAACGTCAACTCTTTCCGCCGCTTCCTGCCCGACACCTCGGCGCCGGTCAACGTGGAATGGGGTGAAGAGAACCGCACTGCCGGCCTGCGCGTGCCGGACTCTACCCCACAGAACCGCCGGGTGGAGAACCGCCTGCCAGGCGCCGATGCCAACCCCTACATTGCCATTGCCGCCAGCCTGCTGTGCGGCTATCTGGGCATGGTCGGCAAGATGTCGCCCTCGGCTCCGGTCAAGGGCCGCGCCTATGAGCGCCGCAACCTGCGCCTGCCGTTCACCCTCGAGGCTGCGCTGGAACGCATGGAACAGTGCAAGGACGTGGAAGAGGTGCTGGGCAGCAAGTTCTGCCGCGGCTATGTGGCCGTCAAGCGTGCCGAGCACGAGAACTACAAACGGGTAATCAGCTCCTGGGAACGCGAGTTCCTGTTGCTGAGCGTATAACCCCAAACCCAGGTACAGCGTCCGGCCCGCCACACCGGCCGGACGCACGGAGATCAGGAGTCCCGAATGACCAGTCAAAGCAAACTCAATACCGCCGAACTGCAGGCCATGGATGCTGCGCACTATCTGCATCCGTTTACCGACCACAAGGAACTCGGCGCCCGCGGCACGCGCATCATCGAGCGCGCCGAAGGCGTGTACCTATGGGACAGTGAAGGCAACAAGGTACTCGACGGCATGGCTGGCCTGTGGTGCGTCAATATCGGTTACGGTCGCAAGGAGCTGGCCGAGGCGGCGTATAAGCAGATGCTGCAGCTGCCCTACTACAACAGCTTCTTCCAGTGCGCCAACCCTCCGGCAGTACAGCTGGCCAAGGCAATTGCCGACATCGCGCCGGCGCACATGAATCACGTGTTCTTTACTGGTTCCGGTTCGGAGTCCAACGACACAGTGCTGCGCATGGTGCGCCGGTACTGGGACCTCAAGGGCAAGAGCGGCAAGAAGACCATCATCAGTCGGATCAACGGCTATCACGGCTCCACCGTGGCCGGTGCCAGCCTGGGCGGCATGTCGGTAATGCACGAGCAGGGCGACCTGCCGATTCCCGGCATTGTGCATATTCCGCAGCCCTACTGGTACGGCGAAGGCGGCGACATGAGCCCCGACGAGTTCGGTATCTGGGCCGCTCAGCAGCTGGAAGCCAAGATTCAGGAGCTGGGCGAGGACAAGGTCGCCGCCTTTATTGCCGAGCCGATTCAGGGCGCCGGCGGTGTCATCATTCCGCCGGACACCTACTGGCCTGAAATCAAGCGCATTCTGGCCAAATACGAGATTCTGCTGGTGATCGACGAGGTCATCTGCGGCTTTGGCCGCACCGGCGAATGGTTCGGCAGCCAGCACTACGATCTGACCCCCGACTTCATGCCGATCGCCAAGGGTATGACCTCAGGCTACCTGCCCATGGGCGGTGTGGTGGTCAGCGACCGCGTTGCCGATACGCTGATTGAGCATGGCGGGGAGTTCTTCCACGGTTACACCTATTCCGGCCACCCGGCGGCCGCGGCAGTCGGCTTGGAAAACTTGCGCATCATGCGCGACGAAAAGCTCATTGAATACGTCAAGCAGGAAGCGGCACCCTATTTGCAGGAGAAGATTGCCGAGCTGGCGGAGCACCGTCTGGTCGGCGAAGTACGCGGTGTCGGATTGCTTGGCGCAATCGAACTGGTAAAAAACAAGGCTACCCGCGAACGCTTCCCTGACAAGGGCACCGCTGGCACATTGTGCCGCGATCTTTGCGTCAGCAATGGTCTGGTGATGCGTGCGGTAGGCGATACCATGATCATGTCGCCGCCGCTGGTGATCAGCAAGAGCGAGATCGACGAGATGGTCGGCAAGATCCGGACCGTACTGGATCAGACAGCCGCGCAGCTGGGCGTGTAACCGCCCGGCCCGGCAAACGGCTATGCTTGCCAAGGGACGTTTTACCCGACGGGGCGCGCAAACACCCCGACACTGCATTTCCAATAATGGATGGAGAGCTGAAAGATGATGAAGCATCTGGGCAAGACACTGCTTGCAACTGCTACCGCTGTATCCATCAGCGCAGCAGCCCAGGCAGAGGGCGTGGTAAACGTATACAACTGGTCCGACTACATAGCCGAGGACACGCTGGAGAACTTCCAGAAGGAAACCGGCATCCGCGTGGTCTACGACGTGTTCGACAGCAATGAAGTGCTGGAAGCCAAACTGCTGTCCGGCAGCTCCGGATTCGACATCGTCGTGCCGTCCAACCAGTTCCTCGGCAAGCAGATCAAGGCCGGCGCCTTCATGCCGCTGGATCGTAGCAAATTGCCCAACTGGGACAACCTCGACCCTACGCTGCTAAAGGCGCTGCAGACCAACGACCCCGGCAACCAGTACGCCTTCCCCTATCTCTGGGGAACCACCGGCATCGGCTATAACGAAGCCAAGGTCAAAGCGGTTCTGGGCGAGGACGCCCCGGTGAACTCCTGGGACCTGGTGTTCAAACCGGAGAACATGGAGAAACTGGCCTCCTGCGGCGTAGCCTTCCTTGATGCGCCGGCCGAAATCATTCCCTCGGCGCTGTTCTATAAAGGCCTCGACCCCAACAGCACTGATGCCGCCGATTATGAGAAGGCGCAGGAGCTGATGATGTCGGTGCGGCCACATATCGCCTACTTCCACTCTTCGAAGTTCATTACCGACCTGGCCAATGGCGATATCTGCGTGGCTGTGGGCTGGTCGGGCGACATTTTGCAGGCCGCAGCACGCGCCGAAGAGGCCGGCAACGGCGAAGTCGTCAAATACGTGATTCCGAAGGAAGGTGCTGCCATGTGGTTCGACATGATGGCCATGCCCAAGGACGCAAAAAATGTCGATAACGCCTACACCTTTTTGAATTATATTCTGCGCCCCGAAGTCATCGCCGAGATTTCCAACTATGTGGCCTACGCTAACGGCAACAAGGCCTCCAAGCCCATGGTGGATGACAGCGTACTGAGCGATCCGGGCGTCTACCCAAGCGACGAAACGCTGGACAAGCTCTTTACCCTGGCCGAACTGCCGCAGAACATTGAACGCGTCCGCACCCGTGCCTGGACACGTATCAAATCTGGCCAGTAATCGCCCAGCTCACTGAACCCGGCCGGTGGCATACGCCCCGGCCAAACCCAAAAAATCAGACCAGGCACTGTGCTGGAGTCTGAATAGGAGAGACCATGAAGCGTCCCATGCAAAAAACACTGCTGGCCATGACCACGACAGCCCTACTCGGCGGCGTTGGCGCTGCCCACGCAGACGGCAAGCTGAACATCTACAACTGGTCGGATTACATTGCCGAGGACACCATTGCCAACTTCGAGAAAGAAACCGGCATTCAGGTGACCTATGACGTCTACGACTCCAACGACGTTCTCGACGCCAAACTGCTGACCGGACGCTCGGGCTTCGACATCGTCGTGCCCTCCAACAACTTCCTGACCAAGCAGATCAAGGCCGGCGTGTATCTTGAGCTTGATCACAGCAAGTTGCCCAACATGAGCAACCTGAACCCCGAACTGATGAAGCAGATGGAGAGCATCGACCCGGATAGCGCACACTCGATCCCCTACCTGTGGGGTACCAACGGTATCGGCTACAACGTTGAAAAGGTCGAGGCGGCACTGGGCGGCGAAGCACCACCCAATTCCTGGGCATTGATCTTCGATCCCCAGTACACCAGCAAGCTGTCAGGCTGCGGCATCAGCATGCTCGACTCGGCCGATGAAATGCTCCCCAACGCGCTGGCCTACCTGGGCCTGGATCCAAACAGCAACAACGCCGACGATATCAAGAAGGCCGAAGAGCTGCTGCTGGGCGTGCGCAAGGACATCACCTACTTCCACTCCTCGCGCTACATCTCCGACCTGGCCAATGGCGACATCTGCGTCGCGGCCGGCTTCTCCGGCGATATCTTCCAAGCGGCTGCGCGCGCCGAGGAAGCCGAGAACGGCATCGACATCAAGTACATTATTCCCAAGGAAGGCGCGACCCTGTGGTTCGACATGCTGGCCATTCCGAAGGATTCGTCCAACCCGGATAACGCCCACGCTTTCATCAACTACATTCTGCGTCCTGACGTGATCGCTCCGATTACCGATTACGTGGCCTATGCCAATCCGAACAAGGCCTCCAACGAGCTGGTTGACGAGGAGATCCTCAACGACCCGGCCATCTACCCCTCCGACGAGGTCATGAGCCGTCTGTACGTCAACGTGCCACGCTCCATGGCCGGTCAGCGTCTGATGACGCGCGCCTGGAGCCGCATCAAGTCCGGCCGCTAAGAGCCAACAACAATAAGGGCTGCCCATGGGCAGCCCTTATTGGATACACACCCGATTAAAAGCTCGCCGCGGTGCATACGCCGGGGCGGTAACAACAAGTGCATTCTGCGCGGCAAACTGCGCAGAAGCAGGTGGGAAGATACGCGGAGAACACTATGGTTGGTGCAGCAGGTGCCATGAAACAGGCCATGGCCAAGGCCGAACCCGATGAGTATGTAAAGATCGAGCGCATCAGTAAGCGCTTTGACGAGGCTCTGGCGGTCGATGACGTCAGCCTGACCATCAATCGCGGCGAGATCTTTGCGCTGCTGGGTGGCTCAGGGTCGGGCAAATCGACCTTGCTGCGGATTCTTGCCGGGTTCGAGCGACCAACCGAAGGACGCGTGTTGCTCGATGGCCAGGACATCACCGATCTGCCGCCGTACGAGCGCCCGATCAACATGATGTTCCAGTCCTACGCGCTGTTTCCACACATGACAGTCGCGCAGAACATCGCCTTCGGCCTCAAGCAAGACAAGATGAGCAAGGCCGACATCGACGACCGCGTCACTGAGATGCTCAAGCTGGTACACATGACCGAGTACGCCCGACGCAAGCCGGATCAGCTGTCTGGCGGCCAGCGCCAGCGGGTGGCACTGGCACGTTCACTGGCCAAGCGGCCCAAGGTGCTGCTGCTGGATGAGCCCATGGGCGCGCTGGACAAGAAACTGCGCTCGCAGATGCAGCTGGAACTGGTCGAGATTATCGAGCGTGTAGGCGTGACCTGCATCATGGTGACCCACGATCAGGAAGAAGCCATGACCATGGCCCAGCGTATCGCCATCATGCACCAGGGCTGGATTGCCCAGGTCGGTACACCGATGGATATCTATGAAAGCCCGCTGAGCCGTCATGTCGCCGAATTCATCGGCAGCGTGAACATCTTCGAAGGCGAGATCACCGCCGACATGGAAGATCATGCCATCATCCACTGCGACTGCCTGGACCACCCGATCTACGTGGGCCACGGTATTTCCACCCGCGCCCAGGACAAGAACATCATCTACGCCCTGCGCCCGGAAAAAGTCTGGGTTTCGACCGAGAAACCGGACACCGAACACAACTGGTCGCACGGTGAAGTGCACGACATCGCCTACCTCGGCGGGCATTCGGTGTACTACATCAAGCTCGACAGCGGCAAGATAGTGCAGGCCTTCATGGCCAACTCGGAACGCCGCCTGCCGCGCCCGACATGGGAAGACGAGGTTTACATCAGCTGGGAAGACGATAGCGGGGTCATTCTGCACTCATGAAAACGCCATCGCTCTCACGACTACTGCCGAGCGGGCGCCTGTGGGTTATCAGCGTGCCCTACCTGTGGCTGCTGCTGTTTTTCCTGCTGCCCTTCGCCATCGTACTGAAGATCAGCTTTTCCCAGGCGGCGATTGCCATCCCGCCCTACGATCCGATCTTCCAGTATGTAGAGCAAACGCTCAACGTAGTGCTCAACTTCGGCAACTACATCTTTCTCTCCCAGGATGGCCTGTATCTGGCCGCGTACCTTGGTTCGCTGCAGATAGCCTTCTTCTCGACCATCATCTGTCTGCTGGTGGGCTATCCGATGGCCTATGCCATCGCCCGCGCGCCCAAGGACAAACAGCTGGTGTACCTGCTGCTGGTGATGATGCCGACGTGGACCGCCATTCTGATTCGGGTTTACGCCTGGATGGGTATTCTCAGCAACAATGGACTGCTCAACACCGCGCTGATGTACATTGGCGTGATCGACCAGCCGCTGCAGATTCTCAACACCAACATTGCGGTGTATATCGGCGTGGTCTACGCCTACCTGCCCTTCATGGTGCTGCCGCTGTACGCCAACCTGGTCAAGCACGACAACAGCCTGCTCGAAGCCGCCATGGACTTGGGCGCCGGCAAGATCAAGGCGTTCTGGAGTATTACCGTGCCCCTGTCCAAGTCCGGCATCATCGCTGGCTCCATGCTGGTATTCATTCCGGTGGTCGGTGAGTTCGTTATTCCCGAGCTGCTGGGCGGCCCGGAAACCCTGATGATCGGCAAGGTGTTGTGGCAGGAGTTCTTCAATAACCGCGACTGGCCCGTGGCCTCGGCGCTGGCGATCGTGATGCTGCTGATCCTGATCGTGCCGCTGATTCTGTTCCACTATAACCAGGCCAAGGAAATGGAGAAGAAGTCATGAGCAAGCGCCCCGGTTTCTCCACCATCATGCTTTGGCTCGGGCTGGCCTTCATCTACATTCCGATGATCATCCTGGTGATCTACTCGTTCAACGCCTCGCGGCTGGTTACCGTGTGGGGCGGCTGGTCGGTGCACTGGTACGTTGGCCTGCTGGACAACACCCAGCTGATGAACGCGGTCAAACGCAGCCTGCAGATAGCCTTCTTCACCGCCTGTGCTGCGGTCTGCCTGGGCACCCTGGCAGCCTTCGTGATGACCCGCATCAAGCGTTTCCGTGGTCGCACCATGTTTTCCGGCCTGGTCACCGCACCGCTGGTAATGCCCGAGGTGATTACCGGTCTGTCATTGCTGCTGCTGTTTGTGGCCATGGCGCAGATGATTGGCTGGCCGGCAGAGCGCGGCATGGTCACCATCTGGATAGCCCACGTGACCTTTTGTACGTCCTACGTCGCCGTGGTGGTCAGCGGCCGTCTGAGCGAGCTGGACCAGTCGATAGAGGAAGCCGCCATGGATCTTGGCGCGCGTCCCTGGAAGACCTTCCTGCTGATCACGGTGCCAATGATCGCGCCCTCGATCGCCGCCGGCTGGCTGTTGTCCTTCACGCTGTCGCTTGACGACCTTGTGCTGGCCAGCTTTGTTTCAGGCCCCGGTTCAACCACCTTGCCGATGGAAGTCTTCTCTTCGGTACGTCTAGGTGTGAAACCGGAGATCAACGCCATTGCCAGTGTGATTCTGCTAGCGGTGTCGATCTTCACACTGATCGCCTGGTTCATTGCGCGTAGCGCCGATAAGCGCCGTGCACAGCCGCCAGAGGACGAGGACAGCGTCAGCTGGCAGGCCGTGATCGAAAGCCGCCGCAACTAGGCACGCGCAACACACTGACGGGCGGGCAAGCGTCAACCGCCCGTCAGCTGTTTGCGTTTTCCCGCCATCACGCGACGCCTTCTTGTTACCCCGGTACCCGTCTAAAAAACAGCTTGGCATTTGCTCTTCTGGCGTTTACTCTCTCAACATGAATGAACATTCATTCATAGCTGCTGCAGTTCTGCATGCCGCGCCCTGGCGCTGGCATGCGAGCTGTACAAACTGGCGATAGTGGTTAGAATGCGCGAATGAACACTCATTCAGACCCCGCGAAAACAGTCCGCCCGCGCATCAGGGACAAACGTCAGGCGATTCTCGACGCCGCCCTGACCGTCTTTGCCGCTGGCGGTGTTAACGGCGTGCCCATGCCCGCCCTGGCCGAACAGGCGCAGGTCGGTACTGGCACTATCTATCGCTATTTCAGCAGCAAGGAAGCCCTGGTCAACGAACTCTTTCGTGAGCAGAAGCGGGCAACCAGCCTGCGGCTGTACAGCGGCCTAGATCAGACGCTGCCACCGCGCGAGCTGTTTGCCATCGTCTGGCAGCGCATGGCGGACTTCAGCCGCAGCGACCCCGACGCCTACATGTTCATGGAGCTGCAGGATCACCGGCCCTACCTCGATGAAGACAGTCGGGCACTGGAAAAGAAAGTGCTCAAGCCGATCGTCGAGCGTTACCGACAGCTGCAGGCTGAAGGAGTGTTTCGCAGCGATGTGCGCCCCGAAGTGCTGATGAGCATGGTGTGGGGTGCCTTCGTGAACCTGATTCGGGCTGAGCGCGACGGGCACCTGAGCCTGCAGCAGAGCGACATTGATGCTGCATTCAACGCCTGCTGGAGCCTGTGCACCGGCTGATCGCCTCCTTGCTGCCCAACCGACAACAACAGGTAAGCATATGAGCAAGGCAGCAAAATCCATCAGCGCGCTGGGCCTCGCCGCAGCGCTCAGCGGAGGTGTTATGGCAGGGGAAGCAGAAGACAGGTTCATGCAGATGATCGACAGCGGCGAGGCCTATTCGGCAGACACCCTGATGCCGCTATTCAAGCAACTCGAACCGGTCGATCTCCAGTTCATGCTGGGCACCTGGCGCGGCGGCAAGTTCGATGGTGGCGCCGAGCCTGATCCGCTGAACTGGTACGGCAAGCGCTTTACCAGCGTCAACGACGTGGAGCCGATTCTGTACCCCGGCCCCGACGGCACTCTGCAGAATTACGACAAGCTAGGCCGCGCGCAAATTCGCGAAATGGTCTTCGACGGCCAAGTCTCGGCGGCGCTGATCTACGACCAGCAGCCGATTATCGATTACTTCCGCAAGGTCAACGACGATGTGGTCATCGGCCTGGGTGACATAAAGGGTAAGCCGCTGGAGTTCTTCTTCCACCTGACCCGCGACAAATAGCCCGACGGCGCCACGCCGGCGCTGCGTCAGCCGGCAAATCGGGTTAGGATGTGGCATCGCCAACGCCGGCTCACGCTGGCGTTTTTCTGCCACCCGTCTGGAGAATGCACTCCGTGTCCAAACTGGTCCCCGCCATCGACCCCGAAGGCCTGCTCGAATACTCCGTGGTTTTCACCGACCGCTCCTTGAACCACATGTCACAGACCTTTCAGCAGGTCATGCGTGATATCTCCGGCACCTTGAAAGAGGTCTATAACGCCGACGCCGTCGCCGTGGTACCGGGTGGCGGTACCTTTGGCATGGAAGCGGTTGCACGACAGTTTGCACAGGATAAAAAGTGCCTGGTTATCCGCAACGGCTGGTTCAGCTACCGCTGGAGCCAGATTTTCGAGATGGGCCGCATACCCGCCAGCGAAACCGTGCTCAAGGCCAACAAATCCGACGAGGGTAGCCAGCCCGAATTTGCCCCGGCAGCGATCGAAGATGTAATCGCCGAAATACGCAGCAACAAGCCCGATGTGGTTTTTGCCCCGCACGTGGAAACCGCCGCCGGCATTATCCTGCCGGACGACTATCTGCGCGCCGTCGCCGACGCCGTACACGAGGTAGGCGGTCTGTTCGTGCTCGACTGCATTGCCTCCGGCACCGTCTGGGTGGATATGCAGGCTTGCGGCGTCGATGTGCTGATCAGCGCCCCGCAAAAAGGCTGGAGCGCTTCGCCGTGCAGCGCTCTGGTAATGTTCAGTGAACGTGCCGAAAAAGCGCTGGAAACCACCACCAGCAGCAGCTTCGCCGCAGACCTGAAAAAGTGGCGACAAATCATGCAGGCCTACGAAAACGGTGGCCACGCCTACCACGCGACCATGCCTACCGATGCCCTGAAGGCCTTCCGCGACACCATGCTGGAAACCCGCGACTACGGTTTTGACAAGGTCAAGCAGGAGCAGTTGGAGCTGGGTCGTTCGGTACGCGCGCTGATGCGCGAAAAGGGTTTCAAGAGCGTCGCCGCCGAGGGCTTCGGCGCGCCCGGCGTGGTCGTCAGCTACACCACCGACGACGGACTGCAAACCGGCAAAGCCTTTGGCGCACTGGGTCTGCAGACCGCTGCCGGCGTACCGCTGATGTGTGACGAGCCCGAGGGCTTCAAGACCTTCCGCATTGGCCTGTTCGGTCTGGACAAACTGCACAACATCGACCGCACCGTCCTAACGCTCAAGCACGCCCTGGAAGCGCTCTAGGGGCCACGCCCTGATGCAAGCGAACCCGGCCTTGCTGCCGGGTTTTTAGTGGCTGGGGATTTGGGCCCGCTTGTCGTTTAGGGTTTATAGCCTTCAGCTAACGCGGCACACGGTGGCTTTCAACCCTTCGGCGGTGTCGCCATGATCTCTTCCATCTTCAGCCCGGTCAGGCCGTGGATGGTACGCCAAATGTAGAAGAGGATGCCCATCATCATGATCATCGAAGGGATGGCAATCATCGGATAGCTGACCAAGGTCATCTGGCCCAGCTCTTCGTTGAAGGCTTCGGTGCCTGCGGGACTGACAACAATCCACTTGGCGACGATGTAATTCATCACGGAGGAAAAGAAGAAAGTGCCGGCCAGAAAGTAGGTCGCCCGGGACAAACGCTGGTTGAAGATCTCCACCAGGCCGCGTTCCTGCAGGCGCTCTTGCACACGCGCCACGTTGATCACCTTCTCGTTATACAGCAGCGTGCGAATAAGCGGATAGCGAGTGCGTGTGGACACCAGCACGGCAATACCTATGAGGCCCGGCACAGCGGCTTCCTTGACCGCCAGCCACTGCGGATCGAGCTTGAGCAGGCCAATGCCGCCAGTCAGCAGCACGCTGACTACGCCCAGCAGCGCGATGAAATTGAATTTGCGATATTGAAGCAGCTCAAACAGGCCCCAGCAGACCGGGAAAGCCAGCGCCAGAACCAACGCGTTGGTGGCTCCCAGATTGGCCTCACCGCTGAACTTCATGAGGATGATGGACGGCAGCACTATGCTGACCAGCAGGTCGACCATCGGACGAGGTTTGTGTTGCGGTGTGGCGGTATTCGCTTCAGTCATGGGGAAGACGGCAATCTCGGCTGCGAAGGAAAAAACATCATACACCTGCCATCTGGCCGCTCACAGTCTGCGGCGACCAGATAAGCTGCCTACTCAGCCGAGAATGGAGTAAACCAGATAGCCGGTATAACTCAGATAGGCGCACAGCAGCAGGGCACCTTCCGGCCGGCTGACCTGCCCTTCGCGCCCGCGCCGGGCAAAGCCCATGGCAAACAGCGCCAGAGTCAGCGCAAACATCACTATCCAGTCGCGTTGCAGCACCACCGGATCTACCGCCAGCGGTGCGATGCCGGCGGCAATACCGACCACCGCCAGTGTGTTGAACAGGCCGGAGCCAATTACGTTGCCCAGCGCCAGATCGTGTTCATTACGGCGAATCGCCGCCAGCGAGGAGGCCAGCTCTGGCAGTGAGGTGCCCACGGCAACCACGGTGAGACCGATGATCAGGTCACTAACGCCCATGCTTTCCGCGATGTAAACCGCGCCCCAGACCAGCACCCGAGAGCTGACAATCAACAGCACCAGGCCCAGCACCAACCAGAAAATCGCCTTGCCCAGCGGCATCGCGTGGCTGGCCACCTCGCCCTCATAGTCTTCTGCCAGGCTGTCACCGCGTCCACGCATACCCTGCACGATAGACCAGCCCATGATCAGGAAGAACACGCCCAGCAGTACCCAGGCGTCCATGCGCGACAAATGGCCGTCGATCAGCTGGTAACCCACCAGCAGAGTAATTGCCAGCAGGATCGGTAGCTCCTTGCGGATCACCTGCGAGTGCACCTTGATCGGACTGATCACCGCCACCAGACCGATGATCAGCGCAATATTGGTAATGTTGGAGCCAAACGCATTACCCAGCGCCAGGCCAGGGTTGCCCTGCCCGGCGGCCAGTGCAGAGACCACCATTTCGGGCGCCGAGGTACCAAAGCCGATGATCAGCATACCGATCAGCAGCGGCGGCATACCGGCATGGTTGGCGGTCGCCGAAGCCCCATCCACAAAGCGATCGGCACTCCAGACCAACAACGCCAAACCTGCAATTACCGCCGCGATTGCCAACAACATCGTCAATACCCGCTATTAATAAGAAAGGCGCCATTATCAGGTAAAGCGCTGCGGGGTAACAGGGGGCACAAAGAAGAGGTTTTACCAAATCATTCAGTAATGACCCAACTGGCCGATAACCTGCAGACTCGTCCACCGCTTGCGGCGAGACGAGCATGCACGCCTGGTAACGGCAACACACCCAGGCTCAGGGATGGCCGACCAACAACGCGACCGCAAAAGGTACTCCCATGGCTTTGAACAGCTCGCTTCGCCAACAGACACTGCTGCTGATGGGCGGCAGTCTGACGCTCATGCTGCTGGTGGCGCTTGCCATCGTCAGCTCACTGGCTGGCAGTGTCAGCAACTACCGGCAATTGCTCGACAATCCAGTGGCCGCCGCCAACCTGATCAACCAGGCGAACCTGGAGTTCAAGGGCCAGGTACAGGAATGGAAAAACGTGCTGCTGCGCGGCAGCAACCCCGAGGACCAGCAGAAGTACTGGGCCCAGTTCGAGACCGCAGAGCAAGCCGTACAGAGTGATCTGCAGCAAATACTCGCGCTTGATCTGAACGCAGCCACCCGCGCCGAGATAGAACAGCTGCGTAGTCAACACCAGCAACTGGCGAACCGCTATCGCAGCAGCCGGGAAGCTTTCATCGCAGCCGGCCTGGACCCGGTAGCAGGTGATCGCAGCGCGCGGGGCATCGACCGCGAGGTAAGCGAGAATATGCACGCGCTGTCCACTCGGCTCAGCGCCGAAGCACAGACGCACAGCCAGCAAATCAACCAAGCCGCCGGCCAGGCAATCTGGCTGGGACTGGCGCTGCTATGCGCAGCGGCGCTGATCATCGGCCTGCTGAGTCTGTGGCTGGTCAACCGCCGTTTGGTGAATCCGATCACTCTGCTGATTGGCCAGATTGATCAGCTAAGTCAGGGCCGCATGGGTGCACCGGTTCCAGCTGAACGCCGCGATGAACTGGGCACCCTGGCACGCGCCGCCAACCAGTTACGCGGCTTCCTCAGTGACACGTTTAGCCAGCTGCAGCGCAGTACCACTGAGCTGGATCGTGCCAGCGGCGAACTGAACACCATAGCCACCCGCATGGCTCAAGGCAGCCGAGATCAATTCTCACGCACCGATCAGGTAGCCACCGCCATGCAGGAAATGTCGGCCTCTGCCGCCGAGGTGGCGCAGCATGCTGCCGAGGCGGCGCGCGCTGCAGACGCGGCTGACTCCAACGCCCAGCAGGGGGGCCAAGTGATGCAGCAGACCATTGCCGGCATGCAGGAGATGTTGCAGCAGATCACCCTGACCACCGAGGTCATCCGCCGCCTGGAAGGCGACAGCAGCCGTATCGGCAAGGTGCTGGACGTGATTCAGGGCATTGCCGAACAGACTAACCTGCTCGCACTGAACGCGGCGATTGAAGCCGCGCGCGCGGGTGAAGCGGGACGGGGTTTCGCAGTGGTGGCCGATGAGGTACGCACCCTGGCGCAGCGCACAGCCGAGTCGACGGCCGAAATCCAGCAGATCATCAGCAATGTGCAAAATGGTGCGCTGGAAGCGGTCAAGGCCATCGAGAATGGCCAGTCGCGTAGCGAAAGCAGCATGGAACACGTGACGCTGGCCGGAAATCGCCTGGGCGAGATCACCCTGGCCATCGAGTCGATCCGCGACATGAACCGGCAGATCTCCACTGCGGCCGATGAGCAGACCAGCGTAGCCGAAGATATCTCGCGCAACATCACCGAGATCACCGACATTGCCAGTGCCAATCAGGCCGAAGTCGACAACACCTCACGCGCCAGCCAGACGCTGCACGGGTTATCGGGCGAGTTGAATATCCTGACCCAGCGCCTCTCGGCGTAAGCGCACCGCGGGTGGCGTCAGCCACCCGCAACACCTTCAGGCGGTGGCGGTGGCCGCCTGCTTCTGCTTTTCCTCTTCGTAGAGTTCTTTCTTCGAGAGCTTGCCGACCGGGGTTTTGGGCAACTCCGGGCGAATTTCCATGCTCTGCAGGCGTTCGTGCTTGCCAAGGCGACTGGCGAGAAAGTCCTGCAGGGTCTCGAAAGTGAAAGGTTCTACGCCAGTCTTCAGTTTGATGAAGGCCTTAGGCGCCTGGCCTCGATAGGCGTCTGCCACGCCAATGACCGATACCTCCTCCACGCCGGGAAACTCGTAGATGGCCTCTTCAATAGTGCGTGGATACACGTTATAGCCGCTGCACAGGATCATGTCCTTGGTGCGATCGACGATATACACAAAGCCGTCGGCATCCATGTAGCCAATGTCGCCGGTGCGCAGAAAGCCGTCACTGGTCATGGCCTCGGCGGTGGCATCGGGACGGCGCCAGTAACCGGCGGTGATGTTCGGCCCCTTGATGCAGACTTCACCCTTCTCGCCCACCGGCAATTCGGTTTCGCCACCATCGAGCGGCAGGATGCGGATGTGCGAGCCCGGCACCGGCACACCGCAGGAGCCTGGGCGCGGCGTCGCGTCCTTGGGTGTAAAAGTGCCTGTCGTCGTCGTTTCGGTCATCCCCCAGCCTTCGCGCAGGGTACAGCCTGAGCGGTTGAAATACTGCTGCTGCACCTCAACCGGCAAGGGCGCACCACCGGAGTTGGACATCTTCAGCGATGACAGATCGTAGTCCGCTGTGCGTGGATGACTGAGCAGGCCGATGAACATGGTCGGCACACCGGGGAAGGTGGTGATGCGGTTCTCGCTGATTTCCTTGAGCACCGTCATCACATCAAAACGCGGGTGCAAATACAGCTCCGCCGCGGCGCGCAGACCAAAGATCATGTTTACCATAAGCGCGTAGATATGGAACGGCGGCAGTACCGCCAGCACCCGCTCCTGCCCCGGCTCGACCGCTGCACTCAGCACCTCGCGCAGCTGCGCGCAGGAAGCAGTGACGTTGCCGTGAGTGAGCATCGCGCCCTTGGGCACGCCAGTGGTGCCGCCGGTATATTGCAGCACGGCCAGGCAATTGGAGGGATCCTCGATGGGATACGCTTGATAATCACCCTGGTTGTCCAGCAGCTGCGCAAAGCTGCTGCAGTCGACGCCCAGTTGTGGAGCAGCCTGCGGCCCGAGCAGGTCGCGTTGTTCCGGCGTGGCACTGGTGCAGAACTCGGTCAACTCGCCCACGACCAGATGGCGCAGCCGGGTACGTTCCAGCAAGGTGGCCATGCGTGGGTAAAATGCCTGCAGCCCCAGCGTGACCATAATATCCGTCTCGCTGTCTTCGATCTTGTGCTCCAGGGTGCGCTCGGCATCCAGCGGTGAGTAGTTCACCACGGTGCCGCCGGCGCGCAATACACCCAGAAAGCTGATGAAGTAATGCGGGCAGTTGGGCAGATACAGCCCCACATGCACGCCGGGCTTGACGCCCAGTTGCTGAAAGCCACGCGCCGCCTGCGCTACCTTGTGGCTCAACTCACGGTAGGTCATTTTGCTGCCGAAGAAATCGATGGCCGGATTGTCCGGAAATTCAGCCACCGCCGCGTCCAGCAAAGCCGGTATGGGTTGCGGTTCAAAAGGCAGATCCCAACGAACGTTTTCGGGATAGGACGGTATCCAACGCGGTGCAGTAGCCACAGACAGTGCCTCCAGATAGGGGATTCGGCCCTGACACCAGCGCGCCGTGTCGGGCAGTTTTATTTTGTCTCACGGTAGACCCACAATCGCATCAGGAGAACCCATATCCATTGCAGATATGTCGCTCCATAGGTGGCACATCTGCCTGTCGCGCGCACGACAATGCTCCCCATGCACGAAGGGCACGCAAGGCCCTTGCCCCGTAAGCGAGCAACAGGCTATATAGAGCGGTCAAAACAATAACTGCCCGATTCGGACTTCCCATGCGTAAACGCCTTGTACCGATCCTGATCATTGCCGTCGGGATTGTCATCTTCATTCTGCTGCGCCTCACCCGCGATGAACCCGCCCCAGTGGGCTCACTGGAGCGCAGCTGGCGGGTCGCCACCGAAGTTATCCAGCCGGACGCCTTTGCACCACGGCTCACGCTGTATGGCGAGCTTGAATCACCGCTGCTGTTTACCGTGGTGGCGCCCATGGCCGGACGCGTGGCCGCCCTACCGGCGCAAGATGGCGAGCAGGTTCCGCAGGGCGAGTTATTGATGGCGCTGGATGAAGCCGATATTGCGCCGCGCGTAGCGCAGGCAGAGGCAGACCTGGAAGACGCCAAGGCGCAGCTGCAGAGCGAGCAGACCGCGCACCAGAACGACTTGCGTGCATTGAAGCTCGAGCAACGCATTCAGGCCAACGCGCAGACCAACGTCGGCCGAGTTGAGCAACTGATTACCCGCGGCGCCCTGCCTGCTGCCGACCTGGAAAACAGCAAGGACGCGCTGGATCGCGCCGCCCTGACCGTGGCTAACCGCCAGCGCAGCATCAACAATTATCCCTCGCGACTCAAAGCGGCACAGGCCCGGGTGGCCCGCGCTCAGGCCACTTTTGACAGCATGCAGCGCGATGCCGAGCGCAGCCGTTTTACCGCACCCTTTGATGGCATCGTCGGCAACGTGCAGGCCGCGGTGGGTGACCAGGTTAACGCCAACGCCGCACTACTCGACTTCTATCCGCTGGAAGGCATGGAGCTACGCGCCGTGGTGCCGCAGGTACACAGCCAGAGTTTCATGCAGGCGCTGCAGGACGGCGGCCAGTTGCAGGCGCGCAGCCTTGACCTGGAACCGGCGATCACCCTGACTCTCAAACGCATCGCTGGTCAGGCCGATGCGCGCGGCGTGGAAGCGATCTTCAGCGTCGACCAGCCACAGCCCGGCCTGCGCCTGGGCAACCTGCTGGCGATCAGCGTTGCCCGCCCGGTACGGGACGACAGCGTAGCCCTGCCCTACAGCGCGCTCTACGGCAACGACACCTTGTATCAGGTGCTGGACGGCCGCCTGCAGCGTATTGAAGTGCAGCGCGTCGGCGAAACCCTGAACGAACAGGGTGAGCGCCGCGTGCTGGTGCGCTCACCCAAACTGAGCGGCGGCATGGAAATCGTTACCACCCATCTGCCCAACGCCGTGCAGGGGCTCAAGGTGGATACCGGCGCGCCCGCGTCCACTACTGACGACAGTACAGGGCCGCAGCCATGAGCGAGCGCAGTCCACTGGCGTTTTTTGTCCGCCACAAGGTGGCCGCCAACCTGTTGATGCTGGTCATGCTGATGGGTGGCATGCTGGGCCTCAGCCGCATGAACATCCAGTTCTTTCCGACCTTCGCACTGGACTTCGTCACTATTCGCGTGGTCTGGAACGGGGCCGCCGCCGAGGATATCGAGCAGGCCATCACCATTCCACTGGAGCAGCGTCTGCGCAGCATCCAGAACCTGAAAAACATGACCTCGACCTCGGCCCAGGGGGTATCCAGCATCACCCTGGAATTCCGCGAAGGCACCAACCCGGTGGTGGCGCTGGACGACGCGCGCCAGCAGGTCGACGAATTCCGCAATCTGCCCGCCGACGCCGAGAAGCCCGAAGTCGTGCGCGTCGCCCGCTACGACCCGATTGCCAAGTTGCTGCTTTATGGGCCCTACGCTCCCCATGAGCTGCGCATTATTGCCAACCGGCTGGAAGATGACCTGCTCACCAGCGGCATCGACCGTATCGAAATTGCTGGCCTGCCGGAGCAGCAGATCAGCATCGAAATTCCCAATACGACCCTGCAGCGCCTCGGTCTGTCACTCGATCAGGTAGCCGACCGGGTCAACGCCGAATCACGCGACCTGCCCGCGGGCCAGGCCGGCGAGCAGGACTCGGCGCGTGAGCTGCGCGCCATTGAACAGCGCCGCGACGCCGAAGAGTTTGCCAATATCCCGCTGCAACCCAACGGCACTAGCCACCTGCGCCTCGGCGATATCGCCGAGATTCGGCAGGAGCCACGGCGCAATCAGGTCTTGCTGCGCTACGCTGGCCAGCCGGCGGTTGAGCTATCACTGCAGCGCGCTGAAGACGGCGACTCGCTGGAGGCCGCGCAGGCACTCAACGCCTGGCTGGAGCGAGTGCAGCCCAGCCTGCCACCAGAGCTGAAGATCCACGTTTACGATCAAGCATGGCAACTGATCAACGACCGTATCAGCCTGCTGGTGAACAACGGTCTGAGCGGCCTGGTGCTGGTAATGGTGCTGCTGTACCTGTTCCTGCCAGCGCGGGTTGCGCTCTGGGTGGCCGTCGGGATTCCCACCGCCTTTCTTGCCGCCATGGCGGTGTTCTGGCTGATTGGTGGCTCGATCAACATGATCTCCCTGTTCGCGCTGATCATGGCGCTGGGGGTGATCGTCGATGATGCCATCGTCGTGGGTGAAGATGCCGACGCGCATTTCCGCGGAGGCGAGCAGCCGCAGCGCGCCTCGGAAGGGGCCGCCAAGCGCATGCTCTGGCCGGTGGTGGCCTCGTCGCTGACCACCATCGCCGCGTTCATGCCGCTGCTGATGGTTGGCGGCATCTTCGGCAACATTCTCGGTGACATTCCCACCGTGATGATCTGCGTGTTGATTGCCTCGCTACTGGAATGCTTTGTGGTGCTCCCGCATCACCTGCGCTCGGCTTTCCACCCAGGCAGCAAAAAGGCGGCCGGCACCTCACGCAGCGCGCGTCTCGTTGCCCGTATCGACGGCGTACGCGAACGCTTCGATAGCGGCTTCAACCGCTTCCGCGACGGCCGCTTCCGCCGCTTTTCACAGCTCGCGCTGCGTTATCGTGGCGCTACCCTTGCTAGCGCGCTGGTCGCGGTCATGCTCACCATAGGTTTGATGAGCAGCGGCCGTATCGGCTTCAGCTTCTTCCCGACTCCCGAGCCGCAGATGCTGCAGGCCAACGTCAGCTTTGTGGCCGGTACCCCGCGTGACACCATGATTCGCTTCATGCGCCATCTGGAGCAGACCCTGGAGCAAACCGAGAGCGAGCTGGGCGGTGATCTGATCCTGACCGCGGTCACCCGCGAGGGCCAGGTTATCAGTGAGAACGCCGGCGCGCGGCAAGGCGACAATCTGGGCGCCATGCTGATCGAGATGGTCTCGCCGGATCATCGCACGGTACGCAACAAGACCTTTATTCGTGCCTGGCGTGAACGTATTCAACTGGTGCCCGGCATCGACCAGCTGAACATCACCGAGCAGGCCGGTGGCCCACCCGGCAAAGATGTGGATGTGCGCCTGACCGGCAGCGATCCCGAGCAATTGAAGAACGCCGCCGAGGCACTATCGATCATGATCGGTTCGATTGAAGGCGTACTCAGCACCGAGGACGATATGTCCTGGGGCCGCGAGCAACTGGTTTACAGCTTGACGCCCTACGGCCAATCGCTGGGCCTCAGCATCCAGAGCGTGGGTCGCCAGTTGCGCGCCGCCTATGATGGCCGGCTGGCACAGATCTACCAGGAAGATCAGGATGAGATCGAGGTGCGCGTGCAGCTGCCGCGCAGCGAACGTGAAAGCCTTGCCAGCCTGAACGAGCTGAGCATTCGCCTGGATGACGGCCGCTTCGTGCCGCTAGGCCAGGTGGTGCAGTTCGGCAACAATCAGGGTTTCGAGGCGCTACGCCACGCCGATGGCATGCTCGCCACTGACGTTACCGCCGATATCGACCTGTCGCAAACCACCGCCGGCCAAGTGCTGGACAGCATCAGCCGCGAACTGCCGGCGCTGAGCAGTCAGTACAATGTGCGCTACAGCTTCGAGGGCCGCTCGGTCGATCAGCAGGAAACCATGTCCGACATGGGCACCGGGCTGATCATCGGGCTGCTGCTGATGTACGCGGTACTGGTCTGGGTGTTCTCGTCATGGAGTACACCGCTGATCGTCATGTCGGTCATCCCGCTGGCCCTGGTCGGCGCCGTGCTGGGCCATTGGGTGATGGGGCTGAACCTGACCATCCTGTCGTTGTTCGGCCTGTTTGGTCTGTCCGGCATCGTGGTCAACAACTCGATCATTCTGGTCAGTTTCTATCAGGAGCAGCGCAAGCGCGGGCTGGTGGTCAACGAGGCGTTGAACGAGGCCGTGGTGCAGCGTGTGCGCGCGGTACTGCTGACCTCACTGACCACCATTGGCGGCCTGCTGCCGCTGCTGTTCGAGACCTCCCTGCAGGCCCAGTTCCTGATTCCGATGGCCACCTCCATCGCCTTTGGTCTGGGCTTCTCGACCTTGCTGGTGCTGATGGTGGTACCGGCGTTGCTGTCATTGCTGGAGGGCTGGAAGGCGCGGCGCGAACAGAACCGTGCTAATGTGTCAACCAATTGAAAAGTCGACGTTAATCTATAAAAAGTATTCTCTGAATCGGGCATCTGCCATTGGGTGATATTCAGCGCGCAGTTAAATTGCTTCTTGACCTGATCAAGCGGTCACGTAGTCATGTAGTCATGACTTTTGGGCGCACATGATCGTTGTATTGCATCTACTTATGGTGGCATCCTGCCCCTAGAACCATACTAGGAGCAAGGATGATGGAAGAGCTAATAAAGCCATGGATCTTAGACAAGATAGCTCATGGAAAAGCAGTGCTATTCCTAGGCGCCGGCGCCGCGTTTGGAGCACGAGGCGATAACGGAGAGGTCTCCTTATCTGGAGCGGGTCTTAGGGACGCCATATCTGAAAGATTCTTAGGTGGCGAAGAGAAGAAAAAAACCCTCATACAGGTAGCCGACTACGCAAAACATGAGGCAGGACTTTTTGAAGTCCAGCAATTTATCAGAAAAACATTTCTGCCTTTAAAACCCGCAAAGTTCCACCAGATAATACCTTCCTTCCGCTGGCACTCAATATTCACAACAAATTACGACCTTGTCTTAGAGCGCGCTTACTCAGACCATTCCCAGCGCATGCAGAGCATCGCACCAATCACACGCGACGGAGACAATTTCAGCGAAGTAATGAGCGACATAAATTTAGTCCCATATTTCAAACTTCATGGGTGTATTAATTCGATAAATGACAGAGAACTTCCATTAATACTTTCAAGCGAAGAGTACGCGAAGCACAAAAAAGGGCGTATCCGTCTCTTTCGCCACCTCGCTGACTTTGGGCTAGAACACCCAATTATTTTTTGTGGCTATCAGCTCGGCGACCCCAACGTACAACAAATACTTTTCGACCTAAACGACATGGGCATACATCGCCCAACTTATATGCTCGTAGATCCCAGCCTCGGAAAATACGACATAAAGATGTGGTCTGGCCAGAGAGTGGAGCCTATCAAGGCTACACTTGAAGAATTCTTGAACTTTCTCGATAAAAAAATAGAGAAACCAAAAAGGGTTCTGGCAAAAATATCAATGTCCGACAAAAGCCCGATATACAAACACCTAAGAGCAGACGCAACACTTTCCGACCAACTGAAGACATACTTAAATACAGAGCTTGAACACATCTACCCCGGACTCAGCAGCAGCGGGGTCCGCCCCATGGATTTTTACAGAGGCCTAGACTCTGAGTGGGGCGGCATTCAGCAGGACCTTGATATAAAACGCCGCATCAGCGATCAAATAGTAATGGACTCAGTCATTGACTCAAACCTATCTGGCGTTAATACATTTCTACTTAAAGGATACGCAGGAAGTGGAAAGTCTACAGTCCTGAGAAGGGTTGCGTGGTTCGCTGCAAATGAATTAAATTCGGCAGTAGTTAGAATTCGCGATGGCGCCATACTTAGACCATCACTAATCAAAGAACTCGCATCCAAATGTGATACAAAGCTTATTCTAGTCATAGACGACGCTGCGTCAAACGCAGACGACCTACTCAAACTATACAGAGCCCTAGAGTACGAGCCGGCCGAAATCTCCATACTCACGTCCGCTCGAAACAACGAATGGAATCAATATGGAGACGAGCTAGAACAGTACATAAATTCCGAGTACGAGCTTTCAACTCTTTCCGAAAAAGAGATAACCGAACTAGTCCACAAGCTAGAAAAACACAACTGCCTAGGAAACTTTAAAAACAGCAACATCGACGCTATAAACAATCACTTTTCCTTAACCGCCGACAGGCAGTTGCTTGTGGCACTGCATGAAGCTACATCCGGCAAGCCTTTCGAGGAAATAGTACTGGATGAGTACGAAAGAATTACCCCGGCAGAAGCCCAGATACTTTACATGGATGTTTGCACGCTGAATCGTTTGGATGTACCTGTGCGCGTGGGTCTTATTTCTAGGGTTTCTGGTATAGGGATAGAGGACTTCCGAAATAAGTTTTTTGCCCCACTAGAGCATGTAGTCAAAGTATATATGGACTACAGTTCTCGCGACTACGCGTTCACCGCCCGTCACTCACTGATTGCAAAATTTGTGTTTGAGCACGCCCTGAGGAGCCCTGAAGAAAAGGCTTCACAAATAGTCAGGGTACTTGAACATCTAAACCTAGAGTACTCAGCAGACAATGAAGCTTTTTCTCACTTAATTAAGGGAAAGCAATTAGCCGAGATCTTTGGCGACAAATCCTTGGCAATAAAGATATATGAGGCTGCAAACAAAACCGGCGCAGATGCACATTACATTTTCCACCAAAAATCAGTTTTCGAGCTACACCATCCTGGCTGTGATACGAAGGCAGCTCTAAGTTATATCTTGCAGGCAGAGAAAGCTCTACCCGAAGGCAGAGCAGACAAAGCGATCGCGCATACGAAAGCATTGATATACAAACGTTTAGCGAGAGAATCTAGAACCTCTTTGGAAACCGAGAAATATCGCACAGAGGCGCGCATCATATTTGAACGCCTGGTTTCAGGGCATAAAGATTCACGAGCAATCAATGGTCTCGCTGAGCTTCAGCTTGACGAACTTGAGTCTAAAATAAATGACATTAGCAACACCGAGTCGGATGATTTAATGGAGCGGGTATTTGTAGAGCAGGTAAAAAAAATAGAATCTACAATTTACACCGGACTTCAAAAATTCCCAGGCGACGAATACTTACTGACTCGACAAGAGGATTTAGCCAGAAAACTTCTAGACAACGCCAGAGCAAAATCAATACTTGAAGAGGCATACAAAAAAAATAGCTCCAGTGAGTTTGTATCTATCCGACTTGCTAGGCAGCGCAACGTATCGGGGGAGTTGGCTGATGCGGAGCAAATTCTTCGCGATGGAATTACGCATAACCCAAACAGCAAACCTTTACATTTAGAGCTAGCAAAACTACTCATCAAACAAAACGATGAGCAGAAAAATACTGAAATTGAGCACCACTTAAAGCGTAGCTTCTCACCATCGGATTCAAACTACGACGCACAATTTTGGTACGCGCGTCACCAGTACTTACATGGGGACCGCCTCAAGTCTAAAGAGATATTTGCATTCCTCAAAAAAGCTAGGATGGCGCCTAGGCAAAAGAACGCCCTGCATGGCGACTCTCTAAATGCTGTAGGAGAAAAGATAATTTATCACGGGCACATTACATCCGAGCATGTGAGCTTTTGCTTTATAAGATGCATAGAACTCAATGATAGTATTTTTGCGCACACAGACCGATTTGACAATCTTCCTGCCGAGGGATTGAAAGCCAACGTTGACGTTACGTTCAATCTATCTTTCACGATGAAAGGCCCATCAGCTTATGCTGTAAATATAGTGTTTTGAAAATCGATTTGCCTACACCCGCTAGGCCAATGCAGGCTTCCAAGCTGGATTAAGCTATTGGGAATAGGCTCAAGCAAGCGAAAACCCGAAGCAGCGGCAAGCTGATCAAACATAGTAAGAACGGCTCCTGCAGGAGCCGTTTTCGTTCAGCGTGCCACTTACTTCTTGGCCACTTCCAGCGTCTTGGTGATCGCCGCTACCGCAGAGCCGATATTGCTCAGCTCCGCCGGCAGGATCATGGTGTTGTTGGTTTGCGCCAACTTGCCGAATTCCTTCACATACTGTTCGGCGACGCGCAGCGACACCGCCTCCTGGCCGCCCTGAGTGTTGATCGCCTCGGCGACGCGACGCAGGCCCTCGGCGGTTGCCGTAGCGATCAGCTCGATCTCGCGGGCCTTACCTTCGGCCTCGTTGATCTGGCGTTGCTTGTCGGCTTCAGACAGGTTGATGGTTTCCTGTTTCTGACCTTCAGAGACGTTGATCTTGGCTTCACGCTCACCCTCGGACTGCGCTACCACCGCACGGCGTTCACGCTCGGCGCGCATCTGCTTTTCCAGTGCATCCAGAATGGTCGCAGGCAGTTCGATGTCGGCAATCTCGTAACGCAGCACCTTAACGCCCCAGGGCTTGGCCGCCTCATCCAGCGCCTCGACCACCTGCACGTTGATGGTCTCGCGCTCTTCAAAGGTCTTGTCCAGATCGATCTTGCCCACTACCGAACGCAGCGTGGTTTGCGCCAGCTGCATGGAGGCGTAGCGGTAATCGTTGATGCCGTAACTGGCCAGTTTGGGGTCAACCACCTGCAGATAGAGCACGCCATTGACCACCACCTGGATATTGTCGCGGGTCACGCAGGCCTGACTGGGCACATCGATCGCCTCTTCCTTGAGAGTGTGCTTGTAGGACACCCGGTCGACAAAGGGAATCAGCAGATGAAAACCGGCTTCCAGGGTCTTGGCGTACTTGCCCAGACGCTCGACGATAAAGGCTGAACGCTGCGGAACTATGCGTGCGGTTTTCGCCAGGGTGACAACGACCAGGGCGAGAAATGCGAGTGAGAGAACAGTGGCGATTTCCATGCTTCAACTTCCTTGAGTGTGGGTGATTCAGGGTTGGCTAGGGCGCTGGGCGCTGACCTGCAAGACGATACCACTGTGGTTCAGGACCCAGGCCGTGTCCCCAGCCTTGAGCGGTTCGCTGGATTCGGCATCCCATTTGGCGCCGTTCAACTGTACATCGCCGATGCCCTGCGCAAAGTCGGTGAGTACGGTCACTCGGGCACCCAGCAGACCGGCGTCGTCCTGATCGCGTGCCGCCAAATCGGCCTCACTGCCGCGCAGCCAGCGAGTAAAGTGCCGGCGCAGATACCAAAGGGCAATCAGACTGATCAGGGAAAACAGCAATAACTGGGAGGGCAGCGTGTCGATCACGCCAAACAGGGTCAGCAGACCGACCACCAGCGCACCAATACCGAAGAACACCGCCACCATGGCGGGAATGAAGAACTCCGACAGCAGCAGGGCCAGACCCAGCAGCAGCCAGAATGCATAACTCGTCAAATAGCCTGTCAACATGTCGCCATCCTTTCATGCAGTGCCGCCAGTGCAACGGCCTGCCGCGAGAGTACCAGATTGCCCCCGCGAATGCGCAGCCGGTAGCGTCCTCCGGCGCCGCAAACCTGTCAGTACCGGCCAGCTTTGTTAAGCTGTTGGCAAACCACAGGGAGTGCCGCATGCCTTTAAGAATAATCCAGCTGTGCCTGTTTCTGGTGCTGAGCGCCGGCACCAGCCTCGCCCAGGCCAAACCTTTGCAGGTCGGCATTACCGAAGTGCCGCCCTTCGTGATCAAAACCGAGCAGGGCGAATGGGAAGGCATCAGCATCGACCTGTGGCGCGCCGTCGCACGGGAGCAGCAACTGGAGTACGAGTGGGTGCCGCTGTCGTTTTCCGAGCTGCTCAGTCAGGTCGAAAGCGGCAAGATCGACGTCGCCGTGGGCGCCCTGACCATGACCGCCGATCGTGAGGCCGCGTTCGATTTCAGTCACCCCTTCTACCAGACCGGGTTGTCCATCGGCGTGCCGCACACCCCCAAGCACGGCATACTGCAAAGCCTCAAGGCGCTGTTCAGCTGGGAGTTTCTCAGTGTCATCGTAGCGCTGGGCCTGCTGCTATTTGCGGTTGGCGTGGTGCTTTGGGTCTGCGAACGGCGCGCCAACCCCGAGCAGTTCGGCGGCAAGGCCAGTGAGGGTATTGGCGCCAGCTTCTGGTGGGCTGCCGTGACCATGACCACCGTAGGCTATGGCGACAAAGCGCCGGTCACCCTGGCCGGTCGGCTGGTCGCGCTGATCTGGATGTTTGCCGGCTTGATCATGGTGGCGAGCTTTACCGCCGCCATCACCTCGTCACTGACCGTCAGCAATCTGCAATACCAGATCGGCGGCCCCCAGGACCTGCCGGGCAGCACCGTTGCCACCATCCCCGATACCGCCAGCGCGCGCTATCTTGAAGAAAATCACGTGGTGCACCGCGACTACCCCAGCCTCACCGACGCCATGCAATCGGTACTCGACGGCAAGACCGACGCCGTGGTGTACGACCGCCCGCTATTGCAATTTCGCAACCAGCAACTGGGCGAGCAGCGCCTGGACCTAGTACCCGCCGTGTTTGAGCAGCAATTGTATGCCTTGGCGTTGCCCGCTGGCAGCAAGCTGCGCGAGCCCATCAGTGAAGAGATTTTGCGCATCACGGAATCCGAAGAATGGCGCGCAATTCAAGCGGCCTACCTGGAAGAAACCGACTAAAGAGCAGGCCGGGCGTCAGTCTGCGACCGGCCTGAACGCAAAACAGAAAGAAATGAACTGCAGTTCATCGGATTATCCCGGTGAATGACCGCAGGCCAGAGCCAATGACCCGCCGGTCACAAACCGCACCCTGCAACTACGTCACAAAGTCTGCTCCCTACCCTTCATAAGCGTCTCACCGCTGACTATTCTCAGTCACCTCAGGCAAAGACCTGACTGTCTCAAGACGATACAAACAAAAACAAGCACAAGGAGTTTCGTCATGTCGAAAAAGACTCGACTGAGTGTGGCCTGCGGCCTGGTTGCCGCGCTGGGTGTCAGTACGCAAGCCCAGGCCTTCTGGTTCAGCTCGTCGCAGTACACCCAGACCAAGTACCCGATTGTTCTCACCCACGGCATGCTCGGCTTCGACAGCCTGCTCGGGATCGATTACTGGTATGGCATCCCCGCCGCACTGCGCAAGGATGGCGCCACCGTCTATATCACCGAAGTGAGCCAGCTGGACACCTCCGAAGCCCGCGGCGAGCAACTGCTCGAGCAGGTCGAGGAGATCGTCGCCATCAGTGGCAAACAGAAGGTCAACCTGATTGGCCACAGCCATGGTGGCCCAACCGTACGCTACGTCGCCTCGGTACGCCCTGATCTGGTCGCCTCGGTCACCAGCGTTGGCGCGCCGCACAAAGGCTCGGCTACTGCCGACTTCCTGCGCCAGATCCCCGAGGGCTCGGCCGGTGAGACTGTACTGGCCGGTCTGGTCAACGCCATGGGGGCCTTTATCAACCTGGTGTCCGGCAGCAGCTCGATGACCCCGCAGAACGCGCTGGGCTCGCTGGAATCACTCAACTCCGCAGGCGCGGCCGTGTTCAATGCGCGCTTCCCTGAGGGCCTGCCGACCAGCGCCTGCGGTGAAGGCGCCTACAAGGTCAACGGCGTGCGGTACTACTCCTGGAGCGGTACCAGCCCGCTGACCAATGTGCTGGATGTTTCCGATCTGCTGACCGGCGCGGCCTCACTGACCTTCAATGGCGAAGCCAATGACGGCCTGGTTGGCCGCTGCAGCTCGCATTTGGGCATGGTGATTCGCGACAACTACCGCATGAACCATTTGGATGAGGTTAATCAGTTCCTCGGCCTGACCAGCCTATTCGAAACCGATCCGGTCACGGTCTATCGGCAACAGGCCAACCGCCTGAAAAACGCCGGTCTGTAACAGGGCAGGTGCGGTCAGCCCTAGGCTGGCCGCACGCCCCGCCTACTTACTCGCTCGAGTCGACTATGAAATACCTCGTCTACCTGCCACTGGTTGCCGGCGCCCTGCTACTGGGCTGGCAATTAATGCCCGAATCGAAACCTGCGGCCAGCGCACCGGCGCTGACCGGCATTACTGACCAGGCGCGCTCGGCAACGCTACCGCCGGCAACTGCCCTGTCCGCCGCGAGCACAGCTACGCAACCGCTACCGGCCTCACTGCGCGGCACCGACGTCGACGGCCGCCTGCAGGTGGACGCCGACGGTAACCTGTTGATCAATGATCAGTTGCGCCACTTGTTCGATTACTATCTGAGCGCCAACGGCGAGGAACCCCCAGAGCAGGCGCAGGAACGCGTACGCCAATACCTCAGCCAGCAGTTACAAGAGCCAGCCAGAGCGCAGGCACTGACTATCTTCGAGCACTACCTGAGCTACCTACAGGCAGTCACCGAACTGGAACAGGACTTTCCGGTACTCGACGACCTGGACGCTCTCTGGGCCCGCGAGGAGGCTGTACAGCGCCTGCGCGCCAGCCTGTTCGACCCGGCAGTGCATGCAGCCTTCTTCGCTGGCGAAGAGGTCTACAACCGCTTTACCCTTGAGCGCCTGGCCATCAACCGCAACCCGGGCCTGAACCCCGCAGAACGCGCGGCCGAGATCGAGGCACTGCGCGAGAACCTGCCGGAGGCGTTACAGCAGTTGCTGGTGCCGCAACTACATCAGGATCTGCGCCAGCAAACCCGGTTACTGACAGAGCAAAACGCCAGCGCCAACGAGATTCGCGACCTGCGTCTCGGCCTGGTCGGCCCCGAGGCGACCGCGCGGCTGGAAGCGCTGGATCAGCAACGCGCCGAGTGGCAGGCCCGAGTCAGCGACTTCAGCCGCGAGCGCGCTGCCATACTGCAGCAACCCGGCCTCGCCGAGCAGGACAAAAAGGCTGCAGTTGACGCTTTACTGCAGGCGCGCTTTGCCCCCAACGAACAACTACGCTTGGCCAGCCAAACCCGCCCTTGACCCGGATACCCTGCGCACTGCCATACTGTCAGTTCACCCCCAGCGTGAACGAGGAGGCAGCCATGCGCGCCGATGAATTTCTCAAGAAGCACGGACTGGATCAGGACGACGACAAGGACTCGAGCCTGCGCGGGCAGGCACTGGAGCGAGCACTCCACCCCAGCCGCCCGCATGCCGGTACTCCCCACGACTGGGAGGACTGGCAACGCTATCAGGCCGAGCAACAAGCCAAAGCCGAGCAAGCTGACGACGCCCCCGCAAGCGATGACGACTGACACCCTGCGCGCAGTCCTGTGCTGCGCCGCACTGCTTTCAGTGAGCAGTCAGGCAGCGCCACGCTATAGCCCGGAAGCGCTGCTCAACTGGCAAGTCAGGGACTTCGCCGAACACACCCACTACCAGCTTGAACCCAGTGCCAAAGGCACCCGTCTACAAGCCAACTGCCAGCCCGGCCAGGCCAGCGCGCGCTATATCGAGCAAAAGGTAGACCTGACCCAAACGCCCATTCTCAGTTGGTCGTGGGCCGTCAGCGGGGTGTTCAGGGGGATCGACGAAACCAGCAAAGAGGGGGACGACTACCCGGTACGGGTTTACGTGGTCAAAGATGGCGGCCTGCTACCTTGGCGCACATTGGCCGTGAATTACGTCTGGTCCAGCGCGCAGCCAGTCGGCACACACTGGCCCAATGCCTACACCAGCAACGCGCAAATGCTCGCGCTGCGCAGTGGCGAACCCTCCGAAGCCGGGGCCATGCTCAGCGAGCAGCGCAATGTGCGGGAAGATTTTTTGACGCTGCACGGCGAAGATCTGCAGCAGGTTGATGGTATTGCGTTAATGACCGACTGCGATAACGCCGGCCAACCGATAACCGGCTGGTACGGCGCCATCGAGTGGCTGCCAGCTACTTCCGCAGCTACTTCTTCACCCAGCCGCCGTTGACCTTGATGTACTGCCCGGCAGGCGTGCGATCGATCGCCTTCTGCCCGGCAATGGTCTCGACATCCTTGAGCGCGATACCATTGTCACGCGCCACCCGCTGGTACTCTTCTTTGCGCGCGGCGTTGATCTGCTGTGCTACCTCGCTGGCGTTACCCGAGGCCTTGATCACACCCAGATAGCCATCGGGTTGCTCGCCGAGCTGGCCCGCTTCCTTGGCGGCCGGCAGCGCACTCATCGCCTCGTTCAGACTCAACGCCCAAGCCGCACCGCTGCCCAGCAGCAACAACATGCAGAAGGTAAAAACTGTTTTCTTGCCCATTGCGATTATCCCTGTTGCACGCGCGCTCAGAACAGCCCGCTGGATTCATTGAAGATTTCATCCAATTGCTTATCCACCTTGATGTAGATCTCGTGCTCGATCTTCACATTCAGGTTGATATTGATCGGCTCACTCGGCGCTGCCAGCTGCACCGTCGGGCCGGCACAGGCCACCAGCAACAGACCCGCCGCTCCCATCAACAACCCTCGCCAGTGCATAGCTACTCCTTGTTGGGCTGCAGGCGCTGCTCAAGCAGGCGCTGCTGTACCCGTTGCTGAATGATGTCGCTGACCTGACTGCTTAGCTGCAGACTGGTCAACAGGGCCGGAATGTTCTCCTGCAGGTTCACGTTGAGATTGACCTGCCGCCCCTGCTGAAAATTCGGGTTATTGCCCTGCAAGCGCAAACCCAGCTGCAGCGTACCGTCTTCGGCGTAATTCACCTGGCTGCTGAGCACAGTATAGTGAAAGTTCTCCAGCGCCCCGGCCAGTTCGCGCATACCGCTGTTGCTCTGCGCCAGACGCTGTAGCTTGTCGGACTGATAGCGCAGCACACCGCCCGGCTCGCGAGCCGCCACGGCGCCCTCATCAACCATCAGCTCGCCGTCACGCAGCACCACCGGCAAGCGGCCATCCAGTGTGCCACGACCGCTCAGCCCCTCTGTTGGGTAGACTTCAAACAGGGTGTCCAGTTCCAGCCCGCTCAACTCGAGGGTCATGCGTTGTTCGGCAGCAGCAAAGTCGAGCGTCACCGGTTCGGCGCTGATTTGACCACCCAGCAACTGCAGCTGCGCGCGGTCCAGTTGCAGGCGCCCTTGCGTCACCTGGTCCAGCGATGCCTGATAACTCGCCGCCGCGCGCAGCGGCCCCATGGCCAGGCCAGGGTTCACAGAGTCCAACTGCAGGTCGCTGCTGCCCAGCTGCAGCACATTGTTGCGCAGACCCAGCTTCAGCGGCGCGGACAATCCGCTGAAGGCGCTGCGGTCATAGATGCCCTTGATGCCCGCAAGGTTGAGGTCCCCCGTCAGCGCAAGCTGATCACCACCGGTAACCTGAACTTCGCCACGGAGCTGCCCACTGGACAGGCTCAGCAGCGCTGGCCAGCTCGCCAGGGTCTGCGCCAACGGGTTACCAGCCCGAAAGAACAGCGGCGGCAGGTTAACCGTCGCTTGCCAAGGCTGTGCAGCGGGCAGGCTAAAGCGCGTATCCAACGCCAGGTCGGCCGAGTTGCCTAGCTTGCCCGCCCATTGCAGAGCGCCTTCGGCGTAGCTCCAGCGCCCGCCCAGCGTCCAGCGCTGGGTCTGCAGTTGCGGTTGGGTAACGGCAGCGATGGTGCCTTCAAGCCGACTACCCGCCTGCAAACTGGCCGCATCCTGCCATTGCTGTTGATAAGTCAGGTCTTGCAGCTTGAGGTTGGTGCTGCCCAGCGCCAGCTCGGCGGCATCGATCTGCAGGCGCGACCAAGCCAATTGCCCGCCCTTGCTTGCCTGCAGCGTAGCGCCCTGGCTATCCAACTGGCCGCGCAGCGGGGTGGTCAGTTGCAGATCGCGCAAGACAATACCGGGCTCACGCCAGCTAGCCAATTGCAGCCCCAACTGGGTATCGACCAACTGCAACTCCCAGTCTTGCGCCAGGCGCAGCGACAGATCACCCTTGAGCCGCCCTGACAGGCCATTGGCACCCTGTACGCGCAGCTCGGCGCCAAACGGCAAGGCATCGCCTTTGCCCAGCGCGGTGCTGGCCGCCGGGGTGATCTGCAGCTGTATCTGCTGCAATTGCAGGTCGCCAGGCAAGACCGCCAAGGCCGCTAGCTGCGGCTCAGTCAGCAGCAGCCGGGCGTTGCCCTGCAGCAACTGCCAGCGCCCCTGCTGCCCTCGCAACGCCAATTGCAGCTCGCCAGCGAGATTACCCAGCTGCGCAACGGCCCAGGGTTGTGGCAGCGCGATCTGCGCATTGAATGCAGCCTCACCGCCCAGCCAATCCGCCCACTGCACCGGCGGCTGCGCGGCAGCCAAATCCCAGTCAAGCGACAGCTGCGCCCCCGGCGGCAAGCTCGCGACCGGCAGGGTACCCAGTGAAAACCAGCTGCCCAGGTATTCATAAAGCCCCCGGGTCTCCGGCCAGCCAGGCACAGAGAGACGACCTTGCCACTGGGTAAGGCCTTGCCAGTCAGATGACAATTCGGCGGCTGGCTGATCATCAATCAGTAACTGACTATGCAAGCTCAGCCGGTTGCTGTTCGCCTGCACTGTTTGTTTCAGTAAGAAACGCTGCTGCGCGGCCTGCAACGCCAGTTCAGCCTGCGCCACAACCGGCGTGTCCGTCTCAGGATCGGCTGCAGTGCGGCTGGCCTGCAGGGAACCGGCCAGTTCGCAGGTGCCGCTGCGGCAGGGCAGCGCTGCGCTCAATTGCGCAATCGAGACCTGATCCGGTAGCCAGTCCACTATGTTTTGCCACAGCTCCGGTGCGGTCAGGCTCGCGGCCTGCATACCCGCGTCTTCGCTTTCCCTCTCGGTCGCATCAAGGCGCAGCACTGCATGCCCTACCTCAAGCACGCGCAAACGCGGCCCATCACGCCAACCCGGCACCAGTCGCAGCTGCTCCAGTGCGACTGATCCGCTGGGCAGGACAAAAGATAGGCCAGCCAATTCCAGGCCGCCCTGCTGCCAGCCCACGCCCTGCCACTCCAGCTGCTGCACACCCGCTGCCGAGAGGGCGCGCTGCGCCCACCAGACGGATACTCCCAGCCCAAGCGAAGCCAGCACCAGAACTGTAATCACCACCCCAAGCGCCTTGCGCATGCTCGCCCTCATAACCAGTAGCAGGTCACAGGTTAGCACGCAGCAGAGTTCTCGAGGTTGACCCGCCAGTCCGTCTGCGACCTATAATCGGCGGCGGGATTGCAGGCTAGCCTGCACGACCGAAAGGGAATCACGCTGCGGAGTCGGTAAACCCGCTGAAGAGCGTAAAGCGCCACCCCTGTGTGAGCCAATAACAATAAACAACAAGGAATACGCATCTTATGCATTGGTATCTGGATGTTCTGAAAAAATATGCTGTTTTTCAGGGAAGGGCCCGTCGCAGCGAATACTGGTTTTTCGTCCTTTTCAATTTCATTGCCATCGTCTTACTCAGTGCAGTCGACTATGCGTTGGGCATGTCGATACTCGCCCCGCTCTACGTTCTGGCAACCTTCCTGCCGTCACTCGCGGTCGCCGTGCGGCGCTTCCATGACACCGGTCGCAGCGGCTGGTGGGTACTGATTTCGCTGGTGCCGGTGGTAGGCTCCATCATCTTCCTGATCTTCATGTGCATCGAAGGGGAAGCGCAGGCCAATGCCTATGGCGCCAACCCCAAGGCCGACGTCAGCAGTCCGGTCGCGGCCTGACCCGGCAAGGGGCATGCCGCTGCATGCCCCTCCCTGACCCACTTGCCTTGCATCAGCTCAGGCGTCAGGCTGGTGCTCTCTACCGCTGCCACCGATGAACCTCATGCCCCGTCCCCGCTCCGCCTTCCGCCACACCTTTTTAGCCTTGCTACTCGCCCTCGTCGTCAGTGGCGTACTCAGTTCCTGCCAAAGCATGCCAGATGGGCTGTCCGTCCACGCGCCGCTGCGCCCTGCCGAACAACTGCGCATATTGACGGACCAGACCTACCAGACTGCACAGGGCGAGGAGCAGATAGAGCAAGCGATATTCGACGCCGCCTTTGCACTGATCGATCAGGCAGAGAAACTGGTGGTGGTCGACATGTTCCTGTTCAACCGCTTTGCCGGCAAGGACAGCTACCGGCCGCTCTCGCAGCAGCTGACCCAGGCGCTGATCAACGCCAAGCAGCGCCACCCGGCAATGCCGGTGGTGATGATTACCGACCCTTTCAATACCCTGTACGGCGGCGTTAAGGCGCCCGAGCTGGAACAGTTACGCGCCGCGGGCGTCGCGGTGGTACTTACCGACATTGATCAACTACCCGCCTCCAACCCGACCTGGACCAGCATCTGGCGCCTGTGCTGCAGTTATCTGGGCAACAGCACCGACGGTGGCTGGCTGCCCAACCCGGTGGGTGAGGGCAAGGTGACTCTGCGCACCTATCTGCACCTCCTGAACTTCCGCGCCAACCACCGCAAGACCCTGGTCGTCGATTATGGCGACGACTGGCGCGGCCTGGTCACCTCCGCCAACCCGCACGACGCCAGCAGCAAGCACCACAACAGCGCCATCGTGTTCAGCGGTGCGGCCGCACTCGATCTGCTACAGACCGAGCGCGCCACAGCGCAACTATCGGGCTATACCCCCACCGATTGGCCCGTCGCGCCGGCAGCCAGCGACGTCGGCAGCATGCCGCAGATTCAGGTGCTCACCGAGGGCGCGATAGAACGCGCATTGCTTGACCTGTTGGCGTCTGCACAGGCCGGCGACCAACTGGATATGGAGATGTTTTATCTGGCCTCACGGCCAGTGGTGAAGGCACTGATCGAGGCACGGCAACGCGGCGTAGCCGTGCGCGTCATCCTTGATCCAAACCGCGACGCCTTTGGCCGCGAAAAGAACGGCATACCCAATCGGCAAGCCGCTTGGGACCTGAAGGAAAAAGGGATCGCGGTGCGCTGGTGCGCAACCGAGGGTGAGCAGTGCCACCGTAAATGGGTGAGACTGGAGCGGACGCAGGGCACCACCGAAGTGATCAGCGGCTCGGCCAATTTCACCCGCCGCAACCTGCATGACCTGAACATGGAAACCAGCGTGCGCCTGATTACGCAGTCCGACAATCCCGAGATACAGGCGATGCGTGCAGGGTTTGAGCGAGCCTGGGGAAACCAGGACGGGGCAACCCACAGCCTGCCCTACAGCGCCTTCGCCGATCACAGCTACTGGCGCTACGGACTCTACCGCTTCATGGAAGCCAGCGGCCTGTCTACCTTCTGATAGACAAGCCGCCAGCAGAAGTGACTACGCCAGCTCGGCAAAACACTCGGCGATAATATCCATACCGGCCTGCACTTCCAGGTCGGTCGCGGTCAGCGGCACCAGAATACGGATGACGTTGCCGTACTGGCCGCAGGACAACAGGATCAGCCCCTTCTCGCGCGCCTTGGCGACCACCTGCGCGGTGAGCTCCGCGTGCGGACGGCCGTCTGCGGTGAACAGCTCGCAGGCCACCATGGCGCCCAGCCCACGCACATCGCCGATGCGCTTATCGTTAACCGCCACCTCACGCAGGCGCCCGCCGATCAGCTCACCCAGGGTGCGGCTACGCGCCAGCAGATTCTCTTCCTCGAACACCTCCAGCACCGCCAGCGCTGCGGCACAGGCCAGCGGGCTACCGGCATAGGTACCGCCCAGCCCGCCTGGGGCAATCGCATCCATCACCTCGGCTCGGCCGCATACGCCCGCCACCGGAAAACCGCCGGCGATGGATTTGGCAAAGGTGGTCAGATCCGCTGCAACGCCCATCTGTTCCATCGCGAAGAAGCTGCCGGTACGCCCAGCGCCGGTCTGCACCTCATCCGCCACGAGCAGGATACCGTGCAGATCGCACAGCTCGCGCAGCCGCGCCATGAACGCCGGGCTGGCAACATAAAAACCGCCCTCGCCCTGTACCGGCTCGATAACGATGGCGGCGATATCCTGCGGCTGCGCATCGTTCTTGAAAATGCGCTCAATGCTGGCGATCGCGTCGTCGTCACTCACGCCGTGGAGCGGGCAAGGGAACTGCGCACGGTACACGCCACCTGGCATCAGGCCCATGCCGGCCGAATAGGGTGCCACCTTGCCGGTCATCGATAGTGTCATCATGGTGCGCCCGTGGTAGCCCCCGGTGAAGGCAATCACGCCAGCCCGACCGGTAGCTGCGCGCGCGATCTTGACCGCGTTTTCCAAAGCCTCTGAGCCGGTGGTAACCAGCAGGGTCTTCTTGTCGAAATCACCCGGCACTAGCTGGTTCAGCTTTTCACACAGCTCGATGTAAGGCTCGTAGGCCAGCACCTGAAAACAGGTGTGGGTGAACTGCTCCATCTGGCGCTTTACCGCATCCATGATCTTGGGGTGGCGGTGGCCAGTGTTGAGCACGGCAATGCCGCCGGCAAAGTCGATGTACTGGTGCCCCTCGACATCCCAGACGGTCGCGTTTTCAGCACGCTGCACCACCAAGGGGTGGATCTGGCTGACGCCGCGCGCGACTGCCGCATTGCGCCGCTGCATCAGGGACTCATTACTCTTGCTCATAACCGCCTCGCGCTTGATAAAGGGGAGCACAGCTCCGGAAGTCACGCCATCAGGGCGGTCAGATGCCGCCCAGACAGAGGTATTTGATTTCAACGTACTCTTCAATGCCGTACTTGGAGCCTTCACGGCCCAGACCAGAGGCCTTCATGCCCCCAAAGGGTGCTACTTCGGTGGAGATCAGGCCGGTGTTGATGCCGACCATGCCGTACTCCAGGCGCTCGGCCACGCGGAATACCCGGCTCAGGTCGCGGGCATAGAAATAGGCGGCCAGGCCAAATTCGGTATCGTTGGCCTGGCGCACCACATCGGCCTCGTCACTGAAGCGGAACAGTGGCGCCAGCGGGCCAAAGGTTTCTTCGCGCGCCACCAGCATGCTGCTGTCGACGTTGGTCAGAATGGTCGGCTCAAAGAAATTGCCACCCAGCGCGTGCGCCTTGCCGCCGGCCAATACCTGGGCCCCCTTGGCAGTGGCATCGGCCAGATGGCGCTGCACCTTGGCTACCGCATTGCCGTCGATCAGCGGGCCGGTGGTCACGCCGGCTGCGGTGCCGTCGCCCACTTTCAGTTGACTCACGGCTGCCGCGAGTTTCTCGGCGAAGGCGTCGTAGACCGAGTCCTGCACGTAGATGCGGTTGGCGCAGACGCAGGTCTGGCCTGCGTTGCGGTACTTGGAGATCATCGCGCCTTCCACCGCCGCGTCCAGATCGGCATCATCGAACACGATAAAGGGCGCATTACCGCCCAGCTCCAGCGACAGCTTCTTCAGGCTGGGCGCGCACTGCTCCATCAGCTTGATGCCTACGCCGGTCGAACCGGTGAAGGACAGCTTGCGCACGATGGGATTGCTGCACAGCTCGCCGCCGACAGCACGCGAGGCATCCACGTCAGCGGTAATCACGCTGAACAGACCCGCAGGCAGGCCAGCCTGCTCGGCCAGAAGCGCCAGTGCCAACGCGGAAAAAGGGGTTTGCGGGGCCGGCTTGAGCACCATGGCGCAGCCAGCGGCCAAGGCGGGGCCAGCCTTACGAGTGATCATGGCAGCCGGGAAGTTCCACGGCGTGATTGCCGCAGTAACGCCCACCGGTTCCTTCTGTACCAGAATGCGCTTGTCGCTCTGGTGGCCGGGGATCACATCGCCATAGACCCGCTTGGCCTCTTCGGCAAACCACTCCAGAAAGGAGGCGGCGTAGCCGACTTCACCACGGGCCTCGGCCAGCGGCTTGCCCTGCTCGGCGGTCATGATGCGCGCCAGGTCTTCCTGGTGCTGCAGCATCAGCTCGAACCACTTGCGCAGCACCTGGCCACGCTCCTTGGCGGTACGCTGACGCCAGGCCTGCTGCGCCTGTTGAGCAGCCTCGATGGCACGGCGGGTTTCCGCTGCGCCCATGTTGGGCACGCTGCCCAGTCGCTCGCCATTGGCCGGATTGAATATTTCGGTACGCGCGCCGCTGTCGGCCTCGCACCAGTGGCCGTCAACAAAGGCTTGTTGGCGAAAAAGTTCGGGGCAATGCAGTTCCATCTAGCGAGTCCTCATGAAGGCAAAACCAAAGCGGGCGTAACGCATTTACAACAGCAGCGTTTGAAATTTCAAACATGCTATGCGCAGCGCCGCATTCAGGCAATACCCCGAACGAGAAAAACCTTGGCTAGGAAATACAGGGAGGACGGCCGGCAGAGTACACGGCGAAAACTAGAGCGCCTGACCCACGAGCACGCGGGTCAGGGAACGCAATCAGGCTGCTGTTTCGCCTTCAAAGAGTTCAGCCGGAGTTGTTTGCCCTTCTTCGAGCAAACCGGCAACGCGCTGCAGACTGGCTAGCAGCATCAATTGCTCCCAGTCGGCCAACTTGCCAAAGCGATCCAGAAAAGCCGACGGCAACAAGGCCGGCTCGGCCTGAATCACCGCCGCGCCCTTGTCGCTGAGCGCCAAATGGACCTTGCGCTTATCGCTTTTACTGCGAATACGCTGCAGCAGCTCGCGGTTTTCCAGGCGGTCGATAATAGTACTCAGGGTGGCCTGAGACACGCTGACCTGCTTGGCAAGATCGCCCAAGGTACTTTCACCCATGGCCTTGATGCTGTGAAGGATCAGCAGCTGAATAGGCGTCAGACCGCTATGACGGCCCAACCGCTTGGCGTGAATCTCGCTGGCGCGCTGCAGGCGGCGCAGTGCCAGATATAGGTCGTGCATCATGTGCATATACAACTCCGGGCCAGCGCAAAAAACAGCCGGCATTTTGCCATAAAGTCTAAATATTACAGTAATAACTAGATGCTTTTTGTGCAACACTGCTGCGCGGCCGCTATCACGGCGAAAAGCGCATTAAAAACACCCGAATGCGGCCAGTATGCCACGATTTTTATTTTTACTTCAAAGCAATTTTCCAGCAGAAACCTGACCGCCCGTCCATCTTCCTGCGCAGTGAGGGCATAAACTGGTGTGCTTTCCGTCCCCAGCTGCGGCTTTCTGTGGCCGCCGCCGCACTGCTAGACTGCCCTGCATAAAGCCGCTCAACGCCACAACAACAAGCCAGGACACATGACCCGAAACCCCGTATTCACCAGCGTTTTCTTCCTCTGCTGCGCCAGCCACACGCTCGCGGCTGACGGCAGCCTGAAGCTGCCGACTCAATTCATTCTGGCAGCCGACCCTGCCGACGCGGCCGATACATTGCCCTCGGCCAGCAGCCATCTCGACAGTCAGGCGCTCAGCCCTTTCAATTTGGGAGCAAACCTGTCGGAGTCGCTGCAGCGAGTTCCCGGCGTGCTGGCCCTGAATCGGCAGAACTACGCGCAGGATGTGCAAATCTCCTCACGGGGCTTCGGTGCCAGGGCACAGTTTGGTGTGCGCGGGGTACGCCTGATTCAGGACGGCATTCCCTTGACCATGCCCGACGGTCAGGGCCAGCCGGCCTTGTTCGATCTTGACGGACTGCAATCCATCGATGTGCTGCGCGGCCCGCTCAGCGCCCTCTACGGCAATGCTTCGGGAGGCATCATTCAGGGCTACAGCGCGGCGGCGCCGCTGCACCCCACCCTCGACAGCCGCACTGCCATCGGCAGTGACGACCTTTGGCGCTCGCGCCTCAAGTACGGCGGTCAACACGGCGCTTTGAGCATCAACGCCAACGTCTCCCGGCTGGAAACCGACGGCTACCGCGACCACAGCCAAGCGCAGCGCGACATGGCAAACCTGCGCCTGGGCTGGGATATCGACGATGCGTCCAGCCTGACGCTGCTGCTCAATAGCCTGGATCAACCGGAAACCCAAGACCCGCTCGGGCTGTCTGCCGCCGCCCTGGGCGAGGACCGCGAGCAAGCAGTGGCTCGTGCCGAGCAATACAACACGCGCAAGACCGTACGCCACAATCAGGCAGGCCTGAACTACCAACGCCGCCTGAGCAACGACGACCAACTGACCCTGATGGTCTACGGCGGCGAACGTTACGTGGAGCAGTACCTGGCCTTCACCGGCGATGATCCCTTTGCCGGCGGCGGGGTGATCGAACTGGATCGCCGCTTTGGCGGCGGCGAGCTGGGCTGGCAGCGCGATACACAGGTATTCGAGGTGCCGGTCGAACTCGCCGCCGGGCTCACCTATGGCTATCAGGGCGAGGGTCGCAAGGGCTTCGTCAACAACGACGGCCGCAAGGGCGACCTCAAGCGCGACGAATTCAACCGCGTCGATAGCAAAGAAGCCTACCTGATCAGCACCTGGGCGCTGACTGATCAATGGAGCCTGACCGCCGGCGTGCGCCACAGTCGCGTGGAGTTTGAGTCCGAGGATGATTTTCTCAGTGACGGCAGCGATGACAGCGGCAGCGTCGATTACCGGCAGACCACGCCGGCGCTGGGCGTCAGCTATCAATGGAGCCCGGACCTCACCCTCTATGCCGCCGCCGGGCAGGGCTTTGAAACGCCGACCTTTCAGGAGCTCGCCTATCGCCCAACCGGCAGCGGGCTGAACTTTGCGCTGCAGCCCAGCGAGTCGGTCAACACCGAGGTTGGCTTCAAGCTGCGCCAAGGTGATACGCGCGTTGATGCCGCGCTTTTCTACACCCGCGTGAACGACGAGATCATCACCGGCGTAGAGCAAGCCACCACGGACCGCTCAACCTACGCCAACGCCGGCAAATCGACCCGCCGGGGCCTTGAGCTGGCGCTGGAGCAGCGCCTGCCCTGGGACCTGAATGCCTACCTGGCGTATACCTATCTGGACGCCAAATTTGACCAATACACCGATGGCAACGGCGACGACTTTGCCGGCAACTACCTACCGGGCGTGCCGCGTCACAGCGTCTATGCCGAGCTTGCCTGGGCACCGGCCGGCGGCTTCAGCACCGCACTGGAGGCGCAAAGCCTGAGCAAGCGCTATGCGACCGACGACAATCAGGCCAGCGCACCGGGCTATGCGGCGTTCAACTGGCGTGCCGGGTATCGGCATGAACTGGGTGACTGGGCACTGGAGCCCTTTGCGCGCATCGACAACCTGACCGGCAAGGACTATATCGGCTCCCTGATCGTCAACGGGGCCGGTGCCCGCTATTACGAACCCGCGCCCGAGCGTAACTGGCTGGTGGGTATCGGCCTGCAGTACCACTGGCGTTAGGCCGAAGCGCCTCCTGTAGCTCTCGGCACGGCCACCTCGGCAAAGGCATCTCGGCGCCAGGCCAGCAGCACAAATACCAGCGCGGCAACAGCCATCATCATCGGCAGCGCATGGGTGTTGAGCCACTCGCTGGCGGCGCCAGTCGCCACCGGACCGAGCAGGCAGCCTAACCCCCAGAGCATGGCAATGTGCGCGTTGGCGCGCACCAGGGCGTCGTCGCGGAAACGCTGCCCCACGAGAATGATCGACAGCGTATAAAGCCCTCCCGCACTGGAGCCAAACAGCACCAGCACCGGCCAGATCAACACCGTATGCAACACCAACGGCATTGCCAGGCTGCTCAGCAGCAGTATCACGCCGCAGCATTTGAACAACGCGGTGCGTGAGAACTTGTCCGCCAGCCAGCCGATCGGCACCTGCAGCACGGCATCGCCCACCACCACCGTACTGACCATGATCAGCGCCAACTGCTGGGCAAAGCCTTCGCGTATCAAGTATACCGGCAGCAGCGTCAGCGTCATGGTTTCAAAGCCGGCAAACAGCACCATGGCCCAGGCGATGGCCGGCATCTTGCGGATGAACTGGCGCAGACCGCGGCCAGCCGCCGCAGCCGGATCGACCACAGGGGCGCCGTTCACGCAGAACAGCATGGCGACACCCGTGATCAGCAAGCCAGTGGCCAGCCAGAACCCCCTGTCATCCAGGGTGCCGATCAGGCCCAGCAACAGCGGACCGCACAACTGACTCAAGGCAAAGGCGCTGCCATACACCGCCACCAGCCGACCACGCAGACGGTCCGGCACCAACTGATTGATCCAGCTTTCACCGATGACGAAGGTGACCGTGAGCGAAATACCCAGCACCAGACGCAGCAACAGCCAGACCGGATAACTGGGCCAGATTGCCAGCAGCGCGACCGAGACTGCACTGCAGCCCATCACCAGCCGCAGCGTATTTTCCGAGCCCAGTTGCCCAGCCAGGCGACCGCTCAGCTTGGAACCCAGCACAATGCCTACCGCCGGCATGCCAGCCATGATGCCGATGGCAAAGGTGCTGTAACCCCAGTCGTGCAGGCGCAATGAGACCAGCGGCAGGGTCACGCCCAGCGCCAGACCGACGATGACCACCGCCGCGGTGACGATGCTGTAGGCCTTCCAGTTCATACGTGAATCCGTGAGAAAACGCCCCAGACGAACAAACGGCAATCAGCCGCGCAGCGGTGCGCGGCTGATCGACGTCCTGGCTTGCTGCTTGCCGGCTCGTAGCTAGCGAGCCGGCAGCTGGATCAGAGCTTGATCCAGGTCGACTTCAGTTCGGTGTACTTGTCGAACGCATGCAGCGACTTGTCACGACCGTTGCCCGACTGCTTGAAGCCACCAAAGGGCGCGGTCATGTCGCCACCGTCATACTGGTTGACCCACACGCTACCCGCGCGCAACGCTCTGGCTGCGCGGTGCGCCTTGGACAGGTCTGCCGTCCATACAGCGGCAGCCAGGCCGTAGATGGTGTCGTTGGCAATCGCCATGGCCTCATCAAAGTCGTTGAAACTGATCACCGAGAGTACCGGTCCGAAGATTTCCTCACGCGCAATGCGCATGCTGTTGTTTACGTCGGCAAATACCGTGGGCTCGACAAACAGGCCGCCGGTGTCCTGCATCACGCGGTTACCGCCCAGCACCAGGCGCGCGCCGTCTTCACGGCCCGCTTCGATGTAGCGCAGTACGGTGTCGATCTGTGTGGTATCCACCAGGGCGCCGACCGCGGTGTTGGGGTCCAGCGGATGGCCGGGTGCCCAGCTGGCCTTGAGCGCGGCAGCGACCTTCTCCACAAACACATCCTTGATCGACGCTTCTATTAGCAGACGCGAGCCGGCGGTGCACACCTCACCCTGGTTGAAGGCGATGGCGCTGGCGGCAGCCTCGGCCGCAGCGTCAAGATCCGGCGCGTCGGCAAACACCACGTTCGGGCTCTTGCCGCCGGCCTCCAGCCACACACGCTTCATGTTCGACTCGCCGGCATAGATCATCAGTTGCTTGGCCACGCGGGTGGAACCGGTAAACACGATGGTATCCACATCCATGTGCAGTGCCAGTGCCTTGCCCACGGTATGGCCGTAACCCGGCAATACATTGAGCACACCGGCCGGCAGGCCGGCTTCCAGCGCCAGCGCGGCAATGCGAATGGCGGTCAACGGCGATTTTTCCGACGGTTTGAGCACCACCGAGTTACCGGTGGCCAGCGCCGGGCCCAGCTTCCAGCTGGCCATCAGCAGTGGGAAATTCCAGGGCACGATGGCGGCCACCACACCCACGGGTTCGCGGGTGATCAGACCCAGCTCATCGTGTGCGGTAGGAGCGACCTCGTCGTACACCTTGTCGATGGCCTCGGCCGACCAGCGGATAGCGTTGGCAGCACCGGGAATATCGACCGCCAGCGAGTCGCTGATCGGCTTGCCCATGTCCAGGGTTTCCAGCAGGGCCAATTCCTCGGCATGCTGCTCAAGCAGGTTGGCAAAGCGCTGCATGACTTTCTTGCGCTTGGCCGGAGCACTGCGCGACCACACGCCGCTATCAAATACCGCACGGGCGTTGGCAACGGCTTGTTCGGCGTCGGCCTGGTCGCAGCTGGCGATCTGCGCCAGCACACGGCCGTCAATCGGCGAAATACAGTCAAAGGTCTCGCCGCTGGCGGCACTCTGGTACTGGCCGGCGACAAAGGCCTGCCCCTGAATCTGCAGGGCAGCGGCGCGCTGCTCCCAATCCTGACGGCTGATAGATGCAGACATGACAATAACCTCGCTTGGCAGCCCCGCGGCGGGGCATTCGACTGAATGGAAGGACAATGTCGGCCACAGTAATGAGGCGCCAAAAAAAATTCAATATATTTGACACACAACCCCGCAATTGACGGCTAATTTCTTTGCAAAACCCTCTTTTTCGTTTGTTATTTTTGACATAGACTCTGCAAACACCCATGCACAGCGCCACCACGGCCGCCCGCACTCACCCGTTTCAATGGCACCCGCCAGGAAGGTCACATGAACAGCATGCAACAAGCCACGCCCGCCCAGCAGGATCTCAGTCTGGATCCGTTCTGGATGCCTTTCACCGCCAACCGCCAGTTCAAGGCTCGCCCGCGCCTGCTGGCCAGTGCCGAAGGCATGTTCTACACCGACGTGGAAGGCCGGCAGGTGATGGATGGCACCTCCGGGTTGTGGTGTTGCAACGCGGGTCACGGCCGCCGCGAAATCGCTGAAGCCGTGAGCAAACAGATCAGCAGCATGGATTTTGCCCCGACCTTCCAGATGGGCCACCCGTTGCCGTTCCAGCTAGCCGAGCGCCTGATCGAACTGTCACCGGCCGGTCTCAACCGCGTGTTCTTCACCAACTCCGGATCAGAATCAGTCGATACCGCGCTGAAGATCGCGCTGGCCTATCAGCGTGCCATTGGCCAGGGCACTCGTACACGCCTGATTGGCCGCGAACTGGGCTACCACGGTGTCGGCTTCGGCGGTATTTCGGTGGGTGGCATGGTCAACAACCGCAAGGCATTTGGCACGCAGCTGCCGGGCGTCGATCACCTGCCGCACACCCTGGACCTGGAGCGCAACGCCTTCACCCAGGGTCTGCCGCAGTTCGGCATTGAGCGCGCCGAGGCACTGGAAGCACTGGTGACCCTGCATGGCGCGGAGAACATTGCCGCGGTGATTGTCGAGCCCATGTCCGGCTCGGCGGGGGTCATCCTGCCGCCCCAGGGTTATCTCAAGCGCCTGCGCGAGATCACCGCCAAGCACGGCATCCTGCTGATTTTCGATGAAGTGATCACCGGTTACGGCCGCGTCGGCGCCCCCTTCGCAGCGCAGCGCTGGGACGTCACGCCTGACATCATCACCACCGCCAAGGGCCTGACCAATGGCGCCATTCCCATGGGCGCGGTCTTTGTCAGCCAGGCCATTCATGATGCCTTTATGCAGGGCCCGGCCGGCGCCATCGAGTTTTTCCACGGCTACACCTACTCGGGCCACCCGGTTGCCGCGGCCGCCGCGCTGGCGACTCTCGACATCTACGCCCGCGACGGCCTGCTGACCCGCGCCGCCGAGCTGGAAAACTACTGGGCCGAGCTGCTGCACAGCCTGAAGGGGCTGCCCAATGTGATCGACATTCGCAATACCGGCCTGGTGGGCGCCATTCATCTGGCCAGCCGCGAAGGCGCACCCGGCGCACGCGGCTACGAGGTGTTCGACGGCTGCTTCTGGCAGGGCGCGATGATCCGCTGCACCGGGGACATCCTGGCCATGTCACCGCCGCTGATCGCCGAGAAACAGGACCTGGATCAACTGATCGAGATCGTCGGCAAGGTCATCAAGCAGACCGCCTGAGCCAACCCCATTCATGGCCCGGCACCACGCCGGGCCTTCATTTCGACTTCTGGTGACTTCCCATGACATTGCAACTGACCCACTACATCAACGGCCAACGCAGCGCCGCCAGCGCCCGCACTCAGGCCACCTTTGAACCCGCCACCGGCCAGCAGCGCGGTGAAGTCTCGCTGGCCAGCGCCAGCGAAGTGGAGCAGGCCATCGCCCACGCCAAGGCAGCCTTCCCCGCCTGGGCCGCGACCACGCCGCTGAACCGCGCACGCGTGCTGTTCAAGTACAAGGCACTGCTGGAAGCCCACGCCGATGAACTGGCCGAGCTGATCACCCGCGAACACGGCAAGGTGTTCGACGATGCCAAGGGTGAACTGACCCGCGGCCTGGAAGTGGTCGAGTTTGCCTGCGGCATTCCGCACCTGCTCAAGGGTGAGCACAGCGAGCAGGTCGGTGGCGGCGTGGATGCCTGGTCGCTGAACCAGGCGCTCGGCGTGGTGGCCGGTATTGCACCGTTCAACTTCCCGGCGATGGTGCCCATGTGGATGTTCCCCATTGCCGTCGCCTGCGGTAACACCTTCATCATGAAGCCTTCCGAAAAAGACCCGAGCGTGCCGCTGCGCCTGGCTGAGCTGCTGACCGAAGCGGGTCTGCCCGATGGCGTGTTCAACGTCGTCAACGGCGACAAAGAGGCGGTCGACGTGCTGCTTACCCACCCCGATGTGCAGGCGGTGAGTTTTGTCGGCTCTACGCCGATTGCCGAGTACATTTATGCGACCGGCTGCGCACACGGCAAGCGCGTGCAAGCTTTGGGCGGCGCCAAAAACCACATGGTGGTAATGCCCGACGCCGACCTGGATCAGGCGGTCAACGCCCTGATGGGCGCGGCCTACGGTAGCGCCGGCGAACGCTGCATGGCGATTTCGGTTGCCGTAGCCGTAGGCGATGTGGGTGACAAGCTGATTGCGGCGCTTGAGCCCAAGGTGAAGGAGCTGAAGATTGGCAACGGTCTGGATGCCGGCATGGAAATGGGCCCACTGGTCTCTGCCGCCCACCGCGACAAGGTCAAGGGTTATGTTGATCAGGGTGTGGCTGAAGGCGCGACTCTGGTCGTAGACGGCCGTGACGTTGTGGTCGATGGCCACGAGCAGGGGTACTTCATTGGCGGCTGCCTGTTCGACAACGTCAGCAGCGACATGGTGATCTACCAGGAAGAGATTTTTGGCCCGGTCCTCTGCGTGGTACGCGTGCCGGACTACGCCAGTGCAGTAAAACTGATCAACGCGCACGAGTTTGGTAACGGCACTGCCATCTTCACCCGCGACGGTGATTGCGCGCGTCAGTTCTGCAACGAGATCCAGGTGGGCATGGTCGGCGTCAACGTGCCGATCCCCGTACCCATGGCCTTCCACAGCTTCGGCGGCTGGAAACGCTCGCTGTTCGGCCCACTGCACATGCACGGCCCGGACGGCGTGCGTTTCTACACCAAGCGCAAGGCGATTACCTCACGCTGGCCGACCGGCATTCGCAGTGGCGCCGAGTTCGCCATGCCGACCATGAAGTAACCCTCTCGCCCCGGCCACCGTGCCGGGGCTTTTGCTTGCCATCACGGAATTCGAATCATGAGCATCAACAACGTCATCGATTTTGCCAGCGCCGACACCCCGGCCGAACACTACCGTCCCGACGCCGCCAAGGTGATCAAGGGCGATCCGGCGCAGAACGTACGCAACCATTACAGCAGTCCGGATCAGCAATTCTCTGCTGGCGTCTGGGAATGCGAGCCGGGCCAATGGAAGGTCAGCTACAGCGAATACGAGTACTGCGAAATTCTCGCGGGTGAGTCGGTGCTGCATGACGGTCAGGGCGGCAGCCGCACCCTGCGCGCCGGTGACCGCTTTGTCATTCCCGCCGGATTTACCGGCACTTGGGAAGCCATACAGCCCACCCGCAAGGTGTATGTGATTTTCGAGCCGAACAGCGACAGCTGATATTCGTCGGAAGCATCAGCGCAAAGCTTGACCCGCGCAGTAACAACCCCTAGCTTTGGCGGCCGCTTTCTCCGGAGTTGCCCATGGCGCCTTTTCAGGGCCGTATCTGCTGCCTGCTTCTGGCTCTGCTGCCCTGTCTCGCACAGGCGCAGGAGGCGCCGGTCGACATCGTAATTGCCAATGTCCCGCCCTACATACAGGTTGACCAAAATGGCCTGCCTACAGGCCCGGTGGTCGACCTGGTCGCGCGCCTGTTCGCTGACCTGCAACAGCCCTACCGAATCAGAGACATGCCGCCAAACCGCATCGGCCTGCGACTGAGCCGCGGACAGGCGGCACTGACCATCGCTTCGGGTGGCAACCCTGGTCTGTCCAGGCTCGCCCGGCAGGGTAATGAAGCGTTGGTGTCAATGGATTTGAATGTATACCGCAAGCCCGGAACGCCCGCTATCAACAGCGTTGAAGACTTTGCCGGCAAACGCGTGATCGTCATTACCGCCTACAGCTATGGCAATGTTGACGCAAAGCTTGCGCAGAATCAGCCGCCAACGCTGAAAATCTACGCCAACAGCCATGAAGCCGCTTTGCAGATGTTGCTGCATGGCCGCGCCGAATACCTGCTGGATTACGCCGAGCCACTGCTGGGCCACCTGAAGACACTACCGTCCGGCAGCGTAGCGGCAGACAGTATTCGCAGCATACCCATGTATTGGTACCTCTCCCGCCAGTACCCGCACCCCGAACTGCTTGATCAACTGGATCAAGCAGTTCGCACGCAACGCGCTACCGGCGAACTGCAGCGTTTGATGGCATTGCCAACGGACTAACAGCCCCGACAGTTGATTGCGAGATACACCAAGCGCAAGGGACTCGGCACTGTCCTGTGCATCCCTTGTATCGTGCATTCTTGCGGGCATTGCGCAGGCTCGACAAAACCCACCCGCTATTCAGAGCCAGCCGGCGCGCGCCGCCCCTGCGGGCAGCGCCAGTTGGCAGGATTGCATAAACTTACTTGGTCTAAACGTGACCAACGAGTTACATTCCTCGTCAACCTGTACGTTCAAACAAACCCAATTACGTAATTCAGTCCGGCCCGCGCGCAACGCCCAGCACAGCGCCAGGCAGCCCACAGGACTGCCCCGAACGGACCGTGTGAGGAGCCAGCAAGATGTCGCGTTTACCCGTCATAGTCGGATTCGGTGGCTACAACGCCGCCGGGCGAAGCTCATTCCACCATGGCTTCCGCCGTATGGTGATCGAATCGCTGCCCGCCGCCGAGCGCCAGCAAACCCTCGCTGGCCTGGCCGTGCTGATGAAGCTGGTAAAGGTCGAGAACGACAGCTATCTGGACGCAGACGATCAGCCGCTCAGCCTGGAAGACATCGAGCGCCGCTTTGGCCAGCAGATTCTCGACGGCACCCTGGTGCGGCGTATCGAAAAGCGCTATCTCGACGTAGATGCCGCCCACTGGCAGAAAAACCTCACCATCACCGGCGAAGCGGGCAAGCCCTTCTCCTTCATCACCCTGAACAAGCAACTGCCTGAGCCGCTCCCCAGCGATTGGGCGGTCGAAGCCCTGAATGATACCGAGGTGATGGTCACCGTCTACGACGGCTGCGACATCAAAGTCGACAGCTATCGCGCCCTGGCGGTCAAGTCTGCCGGGCAGCTGCCCAGCGGCCTGGAGCCAGGCGAGCTGTATCCCTCGCGCTTTCATCCGCGCGGCCTGCAACTGACCATCGTCTCAGCGACCGATGCCCTGCGCTCGGTGGGTATCGACTGGCAGACCATCGCCGATGCGGTCGAGCCCGACGAAGTGGCGGTGTTTGCCAGCAGCGCCATGAGCCAGCTGGACGAGAACAGCTTTGGCGGCCTGATGCAGTCGCGCCTCAAGGGCGGCCGGGTCAGCGCCAAGCAGCTGGCACTGGGCCTGAACAGCATGCCGGCCGACTTCATCAATGCCTACATTCTGGGCAGCGTGGGTACCACCGGCGCCATCACCGGCGCCTGCGCCAGCTTCCTGTACAACCTGCAGAAAGGCAGCGACATGATCACCAGTGGCCGCGCGCGCGTGGTGCTGGTGGGTAACGGCGAGGCGCCCATCACCCAGGAGTGCATCGAGGGCTATGGCGCCATGGGTGCACTGGCCACCGAAGAGGGATTGCGGCAGATTGGCGGACAGGACGAGGTTGATTTCCGCCGCGCCAGCCGTCCGTTCAGCCATAACTGCGGCTTCACTCTGGCCGAGTCCGGGCAGTTTTTCGTATTGATGGACGATGAACTGGCCATGCAGTTGGGCGCCGATATCCACGGCGCAGTGCCGGACGTGTTCATCAATGCCGACGGTTTCAAGAAGTCCATCTCCGCGCCCGGCCCCGGCAACTACCTGACCATGGCCAAGGCCGTGTACGCCGCCATGCAGATCGTCGGTCCGGAAGCCGTGCAGCAGCGCAGCTTTGTGCACGCGCACGGCTCCAGTACCCCGGCCAACCGCACCACCGAGTCGGAGATTCTCGACCGCGTGGCGGACGCCTTCGGCATCAGCAACTGGCCAGTCGCCGCGGCCAAGGCCTATGTCGGGCATTCGCTGGCCAGTGCCAGCGCTGACCAGTTGGTGGCGACCCTGGGCAGCTTCCGCTATCAGATCATCCCCGGCATCAAGACCATCGATGCGGTGGCCGAGGACGTTCATCAGCAACACCTGCAGATCAGCACCACCGACGTTGACCGCCACAGCAAACCGCTGGAAGTCGCCTTTATCAACTCCAAGGGCTTTGGCGGCAACAACGCCAGCGCCCTGGTACTGGCCCCCAGCGTGGTCGAGCGCATGCTCGCCAAGCGCTACGGCGAAGAGGCCTTTGCCGACTACAGCGCGCGCCGGGAGCAGACCCGCGCCAACGCCGCCGCCTATGACGCCCGCGCTCTAAAAGGCCAGCTGGACATCATCTACAACTTTGGCCAGGGGATGATTGATGAGCAGGGCATCGAGATTAGTGACGCGCACATCAGTATTCCGGGGTTCAGCAAGAAGCTGACGTTCCGTAAGGATGAGCGGTTCAAGGATATGCTGGACTGAGGTTAGGTTGGCGCTAGTGGAGCCCTGGCCGTTTTCGGCTGGGGCTTTTTTGTAGTCGGCGCAAGTTCCGTCGTACCGAGACCGAGGTTCGCTTGAGTGCTCGGCGGACATGGCTTCGGCAACGTCTTCTGGCTTGATTCAGCCTTTCGCCTCTAGGCGAGTCAGGGAGAGATGCTTGCCCATCCCCCCTAACAACCCCCTCGGGCACCCAGCTGCGCGGCCCTTCGGGTTCGCTGCGTTGCTCAAGCTGCCGGGGGCGCTCAGATGGGAACTGGTGGGCCGTGCAAACGTTGGTTTTGGTGTTTAAATCTTGACCAAAACAACCAAACTCGAAAACCACACCGATCTCATGCCCTTGGCCCCCTTCCAAGCTGCCGAGTAACGCAAGAGTTGAGCGAGAGAGCCGAGGACTGTCTGAGGAGCGCAGCGACGAGTTCCGCAGGCGCGCTCAACTCTGAGTAACGCAGGGGAGCCGTAGGCCTGTTTGGTCGGCCCAGGCTGGTCGCGTGGATTTCTTTCGGTTACGGCTCGATGGCCATACAAAGAAAAGTAACTCGCCGGTCAGGCGAAAAAAGAGCGTTATAACGACCCAGGCAATCAGCGCCCCCTCATGTGATATGGGTCTAGCCTACAGAGACTATTGTCCATCCAGCTTCGCCAACCAACCCGCCTTTTCATCGTCCGACAACATGCTCGCCGTAATGCTATTGCGCGCCAGCGCAACGGCTTGCTCGCGCGTCATATCCAGCGCATCCCGCACGGCAATGAAGTTGGCCAGCAGATAACCTCCAAAATAGGCCGGGTCATCCGAGTTGATGGTCACTTTCACGCCCTGCTTCAGCAGCTGCAGAATGTTGTGATCCTGCATTTTGGCGAAGACTTTCAGCTTGGTGTTGGACAGCGGGCAGACGGTGAGCGGGGTCTGTTCGGCAATCAAGCGCTCGACCAGCACTGGGTCTTCCACACAGCGTACGCCGTGGTCGATACGCTCGACACGCAGCAGGTCCAGTGCCTGCCAAATGTAGTCTGCAGGGCCTTCTTCGCCGGCATGGGCCACTGCTCGCAGACCCTCGGCACGCGCCATGTCGTAGACCTTCACAAAACCGTCCGGCGGATTGCCCTGTTCGGAGCTGTCGAGCCCCACGGCGACAAACTGATCCCGCAGCGGCAGCGCCTCTTGCAGCGTGGCAATGGCATCGTCTTCGCTGAGGTGGCGCAAAAAACTGAGGATCAGCCGCGAGCTGATGCCCAGCTTTGCCTGGCCGTCGGACAGTGCGCGGCTGATGCCGGCCAGCTGGGTGGCAATGGTGATGCCGCGCTCGGTGTGCGTCTGCGGGTCGAAGAAGGGTTCTACGTGCACCACGCCATCGGCGGCGCAGCGCTCAAGGTAAGCCCAGGTCAGGTCGTAAAAGTCCTGCTCGGTCTGCAGCACTCCCGCGCCCTGGTAATAGATATCGAGAAAATCCTGCAGGTTGCTGAACTGATACGCTTCGCGCAGGGCGTCAACGCTGGCATAGGGCAGCGCCACGCCATTGCGCTCAGCCAGTTGAAACAGCAACTCTGGCTCCAGGCTGCCTTCCAAGTGCATGTGCAGCTCGGCCTTGGGCAACTGGCGTAGAAAGTCGTTATCGGGGAAGCTCATGGGCGGTTTCCTCATCGGCAAGGGCTATAGCGCCGACGATAGGCGAGTGCGTCCGCCACGTCCATGCAAAACAGCTGCAATCGCCGCTGCAGAGCGGCGATTGCAAGGGGCACCGGCTTACTTGCGCGCCTTGGCTGCGGCGATGAAGGCCGCCATTTCGGCGTTCTTGTCAGCCTCGATCTGCTGCACGTTGGGGTTCTTGGCCAGCTCCGCCAGCAGCGCCTTGGCCTCCGGCAGATCGGCCAACAGGTCGATGCCGAACAACTTGCCCGCCACCGCCGAGGCCAGATCGATGCTGAACAGGAACATCAGGTCGGCAATGGTCATTTCACTGCCGGCCACATAAGGCGCGAACTTGGCATGACGCTTGAGCGTGGCAATGCCGGCCAGCAGATCGGCCTTGGCCTTATCCTTCACCGCCTGATCCACCTTGCCACCGAAGAACACTTCCATGTAGCAGCTGCGCGCCGGTAGCTCAATGTAGAGTTCGATCTCCTTGGTCAACGCACGTACATAGCCGCGTTCGTAAGGGTCGCTCGGCAGCAGTGCCTTGCCGCCCTGGGTTTCTTCGATGTATTCGAGGATCACATTGGTTTCGTTGAGAAAGCCCTTGTCGGTCTCCAGCACCGGTACCTTGCCGCGCGGGCTGATGGCCAGAAAAGCCTCATCCTGGCTACCGTGAACGTTGACCATCTCGAAATCGGCACCCTTCTCCAGCAGTGCCAGCTTGACCATGTTGAAGTAATTGCTGACGGCAAAGCCGTGAAGTTTGATCATCTTGTTGTTCTCCATTGTCCTGCGGGTGTGAAATGCTGCACTCTTGTAACGCTGCCTGAGCAGAATATCCAGCGCCATCATGACAATGAATGGGGCGCAAGAGATCACCCGGCACCACAGGCTGATCTCGGCTTTACTGTCTCTGGACCGCACGCCATTCCAACAAGAGGTAACGCCCCGATGCTGACACCCGATGAAATCGCTGAAATCAACCTGCTATGCCAGTTCAACCTGGCCAACTCGAAGGAAGGGCTGAAAATCCATCAGCACGACGCCGACCCGGCTACGGTGGCCGCCGCTGAGCGTCTGTTCCGCCAAGGTCTGGTGACCCAGCAGGACGGCGGTTATCTGACCAGCCTGGGCCTGGACGCCGCCGAGCACAGCCAGGCGCTGCTAACCATACTGCGCGCAGACCCGGCGTAAAGGGCAACCCATGGCGCAGGCAGGTGAAATTCACCCACTGATCGACGAGGGCATTGATCGCAAGGCGCTAAGCACCCTGCGCAAGCGCTTCATGGCCCTCAATCAGACCCGCCTGCGCCGAGTGTTGCAGGCGCTGCCTACGCGCCAGTACAACGTGCTGCAGTTGATCCCTTTGCTGTTTGACGTCAACTACCACCTGCTGCCTGGCTTCGTTTCTCGCACCACGCCCCACGGCCTGGCCGGGTACGAGGCCGAAACCGCCGCCCTGCAGAGCGCACAGGCACTAACCCGCAGTTATCAGTATCGCCGCCATCCCGCCGGCTTTGTACCGGAGATACTCGGCCTGTATCTGATGGGCAGCGGCGGCACCATTGCCCAATCAGAACAAAGCGACCTGGATATCTGGGTCTGCCATCAACCCGACCTGCCACCCCATGCGCTCGCCGAGCTGGCCAGCAAATGCCAGCTGATTACCGACTGGGCAGCCACCCAGGGCTGCGAAGCCCACTTTCACCTGGTGAACCCTGCCAGCTTCAGCCGCGGTAACCGCGACAATGCCCTCAGCGTGGAGGACTGCGGTAGCACTCAGCACTACCTGCTGCTGGATGAGTTTTACCGCACCGCGATCTTGCTCGGCGGTCGTTATCCATTGTGGTGGCTGGTACCGGAATATGAAGAAGAAGGTTACGCCAGCTACACCGAGCGCTTGCTCAGCAAGCGCTTCATCCGCGAGCATGAAAGCCTCGATCTCGGCCACGTGGCCGGCATACCCGCTGGCGAGTTTGTCGGCGCCGGGCTCTGGCAGCTGTACAAGGGCATAGACTCGCCCTACAAGTCGGTGCTCAAGCTGATGCTCACCGAGCTCTACTCCAGCGAGCACCCGCAGGTACGCTGCCTCAGTCTGGAGTTCAAGGCGGCGGTCTATCAGGGCGTGCTGGATGCCGACGAGCTGGACCCTTATGTAATGCTGTACCGCCGCCTCGAACGCTACCTGCTCAGCCGTAATGAGCCGGAACGACTTGAACTGGTGCGCCGCTGCTTGTACATCAAGGCCAATGTGCGTCTGAGTAAACGCAGCGGCCTGCTCGACTGGAAGCGCAACCTGATGGAAAAGCTGGTGCGCGAATGGCACTGGGGCCCGCGCCAGCTGCAGCAGATGGACAGCCGCCAGGAATGGCGCATCCGCGAGGTCAGCAACGAGCGCCGCAAACTGGTCAACGAGCTGACCCACAGTTACCGACTGCTCTCGCATTTTGGCCGTAGCCAGGGTGTGATCAACCAGGTCACCAGCCGAGACCTTTCTCTGCTGGGCCGGAGACTGTACGCCGCTTTCGAGCGCAAGGCAGGCAAGATCGAGTTCATCAACCCCGGCATCAGCCCCGATCTTAGTGAGGACCTGCTGACCCTTGCCCAGGCGCCCGCCAATGAGCCTGGCGAAGCCTACTGGAACCTCTACTCGGGCTCGCTATCCGCTAGCGAGCTGAGCGACCAGCCGCCCCTCAAACGCTCCCGCCATTTAATGGAGCTGCTGGCCTGGGGATACCGTAACGGCTTGATCGACAGCGCTACCCGTTTTGCGTTATTCCCTGGAGACAGTGCACTAAGCGAATTTGAACTGAGTAATTTGCTGCTCAGCCTACAGCAGCAGTTTCCGCTCCCCCTGCCAGCCCTGACTGAAACCGCCCTCTCACGCGCCAGCGAACCCTGCCAGGTACTCTTGCTCGTGAACATCGGCCTGGACCCGCTGCCCGGCAGCAGCCAGAAAAACCAGCACCTGATCAGCAGCCATACCGACGCGCTCGGCTACTCGGGCCTGCGCGACAACCTTATTCTCAGCATTGACCAGGTATCGCTGAACAGCTGGAACGAGCTACTGGTTACCCACTACGACGGCGAGCAGGCCTGTATGCAGGCGCTGTGCGACTACCTCAATCAGGGTCGCGTGCACCAGCGGCTGCCAGAGCTGGAGGTGCGCTGCTTCTGCCGCAACCGCTCCAGCTCCATCTCCGAGCGCGTCGAAGGCCTGTTCCGCGAGGCGGCACGGCATTTGCTGGCCACGCCGCCGGAGCGCTTTCTGGTACAAGTGCAGAACGCGTATCGCGTGCTGGAGTGGCGCGATGAGCAGATCAACATGCTGGAGCTGGAAGACCGTGACGCGCTGCTGCGCCATCTGGGCCGCTCCCGCCCGCGCCACAGCAAACTGGCGCTGGACGCCTACGCACTGCAAGGGCAAGACCTGGCGCTGATACTGCAACATGACCAACCCGGCCGCATCCAGCTGTTCTACCGCCTCAAACCGCAATGGCAAGTCGAAATCAGCCTGCTCGATGAGCGTGGCGCCCTCTGGACGCATCAGCAAAGCTACCGTGACGAACAGACCATGCTGCTCCCGCTGCTGCGCTTTCTGAATGGCATCCGCCTGCGCCGACAGGTCAAGGAAAGCCTGGAGCACAGCCAATGGGAAGGCGACATTCAGCTCTACGCAATCCTGCCCGCGCAAGACGGCAACCCGCTGCGACTGGAAGCCAAACCCCTGCCACGCGCGGGCCTCAGCCCCGACTTCTACCCCGTGCAGGCGATCGCCGAACCCGGCGGAAAACGCAGCTTCAACGTCACCATCTTCTGCGACCACCGCGAGTTCTCAGAACTGGAGCACGGCCCACGGCTGTACACCGAAGTCGCCAAACACATCCTTAGCCAACGCCAAAGCCAGGAACCCTACCCCTGCTACATCACCGACCTCGACCTCTCCGCCATCGACCCGGGCGAGCGCATGCAGACAGCGCAGTATTTGCGTTATCGGCAGCAGTTGGAGGGGGCGTTGAATGAGGCGATGGGGGCGTTGCGGTAGAGCCCCAATGAGCTATCTGCGAACAACCCCATGTTATGCAACGCAACCAGCGGACGATGCCCCCAGTCATCAAAACGGCAGCGTGCGCCTAGGGGGTGGCGGTGCAGTAAGCCCTTTATGCAGTTTCGTCAGCGGCTCGCGCGAATAGACTTTCCTGCGCGCGGATGGCCTGATCAAGCTCGAGAGACCGTGTTGCCCACTGGTCAGGCGGTAAGGGCTTGGACCATTCGATAGTTTCTGGCGCTGATAAATTAGGGAGATTTGCCAGTTTCTTGCGGGCCAGGTGTAAATACAGCACATCGTTAAATACCAACGTGCCCAGGCCCTCCCATAGAAAAGCGACTATCCAGCCCCTAGCAGCCACCCCCGCTTTGAAATCATGAACAAAGCTTTGCCATAACGTCATTCCGGCGTTGTGAAAAATGGATGGCTCAGGAACCACTTCTGGTCCAACTTCCATGAAACTGCGAATGCACTCCCACTGCGCCATTGAAGAAATTCCGCCACCCGTATTGACCATCAGCGCCCAGCCTTCTTTGTCTGGCGCGTACTCCTCATGCTCTTGCCCCTTGAGCGGAAACCACAACAAAAGACTACCCTGCTGACTGGCCCCGCCCGTATTGAGACTAAGCGCGCTGGGAGCGATGGCGTGTACCCGCTCCCAAGGCACAAACCAATAGTTTCCATCAGGCTCGGTGATACAGACTTCACGGCGCTGACGGTTGAAGCGGATGGGCGGGTATAAGGGCTTGCGCCACTGCTTGGAAAACAAATACCAGAGGGTTCCCATCAGCCCCCCCCCATAACCGCAAGAATCGCAAGACTGAGCCAAATATCTCCGCTGGCCGCAATCCAGGCTGAAATAGCCAGAAACATCACCGAACCCATATGCAACGTCATCCAACCCGCGCCCATAACAAAACTGCCTATATCCATATAAACATCATTCTTACGCCAGATGATATTCATCAGATCGCTGGCGGATTGACCGGTAGGGATCGGTAGCGGGGCAAGGTGCTCCTGCTTCCAAAGCAGGCCTTGCTTTACCTCTTGGGCACGTTCGGTCATCAAATCTCCTTGGGTTGCAGTAAGTTGGAGCTGACCGGCAAGGCGCTGCGCGATCAATGGGGTCAGAGTAATTGATCCTTGTTCTCCCGATACGCCCCGGATCTCCTGTCCCCACCCCGTCCCAGCGGGGTAGTGCGTCGCCCCGTCCTAGCTTCGATTTGAGCTTTGAAACGGTCATTGCCTAAAACCCAGCCCTTGTTGGTAGTATCACGGATCGCCGTTAATACTCGCTCTGGCATGGTGCCCCGGAATAGGGATGTGTAGGCCTCCTGACGCTCTGCATCTGTGTCACCCAGTCGCAGATACAACGTGTGGGGTGTGAGTAAATTGATCGACTTTCCCGCGGCATTTGACTGGTAGCTGGACCAAGGGTATTCCGATGCGTGAGACACCATGCGTGCCCGCACGGGGTTGAGTTCAATATAGCGATAAACCGTTCGATTGTTGCCGCGCTGGATTACGTGTTGGGCGCAGCCGGGAAAATAGAGGCGCGGTAGGCGGGCCATGTGAAATCTTCCTTGATGTACAGGGCATGCTAGGCGTATTTGAGAAGCGGGATCAATTACTCTGACCCAATTGATAGTGCCCGTGTTTGGGCAGAGGCCCAACAGGCCTCTTATGCAGCCGCGTCAGAGCCTGCTACCAGCTGACTCTCCTGCTCGCGGATGGCCTGCTCAAGCTCGGGAGAGCGTTTGGCCCATTGCTCAGGGGGTAAGGGTTTGGACCATTCGATGGTTTCGGGCGCGATCAGATCAGGAGTGTGCTCTAGTTTTTTGCCCATCAATACAACAACCCAAGGGATGCCAAAAATAGTGAGACCACATAATGTAGTTACAGCTGGGCCGACGTCCTTAGTTTTAACCTCATCAATGAATTGTGCAGCGTAGCTCTTCCATGCTCCCCAATAACCCTCCCGCTTGATCTTATCAGACGTCTCGGGAATTGAGCTGCCGGGCACAACTTCCGGTCCTATCTCCATAAAACTGCGAATACACTCCCACTGCGCCATCGAAGAAATCCCGCCACCCGTATTGACCATCAGCGCCCAGCCTTCTTTGTCTGGCGCGTACTCTTCATGCTCCTGTCCCTTGAGCGGAAACCACAACAAAAGACTACCTTGCTGACTCGCACCACCCGTATTGAGGCTGAGGGCACTGGGAGCAATGGCGTGTACCCGCTCCCAGGGCACAAACCAATAGTTTCCATCAGGCTCGGTGATACAGACTTCACGGCGCTGACGGTTGAAGCGGATGGGCGGGTACAAGGGCTTGCGCCACTGCTTGGAAAACAAATACCAGAGGGTTCCCATCAGCCCCCCCCCATAACCGCAAGAATCGCAAGACTGAGCCAAATATCTCCGCTGGCCGCAATCCAGGCTGAAATAGCCAGAAACATCACCGAACCCATATGCAACGTCATCCAACCCGCGCCCATAACAAAACTGCCTATATCCATATAAACATCATTCTTACGCCAGATGATATTCATCAGATCGCTGGCGGATTGACCGGTAGGGATCGGTAGCGGGGCAAGGTGCTCCTGCTTCCAAAGCAGGCCTTGCTTTACCTCTTGGGCACGTTCGGTCATCAAATCTCCTTGGGTTGCAGTAAGTTGGAGCTGACCGGCAAGGCGCTGCGCGATCAATGGGGTCAGAGTAATTGATCCTTGTTCTCCCGATACGCCCCGGATCTCCTGTCCCCACCCCGTCCCAGCGGGGTAGTGCGTCGCCCCGTCCTAGCTTCGATTTGAGCTTTGAAACGGTCATTGCCTAAAACCCAGCCCTTGTTGGTAGTATCACGGATCGCCGTTAATACTCGCTCTGGCATGGTGCCCCGGAATAGGGATGTGTAGGCGTCCTGCTGCTCTGCATCTGTGTCACCCAGTTGCAGATACAACGTGTGGGGTGTGAGTAAATTGATCGACTTTCCCGCGGCATTTGACTGGTAGCTGGACCAAGGGTATTCCGATGCGTGGGACACCATGCGTGCCCGCACGGGGTTGAGTTCAATATAGCGATAAACCGTCAAAAGATAATTTTCCGCGTCCACCAGGGTGGATTTATAGCGACCCTCCCCCAACGTACCTGTGCGTCGATGGGTGAAGTTGAAATACCGAACATATCTGCGGCCTAAAGTCTGCATCATCCCGCTCACGCCTTGCTCGTTGCTGGCCGTCACCAGTATATGTACATGATTGGTCATAAGCACTAAGGCATGGATGCGGACCTGATATTGGTCCGCCGCCTCCTTGAGAAAGGTCAGGTAGGTTTTGTAGTCCACGTTGGTGTAAAAACAGGCATTTCGGTTGTTGCCGCGCTGGATTACGTGCCGGGCGCAGCCAGGAAAGTGGAGGCGCGGTAAACGGGCCATCTGAAATCTTCCTTGATGTACAGGGCATGCTAGGCGTATTTGAGAAGCGAGATCAATTACTCTGACCCCATTGATACATTGATAGATCACCACGATACATCTCAGCAAGAATCACAGCGCGTGATAGTTCACATACCGGGTCATCAGGTTTGTGCGCTGCAGGGTGTTGATATGCGGGATGCGTTCGGTCATTTCCCGGACTTTGGCGTTGAATGTGTCATCGTCCATATCACGCCAGTAACGCGGTTCGCGGCCGGTCTGCCGATCGTACTCGGCGGTGGTTGGGTCCAGGTGACGATAAGGTTCCATTTGGGGCGTATCTGGAAGTGGCTGGGTGATATCCATGTAGTTCTGCAAATAGTCCCATAGCCCGCAAGGCTCGGACGCACTGCCGCTGGGCGCAACGAAGTTAGCCATATTGATCCAGCTATCCTGATAACGGTGGACAACACTCAGCACATTATTAGGGAAGCCCTGGCGATCAGGCGAGACCGTAACGTAGGCATCAAACTCATAAAAAGGCGCCACCTTCTCGCCGACGGTGCCGTCTTTTTTGTACTCGCCGTCGTTATCGTAATCAAAAACGGTGACTAAGCCCGTGCGGCGGTTGAACTCCCATAGAGGGCCTTTGGATGGTTTTATCCAAAGCTTGGGGAAATGGTTAACAACTATCCATCCGATAAACCACGACACAAATAGAGGTAGAATGAGTATTGGAAAAACCGAGAAGAACACGTCAAAGATAGACAGGAAATAGTTTCCTTCCAAAAACGTGGCCATGTAAAGACAAACAGGCAAAAGTAATGGAAGTATTACAACTAAGCCCCACTTACCAATCCCATTCATATATAACCATAACTGAGAACTGGCAGGCAGCCGCGCGTGCCGAATCCTCTCGTTGTCGAAACGCACGTGCAGGTCTATATGCGCAAAAGGCCTAGTTGTTCCCGTTTGTTCAAGCTCTTCCTGATAACGCAAAGTATCAGGCGTAACATTCTTTAGAACACTCGGCGGCATCATATCCTGAGTACTACCCCAAGGCAGGCGCAGGCTACCAAAGCGCTTAAACCTGGGTTGCTTGATCGCCGGTGGCTGCTCAGGAATGGCATCCGGGCGATAGGCGCCAGGATGGTAAAAGTCATCAGGTTGCGGCATGGGTTTTCTTATCGTCCAGTTAACGCCCGGAGGTCACCCAAGTAGACGCAAGCGGTGCAAGCCGATCACCACGATACCCCTCAGCAAGAATCACAGCGCGTGATAGTTCACATACCGGGTCATCAGGTTTGTGCGCTGCAGGGTGTTGATATGCGGGATGCGTTCGGTCATTTCCCGGACTTTGGCGTTGAAGGTGTCATCGTCCATATCACGCCAGTAACGCGGTTCGCGGCCGGTCTGCCGATCGTACTCGGCGGTGGTTGGGTCCAGGTGTCGGTATGCCTCTAGCTCCGGCGTATCCGGTAGCGGATGGGTGATATCCATGTAGTTCTGCAAATAGTCCCATAGTCCACAAGGCTCAGAGGCACTGCCGCTGGGTGCAACAAAGTTAGCCATATTGATCCAGCTATCCTGATAACGGTGGACAACACTCAGCACGTTATTAGGGAAGCCCTGGCGGTCGGGCGAGACGGTAATGTAGGCATCAAACTCATAAAACGGTGCCACTTTTTCGCCGACGGTACCGTTCTTTTTGTACTCGCCGTTGTTGTCGTAATCGAAGACAGTGACTAGGCCCGTGCGGCGATTGAACTCCCAGAGCGGGCCTTTGGATGGTTTTATCCAGAGCTTGGGGAAGTGGTTAACGACTAGCCATCCAAAAAACCAGGCCAATAGGAGCGGTAACATCGTGGTCATGAATGCTAAAGAGAACGCACTAAGAAAAGATTCAAAATAACCGCCATCCATAACCGAAGCAACAAAAAGAGAAACAGGTAAAAAAAGCGTCAGCATTATTACAAAGCCCCACTTACCAATCCCGTTCATATATAGCCATAACTGAGAACTTGCAGGCAGACGTGCGTGCCGAATCCTCTCGTTGTCGAAACGCACGTGCAGGTCTATATGCGCAAAAGGCCTGGGCACTCCCGTTTTTTCAATTTCTTCCTGATAACGCAAAGTGTCAGGTGTAACATTCTTGAGAACACTTGGCGGCATCATATCCTGAGTATTGCCCCAAGGAAGGCGCAGGCTGCCAAAGCGCTTAAACCAGGGCTGCTTGATCGCCGGTGGCTGCTCAGGAATGCTCTCCGGGCGATAGGCGCCAGGGCTGTAAAAGTCATCAGGTTGCGGCATGGGTCTTCTCATCGGCCCAGAAGGGGCTATCGGTTTCGCTGAAGTCTAACGGGTATTCGCCCACCGCATTGGCTTTGCCCATATTGATAGGCGGTGCGGGGAACAACAAGGTTGTGGTGTTCAGTTGGCCTTGCTGACCGCCATTATCTAGCAAGAGCTTGAATTGCGCGCGCACCTGCCAGTCGTAATAGCGGCTGACATCAATCTTGCCATAACTCCAAAAAGACGTTGATGGCGAGCCAGGCTCCGCAGCGGGCGTGTTGACATAAAGCTCACAGGATTCAGCAAGCGAACGCTTAGCTACTAATGCTGAGGTCTTGTAGCTGTGTGTCGGCGGGTAGGGGGCGCCGTTACCACGATATCTTACTTCACTGACACGCAGGCGACAGTGCGGCTCAATCGCCGTATTACCCAAATGCCCCAGAAGGCCAGGCAAGTTGCTCGATATGCTAATACGAGTATTAGCGGTGACCAACTTGGCCAAGCAGGCATCCTGGTTTATATCGATTTTGGCATCTGGTTCATAGAGCGGGTTATTCTCAATCGCGATACGGATGCCGGCAAAGATAGAGGCGAGACGATACAAGGCTTCCTGCCCATCTTTTACCAGGTATGGAGTCTGCTTCTCGCCGAAGGGGCCGTTCTCTAACCAGTCTTCCAGCTCGGTACTACTAAGCCAGAACACCAAACCAGCCCCGACCAGCACCAACACCAACGCAGCGAGGCCAAAGGGATTCATGCCGCCCAGGGCGGCGCTGCCGCTGAAAAAGGGGGCAATCGCCCCCATAAGCGCGCCCGCCGCCATCACACCATAACCCCAGACCGCCTCATCCCCCTTGCGCCAGGCATGCACCGCTTCAAGGATACAAACGACCATAGTGACAAGGCTGGCTGCCGCAGAGACGAGCAGACGAATAGAGATCTGTGTAACAAGAGCATCCCCAAGCGCTGGACCAAGGAAACCGACAAAACGCCTGGGATCGAGAGTCCAGCGGGTGGCACGTAAAAGCGTTGAGAATCGATTTGCCTCTTTCATCTTAAAGGCCAGCATCTCAACAGCAATAAATGCATCGAGAACAGCTGCACCTGTACCAAAGATCACTCTAGAGAGGCCTTTTTCCTGAAAGGTGCTCCCACTACTCTCCAACTCAACAGACAAATTCCAAAGTTCCAGAAAAGTCACAGCAGCCGAGAACGCACCACTGTTAAGCACCTTGAAGAAAGCATTACGCTGACCCGCTTCAACAGTTTGAGTCAGGTCATCCAGCGTTTGCTGGGCTTGCTGCAACTCAGTCCGTGCCGTTCGAGCCAGCTGCTCGGCCTGCTGCAGACGTGCAGCGGCTGTATTCTCACTAGCTCGTGCCGCTGCCGCAGAACGGCCGGCAATGGCTGCAGAGGCCGCTGCAGCAGCATTCGCCTCTTGTGCCAGGCTCTCTGCCTGCTCAAGCATCATTCTTGCGTTGGTATGGCGTTGCAGCGCAGAAACCAGCCGGGTGGTAAGGTGGTTCTTCGGCATTGCAGCAACCATATAGTCTTCAGTAACTGCCGTTACACCATGCCTGGAGGCAATGCGCTGATTGGTCGAACTAATGATGTTGCCAGCGCCATCCTGGATCTCGCCATACACTCGAATTGAGCGTTGGATATCCAGCGGCGCGTCGCTGACCCCCAATATGTAATGGTCGCCAGCCAAAGCGGCACTGCGACGCATCAGGCGTAACGCACCAAACTCTTGCGGCATCATGCTGCGTAACTGCTCGATGCCCATGCCATGCATGCGCACTTTCATGGGGCGCAGGGAGGCGGCAATCCGGCGCTGAGCAGCCTTTTCACGCGCTTGCGTACTCGCTCGTGCCTGGGCACGCTGATCTAGCTCTGCCTGCGTCGCTTTCTGCTTATTGGCTGCGTCCTGGTGCTCTTGCTCCGTTTGTTGGCGATCCTGCGTTGCCGCATTTTTCTCTCGGTGCGCGGTGCCCTGCTGGTTTTGTGCTTGACTGGTACCCTGGCGACTAGCATCACGGTCTAGCTCTGCTTGCTCTTTGGCACTGATTGCTGTGCGGAGGGCGCCATCAAGATGCTCGTAGATAGTAATCAATGCGTTGCTGACGCTTTTGGAGTCAGTAATCGCAGTACTGGCAAGCATGCCGTTTTCTAGCGCGCCCTGTAAGCGCGCAGCGTCGAAGGTATTCTGGCCCGCTGAATCAGCAGCCCGACTTTCCTGCGCGGCGAGCTCGGCCGCGCGAAAAGCACCGTTCCCGATGTTCTGAGCTGGCGTTTCCGGCGGAACGTAATCCTCCTCCAGCTCTGCTATGTTGCACTCAGGCCAAAACATCGCATGCAGTGGATGCTGATCTTGCTCGGCTATCTGCAGGACGAACTCACGCCCCTTTGAGTATTTTTCGCTGGTATGCGCACGCCCTGCAACCGCATCTATCAATCGGCGGCTTTCGACCGCGAGCGGATCATGATCGGCTGGCGTTTCAGCCAGCGCCTGAATGGCCTGCGCGGCAAATTTCAGCGCGCTGGTGTAACAGAACCCATCCAGACTTAAATGATCTGCCAAGGTTTGCTGGCAACCGGCATGCTCAAAAAGGTCAATCAAGCACTGCTGACTGGCCTGCATCGTCCACCAAGCTTCCATCCGCTCGATGGTCGCCGTACACCGGTTTAAGTCTTGTAAGCCCGCAGGGGTAACTCTACTAATACAGGAGTGCAGCTTGTTTTCACCGCCGCCCACACTTCTCGGCACGACGGTCTCTTTTATAAGCAATGCGCTGGAGAAATGCTCATTGAGTCTGGCGTACGCCGCACAGGTCTGAAGTAGCTCCTGACTATCTGTGATTCTGGACCACAGGTGGCGCATGCGAAAATGATGATCGTCCAGCAACACTGCGCAAAGCTGTCTCTCGCGTAATGGGGCCAAGATATCTGACTCACTTGCCTGGGCCTCCCATACCGGCGCCTCACACATGAGCGAGCTATCTTCAGGTGTCTGGCTAGCAAGCTTCTCCTTCATAGCATGCTTCATCGCCGCCATTTCCATGTCAGGCGGTGCTGCCGCTGTTTCGCCAGCGGCACACGCGGTGAGAAACGCTTTTGCTGCGTTCAACTGCTCAACTGAGAACTGACCTGTCAGGTCGCAAATATAGCTACCCGGATGGTCAAGCAACCACTCGAAGCCCGGCTGACGAGATCGCTGCGGTGCCACCACGCTAAGAGGGAACGCCCAAAGGTCTAGGTTTCTGCGCACGACACGGGCGTGATTGTGACGCGAACCTGCGAACCCGTCCTCTTTGTAAGCTTCGATTATCTCTAGCCCGTCAGGCTTACCTTTAAACAACTCATCCAGCCTAGCTTTCGACACATCCAATTGAGGCTTGCTGGTGCGCGCGCTGCGCGCGGCGGTATCGCTTTCAAGGTAATTCAAACGAGCAGCATTGAGCTGAATCTCAGAAAAACACAGCTCAATGCCAACTTCTTTGTGATCGTTCCACTTGGCCGGCAACCAAATTTCTTCTAAACCGACACCGACCGCCTCGCGCAGATCCTCGTTGAAGCCATTACTCTGGCGATAGCTGTCTACCCGCACATCGTGATAGGACAAACCGCTCTCACCATCACGCACTTCCAGTTCGCGCCATAGCTTGCCGCGACGGAAGACATATACATAGCCTCTACGTAGGGCAACTGGGGTGCCCAAATCGTAGGTACTCTTACTGCCTGATAGCGCCGTCATGGGTACAACGGGGACAATTTGATTCCACTGATCACTGTGCTCAGGCTGACGCGGTGTCGTGCCCAACGCCTCTAACAACGGAAGGCAGATCGGAGCACCTTCATTGGTGGCAATCTCAAGGCAGAGACTGTTCTTGGACTGGCACTCCCAATCCCACACATGCAGCACGCTGGCAAAGGTATCGCTAATCTGAGTTTCCGGCTTATCCTTCTGAGTAATTTCTTCCAGCCTGGCTTCAACAGCCTTATCGTAGATGGCAAGTTTCTGTGTGGTTGGGTGATCCTTACCCACCACTTGCACGATCAGCTTGCCGGGCTCGCAGGCGGCACCGTTGCTAAGATTGAATACGCTATTACTCATGCGGTACTTTCCTTGTCGTTCGTACATGCAGCCAGTTGCTGGGCAAGGTTATCAAGGCGTTCTTTGTCGCTGCCGATAGGTATTGAAGCTGGAGGCGTGGCGTGCGGATAGGTAGTGCGCAGGTTGAGATAAACAGTTAGCGACTCGGCCGAGACGAAGCCTGCTTGCATACCCTCTTTAAGGAAGGTCCACGCTGTGGCGAATGGAACTTGGGGTTGTTGCTTCCACCATTGAAAAAGGAAATGCTCACCCTGCTGTTGCTGAAGAGCGCTTTCCTGTTGTGGGTTGAGATGCAGTTCGCCTGCTGTGCTCGAAGAGCGCCACACGCTCGCAAGTTGATGCTCGACAGAATGCCAATCTTCGGCGCCTTCGGCTTTCTCTCGCCAAGTCCCGCCGTACCAGCTCACTCGATCAATTGGCCCAAGCCAGATAGAAAGCGTCTCTCTATCACAAGCAGGAAAGAAGTAACTCGCCGTTCGCGGATTTGAATAGCGCAGCACGCCTCGGCGCTGTGCATCGAAGCGAACGAAAAGAATATGACGCAGATGAGCCAGAAGATCACCGACGGAACTAGCACTTTCCAGCAACAGACCAGCCCAATCAGCTGGCTCACGCTGCACGGCCGCTAGCAGGTTAGGATTTTTCCATGCCCTTATGAGTATGGGACTTTGCTCACTACAAGCCTCCAACTCTGTGCCGTCAAAAAGCTGGATGGGGTCTGGGTCTTCACCCAACTGGTACAACTCTGGCAACACATGTTCTGTACGCTCGAGAAGCAACCACTGCCCTTTTATCACGCGCTTGCTCCGGAATTCATTGCGTTACGGCAAGGGCAATCGCTGAGCGGGCATTGCGCCGGCGTGCCGCCTTGCGGTTTTTGACAAAGCTCGACAACGGGCACCTCCTCCCGTAGCCGCTGCTTTAACAACGCTCCCGCCTCACTCACATCCACAGCCGCCACTGCCCCCGGCAACACCGGCGCGGCCCCACTACCGTTACCCGGTCCACCACCCGAGTTGATCTTCACACTCGGGCCGACCAGCGTCACGCCACTGGGGTCGAGTTTGACGAAGCTGCCGCCGACCTTGAAAGTGATTTCCATGCCGGCTTCGAGCACGACTTTCATGCCGCTGGAGAGGTGAATTTCGCTGCCGGCTTTGACAAGTTGGCTGTCACCCAGTTTGACGTGCTGACTGGTGCCGACGGTGAGGTGATCGTTGGCTTTGATTTCGGTCTTGCGGTCGCTGTGGGTGGTGCGGTGTTCTTCTGCCTTGAACTCGCTGTAGCTGTTGGCCTCGACGGTGTCGTGGCGTTCGTTGCCAACGCGGATGGTCTGGTTGTTTTCTATGTTCTCGTCCCAGTCTTTCTGCGCGTGCAGGTAGATCTGTTCTTCGCCCTTTTTATCCTCGATGCGCAGTTCGTTGTAGCCACCCCCACCGGGGCTGCTGAGGGTTTTGAATACGCTGCGGGTGTTGTGCGCGGGTAATTCGTACGGGACTTCGTGTTCCTTGTGGTACAGGCAGCCGGTGACCAGGGGTTGATCGGGGTCACCTTCGAGGAATGAGATCAGTACTTCCATGCCGACTCTGGGAATGGCGATGCCGCCGTAGCGGTCGCCGGCCCAGCTGGAGGCGACGCGTAGCCAGCAGCTGGTTTTGTCATCGGCCTGGCCCTCCCGGTCCCAGTGGAACTGCACCTTGATGCGGCCGT
>NZ_JBALWE010000004.1:0-362468 GCF_036960865.1 Halopseudomonas sp.
CCTAACGATAGATTGTTGAGGTTTGAATTTTGCGGACTTCCATGCGGGCACATTCCTTTGCTTTTATGCCTAACGCCCGCAGCACGGGCAAAATTGTAGCGCAGCGGAAATTTTGTCCCAGTGCCTGCGTTTGTTAAGCATGCGGATTACCTGTCAGCTCATAGCGTTCGATGTAATACTCTGGACTATGAGCTGTGCCGGTTTGTATTAATTTCGCCGTATCGCGCTCCACTATAACGGGCGCATTTCCAGCCAAGGCATATTGTGTGTCCTGGGTTTCGATCCATTTTTTGGATGTGTAAAAAAACACCCAGCCCCAGTGCTTTTCAATAGTTGCACTATGGACGAGTACAATCTCATCATCTGTGGGCAACCATTCATGTGGGCCGCATACCTGCCTGGATACTAACTCTTCAGCTTGCTCTCTAGTGATCATGACTATGACTGCTTAACGCCCCAAGCAGGGGCAGATTTTGCGCTTTGAGCGCAGCGAAGCTAAATATGTCACACTGCCTTGGCTTGTTATGTGATCAAGATTCATATTCGATAAAATCCCACAGCCCTGCATCTTTGAAATTCCGAATAGCTTCTTCAACCAACTCAAGGGAAACCGAATCCTTAAACAGAGTTACTTTACGAGTTCTCTCTGTATCGTCACGGAAAACCTCGACCTGAATCTCGTCATCGCGATATAGCTCAACTCCGATGCCATCTCTTGGATTGACATCACTTGCGATGATGATTCTATCTTTTGGCAATGACATCCGGTCCCCCAGGTTTAAAACACATAACAGCTTACTAGACCGACGGCTTTATAATTGCATATCAGTGCCTTCCGCATATCAACGCTCCTCGCCGCCGACAGACCATAAAAAATGTTATTAAATTCAGTCGCTTGGCCATAAGCACCCAACCACTAGACGTATTATCGTGACTTCCGCATTTTGTGCGTTCAATAACACTGTATGAGATGCCGTGTTTCATACTGTGGTGCAGCTCGCCGCTGCCATGCGGACACAAGAACGCGCCGGCGTGGGCAAGCAAGCAGGTGCTGGAAAGCATGGGATTGGGGGCGGGCATTCTGCCTGGGGGCGAGATGCTTCTGGGTGCTGTAACACTGCGCGCCATCCTTGGGCTCCTGTAATCGGCACATTGCTGCTCATCGAAAGTAGCGCCATATCGATGCGCGGTAAAGCGAATGTTGCTCAGAACCTTACCTCTGCGCCCTCGATTTTCCCGGATGCGTATCGGCGCTCTATGCCCCGTTACACCGCACGCGCGGCCCCTTTTGTAGTGCCTTTCACGTTATCACTACAATTTTGCATACAAAATCTGCCATTTTTTGTACACAATATGCGACCTGCTCCGCCTGGCTAGCTGCTCACTTTGGTTATTGCGCTGTTTGCGCATGGCGCTGTGAGCGCAGGGGCGGAACAAAAAGTGCAAGCGCAACCGGTATGGCTGTAGCACCTGGCCATGCAAGGCAAACACAACAAGACGCAAGGAAGGGCTCATGGCTAACGACGACTTTCAGATCCGCGACATTGATCCGTCGCTGTACAACGAGGACCTGGCGCCACTGCCGCCGGGCAAGCGCACCTGGGGCTGGTTCGAGATTTTCAACGTCTGGTCCAACGATATTCAAAGCCTGTTTGGCTATACGCTGGCAGCGACCCTGTTCATCTCGTACGGCCTGAGCGGTTGGGCGGTGCTGGGCGGCATCGTGCTGGCGGGCTTTATCGTCATGGGGCTGGTGCAGCTGACCGGTAAACCCAGCGTGAAATACGGTATTCCCTTCCCGGTGATGGCGCGCTCCAGCATGGGCATACGCGGGGCGAACTTCCCGGCGGTGGTGCGCGGCATAGTGGCGATCTTCTGGTATGGCGTGCAGACCTACTTTGCCTCCACCGCCGTGGCGCTGCTGCTGAATGCGGTGCTGGAGTCTCCGGCCGATGCGGCCACCTTTATGGGCATGACCGCCATCGGCTGGCTGTCTTACTGCCTGGTCTGCGCCTTCCAGGTGCTGCTGTTTGTGCGCGGCATGGAGTGGATTACCCGCTTCCTGAACTGGGCTGGCCCACTGGTGTATGTGGTGATGATCGCGCTGATGTTGATCATCTGGTACCAGGCCGGCCCCAGCCTGCTGAATGAGCTGGGCAGCATCTTCGCCGGCAGCGGCGAGTATGCGGCGGGCCCGGTGGCCGCCTTCTTTGCGGTGGTGGGCACCATGGTCGCCTACTTTGCGGCGGTGGTGATCAACTACGGTGATTTTGCCCGCTTCGTGAAAGACGATAAGCAGATGACCAAGGGCAACTTCCTTGGCTTGCCGGTCAGCCTGGCGATCTTTTCGTTGATTGCGCTGGTGATCACCGCGGGTACCGTGGTGGTGTTTGGTGAGACGCTGACCAACCCGACGGATATCGTCGCCCGCGTCGACAGCCTGACGCTGACCATCATCGCGGCGCTAACCTTCTTTGCTGCGACCGTGGGCATCAATCTGGTTGCCAACTTTATTCCGCCCGCCTACGACATTGCCAACCTGGCGCCCTCGCGCATCAGCGCACGCACCGGCGGCTTTATTACCGCGGCCATCGCCTTCTGTATTGGTGCGCTCTGGGTGTCCTTTATCAGTCAGGTAGGCATCGCCGCCTTCGTCGATACCCTGGGCGCGATTCTGGCGCCGCTCTACGGCATCATAGTCGCGGACTACTACCTGGTGCGTAAGCAGCAACTGAACCTGCAGGATCTGTTCAGCGCCAAAGCGGGCTCTACCTACTACTTTGACGGCGGCTGGAACCGCAAGGCGATGATTTCCTTTGCGGTGGCCTCAGTGTTTTCCGTGGCCTCGGTATGGGTGCCGGCGGTCAGCCAGCTGCATGGCTATGCCTGGTTGCTCGGCGCGCTGCTGGGCGCGGTGCTGCATTACCTGCTGATGCGCAATGCCGCCGCCCTGCACGCAGCCCGGGGCGTTGAAAGCCAGGGCTAGCCATCGCCTCGCGCCGGTTCATTAGGGCCGGCGCTGGAGCGGATGACTAAAGGCGTTGGAAGGCCTCGCCGATGGATTGGCCGGCCTTGCGCAGCCACACCTTGGTGCGCTGACGCTCCATCATGCTCAGCTGCGCACCATCGCTGCTCTTCAGGTTGATGGCCGACCAGAAGCTGAGGGCCAGCTTGTCGATACGGTGCAGGGTGGCGCTGTGCAGTTCGGGGATGTCGACCACCGCAACCAGCTGCGGCACCTCGGCGCTGCTCAGTACCGCGTCTATGTCGCTGAAGTCGTTGCCCCGGCCGTGGTTTTTGACCACTACAAAGGGCATGACCGCGCCGTACTTCTGCTGAAAGGCCTGCAACAACATAACCGAATCGCGGCCGCCATCCACCACGTACCAGAACACCGTCTTCAGCCCCAACTCTTCGCACATCTCCAGCACGCCGCTGTCTTCCAGCCAGCGATCCAGAAAGCGCTGGCTCTGCGAGGGCAGGTCGACCAGCAATTGCTTGTCTTCGTCATCGGTGGCCATTTCAACGATCTGATCAATGCTTTCAAAATCGTCCAGCACAATGGGCTGGGTGAACTCGGGGTAATAATGGGTGAGGGTAGCGTGCGACTGGTCGGCATCAAAACCGGCGTACAGCAGGCCGTTATCCAGAAAATACTGTGACAGCAGGCGTGACACGACGGACTTGCCGACACCGCCCTTCTCGCCACCAACGAAGTGAATGGTACTCATGAACGCATCCTGTGCAGGGCTGGGAAAGAGATTGCAATGCGAAATATAGGCCAGCAATACGACCGGGTTGTGACGTTAGTTGCGCATCGCGCTCCAGCCTAACCCAATCTGCCGCTAGCCGCGCAGCGCCGCCCAGGTCTGCTGCCCGACAATCCCGTCGACCACCAGCCCTTTAGCGCGCTGAAAGGTCATCACCGCCAGTTCGGTGGCCGGGCCAAAGTCGCGGTCGATTGCCAACGGCACACCCTTGGCGGCGAGCAGTTCCTGCAACTCGCCTACCGCATCACCAAAGGAGCCGCGACGCAGCGCCGCGGTGCTGCCGCCCTGACGCTGCGAAATGCCGATGGCCTCGATGGCGGCAATCGCGGTTTTGGCCTTTTGCAGATAGTTGCGCCGGTCTTCCAGTCCGTTCAGGCCACCATTGACCAGCCGAGTGGCGCGAATCAGATCGTCGCGATCGGCCACCGGGTTGATGTCGCGCATCTGCCAGTATTCGCAGGCGATGCGCAGCGAGGTCAACGGGTCGGCGGCCAGCTCGGGGTTGTCTTCCAGCGGCAGGTTCAGCCGCGCGGCCATGCTGCGGTAATTGGCCCGGCCGGTCAGCTGGATCAATCCCCGACCCTTATAGCGCCGGCCATCGCCGCGCTGGGTGTTGCCCAAGTCGCGGCGACCCTCGTAGGCAGCGCCGGTGGCGAATTCTTCGGTGGTGCGGAAACCCGCGCACTCATGGGTTACCTGCCCCATGAAGTGGGCAATGCGCAGGCGATTGTTGATCTGATAATGCGCCAGGGTGGGCGCGAGGGCGGCGGAAATCTCACCGACAATGCGCATTTGCGCCTGGGCCAGATTGCCGGAAAATCGCGGTGCTACTGCAAGAATGAAGTTGCCATCGACGGGAATCATGCGGCCGGGCTCCCCTGTTGAGTGTGCAGGTTAATGATCCGGAGATCACCAGACGGCACTGCTCAACGTCGCCGCGACTTGCGGCTTGCCGGCCACAACGACCCCATTTATCAGACGCAGGGGTCGAGGTGTTCGATGCAACAGCGGCAAGCACATCTGCAAGCTTAGCCGGGCCGGCGCTGAATGCCAGACCGCAAGTCGGAGAATCAGAGCGCCAGCGGCAAGCCAAGGGTGACGTTGCGATGCTGCTGCAACAGCTGCATAAAGCGGGCGGGGTCTTTCACCAGCACGCCGCGCTGACCGCTGTGCTGCTGCGCGGCCAGTTGACGCGACAGCCAGAAGCGCAGTGCGGCGACGCGCAGCATGTCGGGCCAGCACTCGTGCTCGGCAGCAGTAAAGCTGCGCTGGCTGGCGTACCCGGCGAGCAGCGCCTGGGTGCGGCGCGGGTCGAGGCTGGCATCGGCGCGCAGGCACCAGTCATTCACGGCGATGGCCACATCGTAGAGCGTCCAGCCACTGGCCGCGTTGTAAAAATCGATCACGCCGCTGAGGTGGTGGCCATCGAACATGACGTTGTCGCGGAACAGGTCAGCATGCAGCACGGCGCGCGGCAGCCCTGGGTCTTCACGCTGCCAGGCCGCCAGGGTGCTCAGCAGGCTGTCGAGCAGCTCGGCCTGCGCGCCGCTGCTGGCGGCCAGTTGCTGGCGAGTTTCGCTCAGCATCCATTCCAGCCCGCGCTCACTGGGCCGCGCCAGTGGCGTTTGCACCGTCGCGCTGTGCAACCGGGCCAGCCAACGGCCAACGGCCTCGCAATGCGCCGGGTCGGGCTGTTCGACATGCCGTCCCGGCAACCTCGGCTGCAACAACGCAGGCTTGCCATTGAGTTGCTGCAGGCAGCGGCCTTGGCGATCGGCGATTGCGTAGGGCACGGATAAACCCGCCTGATGCAAGCACTCGAGTAGTTCGACAAAGAACGGCAGAGCTTCGTTATCGCCGCGCTCGACCAGCGTCAGCACGTATTCGCCGCTGCTGCAGCTCACGAAAAAGTTGCTGTTCTCACTGCCGCCGGCAATGCCGGAGAAGGCCACCAGGCGCCCCAGCTCATAGCCCTCCAAGAAGGTCTCGAGCTGCGCCTGGCTAACCTCGGTAAAGACCGACATGGCTCAACTCACCACTCAAAGATTTTCCAGGAAGGAATGCGCATGCCATCGGGCTGGTCGGAGCGCATGTAGTTGCCCTCATCATCCACCGCGACCAGGTAGTAGGGCGCGCCGTTCTTCGGAATGACTTTGATGGCATAGAGAAAGCCGTTCACGCGGTACTCTTCCACCGTACGTTCGCCCTCTTCACGGATGGTCACATCGGGCTCGGCGGTAACTGCGTCCTGCGCCATAACCGAGAAACTACTTGCCAGCAGAAGCGTGGCCAGGCCACGGCCAAATAGTCGAATCATGGTAGTCTTGTCCTATTGTTGAGTAACGCCCCCATTCTAGACCCTTTACCTCCGGAAATGTTGACCTGACGCATGACTGACTCCGCTCCCCTTGTATTAGTAGATGGCTCCTCGTACCTGTACCGGGCCTTCCACGCGCTGCCCCCGCTGACGACCTCAAAAGGCCTACCCACGGGCGCAGTCAAGGGCGTGCTGAACATGCTCAAGAGCCTGCGCAAGCAATATCCGCACAGCCCCATTGGCGTAGTATTCGATGCCAAGGGGCCGACCTTCCGCGATACCATGTTCGAGCAATACAAATCCCACCGCCCACCGATGCCCGATGACCTGCGCGTGCAGATCGAGCCGCTGCACGCCAGCGTCAAGGCGATGGGCTTGCCGCTGCTGTGCGTTGAAGGCGTCGAAGCGGACGACGTGATCGGCACCCTCGCGCGCGAAAGCGCTGCCAACGGCCGCGCGGTGGTGATCTCGACCGGCGACAAGGACATGGCGCAACTGGTCGACGGCCATATCACCCTGGTCAACACCATGACCAATACAGTGATGGACATTGACGGGGTCAAGGAGAAGTTCGGCATTGGCCCCGAGCTGATCATCGACTACCTGGCACTGATGGGCGACAAGGTCGATAACATTCCGGGCGTGCCCGGTGTGGGCGAGAAAACCGCCCTGGGCCTGCTGACCGGCCTCGGCGGCGGGCTGGATGTCATTTACGCCAATCTGGAAAAAATACCCGAGCTGCCGATTCGCGGTGCCAAGAAGCTGCCCGAGAAGCTCGCCGAGCACAAGGACATGGCCTATATGTCCTACGCGCTGGCGACCATCAAGCTCGACGTTGACCTGGATATTCGCGCTGATGCGCTGATGCCGGGCGCAGCCAACCGCGAAGCGCTGATCGAGCTGTATCAGGAGTTGGAGTTCAAAACCTGGCTCGACGACCTGCAACGCGAAGCCAAGGCCGCCGCACTCGATGGCGACGCCGCTGCCGAGGTAGCGCCCGAGCAGGAAAACCATTACGAGACCATCACCGAGCAGGCCGACTTCGACCGCTGGCTCGACAAGCTGAAAGCCGCCGAGCTGTTTGCCTTTGATACCGAGACCACCAGTATCCACGCACAACTGGCTGAATTGGTGGGCGTATCGCTGGCGGTCAGCCCGCACGAGGCCGCCTATATCCCGGTAGCGCACAGTTACATGGGCGTGCCCGACCAGCTCGACCGCGATCAGGTGCTGGCCGCGCTCAAGCCCTATCTGGAAGACCCGAACAAGGCAAAAGTGGCGCAGCACGCCAAGTACGACATCAACGTGCTGGCCCATTACGGCATCAATGTGCAGGGCGTGGCCTTCGACACCATGCTCGAATCCTACGTGCTGGACGCCACCGCCACCCGTCACGACATGGACAGCCTGGCACTCAAGTATCTGGGCCAGGGCACCATCAAGTTCGAAGACATCGCCGGCAAGGGCGCCAAGCAGCTGACCTTTGATCAGATCGCGCTGGAGCAGGCCGGGGCTTATGCTGCGGAAGATGCCGATGTCACCCTGCGTCTGCACCAGACGCTGTGGGCAAAACTGCAACCGCAAGAGCGGGTAGCCAAGGTGTTGCAAGAGATCGAGATGCCGCTGATGCCAGTACTGGCACGGATCGAGCGCTACGGCGCGCTGGTCGATGCCAAGCTGCTGGGCGAGCAGAGCATCGAACTCGGCGAGAAGATGGTTGCGCTGGAGCGCGAGGCCTTTGCCCTGGCAGAGCAGGAGTTCAATCTGGGCTCACCCAAGCAACTGGGTGCGATCCTGTATGAAAAGCAGGGCTTGCCGGTGCTGTCCAAGACCGCCAAGGGGCAACCTTCGACCGCCGAATCGGTGCTCGCCGAGCTGGCTGAACAGGGTTACGAGCTGCCACAAGTGATCATGCAGTACCGCAGCGTCAGCAAGCTGAAAAGCACCTACACCGATCGCTTGCCGGAGCAGATCAACCCGCGTACCGGGCGCATCCATACGTCCTATCACCAGGCGGTTGCCGCGACCGGGCGGCTGTCGTCCTCCGACCCTAACCTGCAGAACATCCCGATTCGCAGCGCCGAGGGCCGGCGCATTCGCCAGGCCTTTATCGCGCCCAAGGGCTACAAGCTGCTGGCGGCGGATTATTCGCAGATCGAACTGCGCATCATGGCGCACCTGGCGCAGGACCCAGGCCTGCTGGATGCCTTTAAGCACAACCTCGACGTGCACAAGGCGACTGCGGCAGAGGTATTCGGCGTTGAACTGGATGCCGTCACCAGCGACCAGCGGCGCAGCGCCAAGGCGATCAACTTCGGCCTGATCTACGGCATGAGCGCCTTTGGCCTGGCCAAGCAGATTGTTGTCGACCGCAAACAGGCGCAGGCCTATATCGACCGCTACTTTGCTCGCTACCCCGGCGTGCTGGCCTACATGGAACGCACCCGCGAGCAAGCAAGCGAGCAGGGCTATGTCGAAACCCTGTTTGGTCGCCGTCTGTACCTGCCGGAGATCAACGCCAAGAATCAGGCCATGCGCAAGGGCGCCGAGCGAACCGCAATCAACGCGCCCATGCAGGGCACCGCTGCCGACATCATCAAGCGCGCCATGATCAAGGTCGATCAATGGCTGGCCAGCAGTAAACTGGACGCCCGCGTGATCATGCAGGTACACGATGAACTGGTACTGGAAGTTCACGAAGACCAGATCGAGGCCGTCAGCCAGGGGTTGCAGGAACACATGGGGCAGGCCGCCGAACTGGATGTGCCCTTGCTGGTCGAAGTGGGAGTGGGCAACAACTGGGACGAGGCGCACTAAGCGAGCGACCAGCCGCCGCACGCCTCTAGCTTGCCGGTTGCAGACGAAAAAGCCCGAGCCTAAGCGCGGGCTTTTTCATAACTAACCGATCTAAATCTTTTTTTGAACTTAGCTGCAACTCACCCGTCAGACATTACATGGACGGCTTGATAGCCATTCATGCTCCTTAGATGTGATTTAGTGTTGGCAGAAAACCGGGCACTCCCTTTCCTAGCACAGCCCGGTAGTTAACCCCGAGCCTCCCTCCCCATAGAAGCTCGGGGTTTTTTTTGCCTGCGATTTGGCACCGCGAATCAATGCGCTGCGTCATCACCCCAGTCGTCGTCACTCAGCTCTTCCGGTTCATCGTCTTCCGGGTCGTATCCCTGCAGCTCTTCTTCTGGCGGATACAGCCATTGCTCAAGGCGCGCGTAGGCCTCTTCGATGCCTTGCCGTTTGGGCGCAGAGAACAGCTGCACGGTCGACATCTCACCAAAGGTCTTGCGCATGGTGGACTGAATTTTCAGCAGCGCATTTTTTGCCGCACCAAAGGCCAGCTTGTCCGACTTGCTGAGCAGCACGTGGGCAGGAATATTACTCATCTGCGCCCAGTCGAGCATCATGCAATCGAACTCCGACAGGGGATGGCGAATATCCATCACCAGGACGACACCGGCGAGACTGTTGCGCTGGGTCAGGTAGGCATCGAGATGCTGCTTCCAATGCTCTTTCAGTTCCAGCGGCACCTTGGCATAACCATAACCGGGTAAATCCACCAGACGGCGCTGATCGTCAAGCTGAAAGAAATTGATCAGCTGCGTGCGGCCGGGGGTTTTCGAGGTGCGCGCCAAGCGCGCGTGGGTCAGGGTGTTGAGCGCGCTCGATTTGCCGGCGTTGGAGCGACCGGCAAAGGCCACTTCCAGACCGATATCAGCGGGACACTGCTCGACCAGACTGGCACTTTTAATGAAAGTAGCCTGTTGGCAGAGCGATATGAGAGGCGTAGTAGACGACATGGGAAACCTGTTGATTCCGCCCGACGGGCTGGAAAGCTGATGACATTCACGTTTGCGGCCTGCTTAGTATATAATGCCGCGGTTGTGGGAAGCACTGACCAATTCCCCTGGCATGCACGCCAGGCCGTTTTTCAGTCCTGCTCACCCAGCATCGTGTACCTGCGGCAGTTCGCCCATTGCGCCGGACGAAGGCGGCAGCTAGCATGAGCGGAATATAAGGCAACCTGTGATGAAAACGCGGTCATCAAGGCCGGGCAACAGGTAATGCCACCATTTTTCTTTTAGCCGTAATTGGATTAGCCGATGAATAAACTACTCGTTAGTCTGGTATTGACCCTGGGTGTTGCCGCCTCTGCGCATGCCGTTCAAGGTGATGCAGAAGCCGGCCAGGGCAAGGTAGCCGTCTGCGGGGCCTGCCACGGCGCTGACGGCAACAGCCCTGCCCCGAACTTCCCCAAACTGGCCGGCCAGGGCGAGCGCTACCTGCTCAAACAACTGACTGACATCAAGGAAGGCCGCCGCAACGTAGTAGAAATGACCGGGCTGCTGACCGATCTCGATGAGCAGGACCTGGCGGATATCGCTGCCTACTTTTCTTCCCAGACTCAGACCATGGGCGTTGCAGACCCGGCCTTGGCCGAGCGTGGCGAGGCCATCTACCGCGGCGGTGATCTGGAGACCGGCCTGCCGGCATGCACCGGCTGCCACTCGCCGACCGGCAAGGGCAACCCACCGGCAGGCTTCCCGCACCTGGCCGGCCAGCACGCTACCTATACTGCCAAGCAGCTGACTGACTTCCGCGAGGGTGACCGCACCAACGATGGTGACGCCGCGATCATGCGCACGGTGGCCAGCCGCCTGAGCAACAAGGACATCGCCGCAGTCGCCAGCTACATCGAAGGCCTGCGTTAAGCAGCCTCGTACGGCACGCAAAAAAGGATGGCCTCGGCCATCCTTTTTTTTACCCGGGGAAAATGCGGCGACGTTACCAACGGCAACATGGTGCGGCAGCTTGCATCTGGTAATCAGGGAATCTTTGTTCTACTGTCGGGTCTGAAAAGCAACATAATCCAATTAATTACCTGCTTCACTATCTGCTTTGGAGAACTACATGCGTGCGTTGTTATCCGTTGGTCTGATCTGGCTGCTCGGCAGCTTCGGCATGGTTCAGGCGCAAGATGCCCCTTATCAGGCTGGCGTGAATTACGTAGTCCTGCCGACCCCGGCCCCCACGCTTGACCCCGACAAAATAGAAGTATCAGAACTCTTCTGGTACGGCTGCCCCCATTGCTTCGCATTCCAGCCCACCATCCACGAATGGTCCAAAACGCTGCCCGAAGACGTCAACTTCCGTCCAGTACCCGCCATGTTCGGCGGTGAATGGAACACCCACGGCCAGCTGTTCTATACACTGGAAAGCCTCGGCAAGCTGGATGAAACCCACGATGCGGTGTTCAACGCCATTCACAAGCAGAACAACAAGCTGAAAGATCAGGAAGCGATGATCGAGTTTCTTGAGCCCTATGGCATCAGTGAAGAGGACTTCGTGAAGGCCTGGGACTCTTTCGGCGTGAAGAGCAAGATGAATCAAGCTGAACAGCTCGCCCGCGCCTACCGCGCCAGCGGCGTACCCTGCCTGATCGTCAACGGTAAGTACCGGATTGAGGGCAAGATGGCCGGCAGCTTCGAGAACATGCTGAAAATCGCCGAGTACCTGGTTGAGCAGGAACGCCAAGCGCAGTAAACAGGAGCATCGCATGCTATCGGCTGGCAACATTGCAGGATTTCGCAATACCCGCGGCTCAATGTCGTCGGCCGAACTGCGCACCAACCATCACTGTCAGGGCGCAGCACAGGCCCTGCCCGATGTATTGCGGCTACTTAGCTTCAATATCCAAGTGGGTAACAACACCCAGAAGTTTCATCACTATCTGACCCGCAGCTGGCAGCACCTGTTGCCGCATGCCGGCCGTCAGACGCAGCTGGGCAAGGTCGCCCAATTGCTCAATGACTTCGATCTGGTTGCCCTGCAGGAAGTGGATGGGGGCAGCTTACGCTCCGGTTTCGTCAACCAGGTGGAGCACCTGGCTCGCGAATGTGGCTTCCCGTACTGGTATCAGCAGCTCAATCGCAACCTCGGACGCTTTGCACAGCATTCCAACGGTCTGCTCAGCCGCTATGCGCCAGACTTGCTGGAAGACCACAAGCTACCCGGTGTCCTGCCCGGACGCGGTGCCATTCTCACCCAATTTGGCGACGGCCCGGAATCCTTGCTGGTAGTAATGATGCACCTGGCGCTCAGCCCCAAGGGCCGAGCCAATCAGTTGGCCTACATCCGTGAACGGATCGCGGATCATCGCCACGTCGTCTTGATGGGCGATATGAACACCCACGCTGAAGACCTGCTGGAAAAGTCGCCGCTGCACGGCAGCAAGCTGCACACGGCAACACTGCCCGGCACCTATCCAAGCTGGAAACCGGCCAAGGTTCTGGATCATATTCTGATCAGTCCCAGCCTCAGTATCGAGCAGGTAGACGTGCTGCCGCACGCCATTTCCGATCACCTGCCCGTGGCCATGCACATACGTTTGCCTGCCAGCCTCTGCGAGGGGAGCAGCAAGAGCTAGCCAGAACCTCAGGTTCACCTATAATCTCTGGAAAAACCGTCCGGAGCCACCATGTCTGATACTCACCGATACTCCCCTGACGCCGAGCCAGCGCAAATGGCCAGCGAACAGGAGGAGTTGCTCAAGCGTGGCCTGGTGAGAGTGAGTATCGCCGCCGATGGCATCGATCCTTTACTCGACCGACGCCTGAAGGAGCTGCGCAACTCCCTGCGCAGCGACGCGCCGCCGAAAATGCTGGGCGCCCTGCTACCCGATCTGGAGCGTGCGGTGCTGGCGGCAGACCAGTCGCGTCAGCAACGCAGCAACGAAATATGTACTCAGTTGAAAAAGCTGATTCGGCAGCTGCAGGACCAAGAACCACCCAAGGAAACCGATAGGGCGCTGCGCACCCTGAGCAAGCAGTTGGATGCTGCAGACAATCTGGCACAAAGCCTGCCGCGCCTGCTAAGGGATCTCACTCAGTTGCAAGCCGCGGCCTTGAGCAGCAGCCCGGAAGAGGCTTCGTCCGGGCTCTGGTCACGGCTATTCGGCAAATCCAGCGACTCGCCAGCCGCCTCGCGCGCGCAGGAAGAAGAGGCCGCCCAACCAGCGATCACAGAACCGCTGGCCGAAGCGCCTGAGACCGAGGCCCTAGAGCCGGACGACGCGCCGATCTCCACCGCAGCCGCCGCCCAGGCCGCTGGCGGCAAAGTCAGTGGCAATATCAGCGGCGAGGAGCAGAATTATTCTAAAGTCGCGGCGCATATTGAATCCATCCTGCTCAACCTGCTCAGCGAGATCCAGCTGCTGGACGAACAGGAGCTCGCCTGCCAGCGGCTGCGCGAGCAAATCGGCAGGGGCCTGAACTGGTACGAACTGACCGCTGCACTGGACGCGCTCACCACCTTGGTGCTGAATGCCCAGCAGAACCGGCAGGTTGAATTTGAGCGCTACCTGCAACAGCTGAATCAACGCCTGAGTCAATTCCAGGGCAATCTGGAAGAAGCACAAAATTCCTACGCCGACTCCCTTGATGAAGGCCGTTCGCTTGAAGGTGCGATTCGTGGCGAGGTTGAGGTATTGCACGAAGATGTGAGGGAGGCCGACGACCTCAACTCGCTCAAGGCCAATGTCGAGGCGAAACTCAATGCCCTCTTAAGCAAGGTGGATCAGGCCCGCGAGCTGCGCGAAGCTCGCGAAAGCCAAGTGTCTGAGCGCCTGAAGGTAATGGTAGAGCGTATCCAGGTAATGGAGGTGGAAGCCCACACCTTCCGCAAGCATCTGGAGGAGCAGCGCCAACAGGCCATGGTCGACAGCCTGACCGGTCTGTCCAACCGCGCAGGTCTACAGAAGCGCATGGACGAAGAGTATGACCGCTGGCAGCGTTACGGTGGGCAACTGCTGCTGGTGGTGCTGGACGTGGACCACTTCAAGTCGATCAACGACCGTTTCGGCCACCTGGCCGGCGACAAGGTACTGCGGCTGATTGCCACCCAGCTTTCCCGACGACTGCGCAAGACCGACTACATCGGCAGATTTGGCGGTGAAGAATTTGTCGTGCTGATGCCCGGCACCTCGCTCGAGCAGGGCGCGATCGCGCTGGAGGAACTGCGCGCCGGAATTGAGGCCAGTCCCTTCCACTTCAAGAACGAGCCGGTGCCGGTGACCATCTCCATCGGCTACACCCAGTTCTGCCAGGGCGACACCCTCGACGAGATCTTTGATCGAGCAGACAAGGCGATGTACCGCGCCAAGGAGCTGGGCCGCAACCGTGTTGTGCAGGATAGCCAAAGCGCGATGGCCTGACCTGCAGCCGTGTTAACCTGCGTTTTTGCGACCGCGACAGGAATCTCCCCTTGAGCTATTGGAAAGTCTTGCTGCCGGCGCTGGCCCTGTTGGCCGGCTGCAGTGAGCAATTGATCATCGACGACCGTTATCACGCTCGCAGTCAGGACAGCCGTGTGCAGTACATCGTGCTGCATTACACTTCATCGGGCTTTGAGCGCTCGTTCAAGGTACTCACCGAGCAGGACGTCAGCAGTCATTATTTGATCAGTGACCACGATCCGGTGATCTACCGGCTGGTCGATGAAAATCGGCGTGCCTGGCATGCCGGTGACAGCAGCTGGCAGGGACGTACCTGGCTTAACGCCAGCTCCATTGGCATCGAAATGGTCAATGAAGGTTACGTGGATCAGCCCGACTGCCGCCGCTGGCAAGCCTGGGATCAACGCCAGATCGACGCCCTCATCTTACTGCTGCGAGATATTCAACAACGCAACGATCTCGGCCCCGATGCCGTGATCGGTCACAGCGATATTGCACCGCAACGCAAAGTCGATCCCGGCCCGCTGTTTCCCTGGCAGCAGTTGGTGGATGCTGGCGTGGCCAGCGGTCCGGATACACAACGTGTGCACGTCATGCACAACTGGCTGGACGGCCGCGTACCCGCGGTCAGCTGGTTTCAGGGGGCACTGGCCGAGTACGGCTACCAGGTGCCACAACACGGCGAGCTGGACGGCGCCACGCGCAATGTGCTCGCGGCCTTTCAGATGCGTTTCCGGCAGAGCGATTATAGCGGCCAGCCGGATAGCGAGACCGCCAGCCTGCTGGCAGCACTCGCGCCCGAGCAGGCCAGCGCGCTGATCAGTGCCCCGGCGCCTCGCTGGTACACACCAGCCGAGAATCCATCAGTGCCGCCGTCCGGTGCACGGCTGCCGCCCTGTACTGCTCATCCTCCAGCAGGCTGAAGAAGGCGGCCAGGGTCGGAAACTCGAATACCAGTACCTGATCCCATTGTTCGCCCTGCGGCGCGATCAGGGTGTGCAATACCCTGCTCTGCAAACGGATATGCGCGCCCACTGCCGCCATGCTCTCGCTGACCGCGCGCAGGTAACGCGCGTAGGCTTCGCGCCCCGCGCAGGGGTGGGCGTCGGTGCCGGAGGGGTATTCCGCGTGGGCATTGAAGCGCAGCAGGTTGAGCATCTGGATCGGCGCATCAGCCGGCACTTTCTCACGCAGGTTCTTCAGGTTGCTGGTACTGGTATCAAGACTAGGCATGTCGCTTCCTTTGCAGCAGGGCTGGACTAACTGTCAGCAAAGCAGGCAAGCTCGCCCTACGCCAGCCGCCTGCGGCAGAAAACCCGGCGTTGTAGATCGCATCACAGGATCGTTTCACAGGACATCAGGCATACATGCTCAACTGGATCTGGCTTGGCTTCTTCCTTAGCGCCTTTGCCGCAGCCCTCTGGCAATGGCTGGGGCTGGGCGATACCGAGGTGTTCAGCCGGCTGGTCAGCGCGCTCTTCGACATGGCCCGCCTGAGCGTCGAGATCACCCTGGTGCTGGTCGGCACCATGACCCTGTGGCTGGGCTTTCTGAACATTGCCGAGAAGGCCGGGCTGATCAAGCTGATGGCCCGCTTGCTTGACCCGCTGTTTCGCCGCCTGATGCCCGAGGTGCCCAGCGGGCACCCGGCGCTGGGGCACATCACCATGAACTTTGCCGCCAACGTGCTGGGCCTGGACAACGCCGCCACGCCAATCGGCATCAAGGCCATGCACTCCTTGCAGACGCTGAACCCGAGCAAGGATACCGCCAGCAACGCCCAGATCCTGTTCATGGTGCTCAACACCTCCTCGCTCACCCTGCTGCCCGTGACCGTGTTCATGTACCGCGCCCAGCAGGGCGCCAGCGACCCCACCGAGGTCTTCCTGCCGATCCTGCTGGCCACTACAGCGTCGAGTCTGGTGGGCCTGCTCAGTGTGGCGCTGATGCAGCGGCTCAAGCTATGGGACCCGGTGGTACTGGCCTACCTGGCCGCCGGCGCGGCCTTCCTCGGCCTGCTGCTGACCACTCTGGCAGGGCTGTCTTCCGAGGCCTTGGCCGCCACCTCTACGCTGGTCGGCAACCTGACGTTGTTCGGCATCATCATAGCTTTTTTGCTGGTGGCCGCGCTGCGCAAGGTGAACGTCTACGACAGTTTCATCGAGGGCGCCAAACAGGGCTTTGAGGTGACCATCTCGCTGTTGCCCTTTCTGGTCGCCATGCTGGTGGCCGTGGGCGTGCTGCGTGCCAGCGGGGTGCTGGACGCCGGGCTGGGCGGGATTCGCTGGCTGGCCGAGGCCTTCGGCTGGGACACCCGCTTTGTCGACGCCCTGCCCACCGCCTTCATCAAGCCGCTGTCGGGCAGTGGCTCACGCGCGATGATGATCGAAACCATGAACACCTTCGGCGTAGACAGCTTCCCCGCGCAACTGGCTGCCACATTTCAGGCCAGTACGGAAACCACCTTCTACGTGTTGGCCGTATACTTTGGCGCGGTGGGTATCAGCCGCGTGCGCCACGCGCTGGGCTGCGCCCTGTTGGCCGATCTGGCCGGCATGCTCACGGCCATTGGCGTGTGTTACTGGTTTTTTGGCTGACCCTGCTGACCACGCCAGGGCTTGGCGCTGTGCTAACCTGCCCCTAACACACACCCGCTTGCGGCCTGCAGTCAGCCGCTGCTAGCCGAGAGAGACGCATGCCCGCCCCCCGTTTTGAACAACTGCACCGCAGCCCCGGCCCCTGGTTTGTCGCGCTGGGCGGGGCCGGTATGTTCGGGGCCAATTTCTATCTGTACGGCTCCGCTGGCGAGTGGATTGCGATTGACTGCGGCTTTGCCCTGAATGCCACGCCCAGCGGGCGCAACAGCGTGTCGGTTCCTAGCCTGTCGGCACTGGAGCGGCACGACATCAAGCTGTCAGCTATCCTCATCACCCATGGCCATGAGGATCACATCGGCGCCATCCCACATATCTGGCGCGCCATGGACTGCCCCATCTACGCCAGCCCCTTTGCCGCACGACTGATTCGCGCCAAGCTCGACCCCGGCCTGAGCTGGCCGCGCATTCACGAGATTCAGCCGCTGGAACCCATCGGCATTGGCGCCTTTCAGGCTGAGTGGATACCGGTCACTCACTCGATTCCCGAGTCCCACGCCATCATGCTGGAGGTCGCCGGCAAGCGGTTGTATCACAGCGGCGACTGGAAGCTCGATCCGCAGCCGCTGGTCGGCGGCCTGACCGCACAGGGCCGTCTGCAGGCGCTGGGGCGCCAAGGGGTCGATGTGATCATTGGCGACTCCACCAATGCCCCGGTGGCTGGTGCCAGTCGTTCTGAAGCGGCAGTACAGAATGGCCTGCAGGATGCCATTCGCGGTTGCCGCGAACGGGTGATCGTCACCTGCTTTGCCAGCAACCTGGCGCGCCTGCACAGCCTGGCCGAGATCGCCTTTGACTGCGGACGCTACGCCGCGCTGCTGGGCCGCAGCCTGGTCAGCATGCATGGCTTTGGTCGGGCACAGGGTTACCTGAACAGCAGACCCGGTTTCATCGGTCCGTGGGAGCTGGGACACCTGCCGCGCGAACAGCAGCTGTGGATCTGCACCGGTAGCCAGGGCGAACCGGCCGCCGCCTTGGGACGCTTGGCCAGCGGCAACCATCCGCAGCTGAGCCTGGAGGCGGGCGATACCGTAGTGTTCTCGTCGCGCTTGATTCCCGGCAATGAAGAAGCGTTGGCACGGATCAAGCAAGGCTTGAAAGAGCAGAGCGTGCAGATCATCGATGACGAGATGGCACCCATTCACGCCTCCGGCCACCCGCCGCAGGAAGACCTGCGCCAGCTGTACGGTTGGTTGCAGGCACGCCACCTATTGCCGGTGCACGGCGAGCTGTATCACCAAAAAGCGCACATGCAGTTTGGCCGCAGCCTTGGCCTGGGCGGCCTGGTACCTAACAACGGCGACCTGATCGATCTCAGCGCCCAGCCCTGCAAGGTAGCCGAGCTACCGCACGGGCTGGTTGAGCTGGAACAGCGCTAAAGCCAACCGCCTACCAAGGCTCGTGGAAAGGGCGTATTTCAGCCAGGAAAGACCAGGCGTCACGCGCCTGATGCGCCAGATGAAACACCTCATCGGCAATGGAGGCGGGGTGAATGAAAAAGTCATCCGGCGCATCGGGCAGGCGCTCGCGCTGCCAGGGCAAATCGATAACCGCATCGATGATCAGATAGGCCACGTGCACGCCCTTGGGCCCCAAGTCCCGCGCGATGGACTCGGCCAGAATCCGCTGCGCGGCCTTGCTCGGTGCGAACCCGGCAAAGTGTGTCTTGCCGCGTTGCGCTGAGGTATTGCCAGTGACGATCAAGGCACCCTCACCAGCCGCGACCATCGCGGGTGTGGTCAGGCGCGCCAGATGCAGCAAGGCCATGGTGTTGATCTCGAAATTGCGCCGCAGCACTTCGGGGTCGATATCCATGAAGCTGCCAAAGGCACCACCCACCGCGTTGTGCACCACCACCTTGGGCGAGCCCACCTGGCCGATAGCCGCTTCCAACGCCGCCAGATCGGTTACATCGCACGGCATCGCGATAGTATCAGGCAGCTCTGCAGCAAGCGCCGCCAGGCGCTCGGCATCGCGCGCCAGCATGGCTACCCGATAGCCGCCTTCGACAAAGCGCCGTACCACGGCGGTACCGGTACCCGGGCCAACGCCCGTCACCAGGGCGAGAGGTTTGGATTGTTCAGACATAACTGTTACTCCGCGTCGTGCGCGAGTGCCTCGCGCAGAAAATCGAGCCGATCATTGCCGAAGAACATCTGCTCCCCGACAAACATCGTCGGTGAGCCGAACACACCGCGTGCGGCCGCTTCATTGGTGCTGCTCTCCAGTGCAGCGAATACCTCAGGGCTATCCATGCGCGCCTCTATGACGCTGACATCAACGCCGGTCGCCGCGATCACCGCGAGAATCTCCTGCTTGTTGGTCAGCGCTATGGCTTCGCCCCAGCAGGCGCGGTACAGCGCCTCGGTAATGCTGGCTGCGTCCGCAGCTGAAGAGGCGGCCAGCACTGCGCGCAGGCAGGCTTCCCCGTCGACGCTTTTCATGTCGGCTGGGTTCAGCGGCACGCCATAGCGCTTGGCCCAACGCCCCAGATCCGCCCGCGCATAACGCGCCTTGGCGCTGCAGATCAACGTGGTAGGCACGTTCCCGACCTGCTCCATCACCTTGAGGACAATCATGGGTTTCAAGCTGATCTCCACCCCCATGTGCGCGAGTTGGCTGTACGCCATGTAGCTGTAGGGACTGCGAAAATCAAAGTAGAACTCGACTGTGTGCGACATGCGTCAGTACCTTTTCTTCGGTTGCAGAACCGTCGTCAGCGTTTGACCGCTAGCGGCGATGGGGATGAATTGACCAGCGCAGCAGGCTCGCCGGCGGCGCTGAACCAACTGCGACGCCAGACGGCGAAAGCGATCAGCAGTCCATATACCAGCATCGCCAATGCCAGGGCGTAGAAGACAACAACCACGCTGCCGCTCAGTTGCAGCACCAGCCAACCGCCGCCCAGCGCGACGCCCAGACGAACAAACCCGGCAATCAACGGCCAGCGCAGCCGGCCAGCACCCTGAGAGGCGAAGTACAGCGCCAGCCCCAGCCCAAAGAAGCCGTAGGTGGGCCCAACAATGCGCAGATAATCGGCCCCCGCCGCGAGCGCCACGGGGTCATGCGTAAACAGACGCAGCCAATGCTCGGGCCAAAGCGCCGCACTCAGACCTATGGCTTCAGTGGTCACAAAGGCAACCAAGCCTCCGGTCATGCCGATGCGCAAGGCGCGCTCCCGCTGCCCGGCGCCCAGATTGGTGCCCACCAGCACCACCAGCGGCGCGCCTATGCCAAAGGCCAGCGGCACCAGCAGGTACTCCAGACGCACGCCAGTGCCAAAACCCGCTACCGCCTGCACTCCCGCACCCGCCGCCACCAGCGCGGTAGCTCCAGCGATGATGACATTGGTCAGTACCGTGGTGATGGAAGACAGCAGGCCGATGTGCAGAATATCGCGCAGATAACGCCAGGCCACCGGCGTGCGGCTCAGCCTGACGACGCAGCGACCGGAGAGAATGAACCACAACATCGCCAGCGCTCCGCCAACGAAGAACAGCACCATGGCCACGCCACCACCGGCGATACCCAGCCCCGGCAGCGGGCCCAAGCCGAAGATCAGCAGCGGCGACAGCGGGATCAGCAGCAGCACGCCGGCGCAGGTCACCAGGGCAGGAAACAACATATTGCCGGTACCACGAATCACGCTGGCCAGCGCATTCATCAGCCAGAGCGCGGGCGTACCGGCGAACACCACATTGGAGTACTCAAGCGCTGCGGCGAGCGAGGCGCCGTCGCCACCCATGAAGCGATACAGCGGCGAGCCGAACATCAGGAACAGCAACGAGAAGAGCAAACCTATGGCACCGTTGATCAACAACGCATGCCAGACCAGCGCGTTGGCATCGCTGCGCCGACCCGCGCCCAGCGCCCGCGCCACGGCAGAGGAAATGCCGCCGCCCATGGCGCCGGCCGACATCATCTGCATCAGCATCACGCCGGGAAACACCAAGGCCATGCCGGCCAGTGCATCAGTCCCCAACTTGGCCACCCACCAGGTCTCGATCAGACCGGTAGAAGCCTGAGCACACATGATCAACACGTTCGGCCAGGACATCATCAGTAGCAGCGGCAGTATGGGCGCCTGCAGCAGTCGACGGGTGCGAGCATCGGCTTCGCCCTGGGATGCGGTGTTCGACTTCATACTGAACTACTCGAAAGGGGTTTTGTGCATATTAGATTATGATCAACATATAAGTAAATATGCTGGTCATCATCTAAAAAATGCAGGCAATCCTGACGTGCGTGGCGGCGTGTGCTCAGTACAGCAGGGGAGCCCACCCGCCAAGCGGCGGGTGGGCCTGATTCTGGCGGGCGGTTAAAACAGCTCCTTGGTCTGCTCCCACAGCATGCCCAGCGCGAGCAGGGGGGCACGCAGGCGCTGGCCGCCGGGGAAGGCCATGTGCGGCACTTTGCCGAACAGCTCAAAACCGCTGCTGGCCTGCCCGCTGATGGCCTCTGCCAGCAGCTTGGCAGAGAGGTGGGTAGCATTGACGCCGTGGCCGGAATAGGCCTGGGCGTAGAACACGTTGGGCTGATCCGGCAGCTTGCCGATCTGCGGTAGACGGTTGGCGCCAATGCCGATCATGCCGCCCCACTGGAAGTCGATCTTCACCCCGGCCAGTTGCGGGAAGACCTTGAGCATTTTGGGCTGCATGTAGGCGGCGATGTCCGCCGGATCACGGCCGGAGTAATGGCAGGCGCCGCCGAACAGCAGGCGATGGTCAGCCGAGAGACGGTAGTAATCCAGGGCCACGCGCTGATCGCACAGCGCCATATTCTGCGGGATCAGCCCACGTGCGCGCTCCTCCCCCAGCGGCTCGGTGGCAATGATGTAACTGCCGGCGGGAATCACGGTGCCACTGAGCTTGGGGTGCAATCGCCCCAGATAGGCGTTGCAGCCAATCACCAATTGCGCGGCCCGCACCTTGCCTGTCGCGGTGTGCACGGTGACGGTGGTGCCATAATCGATCTGTGTGACTGAGGAATGTTCGAACAGGCGCACGCCCAGGCTTTGCGCAGCGGCGGCCTCACCCAGAGCCAGATTCAAGGGATGCAGGTGACCCGAGCCCATGTCGCTCATCCCACCGATATAGCGGTCGGAGTTGACCACGCTGTGCAGCTGGTCGCGCTCGATCATCTTCAGTTCATGTGTATAACCCAGGGCTTCCAGCTCAGCCTTGTCGGCGAGAAAGCCTTCCATGTGCGCGGGCTTGTTGGCCAGGTCGCAGTAGCCCATGGTCAGGTCACAGTCGATGTTGAATTCGGCGATGCGCCGTTTGACGATCTCCACCGCCTCGATGCCCATCAGCTTGAGGTTGCGTACACCCTCGGCGCCAACCTGCTTCTCGAACTGGTCTACATCGTGACCCACCCCGCGAATGAGCTGGCCGCCGTTGCGACCACTGGCGCCCCAGCCAACCTGATGCGCTTCCAGCAGCATCACCGAGAGCCCCTTCTGCGCCAGCTCAATGGCGGTGTTCAGGCCGGTAAAGCCACCGCCAATGATGCAGACATCCGCCTGCTCCTCGCCTTGCAACACCGGCAACGTCAGTTGTCGATTGACGCTGGCCGCATAGTAGGAGGGAGCATGCTCGTGGGTGTGCGTGGGATTGGCTGACATGGGATATCCGTTTGAAATAGGCGAACGAGTGTCAATAAAAATTTACAGCAGCATAAACACTAAGCGCACACAGAACAATCACAATGCCACTTAATCTGCCTCGGGTATCGGAATGGCCAGGGTCTCTTTCAGCTCCTCCATGACGATATAGCTCTTCGACTCACGCACCCCCGGCAAGCGCAGCAGAATGTCGCCCAGCAGCTTACGGTAGGAGGCCATCTCCGAGATGCGCGCCTTGATCAGGTAATCAAAGTCGCCCGAGACCAGATGGCACTCCAGAACGTGCGGCAGCTTGATGGCAGCGCGACGAAAGTCATCAAATATGTCCGCCGACTTGGAATACAGACTGATCTCGACAAACACCAGCAGATTGGCCTGCAGCTTCTGCGGGTTCAGCCGGGCGCCGTAGCCGAGGATGAATTTCTCCCGCTCCAGCCGCTTGACCCGCTCCATACAGGGCGTGGTTGAGAGCCCCACGCGCTCACCCAGCTCCACGTAAGACATGCGCCCCTCGTTCTGCAGCAGCTCAAGGATGTGCCGGTCGATCTTGTCCAGCTCGCGGCTGGAGGCTCGTTTAGTTTTCATGAAAAATCTCTGAATATCGTTATTTATAAAGAATCTTTGCTCGCATATCTAAAAATAAACGAAAAATGAGACCAGATCACTTGCCATAGAATAGTGATATCGCCCACGGGCAACATTCTACTCATTTGGAGCGGCAACATGCAGGTGCTCATTCTCGGCAGTGGCGTTATCGGCATCACCAGCGCCTGGTATCTGGCCAAGGCCGGTCATCAGGTGACCGTGGTAGATCGGCAGAGCGGGCCGGCGCTGGAAACCAGTTTCGGTAACGCCGGCATGATCTCTCCCGGTTACTCGGCCCCCTGGGCGGCCCCCGGCGTGCCGCTGAAGGCAGTCAAGTGGATGCTGGCCAAACACGCACCGCTGGCCATCAAGCCCACCAGTGACCCACAGCAGTACCGCTGGATGCTGCAGATGCTGCGCAACTGCACCGAAGCACGCTATGCGGTGAACAAGGAGCGCATGATGCGGCTGGCGGAGTACAGCCGCGACTGCCTGATGGCGCTGCGCAAGGACAGTGGCGTGGATTACGAGCATCGCGAACTGGGCACCCTGCAGCTGTTCCGCACCCAGAAGCAGATGGATGCCGCCGCCCAGGACATCGCCGTGCTGCAGCGCTGTGGCGTACCCTACGAGCTGCTCGACCGCGAGGGCTGCGTACGCATCGAGCCCGGCCTGGCGCCCAGCGCGCACAAGATCGTCGGCGGCCTGCGCCTGCCCAACGATGAAACCGGCGACTGCCACCTGTTTACCACCCGCCTGGCGGCCAAGGCTGCCGAACTGGGCGTGCAGTTTCGTTTCAACTGCGAAATAGACGAACTGATCAGCGACGGCACCCAGATCAATGGCGTGCGCCTGGCCAATGGCGAAACCCTGCACGCCGACCGCTACGTACTGGCGCTGGGCAGCTTCTCGCCTAAGTTGGCGCGGCCGCTGGGTATGGAGCTGCCAATCTATCCGGTCAAGGGCTATTCACTGACACTGCCGGTGACCAACGACGCCATGGCACCGGTCTCGACCATCATGGATGAAACCTACAAGGTGGCCATGACCCGCTTTGCCGACCGCATCCGCGTGGGCGGCATGGCGGAGCTCACCGGTTTCGATGACAGCCTCAGCGACAAGCGGCGCGCCACGCTGGAGATGGTCATCAGCGACCTGTTCCCGCAAGGCGGCGCCGTCAGCGAAGCCACTTTCTGGACCGGCTTCCGCCCGATGACGCCGGATGGCACGCCGATCATCGGCGCCAGCGCTCTGCGTAACCTGTACTTCAATACCGGTCACGGCACCCTGGGCTGGACCATGTCCTGCGGCTCCAGCCAACTGCTGGCCGACCTGATCGACGGCAAGAAGACGGCGATTGGCGCCAGCGACTACCATTTCAACCGTTACGCACAAGACAAGGAACACAGCCCGCATGGCCATCCAGCGACAGCTCACTAGCGAGCGCATGAGTCAGATCGTCATTCACCAGAACACCGTCTATCTGTCCGGCCAAGTGGCTGCCGATGACGATCTGGACAAGGACGCGGCAACCCAGACCCGCAGCACCCTGCAGGAAATCGAAACCCTGCTGGCCCAGGCCGGCAGCGACAAAACGCGAATTCTTTCGGTGACCATCTACCTGAAAGACATCGACGCCGACTTTGCCGCCATGAACAGCGTCTGGGACCAGTGGCTACCAGCCGGCAGCGCGCCAGCCCGCGCCACCGTGGAAGCCAAGCTCTGCGAGCCGGAGATCCTGGTTGAAATGTCGGTGGTCGCGGCCATCTGACCGACTCTCTTAAAACCGACCCCCTCATCAGCCGCGCATTCCCGCCGCGGAACCGCGTCTGATAATCTAGGCTTTGGCGGGGCATCCAGCCCCGCATTTTTTCAAGACCCTATTCATGCGCCCAGCCCACGCCCTGATCGACCTCAACGCCCTGCGCCACAACTACCTGCTGGCCAAATCCCTGTCCGGCCAACGCGCGCTGGCGGTGATCAAGGCCAACGCCTATGGCCACGGCGCCGTGCGCTGTGCCGATGCCCTGGGTGAGATAGCTGACGGCTTTGCCGTGGCCTGCATCGAAGAGGCGCTGGAGCTGCGCGCCGCCGGCGTGAGCAACCCCATACTGCTGCTGGAAGGGTGGTTTGAGGCCGCCGAGCTGCCGCTACTGGTCGAACACCAGCTATGGGCCGTGGTGCATCATCAGGCGCAGCTGGAGCAACTGGAAGCCGCGCAAATAGCCAGCCCGCTGCATATCTGGCTGAAACTGGATACCGGCATGCACCGCGTCGGCTTCAGTCCGGCCGAGTATGCCGATATCTGGCGTCGCCTGGAACGCAGCAAACAGGTGGCCAGCCTGACCAAAATGACCCATTTTGCCCGCGCCGATGAGCCCGACACCGGCCGCACCGAAGAGCAGCTGGCGGTCTTCGCCGAAGCCACGCAGCAGTTGCAGGGCCCGGCCAGTCTATGCAACTCACCCGGCGTACTGGCCTGGCCAGCCGCGCATGGCGACTGGTTGCGCCCTGGCATCATGCTCTATGGCGCCACCCCGTTCAGCTTTGCTCAGGCACAGGCAGAACAACTGCAGCCGGTAATGCAGCTGGAATCGCGCATCATCGCCGTGCGCGAGTTGCCCGCCGGCGAGCCCATCGGCTACGGCTCGCGCTATATCACCCAACGCCCGACCCGCGTGGGCGTGGTCGCCATGGGCTATGCCGATGGCTACCCGCGCCACGCCAAGGACGGCACCCCAGTGCTGGTCGATGGCCAGCACAGCCAGCTGATCGGCCGGGTGTCCATGGACATGCTCACCGTTGACCTGACCGAGCTGCCCGGTAGCGGCCTGGGCAGCCAGGTGCGCCTGTGGGGCAACGGGCTCAACGCCAGTGAAGTCGCGGCCTGGGCCGAGAGCATCCCCTACCAGCTGTTCTGCAACCTCAACCGCGTGCCGCGCAGCTACATCGGCTGAACATCGCACCGCGCAGGCATGACTGGACAGTCTGCGATCTGTTGAAAATTCTGAACAGCCGTGCAATGATTCGGCTCACTGTGCACACCTGCCTGTGTAACCTGTCTGACTATTCCCTGGAGGAATCTGCCTTTGGACGTTGGTGCCCGCCTGAAAACCATCCGTAAACTCAAGGGTTTATCACAACGAGAACTGGCCAAGAGAGCCGGCGTTACCAACAGCACCATCTCGATGATCGAGAAAAACAGCGTCAGCCCCTCTGTCAGCTCGTTGAAGAAAGTACTCTCCGGCATCCCCATGTCGCTGGTGGATTTCTTCTCGCTGGAGCTGGAAGAAGATGCGCAGCGCAAGGTGATCTACCGCGCCGACGAACTGTTGGATATCGGCACCAATGACGTGACCATGAAGCTGGTCGGCAAGGGACACCCCAACCGCGCCTTTTCCTTTCTGAACGAGACCTATCCACCCGGCGCCGATACCGGCCCGGACATGCTTAATCACGAAGGCGAAGAAGCCGGCACCGTGGTCAGGGGACAGCTGGAAGTGACCGTGGGCGGCGAGGTGTATCTGCTCGAGAGCGGTGACAGCTACTATTTCGACAGCAACCAGCCGCACCGCTTCCGTAATCCGTCGGCCGATCAGGACTGCCTGCTGATCAGCGCCACTACCCCGGCCAACTTCTGAGCAGAAGGCGCAGCGTTAGCGCTGCGCCAAGGGCTCTGCATCCATGACCGGCGCGCCGGCAATGGCCTGATACACCGACACCATGGCCACCGCCGCGTCGATACGGCTCTGCACCAGATCACTGCGCACTGCGGTGAGCGCCTGCTCGGTATCCAGCACTTCAAAGTACTCGATATACCCCTGCTCGTAGCGCAGCCGCGCCTGCTCGACCGCTTGCTCGGCAGACTCGGTGGCGGTTTGCAGCCAGTCACTGCGGCGCTGCGACTGACGTACATTGACCAGCCCATTCTCGGTTTCTTCCAATGCGTTCAGCACCGTCTGCTGATACTGCGCCAGCCGCTCGGCGCCGCGGGCATCGGCCGCTGCGATACGCGCGCGCACTCCTTCTACATCCAGAAAGGTCCAGTCGATGCCCAGGCTGACGCGGCGCGACTCGGCACCAGCGGTGAACAGATCACCGCCGCTGCCGGCGACCGAACCGAGCAGCGCACCCAGGGTGAAGCGTGGAAACAGATCGGCGGTGGCCACACCAACCTGCGCGGTGGCGGCGGCCAGACGGCGCTCGGCGGCCTGAATATCAGGCCTGCGTCGCAGCACCTGGGCCGGTGTGCCTACCGGCACCTCGGTGACTACCTTGGGCATCGGCTGCTCTTCACTCAGCAGTGCATTCAGCGCCGCCGGGGGTTGCCCGCTGAGCACCGCGATCCGATGCATGCTCAGCTGCACGGCGGCCTCACGTTGCGGCACCAGCGCACGCAGCGAGTCCAGCTCGGCGGCGGCGCGCAAGCGGTCAAACTCGGTACCGCGGCCGGCATCCAGGCGAGCGCTGACAATATCCAGTGACTCCTGCTGCAAGGCTACATTCTGCCGCGCCACCGTCAGCAACTGCTGCTGTCCGCGCAGGGCAAAATAACTACTGGCGAGCTGACCGGTCAGCGCCACCTGTAACGCCTGAAAATCAGCCCCCGAAGCCTGCAGCTCGGCCTCGCTGGCCTCTACAGCACGCGCCAGCCGACCATAAAAGTCCAGCTCCCAGCTGGCCACCAGGCCGGCCGAATATTGCTCAACTCGCTGCTGGTCAGGCGTACTGCGCTCCACTTCGGCCAAGTGCTGCTCACTGGCTCCACCTTCAGCGCGCACACTCGGCCAGCGATCGCGCCGGGCCCCGCGCAGCAGGGCCTCGGCGCCCTGATAACGCGCCATCAGGGTTTGCAGATCAAGGTTGCCGGTCAGGGTGCGCTCTACCAGATTCGCCAGAATCGGGTCATTGAATCCGGCCCAGAAGCGCTGCTCCGCCGCGGGGTCCAACTGGCTGTTGGCCGCCTGACTGAAGTGGTCGACCTGCACCGGTGCCGGGGCCTGGTAATCCGGACCTACTGCGCAGGCGGTGACCAGCAGACTCAGGGCAAAGGGCAGCACGCGCTGCAAGGGTCTGTGCAGTCGCTTATTCATGGGTACTCTCCTGTTCGTGAGTCGCTTTGGCAGTTGCCGTGGGAGACGCTACCGAGGCTGGCGTCAACGCCAGCGATTTACCCGACAAGGTGCGCAGCGCGACGTAGAACACCGGGGTCAACAGCAGACCGAACAGAGTCACCCCCAACATGCCGGTAAACACTGTGATACCCATGGCGTTACGCACTTCGCTGCCGGCACCGGTGGCCAGTACCAGCGGCACCACCCCGGCGATAAAGGCGACCGAGGTCATGATGATCGGCCGCAGGCGCAGACGGCTGGCCTCCAGCGCGGCCTTGATGGTCTGCATACCCGCCATTTCCAGTTCGCGGGCAAATTCGACGATCAGAATCGCGTTCTTGCACGCCAGGCCCATCAGCACCACCAGGCCCACCTGTACAAACACGTTGTTATCGCCGCCACTCAGCCACACGCCAACCAACGCGGCGAGCAGACACATGGGCACAATCAGAATTACCGCCAGCGGCATCACCCAACTCTCGTAGAGCGCCGCCAGCACCAGGAACACCAGCAACAGCGCCAGCGGGAAGACCACCAAAGCCGCGTTGCCCTGAGTAATCTGCTGGAAACTCAGGTCGGTCCACTCCACACTCATGCCGGCCGGCAGCGTTTGCCCGGCCACCTCGGCCACCGTCGCCAGGGTTTCACCGGACGACAACATCGCCGGATCGGACTGACCGATCAGATCGGATGCCGGGTAACCGTTGTAGCGGATCACCGGATCGGGACCAAAACTCTGCGTCAGGCTGACCATGGTATTGAGCGGCACCATGTCGCCCTGGGCGTTGCGCGTGTACAAATGATCCAGGTCGCTGGCCTCGTCACGAAAGGACGCATCCGCCTGCGCCTTGACCTGATAGGTACGGCCGAACAGGTTGAAGTCATTGATGTACTGCGAGCCAAAGTACAGCTGCAGCGTGCCGAACAGGTCATCCAGCCGAACGCCTTGGGCCTTGGCCTGCAGGCGATCCACCTCGGCATCCAGTTGCGGCACGTTGGCCTGGTAGGAGGTGATCGGGAAGCCCAGGCCTGGGGTTTGCGCCAATGCCATCGCCAACGCATCGGTGGACTGCTGCAGCGCACCGTAACCGGCCCCGCTGCGATCCTGGATATACAGCGAATAGCCAGACCCGGCGCCCAGGCCAAACACTGGCGGCGGCATGAAGGTGATGGCAAAGCCTTCATTGATACCGCCCAGCTTGGCGTTCAGGTCGTCGGCAATTTCCAGTGCCGTGCGGTCGCGAATCGCGAAGTCGTCGAACAGCACAAACACAGTGGCGATATTCGGCGTATTGGTGCCCTGCAGCGCGTTAAAGCCGACAAAGGCTGCGGCGTCGGCCACGCCTTCGGTGCCCAGCGCCATTTCACTCACCCGCCGCGCTACCGCTTCGGTGCGGTCCAGGGTGGAGCCTTCCGGCAGGCGAATACTGCCAATCAGATAGGTCTTGTCCTGGGTTGGAATAAAGCCACCCGGTACCTGATTGAACATGAAGGCAGTGCTCGCCAGCAGGATCAGATAAACCCCGAACACCAGCCCGCGACGGCCAAAGCTGCGACCCACAAAGCGCTCGTAACGCAGCGCATTGCGCTGGAAGAAGCGGTTGAACGGGCGAAACAGCCAGCCAAAGCCGCGATCAAGAATACGCGTAGGCAAGTCCGGCGCAGCGCCGTGCCGCTTGAGCAGGGTCGCCGCCAATGCGGGCGACAGGGTCAGCGAGTTGATCGCCGAGATCACCGTGGTGATGGCGATAGTCACCGCAAACTGGCGGTAGAACTGACCGGTAATGCCGTCCAGAAAGGCCATGGGCACGAAGACGGCACACAGCACCAGACTGATGGCGATGATCGGCCCGCTCACTTCACGCATGGCCTGATGGGCGGCGGCCAAGGGCGCCAGACCCTGCTCGATATTGCGCTCGACGTTCTCCACCACCACGATGGCGTCGTCCACCACGATGCCGATGGCCAGCACCATGGCGAACAGCGTCAGGGTGTTGATCGAGAAGCCTAGCATCAGCAACACGGCAAAGCTACCGACAATCGAGACCGGCACCGCCAGCAAGGGAATCAGTGAGGCACGCCAGGTCTGCAGGAACAGAATCACCACCAGCACCACCAGCGCTACCGCCTCCAGCAGGGTGGTGATCACCGAGCTGATGGAGGTGCTGACGAACACCGTGGGATCGTAGGCGATTTCCCACTTCAGGCCTTTGGGAAAGTCGTCATCCAGCTCGGCCATCTTGGCGCGCACCGCCTTGGAGACGTCCAGCGCGTTGGAGCCCGGCGCCTGGAAAATCGGCAGGGCAACCGCCTGACGGCCATTAAGCAGGGCGCGCAGCGAATCTTCCTGCGCCGCCAGCTCGATCCGCGCCACATCGCGCAGCCGGGTGATCTGCCCATCGGCGCCGGTTTTCAGCACGATATCGCCAAACGCCTCTGTACTGTCCAGCCGCCCCTTGGCATTGATCGAGATCAGCAGGTCGGAGCCACCGGGCATCGGCGGCGCGCCAATCTGACCCGCCGAAACCTGCACATTCTGCTCCTGTACCGCCGCGCTGATATCGCCGGCAGTCACGCCCAGCGAGGCCGCCCGCTGCGGGTCGACCCACAGGCGCATGGCATAGTCACCAGCACCAAACAGCCCGGCCTGCCCCACGCCGGGGATGCGCGCCAGCTCGTCGCGAATGTGCAGCACCGCGTAGTTGCGGATGTAGGTGGCATCCAGACTGTCGTCCGGCGAGATCAGGTGCACCGCCATCATCAGGTTGGGCGACTGCTTCTGCGTAGTCACCCCAAGACGGCGCACATCTTCCGGCAGCCGCGGCAAGGCCTGCGAGACCCGGTTCTGCACCTGCACCTGGGCCTGATCCGGGTCAGTGCCCAGGGCAAAGGTCACGGTCAGCGCCAGGCTGCCGTCACTGCCGGCCACCGACTTCATGTAGATCATGTCTTCCACGCCGTTGATGGCTTCTTCCAACGGCGTGGCAACGGTTTCTGAAATGGTTTTCGGGTTGGCACCGGGGTAACTGGCGCTGACCAGCACGCTGGGCGGCACCACCTCGGGGTATTCGCTGACCGGCAACAGCGGAATGCTGATCAGGCCCACGGCAAAGATGATGATCGACAGCACCGAGGCAAAGATCGGTCGATCAATGAAAAAACGTGAAATATTCACGGCAAGACTCTCCCTGTGGCGCGCTCGCATGAGCGCGCCTCCTGGCAACAAAGATGTGGTTTTTGCGTATCAGAGAAACGCGATTACAGGCTGTTCTGCGCTATGGCGTTGGCCCGCTCGGCACTGGCCATGGCGACCGGTTCAGGCGCCACCTGCATACCCGGGAAGGCAATTTTCTGCAGGCCGTTGACCACCACACGGTCGCCGTCGGCCAGACCCTCGCGGATCACCAGCAGGCCATCCATGCGCCGGCCGGTCTGCACAAAACGGCGGGTCGCCTGATTCTGCTCATCAAGCACGTAGACATAGCGGCGATCCTGATCGGTCAGCACGGCTTTCTGGTCAATCAGAATCGCCTTGCTGGCCGCGGCTACCGGCATCTGCACGCGGGCGAACTGCCCCGGACGCAATAGCCCCTGCGGATTGGCCACCACGGCGCGGTATTGCAGAGTCCCCGTGGCCGCATTGAACTGATTGTCGACAAAGTCGAGCTGGCCGTTGTGCGGGTAGTCCTGGGTGTTGGCCAGGCCCACCTTGACCGGCACCGCGCTCTGCTCGGCGCTGGTGTAGGGATTGTTGTCGGCGGTCTGCTGGTCGCTCTCGAAGTACACATACATGGGGTCAACCGAAACCAGCGTGGCCAGCAGCGTGCTGTCGGCGGTGGCCAGGTTGCCGCGGGTGATTTCCGCTCGCCCCATGCGACCGCCCACCGGAGCCTTCACTTCGGTGTAGGCCAGATCCAGCTTGGCGTTATCGAGTGCCGCCTGGGCCGAATTGACACCCGCGCGGGCAATCGCCCGGGCCGCGCTACGCTGCTCCAGCTCTTCGCGGGAAATGGCGCGGCGCTCCCACAGTTGTTCGGCACGTTTGGCTTCGCGGTCACTCAACTGCAACTGGCTGCGCGCTCGCTCCAGCTCAGCCGCAGCCATTTGCAGGCGCGCCTGATAAGGCCGCTGATCAATTACAAAGAGCACGTCGCCCTGCTTTACCAGTTCACCTTCGGTAAAGGCCACGCGATCAATATAACCGCTGACGCGTGGCCGCAAGGCCACGGTTTCCGGTGCGGCAACGCGGCCGGTAAAGGTATCCCACAACGTTACCTCGCGGGCACTCACCGTGGCCACCTGTACGGCGGGCGCCGGCGGCGGCGCAGCAGCAGCCTCCTCACCCTGGGCATCGCAACCGGCGACTAACGCCAGCAGCAGCCCGAGTGCGCCGAGTTGTTTTACGTTCCTTAGGGCGAAAGTAGTCATGCTGTTTGCTCCCTGTGTGCAAATTGGCCTGGCAATACGTATGAGCCCTGCGCGCACGAGGCGAACCGGTTCAGGCAGGGCTTTGGTATGGGGGGAACGATACGCGGCCAGGCGCGCTACCCGATAGCGTAGTACTGCGCATAAATTGCCTAATTCTGTTTTTATCAGAGAAAAAGGCAATAACCGTTGTGCGCGACTTTGGGGCTGGCAAGCTGAGAAACAGCACTACGATAAAGCAAAACACTGCCTTGCAGCCTTTGATTTGCGCGATCCTGCAAGCTTATTGCCTTATCCTGCAAAAGCATTCAGGCTGTCACAAGAGAAACAAACAAGCTGCGTATACTATCGCGAAACTCCAGAACGAGGTGTTACCGCATGATCGACATCAACGCCCAGCTTGCGCAACCCGAAGCGCCCCTGTGTCGCCGCTTGGCCGAGCTGGCGTTGGAGCATGCAACCGCCGACGGAATACACGATACCTGCATTCCCGGCCTGCAGATGTTCCGAGCCGATCAGCCCAGCGCGCTGAATTGCGGCGTTTATGATCCGGCGCTGTGCGTCATCGCCCAGGGCAGTAAAACCGTGCAACTGGGCGACAAGGAAATTGCCTACGGCCCGCTCACCTACATGATCTCGGCGGTCGATCTGCCGGTGGTCGGCGCCGTGATAGAAGCCTCGGCGCAGGAGCCTTATCTGGCCGTCAAACTGTCGATCGATCCGCAGGAAGTCGCAGAAATGGTCCTGGAGCTGGGGGATACTCTGCCGCCGCTGGATCAGCAACGCGATTGCCCGGCAGCAGCCTGCGGTCTTAGCGTCGCGCCGGTCAACGTCGGCATTCTGGAAGCCATGACACGGCTGGTGTCCTTGCTCGACTCCCCGGCGGACTGCCGCATACTGGCGCCCTTGGTCCGCCGCGAGATCATCTACCGCGCGCTGATCGGGGAAATGGGCTGGCGCATGCGCGACTTCGTCGCCACCGATAGCCAGGCGCATCGTATTTCCAAGGTGATTGCCGTACTCAAGGATCGCTTTGCCGAGCCGCTGCGCGTGCGCGAGCTGGCCGATGACGTCAATATGAGCGAGTCGACCCTGTTTCATACCTTTAAACAGGTGACGCGCATGTCGCCGGTACAGTTTCAGAAGAAATTGCGCCTGCACGAGGCGCGGCGGTTGATGCTCAGTGAAGGGCTGGAAGCGGCCACTGCCAGCTACCGCGTGGGGTATGAAAGCCCCTCGCACTTCAGCCGCGAATACCGGCGCATGTTTGGCGCACCGCCACGGGCCGATGTAATCAAACTGCGTGGCGAGCAGCCCATGCTCGCCACTATGTAAGGCAGGCGCTACCGGTCAGTCTTTCTGCTCAATAGGGCGGGAAGCTGCCGAGGATTTTGCCAACCAGCCGGTTGATTTGCTCTTCTCGCTTGGCGGGCGTTTGCGGACGCTCGCTCAGCGTATCGCTCTCACTACCGCGCCAGACCAGCTTGCCGTCACTGTTGTCGAGCATGTCGACCTGCAGTGTCAGCTCCTTATAGTCAATACTCTGGGTCTGGATCGACGGACCACCCCAGAAACCACCCCATCCTGTGCCCCAATAGCCGCCAAAGCTGGTGGTAACGTTGTCTTGGCGGTTCTCCACTATCAGATAGGTCTTCACCTGGAGGTCGGCGGCCTGGCCTTCAACCGGTGGACGCAGGCCCCGCAGCTCCATCTGGTTGGCAACCGAGGCCTTGACCCGTTCGGTAGTCAACTCGCCGGTCAGACGCGGATCGTTCTCGGGACGGTAGGACACGGCCGGGTCGGCGAACTGCCAAGTGCGATAAGCGGAAAAGTCGCGCGAGGCATCGTAGTCAGGCTGCACCGCCGCGCCCTGGCAGGCGGCAAGCAAGAGCACAGCGGGCAGCAGTATAAATAGTCGACGCATTTCAACACTCCACGGGGTGATCAGTGAGCGTGTAGACGCTGACACCGCCCCCTTCATGGCAGCCAGCTGTAGCCGCTGATGAAGTGAACCGCGCCAACGCGTACCACGATGCCTGAGTGTAACCCGTGCCCACGGGCATTGCCGCTACCCACCACACAAACACCCGCCGAAAGCTCTTGCAATTTGCACGACGCAAACAGGCCTGTCGTGCAAAGCGCAAGTGTTGAGCACTCACACAAAACACTCAAGCAATTGATTTAATTAAATAAATTAAAAATCAAAAAGCTGGCACAGCCCCTGCAATACCTTTTACATCGGCACACAATGACAGCGCCGAATACGGACAAAAAAATGATTTACAGGAGAAACACCATGTTCAAGATGAAAACAATCGCACTTGCTACCGCTACCGCTGGCCTGATGGGCATCATGCCTCTGGCTGCCCACGCCGACGACGGCGATCTGGCCGAAGCACGTCAGGAAGGTTCAGTCTGGACTGCGATTGCCTTGAATCGCCACCTGAACCCCTTCAGCATCGATGTTGATGTTGAGAACGGTGTTGCCAAACTGACCGGTGAAGTGGAAAACGACGTTGACCGTGATCTGGCCGAAGAAGTCGCCATGAGCATCGACGGCGTGACCGAGGTTGACAACCAACTGAAGGTGAACCCCGACGTCGAGACCAACTCCAACGACGATGGTACGCCTACCCTGTCGCAGAGCTTCAGCAACGCGACTACCACGGCCACCATCAAATCGAAGCTGCTGTGGAACAGCAACACCGAAGGTCTGGACGTGAACGTCACTACCAAGAACGGTGTGGTATCCCTGAGCGGTACTGCCCAGTCTGAAGCAGCCAAGGATCTGGCTGGCATGTTGGCCAAGGACACTGACGGTGTGCGCCGCGTAGACAACGAGATCAAGGTCAACGCCGATGCGACCGCCGCAGCCAAGGCACAGAACGCAGCCGATGACGCTGGCGAAGCGATCAGCGATGCCTGGATCACCAGCAAGATCAAATCCAGCTACCTGCTGAGCAGCAACCTGAGCGGTTTGGATATTTCGGTCGACACCAATAACGGTGTAGTTGCCCTGAGCGGCACCGTGATGTCAGACGCCGAGAAGGATCTGGCCATCAGCACCGCCAAGAACATCAAAGGCGTTAAAGACGTGACTGCAGAAAACCTGCGTACCGCCAGCTGATCAACTGGCCGGCCTAATCAGGCCGGCATCCTCACCTCTGTAACTGAAAACAGATGCACAGAAGGAGATAGATCATGAGCAATAAGACAACGGCTGAATTGAACGATCTGATCGAGATCACCCGTGACGGCAAGCGCTTTTACGAGCATGCCCGTGACGAGGTCAAGGACCCACAGCTGCAGGCGCTGTTCAAGGATATGGCGCAGGCCAAGACCGACGTCATTGTCGCACTCGAAGGCAAGGTAGCCGCCAACCATGAAGTCCCCGCCAGCGGCGGAACCTTCACTGGCAAGATGCGCCAAGTGTACGCCGATACCCGCGCAGCACTGTCCAGCGACGAAGGTGCGACCTACATCGCTCAGCTGGAAGAAGCCGAGGACCGGATTCTGCACGCCTTTGAAGATGCCATGGACAGCAAAAACCCGGACCTGCGTGCCGACATTACGGCGCAAATGCCCAAGGTGCGTGCTTGTCACGACCGCATGCGCGACCTGAAAAAAGCGCAGTAATCACGATCGCCGTAACAAACGCAGTAAACCAGCATTGTCGCTAGCCAGGGCTTGCACCTGGCGCGACAAACCAGAGTAAGAGCCAGTGCAGCTGACCTGACAGGGAAGCGCAGCGAGGCTTGCCACCAAGGAGAAACACCATGCTTAGTTGGGCTATTACATTTCTGATCATCGCCATCATCGCTGCCGTACTGGGCTTCGGTGGCATCGCCGGCACGGCAACGGGTATTGCCAAGATTCTGTTCCTGGTCTTCCTGGTGCTGTTCATTGTGTCCTTCATCATGGGCCGCCGACCGCGACCCTGATAGCAGACATTTACTGCAAACACCCGCTCATGCGGGTGTTTTTATGTCCGGCACATTCAGCTTGACCGTGCCACCGGCAATAAAGCGATACAGCACCGCCCCCAGCACACCGCCGATGATCGGCGCCAGCCAGAACAGCCACAATTGCGCCACCGCCCAGTCGCCGACAAACACGGCTACGCCGGTGCTGCGCGCCGGGTTGACCGAGGTATTGGTGACCGGAATGCTGATCAGGTGGATCAGCGTCAGACACAAACCGATGGCGATGGGCGCAAAACCGGCTGGCGCACGCGAATCCGTGGCCCCCATGATCACCAGCAGGAACATCATGGTCATCACCACTTCACACACCAGCGCGGCCTGCAGAGAATAGCCGCCAGGTGAATGCGCACCGTAGCCGTTGGACGCAAAGCCGTCAGCCAAGTCAAAGCCGGCCTGACCACTGGCGATGACATAGAGCACCGCGCCAGCCAGCACGCCACCCAGCACTTGGGCAATAATGTAGGGCGCCAGCTCATTCGCCGGAAAACGGCCGCCAGCCCAGAGGCCAATGCTCACCGCCGGGTTCAGATGACACCCGGAAATATGGCCGATGGCAAAAGCCATGGTCAGCACGGTCAAACCAAAGGCGAGCGCGACCCCCAGCAAACCGATGCCCACGTCCGGAAAACCCGCGGCCAGCACCGCACTGCCGCATCCGCCCAAGACCAACCAGAAGGTACCGCACAATTCCGCTGCGTAAGCTTTCATACACTGTCCTCTGTGCTCTGGCGTCGCTTCCCCTGCGTTACAGGCCTTGGGTTAGGCGACCCGTATATTGCATCCGGGGTATCCGCATGCCCCATAAGCATAGGTCGCCCGAGACCAGAGACAAGCTGACGCACGACCTTCTGTCAGAAGACCACGGACGCTCGGCTCCGCCATACGCCCGCCAGTGAATCAGCTCACTACCGGCACCAGCATGGCATCACCCGCAGCGAAGAGCTTGCGCTGCTCATCGCCCAGGGCGTAGATCTCTGCCGCCGCAAAGATCTGCTGCCGGCCCGGCTTGACCACCCAACCGCGAATAACGAAGGTGTCTGCCACCGCCGGCCGCAGACATCGCACCGTGTACTGGGAGGCCAGCACACGGTCGGTTTGGGTGATGGCGGCAAAGCCGCAGGCGGTGTCGATGAGGGCACCGAGAATACCGGCATGCAGAAAGCCGCTGTACTGACCGAACTCCTCACGCCAGGGCAGGTGCAGAGTGACCTCACCCGGCGCAGCTGACATCAGCTGTAGACCCAGCCAGCGATTGAACGCGGCCATAGGCAGTATCTGTTGAATCTTGTCCTGCACTTGTTGGTTGTGCTGCATGAGAGCCTGCCTCTTATCTGCCGTTGGGTTATCGCGCTACCTTGAATACCGCACTGGCCGAGGCGCATAACTGCGCGTCGGCATAGATCCGCGCCGCTGCGTAACACAGTGTGCCGCCGGTGCGCAGCACCTCGGCACGGACCTCAAGCCACTGGCCCTGGCGTGCTACGCCAAGGTAGTCGAGCGTCATGCTGACCGTCACCAGACCCTGAATATCCGGCATGCGTGCGGCGCAGCTCAGGCCCATGGCATTGTCGGCCAGCGCCGAAATCAGTCCACCGTGCACGAACTCGCGGCTATTCACATGCGCCTGCCCTGCGCGCAGGCCCAGGCTCAGGCCCGCGTCGTGGGTGCGCTGATAGATTGGCTGCCAGGGGTCGGTCAGGCCACTGCGACGGTCATGCAATTGGTATCCCGCTGGAATCTCTGTGCTACCCATGACTTTCTCCCCATGATTTATTTTTTAATGTAGACCAGTCTATATAATATATACCCAGAGTCAAACTCGGATGCGTTGGCGTTGGCGTTGGCGTTGGCGTTGGCGTTGGCGGGGAAGTGGGAGCAGCCGAAGGCTGACTAGTGCTGGCAGCATCGGCTGGTGTCAGGGGCGTCGGGTCAGCGGCGGTCGATCAGCGCCGCCAGGTCATCGCAAGCCTGGGTAATCGGCAAGGCGGTGGCTTGCACGCGCGCCATCAGCAGGGCGCCCTCTACCGTGCTGACCATCAGTTGCGCCCAGCGTTGTGCCTGCTCGGCTGCCACCCCGTCGTCCTGCAATTGCGCTGCAAAGACCTCACACCAACTGGCAAATGCCTGCTGCCCGGCCGCGGCCAGCGACGGCGATTGCGGCGTGGTTTCCAGCAGCGTGGTGGCGATCGGGCAGCCTTCGGCAAAGCCCGCCTGGGTCATCCAGCCGGCTAGCAGCTGGCCATAGGCTCTGAGCATGTCCGCCGCGCTGGGATGCTGGGCGCGCAGGTCAGTCAGGGTCTGGGTAACAACGCCAGCAGCGACCACTATGGCTTCTTCGCCCAACTGTTCCTTGCCGCCAGGAAAGTAGTGATACAACGAGCCCTTGGGCGCCCCACTGTGCTTGAGGATGTCATTCAGACCGGTGGCGGCATAGCCGCGCTGACGAAACAGACGGATGGCGGAGGTAATGATGCTGTTGCGATGTTTGGCGGCAGCGGCCATGGCATTTACCTGCAGGCAGTAGCTGATGTTTATACAGACCAGTCTATCTGATCGACTGCAGCGCGCACACCGGCAGCTGCCTGGCTGCTAGAATCCAGCCTTTATTGCCTGCGGACCCGCCATGAAACGTTTCATCCTGCTCGACACCGCCCCCATTCCCGGCACCACCGACGCGCTCTGCCTGTTTGAATACGGCGACGACTTTGTGATCAAGATTCAGGGCGGCAAGGGCGGCCAACTGATGAACACCCGCACCCACGGCTCAGAAGATGCGCTCGCTGCCATCCCTTGCAGCGCGCTGAGCAGCAAGGCCGACGCGCGGGTGCTGATTGGCGGGCTCGGCATGGGTTTTACCCTGGCCGCGGCGCTCAAGCAGTTGGCGCCGAGCGCCGAGGCGGTGGTCGCCGAACTGGTGCCCGGCGTGATCGAATGGAACCAAGGCGCGCTGGGCGAGAAGTCCGGCAAGCCCCTGAGCGACCCACGCACCCGCGTGGTCAATCAGGACGTGGCCGAGCTGCTCAAGAACGAGCCCGGCGGCTTTGACGCCATCATGCTGGATGTGGATAACGGCCCCGAAGGCCTGACGCAAAAATCCAACAGCTGGCTGTATTCCCCCGGCGGGCTGGAAGCCTGCGCGCGTGCACTGCGTCCCAAGGGCACGCTGGCCGTCTGGTCAGCCAGTGCCGACCGCTCCTTCTCGCAACGTTTAGGCAAGGCCGGTTTCAAGGCGCGCGAAGAGCAGGTGTACGCGCACGGTAACAGCGGCACCCGGCACACCATCTGGATCGCCCAGCGCAAATAACCCGTATTAACGACACATAGGAGAGAACGTCATGAGCAACAGCAAACCGGAAGGCGTACAGGTGCGCCGTGAAGTCATGGGCGACGCCTTTGTGGATCGCGCGCTGAACAACGCCACCGAGTTCAGCCAACCACTGCAGGATTTCGTCAACGAACACGCCTGGGGCGGCGTGTGGAATCGCGAAGGGTTGGATCGCAAGACTCGCAGCCTGATTACCCTCGCCGCGCTGACTGCGCTCAAGTGCCCGCAGGAGCTTAAAGGCCACGTGCGCGGGGCCTTGAACAACGGCTGCAGCGTGGATGAAATTCGCGAGGCTCTGCTGCATTGTGCGGTCTACGCCGGCGTACCGGCGGCGATCGACGCCTTTCGTGCGGCGCAGGAAGTGATCGACAGCTACCAGAGCGCCTGAGCCGCGATGGACATCAGCTTGGCGCGGACCTTTCTCGAGATAGTGCGCAGCGGCAGCCTGGTCGCCGCCTCTGAACAGTTGCACGTGACCCAGGCCGCCATCACCGCGCGGGTGCAGAGCCTGGAAAGTCAGCTCAATTGCAGTCTGTTAGTGCGCAACCGCGCCGGCGCGCGCCTGACCGCCGATGGCGAAGCCTTTGTCGCCTACGCCAACCAGATGGTACAGGCCTGGGAAGCCGCCCAGCGCGACCTGCCGTTGCTGCAGGGCTTCGACAAAGTGTTACGGGTCGGCGGCGAAACCAGCCTGAGCAACCCGCTGATGCTGCACTGGGTACGCGAGCTGCGCCAGCAGGTCCGTGGACATACCATTCGCGCCGAGGTTGGCGAGGGCGCGCTGCTACTGCGCAAGCTGGAGCAGGGCACACTGGACGCGGCCCTGGTGTTCCAGCCAGCGTACTGGCCTGGCCTGCAGGTGGAGGAGTTGCTGGAAGAGAAGCTGATTCAGGTGTGCCTGCCAGAGCAGCCCGAGCCCTATATCTATATCGACTGGGGCGAGGACTTTCGCCGCCAGCACGATGCCGCGCTGCCGGAGAAAGCCAGGGCCGAGCTCAGTTTCAACCTGGGGCCGCTGGCGCTGCAATACCTGCTCGAGTGCGGCGGCAGCGGCTATTTTCGCCGCAGGGTGGTGCAAAGCTATCTGGATCAGGGCGTACTGCAGCGCGTACCGCTGGCGCCTGAATTCAGCTTCCCGACCTTTCTGGTTTACGCCCGCGAGCGTGACAACCCGGTGCTGCAACAGGCCATCGCCCTGCTGCGCGCCGCCGCGCAAAACAGCACCGACTGGTCGCAACGCTGGAGCCCGGAGCTGTAACTCTGGGCTAGTTCAAGTGCCGCAACAGAGCGCGCTGCAGCGCGGCGATCAGATCGGTCTGGGTCACCAGTCCCACCAGCCTTCCCTGCTCCAACACCGGCAGGCAATGCAGACCACGCTCACTCAGCAGCGGCACCAGCTCGACAATATGGCAGTGCTGGTCAACCGCCACCACGGGTGAACTCATCACCTCGCGCAGTGGCGTTTTCTGGCCACCGCCACCGCGCAGGAGCCGGCGCCCGCCACGCCCGGCAAAGTCGGCGAGATCAACCAGGCTGACGATGCCCACCAGCTGCCCTGTCTGATCCAGTACCGGCAATACGCGCAGCCGGTGCTGCTGCAGCAGCTGCAGGGCCTCTCGCACGCTGGTGTCGGGCGCAACCCAGTGCAGATCACGCGACATCACGTCGGCGGCGCACAGCGCACCCATATTGCGGCGCAGCGCCGAGACCTCGGTCCGGTGAATGATCTGCGCCAGGTCTTCGCGGGTGATATCGACAAACTCGCCGAACTCAGCCAGCGCTGCATCCATATCCGCATCGGTAATGCCCACCCGCAGGGCTGCCGGCGCGTCGCGGGTATGCTGCAGGTCAATCACTGGCGCCGGCCGTTTTGGATAGCGCACCCCGGTCAGGTTGTTGTAGATCAGCGCAAACGCCAGCAAGGCAACGGCGTGCAACAGCACCGGCAGAATCGCCAACTCGCCCAGCTGCTGCAACGCCGGCCCGGCCAGCACCACGCAGAGCGCAACGGCACCGCCCGGCGGATGCAGGCAGCGCAGCAGAAACATGCACAACAGACTGAGCCCAACCGCCAACGCGGCCATGCCCAGGGTATGGCCGCCAAAATGCGCTACCACCGTGCCCACCAGCGCTGCCAGCAGGTAGCTGCCGAGGATCGCACGCGGCTGCGCCAGGGTACCGGAGGGCACGGCAAACAGCAGAATTGCGGAAGCCCCCACCGGGCCAATCAACAGCAGGGCGACCGGCAGACCAAACACCCACTGGCACAGCCAGACACTGACCAGAATCCCCAGCGTGGCGCCCACCCCGGCCCGCAACCACTCCTGCGGGCGCGGCTGAATGGCATTGTTAACACGACTGAAAAAAGCGGCGGGGCTGAGATTGATCATCGGCGGTATCGGTCACTAAAGGAAAAACGGCGCGCTTCGGGTTAACTCACCCAGAAGCGCGCCGCGCAGTGTGCCGACATCAATGAATAACAACCAGTCAATAATAATTGACTTTAACTACAGCAATTTCTAATTAAAACCGCGCGCAAACCTCAGGCTGCGAAGCGCTGCTCCAGATAGGCATTGATCGCCTTGGACTCGTACAGCCAGGACGACTCGCCATTTTCTTCGATGCGCAGGCAGGGCACCTGGATCTTGCCGCCCTGCTCCAGCAGCGTCTGCCGGTCGGTCGGGTTGTTCTTGGCGTCGTGCAGCGCAATCGGCAGGTTGAGGCGGCGCAGCGTGCGGCGTGTCTTCACGCAGAACGGGCAGGCATTGAACTGGTAAAGGCTCAGCTGCGCCGCCGCCTGGTCTACCTTTGCCTGGGCTTCGGGGGTACGTTTCATCTTGCGCGGGCGGGTGATGAAACTGAGGAAAATGATCACTTGGCCAAGGCCAACGCGCAGGGCTTTCAACAACATGGACATACCTCCGGTTCAGTACAACAAAGGCGCGCAGCTTACCTGATTCATCGCGCCAACGCCCGCCGGGCTGACGAGCGCGGCAGCAGCGGCTCGGCCTGCGCGCCCGGGTGCGGCATAATGTACCCCGCACCATCAACCAGCGAGCCCTACCGATGAACCCAGAAGACCTGCTGTTGCTGGTCAGTCGCGAGATGCCCTTTGGCAAATACAAGGGCCGCCTGCTGGCTGACCTGCCCGGCCATTACCTCAACTGGTTTGCCCGTGAGGGCTTTCCCAAGGGCGAGATCGGCCGCCTGCTGCAGCTGATGCAGGAGATCGACCACAACGGCCTTAAGCCGCTGCTCGACCCCCTGCGCGGACGCGGCCAGCGCTGATTCCCCGCACTTCAGGCGATACCGCCATTGGCGCGCAGCACCTGACCGTTGATCCAGCCGCCTTCGGCACCGGCCAAGAAGGACACCACCGCGGCAATATCCTCAGGCTGGCCCAGGCGCTCCAGCGGCGACATGTGCGCCAGGCGTTGCACCATCTCTACCGTCTTGCCGTTCAGAAACAACTCGGTTTCCACCGGCCCCGGCGCCACCGCGTTGACCGTGATCTGTCGACCGCGCAGTTCCTTGCTGAGTACCTGCGTCATGGCCTCAACAGCCGCCTTGCTGGCGTTGTAGATGGCGTAGCCGGGCATTTTCAACGCCAGCGCCGAAGTCGACAGATTGATGATGCGGCCACCCTCGTTCAGCCGGGTCGCCGCCTCGCGCAGACAGGCAAACACCCCCTGCACGTTCACGGCGAAGGTCTGCGCGAACAGCTCATCCGAGGTATCGGCCAGCGGCATGGTCTGCATGATCCCGGCGTTGTTGACCAGCACATCCAGTGGCCCCAGCTGCTGCTCGCACTGGGTAAAGAGCGCGCGCACCTGGTCCGGCTGTGCCATATCGGCCTGAATGGCCACGGCCTGGGCACCGACTGCGCGCAGCTCGCTGACCAGCTTGTTTGCCTCAGCGGCGCTGTTGGCGTAATTGATCGCCACCGCGAAACCGTCGGCGGCGAGCCGGCGGGCTATTTCAGCGCCAATACCACGCGATGCGCCGGTAATCAGGGCGATCTTCTGTTGCTGATTGGACATCTAGCTACCTCCTGATCTGATTGAACTACCAGCATGCGCCGCTCACCAGCAGAGTCAAATGCACAAAACTCGCCGACGATGGACAGAAACTCCAAGCCGTTAAAACGGCTAACGCCGCCTTTGGCCCGGACAACGCGACAGCCGCCGACGCCTGATTCGGGAACCCTGACGCCACCCGGTGCTCTATGCTGATAGTTCCAGATGCGGGGCAAGGCCATCGGGACTGTCCGTCACCAAGCCGCCGCCACTCAGCAGAGACAACCGGGAGTAAGGGAAATGGCAAAATTGCTGGTGCTTTATCATTCCATGTACGGCCACATAGAAACCATGGCACAAGAAGTCGCCGCGGGTGCAGAGCAGGTCGACGGCGTTAGCGTCACCATCAAGCGAGTGCCGGAAACCATGCCGGAAGAAGCCTTCAAGGCGGCGGGCGGCAAGACCGACCAGGCTGCTGAAGTCGCCAGCCCCACCGAACTGGCCGACTACGACGGCATTATCTTCGGTACGCCCACCCGCTTCGGCAACATGAGCGGACAGATGCGCACCTTCCTCGACCAGACCGGCGGCCTCTGGGCCAAAGGTGCATTGCACGGCAAGGTTGCCAGCGTGTTTGCCTCTACCGGTACCGGTGGCGGGCAGGAAATGACCATCACCTCGACCTGGACCACGCTCGCGCACCACGGCATGATTCTGCTGCCGATCGGCTACGGTGCGAGTGAGCTGTTCGACATCAGCCAAAGTGCCGGCGGCACACCCTACGGCGCCACCACCATTGCCGGCGGTGACGGCTCACGCCAACCCGACGACCGCGAACGGGCGATCGCGCGCTATCAGGGCCAATACGTGGCGCAAACCCTGCTCAAACTCAAAGCTTGACCTACTGACGGCGGCCGGCCAGCGCCGGCCGCCGTCCCTCAACCTCCTCACGCAGCCTAAAGAACGCCCGACGGAACGATTGAATTACGGTCAACATTTAAATAGCATTACAGTCGTAATTCAAACATTCCCCCCGGAGCGCGCAGCATGAACAGTTCAGGCCACCTTGGCACGGCGTTGGTCACAGGCGCATCCTCGGGTATCGGCGCGGCGTACGCCGACCGCCTGGCCGGGCGCGGATATAACCTGCTGCTGGTCGCCCGGGACCTGGCTCGCCTCGAACGCCTTGCCAAGCGGCTGGCCAAGAACTATCGCATCCAGGTCGAAGTATTGTCGGCCGATCTCAGCCTGACAGCCGGCATCGAGCGCGTTGCGCAGAGATTGCGCGCTGATAAGCAGATCACGCTGCTGGTCAACAATGCCGGCATGTCCCTTACCGGCTCGCTGGCCGAGTCAGATCGTTACAGCGTGGCTGAGTTGTTGCAGTTGAATGTGCTGGCCTTGACCCTGTTGTCCAGCGCGGCGGCCGTCAACTTCGGCATGGCTGGTCGGGGTGGCATTATCAATCTTGGCTCGGTGGAGGCCTTGCTGCCAGAGCGCTTCAACGCCGTATATGCGGCGAGCAAGGCCTATGTGCTGAGCCTGACGCAAAGCCTGCAGGCAGAGATCGGCGAGCGCGGGGTACAGATACAAGCGGTATTGGCCGGAACCAAGGGGAGCGGCGTAAGGCCCTGCAGCCTGCCGCATGCTGCCGAGCCCCTGATGATGGATACGGGCGAGTTGGTAGACGCCGCCTTGCACGGCTTTGATCAGGGCGAGCTGGTGACCATTGCCTCCCTGCCCGACAACACCGACTGGCAGCGGCTGCTGCAGGCGCGCCTGCCACTGGCACCGCCGTTGTCACCCCAGCGGCCCGCCGCTCGCTGCAGCTGAAAGCTTGCCGGTGCTGCGGTTGGCAAGGCAGAGCAACTCAGAGGCTCAGTCTGCGGCGTTCTCGACCAGCAGGTTGAGTTGCTCGCGAGTGCCATTCAGCAGCCGGTCGGACAAGGCCTGATCGTTGACGCTGCGCGAGAGCAGCAGCGCGCCGACCAGTGCCGAGAGTATCAGCACGCTTTTGTCCTCGGCATCATCCCCCGCCAGCTTGCCAGCCAGATTGGCCAGGCGATCACCAACCATCTGGTCGGTGATCGCGCTGGCCTGGCCCCGCTGGCCCAGTTCGGCCGACATCGTCGGCAGCGGACAGCCGTGATCCGGGTTGTTGCGGTGCTCCGGCGACAAATAGGTGTCGATCAGCGCCGAGGCCGGCGCATCCGGCCCCAGATGCATGGCCAGCGAGGCGCGCAAGCTGTCTGTAGCGTGCTGCAGGGCCTTTTCAACCAGCTCATCCTTCGACTTGAAGTGGGCGTAAAACCCGCCATGGGTCAGGCCCAGCGCTTTCATCAACGGCTGCAACCCGGTAGCACCCACGCCGTCACGACGAAAGCGACGCGACGCCTCCTCCAGAATCATCTGGTGGGTTTTGGCCTTGTGATCTTCCGAATAACGCATAGCGTCTCCCGCCGTTAAATACAGATCGTCATTCTATACCCGACTGGCCGCCAGCGCAGCATCAGGCATGACCACTGGTAGTCAGCGCCGACGACGCGTCCGCCGGCCGGTCTTCGCGCAGCACCAGACTGCACAGCGCCGGCAGGAACAGCAGCGTGAGCAGCGTCCCCATGGTTACCCCGCCAATCAGTACAAAGGCCAACGAGGACCAGAACACCGAGAACGTCAGCGGAATGAACGCCAGCGCTGCCGCCAGCGCGGTCAGCACCACCGGCCGCGCACGGCGCACGGTGGCCTCCACCACGGCCTCATGAATTGGCATGCCATGATCCTGGTTCTGACGGATCTGGTCGGTGAAAATCAGCGTGTTGCGCATCAGGATGCCGCCAATACCGATCAGCGCCAGAATCGCGTTGAAGCCGAATGGCTGGTTGAAGATCAGCAGCGCCGGCACCGCACCCACCAGACCCAGCGGCGCCGTGGCAAAGACCATGAACATGACCCCAAAGGAGCGCACCTGGAACATGATCACCACCAGCATCAGCAGAATCATGATCGGAAAGAGCACCGCCAGCGCCTTGTTGGCGATGGCGCTTTCCTCCACCGGGCCGCCCATGGTGATGCGGTAACCCGGCGGCAGCTCGGCGAGCAAATCCTGCAGATCGGCGTAGGCCGCCAGCTCGGCGTCCGGCGGCTGAATACCCGGCGCGGTATCGGCGCGCACTTCAAAGGTGGGCTCACGATTGCGGCGGCGCAGGATCGGGTCTTCCATCACCGGTTCAAAGCGGCCCACCTGCTGCAGGGGAATCGAGCGGCCAGCATCGCTGGTAATGGTCAGATTCTCGATACTGTCCAGATCCTCGCGCTGGGCATTGATCGCCCGCACCACCACCGAGACGGTACGGTTGCCCTCGCGCACCTCGGTAATCGGATTGCCCGACAGCAGGGCATTGATCTGGGATTTCACCTGCGCCGGGGTAAAGCCCAGCAGACGCAGGCGATCCTGATCGAGCACCAGCCGATAGCTGCTGGCTTTTTCGCCCCAGTCGATGAAGGTGTCGCGGGTCATGGCGTTGGCATCCACGCGCGCGCGCACCTGCTCGGCAATCTCACGCAGCGGCCCCAGCTCCGGGCCACTGACCCGGAATACCACCGGGAAGGGTACCGGCGGACCGAATACCAGTTGGGTGACGCGCACCCGCGCGCCTGGGAATTCACCCGCCGCCACCCGTTCACGCATGCTCGCCATCAGCTCGTCACGCGCTTGAGCGTCGGCCGTTTGCACGATGATCTTGGCAAAGGCCGGATCCGGCAGCTCCGGATTCAGCGAGAGGAAAAAGCGCGGTGCGCCGCCGCCCACATAAGCATCGACCAGCTGTGTTTGCGGCTCCTGCAGCAGCGCCTGCTCCACCCGTGCCACCACCGCTTCGGTATTCTTGAACGCAGTGCCCGGCGGCATATAGACCTCGAGCATCACCTCGGAGCGGTCGGAGTTGGGGAAAAACTGCTTCTTCACCACGCCCATGCCCATCACGCAGGCGACAAACACCAGCAGTACCACGCCGGTCACCGGCCAGCGCCAGCGAATGCAACGCTCGACCAGGGCACGCAGGCGACGGTACATCGGCCCGGCGTAGAGCGCGTCGTGGCCACCGCTGACCGGCTTGATGTTGGGCAGCATCTTCACCCCCAGATAGGGCGTGAACACCACAGCCACCAGCCAGGAAGCAATCAGCGCAAAGCCGACAATCCAGAAGATGTTGCCGGCGTACTCACCGGCGCCGGAGCGAGCAAAGCCCACCGGTAGAAAGCCGATGATGGTCACCAGGGTGCCGGTGAGCATCGGCGCGGCCGTCGAGGACCAGGCAAAGGTAGCCGCCGACAGGCGGTCCATGCCCTCTTCCAGTTTCACCACCATCATTTCAATGGCGATGATGGCGTCGTCCACCAGCAGCCCCAGCGATAGAATCAGCGCGCCCAGGGTAATACGGTCGAACTCGCGCCCGGTCATCAGCATGATGACGAACACCACCGCCAGCGTCAGTGGTACCGCGGCGGCCACCACCAGGCCGACACGAAAGCCCAGCGCCAGAAAGCTGATCACCATGACCACGCCCAGCGCCACAAAGAACTTGAGCATGAATTCATCCACCGCCCGGCTGATCTTGCTCGCCTGGTCCGACACCTTGGTGAAGTGAATACCCAGCGGAAGACTGTCGTGCAGGCGCTGTTCCTCGGCGATCAGCGACTTGTCCAGCTCCAGGCCGTTGAAGTGCTTCTGCATGATCACACCGAGCATCAGCGCCGGCTCACCCTGATGGCGAATACGGTAGCTGGCCGGGTCTTCGTAGCCCTGGCGCACCTGCGCCACGTCGGCGATGCGCAGCACCCGTCCATTGGCGACGACAGGAACGTTTTCAATCTGCTCGAGACTGTCAAAGGCGCCATCCAGCCGGATATAGGCGCGCGGCCCGGCGGTCTCGACCGAGCCGGCCGGTGCCACCGCGTTCTGCCGCGCCAGCGCGGAAAAGATCTGATCCGGGGTCAGGCCCAGGGTGGCCAAGCGCTGATAGGAAAACTCGACAAAAATACGCTGCGGCTGCTCGCCCAGGATATTGACCTTCTTTACCCCCGGCAGGTGCAGAAAACCCTGGCGCAACTCTTCGGCCAACTGCACCAACTGGCGGTGCGGCAGTTGTCCGGCTTCCAGCGCGTAGAGCGCAAAGTAGACGTCGTTGTACTCGTCATTGAAGAACGGGCCGTGCACGCCATCGGGCAAACTGCTGGCCTCATCGGAGAGCTTCTTGCGGGTCTGGTAGAACAGCTCGGGGATCAGCTCGGGCGGCGCGGCATTGGAGAAGATCACCTTCATCGCCACAAAACCCGGTTGCGCCGTGGTTTCTACCCGGTCGTAATAGTCCAACTCCTGGATCCGCTTCTCCAGCCGATCCGCCACTTGCTCCTGCATTTCCTGCGCGGTGGCGCCCGGCCAGGCGGCGGTAATGGTCATCACCTTGACGGTGAAGGAGGGGTCTTCGGCGCGCCCCAGTTGGCCGAAGGCAAACGCCCCGGACAACAGCACGGCAATGATCAGAAACAGCGTAACCGCCGGATTACGCACCGCCATCGCGGAGAGATTGAAGCTCGCCATGATCAGAGCGTCCGCGCAGCAGAGTCGACCGCCCAGGACGGCGGCGGCAGCAGCTCGACAGCATCCCCCTCATGCAGCAGGTGCGCGCCCAGCGCGACTATCTGCTGGCCTTCTTCCAAACCGGCAGACAGCAGCGCATATTCCTGCCCCAGACTGGCCACCGTGACCGGGGTAAAGCGCACGCGGCTGGCGTCCTCGATAACCCAGACGCCAACCCCCTGGCCACGGTCGTAGAGCGCGCCCAGTGGTACCCGGGTGAGCGCCGAACTGGCGCTGTCATCCAGATGAATACTGATGGTCGAGCCGATGGCCAACGGCGCCTCACCGTCGGCCAGCACGTAGCGGGCGCGGTAGGTGCGGGTGATCGGGTCCGCGGAGGCAGACAGTTCACGCAGCTTGGCCGGGATGACCGTATCGGGATCACCAAACAGCTGCGCAGCAGCGTTGTGATCCGCCAGGTGACGCTGAGTTTCCGGGATGCTGATAACTGCCTCGCGCGCGCCGCTGTGTGCCAAGGTCGCCACAACCTGCCCGGCCGCCACCACCTGACCACGATCGGCCAGTACATCGGTGATCACGCCGTCGGCATCGGCACTGAGTTTCGAGTAACCGCGCTGGTTTTCCACCTGCGCAGCATCAGCGCGGGCGGAGGCCATATTCGCCTCGGCCACGCGCAGGCCGGTGACCACTTCGTCGAAGGCGCGGCGCGACACCGCGCCTTTTTCCGCCAGCTCGCGATAGCGCTTCTCGTCGTCGCGGGCCTGCTGCAACGAGGCCTGCGCCGAGCGCACCCGATTATTGGCAGCGCGCAGGGCCAGTTCAAAGTCGTCCACGTCCAGCACCAGCAACACATCACCCTTGTTGACCCGCTGACCGGGATCAACTCGCCGCTCGATGACCTTGCCGGCCACCCGGAAGCCCAATTCACTCTCGGTGCGCGCGGCAACAACGCCGGTAAAGGTGGCGCCACGACTGGCCGCCGGATGTACCTCGGTCGCCAGCACCAGACGCGGCTGGGCAACAGGGGCTTGCGCCTCGGTCTGGTCTTCCTTGCTGCAGCCAACGACAGCAACCAAAAGACACGTCAGCAACAGGGTTTTGCCTGCAGACATCCTGAACTCTCCCTAGCGGGGCCAAGGGCGGCCCGACATTTTTTATGTTATTGGCTGATGGCTTCCAGCAGGGTAGCCACACCCTGACCACCGGCAATGCACTGGGTGGCCACCGCGTATCGCCCACCGGTGCGCTGCAGCAGCGAAGCCGCCTTACCGGTAATGCGCGCGCCGGTAGCACCCAACGGATGCCCCAAGGCCAGCGCGCCGCCATCGAGATTGACCCGCTCCAGCGGCATGCCCAATTCACGCAGGCAGGCGATCGACTGGCTGGAGAACGCCTCGTTGATCTCCATCAGGTCGATATCATTGATGCTCAGCCCCGCGCGGGCAAGTACTTTACGCGTTGCCTCCACCGGCCCCATGCCCATGATCTCTGGCGCACAGCCGCCCACCGCCACCGCCTTGATCCGCGCCAGCATCGGCAAACCGTGGCGCAGGGCAAAGTCTTCGGTGCACACCAGCACCGCAGCGCTGCCATCGGTCAGCGGCGAGGCGGTACCTGCAGTGACCACACCACCGAAGGCGGGCTTGAGCTGAGACAGCGCTTCCAGATTGGTGCCTGGGCGGATGCAACCGTCTTCGGTGACCTGGCCATCCGGCGTCTCGATCGGCACCAGTTCATCATTCAACAGGCCGGCCTCACGCGCCTTGGCGGCCTTAGCGTGCGACAACACCGCCAGTTCATCCTGCTCTTCACGGCTGATGTCAAAGCGTCGAGCCACTTCTTCAGCGGTATGCCCCATGGCCATGTAAACCTCGGGGTAGCTCTGCAGCAACTGCGGGTTGGGGGAGGGGTTGAAGCCGCCCATGGGCACCCGCGTCATCGACTCGACCCCGGCGGCAATATACGCCTCGCCCGCGCCCAGCATCAGCTGGCCAGCGGCGAAATGAATCGCCGTCATCGACGAGCCACAGAAGCGGTTGACGGTGACGCCACCCAGGGTCTCGGGGAAGCCGGCACGAAAGCTGGCGATGCGGGCAATGTTGGTGCCCTGTTCGGCTTCAGGGTAGGCACAGCCCATGATCACATCTTCCAGCAGCGCCGGATCTAGATCGAGGCGGGCCACCAGGCCGGCCAGCACCTGCGCGGCCAAGTCGTCGGGCCGCAGATTGATCAGCGCGCCCTTGCGCGCAAAGTGGAACGGGGAGCGAACATAACCGGCAATGACGATGGATTTCATGCTGTTTTCCTCTGGGACAGGGACACTAATTACGATTGAATGATAAGCATAATTTAAATCGCCTGTATAGCATGACAACCATAATTAAATGCGCTTACCCCCGTCCGCCCTGGTCAGGTAGGGCAGAAAGAGTTCACCCATGTCCTCGGCCAGTGCCTCGATGTGCGCCGGGTCGGTGTCGCGTTGGGCAAAACTGCGCAGCCCGATGACCTGCCCCTGCAGCAGGCGCGCCAGCCGCGCGCAGTCCACCTCCGCACGCAGCTCGCCTTGTGCCTGCGCGCGCTTCAGCTGCTCGGTCAGAATGCGCTCCATCTGGTTCAGCACCTCATTCGCCTGCTGCTGCAGTGCCGGCTCTTCCTCGTTCACTTCCAGCAGGGTCTTGATCACCATGCAGGCCCGTGGCGGCGTGCCCGCGCGTACCAGGCAGGGTCCGGCGAGGCTGCGCAGGTAGCGCTTGAAGCCCGCCGCCAGATCCGCTTCGGCGGTAAGGCACTGCGCCAGTTCGTCCGCCATCTGCCGCGCGTAGCGGTTCAATGTTTCGCTGAACAGCTCACGCTTGCTGCCAAAGGTCGCGTATAGGCTGCCGGGGCGCATATCCAGCGCCTGCTCTAGGTGTTTCATCGAGGTGGCGTGGTAGCCGCGCTGCCAGAACAGGTTGACGGCTTTATCCAGCGCAATGTTGCGGTCATGGCGGGCAGGTCTGGGCATGGTTGACTCCTGGCGGACGCGGCGGTGTTTGAACAAGCGCTCAATAATAACTTGAATGATCACTCAACTATAACTATCGTGCAAACTTGAACGATCACTCAAATACACCCAAAACCCTTGGAGATACCCGATGACAGAGTTCACCCTGCACTACAAAACCTCGGCCCCGGACGCATCCAAACCCCTGCTGGAAAAGTCAGAGAAAGGTTTTGGCCGCATCCCCGGCCTGCATGCAGTCATGGCCGAAGCCCCGGGCCTGCTGGAGGGCTATCAGATACTGCACGGCCTGTTCCAGAACAGCAGCTTCAACGCCGCCGAGCTGACCGTGGTATGGCAGACGATCAACGTCGAACACGCCTGCCATTACTGCGTACCGGCCCACACCGGCATCGCCAGGATGATGAAAGTGCCGGACGAGATCACCGAGGCGCTGCGCAACGAAACCCCGCTGCCCGACAGCAAGCTGGAAGCCCTGCGCACCTTCACTCTGGCCATGGTGCGTAAGCGTGGTGAAGTGGATAAGGCCGATCTGGAGGCCTTCTACGCCGCCGGCTACACCCAGCGCCAGGTACTCGAGGTCATCCTCGGTGTGGCACAGAAGGTGATGAGCAATTACACCAACCACGTGGCGCAGACCCCGGTGGATGAGATTTTTCGCCAGTACGAGTGGCATCCGGCCAAGTAAGCCTATAGCGCGCCTCAGGCCGGGAAGCTGATACGCACCAGCAAGCCGCCGGCCGCGCCCTGATGCAGGCTGATATCAGCACGGTGGGCGCGGCAGATCTCGCCGACAATCGACAGTCCCAGCCCGGTCCCTTCCGGGCTTTGGTGGTAAAACCGCTCGAACACGCGGTGGCGCTCCTCTGGTGGTATGCCCGGGCCGTTGTCTTCCACTTCCAGTTGCCGGTCAGCCCCCAGACGCAGAATGATCTGCCCACCCTGCGGCGTATGCTGCAAGGCGTTGTCGATCAGGTTGCCGAGCAACTCCTGCAGCAACGTCGGCTCACCCCAGACCGCGAACTCCTGCTCTACCTCCAGCGCCAGGGCCACCGCATGACCATGCGCCAACGGCGCCATGGCCAGTGCCAGCTCCTGCACCAGCGGCGCCATGGGTACCAGTTCGGCACTGCCCTCGGCTACCGCGCGGGCACCCCGTTCAATCCGCGCCATCGACAGCAAACGGTTGGCCAGCTGGATGGTGCGGTCGGTGCTGTGCTCTGCCTCGTGCAGAGCCTGGCGCCAATCCGCTGCCCGCTCGCTGCGCAGCCCCAGCTCGATACGCGCCTTGAGCGCCGCCAACGGGGTGCGCAGCTCGTGCGACGCCTCGGCAATAAAATCGCGCTGGCGTTCAAAGTTCTCGCGCAGGCGGCCGGTAAAGTGATTGATCGCATCCACCAGCGGCCGCACCTCGCGCTGCAAACCCTCGGTCTGAATGGGCCGCAGATCATCACTGCGCCGCTCGGCCACCTCCAGGCGCAGCCGTTGCAGCGGGCGCAGAGCCGCGGTGACCGCCAGCCAGGCCAGCAAGAGCGCGCTGGCGGCCAGTACGCTCAGATTGATCAATGACTGGCGCAGCAGGTTGCGCGCCATGCGTTCGCGCGCTTCCAGGGTTTCGGCTACCCGAATCTCGGCCATGCCCTGGTTGCTGGCGCCGCTGATGGGTTGCAGCAGGCTGACCAGCCGCACGCCAGTATTGCGGTATTCGGCGTTGTAGAACCGCGCCAGCGCCGGGTAGTCGTCGGTCAGGGCGATACTGTCGTCGGCGGCCGGCAGGTCTTCATAGCCGGACACGGAGCGCCCCTGCAGATCCAGCACCTGATAGTAGAGTCTCCCGGTGATGTCGTAGGCGAAGTTGTCCAGCGCGATGTAGGGCACCTCGACCGAGAGCTCGCCATCTTCATCGTACAGCCGCTCGGCAATCGCCCGCGCCGAGGACAACAAGGAGCGGTCATAAGCGGTATCGGCGGCGCGGCGTGCATTCCAGTAGGCGGCAGTACTGGCCAGAATCAACAGTAGCGAGAGCACCAGCGCCAGGCGCGATAACAGGCGGCCGCGCAGGCTGCCGGCCAGTTTCACGCCTCGGCCTCCAGCAGGTACCCCAACCCGCGAAAGGTGACGATGCGCACGCCGCTGCCATCCAGCTTGCGGCGCAGGCGCGAGATGTAGATCTCAATCGCTTCAACGCTGGCGTCCTGATCCAGACCAAATACCTTGCCGGCGAGTTGCTCCTTGCTCATCAGCCGACCGGGACGGGCGATCAGGTTTTCCAGCACCGCGTGCTCGCGCGAGGGCAGAGCCAGCGGCTCGCCGCCGAGGCTGAAACGCCGGTCGTTCAGGTCGTAGACCAGCGCACCGCACTGCTGCTGCCGCTCACCGCCCATCAGGCTGCGCCGCAGCAGGGCGTTGACCCGCGCTTCCAGCTCGCTCAGTTCGAAGGGCTTGGCCAGATAATCGTCGGCGCCCAGGTTCAGCCCGCGCACCCGGTCAGCTACCTCGCCGCGGGCGGTCAGCATCAGCACGGCCAGGGTCTGGCCGCGTTCACGCAATTTGCGCAGCACCTCAAAACCGTCCAGGCGCGGCAGCCCCACATCCAGAATCGCCAGCGCGTAATCCTCGCTACGCAGGGCCAGATCAGCGGCTACGCCGTCATGCAGACTGTCCACGGTCCAACCCCCGTGCTTGAGCACGCGGGCCAGGCTTTCAGCCAGTTCGGGGTCGTCTTCTACCAGCAGAATTCGCACTGCCATTCTCTCTTGCTAGGCTCCTGATTGGCTGAGTGTACACCGCCTCACTACCGCCGACAGCGCGACATTACTGGCCTTGCGCATGAAAGGTTGCTGAAAGGTTGGCGCATTAGCATCGCCCGACGGTCACCCACCGACAGCACCAACACAAAAAAAACAATGGAGTATCCGCATGACGACAGCACTCGCACACCGCCGGCTATTGCCTGGCGCTCTGATCAGCTCCGCTGGCCTGTTGCTCGCCCCGTTCGCCCTGGCTGACGGCTTTGTCGACGACAGCAGCGCCAAACTCAGCACCAGCAACATCTACTTCAACCGCGACTTCCGTGAAGGCACTGGCCAATCCAAGCGCGAAGAGTGGGCGCAGGGCTTCATTCTCGATTTGCAGTCCGGCTATACCGAAGGCGCCGTGGGTTTTGGCCTGGATGCCAAAGCCATGTTGGGCGTCAAGCTGGATTCCAGCCCGGACCGCACCGGCACCGGCCTGCTGCCGACCCATGATGATGGTCGCGCCGCCGATGAATACAGCAAGCTGGGCCTGACCGCCAAGGCGCGCTACTCCGAATCCGAACTGCAGATCGGCACCCTGACGCCGAAGATTCCCGTGCTGCAGCCCAACACCAGCCGGATTCTGCCGCAGACCTTTCAGGGTGGCCGGCTGGGCATCAACGAATTCGACAAACTCGATATTGACCTGGGGCGCCTGAGCAAGACTACCGAGCGCGATTCCACCAATGCCGAGGACATGGCCCTGAACAACCGCAACCGCCGTTTTGGCGGTTCGTTCAGCGCCGACAATTTCAATTGGGCCGGTCTGAATTACCAGTTCACCCCCGGCCTGGCGGCTACCTATTATCTGGCACAACTGGATGATATTTACCGCCAACACTTTATTGGCCTGAACCACAGCACCGCGCTGGGCGCCGGTGAGTTGAGCAGCGAAGTACGCGTAGCGATCTCCGACGATCAGGGCAGCGCACGCGCCGGCAGCATCGACAACCAGGCTTGGCAAGGCCGACTGGGGTACGCCCAAAGCGGCCACGAGTTCAATCTCTCGCTGCAACAGATGCGCGGCGACAACGCCTTCCCCTACATCGACGGCAGCAACCCCTACCTGCTCAACTTCGTGCAGATCAACGATTTTGCCGAAGCCGAAGAGCGCTCATGGCAGTTGCGCTACGACTATGACTTCGCCGCCCTGGGCATCCCCGGCCTGAGCTTCATGAGCCGCTATATCAACGGTGACGACGCCAAACCGGTCGCTGGCGGCAGTGGCTCGGAATGGGAACGCAACACCGAGCTGCAGTACGTGTTCCAGGATGGCGCACTGAAAAACCTCGGCCTGCGCTGGCGCAACGCGAGCTACCGCTCGGACTTTGCCCGCGACGCCGATGAGAACCGCCTGATCGTCAGCTACGCCTTCCCGATCTGGTAAGCCAACGCGACGCAATCACCTAGAATAAAAGCTATGAGGACTTCCGCGATGAAATCAGCTATTCAATCTGCCCTGCTCGCCGCCCTGTGTTTCGGTATGGCCGGCTACACCCTGGCCGACGAACCCAAGCGCCCCGAGTGCATTGCCCCGGCCTCGCCCGGCGGCGGTTTCGACCTGACCTGCAAACTGGCGCAGAGCGCCCTGCTGGACGGCAAACACCTGAGCCGCCCAATGCGCGTGACCTACATGCCCGGCGGCATCGGTGCCGTGGCCTACAACGCCGTGGTTGCGCAGCGCGCTGACGAGCCCGGCACCATCACCGCCTTCTCCACGGGCTCGCTGCTGAACCTGGCACAGGGCAAGTTTGGCCGTTTTGATGAGAGCGCGGTGAAATGGCTGGCCGCCGTGGGCACCAGTTACGGCGCCATCGCCGTACGCGCCGACTCCGAGTTCAAGACGCTGGACGATCTGGTCGCCGCGCTGAAGAAAGATCCGGCCAAGGTCGTCATCGGCTCCGGCGGTACCGTCGGCAGCCAGGACTGGATGCAAACCGCACTGGTCGCCCGCGCTGCCGGCATCGACCCGCGCGCCCTGCGTTACGTGGCGATGGAAGGTGGCGGCGAGCTGGCCACCGCGTTGCTGGGCGGTCACATTCAAGTAGCCAGCACGGATATCTCCGACTCCATCCCGCACGTTGAGAGCGGCGGCATCCGTATTCTTGCGATCCTCGCCGATGAGCGCCTGCCGGGCGACCTGGTCGAAGACATTCCCACTGCCAAAGAGCAGGGTTATGACGTCAGCTGGCCGGTAGTACGCGGTTTTTATATGGGCCCGGACGTCAGCGATGAAGACTTTGCCTGGTGGAAGAACAGCTTTGACGAGCTGCTCGCCTCCGACGATTTCGCCACCCTGCGTAGCCAGCGCGAACTCTTCCCCTTCGCCATGACCGGCGACGAACTGGATACCTACGTCAAACAGCAAGTCAGCCAATACAAGGCGCTCGCCTCCGAGTTCGGCCTGGTTCAGCAACCCTAACCGCCATTCAGTAACAGCTCGCCAACGCGCGGCCATCCGGCCCGCGTTGCGCCTGCGAGGACACCACCATGCTTTATCAACGTCTGTTTGCGGCGGGCCTGCTGCTGGCTTGCCTGTGCCTCGGCACCATTGCCTGGGGCTTCCATGCACCCTTCTCCTACGAACCCGTAGGGCCGCGTGCCTACCCGCTGATGCTGCTGATTCTGCTTGCCCTCGGCGCGCTGGTACTGCTGATCAAGCCGGCACTGGAAAGCAGCCCGAGCGACGAGCCGGCACTGACCAAGCCCATGCTGATCAAGGTCGCGGTGTGCCTAGCGCTGCTGCTGGCGCTGGCCTCGCTGTTCGAGATCCTGGGCTTTGTGCCCAGTGCCATTCTCTTCGCGCTGGGCATGGCCCGTCTGTTCGGCGGTCGCTGGCTGCCCAGCGTGGTACTCGCCGTGGTACTCGGCGTGGGCCTGTACTTCCTCTTTGACCGCATTCTGGACGTGCCGCTGCCGCTTGGCGTGCTGTCCGATCTGGAGATCTGATCATGGATACCTTGCACTATCTCGGACAGGGCTTCGACGTCGCGCTGAGCCCCAACAATCTGGTCACTGCACTGGCCGGCACCACCATTGGCACCATCGTTGGCCTGCTGCCGGGGCTGGGCCCGATCAACGGCGTGGCGCTGCTGATTCCGGTCGCCTTCGCCCTCGGCCTGCCGCCAGAAACCGCGCTGATCCTGCTCGCCTCGGTCTATCTGGGCTGCGAATACGGTGGGCGTATTTCCTCGATTCTGCTGAACATTCCCGGTGAAGCCTCGGCGGTAATGACCACCCTGGACGGCTACCCGCTGGCACGTCAGGGCAAGGCCGGGATCGCCTTGTCCATCTCGGCCTGGAGCTCCTTTGTCGGCGGCATGATCGCCACCCTGGGGGTGATCATCTTTGCACCGCTGCTGGCGCAGTGGGCGGTTTCTTTCGGGCCGGCCGAATACTTCATGCTGATGGTCTTTGCGATTGTCTGTCTGGCCGGCATGGCCGGCGACAAGCCGGTGAAAACCGCCGTTGCGGTGCTGATCGGTCTGATGCTCTCGTGCGTCGGCATTGATGCCAACAGCGGCGTCTACCGCTTTACCTTCGGCAGCCTGGGCCTGTCTGACGGCATCCAGTTTGTCGTACTGGTACTGGGCCTGTTCAGCATCAGCGAGATTCTCATGCTGCTCGAACGCACCCACCACGGCCAGACCGCGCTGAAGGCCAGCGGCCGCATGCTGTTCAATCTCAAGGAGGGCGGCTCGGTACTGGCCACCAACCTGCGCAGCGGCGTCATGGGCTTTATCTTCGGCGTGCTGCCGGGTGCCGGCGCCACTCTGGCCAGTGCCGTGAGCTACATGTCAGAGAAAAAACTGGCTGGCGACAGCGGACGTTTTGGCGAAGGTGACCTGCGCGGGCTGGCCGCACCGGAAACCGCCAACAGCGCCTCGGCCTGTGGCTCGATGATCCCGATGCTGACACTGGGCATTCCCGGCTCCGGCACCACGGCGGTGATGCTCGGCGCGCTGACGCTGTACAACATCACCCCCGGCCCGCTGCTGTTCCAGAATCAGCCCGATATCGTCTGGGGCCTGATAGCCTCGCTGTTCATCGCCAACATCATCCTGATCGTGATGAACGTGCCGATGATCAAGGTGTTCACCCGCATTCTGTCCGTACCCAACTGGACGCTGGTGCCGGCCATCGCCATCATCACGTCGATCGGTGTGTACGCGGTGCACGCAACCACCTTCGACCTGTTCCTGATGATTGCCATCGGCGTCTTCGGCTATCTGCTGCGCAAGCTGGACTTTCCGCTCTCGGCGCTGCTGCTGGGTTTCATCCTCGGCGACATGATGGAAAGCAACCTGCGCCGCGCGCTGTCGATCTCCAATGGCGATCTGGGCATTCTGTTCTCCAGCCCGATTGCCATCGGCCTGTGGGTACTGGTCGCTCTGATGGTCGCGCTGCCGTTCTGGCGGCGTTATCGCGCCAAGCGCAACCTGGCGCTGGCCAATGCCTGAGGCGGGTAGCCAGCCCCGCTGGCTGCTGTTTGCCAGCGCTCCGCTCGGCGGCGCGCTCGGCGGTTTTCTCGCCAGCCTGATGGGCTGGCCGCTGCCCTGGATGACCGGCTCACTGCTGGCAGTCATCCTGCTGCGCTGTAGCGGCGTGCTGTGCAACCCGCCTGCCGGCTCACGGCAGACCGGGCAATTGATCGTCGCCAGCGCCATCGGCCTGCACTTCACCACGCCCGTCTTTGAGCAGGTACTCAGCCATCTGGGGCTGATCCTGCTGGGCGCCTGCGGCACCTTTGCGCTCAGTCTGATCGGCATTCGCATCCTGTCCCGAGCGGGCGTCGATCAGGCTACCGCGTATTTTGCCAGCATGCCCGGCGGCGCCAGTGAAATGGCCGTCATCGGCGCGCGCCACCAGGCGAATATTGCCAATGTGGTCGCCGCCCACAGCCTGCGCTTGCTGATGGTAGTGCTGCTGATTCCGGCGCTCTTTACCTGGGCCCTGCCGCCCGTCACGGCACCGGCCGCACTGCCGACCAACCTTGGGATACTCGCCTGGCTACTGCCGCTGGGCGGCCTGCTGGCGTTGCTGCTGCGCCGTCTGCGCCAGCCCAACCCGTGGATGCTGGGCCCGCTGATCGTCTGCGCGGCAGGTGGCGTACTGCTGGATATCAACATCGCGTTGCCGCCCGGCGCGAGCGCTGCCGGCCAGTGGCTGATCGGCAGCGCGCTCGGTTGTCATTTTGATCGTGCCTTCTTCCGCAAGGCGCCGGCCTTCCTGCTGCGGGTTTTTGCCTTCACCCTGCTGGCCATGCTGGTGGCCGCTGGCGCCGCGACGGCGCTCAGCCAGTTCGGCCAGGTCGATCGCATCAGCCTGATGCTGGGCATGATGCCTGGCGGTATCACCGAGTTGTGCCTGACCGCAGAGGCGCTGCACCTGTCGGTGGCTCTGGTTACTGCCTTGCAGGTGCTGCGGTTATTCCTGGTGATGTTTCTGGCGGAGCCGTTGTTTGTGCTGTGGCAGCGTATCAGCTGCAAAGAAAGCCTATAAGGCAGACAAAAACCGGCAATGCTATTTACTCAATAGACCGATCAGTCTATAAATAGCAGCATGAACACCCAAGATACCCGCAGCAGACTGATCAATACCATGCAAAGGTCGTTGCAACGCAACGGCCTGCACGGCACCGGTCTAACCCAACTGCTCAGCCTGGCCAAGGCACCCAAGGGCAGCCTCTATCACCATTTTCCTGGCGGCAAGGAAGAGCTGGCGCTGGCCGCCATCGCGCAAACCGCCGATCAGCTGGAGCGCTTTTTCAAGCGTCTGTTCAGCGAACACACCGACCCGCTCGATGCGGTCGCGCACTGGATCGAAAGCGCCCTGCGGCGCATGGAAGCCAGCCAGTTCAGCCTCGGCTGCCCGCTGGCTTCGGCCGCGCTGGACAGCAGCCCGGACGACCTTGATCTGCGCCTGGCAATCAACCGCGCCTTCAACCGGGTGCAACAGCAGTTCGCCGCGCATATCAGCGCCGCTGGCTACCCAACCGATTACAGCCAGGATTTGGCCGCCTTGCTGTTTTCCAGCTACGAAGGCGGGCTGATCATGGCCCGTGTGGCAGGCGACACCCTGCCGCTGGAGCGCGCTTTCCGCGCGTTATTGGCGCAGGTTCGACTGCAACAGAAGGTCTTTCAGCATGAGCGATAAACCCAGCGCCCCGCAGCCACTGACGCTGACCGCCGCCGATGGCTATGTGCTCAGCGCCACCCTCTACCCGGCCAGCCAGCCCATCGGCCAACTGCTGGTCGGCAGCGCCACCGGCGTCCCGCAGGGCTTCTACCGGCGTTTTGCCGAGTACGCCGCCAGCCGCGGTTACACCACCCTGACGCTGGATTACCGTGGCATCGGCGCCTCGGCGCCGGCCAGCCTGCGCGGCTTCGACATGGACTATCTGGACTGGGCAGAGCAGGACCTGGCCGCCGCTGTGGAGTACCTGAGCCGCAGCGAGCTGCCGCTGTACATGGTCGGCCACTCCTTTGGCGGGCATGCCTTTGGGCTGCTGCCCAACCACCAGGCCATCCACGGCTTATATACCTTTGGCACCGGCGCCGGCTGGCACGGCTGGATGCCACGCAGCGAGCAAATGCGTGTATTGCTGATGTGGCGCGTGATCGGCCCGGTGATAGTGCGCAGCAAGGGCTATCTGGCCTGGCGCAAACTGGGCATGGGCGAAGACCTACCCAAGGGCGTGTACCAGAAGTGGAAACACTGGTGCCGCTATCCGCGCTACTTCTTTGAAGACCCGCAGATGCCAGGGCTGGAAGCGCGCTTTGCCGAGATCACCACCCCGCTGACCGCCGTCAGCTCCACCGACGATCTCTGGGCCTCGCCGGCATCACGCGATGCCTTCATGTCGGCCTATCGCAGCGCCGATTACCGCCCCGTGACGCTCGACCCGGCCAGCCGCAACCTCAAGCCGCTGGGCCACATGGGTTACTTCCGCCCGCACGCCCAGCCGCTCTGGGCCGATGCGCTGGACTGGTTCGATCAACTCAGCCAAGCGGCCCGCGCCGCCTGACACCACCTGAAAATCCATAAGGATACCGCCATGAACCTGAAAGACATGACCGGCCTGCAGATCATGCAGGCCGCTGCCGCCGGCAAGCTGCCGCTGGCGCCGATTTCCAAGACCATTCCCATGCAGATCAAACAGGCCGAAGAAGGCCGCGTGGTATTTGAAGCCACCGCCAACGAAACCCATACCAATCCACTGGGCGGCGTGCACGGCGGCTTTGCTGCCACGGTGATGGATTCGGTTACCGGCTGTTCGGCGCATACCACGCTGGAGGCAGGGCAGAGCTATGGCACCATCGAACTGAACGTGAAAATGTGCAAGCCGGTGCCCTTCAACAAAACCCTGATCGCCGAAGGCAAGGTGATCAACAAGACCCGCCGGCTGGTGATCTCCGAAGGCTACCTGCGCGACGAGACCGGCTCGCTGTATGCCTATGCGACAGCGACCAATATGATCCTCAGCTGAGCGGGCTGCAGCCAGCAAAAAGGGCGCTCGGTGAGCGCCCTTTTTTATTTCAGCCAGGTGGCCGAAAACTCAGTGGCCCGGCATCACCTTAAGCAGGGTCAGCAGCTCACGGGCTGCCTTTTCCGAGGAACCCGGATTCTGACCGGTGACCAGCAGGCCATCGACCAGCACATACTCACCCCAGTCTTCGCCTTTGCTGTACACGCCGCCCTTTTCCTTCAAGGCGTCTTCCAGCAGGAACGGCACCACGTCGCTGAGGCCAACGCCGTCTTCCTCGGAGTTGGAAAAACCGGTAACGCGCTTGGCACCAACCAGGTATTCACCGTCCTTGCCCTTGGCGTTTACCAGGGCTGCGGGTGCGTGACAGACCGCACCGATCGGCTTGTCGGCCTTAGCGAAGGCTTCCAGCAGCGCCAGCGAGTCGGCATCACTGTGCAGATCCCACATGGGGCCGTGGCCGCCGGGATAGAACACCGCATCAAAGTCACTGGCCGAGACGCTGCCGAGCTTTTTGGTATCGGCCAGTTGCGCCTTGGCGGCGGTATCGGCATCAAAACGCTTGGTTGCCTCGGTCTGCGCATCCGGCTCGGCGCTCTTCGGGTCCAGCGGTGGCTGACCGCCCTTGGGCGAGGCCAGGGTGATCTCGGCACCGGCGTCCTTGAGCACGTAATAGGGGGCGGCAAACTCTTCCAGCCAGAAGCCGGTCTTGTTGCCGGTATCGCCAAGCTTGTCGTGCGAGGTGAGAACCATGAGAATCTTCATATTGTCCCTCTCTAACTAACAGTAGTGGCCGCTGCGGCGCACGAAAGGTGCCGAACAGCATGAATACACCCTAAATCCGGCAGCCAACGGAGCAAATCGTTCCCTTCGCCGTCGTCCGCCAACAGGAACAGCGCATGCATAAGCCAACATTGAACTGCGACATGGGCGAAAGCTTCGGCGCCTGGACCATGGGCATGGACGAGGCCGTCATGCCACACGTGGATTGCGCCAACATCGCCTGCGGCTTTCATGCCTCCGACCCCGGCATCATGCGCCGCACCGTCGCACTGGCGGTGCAGCACGGGGTACGCATCGGCGCACATCCGTCCTACCCCGACCTGGCCGGTTTCGGTCGCCGCTCGATGGCCTGCTCCGCGCAGGAAGTGGAAGATCTGCTGCTGTATCAGCTGGGCGCCTTGCAGGCCATGTGCCGCGCTGAGGGCACCGCCCTGAGCTACGTCAAACCGCACGGCGCTCTCTACAACGACATGATGCGTCAGCCTGAACTGCTGCGCGCGGTGATGCGCGCGCTCAAGGCTTTCGATGCAAAGCTGCCGCTGATGCTGCTGGCCCGGCGCGACAATCGCCAGGCCGAGGCGCTGGCAGCAGAGCAGGGCATCAGCCTCTGGTTCGAAGCCTTTGCCGACCGCGGTTATGACGCCGAAGGCTATCTGTTGCCGCGCAGCCAGCCCGGTGCCGTGCATCACGATGCCGAACGCATCCTTGCCCAGGCGCTGGGCTTTGCCCGGGGTGAGCCGCTTACCGCCAGCGATGGCAGCGCCTTGCAGTTGCGGGCAGACAGCCTCTGCGTGCACGGCGACAACGCCGACTCGGTTGCCGTGGTGGCGCGCATCCGCGCGGCGCTGGACGCACTGTGAAACTGCGGATTGAAAGCGTCGCACTCGACAGCCTGATGTTGCGCCTGTTTGACGCCATCGACGAGGCCAACATGCCCTGGCTGATGGCTGCCGCCGAGCGCCTGCACGGCCGCTTTGGCGCGCAGCTGATTGATCTGGTGCCGTCCTACACCACCTTGCTGCTGCACTACGATTGCCGTCAGTTGAGTGAGGCCCAGGCCTGCGCTTGGGTGCGCGAGGCACTGGCTGATCTGCAGCCGCAGCCAATGGCCGCCCAGGGGCAGCGGCATGAACTGCCGGTGTGGTACCACCCCAGCGTGGGGCCGGACCTCTCCCGCCTGGCGCAGCGCGCCGGTTGCAGCACAGAACAGGTCATTACACGGCATTGCAGCCGTGACTATCCCGTATTTACCCTCGGCTTTGCCCCCGGCTTCGGCTACATGGGGCTGGTCGATCTGAGCATCGCCGCCCCGCGCCTGGCCACCCCGCGCCAGCGCGTGCCGCAGGGCAGCGTGGGCATTGCCGAGCGGCAAACGGCGGTCTATCCATTGCCCTCACCCGGCGGCTGGAATCTGCTTGGCCGCTGCCCGCTGGCGCTGTTTGATCGCGAGCGTGAGGGTTACAGCCTGCTGAAACCCGGCGACCGCGTGCGCTTTGTGGCCATTGATCGGGCCGAGTTTGTGCGCCTGGGTGGCGATCCCAGCCCTATGGAAGCTGACACATGAGCCGCCTGCGCGTGGAGCAGACCCTGGGCTTTGCCCAGCTGCAGGACGGCGGCCGCTTTGGCGTGCGGCATCTGGGCGTCACCCAGGGCGGCGCACTGGACTGGGTAGCGCAGTACTGGGCCAACTGGCTGCTCGGCAACCCGCTGGCCGCTGGCGTCATCGAGATCCCGCTCGGCGGCCTGACCCTCAGGGCCGAAGCTGATGGCTGGCTGGCGCTGGCCGGAGCCGACCTGGGAGCCACCCTGGATCAGCAGCCGCTCGCCCCCTGGCAGGCCTTTGCCATTCGCCGTGATCAGGAGTTGCGCTTTGCTAGCCCACAAAGCGGAGTACGTGGCTATCTGGCAGCGCCCGGTGGCTTTCAGGCACCTGCGGTGCTGGGTGCGGTCGCGACCGTGATGCGCGAAAGTCTGGGTGGGCTGCAGGGTGACGGTTCAGCACTGAAGGAGGGTGACCAACTGAGCTATGACACCAGATCAGTCAGCCCGCGCCAGATGCCGGCAGCAGCTATTCCCGATTACAGCGCCAAGGTGAGATTGCAGCTACTGCTCGGCGCACAAAGCAGCCAGTTCAGTGGCGCCAGCCTGTTTGCCCTGTTCAATCAACAGTGGACCCTGGATCAACGCGCCGACCGCATGGGTATGCGCCTGACCGGCCCCGCGCTGCGCTACCAGGGCGCGCCGCTGATCTCCGAAGGCATCCCGCTGGGCGCCGTACAGGTGCCACCGGACGGGCAGCCAATAGTGCTGCTGAACGACCGCCAGACCATCGGCGGCTACCCGCGCCTCGGTGCGCTTACGCCTGGCTCACTGGCCCGGCTGGCGCAATGTGCGCCAGGGCAGGCGTTACGAATGCAACCGGTAACCCAGCCGCAGGCGCGACAGGCGCACCTGGCGCTGCTGGCAAATTGGGAAAGCTGAGCCTTCATAGCTCACACAGGTTTATCCCTGGGAAGGTCGAGCTCCCACTCGACCCTAGGCATCAGCCACACCCCACGCAGGCCGGGATGAAACCCGGCCCTCGCGGGTGCACCATCCCGACTCAGGGGTTCTCCCGCAACCATTGCCCCAGCAGGCTGCGCTCTTGTGGCGTGATGCCGGTCATATTGCCGAGCGGCATGTACTGAGTGGCAACGGCGGCCTGCTGCACCTTGGCGCTGTGCTGTTTCAGCTGCTGCAGATTTTCCAGCATGATGCCCGCCGGCGGCGCCTGGAACGCCGGGCTGCTGGGCTGGGCTGCGTGGCAGGCCATGCAGTGGGTGACCAACAGCTGCTCCACATCGGCATCAGCTACCGGGGTGACGGCTACCGGCTCACCTTGGCTATCAAGGGCCGGTGCGGGAGCTTCGGGCGCGCTGGGCGCCATGGCCCAGACCAGGGCTACCGTGGCCAGCGCACTGATCACCAGAATCGACGGCTTGGTGATGTGCTGGTGGCGCAGGTTGAAGAAGTGCCGGGCGTAGGCGGTAATCGCGCCGATGGCGGCCAGCACGGCCCAGCCATATTCGTGGCCGTAGAACATCGGATAGTGATTGCTGATCATGATGAAGATGACCGGCAGCGTCAGGTAGTTATTGTGGCGCGAACGCAGCATGGCGCGTTGCGCCAGCATAACCACGTGATCATCCGGCGTGCGGCCTTCTTCCACGGCGCTGACCAGCGCGCGCTGCGCCGGCACGATGCCGAGGAACACGTTGGCGACCATGATGGTACCGATCACCGCGCCCACGTGAATAAAGGCACCGCGCCCGGCAAACACCTGAAACATGCCCCAGGACACCGCCACCAGAATCAGAAACAGCACCACGCCAAAGGCCAGGCCGTGCTTGGCCAGCGGGCTACGGATCAGCGCCTCGTAAATCGCCATCACGCCCAGCAGGGTGCCCATGCCGATGGCGATGGCGCCAAAGGTGCTCAGCTCCAGCTTGCTCGGGTCAATCAGGTAACCGGGATTGCCGAAGTAGTAGACCGCAAACAGCAGCGCCAGACCGCTCATCAGGGTGCTGTAGGCCTCCCATTTGAACCAGTGCAGCTCGGTGGGCATCTTTTCCGGGCCTACGTGGTATTTGGCTACCTCGTAAAAGCCGCCACCGTGAATGGCCCAGAGGTCACCCTTGATGCCTTTCTGCTTCTTCCATTCCGGCGGCTCGCGCAGGTTGTTGTCGAGCCAGATGAAGTAGAAGGAGGCGCCGATCCAGGCCACGCCGGCGATCACATGGAACCAGCGGATGATCAGACTCAGCCATTCAGCCAGATATGCATGCATTGAGGGCAGCTCCTTTTACGCTGTCGCGGTCATACCGGCACTGCCCGGCAATATAGGTACGACGGATGGCACGGTCGTCCCCCAGGATCATCAGATCGAACAGCATGGCCTGCAGCGCACGCTCGGGCTCGTGCTTGAGGCGCAGGGCCGGGCTGGCGCTGCGATCCAGAATCAGAAAGTCGGCGTACTTGCCCGGCGCCAGGTTGCCGGTGCTGTCATCCTGATGCAGCACGCGTGCGTTGCCCAGGGTGGCCATGTAGAAGGCCTGAAACGGATTCAGGCTCTGACCGCGCAGCTGGCAGACCTTGTAGGCCTCGGCCATGGTGGCAAGCATCGACAGGCTGGTGCCGCCGCCCACATCGGTGGCCAGGCCTACCTCCACGTCCGCGGCGCGGGCGCTGGCCAGGTCGAACAGACCACTGCCAAGGAAGGTATTGGAGGTCGGGCAGAAGGCGATGCGCGTGCCGGTTTCCGCCAGCCGGGCACGGTCACCGTCATCAATGTGAATGCCATGCGCCAGCACGCTGCGCTCACCCAACAGGCCAAAGTGGTCGTACACATCCAGATAGCTGCTGCGCTCGGGAAAAAGCTCCTTGATCCAGGCGATCTCGGCGTGGTTCTCAGCCCAGTGGGTCTGCATCAGCACGTCAGGGTACTCGGCGACCAACTGACCGGCGTAGGTCAGCTGCTGCGGCGTGGAGGTCGCGGCAAAGCGCGGGGTAACGGCGTAGCGCTGGCGACCCTGGCCGTGCCAGCGCTCGATCAGCTCGCGGCTCTCGCTATAACTCGCCTCGGCGGTGTCGCGCACGCCGTCGGGGGCGTGGCAGTCCATCATCACCTTGCCGCTGGTGATCGCCATGTTGTAACCATCGGCGGCGCTGAACAGGGCCTCGGCCGCGACCTTGTGCGAGGTGCTGAACACCAGCGCCGACGTAGTCCCGTGGGTCAGCAGCAGGTCGAGAAACAGCTGCGATTGATCCGCCGCCCAGGCGGCATCGGCAAAGCGCGCTTCGGTGGGGAAGGTGTAGGTCTCCAGCCACTCCAGCAGCTGGGTACCGTAGCTCGCCAGCACCGCCAGTTGCGGCATGTGCACGTGGGTATCGATCAGTCCGGGGATGATCAGGCTGTCCGGGTACTGCTCTACCTCGGTGCCCGCCGGCAGACGTGGCAGCAGATCGCTGGCCGCGCCGTTGGCCAGCACACGACCCTCGGCGACCACCAGCAGGCCATCAGGATGATATTCGTGTGCGCTCGGGTCAGGCGCGTTCAGACCCGGCTCGGCAATAAAGTGCAACAGCGGGCCGCGAACGGCTGTGCAGCCAGCCGGGAAGGGCGCCGCAGTGGTGTTGGTGGCGGTCATCAGCTCCCCCGGTAAGTCGAGTAGCCCCACTGGTTGAGCAGCAGCGGCACGTGGTAATGGGCGGTGGTATCGGTCAGCTTGAAGGCGATGGTCACCACCGGATAGAAGCACTCCAGGCCCTGACTCGCATAGTAGCTGTCGGTATCGAAGGTCAGCCGGTAGACACCGGCCGGCGCCTCGTCGCCAAAGCCGTTGAGCACGCGGCCGTCGGCGTCGGTACTGGCCTGGCCCAGGGTCTGCCAGCCACTGTCGGTCTGCACCTCCAGGGTGATGGCGACGCCGGCAGCGGGGCAGCCGCCGCCGAGATCCAGAATGTGGGTAGTGATCGGACTCTTGGTGCTCATAGCAGTTTATCCAGACGAATATGGGTGATCTTGGCCTGCTCCGCAGCGGCGATGCGGATTTCCTCTTCGCGGGTGTTGGGCAGGCGTTGTTCCAGCAGCGCCAGCATCTGCTCGGCGCTCTTGCCGGTGGCGCAGACGATGAAGATGAAGCCGAATTTCTTGTGGTAGGCGTCGTTGCCGTCCTTCAGCCGTTGCAGCACGGCGTCGGGTGCCACCCGCGCGCCGGACTGCTCGCCGCTGGCCAGCGCCTCGGTGCTCGCGTATTTGGCTTTCAGGCTCTTGATGTCGCCAATCTTGGGGTGCGCTTCAAAGGCCACCAGCCAGTCGGTTTCGTGCAGGTTGGGCCAGAGTGCGCGGGCCGTGCCGTGCAGTGCTTCTGCCGAGGCGTAAGGGCGTGAATCGACCATGGGCTGGGCCCAGGCGTCCGCCGCGCAGCAGTCGCGAAACAGGGTCAGGGCGTCGGCAGCCGGTAGTGCGTTGAGTTCTTGCAGCGTCATTTCGCCTCCACGGGCGGGGTGTTGGGGCTGGCCTCGGCGACCTCGCCCTGTTTCATCAGATCGCGCAGCGCGGGCCAACTGACCCCGCGCCGACGGGCAGGTGGCGTCGCCACGGCGGCAAGGCTGAGCAGCTCGGCGCTGATCGACACGGCCACTTCCATGGGCCGTTTGCCGGGCACGTCGGCGCGTCCGACCGGGCAGCGGATGCTGTCGATCTGCGCCTCACTGTAGCCACGGTGCAGCAGCCGCTGACGAAAGCGTTCGGCCTTGGTCTGCGAGCCGATCAAGCCGACGCTGGCGGCATGGCCGGCATTCAGCAGCGCCCGGCACAGGTCGTAATCCAGTTGGTGGTTGTGGGTGAGAATCAGCACATGGCTGTCGGCGCAGAGTTCGGCGACATCGGCCACCGGGTCGTCGGTATGGTGCCGACGCACGTTGGCCGGTATCTCCGCCGGAAAAGTCTCCGCGCGGGAGTCCACCCAGGTCACCTGCCAGGGCAGCTGGCCCATAATGGCCATCAGCGCCTGCGCCACATGGCCGGCGCCGAATACCACCAGGCGTGCATCGCTGCCGCGTTGCCCTTCCAGCAGTACCGAGACACTGCCGCCGCAGCACTGGCCGAGGCTGGCGCCCAGCGGAAAATGCTCCAGCTGGGTTTCGTAGCGCGCCGCCGCCAACTGCTCACGGGCCCGCGCGGTGACCAGGTACTCGAGGTGCCCGCCGCCAATGGTGTCGAAGCTGTGCTCACCGGTAACCACCATCTTGCTCGAGGGCTCACGCGGCACCGAGCCGGCCACGCCCACCACGGTGACCAGCACATAGGGCTCGCCGCGCCGCTCGCAATCGGCGACGGCTTCATACCAGAGCATGCGCTTGTCCATCACGAGGCCTCCTGCTCGGCGCTGGCCCAGCGGCGGGCCGCATTCACCGCTGCAAGCATACGCTCGGGCGTGGCCGGGGTATCCAGCGGCGGGCTGTAACGGTAGTCGTTGAGGCTGGCCACCGCGTCACGCAGCGCGCTCCACACAGCAATGCCGAGCATCAGCGGTGGTTCGCCCACGGCCTTGGAGCGGAACACCGTAGCCTCGCGGTTGGGGCTGGCCGGCAGCAGGTTGACGCGCAGATCGGGCGGCGTGTCGCTCACCGCCGGAATCTTGTAGGTGGCGGGGCCGGTGGTCATCAGCCGGCCCTCATCGTTGTAGACCAGTTCTTCGGTGGTCAGCCAGCCCATGCCCTGCACAAAGCCACCTTCGATCTGGCCGATGTCGATAGCCGGGTTCAGCGACTGCCCGACGTCGTGCAGGATGTCGGTGCGCAGCACGCGATACTCGCCGGTCAGGGTATCCAGCACTACCTCGGAGCAGGCCGCGCCGTTGGCGTAGTAGAGGAAGGGGTGGCCCTGACCGGTGGCAAAGTCGTAATGAATCTTCGGCGTGGCGTAAAAGCCGCTGGACGACAGCGAGACGCGGTTCATATAGGCCTTTTGCACAAACTCGGCCCAGTCCAGCCGCGCTTCACCGGCGACCACCTGATTGTTCTCGAAACGCACCTGTTCGGGCTTGCAGCCATATTGCTCGGCGGCAAAGGCCACCAGACCGGCCTTGATCTTCTCGCAGGCATCCAGTGCCGCCATACCGTTGAGGTCGGAGCCGGAAGACGCCGCAGTCGGCGAGGTGTTAGGGACCTTGTCGGTGCGCGTGGCCGAGACCTTGACCTTGTCGACATCCACCTGGAAGGCCGCCGCCACCACCTGCGCGATCTTGATGTACAGGCCCTGGCCCATCTCGGTACCACCGTGGTTCACGTGCAGGCTGCCATCGGTATAGATAAGCACCAGCGCGCCGGCCTGATTCAGGTGCTTGGCGGTAAAGGAAATACCGAACTTGACCGGCGTCAGCGCCAGCCCGCGCTTGAGGATCGGGCTCTGCTGGTTGAACGCGGTGATCTCCGCACGCCGCGTGCGGTAATCCGAGCTGGCCTCCAGCTGAGCGACCAGTTCCGGCAGGATGTGCTGCTCGATCACTTGGCCGTAATGGGTGGTATCGCGGCCGGGGCGGTAAAGGTTGCGCTTGCGCACATCCAGCGGATCGAGCTGCAGGTGGCGGGCAATGTCATCCACCGCCTGTTCGATCACCATCATGCCCTGCGGCCCGCCGAAGCCGCGAAAGGCGGTGTTCGAGACCGTGTGAGTCTTGCAGCAATGCCCGGTGACGCGGGCCTGATCCAGGTAGTAGCCGTTGTCCGAGTGGAACATGGCGCGCTCGACAATGGCGTTGGACAGGTCGGGCGAGAAGCCACAGCGGCCGGCCACCATGATCTCGGCGCCCTGAATCAGGCCCTGATCATCAAAGCCGATGTCGTAGGTATTGAGAAAGTCATGGCGCTTACCGGTCTGCACCATATCGTCAGGCCGGGACAGGCGGTACTTCACCGGCTTGCCGGTGACATTGGCCAGCAAGGCGGCAACACAGCCCAGCGCAGCGGCCTGGGTTTCCTTGCCGCCAAAGCCGCCGCCCATGCGGCGTACCTCGGTCTGGACTGAGTGAATAGGCAGGCCAAGCACCTCGGCCACCAGTTTCTGTACCTCTGAAGGGTGCTGGCTGGAGGTATGCACAAACATGCCTCCGTCTTCCTGCGGCTCGGCCAGTGCGGCCTGGCTTTCCAGATAGAAGTGCTCCTGGCCGCCGACATTGATTTCGCCCTGCAGGCGATGCGGCGCCTGGGCCAGCGCCTTGTCCGGGTCGCCGCGCTGCTGGCTGTGGCTGGGCCGCACAAAGAAGGATTTATCCAGCGCCTCGCGGGTATTGAGGATCGCCGGCAAGGTTTCGTATTCGACCTTGGCCAGCCGCGCAGCCTTGCGCGCAGCGCTATGGCTAGTGGCGGCTACCGCAAAGATCGGCTGCCCAATATGCTCAACCAGCTCGCTGGCCAGCACCGGGTCGCCGGGGAACACCGGGCCGATGTCGGTGTGACCGGGCACGTCGGCCACAGTGATCACCGCCACCACACCGGGGTAGGCACGCACCGCGCTCAGATCCAGGCTGGTGATGCGCGCGTGCGCCTGCTCGCTGTGGCCCACGGCTGCGTGCAGCAAGCCTTCGGGTTCGGGCAGATCATCGATATAGCGAGCCTGACCGCGCACGTGCAGCCAGGCGCTGTCGTGCAACGCGCTCTGTCCGGCAATGCCGATGGCCTGGCCACTCTGGCGGGAAATATCACGGGGGAGTTTACGCATAATCGGTCACCATCAAGGCAGCGCCGCCGGTGCTCGGCGCGCGGTGTTCGTACAAGGCACGGCGGAGCAGGTTGCCGGCCACTTCCTGGCGGTAGGCGGCAGAGGCACGCACATCCGACATGGGTGTGAAGTCCTGGGCCAGGGCATTGGCCGCCGCCGTGATGGCCGGCTCTTCAAAGACCTGACCACGCAGCGCCGCCTCGGCGTTCAGCGCCCGCTTGGGAATGCCGGCCATGCCGCCGTAGGCGAGGCGACAGTCGGCGACCTGCTCACCCTCAAAGCGCAACCAAAAGGCCGCCAGCACGGCTGAGATATCGTCGTCCAGGCGCTTGGAGATCTTGTAGATGAACAGCCGCTCGTTGGCCGCCGGTTTGGCCACGCGTACCGCACGGATGAACTCGCCCGGTTGCAGCGCGGTTTTCTTGTAGTCCCGAAAGAAGTCTTCCAGCGCCAGCCAGCGGCTACCGTTTGCGCCATCCAGCTGCACCTGCGCCCCCAGGGCGATCAGTGGCGGCGGCATATCGCCAATCGGCGAGGCATTGCCGATATTGCCGCCCAGAGTGCCGCGATTGCGAATCTGCAGCGAACCCAGACGTTCGAGCATGGGCGCGAAGGCCGGCCAGTACTGATTGAGCAAGGGCCCGAACTCGACATAGCGCAGGGCCGACCCGATGGTCAGGTTTTGCTCGTCCTGCTCCAGCTCATGCAGCTCGGCCACCTGCTCGACCGATATCAGCTGCGGCAGAGTTTTCAGCTGCTGGGTAATCTCCAGCGCCAGGTCGGTACTGCCGGCGACCAGCCGCGCCTGCGGCTGCGCCGCCAGCTGTGCGCGCAGGTCAGCGAGCGATAGCGGCGCAGTAAAGCGGTTGCCTGCCTCATCCTGCAGCACGGCGGCTTGCGCGCTGGCTGCCTTGAAGGCAGCGGAAGGCGCCGGGCTGAATAGCGTGCTGCCATCCCACTGCTGCACACTGTCAACCAGCGTGCGCGCACCCGCCTCAATGATCGGCCGATAACCGGTGCAACGGCAAAGGTTGCCGGCCAGAGCCTCCATCAACTGATGGGCGCTGGCACTGCTGCCAGCCCCGGCCACCTGCTGATGCAGGCCCACCAGCGACATGACGATGCCGGGCGTGCAGAAGCCGCACTGCGAGCCGTTGCATTCGACCATGGCCGTTTGTACCGGGTGGGCCGGCTCGGTCTGCAGGGCATCCACGGTAACCAGGTGCTTGCCATGCAAGGCGCCGACCAGGCCAATGCAGCTGTTCATGGCCACGTAATGCCATTGATCCTGCGCATCCAGGCTGCCGAGCAGCACGGTGCAGGCGCCACAATCACCCGAGGCGCAGCCCTCTTTTGTGCCACAAAGCCGCATTTTGGTGCGCAGCCAGTCTAAAATGCTCAGGTTTGGGTCAGTCTGGTCAAGTTTTTGCGGCTGCCCATTCAGATAAAACTCAATCACTGTCGTCTCCGCGCTATCCACGATTCGCCGGTTTCCGGCGGGAGGTCTGCCACAGCGCCTCTATAGGGCCTGTGCAGTCTATGCGTTGGTATTTGCAAAAACTTGACCAACTAGTCTGAAAATATGATTTTTTATATTTTCACTCTTTTGGCAAGCAAATTGCTCACAGACAAAATGTTGATTGGTTGGTCAGTTTATTTTAATTGAGGATGCTGGATGGCAACCGCAGAACGCTTGAGACTGGAAAACATCGTTAAGGAGTACCCCGGCTGCCGGGCCAACGACGGTGTCCACCTGTCAGTCCAGGCCGGTGAAATACACGCCCTGCTGGGTGAGAATGGCGCAGGCAAGAGCACCCTGATGAAGATCATCTACGGGGTGATCCAACCCGACGCCGGTACCCTGACCTGGAACGGGCACCCGCTCACCTTGCAAGGACCGGCCCATGCCCGCGAACTGGGTATCGGTATGGTCTTCCAGCACTTCTCGCTGTTTGAAACCCTGACCGTAGCCGAAAACATCGCGCTCAGCCTGCCCGCCGCCCAGGCCCGTGATCGCAGCAAGCTGGACGCCCGCATCCGCGAGGTCTCGGAACACTACGGCATGGCGCTGGACCCTCGGCGGTTCGTCAATACGCTGTCGATTGGCGAGCGTCAGCGCGTCGAAATCGTCCGCTGTCTTATTCAGGATAGCTCGTTGCTGATTCTTGACGAGCCCACGTCGGTACTCACGCCGCAGGAAGTACAGGTGCTGTTCCGCACCCTGCGCCAGTTGTCGCAGGAAGGCTGCAGCATTCTGTTTATCAGCCACAAGCTGCAGGAAGTGCGCGACCTGTGTCACCGCGCCACGGTATTGCGCCAGGGCCGGGTGACCGGCGAGTGCAATCCGGGCGAGATCACCACCGACGATATCGCCCGCATGATGGTCGGCAACGAAACACCGCTGTCCACCCAGGTCGACCCAAGCGAGCCGGGCGAGCTGCTGTTGCAGGCCGACAATCTCAGTTACCAGACCCGCGATCCCTTTGGTACCAGCCTCGACAACATCAGCATGACGCTGCGCGCCGGCGAGATTGTCGGCATTGCCGGCGTCGCCGGTAATGGCCAGGACGAACTGCTGCGCGCCCTGTCTGGCGAGATCAGGGTCGGCAACAGCAACTTGCAACTCAACGGCATGAATATCGGCGACACCGGCCCTGCCGTACGCCGCAACCTGGGCGTGGCAGTAGTGCCCGAAGAACGCCTCGGCCGTGGCGCGGTGCCCTCCATGTCGCTGGTCGATAACAGCCTGCTGACCGCCTACGGCCAGGGCCTGACCGGCAAGGGCTGGGTGGCGCTGGGCAAGGTACGCGAGTATGCCAGCCGCGTGGTCGAGCAGTTTGGTGTGCGCACCGCCAGCATCGACAGTCAGGCCACCAGCCTGTCGGGCGGCAATCTGCAAAAATTCATTATCGGTCGTGAAGCACTGCAGCAACCCAAGCTGCTGGTCGCCTCGCATCCGACCTGGGGCGTCGACGTCGGCTCCGCCGTGGCGATCCACGAAGCCCTGGTCAAGCTGCGCGATGACGGCGCCGCCGTGCTGCTGATCTCCGAAGACCTGGACGAGCTGTTCCAGCTGTGCGGCCGCATGGGCGCAATCTGCGCTGGCAAGCTGTCGCCGCTGGTGCCCACCGGCGAGCTGACCATCGAGAAACTCGGCCAGTGGATGGCTGGCGATTTCCCTGCTACTGATACTGCCACCCTGGAGACTCACCATGCTGTCGCTTGAGCGTCGCGCCGTCGACTCCCGCGCCATGCAATGGGCTTCTCCGCTGCTGGCACTGCTACTAACCGTCATTACCGGGCTGTTCATGTTCATGGCCCTTGGCAAGGACCCGGTCGAAGGCCTGACCTTCTTCTTCCTGACCCCGCTGAGCGATTCGCACGGCTGGGCCGAACTGGGCCTGAAGATGGCGCCGCTGCTGCTCTGCGCCGCCGGCCTGACCGTCTGCTACCGCGCCAAGATCTGGAACATCGGCGCTGAAGGGCATTTTCTGATGGGCTCGCTCTGGGCCAGCGTGGCTGCGCTGCAACTCAGCGCGCAGAGCGGCTTCTGGGTGCTGCCCGTGGTGCTGCTGGCCGGCATCATCGCCGGCGCACTCTGGGCCTTGCTGGCCGGGGTATTGAAGACGCAGTTTCACTGCAACGAAATCCTCACCACCATCATGCTCAACTACATCGCCCTGAACCTGCTGCTGTACGCGGTACACGGGCCGTTGAAGGACCCCTACGGCTTCGGCTTCCCGCAATCGGAGATGTTTGGCGCTGCCGCGCTGCTGCCCAAGCTGCTCCCCGATACCCGCCTGCACATTGGCCTGCTGTTCGGTCTGCTGGCTGCGGTTGCGGTGGGCGTACTCTTTGCCCGCACCTTCATCGGCTTTCAGCTGAAAGTGCTGGGCCAGGATGAGCGCGCCGCGGCCTTTGCCGGCTTCCCGGCCAAGCGCCTGACCCTGCTGGCCTTCATTTTGGCCGGCGGCCTGGCCGGCCTGGCCGGCGCCAGCGAGGTGACCGGGCCGCTCGGCCAACTGGTGCCACAGGTTTCGCCGGGTTACGGCTATACCGCGATCATCGTGGTATTCCTGGGCCGCATGCAGGCCGTGGGCATCATTCTGGCGGCGGCGCTGCTGGCGCTGACCTTCATGGGCGGCGAGATGCTGCAGATCGCAATGAACCTGCCCAAGGCCATCACCGGGCTGTTTCAGGGGCTGCTGCTGTTCTATCTGCTGACCTGTGACGCCTTTATTCACTACCGCATTCGTTTTCGCCGCGCCCCCGCGGCCAGCGCCGGGGAGGCTTGAGATGGACGCCGTATTGATTACCAACGTACTGGCCGCCACCGTGGTCGCCGGCACGCCACTACTGCTGGTCGCCCTGGGTGAGCTGGTGTGCGAGCGCTCCGGCGTACTCAACCTGGGCCAGGAAGGCATGATGCTGATGGGCGCGGTGATCGGCTTCATGGCCGCCGTCACTTCCGGCAGCCTGGCCATCGGCGTGCTCGCCGCCATGCTCGGTGGCGTGCTGATGTCGATGCTGTTTGCGCTGATGGCGGTGACGCTGGCAGCCAACCAGTATGCCGCCGGCCTGGCGCTGACCATTTTCGGCGTGGGTCTCAGCTCCTTCGTCGGCGCCGGTTACGTTGGCCAGGCCATCGACGGCTTCGACAAAATTGCCATTCCGCTGTTGTCCGACATTCCGGTGATCGGCAAGGTGCTGTTCACCCAGGATCTCCTGGTGTACGCCTCGCTGCTGCTGTTCGTGCTGGTCTACTGCTTCCTGCACTACAGCCGCGGCGGCCTGATTCTGCGCGCCGTGGGCGAGTCGCCCGAGGCGGCCAACGCCAATGGCCTCAAGGTATTGCCGGTGCGCTATCTGGCGGTGGCCTTTGGCGGCGCCATGGCCGGTCTGGCCGGTGCCTACCTGTCACTGGCCTACACCCCGATGTGGACCGAAAACATGACCGCCGGACGCGGCTGGATCGCGCTGGCGCTGGTGGTCTTCGCCACCTGGAAGCCCGAACGTGTACTGCTGGGGGCCTATCTGTTTGGCGCCGCCAGCATCCTGCATCTGGTACTGCAGGGCCTTGGCTGGCAGAGCTCCACCGAACTGCTGGCGATGCTGCCCTATGTGGTCACCATTCTGGTGCTTGTGCTGCTGTCCTGGAATCCCACCCGGACGCGGCTCAACACACCGCTATCAATCGGCCAACCCTATAGGCCGAGTAAATAACCAGTAACACCCACTATGCCAATCAAAAACCATATCTTGAATTATTAGGAGCATTACATGAGCACAATGCGCAAAACCCTGATCGCTGCCTGCATTGCAGCGGCGTTCGTACCTGCAGCACACGCCGAGAAATACTGGTCCGACTCCAGCCTGTCGATCCTCTATAGCGACGACTATCAGGCCTTTGGCCCACAGAAGCGCAGCGATACCTTCTTCACCTTCGAAAACGCCACCGGCCACAACTGGGGCAGCACCTTCTTCTTCGTGGACCGCAACCAGGGCCACGGCAAGGATTCCGACTCCGACGACCTGTACGGCGAATTCGCACCCAACATGAGCCTGGGCTGGGCGACCGGCAACGACCTGAGCACCGCTGGCGGCTGGATCAAGGACTTCACCCTGTCCGGTCAATACGAAATGGGCGGCGGCACCGACGTCAACAACTACATGGTCGGCCCGGGTATCGAGTGGAACATGCCTGGCTTCCAGTATTTCGCCACCCGCTTCTACCGCGTCTGGAACAGCGAAACCGATGACGATTATCAGACCACTATCGTCTGGGGCATGCCCATGGAATTCGGTGCTACCCGCATCCTGTTTGACGGTTACATCGACTGGTCTACCGCAGAAGACGACCACAAGTCCGATTTCCACTTCAACCCGCAGCTGAAGCTGGACGTGGGTAACTACTTCAACGCGCCCAAGGTGCTGTACGCCGGTATCGAGTACTCTTACTGGAACAACAAGTACGGCCTGAACGACGACGTAATGGACACCGAAAGCGCCGTCAGTGCGCTGGTAAAATGGCACTTCTGATCGACCACAACGGCCCGGTGTAAACCGGGCCGTTGTTACCAGTACGCCCCTTGCACGGAAGACAGGACTGATGACCACCGCCACTGCCAAATCCAAGACCTACCGACCCGGAAAGATTCGTGAGCGCAACCACGAGTTGATTCTGGCCGCAGCGGAGCAGGAATTTGCCCTGCACGGTTTTCGCGGCGCCACCATTCAGAACATTGCCGAACGTGCTGAACTGCCCAAATCGAACGTGCTGTACTACTTCAGCAACAAGAAGAAGATATATGCCGCCATGTTCGACGACATTCTTGCACGCTGGAACACCCTGTTCTCCAGCGTGACCGTAGACGACGATCCCGCCGAAGCGATCGCCGCCTTCATTCGTACCAAGGTGGAAACCTCAAGAACCCACCCCCTGGCCTCGCGCCTGTTTGCCATGGAAATCATCCAGGGCGCGCCCTTTCTGATGACCCATCTGCGCACCAACATGCGCGAATGGGTGCGCGGCCGCGCCGGCGTCATGCAGCAATGGATCGACCAGGGCCGTATGGCACCGGTTGACCCGGTGCAGCTGATCTTTCTGATCTGGTCGTCGACGCAGCATTACTCGGACTTTCAGGTGCAGATTCTGATGGTCGAGAACAAGGCCGAGTACGAGAAAAAAGACTTTGACCACGCCGCCGACTTCCTCACTGAAGTCATACTGCGCGGCTGCGGCCTGGAGCCGCCAAAAAAATGAGCGGCGTTCGCCTGCCGACGCAGCCCCGGTGGCAATCCGCCGGCACTGCCGCCACAATGGCAATCCCGTTACCCTAAGCCAACCCACAGTGTTACAGCCGGACAGCCTCTGAGCCCGCCGCGCTCCTGACCGCCGAGGTACAGATGAGCCAGTTTGCGCTGCGCGATGCAGCCATTTTCACCGTAGACCCCGATAACCGGGTCATTCCCCGTGGCACCCTGATCGTCGAGGACGGCCGCATCAGCGCCGTCGGCCCCAGTGATCAACTGATCATTCCGCCGGGTATCCCGACCATCGACGCCAGCGGCCATGCGCTGCTGCCGGGGCTGATCGACGCCCATTCGCACTCCAGCCTGATGCGCGGGGTAACCGAGAACATGCAGCTGATGGACTGGCTGCCCTACTATCAGCTGGAGCACCGCGCGCTGACCGAGGAGTACGCCTATCACTCGGCCCGCCTGTGTTATCTGGAAGCGCTGAAGAGCGGCACCACCTGCGTGATGGACATGTACCGCTTCATGCACCGCTGCGCCGAGGCCGCGGACGAGATCGGCATTCGGGTCAATCTCGCACCCTATGTGGCCGACGAAGCGGGCAAGGACTTTTTCGCCACCCGCGCCGAGAACCGCGCGCTGATCCACAGCCACCACGGCACCCAGAACGGTCGCATACAGGTGTGGATGGGCTTGGAGCATCTGTTCTACTGCACGCCCGATGCCTACCGCGAAGCGCTGGAGTGTCAGGCTGAATATGGTGTAGGCATCCACACCCACGCCTGCGAGCAAAAGGAAGAAGACGACGCTGTCAGCGCGCATTTTGGCCGCCGCTCGATTGCCCAGCTGGATCATTACGGGATTCTCGGCGAACGCACCCTGCTGGCCCACTGCGTGTGGCTGAACGACGACGAGATCAAGCGCATAGCCGATACCGGCACCAGCATCAGCCACTGCCCGATCAGCAACGCCAAACTAGCCAGCGGCGTGGCCCGCGTACCAGAGATGCTCGCCGCCGGCATCACCGTCGGCCTGGGCACCGACGGCCCGGTGTGCAACAACAGCCTGAGCCTGTTCGAAGAAATGAAGTTTGCCTCGCTGATTCAGAAAGCCACGCGGCTCGACGCCACCGTTTTGCCGGCCGAGCAGATTCTGCGCATGGCGACCATCAACGGCGCACGCGCGCTGGGCCTGGGCGACCGCATCGGCTCGCTGGAGGTCGGCAAGCAGGCCGACCTGTTGCTACTGGATCTGGCTAGCCCCAACCTGACCCCAGCGGAACTGACCAACAGTGGCGGTAATCTACTGTGGAACCTGGTATTTGCCGCCGGCACGCAGAATGTGGCCGCCGTGTGGGTCGATGGCCGCCAGTTGCTTGCCGATGGCCGCGCCACCCGCGTCAGCGAAGCCGGCCTGATCGCCGAGGCCCAGCAGCAGGGTCTGGCGCTGTTTCAGCAGTGTCGGGACATTGCCCACCTGCGTACGTCCATGCTTTGAGTGCAGCGCTGCCAAGCCACACTTGAACCCGATATCGAATGTAAAACAGGAGCAGATGCCATGACATCGCTACCCATCATTTCCGTCGCCGGCCTGCGCAGCGACGACCCGGCGGTCCGCGCCGCCACCGCCGCCGAACTGGGCAAGGCCTGCCGCGACGTCGGTTTTTTCTACGCCATCGACCACGGCATTCCCGAGGCCGTCATGAGCGGCGCGTTCGACAACGCCAAGACCTTCTTCGCCCTGCCACTGGAAAGTAAGCAGGCGCTGTCGATCAAACTGTCACCGCATAACCGTGGCTACGTGGCCATGGCCGATGAAAAGCTCAATCCCGAGGCCGGCGCCGACATGAAGGAAGCCTTCAACATCGGCACCGACTTTCCCGAGGATCACCCCGAGGTGGTCGCCGGCAAGCCGTTTCGCGGAGTGAATTTCTGGCCGCCGGTAGAGGGTTGGCGCAGCGCCATGCTGGGTTACTTTGACGCCTGCCTGGATCTTGGCCGGCTGATTCACCGCGGCTTCAGCATCGACCTGGGGCTGCGCGAGGACTTCTTCGACGCGCACCTGCAAGAGCCCATCGCCACCCTGCGCATGCTGCGCTACCCGGCCAGCGCCGGTGAAATCACCCGTGAAGACGGCGGCGCCGGCGCGCACACCGATTACGGCAACGTCACCCTGCTGGCCACCGACAAGGTCGCCGGCCTGCAGGTGGCTACCCGCCAGGGCAACTGGATAGATGCGCCGCACATTCCTGGCGCCTTCGTCTGCAACATCGGCGACTGCCTGATGCGCTGGAGCAACGACACCTATGTTTCAACCCCGCACCGGGTCAAGCCGCCGGAGCAGGAGCGCTACTCGATTGCCTTCTTCCTGGAAGTCGATCCGGATGCCGTCGTCGACCCGCGCGACATAGTGCCGAACGAGCAGCCCAAGTACCCGCCGATTACCTGCGCCGAGTACCTGACACACCGCCTGAACGCCACCTATGAGCACCGCACAGACGCTGACGCCATGTAAGGGACGCAATGTAATTGACGCCATGTAATGCCTGCGCCGTGTATCAACACGGCGCAAAGCCCGTTAACCGACCTTTTTCAGCGCCACCGCATTCATGCAAAAACGCAGGCCGGTCGGCGGTGGCCCATCCGGGAACACATGCCCCAGGTGCGCATCGCAGACATTGCAGGTGTTCTCCACGCGTTGCATGCCGTGGCTATTGTCCATCTTGCAGGCGACCACATTGTCTTTCAGCGGCTGGGTAAACGACGGCCAGCCGCTGTGCGATTCAAACTTGTGGCCGGCATCAAACAGCTCGGTGCCGCAGCACACGCAGGCGTAAATACCGGGTTCAAACAGGCTGCACATCTCTGAACTGAACGCGCGCTCGGTGCCCGCCTGACGGGTGACCCGATACTCCTCCTCGCTCAACTGCGCACGCCATTCGGCCTCGGTCTTCTGTACCCGGCGTGGCGGTTCCGGATTGCCACCCGACGCGCGGGCCATTACATCATTCCAGTTCTGCACCTTTCACCTCCGCAAAATTGAACAAGTCACCAGCATGGGACTCCAAAAGCTTATCAGGGTTACAGGCGGAAAACGTGCCGCGTATCGCACGGTCTAGCCTTGCTCACATCCTCTCCAACTCAGCGGAGGTATCATGTCCAACCTTTCAAGTTATGCCGTTACCGAGAAGTGGCCGGCGACCCATCCCGAGCGCCTGCAGCTGTACTCGCTGCCCACCCCCAACGGCGTCAAGGCATCCATCATGCTGGAGGAGATCGAGCTGGCCTATGAGCCGCACCTGGTTGATTTCGGTGAAAAGGATCAGTTTACTGCCGAGTTTCTCTCGGTCAGCCCGAACAATAAGATCCCCGCCATCCTCGATCCCAACGGCCCGCACGGCCAGCCGCTGGCGCTGTTCGAGTCCGGTGCCATCCTGGTTTATCTGGCGGAGAAGAGCGGCCAGTTGATGCCGCGTGACCCAGCCGAGCGCTACCAGTGCCTGCAATGGCTGATGTTCCAGATCGGCGGCATCGGGCCGATGTTTGGCCAACTCGGCTACTTCGTGAAGTTCGATGGCAAGGACGTTGAAGATCAGCGCCCGCGTCAGCGCTATATCGATGAAACCAAGCGCCTGCTCGGCGTGCTCGACAAGCACCTGAAGGGCAAGGACTGGATCATGGACGGCAAGTACAGCATCGCCGACATCGCCGTGTTCCCATGGATTCGCGGCATGCTGGAGTTTTATGAGGCGGGGCCTTTGGTCGAGTTCGAGAACTTTACCCAGGTGCGGCGGGTGTATGACGCCTTTATGGCGCGGCCTGCGGTGCAGCGGGGCCTTGAAATCCCGGCGCGGGATTGAGGCGCTGCGTGCCACTCCTGCCATGACCGTGCACTGATCGTTCCCATGCTCTGCATGGGAACGCAGCCTCGGACGCTCTGCGTCCATGCCTGCCAAACCCAACACTCTGAACGAAAGCTGCCTAGCTGATTGATGTGCAGACTGATAGCTCGCTTCTCGCCTACCTGGCGAGCCAAGGGGGGCCGCTTGCCCGGCCCCCCTTAGCGATCCCCCGGGGCACCCGACTACGCGGCCCTGCGGGTTCGCTGCGTTGCTCGGGCTGACGGGGATGGGCAAAAACTCGTCGCTCCGCTCCTCAGACACCTTGCCCATCTTTTTCCCGCCAGCCCTGCGCTACTCGCCCGCCTACACGGGATTGGGATCCGTGCATTCTGATTGTTCTTTGTAATTACAGGGCAAGAACCCGAGAGTGGCCCAGCCCAAAATCGGGTATGAAACTCGGCCACAAAATTTAACTAGGGTCGGATGAACCATTGCCTGTCCGTTTAGCACGAATTCATGTTCTTTTTTAAGGGTTGACATAGTCTGACGCTAACCGCGTAAAAAGGGCTAACGCGAACTAGCTAATTGCGACATGTTCGCAGCAATGCTTGAAAGAACGTCACTTTCTCTTACACCGCTAAGCTCAACACAAAGCTTGTCCAATGTTCTCTCCCAACGAAACCCATTACGAGGATTAAACAAACCAACCTTGGTAAAACCTATATTTCCCTCTGCAAAAGCTAAACTTGAATAAATCAAAAGTTGCTTTATATCACTAACCCTGAAACCCCGATCACCTGCTTTCACCTCATATAAACAATCTTGATAAATGAGGTCGCCTTCGCAAGAAGAAACAATGCCGCACCCCGCAAACTTAGGCCTAAAACTAGTGGAATGAAAAGATGGAAAAGCTAAATTCAGATTTTGAGCTAACAGCACCACTTCTGTTTCCGCTGCAGAATCAAGATTAAACATCACCGAATCAGCATCACCAGTTATTCTTAAAATATAAGTAGCTACTGACTCGACGTTTTCACTTGCCAAGCTTGCTAACTGACGCTCATTAAAAAGAACGCCTTTTTTCCTAGCAGCGACAAATGTTTCAAATGCCAGCTCATTGACAAAACCCCGTAGAATCGGAGAAACATTTTTTTCAACGGGATTGAGTTCACGAGTAACCCTAAGGTTTTCTCGTCGCCAATAGTTGTCAGCCAACGGCGTGATTTTGTGCCAAACGGATGTAAAGCTGGAAGCGAAATGGTGCTCAGATATCATACAGGTATCCTCCAGCTCTGAGGACTTTTCTGCTTAGACTCAGCAGTCCATTTAAGAACTATTTTTTCGAAATCGTTTAAATCTGATTTTATTGAGTCTCTCCAGTGACTCCCTTCGTCCTCTAGAATGTAGGAGCTTATCAGCATAGCTCGGCGCTCCCAAACGGTAAGCGTAGAGTAACTCTTACGACAATTAGAAATCCAATGATCTGCACCACGATGGGCCATCATCAATATAATATCTCTCTTAATCATCATATTTAATGGTTTTTTATACAATGAGGATATTAGAATTTCGGACTCCTCCGAATAATCTAACCCAAGGACTTTCAAGGCAAATGAGAGATTAGTAGGGACTTGTGTGATGTAAGAGTTTGTATTCACAAGAGCCCTAAGCCTGGTAAAGACGTCAGCCCTCACCTCATCCTCCAGAGTATCCAAAAGCCCACGGCAAAGCAGCATCACTGCCGGAAATATTGGATACAAAAGATCTAAACTATTCATGAGTGATTTAACTGCATCATTCTGGATAGATGGCTTAAGATGCTTTAGTGCTGAAATTAACCTTCGCGCTAACCCCTCATCGATACGACTCTTTGACAGCTCACGCCCCAACATTCCAACTATATCGAATCTCGCCAACTCTTCCTTTAGCTCTTCGTAATCTTTTTCCGCTGTCAATGAGTAAGGGTCATAGTAAACTCTTAGACGCCTGAAGGCTCGCTCCTCGGTGTCATTCTCGTCTTCATGCTCCTCCGGTGCAGTAAATTCCGAAGTAGATAAAAATTCCTTCGCGGTCATTATCCTAGTTTTATTTTTTTGAAGTGACAGTCCCTCATTAGTTAACAGCAGGTCACTCAAAGAGATAAGATAGGAATAAGCATGCTCTTTGTCATCTGCAAAAATCACAAAATCATCAACAAAACGGCAAAATGGAATGGACTCATTCATCAATAGGCGGTCTACCCTATTTAGCAGCAGCTCGCTAAGAATTCTTGCTGCTGGCCCTCCAACTGGCAAACCGTAAGACACATTGTCTGAAATCGCCATCAAAATATACATTATTCTTTTTATAACAGTACCGTTTTTTGTCGCTTTCTTTAGCGCATTCTCTAAGCGGTGGTGATAAATTCTTGGATAAAAGTCGGAAATATCGCACTTAAGAACATATGCGCTATTTTGAGCGCGCTGTATCGAAGTAGCTTGAAACTGCTGCCAGCCAATATTTTTATTGAAAAGCGACCCTGTCTCTGGATCAGATTTAAAACGATATGAAAATACAATTTCTGGCCCCAGCCGTTTCGCTTCAAGCTCTTCAGCGACCGTTAATACTAGTGCAAGCAAGTAAGCATTCCAAATGGGGTCAATTTGCGTCCCCCACCTAAAACCGCTATATCCCACGACAGAAAGATTTTTAGCCGTCAATATCGGCATTTTTGCCACAGCCGAATCAAAATCTTTGTCTATTTCCTCTAGAACCCCCACAACGTCCTGAGGTTTATCATTGAAAATATGATTCTCAATTGGATAAGGAAAAATATCGGTATCACCAAACTTGGCTACATTTTTTACCGCTAACTCGAATATCCTTTTTGCTACAACAGGCATGGTCTACTCCATTAGCGCCAGTGCGCCTATTTTTTATACCTAGGTACTCTAACCGCCTTCAGTCCAAAGCGATACGATCACGGCCTACAGGTGTCATAGTTGCAGCTATCTTTTCTTGCAGAAACAAAAAAATATTGGGGTCGGAAATGATGTAGCCCAACGAAGCATGTGTGCCATGCACGGACCCCAAATCCCCGTCTACGCGGGCGAGTAGCGCAGGGCTGGCGGGAAAAAGGTGCTCGCGGTGTCTGAGGTGCGCAGCGCCGAGTTTGCGAGCATCCCCGCCAGACCGAGCAACGCAGCGAACCCGCAGGGCCGTGTAGTTGGGGTGGCCTAGGGGGTGCAGGGGGAAATGGCCATGCATTTCCCCCTGCTCGCCATCAGGCGAAAGGCTGAAGTGACAACGCCGCAGCGTTACAAGGCTGACCCATAGCGTCCAGAGATGCATTCCCACGCAGAGCTTGGGAACGATCAAGCACCACTCACTTACCCATCACCAACTCCCGCGCCAACCGATTATGCTCCTCAATAATCAACGGAATCTCCCGCGTCAAAAGCCGCCCATCCTCTATCACCTGCCGCCCATTGATGATGCTATGCGCCACCCGCTGCGGCGTGCAGAACACCAGCGCGGCAATGGGATCAACCAGAGCGCCCGCCAAGGCGATATCGTCGGTGCGGAAGGCGATGATGTCGGCGCAGTAGCCGGGTTGAATACGGCCCAGCACATCGCTGCGGCCGAGCACGTCGGCGCCGCCGCGGGTGGCTATGTAGAGGGCTTCGCGGGCGCTCATGGCGGTTGGGTTCTCATCGCGTACGCGGGCCGAGAGCATGGCCTGGCGGGCTTCGTCGAGCAGGTTGTTGGTGTCGTTGGAGGCGCTGCCGTCCACGCCCAGGCCGACCTTTACGCCAGCATCGCGCATCTTGCGGATGGGCGCGATGCCGGAGGCCAGGCGCATGTTGGAGCAGGGGCAGTGGGCGACGCCAGTACCGGTGCGGGCGAACAGGGCGATGCCCGGGTCATCCAGATGCACGCAGTGGGCGTGCCATACGTCTGCCCCGACCCAGCCGACCGATTCGGTGTACTCGGTGGGGGTCATGCCGTAGCGCTCCTTGCTGAAGGCAAGGTCCTTGGCGTTTTCGGCGGTGTGGGTGTGCAGGCCAACGCCGTAGGAGCGCGCCAAAGCAGCGCCTTCGCGCATCAGGTCGGTTGTCACGGTAAAGGGTGAGCAGGGGCCGAGGGCGACCTTGATCATGGCGTCGGGCGTGGCGTCGTGCAGCTCTTCCACCACCCTGCGCATCTCGTTGAGGATGGCGTCTTCATCCTGCTCGACCAGGGCATCCGGCGGCAGCCCACCTTTGCTCTGGCCCAGACTCATGGCGCCGCGCACGGCGTGAAAGCGCATACCCATTTCCTCGGCGGCCTGCACGCTGTCGTCCAGCCGGGTGCCGTTGACGTACAGGTAGGCGTGGTCGGCGGCGGTAGTGCAACCCGACAGCATCAGCTCGGCCATCGCGGTGCGGGTGGCGGCGCGCTGCATGGCCGGGGTGATGTTCTGCCAGACCGGGAACAGCGCGGTGAGCCAGTCGAACAGCTCGGCATCCTGCGCGGCGGGCAGGGCGCGGGTGAGGGACTGGAACATGTGATGGTGGGTGTTGATCAGGCCGGGGATCAGCACGTGGCCGGTCATGTCGATGACCTTGTCAGCGGTGTCTGGCAGTTCACTGGCGGGGCCGACCGCTTCGACGCGGTTGCCGCGAATAAACACGGAGCCGTTGGCGATTTCACGTTGCTCGTCATCCAGGGTGGCGATGACCAGCGCGTTCTTGAGCAGCAAGGTGGGTGACATGCGATTCCTCGATATTTCGTTATGTTGACCAGCAGGACAAAAATTACTCATACCGCGCGACATGCAATTCCGGGGCCGCTGCAAAACCGCGCAGATTGGGTGCCATAGCTCTCATATCAGCACAGTATCAGTGCATTAGCAGGCTGTTTTGGCCCGCAATCGCGCAGTCATTCCCGTGCCAGAGCGCTTGGCACAGCCCTTGCTTTTTCAATTCTTGCGTGACTGGTCAGGTTATGAGTCGTGTCGTCCTGAACACGGGTTCGAGGACTAAACCGCAGGTCGTATTAATCCACCGCCGCCAGGCGGCGGTGCATGTACCCGCAACAGGAGACACTGATGACAACAGACTCAATACCGGTAATCGACTTTTCCCCCTTCATCGACGGCGACGCCGCCGCCCGCGCCGAGGTGGCGGCGCAGATGCGCCAGGCCAGCAGCGACTGGGGCTTCTTTTACCTGGCCGGCTGCGGCATGCCGCAGGCCAGCTTGCAGCAAGCCTTTGCCGATTCGCAGGCCTTGTTTGCCTTGAGCGACGATGCCAAGCAGGCGGTTGCCTGGCAGAACGCCGAGAGTAACCGTGGCTACGTGGGCGTGCGCCGAGAACGGCTCGACCCGAACAAGCCCGGCGACCTGAAAGAAGCCTTCAATCTGGCACCCGAGCAGCCAGAGGGTCCGCGTAATCTGTGGCCCGCCGAGCTGCCCGCCTTTCGACCGCAGATGGAGGATTTTCTGCAACAGTGCGTGGCTACCGCTGACCGCGTGCTGCAGGCCTTTGCCCTGGCGCTGCAGCAACCGGAAGACTTTTTCGTCAGCGCCCATGATCAGCATCACCACACGCTGCGGTTGCTGCACTACCCGGCGCTACCGACGGGCTTCAGCGCCCAGGGCGGCGAGAGTCGCGCGGGCGAACATACCGATTACGGCAGTATTACCCTGCTGTTTCAGGATGACGCCGGCGGGCTGGAGGTACGCACCCGCGCCGGCGACTGGATCGCCGCCACGCCGATTCCCGGCACCGTGGTGGTGAACACTGGCGACCTGATGCAACGCTGGACCAATCACGTGTTCTGCTCAACGCCGCACAAGGTCAACCTGCGCTCCAGCAACCGCGAGCGTTACTCCATCGCCTTTTTCTGCCACCCCAATCACAGCGCCGACATCCGCTGCATCAGCACCTGCAGCGATGCCGACAACCCGCCGCGCTACGCACCCATCAGCGCCGGCGATCACCTGCTTGAACGCCTTAACGCGACTTACTGATTGACCATGACAGGAGCCTTACCCATGCAACACAGCCGATTGAAACTTAGCGCCCTGGCCCTCGCCCTGGGCTTCAGTGCGGCCAGCGCCAGCGCTGCCGACCTGACCCCGGTCACCGTCACCACCACCTGGTATGCGCAGGCGGAACACGGCGGGCTGTACGCCGCCAAGGCCGCGGGCATTTACGAGAAGCACGGCCTGGACGTGACCATCAAGATGGGCGGCCCGCAGGTGAATAACGTGCAGCTGCTGATGGCCGGCAAGACCGACTTCAGCATGGGCTACGCGCTGCAGTCGCTGAACGCGGTCAAGCAGGATATCCCCATGGTCACGGTCGCGGCCTGGTTCCAGAAGGACCCGCAAACCCTGGTGGTGCATGAAGGCGCCGGGATCAATGAGCTGGCCGACCTGGAGGGCAAGGGCATCCGCATGCCTACCGCCGGCCGCGTCGCCTATTGGCCGTGGATGAAGGCCGAATACGGCTTCAGCGATGATCAGCTGCGCCCCTATGACTACAGCTTTGGCCCCTTCATCGCCGACCCCGAGGCGGTGCAGCAGGGCTACGTCACCAACGACGGCTACTTTCTCGACCAGGCCGGGGTGAAGGGCAAGAGCCTGCTGCTCGCCGACTTTGGCTGGGCCGCCTACGCCTGCACCCTGGACACCACGCAACAGATGGTCGATGCCAACCCGGAGGTCGTACAGGCCATGGTGGAGGCGACCGCAGAAGGCTGGGCCGCCTACTTCAAGGACCCGGCCCCGGCCAACGCACTGATCAAGCAGGACAACCCTGAAATGCAGGATGAACTGCTGGCCTACAGCATCGCCAAACTGCAGGACGACAACATTCTGCTGGCCGGCGATGCCGAGGGTGGCAAATACGGCAACATGACCGAGGCGCACTGGCAGTCGTTCTTCAACGATATGGTCAAGGCCGAGACCTTGCCGGCGGATCTGGAGTGGCAGAAGGCCTTTGATCTGACCTTCGTCAAGGCTCTGTACGGCGCGGAGTAAACACTGGGAAGGTCGAGCACCTGCTCGACCAGCTGGGCTCCGTGCATCCTCGTGGCCGAGTTGGAACTCGGCCTTCCCATGGGAGGGTCGAGCTCCCGCTCGACCAGCTGGGCTCCGTGCATCCCCGTGGCCGAGTTGGAACTCGGCCTTCCGGCGTGCTGCTCTAGCAGCTGCGGTTAGCACTGGACCACGGCCAGTCTTCGGCCTTGGCGCACAGCCCCGCCTTTACCGGGTTCTGGTGTATGTACTCCACGACCGCAAGCAAATGCCGCTCGTCACGAATATAGCGATCCCAAAAGCCACGCATCCACAGACCTCGTGCCGGCAGAGCAAAGTTAAACTGTCCGGCATGGTCTCGGGCGCGACGCGCTGACCAGACCTTCCAGGTCTGGACGATTTTCGCCAATGGCCACTCAGGTTTGATCAGCACATGTACATGGTTGGGCATGATGCACCAGGCCAGCAGCCGGTAGCGTTTTCCATCATGGTGATTGAATGCCTGCTGCAATGTTGCCGCCATGGCCGGATGCCCGAGGACACAGCACCCAAGCCCACGATCAAGGCAAGCCTCCATCCGCTGACGTAGTTCAGTCAGACGCTCAATGGCGGGCAGTGCTGCCAGGTCACGGTGCCACTGCGAAAGCAGCTGCTGGGGCAGGCTATCGACGAGGCGAAAGCTGATGAACTGCAGAGAGTCCGGCGAATCGAAATGAGGGAGGCGTCGCGAGGTGTACCAGCCTCGATGTGGGCGTTCGGTTGGGTTCATTCCTTGTGCTCTGTGGCAGAAAAAGCACAACCTACGAAGCGTTATCGAGCTACACCAGTCGTCAGGATCAGCAGTGTGCGCCAGTGCTGATCTGCTACGGCAAAAAGCGGGCTTGGGAAGGTCGAGTTCCAACTCGACCATGCAGGATGCACAGAGGTCCGCTGGTCGAGCGGGAGCTCGACCCTCCCAGGCCGAGTTGGAACTCGGCCTTCCCGTTTAGCTGGCGAACGCCAGCAGCGCATCGGCAACCGCATCGGTCGCCACCACCTGCGGGACGTGCCCACAATCCAGGCTGACCACCTCGGCCCCCGGCACCAGCAGCTGCATGCGCCGCTGTACCGGCAGGATGACTGATCTGTCCTGGGTGGCCTCAATATACAGGCGCGGCAGGCGACCAAAGCGCTTCGGCGTCCATTCAGCCACCAGCGCGCGGGTGCCTTCCGGCTGCGCGCAAAACAGCTGCGCCGCCGCCATTGCCTGCTCACGCGGCAAGTCCTGCAAAAATACCTCGCAGACCGTCTCGGCGGGCACGCTGGACCATTGGCGATCCTCGCTCCAGCGCAGATAGGGCCAAATTCCGACGGCCTCGGGGTGAGTCTTTTGCGCTTCTGCGGCCAGCTCGGCAAAACCCAGGCCGCTGGGCAGCATCATGCCGGCGATGTAGGCGACGCCCGCCACTCGCTCGGCCATGACTTCTGCCACCTGGGTGGCAATCACGCCGCCGCCGGAATGCCCGACGATCAACAGCGGGCCGCTGACAGCTTCGCAGCATGCCTCGACTGCACGCAGGCAGCCGGCCATGTTGATCTGCTCGGGCGTGGCGGGGTTGCGCGAGTTGCCTGGCATATCCGGAGTGACCACGTTGTAGCCCTGGCCTTGCAGCACAGCGCGCAGACTGTCCCACACCCAGCTGCCAGCCCAGGCGCCGTGAATCAGGACGAAGGTGGGCTGCTCAGACATAGGTCCTCCGGTACATCTCCTGCAGGTGCTGTTCGACCGTGGTGGCCGGGTACTTGGGCGACTCACCCGCCGCCAGACAAACCGGCAGGCAGCGCACCTCGTGTTCGGGAGCGCCACTGTAGAAGAAGGGCACCGAGTAGCGCTCGGCGCCGGAGGTGTTCACCACCCGGTGCAGGGTGGAGCGGTAGCGGTCGTTGGTCCAGCGCGCGATCATGTCGCCCAGATTGACCACAAAGGTACCGGGGATCGGCGGCGCATCCATCCAGCGTTCACCCTTGGCATCCCATACCTGCAGGCCGGGCTTGTCATCCAGCAGCAATATGGTGATGCCGCCAAAGTCGGTATGCGCGCCGCAGCCCTTTTCACCGGGCAGGGGTTTGGCCGGTTGCGGCGGGTAGTGCAGCAAGCGCAGGGTGCACAACGGCTCATGGCAGAAATCGGCGAAGAAGTCTTCCGGCAGCTGCAACGACAGCGCCAGCCCGGCCATGATGCGTTCACTCAACGTCAGCATGGCGTCGTAGTAGTCCTGCATCGCCGGGCGGAACGCAGGCAGCTCGACCGGCCACTGATTCGGCCCCTGATTGAAGCGCCCGGCCAACACCCGCGGGTGATCCTCGGCCAGTTCTTCACCAATGTAGAAGCCCTCCTTCAGGTCCGGCGGCATACCCGGCTCCAGCGTTTGCCCGCCGAGCTTTTCATAGCCGCGGTTGGCCTTGGATTGCGCCTTGTCGGTCTGCAGCTTGGCCGCCATGGGCTGGGCAAAGAAGGCCTGCGATTGCGCAAAAACACGCTGAATCAGCGCCGGATCAATGCCATGACCGCTGATATAGAAAAACCCGGTGTGCTCGCAGGCCTCGCGCAGGGCGCGACCTACTGCCGCCTTGGCCTCGGCCGAAGCGGCGAACAGCGCGCTCAGGTCGATGATCGGCAGGCCGTGTGCCGGGGATGATTGCTGTGCCGCCATGGTTGCCTGGTCTCCTCTATGGTGAGTGCAGGTTGCCCTGCTCATTTTTACTGTCCAGCTGGTCAGGTATTCATATTGCATGCCAATGCGCAGCGGCGTGCCGAATTCCTTTCCCGGCGCACCAATCCACCATCAATTACCCGAGGAGCATTCATGAAACCGTCGCGCATCTGCATCGTTGTCGACTCCCGTTATGGCAGCACACTGGCACTGGCCAAGGCCATCGCTGAAGGCGCCGCCGCTGATCAGGCCGAGGTACGCCTGTGCCGTGTGGCGCTCAGCGAGCCGGAATTCAGCGTGGATACCGAACGCGCCGACTTCATTGCCGCGCAAACCGAATACCGCAGCCTGCCGCAGGCCAGCGCTGCCGATCTGGAATGGGCCGGCGGCATCATCTGGGGCTCGCCCACGCGCTACGGCCTGATGAGCACGCCACTGCGCGCCTTTATCGATGAGGTCGCGCCGCTGTGGCGTCAGGGCGCGCTGATCGGCAAGGTGGGCGCGGCTTTCACCTCTACCGGCGGCATGCATTCCGGTAACGAGATGACCCTGCTCAACCTGCTGCTGCCGTTTCTGCAACACGGCATGGTGCTGGCGGGCGTGCCGCACAGCGTGCCGGAGCTGGTGCACACCCGCAGTGGCGGTTCGCCCTACGGCGCCTCTGCAGTGACCGGATTTGACGGCAGCCTGGGGGTGGATTCCGGCGAGCTTTCCATCGGCCGTGCCCTCGGCGCCAGGGTCGCGCGACTGGCCGCTCAGATCGTCCCGGAACCCTCTTCGGTGGACCTTGCCGCCAGCAAGCACTGACGCAGTGGAGCGGCTTCCGGTGCAGGGTAACGCCGGCGCAGGCCGGCCAGCCCCACTGACTATTTTTTGTGCAATGGCGGTGCAGCGGAACCCGTGGCTGTCGCAATCCGGTGCATAAATTTACTGACCAATTGATCAGGAAATGGAAAAACAGCGCTTTTGTCCATGTGGCACGCTGCTTGCTCTCCAGAAAATATTGAATAAATGGTCAGCTAATAAAATCCACTGGAGTATGAATATGCGCGATACACGCAAGCCCCTGATGTCCTCCGCCAAGCGCGGCCTCACGGCCCTGGCCGCGTCGCTGGCCGTTGCCGGCGGCCTTAACGCCACGGTGTCCGCCGCCGAACTGGACGAAGTGGTCTTCGGCACCAACTGGTACGCCCAGGCCGAACACGGCGGTTTCTACCAGGCCAAGGCGACTGGCATCTATGAAAAGTACGGTCTGGACGTGTCCATCGAGATGGGCGGCCCGCAGGTCAACGGCATACAGCTGCTGGTGGCCGGCAAGCGCGACTTCTCCATGGGCTACCCGATCGGCAACGTCAAGGCAGTCGAAGAAGGGCTGCCGGTCAAAACCGTGGCAGCGGCCTTCCAGGGTGACCCCCAGGCACTGATTGCACACCCGCACATCACCTCGCTGGAGCAGGTCAAGGAAGAGGGCCTGCCGGTCTATATTGCCGCCTTTGCCAACACCACCTTCTGGCCCTGGCTGAAATCCAAGTACGGCTACACCGATGACATGATCCGCCCCTACACCTTCAGCGTGGCGCCCTTCCTGGCTGACGACAGCATCGTGCAGCAGGGCTACCTGTCGTCCGAGCCCTTTGCGATGGAGAAGGCTGGCGTGAAGCCATCGGTGTTCCTGCTGGCGGACTACGGCTACCCGGCCTACGCCACCACCATCGAAACCACCGACAAGCTGATCGAGCAGAACCCCGACCTGGTGCGCCGCTTCGTGCAGGCCAGCATGGAAGGCTGGGCCAGCTACTTCAAGGACCCGGCACCGGGTAACCAGCTGATTCAGGAAGCCAACCCGGAAATGACCGATGAGCAGATCGCCTACGGCATCGAGAAGATGAAGGAATACGGTCTGGTCACCGGCGGTGACGCAACCACAGGCGGCATTGGTGTGATGACCGATGCGCGCTGGGCCAAGATCCACGAGTTCATGCTGAATGCCGGTCTGGTGGACAAGGACCTGGACATCAACGACGTCTACAGCCTTGACTTCCTGCCCAAGGAGCCGGTGCTGCCCTGAACGGCAGCAACCTGACCCTTTCCAGACAACGGTGGCCTGCCCGGCAGGCCGCCCACGGGAGCACAAGATGACCTCTTCCAGAGTCACCCCCCTGAAACCCAGCAATCCGGCGCCCGCCGATGAGCCGAGCGCCAAGGCCGGCAGCAGCAACGGTCGCCCGGTGCTGCAGGTGGAAGGCGTGAACAAGATCTACGCCAACGGCACGGTCGCGCTCAAGGGCGCGGATCTGACCGTACGCCAGGGCGAATTCGTCAGCCTGCTGGGGCCCTCCGGCTGCGGCAAGAGTACCCTGCTGCGCATCATGGCCGGGCTGGGCGATGTGACCACCGGCAGCGTCAAGTTCTGGGAACAGGACTACGGCGTAGTCGGCGACAAGGGCCGCAAACTGGCCTTCGTATTCCAGAACGCGACCCTGATGCCCTGGGCACGGGTACGCAAGAACGTAAGGCTGCCGCTGGATCTGGAGCACCAGAGCGGCCCGGATACCGAACAGAAGATCGACCAGGCGCTGGAGATGGTCGGCCTCAAGGGTTTCGACAATGCCTTTCCGCGTGAGCTGTCCGGCGGCATGCAGATGCGTGCCTCGATTGCCCGCGCCATGGTCACCGAGCCCAACCTGCTGCTGATGGATGAACCCTTCGGCGCGCTGGATGAGATGACCCGCAACAAACTCAACGACGACGTGCTCAAGCTCTGGCAGAAGAACGGCTGGACCATCGTGTTCGTCACCCACAGCGTTTACGAGGCGGTCTACCTGTCCAGCCGCGTGGTGGTGATGGCGGCCCGGCCCGGTCGCATCGTCGATGACATCAAGATTGATCAGCCCTTCCCGCGGAACGCCGATTTTCGCGTCTCGACCGAGTTTGCCGGCTACTGTCGCCAGGTCTCGCAGGCATTGGAGCGGGCCAGCGCCATGGGCGCAACACAGGAGAGCAAGGCATGAAAGCGCCGCTGATTCAGAACGACAATTTCGTCAAGATCGCTGCCCCGCTGGCGGTCGGCGTGTTTTTCCTGCTGTGCTGGGAGATTGCCGTGGTCGCCTTCGAGATGCCCAAGTACATTCTGCCGGGGCCAATCGAGATCATGAAATCGCTGGTCGCAGACTGGGCAACCCTGCTCAACGCCCTGATGATGACACTGAAGATCACCCTGCTGGCCTTCGTCATCGCGGTAGTGCTGGGCGTGGCGGCTTCGCTGCTGTTTATCCAGAGCAAGTGGATCGAGCTCAGCCTATTTCCCTATGCCGTACTGCTGCAGGTGACGCCGGTGGTGGCCATCGCCCCGTTGATCATCATCTGGGTCGACGACACTACCTGGGCGCTCACCGTCTGCGCGGTGATCATTGCCATCTTCCCGATCATTTCCAACACCACCCTGGGCCTGCGCAGCGTTGATCCCAATCTGCTCAGCATGTTCCGCATGTACCGCACCAGCCGCTGGCAGGAGCTGACCCGTCTGCGTATCCCCGGCGCGCTGCCGTACTTCTTCGGCGGGCTGCGCATCAGTTGCGGTCTGGCGTTGATCGGCGCGGTGGTGGCGGAATTCGTCGCCGGCACCGGCGGTTCCAAGGCCGGGCTTGCGTACCTGATTCTGCAATCGGGCTACAACCTGCAGATTCCCCGTATGTTCGCCGCGCTGGTACTGATTACCCTGACCGGGATTGCGCTGTTCGCGTTGATGGTCTGGCTGTCCGACCGCGCTCTGCGCAACTGGCACGAGAGCGCGCTGGAAGTGGAACATTGAGCCGTGCCAACCGGGCCACGCCGAGCTACGCCTTTGGCCTGGGCTATCTGCTGCTGGGCTTCACTGCACTGGCCTGGGGATTGAATTTTCCGATCCTCAAACTGGGCCTGGAAAACAGCCCACCGCTGCTGTTCACCAGCATGCGGATGGCGCTGGGTACCCTCACCATGTTCGCCATCGCTGCGGCCATGGGCATCCTGCGTCTGCCGCCGCGGGCCGACTGGCCGGTGCTGTTTTCGGTCGGCGTGCTGCAGAACATGGCGTTTATTTCGCTGGTGACACTGGGGCTGCAGTTTCTGCCAGCCGGGCGGGCGGCGATCCTCGCCTATACCACGCCCATCTGGGTGGTGCCGGCAGCGGCGCTGTTTCTGGGTGAGCGTTTTACCGCACCGCGCGCCCTGGGCGTGGGTCTGGGGCTGGCTGGCCTGCTGACGGTATTCAACCCGCTGTCGCTGGGGTGGGACGACTCCAATGTGTTTATCGGCGGCGGCCTGATCATGCTTGCCACCCTGGTCTGGACGGCCGGCCTGATCCATGTGCGCCAGCATCACTGGCAGGGCGATGTGCTCTCGCTGATTCCCTGGCAGCTATTGGTCTCGGTGGCCGTACTCACCCCGCTGGCGCTGTGGTTTGAAGACCCCGGCGAGATCCTCTGGCAACCGGCTTTTGCCTGGCAGCTGGTGTTCAGCGGTGCGGTGGCCTCCGGCCTGTGCGTGGCAGCACAGGTGGCCGCCATTCGCTCGCTACCGGCGGTGAGCCTGTCGGTCAGCTCGGCTGCGGTGCCGGCGGTGGGCTTGATCACCTCCAGTCTGTTTCTGCACGAGCAGGCAACCCATACCGACCTGATCGGCTTTGCCCTGATTGCTGCCGGCATTCTGGTGGTCGGCCTGGGCGACCGGCGTCAGGCGCTGCGCCTGCGGCGCGAGGCGGAGACCACCAGCAGCTGAGTGCCCGCACCTCGGCCGGGCGCCCTCCCATTGCGCCCAGCCGTGGTGCAGCGCACCAACTCCGTGCACAAATCCTCTCCCGGCCTGCGGTTGCAGAATCGCCAACGACGCCGGCACGGCGCCGGGCCCTTTAATTGTGCGGCTCCCAAGGTCTCTGCTGGCAAAACGCCAAGCTGGCCCGCAATTTGCTCTTGATCACTAAAACCTGCCCAAGTGGTCAGGATATAAAGCCAAACACTAAACCCCTGTGGAGAAAGACTATGTTAAAGAAAGCATCCGGCGTTCTGGCGATGGTCATCGCCATGTCTGCCAGCGGTATGGCAGCAGCTGCCGATAAGGTTACCTATCAGCTCGACTGGTTGCCCGGTGGCGACAAGGCCCCGGTCTACGTCGGCGTACAGCAGGGCTTCTTTGCCGACGAAGGGCTGGAGGTCAGCATCGCCAGCGGCCGCGGCTCCACCGACGCCATCACCAAGATCGCCACCGGGCAGGCCGACATCGGCAGTGCCGACATTGGCGCCCTGATGGCCGCCCGCGCGCAGGATACCGTGCCGGTCAGTGCCGTCTACATGATCTTCAACCAGGGCCCGCACGCCTTCTTCTCGCTGTCTGACTCCGGCATCGAGAACTTCAGCGACATCGCTGGCAAAAAGGTCGCCACCTCACCGTTCACCTCATCCAATGCTTTCCTGCCGCTGGTGCTGAAAGCCAACGATATGCCCGCTGACGCGGTAAGCCTGACCAAATCCGATCCGGGCGCCCTGGGCCCGATGCTGGTTACCGGCAACACCGACGCCATCATCGCCTGGGTCACCAACATCGCCCTGTTCAAGCAACAGGCCGCGGCCGCCGGCAAGGACATCAACGTGATCCGCTGGTCCGACGCCGGTCTGTTGCTGTACAGCTCCGCCGTGGTCGCCAGCGACAAGTTCCTCGGCGAGCGCCCGGACGTGGCCAAGCGCTTCATGCGTGCCTTCGACAAGTCGCTGCGCTTCACCAATGAGCATCCGGAAAAAGCCGCAGCCGACCTGCACACCATGGTGCCCGAAGTCGACGCCGCCGTTGCTACCGCACAAATCGGCGACTCCATGGAACTGGTGTTCAACGACATCAGCAAGGCCGACGGCCTGGGCAGCATGACGCCCGAGCGCATTGCCACCACCTGGAAGTGGGTCGCCGAGGCCAACGAGCTGAGCGCCGATTCACTGGACCCGGAAACCATCGTCAACCGCGACTTCATGCCTGCTGCGGAGTAATCCATGGAGCAAACTAGCGAACGTGCCTTCGTGCGGATGGTGGGAGTGGGGCATCGCTATGACCCCACCCCCGGCAGCCCGCTCGCAGTGCAGAACATCGACCTCGACATCAACCGCCACGAGTTTGTCGCGGTGGTGGGCCCCTCCGGGTGCGGCAAGAGTACCTTGCTGCGCATGGTGTCCGGCCTGCTGGTGCCGAGCGAGGGTGAAGTCAGCGTATTCGGCAAGCAGGTCAACGGCCCCCGTGACGACGTTGGCATCGTGTTTCAAAAGCCGACCCTGCTGCCGTGGCTGAGCGTTCGCAAGAATGTGCTCTTTCCGCTCAAGCACAAGTTTGGCCGCTATGGCGCGCAGGATGAAAAGCGCGCCAACGAGCTGCTGGCCATGGCCGGGCTCGAGGCCTTTGCCGACAAGATGCCCGACGAACTGTCCGGCGGCATGCAACAGCGCGTGGGCATTGTCCGCGCCCTGCTGCTCAACCCCGACATCCTGCTGATGGACGAGCCGTTCTCGGCGCTGGATGCCATGACCCGTGAACAGATCGGTTTCGATCTGCTGAAAATCTGGGACGAACAGCCCAAGACGGTGCTGTTCATCACCCACTCGATTTCCGAAGCCGTGTTGCTGGCCGACCGTGTGCTGGTCATGAGCAAGCGACCCGGCAGTGTGCTGGACCTGATCGAGGTCGACCTGCCGCGCCCGCGCAGCCCGGAGACCATCAAACATCCCCGCTTCAGCGAGCTGACTGACCGCATAAGGAAACATATCTATGAGCCAGACGCCCACTGACGCCGCCGCGCGCCGCGCGCTGCTGTTGAACCTCTCGCCCTGGCTGTTCTTTGTTGGCCTGGTGGTGCTCTGGGAAGTGGTCTGCCGGGTGTTTGAACTGCCGGCCTACGTACTGCCGGCTCCATCGGCGATTTTCAGCGCCTTCTTCGACGTTGAATTCAGCCGCTGGATGATGCACCTGTGGGCCACCCTGCGCGTGGCGCTGATGGGCTTTGCCTTGTCGATCGTGATCAGTATTCCGCTGGCGATTGCGATGATGCGCTCGGAGTTTCTCTCGCGCACCCTCTACCCGCTGCTGGTGGTGGTGCAGTCCACCCCGGTGGTCGCGGTCGCGCCGCTGATCATCGTGATGATGGGCTCGGACGACCCCTCGCGCGTGCTGATCACCTGCCTGCTGACCTTCTTCCCGCTGGTGGTCTCTACCGCTACCGGGATCAACGAAACACCGGCCGAGCTGATCGAACTGAGCCGTTCGCTGGATGCGCCCACCCGCCGCGAAACCTGGCAGATCCGTATTCCCTATGCGATTCCGCACATCTTCAGCGGCCTCAAGGTAGCCATCACCCTGGCAATCATCGGCGCGGTGGTGGCCGAGTTTGTTGCCGCCGAAGAAGGGCTGGGCTACTTCATCCAGTTCTCGACCTCCTTCTTCAAGATTCCGCAGGCCTTCGCCGGTCTGTTCTTCCTCGCGATTGTCAGCCTGCTGCTGTTCAAGTCGGTGCAGTGGACCCAGCAGATCTTCTTCGCCTGGAGCCTGCCGAAGAAAAAATAAGTCGCTGCCGGGCATTACAAACACTGCCCGGCCACGCCCTACATCCAGCAATAATAGATGCAACAAGGACCATTTTTGTGAGCCATACCGAACGCGACATCCACTTTCTGCGTGACAGCTTCCGCCTGGCCGAACAAGCCGCCGAGCAGGGCATCCACCCCTTCGCCGCCATCCTCGTGGATGCCGAGGGCAAGGTACTGATGGAGCAGCTCAACGCCTTCCTGCCCGACCATGACATGACCGGTCACGCCGAGCGTGTACTGATGACCCGTGCCAACACCACTTACTTACCAGAAGTGCTGGCCGGCTGCACCATGTACACCTCTGCCGAGCCCTGCGCCATGTGCGCCGGTGCCGTTTACTGGGCCGGCGTTGGCCGGGTGGTCTACGGCGCCAGCGAAAAGCGCCTGAAGGAACTGACCGGCAACCACCCGGAAAACCCGACCCTCGACCTGCCGTGCCGCACGGTATTTGACGCCGGCCAGCGCAAGGTCGAGGTGGTTGGCCCGCTGCTGGAAGAAGAGTCTGTGCAGGTGCATGCGGATTTCTGGAAGGACTGAACCGCGCGTCAGCTTGGCGCGGGCTCAACTCGCACCAGCAATAGCCGATAGCCGCCGCTGAAGCCGCCCAGGGTCAGCATGTCGCCGGGGCACGCGGCGAGCAAACGCGCGCCCAAGGGCGAGAAGATCGAAATCTCGGTGGTGGCGCTGCAGCTGCGTTCCGTCAGGCGCACCTCGATAAGCTCCTGCGTATTCATATCCAGCAGCAGCAACGCGCTGCCCACGCGGGCCCGCAGCGTAACCCGATCACGTTCCAGCAGTTCCAGCTTACCGATCACACTGGCCAGCTCATGCGGGCCCGTTGTGTGCCATACAGCGGCACCGCGGGTCAGGCCGCGCGGGCGCCGGTTCACATCGACCATAGACGACATGTCTCTCTCCGACAGAAAAATCAAACAAGGGGGCAAGTAAACAACGCCGGGTACGGTGAAACCGTCCCGGCTTAATTCAGGAAGGCGAAGTAGCTATCGGAGTAGGGGTGAAGCCAGAGCATGAGGTAACTCGGTTATCGCGTGAAGACATACCATAGGCCAGTGGTTATTAAATGCAAGCCGCTGCGCTTATTGCCCCGCCTGCACTCAGCCCCGGGTGTATCGGTTTCTATCGAGGCCCGCGGGCGATGGCCGAGATTCCACCTTCCCGGCAAACCTGCACGGCGCCGATCAACCTTGCCGGTAACGAGCCGGCGTCATGCCCTGCCAGCGGCGGAAGGCACGCACAAAGGCGTTTTCATCCGAGAAGCCGAGTTGCTCGGCAATCTGCGCCACGCTCTGGCGACCCTGCAGCGCCTGGCAGGCCATCTCCTGCAGCACGGTTTCACGCAGCGCCTTGAACGACAGGCCTTCCTCCGCCAACTTGCGGTTCAGGTGGCGGCCACTGATGCCCAGCTGCTCGGCAATGCGCTCCTTGCCCCAGCGCGGCTGCAGCCGCACCGCGCGCTGCACCTCGGCGCTGAGGCTGTGCTGGCCCAGGGCAGACAGGGTTTCGTCAGCCAGCTGGCGCAGGTGATCACGCAGCGCGCTGTTGGCCTGAATCAGCGGCAGCGACAGCTGATCAACGCTGAAGCTGAGGCGATTGTGGCCGGCATTGAACTGCAGCGGGCAGCCGACCAGCTCACGATAGTCGGCCTGCGCGCTGAGCGGCGCATGGGCAAAGTGGATGCTGTGCGGCTGAAAGCGCCCGCCGGTTGACCAGCGCGTCAGGTTCAGCTGCGTTGCCAGCACTGCCTCGACCCGCTCGGCCTGGCGTACTGCAAGGTGCGGCTGGTACTCGATCCAGGCCAGTGCGCCCTGCTGCTGCAGACTGAAATCACCGCCAGCGCCAATCACCGGCGCGTACTCCACCAGTTGCTCCAACGCCTCGCCCAGAGTGTCGCAGGTGACCAGCAGCATGCCCGCGCTGTCGAGGTGGCCCACCTGAATATCCAACCCCAGACGCAGGCCGGCGAGCGGATCGGGTAGCAGTGCGCAGTAGCTTTCCCAGAGCTCGTCCTGCACCGCCAGCGGTATCCGCTCACGCGCCTGCAGCCGCGCACACAGATGCTCGGGCAGGGCGAACCCGTGCCGCGCTGCTGATTGCAGCAGTGCCTGGGCGTAGAGCGGAGTGACGCTGTGGGTGTCGTCTGACATGGCGTGAATTGCCGGTTTCCTGTCCCGTTTGGTGCGATACCCGCGCAGGGTGATTGGCTAGACTCTGCATCATAACAACAATGTCCCTGAACGGAGCACACCACATGTACGCTGTCATCGGCGCCGGCCCCATGGGGCTGGCCACGGCCCGCAACCTGCAGAAACTGGATATCCCCTTCGTCGGCCTGGAGCTGAACAACGATGTGGGCGGCCTGTGGGATATCGACAACCCGCACAGCACCATGTACGAGACAGCGCACCTGATCTCGTCCAAGCGGATGACCGAGTTTGCCGAATTCCCGATGGGCGAGGCGGTGGCGGACTACCCGCACCACAGCGAGCTGAAGCGCTACTTCCGCGACTATGCCACGCATTTTGATCTGTATCGCCACTACGAATTCAACACCCGGGTGATCAGCATGAATCCGGAAAATGGCGGCTGGCAGCTGGTGACCGAACGCAATGGCGAGCAGCAGAGTCGTTTTGTGGATGGCGTGCTGATTGCCAATGGCACCCTGCACACGCCCAACCGGCCACAATTGCCGGGCGAATTCGCCGGTCGCATCATGCATTCCAGCGAGTACCGCGACCCGTCTGTATTCAAGGACAAACGCGTACTCATCGTTGGCTGCGGCAACTCGGGAGCCGATATCGCAGTAGATGCGGTACACCATGCCAAATCCGTGGACATGAGCCTGCGCCGTGGCTATTACTTTCTGCCCAAATTTCTCAAGGGGCGGCCGATCGATACGCTTGGTGGCAAGACGGGCGGCAAGTTCAAGCTGCCGCGCAAGCTCAAGCAGCGCGTGGATGCGGCGCTGATCCGCTTCATCATGGGCAAACCCTCGGATTACGGCCTGCCCGACCCGGACTACCGCCTGTACGAGTCGCATCCGGTGGTCAACTCGCTGATTCTGCATCACCTAGGCCACGGCGATATCAAGGCGCGCCGCGACATTCAGGGCCTGAACGGCAATGAAGTCGACTTTGTCGATGGCGAGAGCGCCGAGTACGACCTGATCCTCCTAGCCACCGGCTACCAGCTGGACTACCCCTTCATTGAGCGCCAGCACCTCAACTGGCCAGCCCAGCTCGACGCACCCCAGTTGTACCTGAACGTGTTCCACCCGGAGCACCACAACCTGTTCATGATGGGCATGATCGAGGCCGCCGGCCTGGGTTGGGAGGGTCGCAACCTGCAGGCGCGTTTGGCTGCACTCTATATCGCCCAACGGCAGCAGTGCAGCCAGGCGGCAATGTTGTTTGATCAGACCAAGCGCGACCAGGCCACCACCAACCTGGACGGCGGTTACGACTACATCAAGCTGGCGCGCATGGCCTACTACGTCAACAAGGATGCCTACCTGGCGGCGCTCAAACAGCACATTGCCGAACTCGAAGCCGGCCTGGAGCAGCGCGCACCGCAGCCGGTTGCCGCCACATGAGCGGCGCGTTGCCGATCCAGTTTGATCCGGCCAGCCTGATTCTGCTCAACATCATCATGGCCGGGATGATGTTTGGCGTCTCGCTGACGCTCAAGCTGGACGACTTCAAACGCATCCTCAAGGCGCCGGTAGCGCCGGTGGCCGGGCTGTTTGCGCAGTTTCTGCTGCTGCCGCTGGCCACCTGCCTGCTGACCTGGGTGCTGCGTATCGACCCCGAGCTGGCGCTGGGCATGATTCTGGTTGCCTCCTGTCCCGGCGGCAGTTTTTCCAACGTGATGACCTGGCTGGGCAAGGGCAACGTGGCGGTGTCGGTCAGTATGACGGCGGTCTCCAGCCTGGCTGCGACCGTGCTAACACCGCTCAACTTTGCCTTCTACGGCTGGCTCAACCCGCATACCCGCGCCTACCTCACGCAGATCAGCCTGGAGCCGGGCAGCATTCTGCTGATCGTGCTGCTGGTGCTGGCGGTGCCGCTGGTGCTCGGCATGCTCAGTGGCCGGCGCTGGCCGCAGCTGGCCCAGCGCAGTGAAAAGCCGCTGCGCATGGTCTCGCTGCTGGTGTTCCTGGGCTTTGTCGGCATTGCCTTCAGCAACAACTTCGCGCTGTTTATCGAGCGCTTCAACAGCTTCTTCTGGCTGGTGGTGGCGCACAACCTGCTGGCGCTGTCGCTGGGGTACGGCATGGCGCGGCTGATGAAGCTGCCGGTGGCCGACCGCCGCGCGGTGACCATGGAGGTGGGTATTCAGAACTCCGGGCTGGGGCTGGTAATCCTCTTCACCTTCTTTCCCGAGGCCGGCGGCATGATGCTGATCACTGCCTTCTGGGGCACCTGGCATCTGGTTTCCGGGCTGACCCTGTCGCAGATATGGGCACGCCAGAGCCGCCGCGCCGAACACGCACAACACCTTGCCGCCCAGCGCGGCGCAGAACAGAGCCTGTAAGCCATGAGCAAACGCATTCTTATCACCGGCGCGGCCGGCTACATCGGCCATCAGCTGGGCAACCGCCTGGCGCAGGACTATCACGTGGTGGGCACCGACCTGCGCAGCAGAGGCGACCTGAACTTTCCACTGCGGATCATGGATATTCGAGACCGCGAGCTGGCAGCGCTGATGAAGCAAAAGCAGATCACCCACGTGGTGCACCTGGCCTCCGTTCTGCAGGCCTCGAAGGACCGCGAACGTGACTTTGATATCGACGTCAACGGCACCCGCAACGTACTGCGGGCCTGCATCGAGGCCGGCGTGCAGCATCTGACCGTCACCAGTTCCGGCGCCGCCTACGGTTACTACGCCGACAACCCCGAGTGGATCGACGAAGGCGACGCCATTCGCGGCAACGCCGAATTCGCCTACTCTGACCACAAGCGGCAGGTAGAAGAATTGCTGGCCACCTTCCGCCAGAACCACCCCGAGCTGCAGCAACTGATCTTCCGCCCCGGCACCGTGCTGGGCACGGACACCCGCAACCAGATCACCGGGCTGTTTGAAGCCAAGCGCGTACTGACCATCAAGGGCAGCGACTCGCCCTTTGTGTTCATCTGGGATCAGGACGTACTCGCCGCCATGGAAATGGGCATCCGCGAAGACAAGCGCGGCATCTACAACATGGCCGGCGATGGCGCCCTGACCATGCGCGAAATCGCCCAGCGGCTGAACAAGCCCACGCTCAACCTCGCGCCCTGGGTACTGAAGAGCGCCCTGCAAGTCGCCAAATGGCTGGGCAGGCCCACCGGCCCCGAGCAGATCAACTTTCTGCGCTACCGCCCGGTACTGAGCAACCAGCGGCTGAAGAACGAGTTTGGCTATCAGCTGCAGAAAACCTCGGCCGAGACCTTCGAGTTTTTTGTCGAAGCGCGGGGGCTTAGGCGCTGACGGGAGGGGGGCGGCGCGCTCGCGGGCCGAGTTCCGCCTCGGCCTTCCCAGGCAGTGTGGCTTTGCGGCGCGGGAGCTGTTCAGCTCACATCAAACAACAATAAAAGAGTACGCCAATCATGAAGACAATATTGATCACCGGTGCCGCCTCCGGCCTGGGCTGGGCCATGGCGCAACACTGGTTTGCCGCCGGCCACCGGCTGGTGCTGGCCGATATCAACGCCGAACTGCTGGCAGAGCGGGAAACGCAGCTCAACGCCCCCGAGCGGATACTCACCGTGGTTGCCGACATCACCCGGGCGGAGGACATTCAGCGTCTGATCAGCGCGACCGAGCAGCAGTTTGGCCGGCTGGATCGGCTGGTCAACAACGCCGGCATCACCCACCGCTCTCCCGCGCACAAGACCGACCCCGCCGTATTCCGCAAGGTCATGGCAGTCGACTGGCAGGGCCCGGTGGAGTTGACCATGGCGGCGCTGCCGCTGCTGCGCGCCAGCCGTGGCGAGATTCTCTGCATCGGCTCCATGGCCGGCTGGATGCCGGTGCCGGGGCGCGCTGCCTATTGCGCCGCCAAGGGTGCGCTGACGCAGTTCTTCGAGGTGCTGCGTCTGGAGCTGGAAGCCGACGGCATTCATGTGCTCATGGTCTATCCCAGCTTTCTCGACACACCCATTGAACACAACGCACTGGGCAAGGACGGCAAGCCCGCCAGCCATGCGCGCTCGATGGTGGGCGGCATGCGCAGCCCGGAATGGATGGTAGAACTGATCGACAAAGCCCTCGCAAACGGGCAACGTTGGCTGCTGCCCGAGCCGGTGTCGAAATTCGGCAGCCTGCTCTGGCGCTTCGCCCCGGCGCTGTACCTGCGTCAGGTACGCAAACGTTTTGCCGGAGAGCTAAGTTGAGGACTCAATGATCATCGACCCCTGGATCTGGCTGGGTCTGTTCATCCTGCTGGCTTACACCATCGAAGCCATTACCGGCTTCGGCAGTATTGTCATCGCGCTGTCGCTCGGCGCACTGCTGCTGCCCATCCCCGAGATGCTGCCGGTTTTGGTGCCGTTGAATATCTTCATGAGCGGCTATCTGGCCTGGCGCAACCGCGAGCATATTCAGTGGTCTCTGCTGCTCAAGCTGATACTGCCGCTGATGCTGATCGGCATGCTGCTGGGCTATGGCCTGCGGCCCTGGCTCGACGGGCAGTTGCTCAAGGCTCTGTTCGGCCTGCTGGTGCTCTGGTTTGCCGGGCGTGAACTGCTGCGCCTGTTTCGCGGCCATGAAAGTGCCGCCCACCCCGGCTGGCTCAGCCGCAGCCTGACGCTTGGCGCCGGCATCACCCACGGCCTGTTCGCCTCCGGCGGCCCGCTGCTGGTCTACGCCCTGGCCGGCACCACGCTGGACAAGAGCAAACTGCGCGCCACCCTGATCAGCGTCTGGTTTGGCCTCAACAGCAGCATGACCATCCTGTTCCTGCTCGACGGCAGCCTGCTGCCCAGCGTGCCGCATATTCTTGCCTACCTGCCGCTACTGGTGATTGGCGTAGTGCTGGGCGAATTTCTGCATCACCGCCTGAACGAGCAACGCTTTCGGCAGGTAATTTATTCGTTGCTGGTGGTGACGGGGGTGTTGTTGTTGGGTAAGGCGGTGGTGTGAGCGCGGCTGGCCGAGTTGGAACTCGACCCTGCCAGCAACAATGCGAGGCCTTTATCAACTCGCAGCGCAATCAACCCAACCGGACCTGATACCGCGTACTCCGCCCACCGCCCGGCAGCCGCTCGATGCAGCCCTTGTCCAGCAAGTCAGCCAGATGCCGCGTTGCCGTAGCCTTGGATACCTTGGCCACGGCCTGATACTGCGCTGCGCTGATGCCCTGTTCGAAACCGCGTTCGCCGCCATCCAGCAAGCGGTTGAGCACTTTCTGCTGCTCGGCAGACAGACGCAGATTGCGGTGCTTTTGCCAGTAACGTGTTTTGGCCAGCAGCCGCTCGATGCGCGCCAGCGCCTCCCGCAGACTGTGCAGCAGGGTGGTGAGAAACCACTCCAGCCACTCGGTAATATCCGGTCCACCTCTCTGGCTGGCTTCCAGAATGCGGTAGTAACCGCTGCGATCGGCCAGAATGCTGGCCGACATGGCGTGCAGGCGAATTGCCTGCGGTTCGGCTTGGGCCAGCGCCAGATCGGTAATGGCGCGGGTTAAGCGACCATTGCCGTCGTCAAAGGGGTGCAGGGTGACAAACCAGAAATGCGCGATGCCCGCGCGCAACAACGGATCCAGCGTGTCGTCGCGACGGCTTGCGTCAAACCAGGTCAGGAAGGCATCCAGCGCCATTTCCAGTCCCGCACGGGGTGGCGCCTCAAAATGCACCCTGGGGTTGTCCAGCCGACCGGACACCACTTGCATGGGCTCATCACCGCGCAGCGTGCCCACGCGGATTGGGCGATGTAGCGCAGCGTCCTGGCTGGGGAACAGCCAGACATGCCAGCCAAACAAGCGCTCGGCGCTCAAGGGCTGCGCCAGATTGGTCGTGGCATCCAGCATCAACTCAGCCAGACCCTCGCTACGCGCGCTGGCCTTACCCTCGGGCGCCAGGCCAAGGCGTTTGGCGAGGGAGGATCGCACCGACTGCACGTTAAGCGTTTCGCCCTCGATCGCGGAGGACGTAATGATGTTCTGCAGCAGTGCATCCAGGCTACTGCGCGCCTCTTCGTCGGCCTCGACCGCGCCAGCCATCCCCAGCAGTCGCCCCTGAGCCTGGGCGCAAGCGCGCAACAGCGGCGCCAGCCGTTCTGCCCTCCATGTGAAGTTCGGCCAGTCGGGTTCTTGCCATATCCAGAGCGATGTGTGCATCGGCTTCCCACGCAGCGGTGAGCCGAATAGCGGATTTATTCGGCTCATGTGTTGAGCCGAATATACGTGTTAATCGGCTCAAAGGCTATCGTTGGGACAATCACGGCAATCGGCGGTGGCGACTCCTGGGGAGAGCCCGGTTCCATGCCGGCCTTGGGTGGAGCGGCGTACGCGGCTGGTCGAGTTTAAACTCGACCTTCCCAGCCCTCGCAAGCAACAAAAAGCCCCGCGCATTGCGCAGGGCTTTTTTGGGCTCCGAACGGGAATTACATCTCAGGCCATACGGCGATATCGATAATGTTCTCTGGCAGGTCGGCAACCATGCCCAGCGCAGTGGGTGTGCCGGTTTTCAGGTCGACCGTGTGTAGGGTGCCGTTGGCGAGTACGTAGGCAGTGTTGCCACCTTTGCCGTCGCTGGCGATGTCCATGGCGGCGGCGTCAAGGCCTTTGGCCAATTCACCGACCGGTTGCTGTACGCCATCGTTCGGCGGGTTCTGCAGCATCAGCATGCCGGTGGCCAGGTCAACAGTGTAGAGCTCGGTTTTCTCGGTACCGGCGTAGGAGTCGGTGTACGCGCCGGCAACCACCTTCGGCATCATGGTGCCGTGCTCGGAGCCCTCGGCGTAGGCCACGCTGCCATCGGTGGCCACTTCACCGGTTTCCACGTTTACGCGGAAGTTGGTGCCATCGGCGGCCAGCAGACGCAGGCGATCTGCCTTGGGGTTGAAGTCGACGACCGCGTGCTCGCTGCCCGGCAGGGCCGAATTCAGCTGGGCGCCGGCGGTGGCCTTACCGGTCGCCGCATCAATGGTGTACAGCTGGGTGCCGCCGCCCAGGGCATACAGCATGCCGTTGGCCGGGCGCACATCGATGCCGCGCAACTCGCTGGCGCCGTCCACCTGCATGCTGGCAGTCACCTTGAGGGTATCGCTGTCGATCTTGTGCAGCATGCCGTCTTCAGTCAGTGCCAGCAGCTGTGCGGCGCTGGCGGTACCGGCAGCCAAGGTCAGTGAGGTGGTCAGGAGCAGTTTGTTGAAGGTATTCATCTGTGATTCCTCGCATTCAAGTGGGGGTGGGCTTGGCCCATCCAGCTGGGTGCTTTGTAAGTCACCTGTTAGCTAATACCCGTGAGGTTTGGGTTTGGATGTCGGGAGATGAAAATAAATTTTCCGGGCTTATTGTGAGCGGTGGCTCGGAGCCTCATAACCACCGTTAAGCATGGGCTGCCAGCAGCGAGCCCGAGGGCTGTCAGGTGAAGATGGGCAGCGGAAAACCAGTAATGGTATTCAACAGGCGAGCGTCCTTGCTTGCCTGCCGATCTGTTTTTTAGAAATTCATACTGACGGCTAGAGACAGGTTACGCTCTTCACCAGCATTGGTTTGGCTGCCGCCGGACGCCCAGTATTTCTCGTTAAGCAGGTTGTTGATGTTGCCGTAGAGCGTCATGTCCTGGTCTGCGAGATTGAAGTCGTATCCGAAGCCGGCGCTAACGGTGGTCCAGCTTGGCATTTTCATATCGTTGGCGGTACTGATGTAGGATTCGCCAAAGTAGCGCACGTTACCGTGTAGCGCTAAGCCGTCTATGCCGGGCACAAAGTAGTGCGCATTAATGACTGACTGAAAATCAGAAACACCTGCCGGGGCGTTGCCTTTGATGGCGGCGTTGTCAGTTTTATCAATCTCTGCGTCAAGATAGACCAGACTTATGCCTACATTCAGGTCGCTGGTGAATTGGTAGGCGCCAGATAGCTCAATACCATCGTAAACCGCCAAGCCATCTTGTGTCAGGTCGGGGAGGACATTACCCGGTTGCAGTACCTGCATTTGGTTTGCGCGTTCGATACGAAAGAGCGCAGCCGCATAGTTGAAACTATCGGACACATGCTTGATACCCGCTTCGTACTGTTTTGAGACGGTTGCACCCAACACTTCACCGACGTTGCTGAAGTTGCCGTCGACTTCGGTGCCCGGTTCCAAACCTTCAACATAGCTGCCGTATATGCTGGTTTGGGCATCGGGTTTGAAGATCAGCGCGAGAGTCGGGCTGGCTTCTCTGGTTTCATAACCCGACTCCTTCATCTCGTAGTCGGTGCCACGTAGCCCAACAATCGCTTGCCAATGGTCACTGAAAATAAGGGTGTCGCTGATAAAGGCCGAGCGTTGTTCAACGATGCTGGCCCGTTGCAAAGAAAAGTCAGGGGTGCGGGTAATCAGGAACGATTGGTTCTGGTAGATATTGCCGTTGAAATCATTGGACCAATAATACTCGTTACTTCCCTTGGTCCGCTCTTCCTGAAACTCCAGGCCGGTTACCAGTTCATGCTCTACCCAGCCTGTCGAGAAATGCCCCTGTGCTATTACCTGACTGAACAGGTTGTCTGTTGCGTAACCGAAGTCATAGGCAGCGCCCTGGTAGTCACCATCACGGTTGAGCAGATAGGCGAATGAGCGTCTGGACTCATGCTCCTTACGCGAGAAACCGACCTGAGAACGAAGGTTCCAACGCTCATTGATATCCCAGTCCAGACCGGTGGAAGCCAACTGGGTTTTGGTTTTGTAGTAGGAGTTGTCGATATTGAAATCGTCGTAATCGTAGGTGACATCCGGTAACACGCCACCACTACCAACCACATCGTAAGCGCCGGTATAGAACTGGAAAGGCTGGGCTTCGATGGTGTTGTCTTCGTAGAGCAGCGTTGTGAACCAGGTTAGTGATTCGTTGAATTTCTTGTCGATAGCGACCGAAGCAAGAATACGATCTGCTTCGCTGTCGTTGTAGGCGGTTCCTTGATCGGTGGCGAGGTTAAGACGCACGCCCCAGTCATTGCCAAGGTTCTGGCTGGTATCGACATGCGCCGAGAACAGGCTGGGGTTGCGATAGCCCAGATTAACGCTCGTGGCAGGCGCTTGCGTTGGGCGCTTCAATCGGTAGCTTAGGGCGCCGCCGGGTGAGCCAAAGCCATACATGAAGCCGCTTAGACCTTTCAGCGCCGTAACGCTTTCTACCGCTTCAATGGGAAAGTCGCCACCCCAGTGCAACATCATCGGGATGCCATCGATATAGTGCTTTTGAGTATCCAGCCCGCGGATTTTAGTACCCCACCAGTCCGTGGTGAAAGACGATGTCGGTGTGTATACCGATGCATCGTTGGCAAAAATCTGGCCAATGGACCTTGCGCCCCGTTCGATGATTTCCTGCTCATCTACAACGGTAAGAGAGAAGGGTGTGTCGAGAATGGCCTTGTTACCCAAGGCGCCAGCGGAGCTACTTCTCTTTAGATAATTCAAGGAGGTCGTAGCGTTTTGAACTTCACCCCTGATTTCAAGAGCGGGCAGCATCAGCGCTTCTTGTTGCTGTAGCACATAATCCCCATTGGCTTGTTTAACTGCCATGAATCTGGTGCCAGTCAACAAGCTGGAGAAACCCTGCTGCACGCTGTATTCGCCTTGCAAACCCGGTGTTTGTGTACCGCTGAACTGGCTGGCGTCGAAAGACAGGGCAACACCGGCAGCACCAGCAAATTCGCTCAGCGCATGGCTCAGAGGGCCGGCGGCGATATGGTAGGTTTTGGCTGCAGCACCCTGACTGGTTGTATCTGCAGCCTGAGCTGCGGTGCTGGGCAAGCAAACAGCGCCGCCTGCAAGCAGCGCGACAGAGAGACTGACGGCGTGAACTAGAGGCTTGCGTTTAGCAAAGTAACGTCGGGATGGCATTGCGGCTCCTGGGTATAATAGGCGGTCTAAACAGGAGCCGAAACTGAGAGGGTAAAAGTGCAAGGCGCCCAAAAAAAATTCTAGGCCGCGACTAATCTGACCCAATAGCGGGTCAGCCGCCGCTCTGCCACAGGGAAGGCGCGCGTGATGACTGCGAGTGCTCGGTCAATGTCATTAAGCGGGAAAGCGCCGGAGATTTTTAGCTGCGCAATGTCAGGGCTGCACGAAACCATGCCGCTGCGGTAGCGCGATAATTGCTGCAATAATTCACCCAGCGGCATATCAACCACCGTCAAGCTGCCTTGTGTCCAACTGGCTGCAAAGGGGCTGGCGGCAGTCACCGGACTCAGTGCTGCTTTGGTGAAGCTGATTTGATCACCCTGGCTAATGACTTCATTCGTTCCACCGCAAGCGGGATGAACGCGCACGCGCTTTTCCAGCACGCTCACTTGAGTGCGACCCTCGTCTGTCTGCGCGGTAAAGCGCGTACCAAGTGCTTCTATTCGGCCTTGCGGCGTAGCAACCATTATTGGTCGTGGCGGCGACTGGGGGTCAGGTGATGTTTGCACCAGAATCTCGCCGCGATGGAGTTTGATCAACCGCGTATGTTGGTCATAGATGATGTCGACGCTGGAGGCGGTGTTGAGTATCAACTCAGTGCCATCCGCTAGCGTCAGACTGCGTTGCTCGCCGATAGCTGTGACGTATTCGGCTTGCCAGCGCTGCCAGGGTTTAAACTGCCAAGCGACCAGCCCCAGCACGGGCGTTGCGAATACAAAAATACCGAGGCTGCGTAGAACCTCACGGCGCGACAACTCTGCGCCGCGTAATGCCGGGCTGACGATTTCGCTCGGCATTTTTGCCATATCAGCTTGAAACCGCTCGACTTGCTGCCAGGCGAGCTGATGGCTGGGTGCTTCGTTCAACCACTGTTGCCAGGCGTGCCGATCAGCTGCTGAGGTTGATGACGACTGCAGCCGTGCATACCAACGCGACGCTTGGCGTATAGCGCCCCTTAACTCGTCGAATTGGTGGCTTTTAATGTTCATGGTGAGTGTGTAACGGAGCTGATGGATTACACATTACAAACGGTGATCAAGCCGATAGAGACAGCAATGCTCTATCGCTTTGGCCATGTAGTTTTTTACCGTACGCAGCGATACATCCAACTGCACGGAGACTTGCTCATACGTCAGCCCGTCAAACTGAGACAGAATAAAGGCAAGCCGAACTTTGTTGCCTAACCCAGCCAGCATAATGTCGAGCTCCAGCAGGGTTTCCAGCATGACGGCACGGTCTTCCTCTGACGGCCATTGTGCTTCTGGCAACTGAGCCAAGGCTTCAAGGTACTGTTGCTCAAGGCTGCGTTTGCGGAACAGGTCAATAGTCAAGCCGCGAGCGATGGTCACCAGATAGCTGCGGGGCTCGTTGAGGGAGGGGATATTCTGGGATGAGCGAATGACGCGTACGAAGGTGTCCTGTGCCAGGTCCTCAGCGTCCATGGCGTTGCCCAAGCGACCCTGCAGCCAACGCTGCAACCAGGGGTGGTGATCCTGATAGAGATCGCACAGATCAGGTTGGCTGATAACCTCCGTGTTCAACACAGTATGCTCCAGAATTGTCGACCACGGTTGACCGAACGATAATGAGAATAGTTATCATTGTATGTTCTGCGCTGCAGGGTTGCAAGCACGAAGGCGAGCGCGCAATGGGCAGGCTCCGTGCCGCTGGCAGGGCTAATAATCGTCCACGTAAGGTCTGCAGAACAGCCGGTTCTTATCAACTATTCTGATGCTTGCCCTCTAGCACCCACTGTTTGGACGATTGCACCGCATCCGGCAGCTAATGGCCGCTTGCTCCGGCGCGCCGCAGGCCAACAATCCTGCTACGCGCGTCGATCATGAAAACACCTCGATAGATGCATTTTCCACCTGGCGAGGTGCCCGGAGACGTTAAGGCAGCGCTCGCTAGTTACTCGCGATCAGCACCGCCCGGCCAATATACAAAACCGGCCCGGTAGGTCGATCCAACGGCGATCCGCCCTGCGGCTCCAGCGTCAGCTCAAACAGCTGCCCGGCCTGCACAGCACCGATCTGCTCGGCACTCAGGGTAACCCCCTTGCCCGGTTCGATCAGGCCCAGCGAGCGCGGGCCGTCCTTGGGGTCGAGCAGCGTCCAGAACTGTACGCTGCGATCCGCCGGTATGGCGTCGGCAACCAGCGATTGCAGCTTCAGCGTGCCATCGCCATCGACCGTCACCACCCAGCCCGGCTTGGCGCTTTCACCCGGTACCTGCAGCACGGCGGTGAAGCTGTCGCCGCTCGGGGCATCACGCAGTACGCCGGGCAGCCAACTGAGCAGTACCAGCAGCGCCAGTGCACCGCTGGTCAGGCGCCACAGGCCAAGGCTAGTCCACCAACCGGCGACACCCTCAGCGGCATTAGCCTGCGCTGCAGGGGCCCAACCCAGGCTCTGCTGCACGCGATCCCACAACGCCAGCGAAGGGCTTTGGGCTGGCAGCTCGTCCGCCAGCTCCAGCAGATGTTGCTCCCATTCCAGCGCCATGCGCGCGGCCTCGCGGTCGCGCGCAATCAACGCGCGCACCTCGCTGGCCTCCGGCTCTTCGAGCAGGCCCAGCACGTACTCGCCGATCAACGCCCGACGCGGCTCAATTGCCTCTGGAATCATGCCTGCAAACACTCCTGCAATGCGCGCAGCCCCGCGCGGATACGTCCCTTGATGGTGCCCAGCGGCGTGGTCAGCCGGCTGGCAATCTGTTCATGGGTCAGGCCCCGGTAAAAGGCCAACAGGATCGGATGACGACGTGGGCGTTCCAGCTGGCGCAAACAACGACGCAGCTCGCGGCCTTCCGACTGATCGCTGGCGATGTCTTCTGCCTGCGCACTGTCATCGGCCATCTGCTCGATAAAGCCGTCATCGGTATCAACCAGCCGCCCGCGGCTGCGCAACTGATTCAGCGCTCGGTAACGCAGAATGCTGTAAATCCAGGCACGGCCCTGACCCAGCGAGCGATCAAAACGATCCGCGTTGTGCCACACCTTCACCAGCGCATCGTGCAAACAGTCCTCCGCCTGATCCCGCCGCCCCAGCAAGGTAATGGCCAACCCCAGCAACTGCCCGGCCTCGCGCTGATAAAGCCGCTGAAACGCGCCCTTATCACCCCGCGCACAGGCCTCCAGAGTGCCCTCGTAATCAAACTCGCTGTCTGCCATACCCGCTTCCTGTAACCAGTCGCCGTTCCGTCCCTGCAGGCTATACCCCCGAGCAGGCATTACGGATGTCGGACCGTGAAATTAAGTGGGGAATTCGTGAGGAATTGTTTCGGTGGCGTGCACAGCGTCAGCGGCTCACCCCGCAGGAGAGGTCAGCGAGGTGCAGCGACGACCGACGAGTCCATGAGCCGAATAACGCCCCTATTCGGCTCACGGCGGTGATGGGCTAACCGCAACCGCCGCTGATCAAAAACAGGGTTGGCAAGCCAGCCAAAGCGTAGCACTATGCCAGTAACTGCTTTTTACAGACCCCTTTATGGAGGCACGGATGCCTGACTACGCCAACCGACAACACCCCATAGATGCTGTCTCCTCCGTGTGGAGGCTTAGTCCAACAAGCATTTGATCGGCATACTGCGCACGCGGTTCAAATGCTTAGATGTGTGTTTTAAAGCACTGAGCCGAGAAGGGATTTATGGCAAGAGTAAAGAAAATCAGAAAAGAAAAGCTATCTATCTATTTGGCGAGAGATGGAAGCAAGCCAGATTCTGATGTAATAAAACTAGAAAGTGCTAAGCAACCTATTGAAATGGACTTGCCAGAAGTAGAATCAGCCCGTCTTTACATAAAAAAGCAGACCCCTAAAAATGCTCCGCCATGGACTAGATTGTTTACAGCAGATAGCCAAATTGATCTTTCTGAATTTGGCACCTCTTCAAATGTAGGGGCTGTATTTATAGTAAGAATATCAGGAGCTACATTTATCCTGTCTTTTGGAACTGGTTTTCATCTGCTAAAGCAAGAATCTATCGAGCGTGATTTCGGTCTAAAAGTGACGCTGAATTCGGTAGATCCTGACAAGCTGAGAAGCTTAGACAAGGCTAGCTATGATCACAATCCATTGAATTCAAGAACTCAAAGCACTCGGGATGTAGATATTTTTAATCTCCATTTAGACTCTGAGATGGAGATGCTTTACGCAGTAACAGGTACATCACTAGTAAAAGAATTTGGGAGTCATGTAACTGGTAGGGATGCACTGACAATAGCAGTAGAAACCAACCTCTCAGATATACCCGCGATTCTTTCAAAGTCGATCAAGCAATATCGATCTAATCTTCCAGACAAATTTAGCTGGGTAGAAAATATCAATCGGGTTCGGGACTATGATGAGATTGAAATACTAGACTTGGAACTAGATCAACACTTGAGCGATAACAATATCTCTAATTTCTGGTTAGGCGAGCCAGAAATAGTAGACTGGGAAGGTCAAATCGGCTATTCATTTGATATGTACCAAAAAACCCTTCGCCATGTAGTTTTAACCTTCGATGACTATATAACTTACCTTAGTGGTCTTACCCCTACAGTTGCGTTAATGAAGAACCATGTTGTTCACGTAAACAACAATGAGTATCAGTCTGTAAAAAGTTGGCCTGTCTACCGCTGTCTGTATGCTGAAATTAAGTTTGGAAGCGATTCTTACGTTCTAAGGAATGGAGTGTGGTACAAAATAAACAGTGATTTTGTGTCAGCAGTTGATGACTACCTCAGCGATATTAATATTCATCCATTCTCATTTCCCATATATTCTCATGATGATGAGGGCGACTACAACGAGCTGATTGCTAAGACAAACAGCAATTTTTGCTTGATGGATAAAAAGAACATCCAGATTGGCGGCCCTTATGACAAGTTAGAGCACTGTGATTTGATAAAGGATGGAAGTGAGTTCATTCATGTCAAGCTATACAGAAGCTCAAGCACTCTCAGTCACCTATTCTCTCAAGGATTCGTGGCTGCGGAAGCGTTTATAAAAGACGCTGACTACAGAGAAAAACTGAACCCAAAATTACCTTCATCAATCAAATTATCTGATCCAAAACCAAGGCCTGATCCAAATAAATATACGGTGGTATATGCAATTGCTACAACCAAGCATATACCTGAAGAGCTCCCGTTTTTTTCAAAGATCACATTAAAGAACTCTCTAAAAACACTAAGAGCACTAAATTACAACATCTCCCTATCTAAAATAGATATTGACCCCAATTGGTTAAAGACTAAAAAGTGCAAGCCAAAGAAAAACTAACAAAGCGCTGCTATCGGTAGAATCTTCCGCTGCGGCCCAAATTTAGTGCAGAGGTCGGTGGTAGCAAGCATTGGCAATCGACCTGAATGGAGTATTGAAGGCGTGGAAGACATTGAGTTGATTGTTGCCATCGTGGCTGGTTTCTTTTCCCTGTTAGGCGGTTTCTTTGGTGCCTTTCTAACTCGCCGAACAGAATATGAGAAGTGGCTTCGGCAACAACGAAGCATCGCGTTCGCGGGGTTCATAAGCCATTTGAATCAGTTTCGCAAAGTTGCTGTAGATATTCTCTACGATACGGGCCTTGATCAAGAAGATAAGGACATGGCTATTTCTGAGTGTTTTTATGAGCTTAATAGCCAAGAACTTCTTGTGAGGTTGTATTTGACAGGTAGGAGCCGGGAAAGGTTTTCAGAGCTAAAAAGCGAGATTTGGAGTGCCTATTCTCCAGCGGTCAATCAAACGACGCGTTTGGCTACTTTGAGAAATGCGACTTCTGAGATCCAGGCAATATTTGAGAGAGCTCTACATGGCTAACAATCGCAGGCACAGCGATAGCTCTTCCATTGCGGCTGTGCCTCCATTACAAAGCCGCGAGTGCTGCGGGCGTCACTAAGGAGAATCATCCAACACCCCTCGGTCCCAAATCCCATCTGCGCGGGCGAGTAGCGCAGAGCTGCCGGGAAAAAGATGCTCGCGGTGTCTGAGGTGCGAAGCGCCGAGTTTGCGAGTATCCCCGGCAGATCGAGCAACGCAGCGAACCCGAAGGGCCGCGCAGCTGGGTGCCCTAGGGGGGCGTTGGGGGGAGATGGGCAAGCATCTCCCCCCGACTCGCCTAGAGGCGAAAAACAGAAACGAGCCAACCTCCGGCGTAAAAGCTAAACGCCGGTCACGCATGCACCACCCCAAACATCACCCCAATGATTCCCCAATAATCACCAAACCACCCCTTGGCTCCCAAGCCACCCCGCCAGTGCTAACGTCCTCTCATCCACAACACCAACAAGAGATACCGCCCATGTCCAAAGCCGCCGGCCGTCAATCCATCTTCATCACCGGTGCCGCCTCCGGCATGGGGCGTGAAACAGCGCGTTTGTTTCACCAGCAGGGCTGGTTCATCGGCGCCTTCGACGTCAACCAGGCCGGGCTGGACGCGCTGCAGCAAGAGCTGGGCGCCGACAACTGCGTCATACAGACACTGGATGTAAGCGACAAGGCGCAGTTTGAGGCGGCGGTCGCGACCTTTGGCGCCGCGACCGATGGCCGTATGGATGTGCTGTTCAACAATGCCGGCATCATCATGCGCGGCTTTTTCGATGAGATGTCGTTCGAAGATCAGCTGAAGATCATCAACGTGAACGTGATTGGCGTACTCAACGGCACCCACGCCGCGCTGCCGCTGCTGAAGGCCACGCCCAATGCGCTGTGCTTCAACACCTCGTCATCGTCCGCGACCATGGGCATGCCGCTGATTGCCGTGTATTCGGCCAGCAAGCACGCGGTGAAAGGCCTGACCGAGGCCTGGTCGAATGAATTCAAGCGCTTTGATATTCGCTGCGCCGATGCGCTGCCGGGTCTGATTCGCACCGGCATGACCTCGGACGAGTTTTTGCAGACCGCGCCAACCAAAGGGCCATTCCGGCTGATTGAAGCGATTGAGGTGGCCAAGGTGGTGTGGGCCAGTTACCACGATGCAAGCAAGTTGCACTGGTACATTCCCGAGGAGCTGGCAGAGCTGGACAAGGCCGCGAGCAACGATCCGGAGCTGCTGCGCGACAAGCTGGCGCGCAATATGCCCCAGTAGAGTCAGAGCGTTAGGGGGGATCAGAAACAGAACAGGGGCGCCGCGGCGCCCCTGTTGGCTTTGATAACCTGTGCTTACTGGCTGGCGGTGGTATCAACCTCCACTGCGCTGATCTTGGCCGCCGCAGGTTGTGCGAGCGGAACTTGAATCAGATTGGCCGTTTTGGTTTGTGGCAGCTTGTACATGGCCCCGGTGGCCGGGTCGACCGCCAGCATGCCGATCAGGCCCCCAAACAGCAGGTTGCCCCAGTACCAGCCATCCATACTGGACTCCAGGGTCTGATCTTGCTCCTCATAACCTTCCTTGGAAAAATGCAATTTATAACGCTCACCCTTGAAGTATCCGGCGCCGGACTTGAGCGTGACGGTGTTGGGGGTGGTGCCTTGGTGAACCAGGCTGCCGTTGCGGTTGCGGATCTGATAATCGGCACCGGACGGTTCGGATTTCACGACGACAGGGTACTGCGAGTCACTCACAATGCTGGCGCAGCCAGAGGCAAACAGGGAGGCAGAAATGGCAGCGGCCAAGGCCAGCTTTTTCATGGACGTCATTCAGAAGAATCCTTCTTCAATAATTTATTTTTAGTATGTGCTTCTGATACAGCTCGGCGATCATAATCAGCAAATACCGCAATGTCATTATGATATTTAAGCCATTCAAGCGTACTTTCCTGCACCGCCTGACAAACCGCTACGAGCGGCTCATAACAGTGCTTGGAGCAAGCGGGAAACCTCCAACCTGCACGCTATAGAGACCTATCAGACAGTAAGACAGCTGCGCGCCGCCTGGGCATTGAGTGTTGCGGCCGGGGGCCTCAGCGGTTAGCCTCTGTTGCTGGATAAAAACGTGGTGAACACTGCATGCAAGTCGTCGTCTGGGATCTGCCTCTTCGTCTGTTTCACTGGCTGTTGGCGCTCTGCGTTACTGGCGCCTTGGTGACGGTGAGTCTGGGTGGCGGCTGGATGGTGTGGCATGAGCGCTTTGGCCTGGCGGTACTGGGGCTGCTCACCTTCCGTCTGGTATGGGGCCTGGTGGGCGGCACCTACGCACGCTTTGGTGGTTTCTTCCCTACGCCGAAACGGGTGCTGGAGTATGTGCGCGGCCATTGGCAGGGGCTTGGGCACAACCCGTTGGGCGCGCTCTCGGTGTTTCTGATGCTGGGGCTGCTCAGCTTCCAGGCGCTGAGCGGTCTGTTCTCCAATGATGATGTGGCCTTTTACGGCCCGCTCACCCGCCTGGTGTCGAGCGAAACCAGCACGCTGGTAAGCGGCTGGCACCGCTCTACCGAAGAGTTTATTTATGCGGTGATCGGCCTGCACCTGGCAGCGATTGCCTTCTACCGGCTGCGCGGCAAGAAGTTGGTGGGCCCCATGCTGCATGGCCGCAAGACGGTACACCAGATGAAGGAACCGGAGAACGAGGCCGCCGGCGGTCTGGCACTCTGTGTTGCGATAATCATTGCCATTGGTATGGTCTGGCTGGCGTATGGCGGCTGGATTCCCGCGCCGCCCCCCGCGCCTGCGGTACCGGCCTGGTAGTTCTGGGCCGGCGGGTGCATAAACACCGGTTAAAAAAATAGGGCCGCTGCAGTGCAGCGGCCCTATTGCGTTCAGGCTGGCTGATTCAGTCCAGACGGTACTTATCGTGGCAAGCCTTGCAGGTTTTGCCGACCTCGCCAAAGGCCACGCGGATGGCGTCTTTGTCACCGGTTTTTGCCTCGGCGGCCAGAGTGTTGGCGGCGCTGCCCAGGTTGCCGGCCAGTTGTGCCACGTCCTGCATGTTGTCGAACAGGGCAGGGTCAACCCGGGTGTGCTGGCTGCCGATGTCTTTCTCGGTGCCGGGGCCGAAGAGCGCACCAATGCCGGAGTTGGCGATGGCAGCGATGGTGTTGGCGGCGGCTTCAACCTGTTGCTGGTTGTACTCTACGCTGCCCTCAATGACCTGCGCCTTGAGCTTGCCCATGTTCCAGGCCATGTAGCTGAATCCGGCCTTGCGTAGTTCAATCTGGTCTTCTGGCGAGACCTGTGCCTGAGCGGTTACGGCGCCGCCCAGCAGAAGGGCGCTCAGGGCGCCGGCAATCACGGTTTTCATGCATCTCTCCTTGTTGGGCCTCAAGCAGGCCTGGGGTCATGGTAACGGCAGCGGGGCCGATATTGCCATGGTCTAATCGGAGCGCTTCAATTCGGCCAGGGTGTTGAAGGCAATGTGCGTGCTGGGGAACAGTTGATCGACCTGACGGGTGATCCAGTCGGTCTGTTCCAGATGGTCCATCAACGGGCCCTTGACCTCGGCCAGGTGCAGGTGGATGCCACGCTCACCCAGGCCTTCGGTCAGCTCGCTGAGCATGTCCAGCCCGGTGCTGTCGATGTGATTCACCGCCGACAGAATCAGCAACACCTCGCGGGTATCGGGGTAGTCGGCCAGCGCCTGATAAATGGCCTGTTCCACCGCCTTGGTATTGGCGAAGAAGATGTTTTCATCAATGCGCAGCGCCAGCAGGTGAGGCACGGTTTCGACCAGATGGCGTTTGGTATTGCGGAAATAGTGGGTATCCGGCACCCGGCCGACCACCGCCACGTGCGGTCGGCTGCCGCGCCACAGCTGCGCCACGATCGACCAGCACACCCCCAGTACAATCCCGCCCTCGACCCCCAGGATGAGAACCCCAAGCAGGGTGCTGAGCAACGTAAGGCCTTCGGCGCGGTCGTAGCGCCAGGCCCGCGTTAGACTGCGCAGATCAATCAGCGGCGTGACCGCCACCATGATCACTGCCGCCAGCAGGACCAACGGCAGGTAGGCGAACAGCGGCGCAACCGTCAGCAGAATCACCGCAATGAAGCCGGCGGCGATCACCCCCGCCAAGGGCGTGTTGGCACCCGCTTCGATATTCACGCTGGAACGCGAGAAGCCACCGGCCACGGCAAAGCCTCCGGTGATTGCCGAACCCAGGTTGGCGGCGCCCAGGCCCAGCAGTTCGCGGTCGGGGTTGATGCTCTGACGCTTGCGCCGCGCCAGCGACTGCGCGATGGACACGCTCTCGACAAAGGTCACCAGACTGATCAGCGCGGCCGGCAGCAGCAACTGCCGCAGATCACCCAGCCCCGGCGTGCTCCATACCAGCGCCGGCAGCCCGGCCGGCAGATGACCCACCACCGGAACGCCCTGCGCGGCGAGATCGAAGTGCCAGGTAATCCAGACGGCCAGCACCACCACCACAATCGGCGCCAGCCGCGCCAGCAGCGTGGCCAGGGCACCAGGCAAGCCCAGTTGCTGCAAGTGGCCGGCCATCGCGCTGCGGGCATATAGCAGCCAGGCCAGCGCCAGCACCCCCATGCCCAGCACCAGCGAGTTGACCTGCTGCCATTCCTGCACCAGCTCGTTCAGGCTGTGCGGCAGCGCCTCCCGCCCCAGCAGGCTGGGCAACTGACTGAGAATGATCAGAATGGCGGCCCCGCTGATAAAGCCGCTGATCACCGGGTGGCTGAGAAAGTTGGCCAGAAAGCCCAGCCGCAGCAAGCCGAGCACAAACAGCAGGATGCCCGAAAGCAGCGCGAGCCAGACGGCCAGTTGCAGGTAGTCCGGGCTGCCGAAGCTGGCCAGCGGCGTCAGCAGGGTAGCGGTCATCAGGCCGGTTACCGCGACCGGACCCACCGACATGCTCATGCTGCTGCCCAACAGGGCGTAGCCCAGCAGCGGCAACAGACTGGCATACAGACCCACCTGTACCGGCATGCCGGCCAACATGGCGTAGGCCATGCTCTGCGGAATCACCATGATGCTGAGCACCAGCCCGGCGGTCAGGTCGCCGGTCAGCCAGGCACGGCGATAGCTGCGTAACCAGCCGAACAGCGCGTTGCTGCCCGGCGGCTGCAGCCGAGGGTTGTCACTCATCCGGCTCTCCGACGCTCAAACCAGGTAAACAGGGCCATGCCAACGAGCATGGCAAGAACAAACAGCAACGCCTGCGGCACCAGTGCAGCGGCGGCCACCAGTGCCGGCCCGGGACAGAACCCGGCCAGGCCCCAACCCGCCCCAAACAGCAGACTGCCCAACACCAGCGGCCGGTCGATCTGGCGATTGCCGGGCAGCTGCGCCACCTCGCCACGCAGGGTAAGACCACGGCGCTGAACCCATTGCATGGGCGCGAAGGCGACCGCGATGGCACCTACCATGACCAGCGCCAACGACGGGTCCCAGGCGCCTGCCAGATCGAGAAACCCCAGCACCTTGGCCGGATTGGCCATACCCGACAGCAACAGACCAAAACCAAACAGCACGCCGCTGATCAAGGCTACCCAGGCACGCATACTCAGACCCCCGCCAGCAGATGACGCACGATATACACGCAGACAAAGCCTGCCCCCATGAAACTCAGCGTCGCCACGGCCGAACGGGGCGACAGACGCGCCAGTCCGCACACGCCGTGGCCACTGGTACAGCCAGAGCCCAGCCGAGAGCCAAAGCCGACCAGCAAACCGGCCACTACCAGGCCCACCGGGCCGGTCTCGATCTGCACCTGCAGCTCACCTGCCGCCAGCAGGTACAGCCAGGGCGCCAGCAGCAGCCCCACAACAAACAATAGACCTTCGCGATTACCCGCCTGCGGCAGCAACAGCCGGCCGACCAGGCCGCTGATGCCGGCAATACGCCCGTTGAACAGCATCAATAGCGCCGCGGCGGCGCCGATCAGCGCACCGCCAGCGAGGGCGCTGATCGGGGTAAAGGCCGTCCAGTCAATGCTCATGGTCGCTCTCCTCGGCGCAGTAAAGGCCGTAAAGGGTATGCAGAATCGCCAACGCCTCGCGGCTGGCAACGCGGTAGTAGACCTGCTTGCCCTCGCGCCGGGTATCGACCAGCCCCTCGCGGCGCAACACCGCCAGCTGCTGCGACAGCGTCGGCTGCACAATACCCAGCAGCGCCTCCAGCTCGCCCACGTTGCGCTCGCCCTCCACCAGCTGGCAAAGCAGCAACAACCGATCGCGGTTGGCGAGCGTCTTGAGCAGTTGGTGGGCCTGGTCAGCGGAGGCGCGCAGGCGCTGGATGTCGGACGTTGTGTTCATATCAGCAGGTCAGTCTCTTGCACTACACTATTGACCGACAATATATAAAAAAATAGATTGTTTGCAACCAACCCGCGCTTTCGGAGCCCCCCATGAGCGATGATCAGGTAGCTGTTACCCTGCAACAACAGGAAGGCTTTCGCTTCCTGGCGCAGTTCCCGAACGAGACCCCCGATCTGATAACCGACGAGCCCGCGCCCCTGGGTACCGGTCAGGGACCGAGCCCCGCCCAGTTGCTGGTCACCGCGCTGGGCAACTGCCTGAGCGACAGTCTGGTGTTTGCGCTCGGCAAGTTTCATCAGCCCAACGACGGCATCCGCACCGAGGCCGTCGGCCACCTTGGCCGCAACGCCGACAACCTGTTGCGCGTGTTGAGCGTGGACGTCACCCTACACCTGGGCCACCCGGCGGAGTCGTTTCAGCGGCTGGAGCGCATCCTCGATCAGTTCGAGCGCTTCTGCACCGTATCGCAAAGCGTGGTGGCCGCGTTGCCAATCCGGCTGCAGGTGCTGGACAGCGACGGCGTGCTGCTCAAGGGCTGAGCGCCCGGCAGCGCAGAAAAAGCCGCCGCGGATAGTCGCTTAAGGCGATCTTAAGTTTCGCCCGCCATTCTCCTCACCAACCTGAGGAGAATGGCCATGTCACAGACCCCCGTTCCACCGGCTCGGCAACTCGCCCGCCTTGGCGATGACGCCGCCCTGCTGCACGCCCCCCAGCACCCCGGCTGCATACTGCGGACGCGGCTGGAGGGCTTTGTTCATGCCTGTTTTGCCGATACCTACGGCGCCGACGTCCAGCAGTTCATGCCGGAGCTGCTGGGGCTGTGCCAACAGGGTGAATTGCAGGCCAGCGTAGGGCTGCGCAGCGCCAGCGAAGAGCCGCTGTTTCTGGAGCACTATCTGGATCTGCCGGTGTGCGACGCCATTCGTCAGCACACCGATCTGCCGATTCATCGCGATCAGGTAGTCGAAGTCGGCAACCTCGCCGCGCTGGCACCGGGTGCCGGTCGCCTGCTGATCATCGCCCTGACCCATTACCTGGCCACCAGCGGATACACCTGGGTGGTCTTCACCGGCACGCCGATGCTGCTCAACAGCTTCCAGCGCCTGACCCTGAGCCCGATTGATCTGGGCCCGGCCAATCCACTGCGCCTGGGTGACGCCCGTCTGGACTGGGGCAGTTACTACGCCACCCAGCCGCGGGTGATGGCCGGTTATATCCCGGAAGGCTTCAACCAGCTGCAGAGTCGCGGTCTGTTCGAACGGCTGCGCTACCAACCCGATTATCTGCAAAACGGCCCGGAGATTGCCCATGATTGCGCCTGACACCCTCTGGCACTGCCTGGAACGCTACGCGGCCGAACGCCCTAACAAACTGGCGCTGAGTGACGAGCGGGGCAGTATCCGCTACGCCGAGTTGCCTGCGGAAATCGACCACCGCGTCGAGCAGCTACGCGACATGGGCAGCCGTTGCATCGCCCTGGCCCTGCCCAACGGCCGCGAGTGGCTGCTCTGGGACCTGGCGATCCTCAAGGCCGGCCTGGTCTGCGTGCCCATCGCGCCCTTCTTCACCCGCCAGCAACGCGAGCACCTGCTGCGCAGCGCCGGCGTCGACACCGTGCTGGGCATGGCCGACGACGCTGCCGAGCTGCTGGCCCAAGGGTTTGCCGCCACATCGCTAGGCTGGCAACGGGCACCGATGGGCGTCGGCATCCCGAAAGGCACCGCCAAGATCACCTTTACCTCCGGCACCACCGGCACGCCCAAGGGCGTCTGCCTGTCCGCCGACGCCATGCTGCAGGTCGCCGACAGCCTGCGCGAGGCCTGCTCGCCGGTTGATCCGCAGCAGCACCTGATTCTGCTACCGCTGGCCGTGCTGCTGGACAACCTCGGTGCCTGGACCGCGCTGCTCAACGGCGCCAGCATCAGTGTGCCGACCGATACCGGCCTGCAGGGCGCACAGCTCAACCCGGCACGCCTGCTGACGGTACTCAACCAGAGCCAGCCGCACAGCCTGATCCTGGTGCCACAGCTGCTGCAGGGTTTGCTGCAGGCCGCCGATGCCGGTGCCCCGTTGCCACGCAGCCTGCGCTTTATCGCCGTCGGCGGTGGCCGGGTCGCGCCGTCACTGCTGGAACGCGCCGCCAAGCAGGGCCTGCCGGTGTTCGAGGGCTACGGCCTGTCCGAATGCGCGTCGGTGGTCTGCCTCAATCGTCCGGGCTACAACCGCCCGGGCACCGTCGGCCAGCCGCTGCCGCATGTACAGATCCGGGTTGCCGATGACGGCGAAATCATGGTCCGCGGCGCCCGCGCGCTGGGCTATCTCGGCGAGCCGCCGCTGACCGTCGACGAATGGCCGACCGGTGATATCGGCACGCTGGAGGATTGCTACCTGAGCATCCTCGGCCGCAAGAAAAACCAGTTCATCACCGCCTACGGCCGCAACGTCAACCCCGAATGGGTCGAGGCCGAGATCGCCGCCCACCCGGCGATTGCCCAGGTGTTGGTGTACGGCGAGGCGCTGCCGGTCAACGTCGCGCTGATCGTGCCACGCAGCAGCGCCTTCCGCGTGAGCGATATCAAGCAGGCGATTGCCCAGGCCAACAGCCGACTGCCCGACTACGCCCGCATCGGCCCCTGGCTGACCGCCAGCGAAGCCTTCACTGCCAGCAATGGCCAGTTGACCAGCAACGGTCGCCTGCGCCGCGAACAGATCATCGAACACTACCGTGCAGCCCTACTGGGCCTGCTAACCGAGGACATCGCCCTATGACTTTCTTCGAGCAACTGCAAAACGAAACCGTAAACGAACGCGAGTACCTGTTCAGCTCGCCGCTGATTCAGGCCGCCCTGCGCGGCGAGGTACAGCGCCACAGCTACATTGCCTTCCTGACCCAGGCCTTCCATCACGTGCGCCACACCGTGCCGCTGCTGATGGCCTGCGGCGCCCGGCTGGACAGCGACAATGAGTGGGTGCGCGAGGCCATGGCCGAATACATCGAGGAAGAGATCGGCCATCAGGAATGGATTCTCAACGACATCCGCGCCTGCGGTGGCGATGCCGAGGAGGTCCGCCACAGCACGCCGGCGCTGGCCACCGAGCTGATGGTCAGCACCATGTACGACCGCATCAATCGGCTGAATCCCATGTCGATGCTGGGCATGGTGTTCGTGCTCGAAGGCACCAGCATCGCGCTGGCGACCCAGGCCGCCGGCAGCCTGAAAGAAGGCCTCGGCCTGCCGCCGCAGGCATTCAGCTACCTGACCTCGCACGGTTCGCTGGATCTGGAACACATGAAGTTCTTCGAGCAATTGGTCAACCGGATCGACAACGACGCCGACCGCAGCGCGGTGCTGCACACCGCCAAGGTGATCTACCGCCTGTATGCCGAGATGTTCCGCAGCCTGCCGGGCTCGGTCGAGGAGGAGGTTCGTCATGCAGCTGTCAGCTAGTCGCGTGCTGCTGACCGGCGCCACCGGCGGTATGGGTCAGGCCATCGTCGCCGGGCTGTGCGCCGCCGGCGCCCAGGTTACCGTGGTGGGTCGCCAGGATCAGGCGCTGCAGGCCCTGGTCAGCCGGTTTCCCGGACAGGTCAACTGCCTGCAAGCCGACCTGCGCGTGGCTGAAGACCGCGCTCGGGTAACACACAAGGTCGAGCAGATGCACGGCCTCGACCTGCTGATCAATGCCGCCGGGATCAACCACTTCGGCCTGTTCGAAAACATGCAGGACAGCACCATCGACGATCTTGTGCAGACCAACCTGACCGCCACAATGCAGCTGACTCGCGCGCTACTGCCGCTGCTGCGTACCCAGGCGCAAAGTTGCGTGGTCAATATCGGCTCGACCTTCGGCTCGCTCGGCTACCCCGGTTTCAGCGTTTACTGCGCCACCAAGTTTGCCCTGCGCGGCTTTTCCGAGGCACTGCGCCGCGAGCTGGCCGACACCAACGTTGGGGTGCTTTACCTGGCCCCGCGCGCCACCCGCACCGAGATGAACAGCGCTGCGGTCGAGGCCATGAACGCCGAACTGCAGGTCAGTATGGACAGCCCGGAGCTGGTTGCAGCACGGCTGATCAAGGCACTCGATAACGACCTGCGCGAGGTGCATCTGGGCTATCCCGAGAGGCTGTTCGTGCGCCTTAACAGCCTGCTGCCACGGTTGGTCGACAAGGCCCTGCGCCGCCAACTGCCCACCATTCGGCATTACGCCACCCCCACCATCCCGGCCAGCCCGGTCAAGGAGCACTGATCATGTCCATCTGGATTCGTTACCTTCTCGCCGGCCTACTGGCCTGCTTCAGCCTGAGCACACTGGCCGCCGACATTGCCCCGCTGCAACAACGCTGGGCGCAGATCCAGTACGCGCTACCGGCGCAGCAGAAGTCTGCCGCGTTCGAAGCGCTTGCCAGTGAGGCCGAGCAACTGGGGCAGGCCGAGCCCGACAGCGCGCCGCTGCTGATCTGGCGTGGCATCATCCTCAGCAGCTGGGCCGGCGCCGAAGGCGGCCTCAGCGCGCTGGGCAAGGTCAAGGAGGCCAAGGCGCTGCTCGAACGCGCACTGGAAATTGACCCACAGGCGCTCGACGGCTCGGCCTACACCAGTCTGGGCGCACTCTACTATCAGGTGCCGGGCTGGCCGATCGGCTTTGGTGACGACGAGCAGGCCGAGGCGCTGCTGAAACAGGCGCTGGCGCTGAACCCGGATGGCATCGACAGCAATTACTTCTGGGCCGATTACCTGATCGATCAGAAGCGCTATGCTGAAGCCAGAACCGCGCTGCAAAAAGCTCAGGCTGCTGCCCCGCGTGCTGATCGGCCGCTGGCTGATCAAGGCCGCCAGGCCGAAATCCGTCAGCGCCTGGCCGAACTGGACGACCACTGATTCATGCGCTTACTGCTGGTAGAAGACGATACCTCGCTGGCCGAGGGCATACTGACCTCGCTCAAGAGCGAGGGCTATACCCTCGACTGGCTGCAGGACGGCGCCAGCGCCCTGCACGCGCTGAGCAGCGAGCTCTTTGATCTGGCGATTCTGGATCTGGGGCTGCCGCGCATGGACGGATTGCAGGTGCTGCGGGCGCTGCGTGATCGCCATCAGGCGGTGCCGGTGCTGATTCTCACCGCCCGCGACGGCGTGCAGGATCGTATCGCCGGGCTGGATGCCGGCGCCGACGACTATCTGATCAAACCCTTCGACAGCGCCGAGCTCAAGGCGCGTATTCGCGCCCTGCTGCGGCGCAGCAATGGCCGCGCCGAGCCGCTGATCCAGCTGCGCGGCGTTACCCTCGACCCGCAAAGCCAGCAGGTCAGTTACGAAGGGCGCCCGATCAACCTGTCGCGCATGGAATTTGTGCTGCTGCACGAACTCATGGCCCAGCCGGATCGGGTATTGACCCGCGACCGCCTGGAGCAGGCCCTGTACGGCTGGAACGAGGAGGTCGACAGCAACACCCTGGAAGTGCACATCCACCACCTGCGGCGCAAACTGTTCAGCGGCCTGATCCGCACCCTGCGCGGCGTGGGGTACATGGTCGAGCGCCAGCCATGAATTCGCTTCGCAAGCGCATACTGATCCGCGTTCTCGGGCTGCTGCTGGCGGGCTCGCTGGTGATGGGCTGGGCCAGCTACCACGACGCCACCCACGAGGTGGAAGAGCTTTTTGATGCCCAGCTGGGGCAGAGCGCTCGCGTGCTGATCGGCCTGCTCGGCGCCTCGCAGACCCGTTTACCTGCGGAGCAACTGGCGCAGGCGCTGATCGAATCGACCGGTAACCACCCCAAGCTCGGCCACCGCTACGAAAGCAAGCTGGCGTTTCAGGTGCGCAACGCCGAGGGGCAGGTGATCGCCCGTTCATTCAATGTGCCGCAACTGACGCCGGCAGACTGGCAGCCGGGCTTTGCCGACCTGCAGCAGGCTGACCGGCGCTGGCGTGGCTATGTGCTGGAGTCACCCGAATCTGGCCTAGCCGTCTGGGTGGGTGAGCGCAGCGACGTGCGCGGCGAACTGGTCGACAAGATTACCCGTGGCACCCTGTTGCCGGACCTGATCGGCATTCCCCTGATGCTCCTGCTGGTCTGGCTGGCCATCGGCTCGGGGCTAAAGCCGCTGGAGCATATGGCCCAGCTGATTCGTCAGCGCGAACCCGACAGCCTGCAACCGCTGATTCTGCCCAATCTGCCCGCCGAACTCGAACCCATGCAGGCGGCGCTCAACCGCATGCTGGAGCAACTACATCAGCTGCTGGCCCGTGAGCAGCGCTTTATTGCCGATGCCGCACACGAACTGCGCACGCCCCTGGCGGTGCTGCAGATTCATGCCGAAAATGCGCTGCAGGCAGAGGACCCCGCCGAGCGCGCGCAAGCGTTGCAGCACCTGCGCCAGGGCGTGGAGCGCGCCACCCGACTGGTGGCGCAGATGCTCACCCTGGCGCGTTTGGCCGATCAGCAGCAGCGCCAGCTGATCGCGATTGCGCCGGCCCAGGGCTGCCGCGCCGAGGTGGCAGAATTGCTGCCGCTGGCCCTGCGCCGGGATCAGCAACTGGAATTCGAGGCCGACCCAAGTCTGCCCGCCGAAATCCGCATGGAGCCCGGCAGCCTGGGCATGCTGCTGCAGAACCTGCTCGGCAACGCCATTCAACACACAGCCTGCGGCGGACGTATTCAGGTCAGCCTGCAGCGTCAGGCCGAGCAGGTGCTGCTGCAGATCGACGACAACGGCGCAGGCGTCCCGGCGGCCGAGCGTGCCCGCCTGCTGGAACGTTTCCACGCCCAGGGCAGCAACCCGGGCGCCGGGCTGGGCCTGTCGATCGTGCAGCGTATCGTTGAACGCCATCGCGGCACCCTGAGCCTGGAGGACAGTCCGCTCGGCGGCTTGCGGGTCAGCGTCGCCTGGCCGCTACAGCAAACCTGAGCCGCTGAATCACACGTCATCACCCAGGCCAACAAGGCTGGAAACGCTACGACGCCTGACGGATACTCCGACCCTGCCTGCGCCATCCACCGTCCAGAGGAGACCTCGACCATGAGCAGCCAACGCTTCGATCTGACCGGCAAAACCGCCCTGATTACCGGTGCTTCCAGCGGCCTGGGAGCACACTTTGCGCGCCTGCTGGCCGCCTCTGGCGCCCGCGTGGTGGTCGCGGCGCGCCGCGCCGAGCGACTCTCGGCCTTGGTCGAGGAGCTCAAGCAGCAGGGCCACCAAGCCCTGGCCGTGACCATGGACGTAACCGATTCCGACAGCGTGGAAGCCGGCTTCAGCGCTGCCGAACAGGCCTTCGGTGTGTGCGACATTCTGGTCAACAACGCCGGCATCGGCGATCCGGTGCCCTTCCTGGAAATGAGCGAGGGCCACTGGCGCAGCATGCTGGATACCAATCTGGACGGTGCCTGGCGCGTGGCCCATCGCGCCTGCGTGGCCATGGCCAAGAACGGGCAGGGCGGCAGCGTCATCAACATCGCCTCGATTCTGGGTTTGCGCGTGGGGACTGCCCTGAGCCACTACGCCGTGGCCAAGGCCGGCGTCGTGCAACTGACCAAGGCCATGGCACTGGAACTGGCGCGCGACAACATTCGGGTCAACGCCATTGCACCCGGCTACTTCCGTACCGAAATGAACACCGATTATTTCGACACCGAGCACGGCCAGAACTACATCCGCAGCAAGGTGCCCATGCGCCGCCTGGGGCAGCTGGAGGAACTGGATGGCCCTCTGTTGCTGCTGGCCAGCGACGCCGGTGCCTTCATGACCGGCAGCGTACTGAACGTCGACGGCGGCCACCTCAACAACAGCCTGTAGCGCGCGCCACACTGGCAGCCGGGTGCCACAGAGGCTATTGTCAGGACATTGAACCTCTGTTGCGACAGCCGCCGGCCGCACTCCGCTGCCGGTGAGATCACCCGGATGTTTGCATGGCCAAAGCACCCCACATAAAAGCAGGCCCGCTGATCTTTTTGATTGGCGGATTCGTACTCGGCCTGTTTTTTCTGTTCCTCGCCAGCAACGCCTGGCAGCAGCGCGAGCAGCTATGGCAGGAGCAGCTGGCCAGCCAGGCCGAAATCACCCGTCGTAGCATCGAACTGAGTCAGGCGGCGCTGCGCAATCAGGCGCTGATGACCGCCCGCAGCCTCGCCGAAGACCCTGACACCCGCCGGTTGATCCGGCGCATCGCGGCACTGAGCCAGGCCGAACCGCAGAATCAGGCCGAGATTCTGCGCCTGCGCGCCCAACTGCGCGGTGATCTGAACGGCGTATGGTCGATTCTGCAGCGCGCCGGCGCGCAGGTGCTGGAGGTGCATCTCGCCACGCCGGCACGGCCGTTACTGCGCATGCAACAGGTCCCCGACCCTGAGCTTGGCACCCCCGCCAACAGCCGGCCGTTGCTGCAGCGCACCCAGGCCACGGCACAGGAGCAGAGCGGGCTGGAGCTGGACCAACAGGGCCTGCGGCAAACCGCCGTCGTGCCCATTCGCGCCCTGGACGACAGCGACAGTCCGCTGGTGGCAACCATTGCAGTCGGCTTTTACGTGCTGCCCCAGCCCGTTGCCGACAGCCCGGAGGGCGAAGCCGCGGTTGCCCTGCTGATTCCCCCTTCGGCGCTGGCCGACCGGAGTCTGTTGCCAGCAACCGCCAACGGACGCTGGCTACTCGGCCGCCATTCCAACCCCGAGATCAACCGCTGGCTCGACGCCGTTGAGCTGCCCACCACCGTCACTGCCCCCAGCCACCAGCAGGTTCAGGTAGACACACGGGACTACCTGGTTACCCTGCTGCCGCTGGTGACAACCGATAGCCCTGCCAGCGATGACCAGCACATAGTGCGGATTGCCGCCTGGCATGACATCACCACTGCCGCCGCCACGCACCGCAGCGAGCAGTCCCGGCTGCTAATCAACTGGTTGCTGGCCTGCCTGGCTACCGTGCTGTTGCTCAGCGCCCTGCTGCTGTTTTCACGAGCGACACAGCGGCGCCAGAGCGCGCGGCACCAGCAAGCCATCCTGGCCGAAAGCCAACAGCGCGAGCGCGGCCGGCAACTGCTCGCGATCATCACCAAGGCGCAGTCGGCTTACATCCAGCGCGATCAGGCAGCGCAGGGCTTTAGCCAGCTACTGGAGCAGATACTGCTGCTGACCGACAGCCGCTTCGGGGTCGTGGCCCAGGTGGTTTACGACGCCGAGTCCCGGCCGCAGCTGAAACCCTACGCACTGAGCCTGCTGCATCCGCTCAGCGCCAGCACGCCGCCCCAGCCCGACCCGCCGGGCGCCGCGCGCCTGCTGGCAGACAACCTGGCGCTGTTTGAGCCGCTATTGCAGCGTGGCGAAGTGGTGATGCAGACCGCCCAACCTCACACCCAGGGATTGCACGCCTTTCTGGGTCTGCCGATTCACAGTGACCAGCATCTGGTCGGGGTATTGGCGCTGGGTAACCGCAGTGCCGGCTACGACCGCGACATGGTGGACTTTCTCGGGCCCCTGCTAGCCACCCTCGGGCAACTGATTCAGGCGTTGCGGCACAACGCCGAGAAGCACCAGATCCAGCAGCGTCTTGAACGCCAGCGGCATGCCCTGCGGGCGCTCAACGACATCGCTGCGGCCAGCGGTATCAATCTGCAGGAACGGCTCGCGCGCGCCCTGCAACTGGGCTGCAACCACCTGCAGCTCTCGCTCGGCCTGGTCAGCCGGATTACCGGCGCAGAGTACACCGTGCACGCCAGCTACGCGGCTGAAGCGCCACCACCGCCCGGCACCCGCTTCGACTTTGACCAGACCTACTGCAGTCTGACCTATCAGGCTGACGATGTGCTGGCCATCGACTCCATGGGCAGCTCACGCTTCAAAGGCCACCCCTGCTATCAGAGCTTTGCCCTGGAGAGCTACATCGGCATCTCGCTGATGGTCGCTGGCGCGCGCTGGGGTACCCTGAACTTTTCCAGCGGCAAGCGACGCGACACACCCTTTGATGAAGTGGATCTGGAATTCATGCGCCTGTGCGCGCGCTGGATCAGCAGCCTGCTGGAACAGGACGAGGTCGAACAGCAGCGTGAACAGCTGCTGCAGCGCTTCAACAAGCTCACCCGTCACCTGCCGGGCATGGTCTACCAGCATCAACTGTCTGCCGATGGCCAGGCCTGGTTTCCCTACAGCAGTACCGGGATCAACGACATCTACGGCATCACCCCGGAGCAGGCAGCCAAGTCAGGCGACCTTGCGCTTGACCGGATACATCCGGACGACCTTGATTCGGTCATCGAAAGCATCACCGCCTCTGCCTTGCGCCTGTCCACCTGGCGCGCCGAATACCGCGTGCGCCATCCCCACAAGGGCGATCTCTGGGTAGCCGGCTTTGCCAGCCCGGAATTGCTGGAGAACCGCAGCATCGTATGGCACGGCTTTATTGCCGACATCACCGAACGCAAGCGCATTCAACTGGCGCTCGCCAGCGAACAGCAACGCTTGGCGCGGGTGATCGATGCCACCGGCGTGGCGACCTGGGAGTGGGATCTGGCCAGCGATGCCGTACTGATCAACGAGCGTTGGGCCCAGATGATCGGCTATCAACCCGAGGAGCTGCAGCCGGTGACTGCGCAGACCTGGATCCAACGCATTCACCCCGAGGATCGTGCGCACTTCGATGAGCAGCTGGCCGCGCACCTGAGTGGAGAGACGCAGTTCTATAGCTGCCGCTGCCGCGTGCAGCACCGCGACGGCCATTGGCTGTGGGTTCAGGATCGCGGTCAGGTGGTAGAGCGCGACGCCGAGGGCCAGGCTCAGCGTATGAGCGGTACCCATGCCGACATCAGCAGCGAAATGCAGCGCCAGGAAGAAATCCGCCAGGCGCGCTCCTTCCTCGATGCCCTGATTGATGCCGCCAGCGAGGTCTCGGTAATTGCCACCGACCCCGGCGGCAACATTACCCTGTTCAACTCCGGCGCCGAGAAGCTGCTGGGCTACAGCGCCGACGAGGTGATCGGCCAACTGTCGCTGGCGACCTTTCATCTGCCCAGCGAAACCCGGCGTCATCAGGAAGCGCTCAGGGCTGAAACCGGCGCGTTGATCGAGGGCATAGAGGCGCTCCTGTATCGCGCGCGCCAAGGCCAGTCGGAAACGCTGCCCTGGACCTACGTGCGCAAGGACGGCTCCCATCGTCTGGTCAATCTGACGGTCACGCAAATTGCCGACAACGACAACAACCTGATCGGCTTTCTGGGTATGGCCACCGACATCACCGACCTGATACAGACCACACGCGCGTTGCAGAAAAGCGAGTTACGCTACCGCGGCATGGTCAGCAATCTGCCGGGAGCGGTGTATCGCTGTCAGGCCGACCGGCAATGGACCATGGTCTACCTGAGCGCTGAAGTTGAACGCATCACCGGCTACCCGGCCAGCGACTTCATCAATAACCAGCGCCGCAGCTATGCCAGCATCATCCACCCCGATGATTTCGACAGCACGCTGCTGGCCAGCCACGAACTCAGCGCCGAGGATGCCAGCTTCGAGCTCACCTACCGGGTGCTGCATGCCCAGGGTCACATCGTGCAGGTACGCGAAAAGGGCCGCGCAGAATATGACGCCAAGGGCCAACTGAAGTGGCTAGACGGTTTCATCTGGGATGTCACCGAGCAGGTGCGCGTGGAACAACTGAAATCGCAATTCGTGTCTACCGTCAGCCATGAGCTGCGCACACCGCTTACCGCCATTTCCGGCGCCATCAAGCTGATCAATGGCGGTGCGCTGGGTACGGTGCCGCAGTCGATGCAGAAGCTGCTGGGCATCGCCGAGCAGAACACCCAGACCCTGAACACCCTGATCAACGACCTGCTCGACATGGAGCGGTTGGCGGCTGGCAAGATTCAATTTGACCTGCGCCTGCAGCCGTTGACGCCCCTGCTGCACAACTCGCTGGAGCTGAACAGCAGCTACGCTGAACAATATCAGGTCAGCCAGCGCTGCACTGCGCTGGCTGACGCTTGGGTCAAGGTTGATGCGTTGCGCTTGGGGCAGGTATTGAGCAACTTTCTATCCAACGCTGCCAAGTTCTCGCAACCGGGTGGCGACATTCAACTAAGTAGCCGGATCGAGGGTGACCAGGTGTGCATCAGCGTGCGCGACCAGGGAGCGGGCATCCCGCAAGCCTTTCATCCGCAGATATTCCAGAAATTCTCCCAGGTCGACAGCTCCAGCACGCGCCAGCGTGGCGGCTCTGGCCTGGGTCTGGCGATCAGCAGGGAGCTGGTGCTGCAAATGGGCGGAAGTATCGGCTTCGAGTCCGAGCCGGGCAGGGGGTCGCGCTTCTGGTGCTGTCTGCCGCTGCAGCCACCCCCAGGCGATGCCCCCCCTTCGGACAGTAGCGAGGCCAACCCATGAGCGGTTCATCCAGCACCGAACAAGAGCAGAAGCGGTTGGCTGCGCTGGCGCAGTACCAGATCATGGACAGCGCCAGCGAGCAGGCTTTCGACGATATCACTGCGCTGGCGTCGCAGTGGTTGGAGATGCCCATCGCGCTGATCTCGCTGGTCGATGACCAGCGCCAATGGTTCAAGAGCCGGGTAGGGCTTGAGGCATTGGAAACGTCACGCGACCTGGCCTTCTGCGCCCATGCAATCGCCCAAGGCAGCTTCATGGAAGTGCCCGATGCATGCCTGGATCCGCGCTTCAGCAACAACCCACTGGTAACCGAGGCACCCTTCATTCGCTTTTATGCCGGTATGCCCATCAGCACACCGCAGGGCTACCTGCTGGGCACGCTCTGCGTGATCGACAATGTGCCCCGGCAGCTGGACGAGGTGCAGCGCGACACCCTGCAACGCCTGACGCGCATGGTCGAATACCAGTTGCAACTGCGCCTGGCCTTGCTGCGCGGTGCCGAGCGCGAGGCCGCCCTGCAGGATGAGCGCGCCCTGGCCGAGGGCCTGCTGGACAACATTCACGCCGGCGTGGTGGTCTGCAACAGGGCGGGCGAGCTGACTATTTTCAACAATACTGCGCGCGCCTGGCACGGCCTGGATGTGCTCAAGATTCCGCCTGAGCAGTGGGCCCTGTACTACGACCTGTACCGAGCCGATGGCATCACTGCGCTGCCACAGAACGAGATTCCGCTGCTCCGCGCCTGGCAGGGCGAGCATGTGGAGAACGCCGAGATATGCCTGCAGGCTCAGGGTCAGGCGCCGCGCATCCTGCTCTGCAACGGCGGCCCGCTAGAGCGCCAGACTCGGCAGTCGTCGGCTATTGTGGTCATGCACGACATCACCGAGCTGCGCCAGGCCACCCAGCTGAAAAGCCAGTTTCTCGCCACCGTGAGCCACGAACTGCGTACCCCGCTCACCTCGCTCAGCGGCGCCATCAGTTTGCTGCGCGGCGGCACCTGCGGCGAACTGCCCGCAACAGCCCAGCGCCTCTTGCAGATCGCCCACGACAACGGGCTCAGACTCAACGAACTGATCAACGACCTGCTCGACCTGGAGAAGCTCGAAGCCGGCAAGCTGCCCCTGCTGTGCTGCAACCAGCCGATCCGCCCGCTGCTGGAGCAGGCGCTGGAAGCCAACCGACTCTATGCCCAGCGCTACAAAGTGAGCTTGCGACTGCAGGAACCCTGTGCCAATCCTGACGTGTATGTTGACCCACGCCGCTTATCGCAGGTGCTGGGCAACTATCTGTCCAACGCCGCCAAATTCTCCCATGAGCAGGGCGAGGTGACCATTGTCTGCGAGCAACGAGCAGATCAGGTGGAAGTACGGGTGATCGACCAGGGCATTGGCATCGATGACGCGCAGATAGGTGCTCTTTTCCAGAAGTTCTCCCAGCTCGACGTCGGCGATACCCGCAAACGCGGTGGCACCGGGCTGGGGCTGGCCATCTGCAAGGAGCTGATCGAGCGCATGCAGGGCGAAGTCGGGGTATCATCCACGCTGGGACAAGGCGCCACCTTCTGGTTTCGCCTGCCGTTGACCTCGGGTACGGAGCCGCAATGAATCAGCCGCGTTACAGCCGCCTGGCCATCAAGATACTGCTGCTGATTCTGGGCGCCAGCCTGCTGCAGGCCGTACTGTCGGGCTGGATAACCCAGCGGGCGCTACGTAGCGACATGCAGGACCTGCTGATCGAGCAACAAACACGCATCAACCGCAACGCGGTGCAGTTGATCGACCGTGAGCTGGATATTCGCCAACAATTTCTGGCCACCCTGGCAGCGCAGCTGGCCTTGAGCGGGCGCGCGAGTTATCCCGCTGCGCAGCGCCTCATCGACAGCCAGCGCGCCAACATCAACCACTACTTTCCGGGCGGTATTCTGATTCTCAACGATCAGGGCGTTGCCATTGGCGAATCGACTCATGTGGAAGGCCGTCTGGGGACGCGCTACGCCGATCGACCGCACATCCAACAGGCCTTGAGCAGCGGCCAGCCCAACATCAGCAAACCCATCATGGGCCGCACCCTGAACGCCCCCATCATCAGCATCAGCGCCCCAGTGAAGAATGCCCGGGGCGAGGTACTCGGCCTGGTCGCCGGGGTGATCGAGCTGGAGCGTGAAAATCTCTTCGATGCCGCGGTAAACCTGACCTTGGGTGTACCGTCACGCCTGTTCGTGCTGGATACCACGCATCAGATCTATGTCACCGCTACCGATCCGAAACTGGCCATGCAGCCGCTACCCGACAGCGCCGACAGCCCCCTGTTGGCCGCGCTGCGCAGCGGCCAGAGCAGCGGACTACTGCACAACAGCGAGACCGGCGGGGACGACCTGTTCATTGCCGACGACATGCCCCATCTGGGCTGGCGCGTGGTCAGCCTGACTGCCCTGAAGCAGATTACCGACAAACTGGATCCGATACTCTCGCAGCGGCTGATCATCGGGCTGATGTTCTTCCTGCTGTTGGCGCTGGCGCTGGTGTTACTGCTGCGTCGTGCGATGAACCCACTCAGCGCCGCCGCCCATCAGATTACCGAAATGATGGAAGGCCAGCGGCCGATCCAGCCCATCCGCATCGACCGCACTGACGAGGTCGGCCATCTGGTGCATGCCTTCAATCAACTGAGCCAGCGCCAGCAGCAGCAGGCACGGGAGCTCCAACGCGAGCGTGACCTGCTGCGCAGCCAGTTCGATCAATCCTCCGATGCCATCGTACTGCTGGATGTGCACAGCCTGCAGATTCTCGAAGCCAACCCGCAATGTACGCGCTTGCTCGGCTACAGCGCCGAGCGCCTGCGCGGGCGCCCCTTCGCCGAGCTGCTGGCAGGCGACCAGCCCGCGCTGCCGGCGCTGCTGCAACAGGCCATGACCGAGGCCGGGCACTGCATCATGGCACTGCTGCGCCAGTTCGGCGGTAGCGTGCACTGCGAAGTGACCGGCGCCAGCGTCGGCCTGCCCGACCAGCGCCAACTGATGCTCAACCTGCGGGATATTTCCGAGCGCCTGCGCAGCGAGCAGCTTAAAAACGACTTTGTCTCCACCGTCAGCCACGAATTGCGCACTCCGCTGACCAGCATCTACGGTTCCCTGCGGCTGGTGAACAGCGGTGTGCTGCACAGCCAGCCGGAGCAAGCCGCGTCGCTGCTGCAGGCCGCCGAAGAGAACAGTCAGCGTCTCACCGCCCTGATCAACGACCTGCTCGACATCGACAAGCTGGAAGCCGGTAAGCTGGAGCTGAAGTTACAGCAGCTCGATGTCGATCAGCAGCTGCAGGATGCCCGCCGTCTGCTCGCCTCAACGGCCGCCGAGGCCGAGGTGCGCTTGCAGCTGCCCGCACCCCATGGGCTGCACATCATGGCCGATCCGCAGCGGTTCCAGCAGGTGCTGGCCAACCTGTTGTCCAACGCCATCAAGTTTTCCCCACCGGGCGCTGTCGTCGAGATCGCCACCCAGGCCACCGAGCAGCAGGTGCGCCTGGTGGTAATCGACCAGGGCGAAGGCATACCGCTGGCCTTTCAGCCAAACGTGTTCCAGCGCTTTGCCCAGGCCGATGCCACCGCCACCCGCCAGCGCGGCGGTACCGGCCTGGGCCTGGCCATCACCCGCTCACTGGTGCGCGCCATGCATGGCGCCGTCGGCTTCAGCTCAACGCCTGGCCAAGGCAGCCAATTCTGGGTTAGCTTGCCCAGAGTACTACCCCCGAATATGCACGCGCCGCGCTCTGCCGCGCCCGACAGCAATGGATCAAAGGCCCATGAATAAGCTCGAACGTATCATGCACATCGAAGATGACCCCTCGATTCAGGAAGTTGCCCGCGTGGCGCTGGAGATCGTCGGTGGCTTTACGGTCAAGAGCTGTGACTCCGGCGCAGAAGGCCTGGCTCAGGCCCCGGACTTCGCGCCACAACTGGTGCTGCTGGATGTCATGATGCCCGGTATGGACGGCCCACAAACCCTGATCGAGCTGCAGAAGCTATCCTGCATGCAGGGGGTACCCGTGGTGTTCATGACCGCCAAGGCGCAAACCCAGGAAGTGTCGGGCTACCATAGCCTGGGCGCCGCCGGCGTCATCATCAAGCCCTTTGATCCCATGACCCTGTCCGAGCAGATCACCGAGATATGGAATAGCTGGCATGAGTAAGCAGGACCAACTGAATAGCCAACTCGCTGAGCTGGAGTCGCGCTTTCGCGAGCGCCTGCGCAGCGAACTGGCCGAGATGGCGGCGCTCGCCGTGCAACTGCAGTCGAGCGACAGCCCCAAACCGGGCCTGCTCACCGACCTGCGCGACCGCCTGCACAAGTTGGCGGGCTCGGCCGGCACCTTCGGCTATGCCGAGCTGGGTAGCCGTTGCCGCGAGCTGGAACAGCAGGTGCAAGGCGAGCTGGCCCGCGAGCACAGCGACCACAAGGCGCTGGATGCCCTGGCCATCGCTACCCAGCACCTGCATGTGCTGCTGCAGCGCACCACTGCGGCGACCCACCAGGCCCAGACCCTGAGCACCGCCCCGCGCCAGGAGGCTGCGGGCCGCCACATTGGCCTGCTGATTGAAGAGCAGCGCCTGGCGCAGCAGATGAGCAAGACACTGACCAGCTTCGGTTACCAGGTCAGCCTGTTTCGCCGCCAGGCGGAACTTACCAGCAAGCGCCATCAACTGGATGCGTTGATTGTCGATACCAGCCCCCACGGCTACAACATGCTGCTGCAGGCGCCGTTTGCCGAGCGCGGCGAACACGCGCCACCGCTGCTGGTCATCAGCTCACAGGACAACTTCATCAGCCGCCTGCAGGCGGTGCGCGCCGGCGCCGACGGCTTTTTTACCAAACCGGTTGATTTGCCCTCCCTGGAAAGCCGGCTGGAGCGCTGCTTCAACACCCATCAGGGGGGCGCATTCCGCGTCCTGATCGTTGATGACGATACCGAACTCGCCGCCCGCTACCAGTTGATACTGAGCAGCAACGATATGCTGGTCGACACCGCCTCGGACCCGAACCTGTTGCTCGAAAAGATGCACAAGTTCATGCCCGATGTGGTGTTGATGGACATCAGCATGCCCGACTACAGCGGGCCCGAGCTGGCGCAGGTGATTCGCCTGAACGACGACTGGCTGCGCGTGCCCATTGTCTATCTGTCGGCAGAGACCAACGCCGAACGGCAGATGGATGCCCTGCTCAAGGCCGGCGACGACTTCATCACCAAACCGATCAGCGACAGCGCTCTGGTGACCACCGTGTACGCGCGCGCCCAGCGCGCGCGCATGGTCAGTGAAGCACTCGCCCGTGACAGTCTGACCGGCCTGCTCAAGCACGCCGACATCAAGGAACAGGTCGACATCGAAATCGAGCGCGCCCGGCGCTGCGAACAACCCATGGCCGTGGCGATGATCGACATTGATCACTTCAAATCGGTCAACGATCAGTATGGCCACGCCTTTGGTGACAACGTCATTCGCGCACTCTCCAACCTGCTGCGCCAACGCCTGCGCAAGGTTGACCGGCTGGGTCGCTACGGCGGCGAGGAGTTTGTTGCGGTGCTGCCCAACTGCAATACCACCGACGCCTGGCTGATCCTGGAAGAGATCCGCGAGGCCTTCAACGCCCTGCAGTTTTCCACCGACCAACACACTTTCTGCTGCAGCTTCAGCGCCGGCATCAGTGGCTGCGAAGAACCCGAATGGGATTGCGAAGAGCTGCTGGACAAGGCGGATCGGCAGCTCTACCGCGCCAAGCACGCCGGCCGCAACCGCATCTGCAGCACCACCCGGGACCCCAACGAAGACTGATCGTTATATCCGGCAGGGATCGCCGGAGCACTTGCGCACACCTTCCATCCCCGCCGCGTTGCATCAACAGCGCCCAAGTATGTTTTAATCGCCGGCTGATTTCCCGGCCCGGACCCGCCCCATGAAGCTCCTCGCCCTGCTGTTTCGCGACAATCGCCTGCCCCTGCTGGGCATCCTGCTGCTGAGTGTCGGCAGCGCCCTGCTCAGCGTCGCGGTGATCGCCTACGTCAACAATCGCCTGATCGCCGGCAGTACTGACCTCGGCCAGGCGCTGCTCGGCTTTCTCGGCCTGCTGGTGCTGCTGCTGATCTGCGCTACCGCCGCGCAACTCAGCCTGCACGGTCTTAGCCACCGCTTCGTCTATCGTCTACGCCGCTCGCTGGTGAAGCGGGTAATGGATACCGACATCGAGCGGCTGGAGCAGATCGGCGGTGCGCGCATTCTGGCCAGCCTGTCGACCGACATCCGCAATATCACCATCGCCTTCGTTGGTCTGCCGGAGATGCTCTACGGCCTGTCGCTGACGATGGCCGCCTTTGCCTACCTGGCCTGGCTGTCGCCGGCGTTGTTTGTCACCACACTGCTGTGGCTGGGCGTCACCTTTGTAGTCGGCTGGCTGCTGGTCAGCCGCGTGCATCGGCACATCCAACGCATGCGCGAGGCCGAAGACCGGCTGTACGGCAACTATCAGGATGTCATCGACGGGCGCAAGGAGCTGGCGCTCAACCGCGACCGCGCGCACCGCCTGTATCAGGAAGAATTTGACGACAACGCCAGTGCCTACAAACGCGAAATCATCCGCGCCGACATGTACCACGGGCTCTCCGGCAACTGGGCCAACATCATGGTGCTGGGGCTGATTGGCCTGGTGTTCTTTCTCGCTGGCGGCCTGGGCTGGGCCAGCGCCAGCGTGGCGGCCACCTATGCGCTGACCATGCTGTTTCTGCGCACGCCCATGGTCGCCGCCGTGGGCACACTGCCGCACCTGATTACCGCGCAGGTTTCGCTCGACAAACTCGAAGCGCTGGCACTGAGCCCGCACCAGGCCGATTTTCCGACCCTGCCACGGCTGCAACCCGACTGGCAGACGCTGACACTGGACGGCCTCAACTACCGCTACCCGGCTGAAGAGGGCGAGGGCTTCGACGTGGGCCCGCTGAACCTGCAACTGCAACGCGGCGAGGTGGTCTTCATCATCGGCGGCAACGGCAGCGGCAAATCCACCCTGGCACGCCTGCTCACCGGTCTGTATCGCCCGCACAGCGGCCGTATCCTGCTGGACGAGCAGCAGATCGACGCCGATCACTGGGTCGCCTACCGCCAGCTGTTTGCCAGCGTGTTCACCGATTTTCACCTGTTCAGCCGTCTGCTCGGCCCCGCCGGCGAGGAAGCCGATCCCGAGGAAACCCGCCAGTGGCTGACTCGCCTGCACCTGGACCGCAAGGTACGTGTGGCGGCCGGCCGCCTGCTCGACACCCGCCTGTCGCAGGGTCAGCGCAAACGTCTGGCGCTGCTGCTCGGTCTGCTGGAGCACCGCGACATTCTGTTGCTCGACGAGTGGGCCGCCGATCAGGACCCGCTGTTCCGCCGCCTGTTCTACCGCGAGCTGCTGCCAGCGCTCAAAGCCGCCGGCAAGACCGTGGTCGCCATCACCCACGACGATCACTACTTCGATCAGGCCGACCGCATTCTGCGCATGGACAACGGCCAGCTGCTGGAGCTCAACGACGAGCAGCGGCGCCAGGCCAGCAGTGACAGCCTGTTGCTTATATAAATGATAATGGTTTAGATTAAGGCCCCGTTTCATCCGCCCGGGGCCGTCCATGACCGCTGTTGCCCACGCACCTGTTACCCTGCCGCCTCCCCCCTGTCCTTGCCGCGCATGCCCCGGCGCTGTGGTGTCGGCGCGCGGGGTGCAGCGGTGATCCCCGCACTGGCTCCGGTGTTTCAGGGCGCGCTGGCACCGCTGGGCGACTGGCTGACACTGGCTGACGATCCAAGGCCGGGCATCAGCCTGCCCGACTATCTGCGCCGTGAACAACTGACCGACCAGCTGCAGCGCTTTGCCCCGCAGTACGTCAACGCCGATCAACGCGCCCTGGTTTCGCTCTGGGGCAAGTACCACTTCATGCGTCTGGTGGCACCGGTGGTCGCCGCCAGTCTGCTGGCCAACTGGCGGCTTTCGGTGGGCTTCGAGGAGGTCACGGTAATCGTCGGCGACGACGGCCTGCCCACCGCGTTCAAGCTGCCCGATCAGGGCGCGGCCTGGTCAAGCGAGCCGAGCGACGGCTTCGCCCGTTTTGAGAGTCTGTTTGATGGCCACCTTGATGTGCTGATTCGTGATCTGGCAGCGCGCTACAAGGTCGCGCCCAAGGTGTTCTGGAGCAGCGTGGGGCACTACTACGAATGGATAGTCGAGGAGCTCGCCCAGCTGCCGGTAGACGCCACGCGGCTACAGCAGGCGCGGCAACTGATCAGCGACCGCTCTCGGCCAGACGGCCTGCGCAACCCGCTGTATGGCTGCGTGCGTTACCGCGAGCGCGCAGGCCAGCCGGAGCTGCACCGCGAGCGCAAGCACTGCTGCATCCGCTACCTGCTGCCAGACAAGGCGCTGTGCAGCAACTGCCCGCATCTGGACAAGCCGCCGGCCGGGTACGATCCGGCAGGCCGCACGGATTAACCCGGTTTTACCGACTTATCGCCGCATACTAGCGTAGTTTAGCCGCCAGTTCGCCGGTCAATGCTTCTGCCGAGATGGCCTTGCAACCGCCGTTGTTCTGGCCTGACCACAGCGGCGAAAAATCACTGCTGCCGCGCTGCTCGGCCGCGCCACGCAGCGGCGTGATGGCGCCACCCGCCAGCGGAAACGGCGGCGGCGCCTCGCTGAGCGGCCCCAACTCGCGCATCACCCGATTGACGATACCGCGCGCGGCGCCGCCGGAGAACAGGTTGGTCAGCGCGGTGTGCTGGGCGGCCTCGCTCTGCAGTGCGGTGCGGTGCAAGTTGCTGGTGGTCGCCTCCGGACACAGCAGATAACTGGTACCCACTTGTACCCCGGCTGCGCCCAGCGCCATGGCCGCCGCCACGCCCTCCGCGTCGGCGATGCCACCGGCGGCGATCACCGGAATGCTCAGCGCCGCGGCCATCTGCGGCAGCAGGGCAAAGGTGCCCATCTGCAGGCTCAGATCGGTAGACAGAAAATGCCCGCGATGACCGCCCGCTTCCAGCCCCTGGGCGATGACCGCGTCGGCGCCGTTGGCTTGCAGCCAGAGCCCCTCCGCGACCGTGGTCGCAGTTGACAGCACCTTGCCACCCCAACCCTTGATCCGTTCTACCATGGCGGCCTCCGGCAGTCCGAAGTGAAAGCTCACCACCGGCGGGCGGAAGGGCGCGATCAGCTCCAGCGTAGCGGCGTCGAAGGGCCGGCGGCCAGCGCCCGGCTTGATAGCGTCAATATCCAGGTTCAGCTCTGCATAGTAGGGCGCCAGCGCGCTGCGCCAATGCTGCTCGCGCTGCGCATCCGCTGAGGGTGTCTGGTGGGCGAAGAAGTTCAGGTTCCAGGGGCCGGCTGCATCGGCGCTGAGCACCCCCAGCTCCTGCACCAGGGCCTCGGCGCTCAGCATGGCGCAGGGCAGCGAGCCCAGGCCGCCAGCGCGGCACACTGCCAGCGCCAACGCACTGTTCTGCACGCCGGCCATGGGCGCCTGGATGATCGGCAGGCGGGTGCCCAGCAGGGATTCAAGTCGCATCGGGTGTCTCCTCAGGCAGGTGCGGCGGACGCTCGGCGTGCCCGCCGTGGTTTGCGTCCATTGTGCTGATACCGCCGCCACAAGCCAAGCCGCTGACTGGCACTGGAGTCAGCCTCAAACAGGATCGTGGGCTGCCAGGGCATTAACCGGGCAATGGAAGGCGTCGTTGGTTGCCGCTATCCAACGGTGCGCGTGGGCCAATACGGCGCTGCCCAAGGCGACAGGAAAATGAATAACCCCGTGGGGCGTTGAGGGCAGCAGTTGAAATTCCACCGCGGCGTGGTTGCTCCAGCGCTCGGCCAGCAGCGCGGTATCGTCCAGCAGCGGGTCGAGCTCGCCGGCAAACATCAAGGCGGGCGGGAAGCCGCTGAAGTCGCCATGCAAGGGTGACATGGGTGGCGCGCGGCGTTGCTCGTCCGTCAGTTCGGGGGTGAGCCCGCGCATGGCTTCGACCATGCCGGGGCCGTCCAGCAGCAGCGTGTCCGGCGGCGCCGCGCGCACACTCGGCGTACCGGTCAGATCGTACACGCCGTAATACAGCAGTGCGCCCTTCACTCGCGCAAACAGATCTGGCCAGCGCTTGAGTTGCAGCAAGGTGGCTACCGCCAGATGGCCACCGGCAGATTCACCCACCAGGGTTACCGGCAGGCCGGCAAACTCGCTGTTGGCATCATCGAGCAGCCAGCGGGCAGCGCACAGGCAGTCCTCAATCAGCGCCTCAATGGGCGCCGAGACGGCCAGCCGATAATCCACCGAGACCACGGTCACATCGCAGGCAGACGCCATGGCGCTATTGAACTTGTCGTTCATCTGGGCATTGCCGATCACCCAGGCACCGCCGTGAATATCCAGCACCACGCCTTTGGCCGGGGTCGGCGGCCGGATGATGCGCACAGGCACCGTGACCTCGCCCATGCTGACCAGCCTGGTTTCCACCCTGAGCCCCTGTTTGCGCAGCCGTCGGTCACCGCGGAGTTGGCTGGCGCGCAGCAGGGCCTGGGTGAGACGCAGCACCCAACGATTGAACAGTTTCAGGCGCGGCAGCCGAGCCAGCTTGCGATTGAACCCCTGCAGCTGTTCAAGCTCCCGCTCGCTGGCGGGCCAGCGCGTCAGGTACGCTGGCTGGTCGCTCATCACCAACTGTTCCGGCGCATGATGGCGAAGTTGAGCGCCGCCGCCACGCTAAGCCAGCCGAGATAGGGCAGCAATAGCAGACCGCTGATTACATCCAGCTTGAACGCCAGCAATACCATCATGGCGACCACCAGCCAGAGCAGGGCAATAATGAGCATCGCGGCGAACAGACGGTGCGCGCCGAAAAACACCGGCGTCCAGAGCGTGTTAAGCGCAATTTGCGCTGCCCACAGGGCCAGCAGTACCTGGCTGCCCGGAATCTGGACCAGCCGATGGCCAACCCAGGCCAGCAGCAGATAGATCAGCGTCCAGGCCACCGGAAACGCCCAGTTGGGCGGCGTAAAGCCGGGTTTGATCAGGTTCTCGTACCATTGCCCCGGTTTGAACAGGATGCCAGTGGTGGCGGCCGCGCCGCAGGCCAGCAGAAATATGAAAAAAGTCATCGTCTATCCTTGGCTGAGGTCAGCCGCCAGAGGTGCGCAAAGTTGTACTCCACTGTTCAGTGACCCGTTCGCGGAGCGATAAATTCCATTGCTCTGGCGATTTAGGCTTGCCGGCGGCCAGTTCGAGCCGAGGCAACGCCACCACAGCCGGCCATGCCTGACGCGGCGGAATTATTATGGCCAACACCGGTCTCTTGCTTACCACTTGAATGGGCGCGCAGGTCGCACGGGCGGCTGACGCTGCCACGCCGCGGTCTGCATGCGGAGCACAGTCCCGCCACCGACCCAGGCATCAGCAAGGAGAACACCGCATGACGAATTCGACTTCCGAGCACAGCATTCCACCTATTGGTATGGGCACCTTCCGGCTCAAGGGCGATGACGCCTACCAGGCCGTGAGCACGGCGCTGGAGCTGGGTTATCGGCACATCGACACCGCGCAGATCTACGGCAACGAGGAGGATGTGGGCCGTGCCATTGCCGACAGCGGCGTGCCGCGCAGCGAGCTGTTTGTCACCACTAAAATCTGGACCGACAACTTCACCGAAGACAAGCTGATCCCCAGCCTGCGCGAAAGCCTCGACAAACTGCAGCTGGAGCAGGTGGATCTGACCCTGATTCACTGGCCTTCGCCCGGCGGCAAGGTGCCGATGCAGGAATATCTGGGCGAGCTGATGAAGGCCCGCGAGCAAGGCCTGACGCGGCTGACCGGGGTGTCCAACTTCACTATTGATCAGTTGAACGAAGCCTTTGAACTGGTGGGGCCAGACAACATTGCCACCAACCAGGTAGAGATTCATCCCTTCCTGCAGAACCGCAAGCTGGTCGAGTTTGCCCGCGAAGAGGGGCTGCACCTCACCGCCTACATGCCGCTGGCGGTGGGCAAGGTGATGCAGGACGCCACCCTTGACCGTATCGCCGAAGAGCACGGCGGCACCCCGCCGCAGGTGGTCATGGCATGGCTGATGCTGCAGGGCATCGCGGTGATTCCGTCCTCCACCAAGCGCCTGCACCTGGAGAGCAACCTGGAGGCCGACCGTATCCAGCTCACCGCCGACGACCTCAACTTCATTCGTGAACTGGACCGGGGCGAGCGCATCGCCAACCCGGACTTTGCACCCGAGTGGGATTGAGCAAGCCGGGGCGATCAGTCCTGCAGCGCGGGCAAGTCGCGGAATAGCGCCAGCGCTTCGGGGTTAGCCAGCGCGTCGGTGTTTTTCACCGGCAGCCCGTGCACCACGTTACGCACCGCCAGTTCGACGATCTTGCCGCTGCGCGTGCGCGGGATATCGCTGACCGCGATGATCTTCGCTGGTACGTGCCGCGGGGTGGCGTTGGCGCGGATGACCTGGCGGATCTCGGCCTCCAGCGCCGCATCCAGCGTCACGCCGTCGCGCAGGCGCACAAACAGCACCACCCGCACATCGCCCTGCCACTGCTGGCCGATGGCGAGCGACTCCAGCACCGCTTCGACCTTCTCCACCTGCCGGTAGATTTCCGCAGTGCCGATGCGCACCCCGCCGGGGTTGAGCACCGCATCGGAGCGGCCGTGGATGATCAGCCCGCCGTGCGAGGTCTCTTCGGCGTAATCGCCATGCGCCCAGACGCCGGGGAAGCGCTCGAAGTAGGCAGCGCGGAAGCGGCTGCCGTCTTCGTCCTTCCAAAAGCCCAGCGGCATGGTCGGGAAGGGCTTGCTGCAGACCAGCTCGCCCTTACCCTCAGCCAGCCGCTGGCCGTCGTCATCCCACACCTCAACCGCCATACCCAGGCCCTTGCACTGCAGCTCGCCACGCCAGACCGGCGCGGTCGGATTGCCCAGGGCAAAGCAGGAAACGATGTCGGTGCCGCCGGAGATCGACGACAGGCACAGGTCCGGCTTGAAGCTGCGGTAAACGTAATCGAAGCCTTCGTGCGCCAGCGGTGAACCGGTCGACAGCACGGCCTTCAGGCGACTCAGCTGGTGGCTGCGATGGGGTTCGACGCCGGCCTTTTCCAGCGCGGCCAGATACTTGGCGCTGGTGCCGAACACGCTGATGTTTTCCGCGTCGATCAGGTCGATCAGCCGCTCGGCCGCAGGCTCGAACGGTGAGCCGTCATACAGCACCAGCGTCGCACCCAGCGCCAGCCCGGAGACCAGCCAGTTCCACATCATCCAGCCGCAGGTGGTGAAGTAGAACAGCACGTCCTCGCTGCCCAGATCGGTGTGCAGGCCGTGCTCCTTGAGGTGCTGCAGCAGGGTGCCACCGGCACCGTGAACGATGCACTTGGGCACCCCGGTGGTGCCGCTGGAATACAGGATGTAGAGCGGCTGGGCAAAGGGCAGGGCGGTGAACGCCGGGCTGCCGGCTGGCTGGCTGACGTCGTCCCAGTGGGCGGTCGAGACCACCGAGGCAAACTCGGCCAGACACGGCTCCACGCCACCGTAGGGCACCAGAATCAGCTGCTGCAGGCCGCCCAGCTGCGGCAGGATTTCCGCGAGCTTGCTGCTCATATCCAATTGCTTGCCGGCGTAGCGGTAACCGCTGCAGGCGATCAGCACCCGCGGCTCGATCTGGCCGAAGCGGTCGACCACGCCCTGCGCGCCGAAGTCCGGCGAGCAGGAGGACCAGACCGCGCCGATGCTGGCCGCCGCCAGCATGCCGACCACCGTTTGCCAGGTATTGGGCATCAGCGCCGCGACCCGATCACCGGGCTGCACACCGAGCGCCAGCAGGTGCTGCTGCAGCCCGGCCACCCGCGTGGCCAGCTCGGCGTAGCTGAGCTGTTCACGCTGGCCGTCTTCGCTGAGCGCAATCAGCGCCGGGTGGTCGTCGCGGCGGCGCAGCAGGTGGGCGGCAAAATTCAGCTCGGCACCGGCAAACCACTGCGCGCCGGGCATGGCATCCGGGTTATCCAGCACCCGCTTGGGCGGCGCACTGAAGTCCACCGCAAAGAAGTCGGCCACCGCCTGCCAGAAATCGGCTACCGCGCTGACACTCCACTGATGCAGCGCGGTGTAATCGGCCAGCGTCAGATCATGGCGCTGATTGATAAAGCGCCGGAAGGCATCCATCCGGCTGGCCGCAACCCGCTCGGGCGCCGGCCGCCACAAGGCTTCGCTCATGCCTGCTCCCGCGCCAGCAAGGCCCGCGCCACGCGCGAGCCGTTGGTTTTGCCGAGCACGTTGCAGATGTGCTGACCGGCCTGCACCAGCGCGGCCATATCGACGCCGGTCTCGATCCCCAGCCCGTTGAGCAGGTAGAGCACGTCTTCGCTGGCGACGTTGCCGGTCGCGCCCTTGGCATACGGGCAACCGCCCAGCCCGGCGACCGAGCTGTCGAAAACCGCGACACCTTCCAGCAGGCTGGCGTGGATGTTCGCCAGCGCCTGCCCGTAGGTATCGTGAAAATGCCCGGCCAGCAGGCTGCGGTCGATGTCTCGGCCAACCACCTCGATCAGCCGCCGGGTATCACCGGCGGTGCCAACACCGATGGTGTCACCCAGCGACACTTCGTAGCAGCCGCTGTCGAGCAGCTCGCGGGCAATCGCGGCGACCTGCTCCGGCGCCACGTCGCCATCAATCGGGCAACCCAGCACGCAGGAGATATAACCGCGCACCCGCACGCCGTGCTCCCTGGCCGCCGCCATGATCGGTTCAAAGCGCTGCAGACTTTCGGCAATCGAGCAGTTGATGTTCTTCTGAGAAAACCCCTCGCTGGCCGCGGCAAACACCGCTACTTCCTTCACCCCGGCTTCCAGCGCGCCCTCAAACCCCTTGAGGTTGGGTGCCAGCGCCGCGTAGGTCACGCCGGGCTGCTGCTGGATCGCGGCAAACACTTCGGCCGAGCCGGCCATCTGCGGCACCCACTTGGGCGAGACGAAGCTGCCGACTTCGATATAACGCAGCCCGGCAGCGCTCAGGTCATCGATCAGACGCACCTTGTCGGCAACGCTGATCGGCTGTTTTTCATTTTGCAGGCCATCGCGCGGGCCCACTTCGACCAGTCGCACCTGTTGCGGCATGCTCATGCCGTTGCCTCCTCAGCAAGCGGTTGCAGCGCCACCAGCACCCGGCCTTCCTCGACCAGGTCGCCCTCGGCGCAGTGAATCGCCGTGACCTCGCCGGCCTCGGCAGCGCGAATACTGTGCTCCATTTTCATCGCCTCGACCACCACCAGCAGCTCGCCGGCAGCCACCTGCTGACCCGGTTCGACCAGCACCCGCACCACGCTGCCGTTCATCGGTGCGGTCAGCCCGCCGTGGCCGTGTTGCAGCGCTTCCACCTCGCTGATCGGGTCTACCAGCGTGACCCGCTGCAGCTGCCCGTCCCACTCGACAAACAGCCACTGGCCGCGGCGCTGCACGGCGTGGCGACGGCCATCCACCAGCAACTGATCGCCCAACAGGCTGACACCGGTAGCGGGCAGGGCGCGCGCCTCGGCCTCGCCACAGCGCAGATGCAGGCGCTGCTCGCAGGCCAGCCCAAGGCGCAACCCGCAGGCCGCGGCCCAGGGGCTGTGCGGGTCATCGGCGCGCGCAGCGGTAGGTGCCGTCAGCAGCCAGGCACGCGCCGCCAGCGCCCAGAAGGCGTCGGGCAGCGGGGCGGGCGCGGGCAGCAGGGCGTCGGCATGGCGCGCGATAAAACCGGTATCCAGCTCGGCGGCGGCAAAGGCCGGATGCGCCAGCACCCGGCGCAGGAAGGCGAGGTTGCTGTGTACCCCGCCCAGCTGCTGCTCGGCCAGCATCGCCAGCAAACGGCGGCGGGCGGTTTCCCGGTCTTCACCCCAGGCAATCAGCTTGCTCAGCATCGGGTCGTAGAACGGCGAGACGCGGTCGCCCTCGACCACCCCGCTGTCGACCCGCCGCCCAATGCCCGCCGCCGGTTCGCGGTACAGCGTCAGCTCGCCACTGGCGGGCAGAAAGTCCTGCTCCGGGTCTTCGGCATACAGCCGCACTTCGATGGCGTGGCCGCGCAGCACGATCTGCTCTTGGCTGAGCGGCAGCGGCTGCCCTTGCGCCACACGCAGCTGCCAGGCGACCAGATCTTGCCCGGTAATCAGCTCGGTCACCGGGTGCTCGACCTGCAGACGGGTGTTCATCTCCATAAAGAAGAACTCGCCACGGGCGTCGAGCAGAAACTCCACGGTACCGGCGCCCACGTAGCCGATGGCGCGTGCGGCGGTTACCGCCGCCTCGCCCATGGCCCGGCGCAATTCGGGCGACAGGCCCGGTGCCGGCGCTTCTTCCACCACCTTCTGGTGGCGTCGCTGGATCGAGCAGTCGCGCTCGGCCAGGTACACCGCGTTGCCGTGCTGATCGGCAAACACCTGAATCTCGACGTGACGCGGCTGCAGCACGTATTTCTCCACCAGCATGCGCGCATCGCCGAAGGCGGCCTGCGCCTCACGCTGGGCAGAGGACAGCGCCTCGGCCAGCTGCGCCTCGCTCTCGACCACCTTCATGCCCTTGCCACCGCCACCGGCCGCGGCCTTGAGCAGCACCGGGTAGCCGATCTTGGCGGCTTCGACGCGGAAGGTCTCCAGCGCCTGATCGGCGCCGTGATAACCGGGCACCAGCGGCACCCCGGCGGCGTCCATCAGCGCCTTGGCCGCCGACTTGCTGCCCATGGCGTCAATCGCGCTGGCGGGCGGGCCGACGAAGATCAACCCGGCGGCGTCGACCGCGCGGGCGAAATCGGCGTTCTCGGAGAGAAAGCCGTAACCGGGGTGAATCGCATGGGCACCGGTGGCCTTGGCCGCGGCAATGATCGCCTCAACCCGCAGATAACTCTCGCTCGGCCGCGCGCCACCCAGGTTGACCGCGTGATCGGCGCAGCGCACGTGCAGGGCGTCGCGGTCGGTATCGCTGTGTACCGCCACAGTGGCGATACCCAACTCGCGCGCGGTGCGCATGATGCGGCAGGCAATCTCGCCGCGGTTGGCAATCAGCAGGGAATCAATCATGGCTCGCGCACCAGTCGGGTTGGCGTTTTTCCAGGAAGGCCGACAGGCCCTCCTGTCCTTCGGGGCTGATCCGTACCCGGGCAATCGCGGCCTCGGTGTAGCGGCGCAGCGGGGTGCTCATTTCACCCAGCCCGACTTCCTGCAGCAGCGCCTTGGTGGCCATCATCGCCTGCGGGCCGTTCTGCAGCAGGTTGCCGACCCACTGCGCCAGCGCCGCGTCCAACTCGGCCGCCGGATAACACTCGGCGAGCAGCCCCAGTTCGCGGGCGCGCAGGCCGTCAAAGCGTTCGGCGGTCAGCGCGTAGCGGCGGGTGGCGCGGGCGCCGATGGCCTGGGTGACATAGGGGCTGATCACCGCCGGCAGCAGGCCGATACGCACCTCAGACAGGCTGAACAGCGCATCCTCGGCGCCAATCGCCATGTCGCAGCAACTGATCAGCCCGAGCGCGCCACCAAAGGCCGCGCCCTGCACCACCGCCAGTGTCGGCACCTTGAGCTGCGCCAGCGACGCCATCAGCTGCGCCAGCTCGCGGGCGTCGTCCAGATTGGCGTTGTAATCCAGCGCCGCGCAGTCGCGCATCCAGGCCAGATCGGCACCGGCGGAGAAATGCTTGCCGCGGCCGCGCAACAGCATAAAGCGCACCGCCGGGTTAGCCGCCACCGCATCCAGCGCATCCAGCAGCTCGCGGATCATCTGCGCGTTGAAGGCGTTGTTCTTGTCAGGGCGCGCCAGCCAAAGGGTGGCAATGCCCTGCGCGGAAAATTCCAGTTCCAGGGTGTGGTACTGACTCATGGTCGTCATCTCGCTTGCCCGCAGGCTACATGCGGAACACGCCGAAGCGGGTCGCTTCGATCGGTGCGTTGAGTGCGGCGGAAATCGCCAGCCCGAGTACATCGCGGGTCTGCGCCGGGTCGATCACGCCGTCGTCCCACAGGCGGGCGCTGGCGTAGTAGGGGTGGCCCTGACGTTCGTACTGATCGAGGATAGGACGGCGCAGGGCCTCGGCCTGCTCGGCGCTGAACTGCTCGCCACTGCGCTCGGCCTGCTCCTGCTTGACCTGCACCAGTACGCCTGCGGCCTGTTCGGCGCCCATCACCGAGATGCGCGCATTCGGCCACATCCACAAAAAGCGCGGATCGTAGGCGCGGCCGCACATGCCGTAGTTACCGGCGCCAAAACTGCCGCCGATGATCACCGTGAATTTGGGCACCCGGGCACAGGCCACCGCGGTCACCAGCTTGGCGCCGTGCTTGGCGATGCCGCCTTCCTCGTATTTTTTGCCGACCATAAAACCGGTGATGTTCTGCAGAAACAGCAGCGGAATGACGCGCTGACAGGCCAGTTCGATAAAGTGCGCGCCCTTTTGCGCGGCCTCGGAAAACAGGATGCCGTTGTTGGCGAGAATCGCCACCGGATAGCCGTGCAGATGCGCAAAACCGCAGACCAGCGTGGTGCCGAACAGCGCCTTGAATTCATCGAGCGCGCTGTCGTCGACCAGCCGCGCAATCACCTCACGCACGTCGAACGGCTGCTTGCTGTCGGCCGGAATCACCCCGTACAGCTCTTCCACCGGATAGCGCGGCGGCAGCGCCGGGCGGCTATTCAGCTCACCCTGCTTGCGCCAGTTCAGATTGGCAATGCAGCGGCGGGCGAGGGCCAGGGCGTGTTCGTCGTTCTCGGCGTAATGGTCGGCCACGCCCGAGGTGCGGCAATGCACATCCGCGCCGCCCAGCGCCTCGGCGCTGACCACCTCACCCGTCGCCGCCTTCACCAGCGGCGGTCCGGCGAGGAAGATGGTCGCCTGTTCGCGCACCATGATGGTCTCGTCGGCCATCGCCGGCACGTAAGCGCCACCCGCGGTGCACGAGCCCATCACCACAGCAATCTGCGGAATGCCCGCCGCGCTCATATTGGCCTGATTGAAGAAGATCCGCCCGAAGTGCTCACGGTCCGGGAACACCTCGTCCTGGCGCGGCAGGTTGGCGCCGCCCGAATCAACCAGATAGACGCAGGGCAGGCGGTTCTCGCGGGCGATGGTCTGCGCCCGCAGGTGCTTCTTCACGCTCAGCGGATAGTAGGAACCGCCCTTTACCGTGGCGTCATTGGCGATGATCATGCACTCAACGCCCTCGATTCGGCCGATACCGGCAATCACCCCGGCCGCCGGCACCGACTCGCCATAGACCTCATGGGCGGCCAGCTGGCCGATCTCCAGAAAGGCCGAACCCGGATCGAGCAGCGCATCCACCCGCTGACGCGGCAGCAGCTTGCCCCGCGCCAGATGCCGCGCATTCGCCACCTCGCCCCCGCCCTGGGCGATGCCTGCCAACAGGGTCTTGAGGTCATCCACCAGCGCGCGCATGGCATCGGCATTGGCGTGGAACGCGGGGCTGCCCGCGCTCAGTTGAGTGGTTAGCACAGCCATGCGAAGTCTCCCTTGGCGCGGCGCTCAGCGGGTTTCATTGAACAGCTCCCGGCCGATCAGCATGCGTCGAATCTCGCTGGTGCCGGCACCGATCTCGTACAGCTTGGCGTCGCGCAGCAGGCGGCCGGTGGGGTAATCGTTGATGTAACCGTTGCCGCCGAGAATCTGGATCGCGTCCAGCGCCATCTGCGTCGCACGCTCGGCGGTGTAGAGAATTACCCCGGCGGCGTCCTTGCGCGTGGTCTCGCCACGGTCGCAGGCCTGCGCCACGGCGTAGAGGTAAGCGCGGCTGGCGTTCAGCTGGGTGTACATATCGGCGACCTTGCCCTGGATCAGCTGGAACTCGCCGATGCTCTGGCCAAACTGCTGGCGGTCGTGGATGTAGGGCACCACCACATCCATGCAGCTCTGCATGATGCCGGTCGGGCCGCCGGAGAGCACCACGCGCTCGTAATCCAGCCCGCTCATCAGCACCTTCACGCCGCCGTTGTACTGCCCGAGGATGTTCTCTGCCGGCACCTCGACGTTATCGAATACCAGCTCGCAGGTGTTGGAACCGCGCATGCCCAGCTTGTCGAGCTTGGGGCTACGCGAGAAACCGGGCGAATCGCGCTCGACGATAAAAGCCGTCATGCCATGCGCGCCCTTTTCCGGCTCGGTCTTGGCGTAGATCACGTAGACGTTGGCGTCCGGCCCGTTGGTGATCCACATCTTGCTGCCATTGAGCACGTAATGGTCGCCGCGCTTATCGGCGCGCAGCTTCATGCTGACCACATCGGAGCCCGCATTCGGCTCACTCATCGCCAGCGCGCCGATATGCTCACCGCTGATCAGCCTGGGCAGGTACTGCGCCTTCTGCTGCGGCGTGCCGTTGCGGTTGATCTGATTCACACAGAGGTTGGAATGCGCCCCGTAAGACAAGCCCACCGAAGCAGAGCCCCGGCTGATCTCCTCCATCGCCACCACATGCGCCAGATACCCCAACCCAGCGCCGCCGTACTCCTCCGGCACGGTAATGCCCAGCAGGCCCATGTCGCCGAAGCGGCGCCACATGTCCTGCGGGAACTGGTTCTCGCGGTCGATCTCGGCCGCACGCGGCGCCAGCTCGGCATTGACCAGATTACGCGTCTGATCGCGCAGCATCTCGATGGTCTCGCCAAGACCGAAGTTGAGCGACGGATAATGCATGATTCCACCTGCTAGTTATTTTTATTCAGTAGACGTTTGGTTGGCAGCGGATCAGAGCGTCTGTGCCAACGCCGTGCGACACCGCTCCTCGGCGGTATCCAGTTCAATCTGCATCTGTTCAATATCGAGCAACTGCTGCGCCAGCTGTGCACGGCGCTGGGCAATCTTCTCCATAAAGGTTTCCAGCTGCTTGCGGTTGCCGTGAGAGGGGTCGTACAGCTCGATCAACTCCTTGCACTCCGCCAACGAAAAGCCAATACGCTTACCACGCAAAATCAGCTTCAGCGTCACCTTGTCCTTGGCGCTATAAACCCGCTCCAGCCCACGCCGCTCCGGGCTGAGCATGTTCTGCTCCTCATAAAAACGAATCGCCCGAGTGGTGATATCCAGCTCACGGGCAAGGTCGGAAATGCTGTAGGTCTGAGTCATGGAGCGGCAGCTTGGATTGCTTTACGTTAACGTAAAGGTAAGCTGGTGGACGCTGGTGCGTCAAGCTGCAAGCTGCAAGCTGCAAGCTGCAAGCTGCAAGCTGCAAGCTGCAAGTGATCAGCTTTATCTGCGGGCGAGAGAGTCAATATCTGGATTGCAACGAATACTGCCCCACTCACATCTACAAATAGAGGAAGACGAGACAGCCGCGATGTCGGACGCGGCGCTCAAGGGAAAAGTGACAAAAGGCTCAGTGCCAATCACCGAGTATGCGGTTTTTCGTGACCACCGAACGGGGCCGAAATCAAGTAAGTTTGGAAACTGCGTAACGCTAAGCTCGCCGGTAAATTAGGAGTGCAGCGATTAATTTATCCGAGTGCAGCTTTTTGTTATGGCTTGTCGGCCTCGAACCAGTAACTATCGGACTTCAGCTTCACGGACTGATGCGATATACCTAGAAACCATTTTAGAAAAGTAATCATCACTTCTGTGATATTTTAGCCCCCTGTTTATCACTTCTTTTAATATTGAAGCGCATTGCTCTTGGTTTTTTCCTCGATTGTAGATTTTGATTAGTTCGTTACCTAATGCTGTGTATGGATATGCATCAGTAGTTCCGCGCAAATCAATTTCACTTTGTAGAATACGTACACCCTCGTCAAATCCCTCTAAGGTCGCATATTCATCGACTCGATATTGCTTGAGCAACAATTGGCCTAACGCATGCCTTAACTGAAACGAATCATACAGCCCTAATCCCTTTCGGAAACAATGCAGTGCGTCAGGAACATTTTCATCTCTTTCCAAAAAGCGCCCATATTGCAACCAAAAGATTCCGTCATCAGAAAAGTATCTTTGGCAGTCAGAATATATTTCATGTATAAAGTGATAATTTTCTTTACCTTTAAATAAGGTTTCAGTTAGATAATGAAAAGAGAGAACTTTGCTGTATATTTTGTAGCTGATCGGATGCCGCTTGATATCATCAATTGTAAATTTTTTCGAAAGACACTTCATGAGATCTATGATTTTATTTTTTAAACTTTCTTTGTCGATATTATTTTCCAGATGATATTGAGCAATAGAATGATGCCTAGATGTTAGCGTCATTGAAATGCCGCGGTAATTGACTTTGTCTTGCAGTTGAGAGTTCACTATCTTTAGTAGCGAATCAATCGAAATAGAATACACCTCGCACAAGTAATTTACCGGAATTTGTAATCGAGATGCTGTAACAAGCGAAATAGTTTCAAACAAGTCTTTAGGTGTGCCAGACTCTATTTCGTCAAACTCCTCTGAAAGCCTTTCTTCATAGGACCTACCCGTAGACAGATCGTAAAGAGTTGCCAATAAATCCCCATTGTAACCATTATCAAAATCTACAATTTTTTTAACTGCGCTATCGACACTAATGCCCTTCAGTTTTTCGAAGGTTATCCCTAGACTTAGAGTTTTTTTATAAAGGCACTCCGCATCTTCGTAATTTAGATTCTCTAGTCTAATTCTTGAAATTACGCTTGAAGGTATTTTTGTGAAATGTCTCTTATTTCTTTCAAAGAAAATTGTCCGTTCTTCCAATACGAAGCAAATCTTGCAGGCTGTTGGCCGATCAATGGCGCGCTCGACAATTTCATTTATTGCATAGTAGTAGCTGGAAGATGCATCGATAAATATTACTACCAAGCCTTTTAAGTCTTTAATTGAATCCCATAGTGCCTCTATATCAATTCCATCCATTCCCGTAAATTGATAAATATTGTTATGCGTTGCTGAGATTTCGGAAATAGCAATCATAGAAGCCGTTGTTTTTCCAGATGCCAGAGGCCCTAACATTGCAATAACTTTAGCCTTATCTCCAGACTGCTCAAAGCTAATGATTTCACGCACAAGCTTTTTGCTGGCTGACAGTTCTGCTGGTACTTTGTTTCTCACATAAAACCAATCAGGCATCGCGCCGTTGTAAAATAAAGAGAACGGCGCGTTTTTGTTTGCAATCCGAGATAGCTCATCACTTACAGCAGTCATATTATTTGTAAACCAGGCTACAGAGTTATCACGTGCACTTTCAGAAAGAAATGGGGCTTTCTTTCTTATAAATTTGTGCTTTGATAGAGGTGAAACTAGCGTAAAAAGAAATTCAAAGAACTCTTCTGCCTCTGCTTTAATTGGAGTTATTCCTCGCTTAATGTATGATTTTCTTTCTAATTCTGTGAAGCTGCGAAGTACTATCCAGTTATTTTTACTAGATTCGCTGGAATCCCATATTTGACGCCGCCTTAATGAGGTTTCTATATCGCTTTCTTTAAACTTTGACCCAACAAAAAGGCAGTTCCCATGAGAAATGTGAAGTGCGGACTTCAATAGCCAATCACTTTGATTCACAGAATGCTCTGCATAACTGACGTTATCAAATATAAAACCATCAGTAGGACTAGAAACCTTCCCGTGAAGGTAAACTAGCGGGGGTGATGTCGGAAGAGACTGAATTGGCTCTCGGTCTTTATAGTTGAATATTTGATATGAAGGAAAATTTTCAGATTGTGATTTATTGGATTCGATACACAACTCTGGAATAGTGTCTATATTTGTAGTAAAGATAGCACGCCACCAATTTTGAAAAATCTTTAACTGCCAAGGACGAACTTTTTTTGCAGTGAAATTACTTACAAGGAAGTTTTCAAAGTTATCTATCTCATCCTCTCCAACACCAAAGGCGGTCGGTAGGTCTGCTGATTTCACGACCTCGTCGTCGTATCCTGCCTCATTACAGATTCTCATTATTAAATCTGCTGTTGATGGGATTTCTAGGCCGTTTATGGCAGGAGTGCCGATGCTAACTCCAGCACCTAAAAAAAGAGTTATATCGCCATTTTGCAAAAGCGGAGCAATATCGTTAGTTATAATTTTCTTTTCTTCTGTATTCATTACAATTTTCCTGAGGTAGCGAATTCACTAGCGAGAGCCATAACAGTGATTAGATCGCACTAACTTTAATACGCGGCATAACGCCGGATGAGGCGATCTAATATTTTCTTATATTTCAATGGATTAGCGGCCATCGCGCACGAGTGCTGAACGTTAAACCGCACGAGGCTTAACGCTCCACTGATCGACGGCAGTGGCTTGCACGCAGGTGAGGGTGCTGTCGGGTATTCGAGGTGAAATGAGTCGGGTCTATGTAGCATCCATGCCTCCTGACGGGGCCGCGAGAAGTGCGGTGATTTGATAGTGCTACTACACGCGTCGTTTGCCAACCCTGAATTAGGCTAAAGATTAGGTGAAGTAGCGCGGCCTTGGCGCGCAAATACGGACGTGGCGAATGCACGGACCCAAGTCCCGTTTACGCGGGCGAGTAGCGCAGATTTATCGGGAAAAAGAAGCGTAGGGTGTCTGAGGAGCGAAGCGACGAGTTTTACGCTTCCCCGATAAATCGAGCAACGCAGCGAACCCGAAAGGCCGCGTAGTCGGGTGCCCGGGGGGATCGCCAAGGGGGGCCGGGCAAGCGGCCCCCTTTGGCTCGCCGTGAAGGCGAAAGGCGGGTTATCAGACAGCGCCGAAGTGACCGGCATGACCGCCAACCCCATGGATCCTCGCCTTCGCGAGGATGACGCGGCGATAGGGTCAGCGAGCCGGGGCTATCCGAGCACGGGCGCTGGATTAACCACGCGGCCTAAACACCAACACCAACCCCAGCACAATCGCCCCCATCCCCAACAGACTCAACGCCGCCATCCGATTCCCCAAAAACAGGAAATCCAGCAACGCCGTACAACCGGGCATCAGGTAGAACAGGCTGGTGACGTTGACCAGGTTGCCCATCCGAATCAGCCGGTACAGCAACAGGGTTGCACCGACCGAAATCAGCACGCCCATGTACAGCAGCGGCACGATAAAGCCGACGCTCCATTCCACTTCAAACGGCTGAAAGGGTACGACCACCGCGCACATCAGCAGGCCGATGGCGTATTGCAGCGGCAGTACGTCCATCGGTGATTGCTGAATAGCCTTCTGAAAGATCGAACCCAGGGTGATGCACAGCAGCGCGGCCAACGACAGGCCGATACCCAGCAGCGAGAAGCGCGCCGCCAGCAGGCTGTCGAGCACCACCAACGTCAGGCCACCGAGCGCCAGCAGCAAGCCCAATACCCGCAGCAGGTTGGCGCGGCGTTCGACCAGCATCAGGGTGAGGATCGGCTGCACACCCAGCACCGTTGCCAGCACGCCCGGCGTGAGCCCGGCGTCCAGCGAGAGCAGGTAGAAGATGGTGTAGCCGCCTGTCAGCAGTACCCCGACCACTGCTACCTGCTTGCGGGTGCCGCGCGCCGGCAGCCAGCGCCGCCGGGTAAGCGCCAGCAGCCCGAGGGCAGCGCAGGCGAGTACAAAGCGCAGCAGCAGAAAGGCAAAGGCAGAGGCGTGTTCCAGCCCCCATTTGGAAAAGATCGCACCCGCACTCCAGAGCAGAACAAAGAGCACGGTCGGGCCGATAGCGGCCCAGTTCAGTTGTTTAAATAGCATGACAATCACCTGTCAAAACACAGGTTCCCGACGCTAATAATCGCTACATAGCGCGAAACGTCGAAGAACAGAAAAGGATGTTTTGGTGTTTCAGTGCGCGCGTGGTGGCGCAGCAACAACAGCAACCCGCGGTGGGGCGGCTGGCGGTGACAGAACCACTGCTTGCGAGCACGCGAACACCACGCCGGGAGGGGCGCAGGCGACAATTACAGCAGTGCTCAGCGGGTGGTTCATCAGATGACTCATGCAAAGAATGGATACAACGACGGGAAGGCTAGCAGTCGGTTGAAGGATGCGCAAGCGGGCAACGGGTATGGACGCGGAGCGTCCAAAGACGCATTCCCACGCAGAGCGTGGGAACGATCAGTGTTCTAACGAAACAGGTGACCACTGCACGGACCCCAAGTCCCCGTCTGCGCGGGCGAGTAGCGCAGGGCTGGCGGGAATAAGCCCGAGGACTGTCTGAGCAAAGCGAGTTCCGCAGGGCCCCGCCAGACCGAGCAACGCAGCGAACCCGCAGGGCCGTGCAGTTGGGGTGGCCTAGGGGGTGTCGGGGGAAATGGCCAAGCATTTCCCCTGACTCGCCATCCGGCGAAAAGCGGATCAGACCAACCTACCGCGTGATCAAGCATACGCACGTTGGGAGACGCAGAGCGTCCGGGCATGCATCCCCACGCCGGAGCGTGGGAGCGATCAGCAGCAAAGACTCAGAACCCCTCAAGCACCAACTTCCCCCGCGCCTTGCCACTCTCCAACAAGGCATGCGCACGCATCAAATTGGCTGCGTTGATCACCCCATAATGCTCACCCAAGGTCGTGCGCAAGGCACTGGCGTCGAGCAGCTCGGCCACCCGGTTGAGCAGTACGCCCTGTTCGGCCATATCGGCGGTCTGATGCAGGCTGCGGGCAAACATGAACTCCCAGTGGAAAGAGGCCGATTTGCTCTTCAGTTGGGTGATATCAATGCTGTCGAAGTCATCAATCACACCCAGCTTGCCCTGGGGCGCGATGCACTCGAGGTACTGCGCGTAGTGATCCTTGGTGTGGGTCAGCGAGGCGATCAGCTCGACGCTGTCGATGCCCAGCGCCTGCAGCTGCGCCAGCATCGGCTGACTGTGATCGATCACGTGATGCGCGCCCAGCTCCTTGGCCCACTCGGCGCTCTCAGCCCGCGCGGCGGTACCGACCACGGTCAACTCGGTGAGCTGGCGGGCCAGCTGAACCAGAATCGAACCCACACCGCCAGCGGCACCGATGACCAACAAGGTCTGCCCGGCACCACCACCCTCGGCCACGCCAAGACGGTCAAACAGTAGCTCCCAGGCGGTGATGGCGGTAAGCGGCAGCGCGGCCGCTTCAGCATCGCTCAGCGAAGCAGGGGCATGGCCAACGATGCGGGCATCCACCAACTGATACTCGGCGTTGCTGCCGGGGCGGTCGAGTGCACCGGCGTAGAACACCCGATCACCCGCGGCAAAGCCCTGCACGGCAGCACCAACGGCCACCACCTCGCCCACCGCATCCCAACCGATCACCTGCGGGTCATCGACCGTGGCCGGGCGTTTGCTGCGGATTTTGGTGTCCACCGGGTTGACCGAAATGGCGGCGACCTTTACCAGCAGGTCCTGCGGGCCGGGGGCGGGTTGCGGCAGCTCGATGTCGATCAGTGCATCGGCGCGTTCGAGTGAACCAGCTTGGGTGTAGGCAACGGCTTTCATGCTGTGGCTCCTGTAAGAACGGAAAGCGTTAAGGAGCCGATAGCTTGACTTGCTTGCCAAGGAAGAAAAACATGCGCTCTGGCGAATCACTTTATTGGTAATAATGAAAATACAACGGATCGACGACCTGGCGGTGTTTCTGCACACCGTGGAGGCCGGCAGCTTCTCAGCCGCCGCACGCCAGCTGAACCTGGCCCCGGCGGTGGCCAGCGCCAGTATCAAGCGGCTGGAGGAGCAGCTAGGTACGCGTCTGTTCGAGCGCACCACCCGCCGGCTGCGCCTCAGCGAGGCGGGTGAGCGCTACCTGCCCCACGCCCGCGCCGCCTTCCATGCACTGCGCGACGCCGAGCAGGCGCTGGAGGCCGACGCCACCACCCTGACCGGCACCCTGCGCCTGACGCTACCCTCCAACCTGGCGCGCAGCCATCTGCTCGACTGGCTGGAAGATTACCTGGCGCGGCAACCCGGCATTCGCATGGAGCTGCAGGTCAGCGACCGCGTGGCCGATCTGTACCAGCAGCCGATCGATCTGGCCGTGCGTTACGGCCAACCGGAGGATTCCAGCTTCGTTGCCCTGCCCCTGGCACCCAACAACCGCCGCGTACTTTGCGCCTCGCCCACGTACCTGGCGCAACACGGCAGCCCGCGGTCGATTGCCGAGCTAAGCCAGCACAACTGCCTGTGCTTCCGGTTGGGCGAATCGGTACACGACCGCTGGCGCTTCACCGCCCCCGAGCCCACCACCCTGCGCGTACGCGGCGACCGCACCAGCGACGACGGCGACACCGTACGCCGCTGGGCCCTGCGCGGGCAGGGCATCGCCTACAAATCCTACCTGGACATCGCCCAGCACCTTGCCAGCGGCGAGCTGGTCCGGCTGCTGCCGGAAGTCACCGGCGAGCCTTCGCCGCTGATGTTGATGGTGATCAATCGGCGGCGGTTGAATCCGGCGCTGAGGCAGTTGGCTGCGGAAATGGCGGCGTTTTGTCAGGGGTTGTAGCAGGCCCGGCGTGCGCGGGTTACGGGGTTACGGGGTTACGGGGTTACGGGGTTGTATCCCAGATTCCCGCTCCATGCACGGACTGAAAATCCCCCGTCTGCGCGGGCGAGTAGCGCAGGGCTGTCGGGAAAAAGCCCGAGGACTGTCTGAGCGAAGCGAGTTCCGCAGGGCCCCGCCAGACCGAGCAACGCAGCGAACCCGAAGAGCCGTGCAGTTGGGGTGGCCTAGGGGGTGTCGGGGGAAATGGCCAAGCATTTCCCCTGACTCGCCATCAGGCGAAAGGCTGACCAGATCAACCCACTGCGCGGTCGAGCGATAAAGCGCGAAGGCCATGGCAGCTCTGCGCTACTCGCCCGCTCAGATGGGACAGGGGGGCCGTGCTGGTGTTTGGTCGTGCGTAAGGAAAAACCTTTTAAATGACCGAGCACCCGACACTACACTCAACGCCTGCGCCCCAGCCCCCAGATCAGATAAACCCCACCCACCAGCGCCGCGAGCAGGCCGGCGGGTAACTGCTCGGGGAACAACAGGTTGCGGCCCAGCCAGTCGGCCAGCACCATCAGCAGCGCGCCGATCAGCGCGGCGCCGAGCAGTTGCCCGCCGGCCTGCTGAAAGCCCAGCACCCGTGCCATGTGCGGTGCCATCAGGCCGACAAAACTCAGCGGGCCGACCAGCAGGGTGGCGGCGGCGGTAAGCAGGGCGGCAATCAGCATGATGCTCAGGCGCGCCCCGCGCATCGGCACGCCCAGGCTGCGCGGTGTGCTCTCGCCCAGCGGCAGCAGGGTCAGCCAGCGGCCCAGCGGCAGACACAGCAACAGCAGGAGCACGCCGCCGCCGACCGCCGCAATGGCGGTGGGCAGCTCGACAAAGTAGGTAGAGCCCGACAGCCAGCTGAGGACGCTCTGCCCGCGCGGGTCGTTCAGCGACAGCACCAGCATCTTCACCGCATCAAACAGGGCGCTGATGGCGATGCCCACCAGCAGCAGCCGGTCGGGCGAGTAGGCATGCCGACGGGCGAAGCCGATGATCACCAGCAGGGTGATCAGAGCGCCGAAGAAGCCCATGCCCAGACGCGCCCACAGCGGCGCAGCACTCCACAAGAACAGCAGCGCCATCAGCCCCAGTGCAGCGCCGGCGCTGATACCCATCAGCTCGGGGCTGGCCATCGGGTTGCCGGTCAGGCGTTGCAGCAAACTGCCGGCCAGCCCCAGCATCAAACCCGCGCCCGCGGCGCCAAGGATGCGCGGCACCCGCCACTGCAACACCTGCGGGTCCATCATCCAGGCCCAGCCCTGCGGCCCCTGGCCGAGCAGCAAGGCAACCAGCCCGCTCACCAGCAACAGCAGCAGCAACAAACCCAGCAGCGGCCGCGCGGCCAGATACGGCGCCGCCAGTGCGCTGACCGCAGGCTGCGGTCGCCCGGCTGGCAGGCGTAGCCGCGGAATCAACCACAGCAACAGGGGCGCGCCCAGCAGGGCGGTCACGCCGCCGGTGGGCACCAGTTCACTGAAGCTGCCGGCAAAGTACTGCACCGCCAGATCGGTGAGCAGCAACAGTGCAGCGCCCACCAGCGGTGCGCACAACAGGCGCTGGCGCAGGGTGCGGGCGCCCAGCAGCCGCGCGACGGCGGGCGCCGCAAGACCGATGAAACCGATCACGCCCACCGCCGTAACCACGCAGGCGGTGACAAACACCGCCAGCCCCAATGCCAACACCCGCAGTTTATCGAGCGACAGACCCAGGCTGCGGGCGCCGCTGTCGTCCAATTCGAGCAGCGCCAGCGGGCGCAGCAGCCAGACCACCAAGACCAGCACCAGTGCCAGCCGGGGCAACAGGAAGAGCACGCCATCCCAGTTGTGCTGACTCAGCGAACCGGCGCTCCAGATAAACAGCGCCGCCAGCCCCTGGGGCTGCAACAACATGAGCATGACGTTTACCGAGCCCAGCAGCAGGCTGACCACCAACCCGGCCAGAATCAGCGTGAGCGGCGACAGGCCGCGTCGCCGTGCCAAGGCAAACACCAGCGCGGTAGCCAGCCCGCCACCGGCCAGCGCGATCCACTCGCGGGCCAGCAGCAACGTGGGCGCGTACAGGGTGGCCAGCGCCAGTGCCAGCTGCGCGCCATTGGCGACCCCGAGAGTGGTGGGCGAGGCCAGCGGGTTGCGCAGTACCTGTTGCATCAGCACACCGGCCAGCGCCAGCGCACCACCGCAAAGCAACGCCATGCACAGACGGGGCAGCCAGCTGTAATGCACGCGCAGCTGTACCAGGCTGTCGCTATCGGGCTTTAGCAGGGCGGCCAGCCACTGCGCTGCCGGCAGCTGCTGCGCCAGACTGGCCACTGCGGCCAGCAGGCTGAGCAGCAGCAACGCCGTCAGCCAGCCGCGCGAAGGTCGGGCCACCGCCAGACTAGTCATGCAGCAACGCCTCCTCCAGCAGACGCATGAAATGCTGCGCCGCCATCAACCCGCCAAACTGCCAAGCCGGGGCAAAGGCATACACCCGCTGCTGCTCGACAAAGGGCAGATGCTGCCAGAGCACGCTCTGCTGCAACGCCTGCAGGGCACCGAGCGGGGCGGGAGCAAAATGGATCAGCGCCGCCTCGGGCACCTCGGCCAGTTGCTCCACACCCGTCTGCGAGAAGCCCCAGAAGTTGTCGCCGCCCTGCCAGGCGTTGCGCTGACCCAGCCGTCGCAGGACCGAACTGAACAGGCTGCTGCTGCCGTACACCCGCACGTGGCGGGCATCAATCAGGCTGACCAGATAGAAAGGCGGTAGGTCACGGTTGGCGAGCTTTTCGCGCAGCTGCGCCAATTGCTGCTCAAAGTCGCGGATCAGCTGTTCGGCGCCGGCCTGGTGGCCGCTCAGCTCGCCCAGTTCACGGGCCACCTGCTGGGCGGTGTGCAGCGGGTCGCTGTCGGGGCGGTAGATGGCCAGACTCTTGACCGGTGCGATGCGCTCCAGCCAGGGCCGCGCTGCTTCAAACTGCGGGGTAATCAGGATCAGATCGGGCTTGAGCTGGGTCAGCAGCTCCAGGTTGGGCTCGGTACGCAGACCCAGATCCTGCACGCTGGCAGGCATCGTAGGCTCGCCAACCCAGCGCCGGTAATTGGGCAGGTCGGCCACGCCGATGGGCGTCACGCCAATGCCGATCAGGGTCTCGGCCAGCCCCCAGTCGAGCGTGACGATACGCCGATAGGGTCCTTGCTCTGCCGCCTGCAGCGCCAGTGGCAACCACAGCAGCAGCGCCGCCAGCAGACGCAAGAGCAGTTGCCTCACCCGCGTGCCACCGCAATGGCCGAGGTGTTGTCCGGGTGCGGGATGACGGTCATTGGCAGGCCGTAGATGGCTTCCAGCGCCTGATCGTTCATCAGCTCGGCGGGGCTGCCCTGCATCAGCAGCCGCCCGGAATGCAGGGCCACCAGGTGATCGCAGTAGCGGGCGGCCATGTTGATGTCGTGCAGCACCACGATGACGCCCAGATCCAGTTCGCGGCTGAGCCGGTGCACCAGCGCCAGCACATCCACCTGATGGGCAATATCCAGCGCCGAGGTGGGTTCATCCAGCAGCAAGTAGCGGGTGTGCTGGGCCAGCAACATGGCCAGCCAGACGCGCTGCCGCTCACCCCCGGATAGGGTATCGACCAGGCTGCCCGCGAAGCGGCTGACATCGGCCAGTTCCATGGCGCGTTCGACTTCTTGGCGGTCATCCACGCTGAAACGGCCCAGCAGGCCGTGCCACGGATACCGGCCAAAACCAACCAGTTCGCGCACCGTCAGGCTTTCGGCGGCGGGCAGCTGCTGCGGCAGGTAGGCGACCTGGCGGGCAAACTCGCGCTCGCCCCAGGCCTCCAGCGGCCGATCATCCAGCAGGATGCGGCCGGCGGTGGCAGCCTGCTGGCGCGCCAACAGTTTGATGAGGGTCGATTTACCGGAACCATTGTGGCCGATCAGGCCAATCATTTGGCCTGCAGCCAGACTCAGGTCAAGCGGCTGCAACAGGGTCCGTTCCGGTACGGCGAAGGTCACGGACTGCAGTTGAAACATGCGAGCTCCGAGGCGGGAAAGGGGTATTCGAAGGCGGCAATCTACGCCAAATAGCAATTGTTATCAATCCGATTGCGCTTCTGATACCTCCGTCGCCGCGCGCTGCAGCAGCTGTTGCAGGCGTGCCTCGCGGGCTGTCGGCGGCAATTCTCCGAGCGCTGCGACCCGCTGGTAAAAGTCGGGCCAGCCGCTGCTGGCTGCGTACAGCTGCGCGAAGGCCGGCACCCACTGGTCGTAAAGGCCAAAGGGCAGCAACCGGGCGTTGTTCAACTCGCCGGCAAACCAGTGGTCGTAGGGGCCAACCCCCTGCCAGTGCTGGTCGCGCCAAGCCTGGTAGTCACTGCGCAGCTGCGCAAAGACCGCCGCTTTACCGGCGAGCTTGTCAGCATCAGCACGCTTGCTGGCGTACAGCTGCACCAACTGCTCGCGGGCCTGCAACAACAGCCGCACGAACTCGCGCTCCAGCACCTGCGGGTCACCTTGCCGCGCCTCCAGCCCCTGCGCGGCGCGCCATTCACGCAGACCCTGCTGGCCAACGAAGGTGGCGAAGGATTCGTTGAAGGCGGTGTCGTCCTTCACATAGAACTGCTGATGCGCCAATTCGTGGAACAGCAACGCGGCGAGGTAGTCGTCATCCCAGTGCAGCATGCTGTTGAGCAGCGGATCGTCGTACCAGCCGAGCGTCGAATAGGCCGGAATGCCGGCGACGTAGACCTCCATACCCTGGGCGCGCCACTCGTCCGCGGCGGCTTGGGCGCTGGCCTGATCGAAGTAGCCCTTGTAGGCGATACAGCCAAAGAACGGATAACAGTGGGCAATCGCGTCCATGGACAGCGGTGCGGCGACAAACAGGTTCCACAGCGCATAGGGGCGTTGCAGATCGGCGTAACGGGTGTAACTGGCGTTGTCCGGTAACTGCAGGTGGCTGCTGGCATAGGCGCGGATTGCCTGCGCATGGCGCAGGCGCGTGGCCAATTGCGGGTCGGTGGCCGGATCTTGCAGCACTTGCTCCAGCGGCTCGGCCCGCGCCAGCAGATCGCGCTGGCCCTGCCAGCTGTGGTGCAGATAACTCAACGAGCTGCAGCCGGGCAGCAGACCGATCAACAGCAGTAGGCATACACCGCTCATTCGCCGCGTCATGCAACACTCCCCGTCAGCTCCATGAGCAACCAGTCGGCCAATTGCTGTGCCGCGCCCTGGGGTTGTCGTTTGGGCACCCACAGGCCCAACTGATGCTGCGTTTCGACAAACCCCCAGGGCGCCAGCAGACGCCCGGCGGCCACGTCGTCCGCCACCAGCAGTTGCGGCGCGATCGCCACGCCAAGACCCGAGATCGCTGCCTCCAGCAGATAGTACAGGTGCTCGAAACCCTGCCCCTGACGCAGCGTGGCCGGATCCAGCTGCTGCAGCCGCGCCCAGTCGGCCCAGGCCTCGGCCCGCGATTGGGTGTGCAGCAACGACTCTTGCAGCAACGCGCTGGCCGGCTGGCCCTGCAGGCGTGCCGCGCCGCTGTAGTTGGGGCTGAACACCGGGCCGATGCGCTCGCGGCGCAGCGGATACACCTGCATGTCGGCCGGCCAGGGCGGCGCGGCAAACAGCAGCGTGGCACTGACGCCGGCGCGGCGCGGGTCCAGCTCGCCATCACTGGCCGAGAGGTGCAGGTTGAGCGCCGGTAACTCACGGTTCAGACGATCCAGGCGTGGAATAAACCAGCGCGCCAGCAGACTGCCAGGGCAGGCGAGCAGGAAAGGGGCGCGTTGATCGGCCTGGCGTATCTCGGCGCAGACCTCACGCAAGCTGCCAAAAGCATCGCGGCAAGCATCACGCAGCTGGCGCCCGGCGGTGGTCAGCTGAATACCGCGCCCGACCTTGTCGAACAGCGCTACCCCCAGCTCATCCTCAAGCTGCCGTATCTGGCGGCTTACCGCACCGTGCGTGACGTGCAGCTCGTCTGCCGCCTGACTCATGCTTTCCAGTCTGGCAGCCACTTCAAAGGCTTTGAGCGCGTTCAGCGAGGGTAAGTCACGGGCCATTGGATATGTCACTTTTTCTCACAGGTTTGCGCCATCATATCGATTTTATCGGGGCGCTGTCTGCCCTACTGTAGGCGCATCAACTGTGGAGATGAAATCATGTCGAGTGCCAACCAACATTACCGCCGCGATGCCGACGCACTGGGCCAGTTCGGCCAGTTCGGTGGGCGCTTTGTGGCGGAAACCCTGATGCCGCTGATTCTGGATCTGGAGCAGGCCTACAAGCAGGCGCGCTCCGAGCCGAACTTCATCGCCGAGCTGGACCGCTTCAATGCCGAGTTCGTCGGCCGCCCCAGCCCGCTGTACTTCGCCGAGCGCCTGACCGAGCAATACGGCGGTGCCAAGATTTTCTTCAAGCGCGAGGAGTTGAATCACACCGGCGCGCACAAGATCAACAACTGCATTGGCCAGGTGTTGCTGGCCCGCCGCATGGGCAAGAGCCGCATCATCGCCGAAACCGGCGCCGGCATGCACGGCGTGGCCACCGCCACCGTGTGCGCCCGCTTTGGTTTGGAGTGCGTGGTTTACATGGGCGCCACCGACATTGACCGGCAGCGCGACAACGTGGCGCGCATGCGCTTGATGGGCGCCAAGATCGTGCCGGTCACCTCCGGCAAGGGCACCCTGAAAGACGCCATGAACGAGGCCCTGCGCGACTGGGTCACCAATGTCGACAATACCTTTTACATGATCGGCACCGTGGCTGGCCCGCACCCGTATCCGACGCTGGTGCGCGACTTTCAGTCGATCATTGGCCGCGAAACCCACAGCCAGATGCTGGAGCGCGAAGGCCGGCTGCCCGATAGCCTGGTCGCCTGCATCGGCGGCGGCTCCAACGCCATGGGGCTGTTCCACCACTTTCTCGATTACCCCGAAGTGCAGATGGTGGGCGTGGAAGCCGCCGGGCACGGCCTGGACAGCGGTAAACACGCAGCCAGCCTGAAGGGCGGTGTACCAGGCGTACTGCACGGCAATCGCACCTACCTGCTGCAGGACGCCGACGGCCAGATCGACGATGCGCACTCAGTTTCCGCCGGCCTGGACTATCCCGGGATTGGCCCCGAGCACGCGTGGTTGCATGAAGAAGGCCGCGTTGAATATGTCGCGGTGACCGACCAACAGGCCCTCGACGCCTTTCACAATTGCTGCCGCATGGAAGGCATCATCCCGGCGCTGGAAACCGCCCACGCCTTGGCCGAGGTCGCCCGCCGCGCGCCCACCCTGCCAAGCGATCATCTGATGGTGGTGTGCCTGTCCGGCCGTGGCGACAAGGACATGCCCACCGTGCTGCGCCTGATGGAGGAACAAGCATGAGTAACCGTCTGCAACAACGCTTTGCCGAGTGCGCCGAACAGAACCGCGCAGCCTTGGTGACCTACATCTGTGCCGGCGACCCCGGTTATGACGCCAGCCTCTCGCTGCTGCAACAGCTGCCGGGCGCGGGCGCCGACATCATCGAGCTGGGCATGCCGTTCAGTGATCCGATGGCCGACGGTCCGACCATTCAGGCCGCTGCCGTGCGCGCACTCGACAACGGCCAGACCCAGCGCAAGACGCTGGAGATGGTGCGCGCCTTCCGCGCCACCGATCAGACCACACCGCTGGTGCTGATGGGCTACTACAACCCGATCCACCGCTACGGCGCCGAAGCCTTTCTCAACGAGGCGCACGCGGCGGGTGTCGATGGACTGCTGATCGTCGACCTGCCCGCCGAGCACGACAACGAACTGGGCCCGATGGCGCGCGATCTGGGTCTGGACATGATTCGCATGGCCAGCCCCACCACCGATGCCAAGCGCCTGCCGCGCGTGCTGGCCAACGCCAGTGGCTTTCTCTACTACGTGTCGCTCAACGGCGTGACCGGGGTAGGGCAGGCGGACAACGCGGTGGTAGATGCGGCCCTGGCTGCCATCCGCGAGCAGAGCGATCTGCCGATCTGCGTCGGCTTTGGGGTGCGCACGCCGGAGCAGGCGGCTGCCTTTGCCCGCACGGCCACCGGTGTGGTGGTGGGATCGGCGTTGGTTGAAGCGATGTTTAACGGCGGGGAAGCGGCCGCGCTGGAATTGACGCGGGGGTTGGCGGGGGCGATGCAGCGCTAGCGCGCATGGTTATTGCCTTTGCAGGGTTGCAGCTTCGGCGGTTGGCTAATTATCGCTTTCGCCCTTAGGCGAGCCAAGGGGGCATGCTTGCCCATGCCCCCTTAGCGATCCCCCAGGGCACCCAGCTGCGCGGCCCTCCGGGTTCGCTGCGTTGCTCGATCTGCCGGGGACGCTTGCAAACTCGCTTCGCTCAGACACCGCAAGCGCCTTTTTCCCGGCAGCTCTGCGCTACTCGCCCGCTCAGATGGGACATTTTAGTCCGTGCACTCAGCGGGTTTCTGGTATTCAAATCAATTCCCAACCCAAAACCTGAATACCACACCGCGCTATGGCCTTTCTTCCCCCTTCCAAGCTGCCGAGTAACGCAGGGGTTGAGCGATTAAGCCGAGGACTGTCTGAGGTGCGGAGCTTGCGTAGCGCCGAGTTCCGCAGGCGCGCTCAGCACCGAGTAACGCAGGGAAGCCGCAGGCCAGCTTGGTGGGGTGGCTTTTCTTTTGGTTACTTTTCTTTGGCCAAACAAAGAAAAGTAACTCGCCGGCAAAGGCGAAAAACCTGGGCAGTAGAAACTCGGAAGCAAGCACGACGACAATGCTGCGAAGAACGAAAAAGGGCTACCGAAGCAGCCCTTTCAACTATCGACCAGACCCTACTTCTTCGCCTCAGCAAAGTTCGCCTGAATCCGCTGCAACAAATAATCCGCCGCCGAGATCGGCGGATACTTACCCGCCGGGCTTTCGATCATCACGTTCTTATTGGCCTGACAGAAGAACGCCATGCTGTAACGCGGCCCACGGTACTCGCCCGGTTTGGGCATGCGCACGCGGTGCAGGGTGGATTTGAGCTGATCGTCGCTCCAGCGCATCAGCATATCGCCGATGTTGCAGGTGATGATGTCGTCACGCGGGATCACGCTGCTCCACTCGCGGTTGTCGCCAGCGCCTTCAGCGTCCTTGCCCGGGCTGACCTGCAGGCCGCCCTGACCTTCCTTCTGGAATACCATGGTCAGGCAGTCGAAGTCGGTATGGGCACCGGCGCGCCACAGGCTTTCGTCCTGATCCTCTTCCGGCATGGCGAGGTAATGCAGCAGGCGCAGGGTGCTCTGGTAGTCAGGCTGGCGGCGGTCGTGCGCTTTGGTGAAAAAGTCGCGCGCAAACCCCAGGCGCTCGGCAAAGCACGACAGCACCTGCATGCCCAACTGCCAGGCGCGGTATTCAAAGTCCAGCATGATGCGGTGAAATTCCGGCACCACCGTCTGGTTGGGCCAGAGGTCGTCCATGTGCGGCAGGGTGATCTGGAAGGATTCCTTCTGATCGGCCGTGCGGGTGGAAGGGCGTACCTGCGACATGAACTCCCAGCCGGTATTCAGCCCTTTTTTCAGCGGAAAGCGCGCTTTCTGCTCGTTGCTCAGGCTGAAGAAGGCTTCCGACAGCTCGAAGGCACTCTGTACCAGTTTGACGTCCAGACCGTGATTGACCAGCTGAAAGAAGCCGACTTCCGTCGCGGCGCTCCACAGCTGCGCGGTAATCTCGGCGCGACGGTTCTCAAAATCCGTCAGGTCGATCAGCGGAATGCTGCGCTCGGTTTCCTTGCCCATGCCGCCAAAGGTGGTTTCCAGCTGCAGTTCTTTCAGGCCGTATTCTGGGGTGCTTGTAGGGGTAGTTGTCATCTTGAATCTCCGAGTAGTGCCCGTGCGGGCGCAAGGGGCGGAGACAGGGAGCGGGGCGAAGAAACCGGAGCAGGGCTCAGCTGTGGCTGATCAGTCCGGTCAATGCGCCGCGTTTGCCGCGTCGTCCGACCATAAACTGAGCAATGACCTGGGGTGGTGCCCCCTGACAGCTTCTACTCACGTTGCCGAGGATAAACCCGTGGCGTCATTTATCAAGCAGTAATCGGGCCAGCCTGCCAGTTTCTGACAAACGTCACTGCGGCGGGGGCTGCAGCTTGGTAGCGCCGCAACAGCTTGCACACATCTGCACCGCCGACGCGCAAAAGCTGACCACTTGCACCATTTTTGCCCGTAATGACAATATGCGCTGACTGCAAAGGCTCGGTTTACGCGGCCCGCGCGGCGATGGCAGGTTGGTTAGAAAATTGCACCGTATTCCCGGCAAGCGACGCTCGGGCATCCCGAGCGTCTTCAACCGAACGTGCACTAGAGTAGAAGCGGTCAGGGGCCAGGCTCCGGGACATTGCTCTTTGGCTGTTAAAAAGGAGCAGTTAGATGGCGTACCTGATTAAAAACGCGACCGCGGTATTTTCCCCCACCCAGGCCAACGCCACCGACATTCGCGTACGCGACGGCAAAATTACCGAGCTGGGTACCCAGCTGCAGCCCCTGGCGGATCAATCCGAGCAGGTAATAGACGCCGCCGGCTGCGTGGTCTGGCCGGGCCTGGTGAACACCCACCACCACCTGGCGCAGTCGATCATGAAGGGCGTGCCCGAGGGCTTGAACCAGAACCTGGGCGATTGGCTCAGCTCGGTGCCCTATCGCTACTGGCCCAAGGTGACCCCGGAGCTGATGTACCACGCCGCGCGCCTGGGTTTGTACGAGTTGCTGCGCTCCGGCGCCACGACTTGCGCCGACCATCACTACCTGTACCACGCCACCACCAGCCCCGAACTGGAAGACGCCGTCTGGCAGGCAGCGGAGGAGCTGGGCATGCGTTTGGTGCTGTGCCGAGGCAGCGCGACCGAGGTAGGTAGCCACCAGGGAATGGTCGATCACGGCATCGCCCCGGAAACCCTGAAGCAGATTCTCGACCGCCTGGAAGCCAGCCGCAGCCGTTATCATCAGGCCGGCGGCGATGCCATGCGCAAACTGGTGGTCGCCCCCACCAGCCTGATTCACTCCAGCGACCCGGATGGCCTGCGCGCGCAGGCGGCCTACGCCCGCGAGTTTGGCCTGGGCATGCACTCGCACCTGCTGGAGGTCACCTTTGATGAGCTGCAGGCGCAGAAAAAATACGGCATGAGCGCCATCGACTACGCCGAGTCCTGCGACTGGCTGGGTGAAGATGTTTGGTTTGCTCATCTGGTGCACTGCGACGACCACGCCCTGTCACGCCTGGCCGAGCGCGGCACCACCATCGCCCATTGCCCCACCTCCAACTGCCGCTTGGGCAGCGGTGTGGCGCGTGCCATAGAAATGGAACAGCTCGGCCTGCCCGTCACCCTGGGAGTAGACGGCTCCGCCTCCGCTGAGTCCGGCTCCATGCTGCAGGAGCTGAACCTGGCCTGGCTGATCCACCGCGCCCTGCACGGCCCGGACGCGACCAACCTGGAACAGATCCTGACCTGGGGCAGCCGCAACGGCGCCGAGCTGCTGGGCTTGCACGATGTTGGCGAAATCAAGGTCGGCATGGCCGCCGATCTGGTGCTCTACGACATCAACCAGCCACGCTTCGCCGGTGTACACAGCCCGCTGACGGCGCCGCTGATGTGTGGTGAACCGGTGAGTGTGAAGTACAGTTTCATTCAAGGCCGGCCGGCGATTGAGAATGGCGATATCTGCGGGTTGGATGAGGCGGAGCTGACGGCGCGGGTGCAGGAGTCGGTGGCGCAGCTGATTCGGAGCTGATTGGCGCGGCTCGCACGCCCCAAGGTCCTGGCTTGCTTACTCGGTTATCAGCAGCAGAGTTGATTGACCTAGTCTGCCTTTCGCCTTGATGGCGAGTCGGGGGAAATGCTTGGCCATTTCCCCCGACACCCCCTAGGCCACCCCAACTGCACGGCCCTTCGGGTACGCTGCGTTGCTCGATCCGCCGGGGACTTGGGTCCGTGCATTAGCCAAGCACAGCTTAAAAAATCGGCCGACTTACCGATAGCGGCCTTAGTTACACTAGTCTGCAGACTCAAGCTGCTTCAGAGTTTTCCCGCTAGTATCTTTCCAAGCGGTTCTACCGTTTGCTGTGCCACCGTGAATTACCGCAGCAGCGGCGCTTGGGCTGGTAAATTCATGATTTTTTGCGAAGGTTAAATGGCCATCTGCCGGGATCAGAACGCCGTCTTTGATGAGTTGCTCGCGGGCGTTAACAACCCACGGATAGTCTTTTGCAGAGGGTCTGAGTTTTCCCGCTGCTTGAGACTGAGCAAAAACTACAATGCCGTTGGGCGTAAGGTGCCCTGTCGCTTTTAATCCGCTGACCTCGCAGAGTAACAGCCGTGCTTCTTCCTTTGACTCTGCCCCACTAGCAATCGGTACCAGGACCTCAACGCCTAACGCTGGGAGTAATTGCTCAATTTTCTCCAGAAAGATCTCCATATCGGCCCTGTCCGACTCGGGCAGTTTTGAACTGCTTGCTTGAGAGTTCGTTAGGCTGGCGCGCCCCGCCAGCTTGGCCAATTCAATTAACCGACCTTCCAGATAACGAATATGAGACTTTGTTAGGTTTTCGTCCTTGCTAGTGAAATAGGTGACGTGATTCCAGAAATCTTTTTCGACATGCTGCTTCAGGCGGGATTGTATGGACTCAGCCTCTCCAATGTAGACTGCTGGCCCGCCGGATTTAGGGTCAACGCCTGTTAGTAAATAGACCCCAACGTTCTCAGCCTCCTCCCGCTTAAGAAGCTGATCAAGCTCAGTTCGGGGCCCAGCGACAGCTTTTCCAGACCAGTTTGAAATCTCTCCAGTACGCAGGCGCTTTGGATCACCATGGGGTAGGTAAATTTTAATTGTCGCACTGGGCATTTTGGATGTCCGTTGAGCTTACTTGTATGTTTTTCCCTAAGGCAGGCCGCAGTTTTATGCGCTCACCAAATTCAATTGATAGTGCTATTGCAGATCAGGTTTGCCAAGTCTGAATCAGTCTTGAATTGCTAGTTCAACTCGATACGTCCCAACACGGACTGCAAATCCCCGTCTGCGCGGGCGAGTAGCGCAGGGCTGGCGGGAATAAGCCCGAGGACTGTCTGAGGAGCGCAGCGACGAGTTCCGCAGGGCCCCGGCAGACCGAGCAACGCAGCGAACCCGAAGGGCCGCGCAGTTGGGGTGGCCTAGGGGGTGTCGGGGGAAATGGCCATGCATTTCCCCCGACTCGCCATCAAGGCGAAAAGCTGACCAGATAGCGCCACAGAGGCTCACCTAAACCACTTCGTTTGGCCAACATAGCGTTACGAGCGCCCATAAAAAAACCCGAACCAAAGTCCGGGGTTTTCACCACCTGCGATTCCCACTGACAGCCACGCACTGGGCGCGCTGTCAGCAAGAGCAGCAGAAGCTTACTGCGGAATAGTGGCCGTCATACCCTCAACGTACCAATCCATCCCAGCCAGCTCTTCATGGGTCATCTCAACACCGTCCGCCACGCGAACAGTACCGCTCTGATCCTTGATCGGCCCAGTGAAGGGGTGGAACTCGCCGCTGTCGATAGAGGCGATCATGGCGTCAACCTTACTGCGCTGCTCGGCAGTCAGCTTGTCGCTGATGGATTCAATCTTGATCACGCCATCGTGGATGCCGCCCCAGTAGTCGCCTGACACCCAGTTACCGTCCATGACCGCCTGAACGCTCTTGATGTAATAAGGACCCCAGTCGTTAACCACTGACAACAGATGCGCTTCAGGCGCAAAGTGGCTCATGTCGGAGGCTTGACCCACGCCCCAAACGCCGCGCTTTTGCGCAGCCAGCAACGGCGCCGGGCTGTCGGTGTGCTGCACGATGACGTCGACGCCCTGGTCGATCAGGGTATTGGCGGCGTCAGCTTCCTTGGCCGGGTCGAACCAGGTGTTGACCCAAACCACTTTCATTTCCACATCGGGGTTAACCGCGCGAGCACCCATGAAGGTCGCATTGATATCGCGGATCACTTCTGGAATCGGGAAGGAGGCGATATAGCCGATGGTGTTGCTCTTGGTCACCATGCCAGCGGCAGTACCGGTGACGTAGCGGCCTTCATAGGTAACCGACAGATAAGTGCCCAGGTTTTCAGCCTGTTTGTAACCGGTGGCATGCATGAAGGTTTTATCGGGATAGTCGGCCGCGACGCGCGCGGTGGCGTTCATAAAGCCGAAGGAGGTGGTGAAGATCACATCGTTGCCAGCCTGAGCCAGGCGGCGGATGGTGCGCTCGGCATCGGCGCCTTCGTTGACGTTTTCAACGTAGGTGGTCTGCACCTTGTCGCCAAAATGGGCTTCCAGCTCCTTGCGGCCTTGATCGTGCTGGTAGCTCCAGCCGTGGTCACCAATGGGGCCAACGTATACAAAGCCCACTTTCAGTGGATCGTCCGCTGCCATTACCTGCATGGGCAGCACGAGCGCTGCGGCCAACGCCAGAGTGCGTTTCAAACTCATGGATACTTCTCCTGGGATCTAGTTATCGGCGACCGCCACGCTTGCGTTGAGTACGGCGGATGCATGCTTGCAGCAAAAAGCTGGCCATTTGTTCAAGAAATGCCAAAAAACTTTCTTTCCCGGCTTGATGTACCAGCAACAGGGGAACCAATCCCCCATGGCGGCGCAATGCTGACACAGATCGCCGGCGCGGGCAGCAGTTGGCCACACCCTGAGGCATGAGCTCCGGCGACTGCCCGCCTGCTGACCGCGCACCATTCTAGTGCGGTTTTGTCGCGCATGCACTGCAGCCGTCAGCCGTGGGCGAGCGCCAGCAGTCCGCCACGCAGGCTGGCAACCTGGGTCACACCCTCTGCCTGGAGTAGGGACGCGGCCAGCGCCGAGCGCCGACCGGAACGGCACAGCGTGATCACGGGCCGATCGCCGGGCACCTCATTATGCCTTTCACCCAGCTGATCCAGCGGGATTTCCAGCGCCGTGGCGAAAGGCGCGGGCAACTCACCCGGAATAACTTCGCCCGGATGACGCACATCCAGCAGCGTCAGCTCGGACGCGTGTTGTAAAAGCCATTCCGCGCCAACCTCAGGTACCCCGGCGTAGGTGACGCGCAGATCGTCGGCCCAATCCGGCTCGGCCGGCAACTGGCCATCAGCCGGACAGCCGCTGCGCAGGTTGGCCGGTACCGCTTCATCGATCTTCTTCGGGTGCGGCAGGTTCATGGCCTGCATGTAACCGACAAAGTCGGTTTCATTGGCCTGCCCGCCCACCCTGGCGTTATAGCGACGCTCTTCGCCGATGCTGCTCTGGGTACGACCGTTGTAATCATGTGCCGGATAGACCGCGCAGCCATCGGGCAGGGTAAACAACTGCTCGGTGATCGAGTGAAACAGGGTCGCCGCGTTACCTTGCTGAAAGTCGCTGCGGCCACAACCGCGAATCAGCAGGGCATCGCCGGTAAAGACCATCGACTGATCGGCCAGCACATAGCTCAGGCAACCGTCGGTGTGCCCCGGGGTGGCCCGCGCCTCCAGTCTCACACCGCGCACGCCGAACAGTTGCCCGTGTCGCAGCGGCAGATCCTGGTGTTGCGCATTGATCACGGCAGCCGAGGCAATCTGGCAGCCGGTTTTCTGCTTGAGCAGCCAAGCGGCGGTAATGTGGTCGGCGTGCGCATGGGTGTCGACCACCAGCTTGAGCTGCAGGCCCAGTTCGCGGATCAGCGCCAGATCGCGCTGGGTCTGTTCGAACACAGGATCGATCAGCAAGGCCTCGCCGGACTCGGCGCACCCCAGTAGGTAGGTGTAGGTTGAGGACGCGGCATCAAACAACTGGCGGAATATCATCAGTAGTACCTCCGACAAAACCATTAAGATAATTACAATATATAAATATATATATTGTATGTAGCAAGCTGGCAAGCCCCGTTGTCGTCACCGGTCGGAATATTCACGAAATGACTGAATCTACTGCCGATGTCTGCCATTTAGCCGCTGTTTCCCTATAATCGGCTGGCAGCATCCGCCTCAACACAACGACAGGTCACCCATGGATTGCCCAACCCGACGTTCCCGCCTTGCTCTTGTTCTCAGCCTTGGCCTCATCCTGCTTGCCGGCTGCTCGGACGAACCTGCCCCGGCCCCGGTCGAAGCCCGGCCGGTGAAGCTGTTCACCGCCGCCGATCCCAGCAGCCAGCGTGTTCGTGAATTCCCTGCCCGTCTGCAGGCGCCGGAGCAGGCTGAACTGTCGTTCCGCCTGGGCGGCGAGTTGCAGGAGTTGAAGGTGCTGGAGGGCCAGGAGGTGGCCAAGGGTGAGTTGATCGCGCTGCTGGATGACACCGACTACCGACTCAAGGTCAGCGACCGCCAGGCCAATTACGATCTGACCCGCAGCCAGTTCACCCGCATGCAGCAATTGCTGGAAAAACAGATGGTCTCGCGCGCCGAGTACGATCAGCGCAAGGCGCAGTTCAACTCGGCCGAGGCGGCGCTCAACCTGGCCAAACAGGAACTGGCGTATACCCGGCTGGTCGCGCCCTTCCCGGGGGTGGTCGCACGGACCCACGTCGAGCAATACCAGGTAGTGCAGCCGAACCAGCCAATCGCCACGCTGTACGCTGGGGAGAGCATGGACGTGGTCTTTCAGGTACCGGAAAACCTGCTGACCAGCCTGCGGCAGGATCTGGTGCCAGCCGATGTGCACCCGCGGGTTCGCCTGGGCAATCAGCAGGACCAACTGGTCGAGGCGATTTACAAGGAGCACGCCAGCCAGCCCGATCCCAAGACCCTGACCTATGACGTCACGCTGAGCATGCCGATGCCCGAGGGGGCGGTGTTGCTGCCCGGCATGAGTGCCACCGTGATCATCGACTTTGCCACCCTGAGCCGCACCCATGACCTGCCGATCATCGTGCCGGTCGAAGCGGTGTTCAGCCCCGATACCGAGGCGCGCACCGCACAGCAGGTGTGGGTCACCGAGGAAACCGAGCAGGGCTTGATCGTGGTCGCACGGCCGGTCGAGGTGGGCCGCCTGACCCACGATGGCATCGAGATACTCTCCGGCCTGGAGGCAGGCGAACAGGTGGTGGCCGCCGGTGGCGCGGAGCTGCAGGCCGGTCAGCGGGTACGACCCTGGGTGCGCGAGCGGGGCCTGTAATGGATATCGCCGGTTATTTCATCAAGCATAAGGTCACCAGCTGGCTGGTCGCGCTGATCATGGGCGTCGGCGGCGCTATCGCTTTTCTCGAGTTGGGGCGGCTGGAAGATCCGGCCTTTACCCTGAAGATGGCGATGGTGATCACGCCTTATCCTGGCGCCTCACCGGAGCAGGTCGAAGAGGAGCTGACCTACCCGCTGGAAAATGCCATCCAGCAACTGGCCTACGTCGACAAGGTCACCTCGATCAGCAGTGCCGGCCTGTCGCAAATTACCGTGGAGGTGCAAAGCACCTACGGCGCCGAGGAGTTGCCGCAGATCTGGGATGAGCTGCGCCGCCGCATCAACGACCTGCGCCCAAACCTGCCGCCGGACGTGGAGGAGCCGCAGATCAAGGATGACTTCGCCGATGTGTACGGCATTTTCCTGATGGTCAGTGGCGACGGTTACCGCTACCGTGAGCTGCGCGATTTTGCCGACTACCTGCGCCGCGAACTGGTGCTGGTCGAGGGCGTGGGCAAGGTCAGCCTCGCCGGCGTGCCGCAGGAACAGGTGCACCTGGAAATTTCCCGCGCCCGCATGAGCGCCCTGGGCATTGCGCCGCAGCGGCTGTACGACCTGCTGAGCCGCCAGAACGTGGTCTCCGATGCCGGCAAGATGCTGGTCGGCAGCGAATCCATTCGCCTGCACCCAACGGGCGAGTTCGAGGACGTCAGTGAACTTGAACGCTTGATCATCAGCGAGCCCGGCAGCTCACGCCGAGTCTATCTGGGCGACATCGGCACCGTACGCCGCGGCTTTGCCGAGGAACCAAGCAACCTCTACCGCGCGCAGGGCAGGCCGGCGCTGGGGCTGGGCGTGTCCTTTGCCAACCATGTGAATGTGGTGGACGTGGGCAACGCGGTGACCGCGCGGCTGGCCGAACTGGACGCCGACCGCCCCGCCGGCATGCAGGTACAGCTGTTCTACAACCAGGCACAGGAGGTAGAGGAGTCGGTCAGTGGTTTCGTGCTCAACTTCGTCATCTCGGTAGCGATTGTCATCGGCGTGCTGCTGGTCTTCATGGGCCTGCGCAGCGGCCTGCTGATCGGTCTGGTGCTGGCCCTCACGGTGCTGGGCACCTTCATCTTCATGCGTCTGCTGGACATAGAGCTGCAGCGCATCTCGCTCGGCGCCCTGGTGATCGCTCTGGGGATGCTGGTGGATAACGCCATCGTCATCGTCGAAGGCATTCTGGTGGGCCGCCAGCGCGGCCAGAGCACGTTGCAGTCAGCGCGCGACATAGTTCAGCAGACCAAGCTGCCGCTGCTGGGCGCTACCGCCATCGCGGTCATCGCCTTTGCGCCTATCGGCCTGTCGGATGACTCGACCGGCGAATATTGCCTGTCGCTGTTTCAGGTGCTGCTGATTTCGCTGCTGCTCAGCTGGGTTACCGCCATCACCCTGACCCCCTTCTTTGCCAGCCTGTTTTTCCGCGACCAGCCAGGTCAGGAACAAGGGACGGACGAGCATCAGGACCCGTACAAGGGGCTGATCTTCACACTGTACCGGCGCCTGCTGGGCAGTGCGTTGCGCCACCGCGTCACTACGCTGGTGCTGCTAGTGGCCCTGCTGGGCGCTTCGATCTACGGCTTCAGCCTGGTGCGCCAGGCGTTCTTCCCACCGTCCAACACGCCGATGTTCTTTATCGATCTCTGGCTGCCCAAGGGCAGCGACATCCGCTACACCGAGCAGGTCACCGCCGAGGTGGATCAGTACGTGCTGGCACAACCCGGCGTGACCACGGTCACCTCGACCATTGGCCAGGGCGCGCTGCGCTTCATCCTCACCTACTTCCCCCAGCGCATTCACGCCAACTACGCGCAACTGCTGGTACGCACCGAAGAACGCGAGCAGATAGAGCCGCTGATCGCCGAGCTGGACCGCTACTTCAAACAGCAGCACCCGACCGCGCAGGTGAAGCTCAAACAATTGATGCTCGGACCGGGCAGCGACAGCAAGATTGAAGCACGCTTTACCGGGCCAGACCCGCAGGTGCTGCGTCGTCTGGGCGCCGAGGCCATCGCCATCATGCGCGCCGACCCGGTCAGCGATGCGGTGATGCACGACTGGCGCGAGCGTACCAAGCTGGTTCGCCCGCAGTTTGTTGAGTCGCAGGCGCGCGAGCTGGGGGTCGACAAGCGCGATCTGGATACCCTGCTGAAGATGAATTTCAGCGGCCTCAACGTGGGTCTGTACCGCGACGGCACGCGCATGCTGCCGATTGTCGCGCGCACCCCGGATGAGGAGCGCCTGAACGCCGCCACGCTGAATGACCTGCTGGTGTGGAGCAGTGCACGCAGCACCTACGTGCCGGTCGAGCAGGTAGTTAGCGGTTTTGTGACCCTGTGGGAAGACCCGATGATCATGCGCAAGGACCGCAAGCGCACACTTACCGTCCAGGCCGACCCCAGCATCATCAGCGAGCAGACCGCGACTGAGCTGTTCACCCGACTGCGACCGCAAATCGAGGCAATTGAGCTGCCGCGCGGCTATCGGCTGGAGTGGGGCGGCGAATACGAGAGCTCGCGTGATGCGCAAAAAGCCGTGTTCGGCAGTCTGCCGCTGGGTTACCTGGCCATGTTCCTGATTACCGTGCTGCTGTTCGACTCGATCAAGCGCGCGGCCATCATCTGGGCCACGGTGCCGCTGGCGGTGATCGGCGTCACTCTGGGCTTCCTGCTGACCGGTATTCCCTTCGGCTTCATGGCGCTGCTGGGCTTTCTCAGCCTCAGCGGCATGCTGGTGAAGAACGGCATTGTACTGGTGGATGAAATCGGCCTGCAGATCGACAGCGGCAAGGACGCCTACTCGGCGCTGGTCGACGCGGCCATTAGCCGGGTACGCCCGGTCGCCATGGCCGCACTGACCACCATTCTGGGGATGGCACCGCTGCTGACCGATGCCTTCTTCCAGAGCATGGCGGTGGTAATCATGTTCGGCCTGGGCTTCGCCACCATACTGACGCTGGTGATACTGCCGCTGCTGTACAGCCTCACCTACCGCATCGCACCGCCGCGCCAGGGTGCCGCCTGAGCTGGCACGGCGGCGCCAAGCGGTCATACTGACTATTCGGCCACCCAGGAGTCTGTGTCATGAGTAATCAGGAAGTTGACTGCGCGCTGTCCTCATCCGCCGTGTGCGACGACAACACACCGGGCGTGCAACGGATCACCGCCCGCAGCGCCGAGATTGGCGGCACCCTGCCGGTCAATCGCGTGCTGCCCACGCGCCAGCGGCGGCTCATCGGCGCATGGTGCTTTCTCGACCATGCCGGTCCGGCGCGCTTCGCCGCTGGCGAGGGCATGCACGTGGGGGCACATCCGCACACCTGCCTGCAGACCTTCACCTGGATGATCGAAGGTGAGGTGCTGCACCGCGACAGCCTGGGTAACGAGCAGGTCATCCGCCCCGGCGAAGTCAACCTGATGACCGCCGGACGCGGCATCACCCACACCGAAGACTCGCTGGCCAGCACCGACCGCCTGCACGCCGCGCAGCTGTGGATCGCCCTGCCACAGGCACTGGGTGACTGTGCGCCGGACTTTGCCCATTACCCCGAGCTACCGCGCTGGTGCACGCAGGGGGTAGAGCACAGCTTGCTGGTGGGCACTTACGCAGGGCGTGAATCGCCGGTTGAGGTGCATTCCCCACTACTGGCGATTGACCTGGCCAGCATGTCCGGTGGCGCCTTGCAGCTGGACCTGAATCCGAAGTTCGAGCACGGCATTCTGCTGCTCGAAGGCGAATTGAGCATCGGCACCGAGCTGTTCAGCGAGAATCAGCTGGCTTATCTCGGCAACGGGCATGAGGCGCTGAAGCTGCAGATGTCACCCGGCTGTCGCGCCATCCTGCTGGGCGGCGAGCCCTTTGCCGACGAGATTCTGATGTTCTGGAACTTCGTCGGCTACAGCAAGGCGCAGATTGCCCAGGCGTGGCGCGATTGGCAGGCCGGCGACGCGCGCTTCGGCAGGGTGCCGGGTCACGATGGGCAGCCGCTGGCGGCACCCGCGCTGCCCTGGCGCGTCTGAGTCAGGCCTGACGCAGGCGCGCCAGCACCGGTGCGGTATCGGGCCGCACGCCACGCCACAGGGCAAAGGCTTCAGCGGCTTGTTCAACCAGCATGCCCAGACCATCGATGCAGCGCGCCGCGCCGCGCTCTCGCGCCCACTGATTGAAGGCCGTTTCGCCGCTGCTGTACATCATGTCGTAGCACCAGGTATGCCCCGGTTTGATCAGGCTATCCGGAATCGGTGGCACATCACCGGCCAGGCTGGCCGAGGTGGCGTTGATGATCAGATCAACCGGCTCTACCAGCCATTGCAGCCCGGCGGCGGCAATCGGCCCCTGATCGACAAAGAGCGCGGCCAGCTCTTCAGCCTTGCTCACGGTGCGGTTGATCACACACAGGTGCGCCGGCCCGGCGGCCAGCAGCGGCTGGATCACGCCCCGTGCGGCGCCACCGGCGCCGACCAGCAGCACGTTCAGGCCCGCCAGCGAGAGGCCGGCGTTGACCTGGATATCACGCACCAGACCTTTGCCGTCAGTGTTATCTCCCAGCAGACTGCCGTCCTCGCAGCGCAGGATGGTGTTCACCGCGCCGGCGCGTTCAGCCGCCGCTGAATGGCTGTCCACCAGCGCCCAGGCCTGCTCCTTGAAGGGCACGGTCACATTAACGCCAAGGCCCGTACGCAAAAAGTCGCGCACGCTGGCCTCAAAGCCGTCCAGCGGCGCCAGCAACTTACCGTACTCAAGCTGCTGCCCGGTCTGCTCGGCGAAAAGTGCGTGAATCAACGGTGACTTGCTGTGTTCTATAGGGTTACCGACCACGGCGTACTGGTCCATCACGGCTCCCCTGCCAGCCAGTCGCGCGGCGTCAGATACTGCTCTGCCAGCCGCGCTTCTGGACTACCCGGCTCGGGCTGCCAGTTGTAACCCCAGCGCACGGTGGGCGGCAACGACATGAGGATCGACTCGGTGCGACCCCCGGTCTGCAGGCCGAACAGGGTGCCGCGGTCGTAGACCAGGTTGAACTCCACGTAACGGCCCCGGCGGTATTCCTGAAAGGCTTTTTGCTGCGCATCGAACGCCTGCGCACGGCGACGTTCGATGATCGGCAGATAGGCCTCGATGAACGCATCGCCAATGGCGCGCTGAAAGGCAAAGCTGCGCTCAAAGCCCCATTCGTTCAGGTCGTCGAAAAACAATCCGCCAATACCTCGCGCCTCACCCCGGTGCTTGAGGTAAAAGTACTCGTCACACCACTTCTTGTAACGGGGGTACACGTCATCGCCAAAGGGCGCGCAGGCATCACGGGCCACCCGGTGCCAATGCACACAGTCTTCATCGTTGGCGTAATAGGGCGTCAGATCAAAGCCGCCGCCAAACCACCAGACCGGGTCGGCGCCGTCTTTCTCAGCGATAAAGAAACGCACGTTGGCATGCGAGGTGGGCACAAAGGGGTTCTCGGGATGCATGACCAGCGAGACACCCATGGCCTGAAAGTGCCGACCGGCCAATTCCGGGCGGTGCGCGGTGGCGGAGGGCGGCATACCGTCGCCGAATACATGGGAAAAGCCCACGCCACCCTTTTCCAGCAAGCCGCCATTTTCGATAATGCGCGACCGGCCGCCACCGCCGCCAGGGCGCTCCCAGCTGTCTTCGGCAAATCGGGCCTGACCATCGGCGGCTTCCAACGCGGCGCAGATACGATCCTGCAGCCCCATCAGATACTCTTTGACCGCGGCAACATCGGTGGCGGTTGGCAGATCGTGTTTCACGCGGTTTCTCTCATTCTGGCGGGCGCTGATTCAGGACGCCCGGATGACTTTCTCGGTACGCAGGTCGCGAATGATACTGGGATTGCGCTGCCCACCCAAGGCGCCGGGCACCACCGCATCCAGCTCGCCATGGAAGTACTGCTCCACACGCAGGCGCGACCGCGCGGAAGGGCGGCCAGCGGGGTTCGCCGAGGTAGACACCAGCGGCCCGGCGGCGGCGCAGAGTTGGCGGATAACCGGGTGAGTGCTGACACGCAGCGCCACGGTGTCATGCTGGCCGGTAATCCAGGCTGGCAGACGGCCCTGATGCGGCACCAGCCAGGTATTGGCACCCGGCCACGACAGTTGCAGTTTCGCCAGTTGGCCGTCCGGCAGGTCCCAGAGCAGGAAGTCGAACTGCTCGATATCGCCGGCCACCAGAATCAGCCCCTTGGCCACCGGACGCTGCTTGATCAGCAACAAACGCTCGACTGCCGGGCCTATCCAGGGATTGCAGCCCAATCCCCAGACCGCTTCCGTGGGATAGGCAATGACGCCGCCAGCCTGCAGCAGTGAGTTGAGACGGGTGGTGCGCCAATGTGCCAGCATGGAAGTTCCTCAACGGGGTCGATGCCTGCGACAGTAGCCGAGCGCGCGCCCTGGCTCAAGGCCGAACGCGGCAAAATCCCTGAGCGCTGTTCAGCACCCGGCCGTCGAGCTCCAGCTCCAGCAGGGCCTGCATCACCTCGGGTATCGCCAGGCCACTGTGCTGCGCCAGCCAGTCCGGTGTGACCGGGTCAAAGCCCAACCAACGCCAGAGCGGCGTTGTCGGCTCTTCCGCAGGCTCGGCACCGACCTGCAGCGCCGCACGCAGTGGCAGCTGCAGAACATCCAGCACGTCCTGCACGCACTCCACCAGACAGGCGCCCTCGCGTAGCAGGCGATGACAGCCGCGCGCCTGCGGGTTGTGGATGGAACCCGGCATGGCGAATACTTCACGATCCTGCTCGAGCGCCAGTCGCGCGGTGATCAGCGAGCCGCTGTTCAAACTCGCCTCAACCACCAGCGTGCCAAGGGACAACCCACTGATAATGCGGTTGCGCCGCGGGAACTGCCCCGGCTGCGGGCCCATGTCCGGCCACATTTCCGACACCAGCACGCCGCCTTGCTCGACAATCTGCTCGGCCAGTTTGCGATGCCGCGCCGGATAGCAGCGATCCAGGCCCGTGCCCCAAACCGCTATCGTCTGACCGTCAGCCGCCAGCGCGCCGCGGTGACAGGCGCCGTCAATCCCCAACGCCATGCCACTGGTGACATTCAAGCCACTGCGGGTGAATTCGCGCGCAAAGGCATGAGCCGTTTCGGCACCCAGCGGGCTAGGATGGCGCGTGCCGACCATGGCGATCTGCGGATCATGCAACGCAGCCGGATCACCGCGCACAAACAGCAGCGCCGGCGGATCGGCGATCTGCCGCAGGGCGTCGGGGTAATCGGCCTCATCGCGGTAGAGGATCTGCTGACCGGGCTGCGCCTGCCATTCCAGCAGCTGCTCGATACGCGCGAGCAGGGCGGGGTCGCGCCGACGTAACGCCGCCAGGCTGTCGAGTATGCGCGGGGCGATGCCCATCGCACGCAGCGCGGCTATGTCAGCCGAAAGAAAATGCCGGGGGGAAGGAAATTCCTGCAACAGACGCTGGATAAAGCGGGGGCCCACGCCATCAAGCAGCGTCAGCTCCAACCAGGCCCGCCGCGAATCGGACAGGTCGGGAAACATGGATCATCCTTGATCTACAGAAACAACAAGGCCGCCTTGCGGCGGCCTTGAACAGCGTTCAACTCAGGGGTTGCGTACCTGATCGAGAATCGCCATCTGGCGAGTCGCGCTCAGTACGATGCCGTAACTCATCTTGTCGTACACACGGAACACCATCAGCAGACCAGCCCGCTCGGCTGGCAGCTGGATACGCTCGTTCTGTACGCGGTCGCGCACGATCTCGCCAGTCTTGTAGATGGCCAGGACGTTACCCTCAATCAGCCCCTCGCGCGCGCCCTTGTCGAGCAGCACCACGTCATACTGACCGATCTGGGTTACGCCGTTAGGCACGTCCATGATCAAACCGTCGATTTGCTGGCTCGGCTCGCTGGGGAAGAACGTTGAAGAGACCGAGCGCTCTTCCGACTCCAGCAGGCGGTCATCGACCAGAATTTCCTGACGGCTGCGGGTGATATTCAGCGTTGCGATGTCGTCATTGACTGCCGCGACGCTAGCATTGCCCACCTCCTGCAAATGAATCCCCAGCAGTTCGCCGGTTGCCGGATTGGTGTAAGCCTTGCCGCGCCGATAGATTTCATACGCCGGCACATTGGCAGAGAAATCGCCACGGGCATAAACTTTGCTGCCGGCGCCGGCCACTACGCTTTCGGCCGCGCCGCCCACGACATAAGGGGCGTTATCGAATTCCGCCGGATCATCAATGATGCGACCCGCCCGCAGGAAGGAGTTGATGGCATCAAGAGGGATGCTGGGAATCGCCTCAGCAACCGGCCGCACGCGCGCCTGTGGAGATAGCTTGATCTTGCCACCATTACCACGGTTGACCATCAAACGGGGTTGCCCATCAATGTACACCAGCGAAATGATGTCGCCGGGATAGATGAGGTGGGGGTTATCGATTTGCGGGTTGGCGTGCCAGATTTCCGGCCACTTCCATGGCAAATTGAGGAACCGTCCAGAAATGTCCCAAAGTGTGTCTCCCCTAACCACCGTGTATGTATCTGGGTGATTTTCCTTAAAAACAGGCTCCTGAGCCTGTACCCAAACGCTCGCTGCGAGCAACAGGAGGCCGAGTAATGTTTTCCTCATGACACGAATCCCTTTATTATAGAGGCCAGCACTTAGGCCTGGCACGTGCTCCCACACGCTAGACCCGCTTTATTCCAAGCTGCTCATCATCTTAGCAGCACAAATTAGATTTGTTCCACATAAAGCATCACAATCCGATATGGCCATACTGAACATACTTGAATTTCCCGACCCACGGCTGCGCACTATCGCCAAACCCGTAGCTGCCGTGGATGACCGCATCAAGCAGCTGGTCGACGACATGTTCGAGACCATGTACGACGCGCCGGGCATTGGCCTAGCGGCGACGCAGGTCAACGTCCATGAGCGCGTTGTGGTGATTGATCTGTCCGAGGATCGCAGCGAGCCCAGGGTGTTTATCAACCCCGAGCTGGAGCCGCTGACCGAAGACCTGGAAGAAATGCAGGAAGGCTGTCTGTCGGTACCCGGCTTCTATGAAAACGTGACCCGCCCCGAGCGTGTTCGCGTCAAGGCACTGGATCGTGAGGGCAACGCCTTTGACGAGGTGTACGAAGGCCTGCTGGCAGTGTGTATTCAGCATGAATGCGACCACCTCAACGGCAAGCTGTTCGTCGACTACCTGTCCAACCTCAAGCGTGACCGGATTCGCAAGAAGCTGGAAAAAATGCATCGCAGTCAGGCCAACGCCTGACAACCACCTGATAATCAAGGCTTGCTTCGGCAAGCCTTTTCTTTACGGAATCACATGAAGTCGACCGATCTGCGCATCCTGTTTGCCGGTACGCCGGAGTTCGCCGCAGCCCACCTGCAGGCACTGATCGACGCCGGCATGAACATTGTCGGCGTCTATACTCAGCCTGACCGGCCCGCCGGCCGCGGCCACAAACTGGCCATGAGTGCAGTCAAACAGCTCGCCTTGCAGCATGCTCTGCCAGTCTATCAACCGGAAAAGCTGCGTAGCCCCGAGGCGCAGGCCGAATTGGCCGCATTGCAGCCCGACCTGATGGTGGTGGTGGCCTATGGCCTGATCCTGCCACAAGCGGTACTCGACATCCCGCGGCTGGGCTGCATCAACAGCCATGCCTCACTGCTGCCTCGCTGGCGCGGCGCGGCGCCGATTCAGCGCGCCATTGAAGCGGGCGACCGGGAGTCAGGCGTCACTGTCATGCAAATGGAAGCCGGCCTGGACACCGGGCCCATGCTGCTCAAGGTCAGCACCCCAATCAGCGCAGACGATACCGGCGGAAGCCTGCACGACCGCTTGGCCGAGCTGGGACCGCCTGCAGTCCTGCAGGCCATTGCAGGACTGGCCAACGGCACGCTCACCGGTGAAGCGCAGGACGATACCCTCGCGACCTACGCGCACAAACTCAACAAACAGGCCGCCGTACTTGACTGGCAGCGCCCGGCAGGCGAACTGGATAGCCTGATTCGTGCCTTCAACCCTTGGCCCCTGGCGCACGCTAGCCTGGACGGCAAACCACTCAAAGTCTGGGCCGCGCAACCGGCACCCGGCAAGGGTGTGCCGGGCGAAGTGCTGGCCTGCAGCAAGGAAGGGCTGCTGGTAGCCTGCGGGGACGGCGCGTTATTGCTCACTCGCCTGCAACTGCCTGGCGGCAAACCACTGGCCTTCACCGACCTGTACAACGCGCGGCGCGAGCAGTTTGCTCCTGGCCTGCTGCTGGGCAACGGCCTGTGAGCCCACGTCTGGCCGCCGCGCGGGCAGTGACTGCGGTGATGGCCGGCAAGGCCTCGCTCGGCAGCAGCCTGCCTCGCCAGCTGCAGGACGTGGCGCCACGTGATCACGCCCTAGTGCAGGAGTTGGCCTTCGGTACCGCGCGCTGGTATACCCGCCTTGATGCGCTGACCCGCGATCTGCTCAACAAGCCGATGAAGGCCGCCGACCTGGATCTGCAGGCGCTGTTGCTGGTGGGCCTGTACCAGTTGCTGTACCTACGCATTCCGGCGCATGCGGCCATCGCCGCCACTGTCGAGGTGGCCAGCGAGATGAACAAGTCCTGGGCCAAGGGCATGCTCAACGCCGTGCTGCGCCGCGTACAGCGGGAGGGCGACGCGCTGCTGGCGGTGGTCGACCAGTCGCCATCGCAGCGCGTGTCTCACCCTGGCTGGCTGTTCAAGCGCCTGCAACGCGCCTGGCCCGAACAGCTCGATGTCATTACGCAAGCCAACAACCTGCATCCGCCAATGACCCTGCGCGTGAATCAGCGCCAGCTCAGCCGTGCCGACTACCTGCTCCAGTTACAGGCCGCCGGCATAGCGGCCAGAGCCTGCAAGTACAGCGCTGTGGGCATCCAGTTGGAGCAGGCCTGCGACGTGCAACAATTGCCCGGCTTTGCCGATGGCCTGGTGAGTGTGCAGGATGAAGCCGCACAACTGGCCTCGCCTCTGCTCGAACTGCAAACCGGCCAACGCGTGCTCGACGCCTGCTGCGCGCCGGGCGGCAAGACCTGCCAGATACTGGAACAACAGCCCGCGTTGCACGAGGTCGTGGCCTTAGATCTGGAGCCGGCGAGGCTCAAGCGGGTGGCCGAGAACCTCGAGCGCCTGCATTTAACAGCTACGCTGAAGGCAGCGGATGCCCGGGCCTTGGCAGACTGGTGGGATGGCGCGCCATTCCAGCGTATCCTGCTCGACGCACCCTGCTCGGCGACCGGCGTGATTCGCCGCCATCCGGATATCAAGCTGACCCGCACCGCGGCCGATATCAGGGCATTGGCCCGCCTGCAGGGTGAAATGCTGGATCAACTCTGGCAGACGTTGGCGGTCGGCGGCATTCTGGTTTATGCCACATGCTCTGTGCTACCCGAGGAGAATACCCAGGTGATTGAGGCTTTTCTGGCACGTCAGCCCGGTGCTCGCGCACTGGATTTTGCCGCCGATTACGGCGTGGCCCAGCCCTGTGGACGGCAATTGTTGCCTCAGGCAAACGGGCATGACGGCTTTTATCTGGCCAAACTGGTCAAACTCTCTGCCAGCCCGGGCCTGTTGAAGGACGCTGCGCAATGAAGATCATCATTCTCGGGGCGGGGCAGGTCGGCGGTAGCTTGGCCGCCCAACTGGCCAGTGAGGCCAACGACATCACCGTCATCGATACCGACGCCGTACGCCTGCGTGAACTGGGCGACCGGCTCGACATCCGTACCGTGCAGGGCAAGGGCTCCTTTCCCACAGTGCTGCGACAAGCCGGGGCCGACGACGCCGACATGCTGATCGCCGTGACCAGCAGCGATGAAACCAACATGATCGCCTGCCAAGTGGCTTATACCCTGTTCCGCACGCCAACCAAGATTGCCCGCGTGCGCGAGGCGGCCTACCTGACCCGAGGCGGCCTGTTCCATAACGAAGCGGTGCCCATCGACGTACTCATCAGCCCCGAGCAGGTGGTCACCAATTACGTCAAACGGCTAATCGAACACCCGGGCGCGCTGCAGGTGCTGGACTTTGCCGAGGGCAAGGCGCAGTTGGTGGCAGTACGCGCCTATTATGGCGGCCCGCTGGTGGGGCAGGAGCTGCGTTTTCTGCGTCAGCACATGCCTGGTGTGGATACCCGGGTGGCGGCGATTTTCCGCAAGGACAGGCCCATCATTCCCAAGGGCGACACCATCATCGAGGCTGATGACGAGGTGTTCTTCATTGCAGCGACACGGGATATTCGCGCAGTGATGAGTGAGCTGCGCCGTGTGGAAAAAACCCACAAGCGGGTGATTATCGCCGGCGGCGGCAACATCGGCGAACGCCTGGCAGAGGCGATTGAGAGCCGCTATCAGGTCAAGATCATCGAGGCCAGCAAAGCGCGTGCCGACTATCTGTCACAGAATCTCGACCGCGCCGTGGTACTGCACGGCAGCGCCTCGGACCGCGAGCTGCTGATTGAAGAAAACATCGAAGAGGTGGATATCTTCTGTGCCGTTACCAACGACGATGAAGCCAACATCATGTCCTCGATGCTGGCCAAACGTCTGGGCGCGCGCAAGGTGATGACGCTGATCAACAACCCAGCCTACGTCGACTTGGTGCAGGGCGGCGAGATTGATATCGCTATCTCGCCGTCACAAACCACCATCGGTACCCTGCTGACTCACGTGCGCCGCGGCGACATCGTCAACGTTTACTCGCTGCGACGCGGCGCTGCCGAGGCGATTGAAGCAGTGGCCCACGGCGATGCGCGTTCTTCCAAAGTGGTCGGCAAGGCAATTGGTCAGATAGACCTGCCGCCGGGCACCACCATCGGCGCCATCGTGCGCGACGATGAGGTGCTGATTGCCCACGACTCCACTGTCATCGAGTCGGACGATCACGTGATCCTGTTCGTTATCGATAAAAAACACATTCGAGATGTCGAGCGCCTGTTCCAGGTCGGCCTGACGTTCTTCTGAGGTAGCCCGCGGCATGCAGTATCCCCAGATCCAACGCATCATCGGCATTCTCTTGATGCTGTTCTCCACCAGCATGCTGCCGGCGGCGGGCGTTGGGCTGTACTATCACGAGCCAGCCCTGCAGGCATTCCTGAGCGGCTTTGTCTTCACCATGGTGGCAGGCGCACTGATCTGGCTGCCGGTGCGCGGACAACGTAACGAATTGCGCACTCGCGATGGCTACCTGATTACCGTGCTTTTCTGGCTGGTACTGGGGCTGTTCGGTGCGGTACCGCTATGGCTCCTCGAAGTGCCCGACCTGAGTGTCGCCGACGCGGTGTTCGAGTCCTTCTCCGGGCTGACCACCACTGGTGCCACGGTGATTACCGGGCTGGATACCCTGCCACGCGCCTTGCTCTACTACCGTCAACAACTGCAATGGTTCGGCGGCATGGGGATCATCGTACTGGCCGTTGCCATTTTGCCCATGCTCGGCGTTGGCGGCATGCAGCTGTATCGGGCCGAGATGCCCGGACCGCTGAAAGAGAACAAGCTGACTCCACGCATTGCCGAAACGGCCAAGGTGCTCTGGTATATCTATGCTGGCCTGACCCTGGCTTGCGCGCTGGCTTACTGGGCGGCGGGGATGGATCTGTTCAATGCCATCGGCCACAGCTTTTCCACGGTCGCCATCGGCGGTTTCTCGACCCACGATGCCAGCATCGGCTACTACAACAGCCCGCTGATTGAGGGCATCTGCATTCTCTTCATGCTGATTTCCGGTATCAACTTCGCGCTGCACTTCCTGGCCTGGCGTTTCCGCTCGCTGAAAAACTACTGGCAGGACCCTGAGTGCCGGGCCTATGTGCTGATTCTCGCTGTACTCTTCGTGACCTGTACTGCGGTACTTATCCACTTCCAGCACCACGACGTCTGGACCTCGATCCGCTACGCCGCCTTTGAGACAGTGTCGATCGCCACCACCACCGGTTTTGGCGTGACCGACTTCTCAACCTGGCCCACCCTATTGCCGTACCTGCTGCTGTACGCCAGCTTCATCGGCGCCTGCGCAGGGTCTACCGGCGGCGGCATGAAGGTTATTCGCGTGCTGCTGCTGTACAAGCAGGGCACCCGTGAAACCAAGCGACTGTTGCACCCGCACGGGGTTTTTCCGGTGAAACTCGGCCACAAGCCGGTGCCCGATCGCGTAGTGGAGGCAGTCTGGGGGTTTTGCGCGGTGTATGTGTTCACCTTCGCGATGCTGTTTCTGATCCTGCTGGGCACCGGGCTGGACTTTGTTACCGCGTTCTCGGCCCTGACCGCCTGCATCAACAACCTGGGCCCGGGCTTGGGTGAGGTGGCGGTGCACTACGGCAATCTGGAGGCCTCGGTGAAGTGGATTCTGGCCTTTGCCATGCTGCTCGGGCGTCTTGAGGTGTTTACCCTGCTAGTGCTGCTGACGCCCATGTTCTGGCGGCGCTGAAACGGCGCTGGCTCAGCCCTCGTCGAGGAACTGCATACCGGCACCTTGGCCAGCGACGATACGCTGTACCACCATCCGCAACACCGGCGCCTCAAAGGGCATGCCTTGCACCTGACCGGTGACCTCGTCACCCGGCTGCAGCTTCGCCATGTCGGGGTGTTCAACAAACACGCCACCATCGGACAGGTCCTTGGTATGCGCGGTCAGCTCGCCGAAACTGGCATGCCAGATCTTGATTTGCGCACGCATGGGCGTGCGTGGATGTTGTCGCTGGTTACTCACTCCATGTCCCCCTGAGGCAGGTGCGGATTTTCTTGATCGAGCCCGTCACCTGTTTGCGTAAACACCTGCAGCCGACACTCGCCGACGCTACCGCTTTAATACCACCTTTTCTCACCCTGCGGACGCTTTTTGAAGCGCTTCATGCTCCACATATACTGACTCGGCCAGCGCCGCACGTAGCCCTCGATCACTGCGCTCATGCAGGCTACCGCAGTGTATTCATCAGCACTGTAAAGCGCCTCCGGGGCCTCCTCAAGAATCACTTTGAAGCCGCTATTATCGGGCAGCCGCAAGCAATGGAAAAACAGCGCCTTGGCATCGTTGCCGCGCAGCAGGTTGGGTACAAACTTGCTGGTCAGCGCTTGCGTAGCAAAAAAGGGAACGAACACGCCGCTTTTGAGCGCTGGCTCCGGGTCAGCCGGAATACCGACCGCGCCACCACGCCGTACTTCGCGCATGACGCTGATAATGCCTTCACGGGTCGAGGCGGCAACCTTGTTACCCAATTGCGTCCGTTGCCGCTGCAGCAGCTCATCTACTGCTTTCTGCTTCGGCGGGCGGTAGAAAATGATGGGCTTGGCCCGGGAACAGTACCAGTGATTGAGCACCTCCCAGTTACCCAGATGACTGGTGATACCCACCACGCCCTTGCCGGCGGCCAGCGCCTCGGCCAGCAGGTGTTCGCCTTCCACTTCCTTGATCAGGCCGACGGTTTTGCTCGGTGACCACATCCAGGCGCAGGCGCTCTCGGCCATGCTGCGGCCGATATCCAGCAGGGTGCGACGCACCAGATCGTCCAGTTCGGTCTCGCTCAGTTCAGGCATACAGTGACTGAGGTTGATGCGGGTCACCTCGCGCGAGCGGTTGGGCAGCTTCCACATCAACCAGCCAACGAAGGCCCCGAGCCGCTGCGCCGCAGAAAACGGCAGCAGGGCAAAGAGCTTGAGAAAACCTACGATGAACGCGCCTTTCAACCGCTCCACTGCATATACCCCGGCATCAATTCAAAACTCCATTGTAAGTGGCACGGTCGCGTTGGGCGAGGGGCACTAGACAGAACCGCCCAGCCGCGCAAAGCGGTGGCAGTCGCGGGTGTGATCCATGACCATGCCAGTGGCCTGCATGAAGGCGTAACAAATGGTCGGGCCCACGAAGGTGAAACCAGCTTTCTTCAAGGCTTTGCTCATGCTGACTGCCGCCGGAGTTTGCGCCGGTATTTCACCCAGGCTGGCAAAATTATTGATCTGCGGCTGACCACCCACAAACTGCCATAACCAGGTGACCGGATCGTGTTGCTCGCTCAACGCCAACCAGGCCTGCGCATTGCGCCGAGCGCCATAGACCTTCAGGCGGTTGCGAATGATGCCGGCATCCTGCAGCAGCGCCTGCAGTTGTTCATCACTCTGACTGGCCATGAACTGCAGATCAAAGTCGCGATACACGCGGCGATAGTGCTCGCGCTTGCGCAGCACCGTGATCCACGACAGGCCGGCCTGAAAGCCCTCCAGCAGCAGCATTTCGAACAGGGCGTCCGCATCACGGCAGGGCACCCCCCACTCCTCGTCATGGTACTGCTGATACAAGGGATCATCCGAGCACCATTGGCAGCGGACGGGGGAGGCAGCGGGCGGTTTACTCACGATTCAGACTCCTGTTGGTGGCGGTCTCGGAACGGCTTCTGCGACGTTTATACTCTGCACAGGACAGATTTCCCACGATCATTTTTCCAGCACAGGGGCGGAAGTTAAACATGAGCAACGAACTAGTGATTACCGATATCCAACCGGGTGAAGGCAAGGAATGCGTCAAAGGCGCCTTGATTACCGTGCACTACACCGGTCGCCTGGACGATGGCAGCGTATTCGACTCCTCACATCAGCGCGGCAAGCCATTCCAGTGCGTAATCGGCACCGGCCGGGTGATCAAGGGCTGGGATCAGGGTCTGATGGGGATGCGCGTAGGGGGCAAGCGCGAACTCTATGTTCCCTCCCACCTGGCCTACGGCGAGCGGGCCATGGGGCCCATCAAGGCGCACTCCAATCTGCGCTTCGAGATAGAACTGCTGGAGGTACTCACCCGTGATGACTGAATCTCTTGTCAAAGTGTAAAGCTTGCTTGACACTGGTTTTTCAGAATGTAAAGCTCTCTTTACACTTTGATGGAGGGAGCATGATGGGCAGGCGTCGGTTTATCTACGAATTCGGTTTCACCATGCTGGCCTATCTGCTCAGTGTGGTGGTCAGCAGTCAGTTGCTAACCACCTCCCAGGGAGCAATCGCCTCCATCACCCTCGCGCTGTTGCCCGTACCCTTTCTCTGCCTAATGGCTGCCGCTGTGGTACGCCAACTGCGGCGCATGGATGAACTGGGGCAGCGTATTCAACTTGAAGCCCTGGGTTTGGCCTTCGTGGGCAGCGCGCTGGTGACCTTCAGCTACGGTTTTTTGGAAACCGCGGGCTTCCCTCGCTTGTCCATGTTCTATGTCTGGCCATTGATGGGCAGCCTCTGGGCGCTGGGTTGCATCCTCGCGATAAGGCGCTACCGTTGAAAAGCCGATTACGCGAGCTGCGCAGCGCACAGGGTTGGTCACAGGGTGAACTGGCCAGCCGCATTGGCGTCTCGCGGCAAACCATCAACGCTATCGAGCAGGAAAAGTATGACCCCAGCCTGCCGCTGGCCTTCAAGCTGGCGCAGGTGTTCAGTCTACCGATAGAAGCCATTTTTACCCCGAACGACGACTGAGTCCGCAACAAACACCGCCAAGGAGACAAGGGTGAACGCCGAGCAACTGCAGTTTAATCTGGACCCGGTCATTCAGCGGCTGCTGGAAGAAGCCTACAGCCTGCTCGCCGCACTGCCGCTACTGCTGCTGGCGCTGCTCATGGTCTGGCTCTGCTGGTCGCTGGGCGGCTGGTTATCCCGCCGCGCGCTGCTGGAGCGCGTGGCCTCACGCAACCCCTTCATGCGGGACCTGACCCGCACCACGGTACGTTGGGCGGCAACCCTGATTGGCGTGCTGATCGCCCTGGAAATAATGAATGCCACCGCGCTGGTAGGCGCGGTACTGGGTACTGCCGGGGTGCTCGGCGTCGCCTTGGGTTTCGCCTTCAAGAACACCATGGAGAACTACCTCGCCGGCATTCTGATGAGTCTGCGGCAGCCCTTTGCACCCAAGGATCACGTGGTCATCGATGGTAACGAAGGGGTCGTGGTGGCCCTCACCTCACGCGCCACAGTGCTGATGACGCTGGATGGCAATCACCTGCGTATCCCCAACGCCATGGTGTTCAGCAGCGTCATGCTCAACTACACGCGCAACCCCAGCCGCCGATTTGCCTTTGATGTCGGCATCGGTGTGAATGAAGATCTGGTGAGAGCGCAACGGATCGGCACCGACAAACTCAGTGCCCTTGAGGGCGTTATGGTCACACCGCCGCCGCGTGCCTATATCACCGCGCTGGGTGACTCCAACGTGCAGGTGCGCTACCACGCCTGGGTCGATCAGCGCAGCCACGACTTCACCAGCGTCAAGAGTGAAGCCATTCGTCAGGTCAAGTTGGCCCTGGAAGCCGCCGGGATGGACATGCCCGAACCCATTTACCGGGTACAGCTCACCGAGCGCAGCGCCACTCCCGAAGCATCGCCCAGTGCGCAGCAGAGCACGCCAGCCGGCACTGACGAAGCCAATATCGACACGCGGTCTACAGCCGATCTGGATGCTCAAATCGCGCAAGATCAGCGCCAGCGCGGCAGCGAAGACCTGCTCGACCCGCACGCGCCACGCGAGTAGACCAGCCAATCGACCAACAATGCCGCTTGACCCGCCCAAGCGCCAGCGGCTACATTCAACCCCATGAACAACCCTGCACAGTTCCACGCACAGATGATTATGACCGCCATTCCAATATCGGCGGGCTAGCTACGTGCGCACCCAAACCCGCCTTCGAGGCGGGTTTTTTGTAACGTCTCCAAGGCCAAAGCGATTCGAGGAGACACCATGAATACCGCCGTAACTGCACTCACCAGCACACCGCCACCGACGTCTGAACCGCAGCCGCTCGACGACGATGGCGTGAGCGACCTACCACGTGCACGCCTGAAACAGCTGGTCACCCGCATTCTCTCTGCCCCGGTTTACGATCTGGCAGTGGAAACCCCGCTGCAGCCCGCCGCCGGGCTATCCAAACGGCTGAGCAACAAGGTGCTGCTCAAGCGCGAGGACCTGCAACCGGTGTTCTCCTTCAAGATCCGCGGCGCTTATACCAAGATCGCCCGGCTAAGCGAGGCCGCGCGCGCCAAAGGCGTTATCACCGCGTCCGCCGGCAATCACGCCCAGGGCGTGGCGCTGGCGGCGCAGAAACTCGGCATCACCGCCTTGATCGTTATGCCGACCACCACTCCGGCGCTCAAGGTCGAAGGCGTGCGTTCACGCGGCGCCACCGCGCTGCTGCACGGCGAAGCCTTCCCCGAAGCACTGACCCACGCCCTGCAGCTGGCCGAGCAGTATGGCTACACCTTCATCCCCCCGTTCGACGATCCCGACGTGATCGCCGGTCAGGGCACGGTGGCCGTGGAAATCCTGCGGCAACAGGGCGGTCAACTGGATGCAATATTCGTCCCGGTGGGCGGCGGCAGCCTGATCGCGGGTGTTTCCGCCTATGTGAAATACCTGCGCCCGGACATCCGCATCATCGGCGTTGAATCGGAAGAGTCCGCGTGTTTGCAGGCCGCGCTGGCAGCGGGTGAGCGGGTGACGCTGCCGAAGGTGGGTCGCTTTGCCGACGGCGTCGCGGTGGCGCAGGTGGGCGTGCACAACTTCGAGTGTTGCCGCCACTACGTGGACGAGGTGATCACCGTCAGCAACGACGCCATCTGCGCGGCCGTACGCGACATCTACGACGACACCCGCTCCATCACCGAACCTTCCGGCGCTCTGGCGGTGGCCGGACTCAAACACTACGTGCAGCGCGAGGGGTGTCGCGATCAGGTGCTGGTGGCCATCAACTCCGGCGCCAATATCGATTTTGCCAGCTTGAGCTATGTGATTGAGCGGGCAGGGGTGATGGGGTAATTGCAGGGGAGGTCACTACCAGCTGTCGTAGGGGATTTCATGCGTTTCCACCCACTTCTTTGCCGCAGGAGATAGGGGTCGATGATTCCCTCCAGATTCACCGTCATAGGGTCCTTCCTCATGAATTTCTCCGACAAAACGGCCAATTTCTAGCGCCTCAAGGCAAGGCCCTTGCACCCAGGTTTTGGCCTTGCCGCCCGGAGCGACAAAAATGGTTATGATGTCTCGATAATCCGTAATGTACGCTTGGTCCAGTGCGCACCAGACGCGGCGCGGGGTCAGCATTTCGTCCCGCACCCATTGAGGAATGTCGATTCGCACATCGTAGGTTTGCGGTTCCACCAGCGATTGCCAGCGCACAAAGATGATTTCAGGCAAATCGATATTGGTCATCGGTTTTTGCTTGCCCACCCCTGGCCGCTCAGGCCAACCACTTGGGCTGCCCGAATTGCCCGGAGTATCCCGCATAGCGGGCAGCCCCCCATCTACGCGTACATAGGCCAAACCACGCCTATCCACCACATCCACCGACTCAACCCAAGCCTCCATATAGTCCGGTACCGCCATGCCCACATACCATGTCGAGTACGGCAGCTCCGGTGGCGGCGGGTTTAGGGGGTCGCGGCAAGCAGAGACTAATAACAGGCTGGCCAGCAACATCAATCGCCAGATCACTCTGGATACCCCACTTGCGGGCTGTCCGGATATACAGCGCGACCACTCTCTCTGGGTTTGTGCGGCAATATCACGCTCCAAGTCGGATTCCAGTGCGCGGATTGGTGAATATAGTGCGCGTGTAGGAAACGCCATTCGTCATCGGTGAGCACCGCAGTTCGCGCCGTTAAGGCGGCAGCGATGACTTTGTCGGCTATTGGCTGCAATTCCAAAGGCACCGTCACTTTGGGGTCTTGCGCGTCCCACGGTCCAAAAGGTGCCTGATGCCGAATCGCAAACTCGTGCATAACCCTTAGCGCCACGCGGGACAACTCGCCCCTCACCAAGCGATCCAATCCCAGAGCCAGCTGGCAGAGCTTCCCTGAGCTATCAGCTGGGGTTTTATCTATGCGGAGTCGCCCATTTCCCGGTAACCCGGTCCGCTCCAAAGCTCGCTTATGCCGCTCAAGTTGTTGCCACACGAGCGAGCTGCGCGCTGATAGCGCCGGCACCCAAACCGGGCGAGTCAACAATAGACGTTCGCGGTAACGCAGCGGATAACCGCCGCCGATATTGGAATGCACGCCCGGCAGTGGAATCTCGATATGGGATTCATGCACCCGGTTCAGGCTGAAGTTGTAACGCCGCTCGTTAATGGCGGTCAGTTGCACCACCTGTTTAGCGCAGCCCGGCGGTAGATACAGGTTAACCCCCGGGTTGCTGGCGTCTCCCGCATCCCAGTCACCCCTGTCAGGATCGGCAATTGCAGCCACTGTGTCGAATAAACCAACAAAGTTGATGGACGCGTCCTGCTGCCAATGGAAACCTGGCTTCAATAAAGCCAGCTCTGAATTAAACAACACTGACAGCACACCACCCTTGGGTTTCAGCACTTCATTAACGAAATGCCGCGCGGTCGCAGCGCCTCGGCTAAAACCAATTACATCAAACTCAAGTCGTTGAACTTCAAGAGTTGGGTTACTCCGAACCAAGGTTCGCAAAGCGCGGTTTATCAACTCCGGTGTACTAGCGATCGCCGCCAGAACACCAGTGGCGCCACTGCCGGAGGCTAGGCCCCAATCAGAATCCTTTGAGCCTGATAGCGTCCCCACACCCTCGATGTACACAGCGAGGTTGGCTGATGTAGCGCCGGGTGGAATCTCCATCGCTTGTTGGTCTGCATACAAATCCCGCAACACCGCTACGTTACTGGCCTCATTCCCATAACTTCCGTCCGGCAACACGTCATAGACGCCATCACCATCGGTATCGGCGTAATCCATGCTTTCACAAAAGCGCTGGATATCCCGCAGTTGCTCTTCACCCAACTGTGCCAAATCCTGCCGGCGGCACTGCTCGGTGAAGGCGGCATTGGCCATGTTGTTGCCGGTACCGTCGAAGAACATTCCCAGCCGCAAGGTGATCTGCTGCTTTACCGGAAGCTCTGTTTCTTCCTCTTCCTCCTCTTCTTCACGCTCTAGCGGCATGCTGGCCTGGTCGCTACGCAGGTTCTGTTCAGCAGGGGTATTTGGCGGGGCGAAACTGGTTGGAGCGCCAGCGCCGCTTGATCCCGCAGCGAAGCTGACCGCTGTGCCGCCGATGATGACGTCACCCGAACCCCCAATCACCACATCGCCATGGCTGCCCGCACTCCCCATCACTACGGCGGGGCGACCATTGATGAGCACATTGGGGATCACCTGCGCGACCAGGCTGCTGCCGCAGGCAGTAGTGTCACCTTGGCGCGCCGCTGGCAGGCCGTTTATCAAGACATCAGCTGAACCGGTAGCAATAACATTGCCGCCATGTCCTGTTTTGGGGCATTGCGTGGAGTCGCCCAAGCGGGCGGCGGGTTTTCCGCTCATGGCCATATCCTTTGGCTTTGTAGGTGCCAGGTAACCAACCTTCTGGTAGGCGCATGCTATTGCATGCAGCGTGAAGCGGCCAACGCGCTTTGCCCGAAGTGTGACCCGTTAGCCAGTGCGCTCGCCCCAGCAAATCCGCCGCTTTCCTGTATGTTGGCCCCTATCTGAATGTATACTTCGGCCTTTCTTTATTTCGCAGCCTACCCCGGTGAAAAACGTGACTCAGACCAATCCAGCCGTCCACACCTTCCAAGGACTGATCCTTGCCCTGCAGAGCTACTGGGCAGAGCGGGGTTGTGTGGTACTGCAGCCCTACGACATGGAGATGGGCGCCGGCACCTTCCATACCGCGACCTTCCTGCGCGCCATTGGCCCGGAGAAGTGGAACGCCGCCTACGTGCAGCCCAGCCGCCGTCCGGCTGACGGCCGCTACGGCGAGAATCCCAATCGCCTGCAGCACTACTACCAGTTCCAGGTGGTACTCAAGCCGAACCCTGACAACATCCAGGAGCTGTACCTCGACTCGCTGCGCCACATTGGCGTCGATCCGCTGGTGCACGACATCCGCTTTGTCGAAGACAACTGGGAATCGCCAACCCTCGGCGCCTGGGGTCTGGGCTGGGAGGTCTGGTTGAACGGGATGGAAGTCACCCAGTTCACCTACTTCCAGCAGGTTGGTGGCGTGGAATGCTATCCAGTCACCGGCGAGATCACCTATGGTCTGGAGCGTCTGGCGATGTACCTGCAGGGCGTCGACTCGGTCTATGACCTGGTCTACTCCGACGGCCCCTTCGGCAAGGTCAGCTACGGCGACGTGTTCCACCAGAACGAGGTAGAGCAGTCGACCTACAACTTCGAACACGCCAACGTCGACAAGCAGTTCGAGCTGTTCGACTTTTACGAAAGCGAAGCCAACCGCTTGATCGAGCTGGAGCTGCCGTTGCCAGCCTATGAAATGGTGATCAAGGCATCCCACACCTTCAACCTGCTGGATGCTCGCCGCGCCATCTCGGTGACCGAGCGTCAGCGTTATATTCTCCGTGTCCGCACATTGTCCCGCGCGATTGCCCAGAGCTATCTGCTGGCCCGCGCTCGCCTCGGCTTCCCGATGGCCACACCCGAATTGCGTGATGAAGTACTGGCCAAGCTGAAGGAGGCCGAATGATGCAGGCTCAGGATTTTCTGGTTGAACTGGGTACCGAAGAGCTGCCACCCAAGGCGCTGAAAAAGCTCGCGGAGGCGTTTCTTGCCGGCGTTGTGAGGGGCCTGAACGAGGCCGGCCTGGCTTACAGCGCCGCCCGCTATTTCGCAGCGCCGCGCCGCCTGGCCATTCAGGTTGACCAGCTCGCCACCCAGCAGCCCGACCGTAGCAATCAGATGGATGGCCCGCCGGTGCAAGCTGCGTTTGATGCCGATGGCAACCCGACCAAGGCTGCCGAGGGCTTTGCCCGCAAGTGCGGCGTGAGCGTTGCCGAGCTGGACCAGAGCGGCCCCAAACTGCGCTTTTTGCAGAGCATTCCCGGCCAGCCAGCGGCTGACCTACTGCCCGGCATCGTCGACAGCGCATTGGCTGCTTTGCCGATTCCCAAGCGCATGCGCTGGGCTGATCGCAAGACCGAATTCGTGCGCCCGACTCAGTGGCTGCTGATGCTGCTGGGCGAGCAGGTAGTACCCTGCGAGATTCTCGCGCAGACCGCCGGCAACCAATCGCGCGGCCACCGTTTCCATCATCCGGATCAGGTCACCATCAACTCGCCTGCCGCCTATGCTGACGCGCTGCGCAAGGCTTACGTGGTAGCCGATTTCGCCGAGCGCCGCGACTTGATCAGCCAGCGCGTGGCTGCACTGGCTGCCGAGCAGCAGGGCACCGCCATCGTGCCCGAAGATCTGTTGGACGAAGTCACCGCGCTGGTCGAATGGCCCGTGCCGCTGGTCTGCAGCTTTGAAGAGCGCTTCCTCGAGGTGCCGCAGGAAGCGCTGATCTCGACCATGCAGGATAACCAGAAGTACTTCTGCCTGCTGGACGCCAACGGCAAGCTGCTGCCGCGCTTTATCACCGTTGCCAATCTGGAAAGCAAAGATCCGCAGCAGATCATCGAGGGTAACGAGAAGGTCGTGCGGCCGCGTCTCACCGATGCCGAGTTCTTCTTCAAGCAGGACAAGAAGCAGCCACTGGAAAGCCACAACGCCAGACTCGCCAACGTGGTGTTTCAGGCCGAGTTGGGCAGCGTCTACGACAAGGCCGTGCGCGTCTCCAATCTGGCCGGCTTCATCGCCGATCAGATCGGTGGCGACAGCAGCAAGGCGCAGCGCGCCGGTCTGCTGAGCAAGTGCGACCTGTCGACCGAAATGGTTGGCGAATTCCCCGAACTGCAGGGCATCGCCGGGTATTACTACGCCAAGCACGACGGCGAGGCCGAAGACGTCGCCCTGGCGCTGAATGAGCAATACATGCCGCGCGGCGCCGGCGCCGAGCTGCCCAGCACCCTGACCGGTGCCGCCGTGGCGCTGGCCGACAAGCTCGACACCCTGGTCGGCATCTTCGGCATCGGCATGCTGCCCACCGGTTCCAAGGATCCTTACGCCCTGCGCCGCGCCGCCCTGGGCGTGCTACGCATCCTCATCGACAAGCAGCTCGAGCTGAACCTGAATGAGGCACTGCAGGTAGCGGTGCAGCAGTACGGCGACCGGGTCAAGGCCGAGGGGCTGATTGGCCAGGTACAGGACTTTGTCTTCGACCGCCTGCGCGCGCGTTACGAGGATGAGGGAATCGACGTCGCCGTTTATCAGTCGGTGCGCGCCGTGAGCCCGCTATCGCCGCTGGATTTCGATCAGCGCGTGCAGGCCGTACAGGCCTTCCGCCGCCTGCCTGAAGCCGAGACGCTGGCGGCCGCCAACAAGCGCGTGTCCAATATCCTGTCCAAGGCTGAAGGCGAGGTTTCCAGCGCAATCAACGATCACCTGCTGCAGGAAGCCGCCGAGCAAACCCTGGCCGGTGCTGTCACCGCGGCTGAGCAGGCCGTGGCGCCGCTGGCCAGTCAGCGCCAGTATCAGCAGACACTGGAGCATCTGGCGGCGTTACGCGAGCCGGTAGACGCCTTCTTCGATCAGGTGCTGGTCAACGCCGAAGACGCTGCGGTGAAAGCCAACCGCTATGCTCTGCTGGCGCGCTTGCGCGGATTGTTCCTCGGGGTAGCCGACATATCGCTGCTGGGTTAGGGCGACTGCCGGTTATCCGTCCGGGCGGCAGACTGCCGTTCTGATCGGTAACCGGCGAGCTGGAGCTTGCTGCTATGAAACTGATCATTCTCGACCGCGACGGTGTCATCAATCAGGACTCTGATGCCTACATCAAGAGCCTGGCAGAGTGGATACCCATCCCTGGTTCGATCGATGCCATTGCGCGCCTGAGCAGGGCTGGCTGGACGGTGGCGGTCGCCACCAACCAGTCCGGCGTGGGGCGTGGCTACTACAGTGAAGCGACGCTGCAGAGCATGCATGAGCACTTGTGTGAGCTGGTGGCAGAGCAGGGCGGCAAGGTCGATCTGATCCGTTACTGCCCGCATACTCCCGAGGTTGGCTGTGACTGCCGCAAACCGGCGCCCGGCTTGTTTCATCAGATTGCGCAAAGTCTTAACCGCAATCTCGATGGCGTGCCTACCGTGGGCGACAGCCTGCGCGATCTGCAGGCCGGTGTGGCCGTCGGCTGCACCCCGCTGCTGGTGCGTACCGGCAAAGGCCAGAGCACCCAACACAAGCCGTTGCCCGACGGCACGCTGATTTTTGATAATCTGGCCGCCGTTGCCGACCACCTTCTGGAAGCCTGAACATGTCATTGCTGATGCGCCTTCGCGTCATCCTGTTTTATTTCCTGCTGGCCTCCAGTGCCGGCATCTGGTGTGTGCTGATCGTTTTTATCGCACCTTTCCTCAGCCCTCGCTGGCGTATCAAGGTCATCATCGAATGGTGGACTCGGGCGGCAGTCTGGCTGACCAAAACCATCGTCGGTGTGGATTACCAAGTCAGCGGGCGAGAGCATATTCCTGAACAGCCCGGCGTTATTCTGGCCAACCACCAGAGCACCTGGGAGACTTTCTTTCTACCGCAACTGTTTCGTCCACAAACCCAGCTGATCAAAAAAGAGCTGCTGTATGTGCCTTTCTTCGGCTGGGCCTTCGCGCTTGCCAAGCCCATTGCCATTGATCGCAGCAAGGCACGCGATTCACTGCAGCAGCTGACCCGTATGGGCGGTCAGCGGCTGGCAGAAGGCATGTGGATTCTGGTGTTCCCCGAAGGCACCCGCAACCTGCCCGGTGAGCAGGTCAAGTTCTCCCGTGGTGGTGCGGCACTGGCCTGCGCGAACAATGCGCCCATCATTCCGGTGGCACACAATGCCGGCGAGCACTGGCCCAAGCAGGGCTGGAGCAAGAAGCCCGGTACTATCAAGGTGATGATCGGCCCAGCCATCTACCCTGCGGGCAGTGACCCACGCTCGATCGTCGCGGCCAACAAGCAGGCCGAGGCCTGGATCAACCAGGCGCTGCAGGACGCTCGCGACAGCTGAGCCCAGGATGGTCCATACTGGGCGTTAAACGGCCTATACATCAACGTCAGCTCGGTACACGACATGGATATTAATCGCTACCTGAAAGCACTGGTAGAAAAGGAAGGATCCGATCTTTTCTTCAGCGTAGGTGCGCCGGTCACGCTCAAACGTGAGGGCGAGTTTTTTGCCTTCGGCAATCAGCCTTTGGCCAATGGCGCAGTCAAGGACCTGGCTTGGCAGTTGATGAGCGAAAAGCAGATCGCCGAGTTTGAGCTGGAGCAGGAGATGAATCTGGCGGTCGGTCTGCCGCAGGTGGGGCGTTTTCGTGTCAACGTTTACTACCAGCGTGGCGAAGTGGGCATGGTTATTCGCCATATCAGTCACAAAATCCCCGCCTTCGCTGATCTGGGTTTGCCCAAGCAGCTGGAGAAACTGGCGCTGAAGGATCGTGGCCTGGTGCTGGTGGTCGGTGCCACCGGCTCGGGCAAGTCCACTACGCTGGCAGCCATGCTGGATTACCGCAATACCCACCGCGCCGGGCATATCGTCTGTATCGAAGACCCCATCGAGTTCCTGCACAAGCACAAGAAAGCGATCATTGATCAGCGGGAGGTGGGGCTGGATACCCAAAGTTTTGCTCATGCCTTGCGCAATGTGCTGCGTGAATCACCGGATGTGATCATGATCGGTGAGATCCGCGACCGCCAGACCATGCAGCACGCCCTCCACTACAGCGAAACCGGTCATCTGGTGGTCGCTACCCTGCACGCCACCAATAGCGTTCAGGCAGTGGATCGCATCGTTAACCTGTTCCCGGACGGCGAGCGCAAGCAGACCCTGGGTGACATCTCCATGAATCTCGCCGGTATCGTGGCCCAGCGCCTGGTGCCCGGCACCGAGAAAAAGCGCGTGGCGGCGGTCGAAGTACTGTTGCGTACGCCCTACATTCGCAACCTGATCGCACGGGATGAGCTTAGCGAAATCAAGGATTCGATGAACCGGGGCCAAGAGCCGGGCCTGCAGAGCTTTGATCAGCACCTGCATGAACTGGTCAACGCTGGCGCCGTCAGCCTGGAGATGGCACTGCGCTACGCCGACTCACCAACCGATCTCAAACTCAAAACAAAATTCAACGATACACGCAGCGAGTCTCCGTTGAAGATGGAGAAACCCGACGCTGTCACCCCGGAAACCGAAGCCGAGCTAGAGTTCAAAGCCCCGTCCTCCGGCTTTTCCGAGTCTGACCTGACCGACGACTTCCGTTAATTACGACGCTGAAAGCAGGTCAAATAAAAACCCCTTAAACCATATGGTTAAGGGGTTTTTATTTGCTGCAAAAGTTAGCTTCTGACTGAATCAGACGTCCAGGTTCGATACCGCCAAAGCATTACTCTCAATGAACTCACGGCGTGGTTCTACGTGATCCCCCATCAGCGTATTGAAAATCTGATCGGCCGCAATGGCGTCTTCGATATTCACACGCAGCATACGCCGACTTTCCGGATCCATGGTGGTTTCCCACAACTGATCGGGGTTCATCTCACCAAGGCCTTTGTAGCGCTGAATGCTGTGACGACGCGCAGTCTCGTTCATCATCCATTCAAGGGCTTCCTTGAAAGTGCTGATCGGCTTCTTCTTCTCGCCACGCTGCATGTAAGCGCCAGACTCCAGCAGGCTCTGCAGTTTCTCACCCAGCTCCGCCATAGTGCGGTAGTCATTACTGGCAAACAGGTCACGATTGAAGGTGACGTAGCTAGACAGACCGTGGGTGATCGATTCAACCTCCGGTAGCCACAAGTGGCGCTCGCGGTCTTCCCGCAGGCTCACATTGTATTGCTGCCCAGACTTGTCGCCGGTAGCCACCCGCGCAGCAAAGCCTTTGATCCACTCATCCATCAGGGTCTTGTCGGCGAGATTGTCGACGGTCAAACGCGGCAGATAGATAAAGTGCTCCATCAGTTCCTGCGGATAGAGGCGGGCGAGACGCTTGAGGGTCCGCATAACCGAGCGGAACTCCTGCACGATACGCTCCAACGCTTCGCCGGTAATACCGGGTGCATCTTCGTTAACAAAAAGGTAAGAGTCCTCCAACGCTGACTGCGTCAGATACTCTTCCAGCGCCTCATCATCTTTCAGGTACTGTTCCTGCTTGCCTTTCTTGATCTTGTAAAGGGGCGGCTGAGCGATGTAGATGTAGCCGTTCTCGATCAACTCCGGCATCTGCCGGAAGAAGAAGGTCAGCAACAGGGTACGAATGTGCGAACCGTCAACGTCAGCATCGGTCATGATGATGATGTTGTGATAGCGCAGCTTTTCGATGTTGAATTCTTCGCGGCCAATACCACAACCCAGTGCGGTGATCAGCGTGCCGACTTCAGCAGAGGAAAGCATCTTGTCGAAGCGCGCCTTCTCAACGTTGAGAATCTTACCCTTGAGCGGCAGGATGGCTTGTGTCTTGCGATTTCGGCCTTGTTTGGCGGATCCGCCGGCCGAGTCCCCTTCCACTATGTAGAGTTCGGAAAGCGCGGGGTCTTTCTCCTGGCAGTCAGCCAACTTACCTGGCAAACCGGCGATATCCAGCGCGCCCTTGCGACGGGTCATTTCCCGTGCTTTGCGCGCGGCTTCACGTGCGCGCGCAGCGTCAATCATCTTGCCGACAACAGCTTTGGCTTCGCCCGGTTTTTCCAGCAGATAGTCGGCAAAGGACTTGTTCATTTCCTGCTCGACGGCGGTCTTCACTTCGGATGAAACCAGCTTGTCCTTGGTCTGCGAGGAGAACTTGGGATCAGGTACTTTGACCGAAATGATCGCGGTCAGACCTTCACGGGCATCGTCACCGGAGGTATTGACCTTGAGCTTCTTCAACAAACCTTCCTGCTCGATATAGGTATTCAGCGTGCGGGTGAGAGCACTGCGGAAACCAGCCAGGTGTGTGCCACCATCGCGCTGCGGAATATTGTTGGTGAAGCAGAGGATGCTTTCATTGAAGCTGTCATTCCACTGCATCGCCACTTCGACGGCAATGCCGTCATCGCGCTGCAGGTTGAAATGGAATACCGAGTTGATGGTGCTCTTGTTGACGTTGAGGTATTCAACAAAAGCCCGCAGACCACCCTCGTACTTGAACAGCTCCTTCTTGCCGCTGCGTTCGTCGGTCAGGTTGATACCCACGCCCGAGTTGAGGAAGGAGAGTTCACGCAGTCGCTTGGCCAGAATATCCCAGCTGAAACTGATGCTGCTGAACGTCTCTGAGGACGGTTTGAAGTGAATCTGAGTGCCAGTGCTGTCGGTATCGCCTACGGGCGCCAGTGGAGCCTGTGGGACGCCGTGAACGTAGGTTTGCTCCCACACCTTATCGTGCCGGCGGACCGTCAGGATAAGCTCTTCTGAGAGCGCGTTAACCACGGAAACACCTACACCATGCAGGCCGCCGGAGACCTTGTAGCTGTTATCGTCAAATTTACCCCCAGCGTGCAACACGGTCATGATGACCTCGGCTGCAGAGACGCCTTCCTCGTGAGCATCTACCGGAATGCCGCGACCATTGTCACGCACGGTAATGGACTCATCGGTGTGGATGATGATGTCGATATCAGTACAATGCCCGGCGAGGGCTTCATCGATAGAGTTATCGACGACTTCAAAGACCATGTGGTGGAGGCCAGTGCCATCGTCCGTGTCACCGATATACATACCGGGTCGCTTACGGACTGCATCAAGGCCTTTAAGGACCTTGATGCTTGATGAATCATAGGCATTATTATCGGTCATCTTAAGTCACTCCAGACTTCATTCGGTCTGCACAATGTGTCCATGTTCCACGTGGAACATGGATAAAGGTGTTTCACTAAGCCAACAATCTCGCAATGGATCGGCTTCAACACAGGTTATAAATACCTGGCAATCCAGCGATTCCAACAATCTACACAAAGCGTCTCTGTGCTTTTTATCCAACTCGGAGGGCAAGTCGTCTACCAGAAAAAGACAATCACTTTGCCGTCCCAACTCTTTAAGCAATCGTCCTTGCGCCAACTTCAGCGCACAAACAACCAGCTTCTGTTGCCCCCTCGATAACACCTCGGCCGCGTTCAAGCCATTGATGCGTAATCTGAGGTCCGCACGTTGTGGCCCAGATTGCGTGTGCCCGATGGCTGCATCACGCTCAAACTGAGAATCCAGCACCTCAGCAAGCGAGCGCTCCTTGTCCCAGCCACGAAAATAGCTAAGCGAAAGACCATCCAGGTCGAGCAGCTCTGCCAATACAGCTTCGAACACCGGCTTCAGCTCAGCAATATAGGCTCGTCGAAAGGAATCTATCTGATCTGCCGACGTTACCAATTCGGCTTCCCACGGGGCCAACATCGAACGTTCGATTCTACCACGTCGCAGCAATGAATTCCGTTGCTTAAGGCTTTTTTGCAGCCTCTGCCAAGTAGGCAAGAAACGATGTTCCACGTGGAACACACCCCAGTCGAGATACTGCCTGCGCTGCTTGGGGGCGCCTTCGAGCAACCGAAAGCTATCCGGGTTAATCAACTGCAAGGGTAAGGTTTGCGCGAGCTGCGCCGTACTGCGTACATTCTCGCCGTTCAACCGTATCTCGTAATCGGCCTGACGATTACGGGAAATACCCATCGCACAGGTGGGAACACCAGCACGTTCGATTTCCGCAAACACCGTACAGTTAGGTTGTTCATACTGGATCACCGGCTGCAAGCGGGTGCTGCGAAATGAGCGCGCGAGGCCGAGGATATGGATGGCCTCGAGCAAGCTAGTTTTACCGCTGCCGTTAGCGCCGGAGATAAGATTGATACGAGGAGAGGGGAGAAGGGTCACCGGGTGCAGGTTACGCACCGCGGTGACCGTCAAACGTTTGAGGGGCATAGTGCGTTCAGAGACGCATCGGCATGACAACGTAGAGGCTGTCTTCTGATTCTGCTTCCTGAACCAAGGCACTGCTGTTGGCATCCGACAGGATCAACTTGGCCTGTTCGTGGCCCAACACATTCATCACGTCGAGCAGATAACTGACGTTGAAGCCAATTTCCAGTGGGCTGCCACTGTAATCGACCATTACTTCTTCTTCTGCCTCTTCCTGCTCAGGATTGTTGGCCTGAATCTTCAACTGGCCAGCCTGCAACATCAAACGGATACCGCGGTACTTTTCGTTCGACAGAATAGCAGTGCGGCTGAACGCATCGCGTAGGGTTTGGCGGTCAGCCAAAACAATCTTGTCGCCGCCACGTGGCAGTACACGTTCGTAATCGGGGAATTTGCCGTCGACCAGCTTCGAGGTGAAAGTAAAGTCGCCGGTAGTAGCGCGGATGTGATGTGTTCCCAAAACGATATTGACGCTGTTATCCGCTTCGCTCAACAGGCGCGACAACTCAAGAATACCCTTGCGTGGCACAATCAGCTGGTAACGCTCCTGGTAATCGATTTCTGCATCGACAGTACACATCGCCATGCGGTGGCCGTCAGTAGCCACTGCACGCAGCTGACCCTTGTTGATTTCGAGTAGCAGGCCGTTGAGGTAGTAACGAACATCCTGCTGCGCCATAGCGAAGCTAGTACGTTCGATCAGCCGACGCATCTTTGCCTGGCTGATCGAAAAACTCATCGCGCCAGGGCCGTCTTCAACATTGGGGAAGTCATTGGCCGGTAAGGTAGCCAGGGTAAAGCGACTGCGGCCTGCCTTGATTACTGCTTTGTTGTCTTCAACCTTGAAGGTGAGCGTAGCGTCATCCGGCAGCGACTTGCAGATATCCATCAGCTTGCGCGCCGGGACCGTAACTTCACCCGCTTCTGCGGCTTCTTCCAGGTTGATGCGGCCAACCAGTTCGACCTCAAGATCGGTCCCGGTCATCGCCAACGTGTTGCCATCAACAACCAGCAAGACGTTGGACAGAACCGGAAGCGTCTGCCGACGCTCAACAACCCCGGCTACCAATTGCAGGGGCTTCAACAGGGCTTCGCGCTGAATGGTGAATTGCATTGTCTTCCTCGACCTCGTGCAGTTTGGCAGATGTTGTTTGACTATCAGGTAGTCAGAGTCCTTAACAGATTTTTGTAATCTTCGCGGATATCGGCGTCGGTTTCACGCAGTTCCGCAATTTTACGTGTGGCGTGCAGCACAGTTGTATGATCACGACCGCCGAAGGCGTCGCCGATTTCCGGAAGGCTGTGGTTGGTCAGTTCCTTGGACAAGGCCATGGCGACCTGACGCGGGCGCGCAACCGAACGCGAACGCCGCTTGGACAGCACATCAGATACCTTGATCTTGTAATACTCCGCCACCGTGCGCTGAATGTTATCGATGCTGACCAGCTTGTCCTGCAGGGCAAGCAGATCTTTCAGCGAGTCGCGAATCAGCTCGATGGTAATGTCTCGTCCCATGAAGTGGGAACTGGCGATCACGCGCTTGAGCGCGCCTTCGAGCTCACGCACGTTGGAACGAATGCGCTGGGCAATAAAGAAAGCCGCATCGTGGGGCAGATCCACCCGCGACTGTTCGGCCTTCTTCATCAGGATCGCTACACGGGTTTCGAGCTCGGGCGGCTCAACTGCCACAGTCAGGCCCCAACCGAAACGGGATTTGAGACGCTCTTCCAGGCCGTCGATTTCACGCGGGTAACGGTCGCTGGTCAGAATCACCTGCTGGCCGCCTTCGAGCAACGCATTAAAGGTATGGAAGAACTCTTCTTGCGAACGCTCTTTCTTGGCAAAGAACTGAATATCATCAATCAGCAGCGCGTCGACCGAACGGTAGTAACGCTTGAAGTCGTTGATAGCATTCATCTGCAGCGCCTTGACCATGTCGGCCACAAAACGCTCGGAGTGCAGGTAGACGATCTTGGCTGCGGGATTCTTCTTTAACAGATGGTTGCCCACCGCGTGCATCAAATGGGTTTTACCCAAACCCACGCCACCATAAAGGAAGAGGGGGTTGTAGCCATGCTTGAGGTTGTCGGCAACCTGCCAGGCGGCTGCGCGCGCCAACTGGTTGGACTTGCCTTCCACAAAATTCTCGAAGGTAAAGCTGCGGTTCAGGTAACTGGTGTGCTTGATCAGGTTTGCGGCGGCGTCACTGCGTTCCGGGCTGGTGCGGTTCTCTTCGTCGGACTCCACCACTTGCGCGGGCGGTTCAGGTTGAAAACCCTGAGCGCTGACCTGAGCGCGCGGCGCCGCAGCCGTAGGTGCAGGCGCGGTTGGCGCTGGCGCGGGAGCAGGCCGAGCTGCGGGCTGTTGCGGCGCTGCGGCAGGCGAGGTCGACCTACGGCTACCAATCAACAGTGACACCAGCGGGGCCTGGCCGTGCGACAAATCGTCCAACAACTCCTGAATGCGATTCAGGTATTTGTCGTTAACCCAGTCAAGTACAAAACGGTTAGGCGCATACAGGCGAATCTCGGATTGATCGCCATCCACCTGCAAGGGACGTATCCACGTATTGAACTGTTGGGATGGAAGCTCATCTCGCAAAAAATCGATGCATTGCTGCCAAAGTGCAACAGACACTAAATCCCCCGGTCCGCCGGCATGGCGGTTCTTATTTAAGACGGATGGATACCAGCAAAAGCCTGAGCTCAAGACGGTACAACATAGCCGCTTATTCTATCCCTTCACCCCTGACTTATCCACACCGAACAGCCCGCTAAACCGACTTTTCCCTGCGACAAAAGGCAGCCACCCAACGCTGAAAAAATCACCGTTACCCCGTAAAGCCTTGTAAACAGGCGCATCTGAGCTCTGTGGAGAAGTGACCAGCAACCCTGTTGGCAAACCAGGCTGGGAGCGGTGGATAAAATCGCCTGTGGATATCTAGTGCTTTTATCCACAGCAGGCGCACAACAACCCAAGTGCTCAGACAACCGTTTTCCCACAGCCTTATACTTGCGCCAAGCTATTGATTTCAGAGACGATTAAGCACTTACCCACAGAAAACCTGCGCAACATATGTAGTATTTACATTTATCTATTTAAAGATTTGATTTTATTTTGTTTTTACTTGTACATCAGGGCTCAAATCAAATTGACCTGACCGATCTTATTCTCTAGAATTGCCGATCCCTTGAAAGGGCACTCTGCTCTGATGTGAATTACTCAGGTATTTGAAGATGAAAAGAACGTTCCAACCCAGCGTACTGAAGCGCAAGCGCAACCATGGTTTCCGTGCTCGTATGGCCACCAAAAATGGTCGTGCGGTTTTGGCCCGTCGTCGTGCCAAAGGCCGTCAGCGCCTGTCAGCTTAAGAACCGGCTGTCAGGTGGGTCTCGGATTCTCTCCTAAATACAGGCTATTGACGCCTGCTCAATTTAAGAGAGTATTCGATGGAGCCACCTGCAAAGCCTCAGGACCCAGCCTGCTGTTGCTTGCCAGAGAGAATGACCTGGCACACGCAAGGTTGGGTCTGGTTATTGCCAAGAAAAATGTTCGACGGGCAGTTGATCGGAACAAGGTCAAGCGTATCGCCCGTGAGTCGTTCCGCCAGCATCGCGCTGAGCTGGGCAACCTGGACATTGTCGTACTGGCCCGCAAGGGCGTAGGCGACCTGGACAATACTGCGCTGCATGACCTCTACCAAGGCATGTGGCGCAGGCTTATCAAGACCGCTGCGAAAAATCGCTCACGCACTTCTGGACCCCCGTCATCCCATGCGTAGTCTCGCGCTCGGACTGATCAAGGTTTACCGCTACGCTATCAGTCCACTGATGGCCAGTCATTGCCGTTTCTATCCCTCCTGTTCCTGCTACGCCCAGGAAGCCATTGAAGAACATGGCTTGCTCAAGGGTGCTGCACTGAGTGCCCGGCGCCTGGGGCGCTGTCACCCGTGGAATCCAGGCGGTTATGATCCTGTACCCCCTTCTGACAACCGATCTTCCCAGATGGCCAACAAACCATGAACATGCAACGAAATATCCTCATAGCTGCCTTGCTCGTGATTACCTATCTCATGGTGTTGCAGTGGAACAATGATTTCATGCAGCAGGATTTGCCGCCTGCTGCTGAAACCAGTGTTGCACCGATTGGCAATTCCGACCTGCCGACCGAAACTGCACCGCTGGCCAATGGGGATAACAGTGATGTGCCCCAGCCGATTGATGCCAATGGCGAGGCCAGCGTCAGTGCCGCTGATCTGCCGGCCAAGCAGAACGACAGCTTGATTCAGGTGGCCACTGACAGCCTGAACGTGACCATCAACCCGATTGGCGGTGACATCGTTTCGCTCTCGCTGCCCAAGTATCCGGCCCGCAAAGACCGCCCTGATCTGCCGTTCCAGTTGATGGAGCAGTCGAGTAACCGTCTGTATGTAGCCCAGAGTGGTCTGACTGGTCGCCAGGGTCCGGACAGCAGCCAGGGCCGTGCACGCTATACCAGCGAGCAGAGCAGCTATCAGTTGAGTGAAGGGCAGGACAGCCTCACCGTTGACCTGAAGACCAGCAACAACGGCGTCAATTTCATCAAGCGTTACACCTTCACCCGTGGTTCCTACCTGGTTGAGGTGGACTACCTGATCGACAACCAGAGCAGCGACGCCTGGTCCGGTAGCGCCTTTGGTCAGCTCAAGCGTGATGACAGTGGTGACCCGTCCAGCTCTACTGCGACCGGTATGGCGACCTTCCTGGGCGCCGCCTACTGGAGCGCTGACAGCTCCTACACCAAGATGAAGATGGGTGACCTGGACGACGAAAAGCTGAATGAAAAGGTCAACGGTGGCTGGATAGCCTGGCTGCAGCATTACTTCGTCGCTGCCTGGGTACCCGACGCCAACACCCAACACACCTTCAGCACGCTGAAGGACAGCAACGGCAACTACATCGTGCGCTTCACCAGCCCATCGGTCAGCGTAGCGCCCGGTGAGCAGTCCACCATCAAAACCCAGTTTTACGCCGGTCCCAAGATTCAGGATGATCTCAAGGCAATCTCGCCCGGTCTGGATCTGACCATCGACTATGGGTTCCTGTGGTGGATCGCCCAGCCGCTGTTTGTGGTACTGAGCTTTATCCACAGCTTTGTCGGTAACTGGGGTTGGAGCATCATCCTGCTGACCTGTTTGATCAAGCTGATCTTCTTCCCGCTCTCGGCTACCAGCTACCGCTCCATGGCCAACATGCGCCGTGTAGCACCCAAACTGCAGGCCCTGCGCGAACAGCACGGTGATGACCGTCAGAAAATGTCCCAGGGCATGATGGAGCTGTACAAGAAAGAGAAGATCAACCCGCTGGGTGGCTGTCTGCCGATTCTGGTACAGATGCCGGTGTTCATCTCGCTGTACTGGGTGTTGATGGAAAGCGTCGAGATTCGTCAGGCCGAATGGCTTGGCTGGATCACCGACCTGTCGCTGAAAGATCCCTACTTCATTCTGCCGATCATCATGGGCGCGACCATGTTCCTGCAGCAGCAGTTGAACCCGACGCCACCCGATCCGATGCAGGCCAAGGTGATGAAGATGCTGCCGATTGTCTTCACCTTCTTCTTCCTCTGGTTCCCGGCTGGTCTGGTGCTGTACTGGGTGGTCAACAACTGCCTGTCCATCGCGCAACAGTGGTACATTACTCGCCAGATCGAAAAGGGCGCAGCAGCCAAGAGCTGATCGCCCGCGGGCGGTAACAGACCCAGTTAAACGCCCCGTTTTCGGGGCGTTTTGCTTTCTGCCAGCCACCCCAGAATATCGCCAGGAGCAACCATGAATCAGCCCTACCACGCCGACACCATTGCCGCGCTGGCCACTGCGCCGGGGCGGGGTGGCGTCGGTATTATTCGGGTCTCCGGGCCAGCCGCATTGAGCATAGCCAAACAGATAGCCCGTCGTGAGCCGCAGCCAAGGCACGCACATTACGGCCCTTTCTGGTCGGGTGAACAGGCGCTGGATCAGGGCCTAACCCTGTTCTTCCCCGGTCCGCATTCCTTTACTGGTGAAGACGTGCTGGAGCTGCAGGGCCACGGCGGTCCAGTGGTCATGGACCTGCTGCTCAAGGCTTGTCTGGCCGCAGGTGCCCGCCAGGCCCGCCCAGGGGAGTTCAGTGAGCGCGCGTTTTTGAACGACAAGCTGGACCTGGCGCAGGCCGAGGCCATTGCCGACCTTATTGAGGCCAGTTCCGAGCAGGCCGCGCGCAATGCACTGAACTCCCTGCAAGGGGCGTTCTCCCAACGCGTTAACGCGCTGACCGAATCCCTGATTGCCCTGCGTATCTATGTGGAAGCCGCCATCGACTTCCCAGAGGAAGAAATCGATTTTCTTGCCGATGGTCACGTGCTTGCCCAACTGGAAGCAGTGCAGGCTGAACTGCGCCAGGTGCAGCGTCAGGCCGGACAGGGCGCGTTGCTACGCGACGGTATGACAGTGGTGATTGCCGGCCGGCCGAATGCCGGAAAATCCAGCCTGCTCAATGCGTTGGCCGGCCGCGATAGCGCCATCGTCACCGACATCGCCGGTACCACGCGGGATATCCTGCGCGAGCACATCCATCTGGATGGCATGCCACTGCACATCATCGATACTGCCGGGCTACGGGATACCGAAGACCAGGTGGAGCGGATCGGCGTGGAACGGGCCATGGCCGCGATCGCCGAGGCCGACCGCATCCTGCTGATGGTGGATGCCAGCCAGCCGGAGGCCTCAGACCCGGCGCAGCTCTGGCCCGAGTTTCTGGCGGTAAAACCCGACCCGGCCAAGGTCACGCTGATTTACAACAAGGTGGATATCACCGGCGACGCGGTGGGCGTCACCACCGCCGACGACGGCTCGGTCAGTCTGCGACTGTCAGCACGCCAGGGCGAAGGCGTCGAACTGCTGCGTGAGCACCTGAAAACCTGCATGGGCTTCGAGCAGACCGGCGAAAGTCTGTTCAGCGCCCGCCGGCGTCACCTGGATGCACTGGAAGAAGCTGCCCGGCAACTTGACCACGGTTACCAACAACTGACCCTGATGGGGGCCGGCGAACTGCTGGCCGAAGACTTGCGAATGGCCCAGCAGTCGCTTGGCAGTATCACCGGCGCCTTCAGTGCCGATGATTTGCTGGGACGCATTTTCTCCAGCTTCTGTATCGGCAAATAGCCGCTGCTAGCTGAACTGGCTGCGATTGCGATTGAGTAGCCAGACCAGTGACAGCATGACCGGCACCTCTACCAGCACACCGACCACAGTGGCCAGGGCTGCCCCCGAATGCAGACCAAACAGCGATATGGCCACGGCAACGGCCAACTCGAAAAAGTTGGAGGTGCCGATCAGGCAAGCCGGCGCTGCGACCGAGTGGGGTAGCCGCAGGCCGCGGGCAGCCACGTAGGTGATAAAAAAGATGCCGTAGGTTTGCAGCAGTAGCGGAATGGCTATCAACAGGATAATCAGGGGTTGAGCCAGGATGGTTTCCGCCTGAAAGCCGAACAGCAGTACCACGGTCGCCAGCAAGCCGACGATCGACCACGGCTTGAGCCGCGCCACAAAGGCGGCCAGCCGGGTGTGATCCTCGGCGCGATCCAAGCGCTGGCGGGTCAAGGCGCCGGCAATCAACGGCAACACCACATAGAGCCCGAGCGACAGGAGCAGGGTTTCCCAGGGCACCTGAATATCGCTGATGCCCAACAGCAGCGCGGTAATGGGGGCGAAGGCAAAGACCATAATCACATCGTTGATCGACACCTGCACCAGGGTGTAGTTGGGGTCACCCTTGGTCAGTTGGCTCCAGATAAACACCATGGCGGTACAGGGAGCCGCACCCAAAAGAATCATGCCGGCGATGTACTCGGTAGCCGATTGCGGATCGACCCAATCGGCAAACAGTACCCGGAAGAACAACCAGCCGATGACCGCCATGCTGAAGGGTTTGACCAGCCAGTTGATCACCAGTGTCAGCATCAATCCCTTGGGCTTCTTGCCGACGTCTTTCAGCGAGCTGAAGTCAATCTGCACCATCATCGGGTAGATCATCAGCCAGATGAGTACCGCCACCACCAGATTGACCTGGGCATACTCGATCGCCGCAAGGCTCGAAAACACGCCCGGCGCCAGGCTACCCAGCACAATACCGGCGACGATTCCCAGCCCCACCCAGAGCGAGAGATAACGTTCGAAAAGTCCCATAATCCCGGCTTCCTTAGAGCGAATCTTGATTGACGCGCTGCATGAGCTGTTCGGCGCTCTCCACCCGCTCCGAGTAACGATCAACCAGATACGCACTGTGGTCACGCGTGAGCAGGGTAAACTTCACCAGCTCCTCCAGCACATCGACAATGCGGTTGTAATAGCCCGACGGCCTCATTCGGTCCAGCTCGTCAAACTCCATGAACGCCTTGGCCACTGACGATTGATTGGGAATGGTCAACATGCGCATCCAGCGCCCCAGTACCCGCAATTGATTAACAGCGTTGAACGATTGTGAACCGCCGCTGACCTGCATCAACGCCAGGGTTTTGCCCTGGGTGGGACGCACCGCGCCCAGCGACAACGGAATCCAATCGATTTGCGTCTTCATGATTCCGGTCATTGCGCCGTGACGCTCCGGTGAGCACCACACCTGCCCTTCGGACCACATCACCAGCTCGCGCAGTTCCTGCACCTTGGGGTGCTGTTCGTCTTCGCTATCGGGCAGCGGCAAACCACGGGGATCAAAAATCTGCACCTCGGCACCCATATGCAGCAGCAACCGCGCGCATTCCTCGATAACCAGACGGCTGAAGGAGCGGCTGCGCAAGGAGCCGTACAACAGCAGAAAGCGTGGTTTATGACGGCTGGCCGCAGGGCTGAAGTGGGCGACGTCCGGCACGCGGAACTGCTGCTGATCCAGATTGGGCAAACTCAGGTCGGTCAGGTTCATGCTTTGGCTCCCGATGCCTGCAAAATGGCCTCAAACGGAATGCCGCAGCAACGATTGTGGGTGCAGATACAACGTATTTTCATGACATGGTCTCACAGCAGGATTAGCAGCGTCCGCGGTCTTCATTGAGAACAACAGACTCTTCAGACGGGTGCTCTCTGTCAGGCATCTGAGGAACCTCATTGGCGCAGTTGCGGCGTATCTCGGCCAATTCTTGAGTCATCGTATATATGAAATTTCAGATATAACCAAGCCTGCAGTTTATTTAACCGCCGGGTCGCGCGGCGGATTGACTGAGGCGCAGCGTACTGACTATAGCGGCCACCGCAGCGAAACTGCCTGCAGCAATCAGCGAAGCATGGGTACCGTTGTCGCTGAACAGGTTAAAAGCCAAGGCTACCAGCGCCGCACCTGTGGTTTGACCTACCAGCCGTGCGGTACTCAGCATACCGCTGGCCCCACCGCTACGCTGCATCGGCGCGGCGGTCAGAATGGTGTGATTGTTGGGTGACTGAAAGAGTCCGAAGCCGGCGCCACAGATCAGCATCCGCAACATGATCTCCAGATGGCTGGCCTGCTGCGGCAAGGCGGCGAGCAAAAACAGGCCGCTCGCGAATATCGTCAAGCCCACGCCCCCCAACAAGCCGGCATGCAACCGGTCGAGCAATCGCCCGGCAATGGGCGCCATAACCATGGTCGCCAAGGGCCAGGGCGTCATCAGTAGCCCGGTCTCAATTGCGCTGAGACCCAGGGTTTTCTGAAAGTAGAAGGGAATGGAGACCATGGCCATCATCTGTGCAATGAAGGAGCAGACCGAGGTGGCTATCGACAGCGAGAAAATCGGTATGCGCAGCAGATCCACCGGCAACAGCGGCAATGGCTGATCAAGCTGCCGCCTGACAAAAAACCAGCCCACCAGCAGCGCGCCAACCAGCGGAAAACCAATACTCCAGCCGGCATGACCCTGGGCGAACCCGGTCAGTGCCACGAAGAACAAGCCAAAGGTCACCGCGTTGAGCAGCGCACTTCCCTTGTCGAAACGTTGCGCGCGCGAGCCTTCGTTTGCCGGTAAAAACCGATACCCCATCACCAGGGCCAGCACACCAAAGGGTAGGTTGATGGCAAACAACCAGGGCCAGTCCGCTACCGCCAGTACGCCGGCAGCGACCGTAGGGCCAGCGGCTGCAGCCACCGCTACTATCAGGGTGTTGATAGCAACACCGCGGCCCAGCAGATGGGACGGGTAAATCAGCCGAGTCAGTGCGCCGTTGACGCTCATCACCGCTGCCGCACCTAGGCCCTGCAGCATGCGCGCCAGAGTCAGGGTCACCAGCGAATCACTCAGCGCGCAAAGCACCGACATGCTGGCAAACACACTGAGTCCGATCAGGTAAACCTTGCGGTAACTCCACAGATCTCCCAATGACGCCAGCGACAGCAGGCTCATGGTAATGACCAGCTGGTAGGCATTCACGATCCAGATGGAATTGGCTGCGCTGGTGCCCAGATCGTCGGCGATGGTCGGCAGCGCGACATTGGCTATCATGCCATCGAGCACTGCCATAGTGACGCCAAGCGCTATCGCGCAGATCGCGCCCAGGCGTTGCGGCATCGGCAGACCGTCGGCTTGCTGCATTACTCGAATAGCCCTTGCGAGATATTGCTTACCCAGGGCGTGGGGAAGCGTTCAGCACTGCAACATAGCACAGAATGCGGGCAGCTCTGTGGAGCCGCCACACAGCAGACAGTCGTCTCTGCCCGGTCCGTCAGGACCAGCCAAGTACCTGGTGCACAGGCGCTTCTCGCTGCAGCAGACAGCGCCCATCACGGATGGAGGCTAATACCGGTGTCTGGTTCAGCAGTACTTCATAAGGCGTAGTGCCATTAAGCACCATGCAGCGCGCCGGCAGCCCCGGCGCAATCCCGTACTCGGCGATGTTCAAGGCCGCGGCTCCATTGCTGGTAACTATCTCCAGCGCGGTCTCTATGCGCTCGATTCCTAGCATATGGCAGGCATGCAGGCCGACATCCAGGGTCCGCAGCAGATTGCCGTTGCCCATCGGATACCAGGGATCGCGGATCGAGTCTTGGCCGAAGCAGACCTTCAAACCGGCATCCAGCAGCTCGGGCACGCGGGTGATGCCACGCAGCTTGGGATAACCATCAAAGCGGCCCTGCAGATGCAGGTTCTCGGTGGGCAGGGCAACAAAACGCAGGTCGGCTTTCTGCAGCAGGCGGAACAGCTTGCTGCAGTAAGCATTGTTATAGGAATGCATGGCGCAGGTGTGGCTGGCGGTCACCCGGCTGCCGTAATCGCGGCTCAGCGCTTCGGCGGCCAGCACCTCGAGAAAGCGCGAGTTGGGGTCGTCGATTTCATCGCAGTGCACATCCACCAGGCAATCATTCGCCTCAGCCAACGCCATCAACAGCTTGACCGATTCCACGCCGTAATCCCGGGTGAACTCGAAATGCGGAATGCCACCGATCACGTCGGCGCCCAACTCCACGGCGCGGCGCATCAAGTCCTGCCCACCGGGGTAGGACAGAATACCTTCCTGCGGAAAGGCCACAATCTGCAGGTCAATATGCTCGCGCACCCGCTCGCGTACCTCGACCATGGCCTGCAGTGCGGTGAGCTCAGGGTCGGTGACGTCGACGTGGGTACGTACGTACTGGATACCGTGCGCGGCAAACAGCTTCAAGGTTTGCTCGGCGCGCTGAATCACATCCTCACGACTCAGTGTGGCTTTGCGTTCCGCCCAGCACTCGATGCCCTCGAAGAGCGTACCGCTGCGGTTCCAACGCGGCTCGCCAGCGGTCATCGCGGCATCCAGATGAATGTGCGGTTCAACAAAGGGCGGCAGTACCAGGTTGCCGGCGGCATCCAGCTGCTGCGCGGTAGCACTCAGGCTGTCCTGCTGCAGTTCGATGCTGCTGAAACGGCCAGCGCTCAGGTGCAAGGTATGTAGCCCGGGCTGGCCGCTGAGGCGGGCGTTGATGATGGCTTCAGGCTGTTGAATCATGGTGCTGTCTCCAGGCGGGCTGACGCGCGCGGCAATTCGGCCAAAAGCGCGTGCAGCAAAATCAGGGTGTGTTGGTCGGCGGCCTGCTGTGGGTCCAGACCGGTCAGACGAAAGAGTTTATCGAGTCGATAGCGCAGCGAATTGCGATGGCAGCCTAGCGCCTTGGCCGCCGCACTGAGATTGCCCTGATGCGCCAACCAGGCGCCGAGACTATCGAGCAGCGGCAACAACGCGGTTACCGGGCACTGAATAAAGGGTTGCAGAAAATCGGCCACTTCCGCGGGCGAGCCGAGTCGCTGCTGCAACCGCTCAGGTAGACTACCGGCCAGCAGCTCCTGTTGCCGTGCCTGCTCCTGCTCGCGCTGCACTATGGCACGGCCGATGGTCTCGGTCACCTGCACCATGGGCAGGGAATAGGGCTGCTCCAGCAGCGGCATGGCCAGTTGATCAGCCAGGCGCAGCAGCGCATTGGGTACCTGACCTATATAGGCATCGCCGGTCAGAATCACCAGGCCAGCGACTTCACTGGCGACCGCTTCATACAGCCGCTCGGTCAGACTGCTCTGGCTGTGATGTCGGCTGATGCCAGTGATGAACACCAGCTCGCCGCCCTTGACCCAGGGGCTGAACGAACGGTTCTCCGCCACGTAGGGCCAGCGCACCGGTCGCTGCGCCCCTGCCAGACCGGCGCGCAACTGCATGGCACTCAGCCCCGGCAATTGCGGAATGTCGTTACAACGTAGCGGCATGGCTCAGATACTGCTCAGGGAGCTGGCACGCCGCGCCTTGACGCCGGCCACCACGGTTTCCAGCAGGGCGTAGCTGAAGGCGGCAACCAGTACACCGACCAGAGGCGCGATCCAGGCTGAGGTGTAGGCTACGAACGAGCCGATGGCGTAAGCGCTCAAACCAATGAGGTTGAATGCCGGCAGCTGTGCACTGACCAGATCCGGATAGGTGCCGCGATAACGCACAAAGTAGTTGGCCATGATGACCCCGCCCACCGGCGGAATGAAGGTACCCAGCAGAATCAGAAAAGGAATCAGCCAATCGTACATGCCCAGCACCGCCAGCAGCGTGCCGATGGCAGCGCCGACCACAGTCACGGTCTTGCGTCGCCGGGTACGCAACAGATTGCAGCCGGCTACCGCGAAGTTGTAGACGGTGTTGTCCTGGGTGGTCCACAGGTTGAGAAACAGCATCAGGATACCCAAGGTCGCCAATCCCTGCGCCACCATGATGTCGACAATATCGGCCTGCTGGTAGACCAGTGCACCCAGGGCTCCGACCAGCGTCATCAAGCCATTGCCAAGGAAGAATGCTGCCAGTGTGGCCCATACCGCCGTCTTGCCCGAGCGGGCAAAGCGCGTCCAGTTGGTGGCTTGCGTGCCGCCACTGACAAAGGTACCAAACACCAGGGTGATGGCCGCGGCGATGCTCAGGTCGCTGGTCGGTGCGATGCTGGTCAAGCCAGCCAGGCCACCGGCATCGGAAGCAGCAATAAACATGCTGACGGCAATCAGTACCATCATCGCCGGCACCGCGACCCGCGACAGCAGTTCCAGACCTTTATAGCCGACGAAGGCCGTGACACAAAAACCGAAGCCAAAGAGCACCATCAACGGCAGGGTGGCGCCTTCCGGCAAACCGGTCATTTTTACCAGCAACAGCGCCATGGTTGCGGTACCCCAGGCGTACCAGCCAATCTGGGTAAAGCCGAGAATGAAGTCGGACAACTTGCTGCCCAGTTCGCCGAAGGCGTAGCGGCTCATTAATGCCGTGTTCAAGCCCGAGCGCGCCGCGATGTAACCCAGCACGGCGGCATAGGCGCCCAGCAGTAGGTTGCCGATCAGCAACACCCACAACAGGGTGCCGAAATCGAAGGCCGTGCCGACAGTGCCGCCGGCCCACATGGTGGCGGTAAAGAAGGTAAAGCCGAGTAGCACCAGGCCCATGGACCACAGGCTCTTTCTGGCGGTTTCAGGTACTGCGCTGAGCGGATAATCCTGCTCCTGCGCAGCGCTGGTGGTATCTGTCATTGTGGCGTTCTCCTGTCATCGCATGCATTTGCAGCCCAGCGCTAATGCGCTTGCAGCCGCCGGTTCAGTGAATCGAAGCGAATTTTGCAATGCCTGTGCCACAGGGCGAGTTTTCTCTTCTTGGCAAACAGCGGCAGCTCATATCTTTGTGCAAATTGCACAAATCATCCAGTCGTGTGCGCCAATTTGAGGCCGTTGCCTGCTAGCAGAGCGCCGTGATGTGCTACCTGCGCACCACTCAAACAGCAATTAAGTGATGAATTTCACGCCAATCAACCCGATGAGCCCTGTGGAAAACCCCGCCTAAGCCAGGTCCATAACCCTGTGGGTAAGCTGCGGCGAAACCCACCTGTGGATAACAGACCTACTTATACACAGGAACAGAACCCTACTACCCACCCCTGCAGTACCGCTTCCTAACAGGCTTGTGCTTCTCGCAATGCTATGATCAATAAAGAGTTTTTTGGCTTACCCACAGAAAACCGGCTACTCATTAGTAGTAACTACATTAAGCTTTATATAATTCTTTTTCTTTTATTCTATTTCTGTATTCCTGTTCGACCTCCGGCAAAAGGCCTGTACAAAAAATGCTCAGTAGCAGCTGCATTTTTTTCTCCCTGAGCCTATAATCAGCCCCTTTTTCCGACGCCAGGCAAAACCTGAGCAACGAGGTGTTACGTGGATTTTCCAAGTCGCTTTGACGTCATCGTGGTCGGCGGTGGGCATGCCGGTACCGAAGCTGCCCTGGCCGCTGCGCGTATGGGCGTTAAAATCCTGCTGCTGAGCCATAACGTCGAAACGCTGGGTCAGATGAGCTGCAACCCCGCCATTGGCGGCATCGGCAAGAGCCATCTGGTCAAGGAAATCGACGCCCTTGGTGGCGCCATGGCGATAGCGACCGACAAGGCCGGCATCCAGTTTCGTGTGCTCAACAGCCGCAAGGGCCCGGCGGTACGCGCCACCCGGGCGCAGGCTGACCGCGTGCTGTACAAAGCGGCTATTCGCGAGATTCTGGAGAACCAGCCCAATCTGTGGATTTTCCAGCAGGCCTGCGACGACCTGATCGTTGAACAGGGTGAAGCCAAAGGCGTAGTGACCCAGATGGGCCTGCGTTTTCTCGCCGACAACGTGGTACTGACCACGGGGACCTTTCTCGGTGGCCTGATTCACATTGGGCTGGATAACTACTCCGGCGGCCGCGCCGGTGATCCGCCGGCCATCGCCCTGGCCAAACGCCTGCGCGAGTTGCCGCTGCGCGTTGATCGCCTGAAAACCGGGACGCCGCCGCGCATCGATGGCCGTAGTGTGGATTTCAGCAAGATGACCGCGCAGCCCGGTGATACCCCGATCCCGGTCATGTCGTTCATGGGTAACGCGCAGCAGCATCCGGCCCAGGTGAACTGCTGGATTACCTACACCAACGAGCGTACCCACGAGATCATCCGCAACAACCTGGATCGCTCGCCCATGTACACCGGCGTGATCGAAGGGGTGGGCCCACGCTATTGCCCGTCGATCGAAGACAAGATTCATCGTTTTGCCGACAAGAACCAGCATCAGGTGTTCATCGAGCCGGAAGGCCTGACCACCCACGAGCTGTATCCCAACGGTATCTCCACCTCGCTGCCATTCGACGTTCAGCTGCAGATCGTGCAGTCGATTGTCGGTATGGAAAACGCGCATATCCTACGGCCCGGTTACGCCATCGAATACGATTATTTCAACCCGCAGGATCTGAAGTACTCGTTGGAAACCAAGGTGATTGGCGGGTTGTTCTTTGCCGGCCAGATCAACGGCACCACCGGCTACGAAGAAGCCGCGGCGCAGGGCCTGTTGGCCGGCCTGAACGCGGCGCGGCGCGCCCAGGGTCAGGAAGCCTGGTGCCCACGCCGTGATGAGGCCTACATCGGCGTGCTGGTGGATGACCTGATCACCATGGGTACCCGCGAGCCCTATCGCATGTTCACCTCACGTGCCGAGTATCGCCTGGTGCTGCGTGAAGACAACGCCGATCTGCGCCTGACCCCCAAGGGCCGCGAACTGGGCCTGGTCGACGATGCCCGCTGGGCGGTGTTCAATACCAAGCGCGAGGCCATCGAGCAGGAAACCCAGCGCCTGCGCAGTACCTGGGTGCAGCCGGCCAGTGACATCGGCAAGGCCTACAGCGCGCGTTACAACACGCCGCTCACCCACGAGTACAACCTGCTCGACCTGCTGCGCCGCCCGGAAGTGGACTATCAGGCGTTGACCGAACTGACCGGTGCCGTGGAGATTCCGCTGGATGCCGCTGAACAGGTCGAGATTCATACCAAGTACGCCGGTTACATCGAGCGTCAGCAGGAAGAAATCGACCGTCTGCGCCAACACGAACAGACCGCCCTGCCGCTGGATCTGGACTACAGCGCACTCAACGGTTTATCCAACGAAATTCGCCACAAACTGGCTGATGTGCGCCCGCAAACACTCGGCCAGGCGTCGCGGATTCCGGGCGTAACCCCGGCCGCCGTCAGCCTGCTGCTGATTCATCTGAAAAAACGCAATGCCCTGGGTGGCAGCAAACTGGCCCAGGAGGCATAACATCGATGGCGGACCACGCAGCACAACTGGCCAGCGGTGCCAGTCAGTTGGGGATCGATCTGCAAGCGCAGCAAAGCGACAAGCTGCTCGCCTACCTTGGCCTGTTGAACAAATGGAACAAGGCCTACAACCTGACTGCTGTGCGTGACCCGGATGAAATGGTCAGCCGACATCTGCTCGACAGCCTGAGCATACTGCCGTTTGTCGAGGGTGAAACCTGGCTGGACGTGGGCAGCGGCGGCGGTATGCCCGGGGTGATTCTGGCCATCATGTGCCCCGACCAGCATTTCAGCCTGCTCGACAGCAATGGCAAGAAAACCCGCTTTCTGACCCAGGTCAAACTGGAGCTGGGGCTCGATAATCTGCAGGTATTCAATTGTCGGGTAGAAGCACTCGAAGTCGATAAACCCTTTGCCGGCATCACCTCGCGTGCCTTCAGCGCGCTCGGCGATTTTGTCGACAAGACCCGCCAGCTGGGTAATGCAGAAACTCGCTGGCTGGCGATGAAAGGCGTGTATCCTGAGGACGAACTGGCGGCAATGCCGGTCGACTTCACGCTGGAGCGTAGTGCAGAATTGTCGGTCCCCGGTTGCGTCGGCCACCGGCATCTGCTGATACTGCGTCGCACGGATCAGGGTTAATCGTAAAGGAGGTCAATGTGGGCAGGGTTTTGGCAGTGGCCAACCAGAAAGGCGGTGTGGGTAAAACCACCACCACCATCAATCTTGCCGCCTCCCTGGCTGCGACCAAGCGCAAAGTGCTGCTGATCGACCTCGACCCGCAGGGCAATGCCACCATGGGCAGCGGCATCAACAAGGCCGATCTGGACAATTCCGTTTACGAGCTGCTGACCGGACGCTGCGAGTTCGACGAAGCCTTACAGCGCTCCGAGCATGGCGGCTATGATTTGCTGCCCGCCAACGGCGATCTGACCGCCGCCGAAGTTGAACTGATGAACATCAAGATGAAGGAAAGTCGGCTGCGCTACGCTCTGGTCAAGGCGCGCACCCAGTACGACTTCATCCTCATCGACTGCCCGCCATCGCTGAACATGCTGACGGTCAATGGTCTGGTCGCCGCCGACGGTGTGATCATTCCGATGCAATGTGAGTACTACGCACTCGAAGGTTTGTCGGCACTGGTCAATACCATCAGCCGCATTGCTGCGGTGCTCAACCCCTCACTGCAGATCGAAGGGCTGTTACGCACCATGTACGACCCGCGCAACAGCCTGACGCTGGATGTCTCCGCGCAGCTCACCGCGCATTTTGGCGACAAGCTGTACCAGACCGTGATTCCGCGTAACGTGCGTCTGGCCGAAGCCCCCAGTTTTGGTATGCCGGCGCTGGCCTACGACAAGCAGTCGCGTGGCGCAGTAGCCTATCTGGCGCTGGCCGGTGAGCTGGTACGACGTACTCGACAGGCAGCCAAAGCGGCAGCCGTGACAGATTTGAACGAATAACCAACAAGGACACTACCGGCATGGCGGGCAAGAAACGCGGCTTGGGACGAGGACTGGATGCACTGCTAGGGCAGGGCAACACCACCGACGGTGCGAGCAACAACCAGGATCAGCAACTCAAGGAACTGCCGGTCGACCTGATTCAGCGCGGCAAGTATCAGCCCCGCCGTGACATGGATCCGCAGGCGCTGGAAGAGTTGGCAGAGTCCATCCGCGCCCAGGGCGTCATGCAGCCGATTGTCGTGCGTGCTATTGGTGATGAAAGATACGAGATCATCGCCGGTGAGCGTCGCTGGCGCGCCACCCAACTAGCCGGACTCGACACCATACCGACGGTGATCCGCGATGTGCCCGATGAAGCAGCCATCGCCATGGCGCTGATCGAGAATATTCAGCGCGAAGACCTCAATCCGATCGAAGAAGCCATCGCCCTGCAGCGGTTGCAGCAGGAGTTCGAGCTCACTCAGCAGCAGGTTGCTGACGCGGTGGGCAAAAGCCGTGTCAGCATTACCAACCTGCTGCGCTTGACCAGCCTGCCCGACGATGTCAAAACCATGCTCGAACGTGGCGATCTGGAAATGGGGCATGCTCGGGCACTGCTGGGTCTGCCAGCCGAACAACAGACCGCCGCCGCACGTCAGGTGGTTGCCAAAGGACTGACCGTTCGTCAGACCGAGGCGCTGGTGCGCCAATGGCTCAATCCTCGTCGTGATCCGGGTCAGCAGCGTCTCAATCCCGACGTCGAGCGTCTGCAACAGGACCTGGGCGAACGTTTGGGTGCCGAGGTCAAACTGCAACACGGTGCCAAGGGCAAAGGGAAACTGGTGATCAGTTACAGCTCACTGGATGAGCTCGATGGCATTCTTGGGCATATCCGCTAAGCTCCCCTGATCCTTTGCTGTCGTCCCAAGGCCTTGCCTTGGGTCAATAATTATTACAAAACATGACCGTAAAATGAGGGTATTTCAGCCTCGACCACAAGATGTAGTGGCCGGACGGCAAGCACAACCAAGTGAACGCAAACTCCCGCGAACTTCAGTCATCATGCGCCTTCGCGGGGGGGAGAGCGGCCAGCGTTTTGTTGATTCAGGGCAGGCGAACACATATAATCACCGGCGCTTTACGGGTAGCCCGGTAATTCGAAACAGACACGCAGCGTCCGGCGGGATGATCAGAGCAGTTATGACGACAATGAAGACCAATGCCATTCGTCGTCCCCCGCTAGGCAAATGGTTTGCGTTCCAGGCTGGCGTAATTCTTTTAATGGGGCTGGTTTTCTGGATTAAAAGCCCCGTGGCGGCCTATTCCGCCCTGCTGGGAGGCATCATTTTCTTCCTCCCCAATGTGTATTTTGCGCTGAAGGCTTTTCGCTACAGCGGTGCGCGTGCTGCGAAGCAGATAATGGGATCATTTTACAAGGGTGAGACAGGCAAGCTCATTCTTTGCGCCATCCTCTTTGCGGTGGTGTTCAAAAGTATTAAGCCGTTAGACGTATCGGCACTGTTTCTAACATTTGCGATCATGCTGGTTACCAACTGGCTAACACCGGTAGTTTTCGGTGGTAAAGCGCAGCAAAGCTAAAGGACCTGAGAGAACGATATGGCAGGCACCGCATCAGAGTACATCAAGCACCACCTTCAGAATCTGACCTATGGGAAGCTCCCGGCTGGCTATGAGCGCGCCGACGGCAGCGTTCTGGAAAATGCCACCTGGACCATGGCACATGGCGCGCAGGAAGCGTCCGACATGGGCTTCATGGCGATTCACGTGGATACCATGGGCTGGTCGATCTTCCTAGGTGGCCTGTTCCTCTTTCTGTTCCGCATGGCGGCCAAGAAAGCCACTTCCGACACCCCCGGTGGCTTGCAGAACTTCGTTGAAATGATGGTCGAATTTGTCGATCAGAGCGTCAAGGAAACCTTCCACGGCCGCAACAAGGTCATCGCCCCGCTGGCACTGACCATCTTCTGCTGGGTCTTTTTGATGAACCTCATGGACCTGGTGCCGGTAGACTTCCTGCCGCAGCTGTTCCACCTGGCCGGCGTTGAGTACATGAAGGTCGTGCCGACTACTGACGTGAATGCCACCTTGGGCATGTCGCTGTCGGTCTTTGCACTGATCATTTTCTACAGCATCAAGGTCAAGGGCGTCGGTGGTTTTCTTGGCGAACTGACCCTGCATCCGTTCTCTTCCAACAACATCTTCCTGAAGGTGCTGTTGATTCCGGTCAACCTGTTGCTCGAAGGCGTCAGCCTGCTGGCCAAGCCAGTCTCTCTCGCATTGCGACTGTTCGGTAACCTGTACGCCGGTGAGCTGATCTTCATCCTGATCGCCCTGCTGCCCTTCTGGGCACAGTGGGCACTCTCCGTGCCATGGGCTATCTTCCACATTCTGATTATCACGTTGCAGGCGTTCATCTTCATGATGCTGACCATCGTGTATCTGAGTATGGCGCACGAAGACGGCCACTGAGTTGGCGCAAACGATTTAGTTTTAACCGAAAACCCACAACTTGAAATTAACTGAAACTGGGAGCTTTAAATGGAAACTGTAGTTGGAATGACCGCGATTGCCGTAGCACTGCTGATTGGCCTGGGCGCACTGGGTACTGCTATCGGCTTTGGTATCCTGGGTGGCAAATTCCTGGAAGGCGCAGCGCGTCAGCCAGAAATGATCCCCATGCTGCAGGTCAAAATGTTCATTGTCGCTGGTCTGCTTGACGCCGTAACCATGATCGGCGTTGGTATTGCTCTGTTCTTCACCTTTGCCAACCCCTTCATTGCCCAAGTTGCTTAAGGTGCTCGCCGGCAACGGCGGCTCCGACTTGAAGGTATTGAATACGATAGGCAAGAGGTGAAGACGTGAACATTAATTTGACGATACTGGGTCAAGCTATCGCGTTCTTCATCTTCGTGGTGTTCTGCATGAAGTATGTATGGCCTCCGGTCATCACTGCTCTGCAGGAACGCCAGAAGAAGATCGCGGATGGTCTTGCAGCCTCTGATCGGGCGGCCAAGGATCTGGAGCTGACGCAAGAAAAGTCGGCCCAGGAACTGCGTCACGCCAAAGAGCAGGCAGCAGCACTGATTGAGCAGGCCAACAAGCGTGCCAACCAGATTGTTGAAGCCTCCAAAGAGGATGCTCGCAAGGAAGGTCAGAAGATTCTGGCGCAGGCTCAGGCAGAAATCGAGCAACAGCGAGTCAAGGCCAGAGATGCTCTGCGCACTGAAATCGCTGCTATCGCTGTCGCCGGTGCCGAGAAGATTCTGGAAACTTCTGTCGATGCTGACAAGCACGGCGACATGCTGAACAAGCTGGTAGCCGAACTCTAAGCGAGGTCATCATGGCAGAACTGATTACGCTGGCCCGTCCCTACGCCAAAGCGGCATTTGAGCGGGCAAAAGCCCAACAAGCGCTGGCAGAGTGGGATGAGTTGCTGACGGCCGCCGGTCAAGTGGTGGCTGATTCAGCAACTCGACAGCTGCTGACCAATCCGGGTATTGCGGAACAGAAGAAGGCGGAGTTCATCCTCGAATGCACCGGTAAAACGGCCAGTGAGGAACAACGCAACTTTCTGATGATTCTGGCGGAAAATCGCAGGCTCGCCCTGTTTCCCGAGATTGCAACGCTTTTCAACAGCTTCCGAGCTGATCTTGAGCGCACCATCGACATCAATGTGAGCTCGCCGTTTGAGCTGACTGAAGAACAGCAGCAGAAGCTCGCCCAGGCACTGTCAAAGAAACTCGATCGCAATGTACAGATCGAGACGACACTGGACACATCATTGATTGGTGGATTGGTTGTTCGCACCGGCGACTTGGTTATCGACGCCTCTGTACGCGGAAAGCTGACCAAACTGGCCGAGTCATTGGGCTCCTGATTTCAGCATAAGGTTTTGAGGATAAAGGCATGCAACAACTGAATCCATCAGAGATCAGTGACATCATCAAGAAGCGGATCGAGCAGCTCGATATCTCTTCTCAGGCACGTAACGAAGGTACGATTCTTTCCGTATCTGACGGTATTGTGCGGATTCACGGTCTCGCCGATGTTATGTACGGGGAAATGCTTGAATTCCCTGAAGGCGTTTACGGTATGGCACTTAACTTGGAGCAGGACTCCGTAGGTGCCGTGATTCTGGGTGATTACCTGAATCTGGCCGAAGGCATGACCGTCAAGTGTACCGGTCGCATCCTGGAAGTCCCGGTAGGTCCGGAACTGCTGGGTCGTGTGGTCAACACTCTGGGCGCTCCCATTGACGGCAAGGGCGAAATCAACGCCACTACTACTGATGCCGTCGAGAAGGTTGCGCCGGGTGTGATCTGGCGTAAGTCCGTTGACCAACCTATTCAGACTGGTTACAAGGCGGTTGACGCGATGGTACCGGTAGGTCGTGGCCAGCGTGAGCTGATCATTGGTGACCGTCAGACCGGTAAAACCGCCATGGCGGTTGATGCGATCATCAACCAGAAAGGTTCCGGCGTTAAGTGTGTATACGTTGCTGTTGGTCAGAAGCAGTCGACCATCGCCAACGTGGTACGCAAGCTGGAAGAGCACGATGCCATGGCGCACACCATCATCGTCGCCGCTTCTGCTTCCGACCCGGCTTCCCTGCAGTTCCTGGCTCCCTACGCCGGCTGCACCATGGGTGAGTACTTCCGTGATCGCGGCGAAGACGCTCTGATCATTTATGACGATCTGTCCAAGCAGGCTGTTGCCTACCGTCAGATTTCCCTGCTGCTGCGTCGTCCGCCGGGCCGTGAAGCCTATCCTGGTGACGTGTTCTATCTCCACAGCCGTCTGCTGGAGCGCGCTTCCCGCGTTTCTGAAGAATGGGTCGAGAAGTACACCAATGGCGCCGTAACCGGCAAGACAGGTTCCCTGACGGCGCTGCCGATCATCGAAACCCAAGCCGGTGACGTATCTGCCTTCGTACCGACCAACGTGATCTCGATCACCGACGGTCAGATCTTCCTGGAATCCAACCTGTTCAACTCCGGCGTTCGTCCGGCGGTTAACGCGGGTGTATCGGTATCCCGGGTAGGTGGTGCAGCGCAGACCAAGATCATCAAGAAGCTGTCCGGTGGTATTCGTACCGCACTGGCTCAGTTCCGCGAACTGGCGGCTTTCGCCCAGTTTGCTTCCGATCTGGACGAAGCGACCCGCAAGCAGCTTGAGCACGGTCAGCGTGTTACCGAACTGATGAAGCAAGACCAGTATGCGCCCATGTCTGTTGCCGAAATGGGCATCAGCCTGTTCGCTGCCGAGAAGGGCTTCCTGACCGATGTCGAGCAGGCCAAGATCGGTGCTTTCGAGAAAGCCATGATCGCCTACTTCAAGTCTGAGCACGCAGCACTGCTTGCCAAGATCAACGAGAAGGGCGATTACAACGACGAGATCGAAGCCGGCATCAAGTCTGGCATCGAGAAGTTCAAGGCAACCCAGAGCTGGTAAGCCGAAGGCGGGATGTAGCGATGCTGCATCCCGCATCGTGCGATCCGGCCAAGGGCAAACCTGGAAAGGTGTGACATGGCAGGCGCAAAAGAGATTCGCGGTAAAATCGCGAGCATTAAAAGTACGCAAAAGATCACCAGCGCCATGGAAAAGGTGGCGGTCAGCAAAATGCGCAAAGCACAACAGCGCATGGCTGCCAGCCGTCCCTACGCTGAGCGTATCCAGCAGGTGATTGGCCATTTGGCCAACGCCAACCCCGAATATCGCCATCCGTTCATGCAAGAGCGTGAAGTCAAGCGGGTGGGTTACATCGTGGTCAGCACGGATCGTGGTCTGGCGGGTGGCCTGAACACTAACCTGTTCAAGGCCCTGGTCAACAGCATGAAAGAGTGGCGTGACCGCAACGTTGAAACCGAGCTGTGTGTGATCGGTAGCAAGGGCGCTTCCTTCTTTCGCAGCTACGGCGGAAACGTTGTCGCGGCCATCAGCAACCTGGGCGAAAAGCCCGCGTTGAGCGATCTGATCGGCAGCGTCAAGGTGATGCTTGATGGCTATAACGAAGGTCGCATCGACCGTCTGTACCTGGTCTCCAACGGCTTCGTCAACACGATGGTTCAGCAACCCAAGGTGGAACAGATGATTCCGCTGGTGCCCTCCGATGACGAGGAAGCACAAAAGGGTACCTGGGACTATCTGTACGAGCCCGATGCCCGGGAACTGCTGGACGGCCTGCTGGTTCGTTATATCGAATCTCAGGTGTACCAGGCAGTGGTCGAAAACAACGCCTGTGAGCAAGCCGCGCGGATGATCGCAATGAAGAATGCGACCGATAACGCCGGTGAGATCATCGACAGTCTGCAGCTTATCTACAACAAAGCTCGTCAGGCAGCGATCACTCAGGAAATTTCGGAAATCGTCGGCGGCGCCGCCGCGGTTTAACGGTAACGGTTTCAACCATTTAGAGGAACCAACAAATGAGTAGCGGACGTATCGTTCAAATCATCGGCGCCGTCATCGACGTGGAATTCCCACGCGAAGACGTGCCGAAGGTGTATGACGCGCTGCAAGTGACTGACAAGGGCCTGACCCTGGAAGTCCAGCAGCAACTGGGTGATGGCATCGTACGTACCATCGCCATGGGTACCACCGAAGGTGTCAAGCGCGGTCTGACCGTCGCCAACACCGGTGCCAACATTTCCGTGCCGGTCGGGATCAAGACTCTGGGCCGTATCATGGACGTGCTGGGCAACCCGATTGACGAAGCTGGCCCGATCGGCGAAGAAGAGCGCTGGGGCATTCACCGCCCTGCGCCGAGCTACGACGAGCAGGCAGGCTCCAACGAGCTGCTGGAAACCGGCATCAAGGTTATCGACCTGATCTGCCCGTTTGCCAAGGGCGGTAAGGTTGGTCTGTTTGGTGGCGCCGGTGTGGGCAAGACCGTAAACATGATGGAGCTGATCCGCAACATCGCCATCGAGCACAGCGGTTATTCCGTATTTGCCGGTGTAGGTGAGCGTACTCGTGAAGGTAACGACTTCTACCACGAGATGAAGGACTCCAACGTACTGGACAAGGTTGCCCTGGTATACGGTCAGATGAACGAGCCGCCGGGTAACCGTCTGCGCGTAGCACTGACCGGCCTGACCATGGCTGAGAAGTTCCGTGACGAAGGTCGTGACGTACTGTTGTTCATCGACAACATCTACCGTTACACCCTGGCCGGTACCGAAGTATCCGCACTGCTGGGCCGTATGCCTTCTGCAGTAGGTTACCAGCCGACACTGGCTGAAGAGATGGGCGTTCTGCAGGAGCGTATTACTTCTACCAAGACTGGTTCGATCACCTCGATCCAGGCGGTATACGTACCTGCCGATGACTTGACTGACCCCTCGCCAGCCACCACCTTCGCTCACCTTGATGCGACCGTGGTACTGTCCCGTGATATCGCTTCCCTGGGTATCTACCCTGCGGTTGACCCGCTGGATTCCACTTCTCGTCAGCTGGATCCGCTGGTTATCGGTCAGGAGCACTACGACTGTGCCCGTGGCGTCCAGTATGTACTGCAGCGCTACAAAGAGCTGAAAGACATCATCGCGATTCTGGGTATGGACGAACTGTCCGAAGAAGACAAGCAACTGGTAGCCCGCGCTCGTAAGATCCAGCGCTTCCTGTCGCAGCCGTTCTTCGTTGCCGAAGTCTTCACTGGTGCCCCAGGCAAGTACGTGTCGCTGAAAGACACTATCCGTGCCTTCCAGGGCATCCTCAATGGTGAGTTTGACCACATGCCGGAACAGGCGTTCTACATGGTCGGCACCATCGACGAAGCGATCGAGAAAGCGAAGAAAATGTAATGGGTGCGTCCCCGCAAGGGGACGCAAAACCGAGGCGAAACAATGGCTATGACAGTGCACTGCGATATCGTAAGCGCGGAAGAAGAGCTGTTTTCAGGCCTGGTTGAGCGCGTGATAGCACACGGTAACCTGGGTGATCTGGGCATCATGCCCGGTCACGCACCGCTGCTGACCGACCTCAAGCCGGGTCCCGTTCGGGTGATCAAGCAGGATGGCAGTGAAGAGGTGTTCTACATCTCTGGCGGCTTCCTGGAAGTTCAGCCCAGCGTGGTCAAGGTGCTTGCCGACACGGCTCTGCGTGCCGGTGACATCGACGAAGCAGCTGCTCTGGAAGCAAAGAAAGCCGCAGAAGCGGCGCTCAACGAGAAGGGTGCCGAGTTCGATTACGGTTCGGCTTCTGCTCGTCTTGCCGAAGCGGCGGCGCAATTGCGCACCGTGCAGGAACTGCGCAAGAAATACGGCGGACCGGCGACCAACAATCGCTGAGTTCGTGGGCAATGAAAAGGGCAGCTTAGGCTGCCTTTTTTATTGGGCCGCTAACGCGGGGGCGTTTATCGGCCTTTGCTGGCACCCGTGGAACGGCAAGTGCGGTGAACAGGCGCCGAATGCTGACCAGCCTGGTCACTCTCACTTTTGTTATCATCCTCCGAGTTCATCGCCACTACAGGACGTTTTCAATGAATCTGCACGTTGTCATCCTTGCTGCTGGTCAGGGCACCCGCATGCGTTCTTCGCTCCCCAAAGTGCTGCATCCGGTGGCTGGCAAGGCCATGCTCGGCCATGTAATTGACTGCGCGCGGGCGCTGTCGCCGCAGCGTATACATGTGGTGGTGGGGCATGGTGCGCAGCAGGTTCAAGAGGCGCTGGGCGCGCCTGACCTGAACTGGGTGTTGCAGCGCGAGCAATTGGGAACAGGCCACGCGGTGGCGCAGGCGCTACCGCATACCGATGGCGCCGATCAGATTCTGGTGCTGTACGGTGATGTGCCGCTGCTGCAAGCGACGACGTTGCAGCAGCTTAGCCAACAGGCAGGGACCCAGGCGCTCGGCTTGCTGACGGTCAACATGCAGGATCCTACGGGTTACGGTCGCATCCTGCGGGACGCCGCAGAGCGGGTGCAGGCCATTGTTGAGCAGAAGGATGCCACCGCAGAACAGCTGCGGATCACCGAGGGCAACACCGGCATCATGGCGTTACCCGGCACCCGCACTGCCGCGTGGCTGGGCAGCCTGTCGAACCAGAACGCCCAGGGCGAGTACTATCTGACCGATGTGGTAGCCCTAGCTGTGGCCGAAGCCATCCCGGTTGAGGTCGCACAGCCGGCTACTGAACAGGAGGTGATGGGCGCCAACAATCGCCAGCAGCTGGCCGTGCTGGAACGCGAATACCAGTCACGCCAGGCGTTGCGTTTGATGACTGCCGGGGTCACCCTGGCCGATCCGCACCGGGTGGATGTGCGTGGCGAGCTAACGGTTGGCCAAGACATCAGTGTTGATATTAACGTGGTGTTTGAGGGCCGCGTGGTCATTGGCGATAACGTGACCATTGAAGCCAACTGTGTGATCCGCGACTCGGTTATCGCTGCCGGCAGCCATATCAAGGCCTTCAGTCACCTGGAGCAGGCCGAGGTAGGGGAAAGCTGCGATGTAGGGCCTTATGCGCGCCTGCGTCCCGGCACCCGGCTGGCCAGAGGCGCCAAGATCGGCAACTTCGTGGAAACCAAGAAGGCGCTTATCGGCGCTGGCTCGAAGGTGAACCACTTGTCTTACATTGGCGATGCCGAGGTGGGCCGCGATGTGAATATCGGTGCCGGCACCATCACCTGCAATTACGATGGCGTCAACAAGCACCAGACGCGCATCGAAGACGGCGCGTTCATCGGCACCAATACCGCACTGGTCGCACCTGTAACTGTGGGTGCCCAGGCAACCACAGCAGCGGGGTCTACCATTACTGCGGATGTACCAGCCGATAGTCTGGCAGTAAGTCGTGCCCGGCAGCGCAACATCAGCGGCTGGAAGCGCCCGCGAAAGGACTGAACTACTGATAGAGGCACCCCGTAAAGCGGATAAGCAACATCTATCGAAGGCTGTTCTATATTCAGGAGATGTCTTTATCCGAGCCGGAGGTGCTTTCACATGCTTGCACAACTGTCTTCAACCCTCGGTGGGCTCCAGTTGCCCCTGCGTATCAGCCTTGCTGGCAGCGGCAGCCTTGATCTGGGGCCCGATCCACGCGTTACCCTGGAGATTCAGGACCCCGCGCTATTGCAGGAATTGACCCACCCCACACTCGACAAGCTTGGGGAAGCCTTTATCCAGCAGCGTTTGAACATCCGCGGCGCCATCATGGATGTGATTGCTGTGGCTGATCGGCTCAGCAAGTCACTGCTCGGCGATGCACCCGAAAGTGCGCCGGAACGGTCTGCCCACGACAGGCAAAGCGACGCGGCAGCGATTTCCTACCACTACGACCTCTCCAACGACTTCTATGCGCTCTGGCTTGATCCGGAGATGATCTACTCGTGCGCCTATTTTCATGACCCGGACGATTCCCTGGCCAAGGCGCAGATCCAGAAGCTGGATCATCTCTGCCGCAAGCTGCGGCTAAAGCGGGGCGAGCGTTTGCTTGATGTGGGCTGTGGCTGGGGTGGCCTGGCGCGCCATGCGGCACGCGAATACGGCGTTAGCGTTTACGGTATAACCCTGAGCAAGGCGCAGCTGGAACTGGCTCGTGAGCGGGTGCGGGAGCAGGGCCTGCATGATCAGGTACAACTCGAGTTGCAGGATTACCGCGATCTCAAGGGGCATGCAGCCTTCGATAAGGTTGTGAGTGTCGGCATGTTCGAACACGTAGGTCACGCGAACCTGAATCGCTATTTCGCCATCCTGCACGACCAGGTCAAGCCAGGCGGACTGGTGATGAATCATGGCATCACCGCCAAACACACCGACGGGCGTCAGGTGGGCCGCGGAGCGGGGCAATTCATTGGTCGTTACGTGTTTCCACATGGCGAGCTGCCGCACCTGGCGATGGCGGTCAGCAGTATGAGTGATCAGGGGCTGGAGGTGGTGGACGTGGAAAGCCTGCGCCTGCACTATGCTCGCACGCTGGAACATTGGAGCGCCAACCTGGAAATACAGCTGGAGCAAGCCAGCCAGTACGTGGATGATCGAGCCCTGAGAATCTGGCGCGTGTATCTGGCTGGTTGCGCCTACGGCTTTGCCCGGAACTGGATGAATATTCATCAGATACTGGCGGTAAAACCCTTGGAAAGCGGTCAGCATTACCTGCCCTTGACCCGGGCTGATCTGTACCGGTGAGCGTTTGTTGATATAGCCTGAGGCCATCAACACTGCTACATTGATAAATGGATTTTCTGTATCTCGTCGGAGCGACTGTGTGTCTTTGATAGCCTTGGTTGAGGAAGACATTCCATTGGGCAAGGCCTTGCCCTGGAATGTCGTTGATGCGGACGGCAAGGTGCTGTTTCCGCACGGTCACGTAATCGACAACAAGCCGTTATTGGGTCAACTGCTCAAGCTGGGACTGTTCCGTTCCGCGCCGCAGCAGGAAGCCCCAGCAGCGCCCGCAGCGGCCGCGGCCAGCGATGGTCAGATATCCAGCCTGGCGCAGATACAACTCGCGCCTGGCGATCTGGTGCAGCTGCAGACCCTGCACCCCACGCATGCCGAGCGCTATCAGGTGCGCATGATCGGTTTTAATGCGCCGGTCAGCCTGCTAGTTACGGCACCGACGCAGCAAGGCAAATTGGTGTTTGTGAAGGAAGGTCAGCAGTTTCTGGTACGCGGTTTTGTCGGCAAGGATGCGGTGGCTTACAAAACCCGGGTATTGAAGTCCAACCTGTCACCTTTTCCCTATCTGCATCTAGCCTACCCCGACAGCGTGCAGTCGATGCGGATCCGCAGTTCGGCCCGGGTCTCGGTCGATCTGGTGACTGCCGTCAGCCGCGCCGACGGCGGCCAGGGATCGGCACGCATGACCGATATGAGTGTCGGCGGCGCGCGCATGCTGTCGCCCAAGCCCTTTGCCCAGAAGGAAGAAGAGGTCAAGTTGTCGTTCCGTATCAATCCGGCCGGGCTGGATGTCTACCTGACCATCAATGCCAAGGTGCGCGCTGTCAGCAATGATGAAACCCAAGAGGGGAAGATTGCCACTGGGGTGGAGTTTGTTGACATCAGCGAGCAGGATCGCCTTTATCTCACCAATATGGTCTATCAGAACCTGCTCAAGGATAACCTGTGAAGCCGCGGCTTTACTGGCTGGCGACTGCGCTGCTGGCCTGGCCGCTGCTCAGCCCGGCTACGCCAGCGCAGCAGCTTACCCTGGGTGGCAAAGCGTTTCAGTTCAGTGTCGCAGCGGACCCGGAAACGCGCCGCCAAGGCCTTATGGGGCAGGAACTGGCGCCGCAGACCGGCATGCTGTTCGACTTCCCGGCGGGTACGCGTCCGGCGATCTGGATGTACAACATGCAGATCAGCCTGGATCTGTTGTTCGTCGATTCCGACGGGCGCATTCAGCATGTGTTCGCCGAGGTTCCGCCGTGCCGGCAAAAGCCCTGCAATATCTATCAGGCCAGTGAGCCGCTGCGCTACGTGCTGGAGGTGCCAGCGGGTACCGCTAAGACCCTGGGCATCGAGCCGGGCGACCAACTGGATATGAGCCGTCTTCCGCTGTCTGCGCCGACGAACTGACTAGGGCGCTGGCTGCGCCTGCCAGACCCCGTTGCTGACTTTCTCACAGTAGGCTTTCAAAACCGGCGCATCACCGGCGTCGCTGTAATAGTGAATCGACTGCTGATAGCCAACCCCCTCCGTGTGTGCGCCTGTACAGCTACCATAGGCGCCTTCCGGGCAGGCCTCGATCATGCTGATGGCGAAAGTCCGGTCGGGTATGTTTGGATGGCAAAAGTTGTTTGAAAACAGCTGTTTGGGAATGGTCATGTTCTGCTGGCACATGCGGATTGGCACCTGTTGATCGGTTGATTCGATCAAGCAGGCTTCAGCCCAGGCGGATGAATTGACCAGCAGTAGAGCCAGCGCAGGTAACAGGTAAGCGAATCGGGGCATGTAAGGCGGCGTCGGTGAACGGATCAGAGCTTACCTTACTGGCTCAGTGTAGCTGCCCGCAAGCCCTGCTCCAGAGCGCTTAACTGAGTACTGTCGGAGATGATCAATTCAATCCGGTTGTCCTGACGCCAAGGGCTGTCTGTCCACGCCATGGCGGCCTCAGGCAGCAGATTGAAGGCCTTCCAGCCCTGATCGGTGTTGACTATGCCCTTGGCACGTTGCCAACGGGCGTCTTGCAGCCAGCTCTGCAGCATCGCCAGACTGAATTGCTGCTTTGGCGACATGCGCCATCCCAATGAGTAGGGTGCTCGCTGCAACTGGTGCGCGCAGCGCCAATGCGCGGGATTCGGCCAAAGGTCAGGCAGTGCGGGAGCGTCCGCAGCGTTAGGCAGCTCCAGTGTGGCAGCCTGCGCAAGGTTTTGCGGTACGGCCTGCCATTCCAGCTCACCTTGCGAGGTAAACACCACCTTGGCTGTAACTGGTAGCTGTTGCTGCAGGTGGTGCCGGGTGTTCACGTCCAACCCTTCTGCCTTGTTGCACAGCAGCAGGCCGGCCAGCGGTAGTGCCTGCTGCTGCGTTTCGGCCAGCGCCTGCCCTGCTTGCAGGCTGGCGGCATCCAGCACCATCATCAGGGGCTGCAAGGCAAGCACGCCGCGCCAGGGCGGCTCAGCCAATTGCTTTAGCAGGGCCGCGGGGTGGCCGAGGCCGGAGGCTTCAATAAACACCCGGCTCGGCTTCGCCTTGCGCAGCAGGCGGCCCAGGCCGACCTGGAATGGCAGGCCATTGACGCAGCACAGGCAGCCACCAGGAATCTCGCTCAGGGTAACGCCGTCCACAGCGCTAGCGCCCAGCAAAGCCATGTCGAGCCCCAGCTGGCCAAACTCGTTGATCAGCAGGGCCCAGTGCTCATTAGCCGGGCGCTGGCGCAACAGGCTTTGCAGTAGCGAGGTTTTGCCGGCCCCCAGGGGGCCACCGATCAGATGGGTGGGTATCTGCTTCAGCATGGGTGGCAGGTTTTGATGGTCACGGATGGTTCCACGTGGAACCTTTTGCTATTGATCATAACCTTTTGATAAACAAGGTTAATGTATGCGGTGGATAGTGGCGCTGCGCGGCGATGCGTCGTCCGCACGTGGCGAGCCCTCCGGGAACGGGTGCGGTGCCAGCTCCAGATGCAGCAACTGTTGGCCATGCAGGTCGATGTAACCGTCGTAACGATGCTCGCCGGTGACGGTGAATTCAAAGGCATAACGGCGCACCAGGCCCGGCCGACCGTGACGGTTGCGCGCCAGGCGTACGCCGCACAGCGCAATACTTTCATCCAGCAGCTGCACGTCGCTGCGCTTGCACTCGTGGCGCACCAGCTGCATGGCACGGTCTCGCAGCCCCAGATTGCGTAATAGCCACCAGCCGATCAGGATGAGCAGCATCAGTAGCGCGACGTGGCCTAGATTGAACACCGAAAAGATCCTCTATTCACTTACGCGATGGCCGCCAGTATGCCATGTATTGACGGTGCTCGACGCCCTCAGGTGTCGCCTTGCCAGGTGCGTATGCAGTTGCGTCCTGCCGCCTTGGCGGCATACAGCGCCTGGTCGGCGTGCTTGAGCAGGGTGTCGGCGGTGTCGTCGTGGCTCAGCTCTGCAACGCCCGTGCTGTAACTCAACTGATAGCGTTGCTGCAGGTAGGCGCAGGGTTGGTGGCTCACACTGGCGTGCAGGCGCTGAAGTAAGGTATGCGCCTCGCCCAGGCTGGTGTGCGGTAACAGCAGGACAAACTCCTCACCGCCAAAACGGGCAAAGACGTCGGTGCTGCGCGCCTGTTGTTGGCACTGACGGGCGAACTGCAGCAAAGCCTGGTCGCCACCCAAATGGCCCAGGCGGTCGTTGAGCTGTTTGAAGTGATCCAGATCCAGCATGGCCAAACACAGGGGCGTTCCGTGCCGTTTGGCTCGCGCCATTTCCTGCAACAGCTGTTCGTGGAAGGCGCGGCGATTGAGTACGCTGGTCAGCGGGTCACGGGTGGCCAGTTCCTGCAGCTGGTCCGCCAGCAGGTGGCTGCGGGCGAGTACGCGTTGGGTCGTCATCAAGGTGCAGCCGACAAACCCCATCACCAGTGCCGGAATGGCGAAATTATAGGGTAGTAGATAACTGAATGACTGGTACGGCTGCACATAGGGTTGGTCGTGCCACCAGTCGTGGTAGCCGAGATACCCGCGCAGCAGGGTGACCAGAGAGTAAATCACCAGACTTATGCCGACCAGCCATTGCGCCGGGCGGGTTTGCGGATCCTGACGATTACGCAGTAGCAACCAGACTGCTTGCGCCGGCAGCAAGCCGGCGATGCTGGAATATACGCCCATGAGGAAATCGGAATTACCCTCAAACAGCCAATAGTGGGTATTCACCAACGCCATCAGGCCGGCACTGGCGGGTACTGTCCACCAGGGCAGAGGACGTCCCATGAAACGGAAAATACCCAATAAAAACAACGCTTCGCCTGCCAGTTGCGCTGCATTTCCCAGCACATTGAGCACCGGGCTGTGGGTAATGATAAAGCCGATAAACAGGCCAATCCCGGCAATCAGTGACCAACTGCCGGCCATCCAGAAGCCGGGACCCTGTTCACCTGGCACCATAAAACGCAATGCCGTGGCGCTGATCGCAACAGCCAGCAGCAGGCAAATGCCGAGTAACATCGGAGAAAAGTACAGCACACCCATAGGTCAGGCCAGCGTCCGTTTGGCGTTTGACAGGGAGTATATAGCCTGTGACGGGGGAAGTGGTTACGGCTCAGCGCGCGGGGTGGGCCAGCTGCATTTCCAGCACGCGTATGCAGCTGGGGCTGGGGTAGTGCCAGCGCACGTTCAGGTCCCAGAAGCGCGCGCCATACTCGCGGCCGGGCTCGGGCTGCTGGTAGGCGGGTTTGGGATCCTGCGCCAGGCATTGCTCGATCAAGGCTATGAGGTCGTGCTGCAGGCGCGTGCCATGATGGCGCGCCTGTTCCAGCGCGGGGGCCGACCACTCGACGGTGATGGCCGGCGGCGGTGTGGGGGCCAGCTCGTTGCGCGCGTCGGGAAGGCTGTCGGCGTAGGGTACATAGGGTTTGATATCCAATATCGGGGTGCCGTCGAGCAGATCTATACCGGATAACAACAGCTTGCCCTCGGCGATACCCTCAAGCTTGACCACCGATTGTCCCAGTGGATTGGGACGATGGGTCGCACGGCTGGCGAACACGCCAATGCGGCGGTTACCGCCCAGCCGTGGCGGTCTGACGCGCAGGTGCTTGGGGCCGCTGTCGGCGGCATGGAACACGAACAGGAGCCACAGGTGGCTGACCTGCTCCAAGCCTTCCAGCGCTTGGGCTTGATTGTAGGGCGCGAATAGCTCGAGCGTGGCGGTAGCGGCAGGCGCCAATTGCGGTTGCCGCGGAATGGCAAACTTCTCGCTGAAGCACGAGTGAACGACGCCAATGGGCTCGAAGCTGTAGCTCACCTCAGACACCCGACAGCGGTGGAATCGCATCAGGGCGGTCAGCAGTGACCAGATGACTACAGTCGGCGACGTCAATGATCTGCAGATTCTCGGCTTGTTGTGCGCTGGCGCGCATGGCTGCGACCTGCAGCACCCGGTCCTTTGAGGGGACCAGAATGGCGCCGTACTTCACGTGCTGATAGATATCGCTGCCGGTGCTGTCCATCCACTTCGCCAGATCATCCATATTGGTTACGAAGGTATGGCCGAAGCGCGGATTGAACGGCAGCGCCATGATCAGTTCGCGTTTGCGCGGATTGTCCAGGGGACCAAAGAGCTTAGCGTTGGCCGGGCTGATGGGCTGTTGCTGCCAGGCAAATAGATAAAAGGGCGCGAACCAGCGCGCCAGTGGCGGCACGGGCTTGTAGGGCTTGCCCTGCGGTAGCACCGGTGCCTCCAGAATAACCTCAACCTGCTCGAACAGGTCGGGGCGTTGACGGGCAGCCTCCAGGGTCACCGCGCCGCCGCGCGAGTGGCCGTGTACACGCACGCGGCTGCCGGTGGCCAAGTGCTCCAGCGCCTGATTGAGTACGCCGGCATCGTAGGCGATGGTGCCTGGGCGCCCAGCCGGCGGCTTGATCCAGTCGGCCTGGGTGAAGCGGGGCTGGTTGACCGGCAAGTGGTAGTCAGCGCTGGTCAGCATGATCAGCTGCAGCTCAGGGTTGCTGTAGTACTCGGTGAAATACAGGAAGTTCTCGACGAAGCCGTGCATCACGATAACGCTGCCGGCGGGCGCATCTTTACGGCTCCGCGCGACCACGGCCGAGCCGATCTGATACAGCTCGCCGGTATAGTCGATGGCCTGTTTCTGCGGAGATTCGCGCCGCAGTAACCAGCGGCGCAGGCTGGTGACGATGAGCAGCAGCAGACCGATCAGGCCAATCACAAATTGCATTGAGTTCAGCTCCGATAAAGATGATGACAGTTCGACAGCATAACGGATTGCCTTAGGGGAATGTGCCACCCGGCTGGGCGATTGTGTAACGGCAAATGGACAACCGGCCTAGCCTGTTCAAGGCCCGTCGTAGAGCGTTACCTGTGCGGCTTTCAGCTGATAGCTGGCATCGGCCAGAGCGTTGCTGGTCTGGGCGACCTGTAGCAGACCCTCGACCAGAAGCGGCTGGTATATGTCGCTCAGATCTATCCCGGCCGGGTAGTCGACCAGAATAATCTGGTTTGGTGGGGGCGGGGGTACATGGATGCAGGCGCCAGCGTAGGGCACCAGAAAGAACTGGGTATAGCGGCCGCTGGCATCGCTCTCGATCGGCACCGGGTAGCCACCGATGCTGATCTGCTGTTGATCCATGGAGGCCACCACTCGGGTGGAATACATCACTTCGGGCAGGCTTTTGTTGTCCTGACGCAAGCTGGTGGTGAAATCACCGTTGGCGTCCGGGCCGTTGCCATGATCCAGCTCGGGCATGTCGAGCATCGCCTGGTAGTCTTCCGCCGGCAGCAGGTCGAGCCAGTCGACCTCGCGGGCCTCGCCGGCGCTGACCAGCGTAGGCAGCGTCAGTAGACACGAAAAGAAGCAGGGCAGCAGGCGTTTCAGCAGCATGGGTGTATTCCACGGCGGGTGAGCAGGGTGAGACCGACGCAGTCTGCGGCGGTTCCTGTCGACGCGCAAGCGGCCGGGGCTATTCAGCCCAGCGTTCCTTGATTTCGACAATAGCGTCCAGGCTGTCGAGAAAGCAGTCTACTAGCTGCGGGTCGAAGTGCTTGCCGCGCTCACTGCGGATCAGGTCCACCGCTTTTTCGACCGGCCAGGCTGCTTTGTAGGGCCGCTGGCTGGTCAGGGCATCGAACACGTCGGCAATGGCCACGATGCGGCCTTCTACCGGTATGTCTTCACCCGCCAGGCCCTTGGGATAACCTGTGCCGTCCCATTTCTCATGGTGTGAGAGTGCGATGCGGCGGGCCATCTGCAGCAAGCTGGCATCATGCTCGCCAATGATTTGCGCGCCGATTTCCGGATGCTCGCGCATGATCTGCCACTCCTGCGCATCCAGTTTGCCCGGCTTCTGCAGCACCGCATCGGGAATGCCGATCTTGCCGACATCGTGCATGGGGGCGGCGTGCAGGATCTCATCGGCATCTTCCTCGCTGAAACCGGCGGCCAGGGCGATAATGCGCGAGAAGTGGCTCATGCGGATCACATGCAAGCCGGTTTCGTTGTCCTTGTATTCGGCGGCCATGCCCAGACACTGCACTATGTTCAACCGGGTCTCGCGCAGCACGTCGGCACGTACCAGTGACAGGTGTGTGCGCACCCGCGCGCGCACAATCGGGCTGCTGACCGGTTTGCTGATGTAGTCCACGGCGCCCAGCTCAAAACCCCGAATCTCGTCTTCCACGTTGCTCAGGGCGGTGACGAAGATCACCGGGATGCTGTCAGTCAACGGGTTGGCCTTGAGCTGTTCGCACACCTGATAACCGGTCATGCCCGGCATCATCACATCGAGCAGGATCAGATCGGGCCGTTCGGTGCCGGCCAACTCCAGGGCACGTTCACCGTCGCGGGCAAACAGCAGGCGATAGTCGTCTTGCAGAATGTGTCGCAGCACGTGCAGGTTGGAGGGCTCGTCATCGACCAGCAGCAGCGTACGGCGGGTATCTTTCAGGGGCATGGCATCAGTCTTCGTTCGGGGGCGCGCTCAGCTCGGCTTCAAGCTGTTGCACGGCCAGGACAAAATCAAAATCGTTGAGCGCCTGTTGCACCAGATCCAGGCGTTCAGGGGCAATCAGGCCCTCCAGCTGCAGCAGACGCTGCTCATTCATCTCGCCGCGCTTCAACCCGGCAATCAGGCTGCTCAGCCACTGGCTGCGCTGCTGCCGTTGTGCGCTGGTGAGTGTCAACGCGGGGGCGTTGACGGCGACGCCGTCCGTGGGCAGGGCGGCCAGGGCCGCCTGCAGGGCATCGTGCAACACCTGCACGGCGGGAATCAGGCTGCTGGCGGCCTGGTGCGGTAGTCGCTGCTCCAGCTCAATCACCAGGCGTTCTACCCGTTGCAGCCCCAGGTTGGCGGCGCTGCCGCGCAGGCGATGCAGGAGGGCAGCTGCGGGTGCGTTCTGGCCTTCCTTCAACAGCACGGCCAACTGTTCGGCGGCCTGCTGATTACTCTGCAAAAAGTGGCGCAGAGCCTGCTCAAGCGCACTGCGATTGCCCCAGCGTTGCTCCGCGTCAGTCCAGTTGATGGGCCCGCTGCTGCTGGTCGCAACCTCGCGCTCGGGTGCGGTGGCGGCCACCTCATCGAGTCGCAGCACCCGGAGGATTTCCCGCTGCAGCGCCCGCCGGTCGACCGGCTTGGAGGCAAAACCATCCATGCCGGCGGCCTTGGCGGCTTGTCGGTCCTTGTCCAGTACGCTGGCGGTTAGCGCTATGATGGGCGTGGGTGTCCGTCCCAGATTGGTTTCGTAACGGCGAATGATGCGCGCTGCTTCGAGGCCGTTCACCTCGGGCATTTGCATGTCCATCAAGATCAGGTCGAATGCTTGCATCGGTGATGCGTTCAAAGGCGCTCATACCGTTCTGCGCGCTGACCACGTGGTGCCCCTCGGACTGCAGCATGACTTCCATCAGACGGATATTGTCGGCAACGTCGTCGGCTACCAGGATTTTAAGCGGTGGCAGGTTGACGCCTGTGCTGGTGCGGACCTTGCCGAGGGCCTGGGCGGGCGCCAGCGGCACCAGCACGGAAAAACAGGAGCCGTGTCCCGGTTCGCTCTCAACGCTGATATGGCCCCCCATGAGCTCAACCAACTGGCGGGCGATAGTGGTGCCCAGCCCGGTGCCGCCAAAACGGCGGCTCATCGAGGCATCAGCCTGGGCGAAGGGCTCGAAGATATGGCGCAGGCGTTGCGCATCGATGCCGATGCCGGTATCGCGCAGCCGGATGCAGATGCCGGCATCGGCCTGGCTGACCTGCAGGTCGACCTGACCCTTGAGGGTGAATTTGATCGCATTGCCCAGCAGGTTGGTCAGCACTTGGCGCAGGCGCAGGGCGTCGCCGCTGTAATGGTGCTGCGGCAACTGGTAGTCGAAGTTCAGCTGCAGGCCCTTGTGCGAGGCTTCCAGACGAAACACATCGAGCAGCTGCTGGCACAGATCAAATAGCGAGAAGGCCTGGTTCTCCAGCTGCACGGCGCCTTTTTCCAGCTTGGCGGTATCGAGAATGTCATTCAGCAGCCCCAGCAGTGAGCGGGCGGCGTTGTGCACGGTTTTCACGTGCTGTTGTTGCGCTGCGGGCAACTGGCTGTCGTGCAGCAATACCTCGCTGAAGCCGATGATGGCGTTCATCGGGGTACGAATTTCGTGGCTCATGTTGGCCAGAAAGGCGCCTTTGGACTCGGCCGCCTGCTCGGCGCGCTCCTTGGCTTCCAGCAGATCCACCTCCATGCGTCGTCGCTCGCTCAGGTCGGTGGCCAGCATCACCACCTTGCGGGGCTTGCCGTCGGCGTCGAGGATCGGGTTGTAGTAAGCCTGAATGTGAATGGTGTGGCCTTCGAAGTGGCGCAGGCTGAACTCGCCCGTGACGTACTCACCGTTGCGCAGCCGTTGCCACAGGCGATGGTCGTCGTCCGCCGGTTCGAACAGCAAGGTATGGTGCGCGCCAAGCAGGCTTGATCTGGGATAGCCGCTGAGTGCCAGGAAGGACGCGTTGATCGACAGAATGCGCGCGTCCAGGCTCAATTCCAGCATCCCCTGGGCGCGGCTGATGGCATGCACTATGCCCTCGAACTCAGCGTTGCGCAGTTTGCTTTCGGTGACGTCGATCATGACGCCGTCGATCCACTGCGGGGTGCCCTGTTCGTCAAAGATGCCGCTGGCGCTCTCAGCCACCCAGCGCTCGCCGCCGTCACGATGACGAATGCGGTACTCCACGCTGTACTTTTCCCGGCGCTCGAGCGCTGCCATGACCTCGTCATAGCAGCGCTGCTCATCGTCCGGGTGGATCAGTTCGGCAAAACTCTTGCGGCCGCCGACGAAATGCTCGGCCGGCCAGCCGCACAGCGCGGTTACCGCTTCGCTGATAAACAGCATGGGCCAGTCGTCGCGCGGCAGACAGCGAAAGGAAACACCGGGTATGTTGGCAATCAGCGAACTGTACTGCTGCTCTCTTTCGCGCAACTCCTGCTCAAGCGCAGCGCGCTCGCTGATATACGCGGTGAAACCGACCAGCAGTGCGGCGCCGTTGACCTTGGTCTGGCCCAGTGCCAGACGTACCGGAAAGGTGCTGCCGTCACGCCGCTGCCCCATCAGCTCGGTGATGCTGTCGAGCGCTTGCGGCTTCTTTCCCGACACATAATCCTGCAGAAAGCGCCGGTGGTTTTCGTGGGTATCCGGTGGCATCAGGCTGCGTATGCTGCGGCCAATGATCTCCGCCGCCGGCCAGCCAAACATCCGCTCGGCCGAGCGGCTGAAGTCCTTGATGATGCCTTGCTCATCGGTGGTGACGATGCCGTCGATGGCGGTATCGATGATGGCGCGAATCTTCGACTCGCGCGCGCGCAGCTGCTGGTAGAGCTGGCTGAAACGCACAATGCCGTTGACCACGCCAACCAGCCCGCCCAGCACCAAGGCGGTGAGCGCGATAATCAACCCCAGGGTCAGATGCTGGCCGTAATCTGGCCGGTAGTCGCTCGGTGCAACGCCGATGAAGCGCGCGGCAGCCATGCCGCTGTAGTGCATGGCCGAGATGCCCAGGCCCATCACCACCGCCGCCAGCAGCAGTGCGCGTGGCGATTTCTGCGGCAGACCGAAGCGAATCCACAGCGACAGTACAGACAGGCTGATGGCAATAACGAGGGAGGTGGCGAACCAGCCGGGATCAAAGCGCAACTGCGCATCCATCCGCATGGCCAGCATGCCGCTGTAGTGCATGCAGCCGATGCCGGCGCCTACCAGCAAACCGCCGAGCAGCAGCTCGCGACGGCCCAGTTCGCGCCGCGCCAGCAGGGTCAGGGCGACCAGGGAGGCGGCCATGGCGGGCAGAATCGACAGCACCGTGATGGCCGGGTCGTAAGACACCGGCGTACCGATGTCATGCGCCAGCATGCCGATGAAGTGCATGGCCCAGATGCCGCCGCCCAGCGCAGCAGCGCCGCTGACCAGCGCGCCGTTGCGCGTGGAATGGGTGCTCGCCTCGCGGGCCAGTCCGGCCACCTGCAGCGCCAGCCAGGACGCGGCAATGGCGATGGCGACCGACAGCACCATCAGTGAGTGATGGTGGTGGCCGTGCAGCAATGGGCCGGGGTTCAGCTCGGCGTGGTAAAACCAGGACCCTGTCAGCAAGGGCTACTCCCGCTCCGTGCGGTGGCTCGCTGGCGAGCGACTGCGTTCGTGTCTCGGAATTAATGGGAAATTGAAGGCACATTGTCATCATAGAACGCGTGGCCCAGCCTGCCTAGCAGGTGAGTGGGACGGTCCGGTGGAAATCACGGCCGGTCAACGGCGTTCGGCCCAGCACTGTCAGCGTCTGCTCAACGGCTGTGGGCCTTACAGGTTATCGGCGCTGTCCAGATCGGCTTGAGTACCGCTCAGCAGTTGCCGCCAATGCTGACGAATGGTCCGCAACGACTGCTCCCCCCCCAGCTGGCCACGGAACAGCAGCACACTGCCCAGCACCGTCGAGTACTGAATCAGCGCCATGGCCCGCGCGGTACCCGGCGCCACCAGCGGAGCCAACAGGTCGGCGCTCTGCTCGACCCGCGCGTTATCGACTCGGGCGACCACCTGCCGGGCGTAGTCGTCGCGCTGGGCGTAATCGCGAATGGCGAATTCCACCTTCATGCGTTTGAACTCCACGGCAGGGCCTTCGAACATCAGCTTGAGCACGCGGTCGACCTCCTGCTCCGGCGTCAGCGCCGGATTCTGGCCCGGCTGCCAGTAGCGTAGTCCTTTCATGCGCAACGCCTGCCACTGGTCGAGAAACAGGTGGATAAAGCTGCCAAGATCGTCGAAATGCCAATAAAAGCTGCCGCGCGTCACCTTCAGGCGTTTGGCCAGGGGCAACACCCGTAGCTGATCAAAACCGCCTTCGAGAATGGCCTCGGTGGCGGCATTGAACCAGTCCTGCTGGCTGAGCACGGCACGACCGGTAGGGCGGCCGCGGGGCTTGGGTTTGCTGGTGACGGGCATGGCAACTGTCTCGTTGAAGCGCGAAGCCGGCATTATAAGTCAGACGAAGGCGGCGTCATATCGCTTTCCATACACAGTTGACAATACACATGTGTATTGAGATTTTGATTGCCAGGACGCCCCCAGTCGGGCGATTGCGAACCGAGTCAGGAGTTACGTCATGTATCAGCAAACCGAACGGGGTCTGGATCTGCAGAAGCGCGTTGCCGCCTTTATGGATGAGCACATCTTCCCCAATGAGCAGGCCTACGAAGAAGAAATCCGCGCCAACGAAAAGGCCGGCAATGCCTACACCACCGTCAAGCTGATGGAGGAGCTCAAGGCCAAGGCGCGTGCCGAAGGTCTGTGGAACCTGTTTCTGCCGGAGGCCGAGCACGGTCCGGGGCTGACCAACATGGAATACGCACCCTTGGCCGAGCTGATGGGGCGGGTGCCGGGTATGTGGGCGTCGGAAGTCTTCAACTGTGGCGCGCCGGACACCGGCAACATGGAAGTGCTGGCGCGCTACGGCAGTAAGGAGCAGCAGGAGCGTTGGCTCACGCCGCTGCTCAATGGCGAAATTCGCTCGGCTTTCGCCATGACCGAGCCGCTGGTGGCCTCCTCTGACGCGACCAATATCGAAACCCGTATCGAACGTGATGGCGACGAGTACGTCATCAATGGCCGCAAGTGGTACATCTCGGGCGCCGCCAACGAGCGCTGTGAAATCATGGTGGTGATGGGCAAGAGCGATCCCGAGCACCCCAGCCGTCACCAGCAGCAGTCGATGATTCTGGTACCGATGAATACCCCCGGTGTGACTGTGCTGCGCGATATGGGCTGTTACGGCTACATGGACCCGCCTTACGGCCACCCGGAAATTGTCTTTGATAACGTGCGGGTGCCGGCCAGCAACATGCTGCTGGGCGAGGGCAGGGGCTTCGAGATCGCCCAGGGCCGTCTGGGGCCAGGCCGCATTCACCACTGCATGCGCGTGATCGGCCAGGCCGAACGTGCGCTGGCGCTGATGTGCGAGCGTTTGAGCAAGCGCGTAGCCTTCCACAAGCCTTTGTCGGAGCAGGGTGTCTGGCGTGAGCGTATTGCCGAGTCGCGGATCATGATCGACCAGGCGCGCTTCCTGGTGATGAACGCGGCCTATCTGATGGATACCGTGGGCAACAAGGTAGCGGCCAAGCAGATTGCGATGATCAAGGTGGCGGCGCCGAACATGGCCTGCCAGGTGATCGACTGGGCGATTCAGGCGCACGGTGCCGGTGGTTTCTCCTCCGACTTCCCGCTGGCGCAGCTTTACGTCTACGCGCGTCACCTGCGCACCGCGGATGGCCCGGATGAGGTGCATCGCAATGCCATCGCCAAGGCGGAGCTTAAGCGTTTCTTGTGATGTGCTGAGCGGCAGGCAGCCCTGCGGCACCACTCGGTGCTGCGGGGCTGATCGTTCCCACGCTCTGCGTGGGAACGCTGGCGAGGACGCTCCGCGTCCGTTTTTGAGTTGCATTGCCGGAAGGAGTGTCTTCTGGCGAGACGTTTTTCGCCTTGGCGATCCCCCGCGGCACCCGGCTACGCGGCCCTGCGGGTTCGCTGCGTTGCTCGAACGACCGGAGGTGCTCGCAAACTCGGCGCTGCGCACCTCAGACATCGCGAGCACCTTTTTCCCGGTAGTTCTGCGCTACTCACCCGCGTAGACGGGACCTTGGTTCGTGCATTCTGAGAGTTTGGTTAATTCCGGGAAACCAAAAAGGCGCAACACAGCTGTGTTGCGCCTTTTTCATTGCGCAGCTTTGATCAATCCTTGATCAGCGCCTCAACGTCAGCAATCCGCGTTTTCAGCGTTGCCATATCAGCGCAGCGCAGCGTGGCGTGGCCTACTTTGCGGCCAGCCTTGAAGGCTTTGCCGTAGTGGTGCAGATGGCACTGCTCGATGGCCGTGACGGCCTCGACGGAGGGAACTTCACCGATAAAATTCAGCATCGCGCTTTCACCCGCCTTGGCGGTCGAGCCCAGCGGCAGGCCGGCGATGGCGCGCAGGTGGTTCTCGAACTGGCTGCACTCGCTGCCTTCGATGGTCCAGTGCCCGGAGTTGTGCACGCGTGGCGCGATCTCATTCGCCTTTAGGCCGCCGTCCACTTCAAAGAACTCGAATGCCATCACGCCAACGTAATCCAGCTGATCCAGTACCTTGCCGACGTAGGCCTCGGCCTGGGCTTGCAGCGGGTGCGCGGTACTGGCCACCGAGAGTTTGAGGATGCCGTTTTCGTGGGTGTTGTGCACCAGCGGGTAGAAGCGGGTTTCGCCATCGCGAGCGCGGACGGCGATCAGCGAGACTTCACCGGTGAAGGGCACGAAGCCTTCCAGAATGCAGGGCACGCTGCCCAGCTCGGCAAAGGCGCCAGCCACGTCTTCGGGCGCGCGCAGGACTTTCTGGCCCTTGCCGTCGTAGCCCAGGGTGCGGGTTTTCATGACGGCGGGCAGCCCAATGGCGGCAACGGCGGCGTCCAGATCGCTTTGCGACTGGATGTCAGCAAACTCTGGCGTGGGTATGCCGATGTCGCGGAACATCGTCTTCTCGAACCAGCGATCGCGGGCAATGCGCAAGGCTTCGGCATTGGGGTAAACCGGTACGAACTGCGCCAGAAAGGCGACGGTGTCGGCCGGTACGCTTTCAAACTCGAAGGTGACGACATCGACGTTTTCAGCTAGCTGGCGCAGCGCATCCTGATCGTTGTAGTCCGCCAGAATATGCTCGCCCAGGGCCTGCGCGCAGGCATCCGGGGCGGGGTCGAGGAACACGAACTGCTGGCCCAGCGGAGTGCCGGCCAGAGCGAGCATGCGGCCCAGTTGACCGCCACCGATTACACCGATTTTCATGATCGCTTCCTCAGGCCTGACGCGGGTCGGCGTTGTTCAGTACGTTCTCGGTCTGCTGCGCGCGGAAATCCTGCAGCGCCTGGCTGAACTCGGGGTGCTTGCCGCCAAGGATGCTGGCTGACAAGAGCGCCGCGTTAACCGCGCCGGCTTTGCCGATCGCCAGGGTGGCCACCGGCACGCCGGCGGGCATCTGCACGATGGAGAGCAGTGAGTCGACACCGGAGAGCATGGACGACTGCACCGGCACGCCGAGTACCGGCAGGTGCGTCTTGGCGGCGCACATGCCCGGCAGGTGGGCGGCGCCGCCGGCCCCGGCGATGATCACTTCAATGCCCTTGCCAGCCGCTTCTTCGGCGTACTGGAACAGCAGGTCGGGAGTGCGGTGGGCGGAGACCACCTTCACTTCGTAGGGAATGCCCAGTTGATCCAGCATATCGGCCGTATGGCTCAGGGTGGACCAGTCGGACTTGGAGCCCATGATCACGCCAACCAGTGCGCTCATCTGTTTTGTGCCTCGCTCAGTGTTGCCGCCCGCAGACGGTAAAAACCAACAAGCCACGGCAGAGACCTGTCGTGGCTTGGAGAACACAGTGCGGGTGCTGCAGAGAGCGGCCCGCGCTGCAAAATAGAATCAAGCGGCGAAGTATAACCCGATTGCGGGCAATACAGAATGCTGTATTGCCCGTGGTCTCAGCGCTTGGCGGTGACCGGGTAACGCGCCTTGGGGGTGGCCATGGGCAGCGGGCCGTCGCCGATCTGACGGAATTCGTTGGCTTCCGAGTCGTAGGCGCGGATGTGTGCGGTTTCGATGTCGTATACCCAGCCGTGGATGAACAACTCGCCACGGGCCAGGCGCGAGGCGACCGAGGGGTGCGTTGCCAGATGCTGCAGCTGGGCGATCACGTTCTCTTCGGTCATCATGCCGAGCTGCTCTTCCTGGCAGCTGCAGTTGTCCTCGACCACGATCTTGGCTACTTCAGCGTGGCGCAGCCAGGCCTTGACCGTGGGTAGCGAGTCGAGGGTGGCGGGGTTGAGTACCGCTTTCATCGCGCCGCAGTCGGAGTGACCGCAAATGATGATGTGCTGCACATTCAGCGCGAGTACAGCGAACTCGATGGCGGTGGACACGCCACCCATCATCTGGCCGTAGGGCGGTACCACGTTGCCGACGTTACGCGAGACGAACAGATCGCCCGGCGCGCTTTGGGTGATCAACTCGGGCGCGACGCGCGAGTCGGCGCAGGTGATGAACATGGCGCGCGGAATCTGCTCGTGCGCCAATTGTTTGAACAGCTCCTGCTGGGTGGGATACACCTCATTGCGGAAGCGGTTGAAGCCATCGACGATCTGCTTGAGGGCCTCGTCGGCTGTTTCGTTGCGTCTGGAGTCGTTGTTCATATCGCAGTCTCAATCATCAGGTTTGTACTGTTGGGATAGACGATTGCTGGGTCCCATACGACACCGGCGCCTGAGGGCGCCGGTGCAGTTATTTGTCAGCGGGTGTTTCCACCCGCTGGCGGCACCGGCTCAGGCTTCGATTTCGATCAGAATGTCGCCGGGCGTCACGCGATCACCCTTGGCGACGTTGACCGCTTTCACGGTGCCGGCGATGGCGGCCTGAATCTCGCTTTCCATCTTCATCGCTTCGCTGACCAGCACAGCCTGACCGGCCTTGACGCTGTCACCCACGGCAACCAGTACGTCGACCACGTTGCCGGGCATGCTGGTCGTTACGTGGCCGGGCTCGCTGGCCTGCTTGCGCTTGCCGCTACCCTCGCCCACAAAGGCGTTCAATGGCTCGAATACGGCCTCTTCCGGCATGCCGTCCAGGCTCAGGTAGAAGTGGCGCTTGCCATCGCCCTTGACGCCCACGCCGGTGATGTCGACGCGGTAGGACTCACCGTGCACGTCGATGATGAACTCGGTCGGGACACCTTCGCTGCTGGCAGCCGGAGAGCCGCCTTCGCCGGGCGGTGGCAGCAGTTCTTCCGGTTTCAGCGTGCCGGCTTCGCGCTCTTCGAGGAACTTGCGGCCAATGTCCGGGAACATGGCGTAGGTCAGCACGTCTTCTTCGGTCTTGGCCAGTTCGCCGACTTCACCGCGCAGGCGGTCCATCTCCGGTTTGAGCAGATCGGCCGGACGTACGTCGATCACTTCTTCACCTCCGATGGCCTGACGTTGCAGCTTCTGGTTGATCTTGCCGGGCGCCTGGCCGTAGCGACCTTGCAGATACAGCTTCACCTCGTTGGTGATGGTCTTGTAGCGCTCGCCGGCCAGCACGTTGAACACCGCCTGGGTGCCGACGATCTGCGAAGTCGGGGTGACCAGCGGCGGGAAGCCGAGGTCCTCACGCACCCGCGGAATCTCTGCGAACACGTCCTGAATGCGGTCCAGCGCGCCTTGCTCTTTCAGCTGATTGGCCAGGTTCGACATCATGCCGCCGGGTACCTGGTTGACCTGTACGCGGGTATCCACGCCGGTGAAGTCACTCTCGTACTGGTGGTACTTCTTGCGCACGGCGTGGAAGTACATGCCGATTTCTTGCAGCAACTCCAGATCCAGACCGGTATCGAATTCGGTGCCCTTGAGCGCGGCAACCATGGACTCGGTGCCCGGGTGGCTGGTGCCCCAGGCCATGGACGAGATGGCGGTGTCGATATGGTCGGCGCCGTTCTCGATGGCTTTGAGCTGACACATGGAGGCCAGGCCCGCGGTATCGTGCGAGTGAATGAATACGGGTAGATCCAGTTCGGCTTTCAGCGCCTTGACCAATTCGCCGGTGGCGAAGGGGGTCAGCAAGCCGGCCATGTCTTTGATGGCGATGGAGTCCACGCCCATATCGGCCATGGCCTGGGCCTGCTTCACGAATGCCTCGACCGTGTGCACCGGACTGGTGGTGTAGGCGATGGTGCCCTGGGCGTGCTTGCCGGCGGCCTTGACGGCCTCGATGGCGACCTTGAGGTTGCGCACGTCATTCATGGCATCAAAGATGCGGAACACATCGATGCCGTTTTCGGCCGCCTTGGCGACAAAGGCGCGGACCACGTCGTCGCTGTAGTGGCGGTAGCCAAGCAGGTTCTGGCCACGCAGCAGCATCTGCAGGCGGGTGTTGGGCAGCGCGGCGCGCAGTTGGCGCAAGCGCTCCCAGGGGTCTTCCTTGAGGAAGCGCACGCAGGCGTCGAAGGTGGCGCCGCCCCAGACTTCCAGCGACCAGTAGCCCACCTGATCCAGCTTGCCGCAGATCGGCAGCATGTCTTCGGTGCGCAGGCGGGTGGCCAGCAGCGATTGGTGGGCATCGCGCAGGATGGTGTCGGTTACGGTGATTTTGCGTGTAGTGCTCATTCTTTGTTCCTCATCAGCTGCAAGCTTCAAGCGTCAGGCTTGCCGCTAGGGTCATAGTCCGGCGTGCGCAGCAATCGCGGTAGCGATGGCCAGGGCCAATTCTTCGGGTTTGCGTTTTACCGAGTAGTTCAGCAGTTCCGGGTGTGCTTCGACAAAGCTGGTATTGAACACGCCGCTGCGGAATTCCTCGTTGCGCAGAATTTCCTGGTAGTAGGGCGTGGTGGTTTTCACCCCTTGCAGGCGCATGTCGTCCAGCGCGCGCAGACCGCGGTCCATGGCCTCTTCCCAACTCAGCGCCCAGACAATCAGTTTCAGGCACATGGAGTCGTAGTTCGGCGGAATGGTGTAACCGGTGTAGATCGCCGTATCCACGCGCACGCCGGGGCCGCCAGGGGCGTAATAGCGGGTGATCTTGCCGAAGGAGGGGAAGAAGTTGTTCTTCGGGTCTTCAGCGTTGATGCGGAACTGGATGGCAAAGCCCTGGTGCTGGATGTCTTCCTGCTTGATCGACAGCGGCAGGCCGGAGGCAATACGGATCTGCTCACGCACGATATCGATGCCGGTAATCTGCTCGGTAATGGTGTGCTCGACCTGTACCCGGGTATTCATTTCCATGAAGTACACCTCGCCTTCGGCGAGCAGAAACTCCACGGTGCCGGCGTTCTCGTACCCCACCGCCTGCGCCGCCTTTACCGCCAGGTCGCCGATGTAGGCGCGCTGCTCTGGGGTCAGTTGTGGGCTGGGGGCAATTTCGATCAGCTTCTGGTTGCGCCGCTGGATCGAGCAGTCGCGCTCAAACAGGTGCACGGTATTGCCATGACTGTCGGCCAGGATCTGCGCCTCGATGTGCTTGGGATTGACGATGCACTTCTCGAGGAAAATATCGGCCGAGCCAAAGGCCTTGGTCGCTTCGGAGATTACCCGGGGCCAGGCTTGCTCCAGCTCGGCCTTGTCGTTACAGCGACGAATTCCGCGCCCGCCACCACCGGAGGTGGCCTTGAGCATCACCGGGTAACCCACACGCTCGGCTTCGCGCAGCGCCTCGGCCAGGTCGGCCAGGTTGTCTTCGGTGCCGGGGGTTACTGGCACGCCGGCGGCGATCATGCTGCGGCGGGCCTGAGTCTTGTCACCCATGCGGGTAATCACATCGCCGGACGGACCAATGAACTTGATCCCGCGTTCGGCGCAGACGTTGGCCAGCTCGGCGTTTTCGGACAGGAAACCGTACCCGGGATGCAGCGCATCACAGCCGGTCTCGACCGCCAGGTTCACCAGCTGGCGTGGATTCAGATAGCCGGCCAGCGGATCGCTGCCGACGTTGTAGGACTCGTCGGCCCGCTTCACGTGCAGGGCATAGCGGTCGGCGTCGGTATAGATCGCGACCGAAGTGATGCCCATCTCGGCACAGGCGCGAACGATGCGAACCGCAATTTCACCACGGTTGGCAATCAGGATTTTCTTGATCACGTACGCGTTCCTCGTGTGGGTGATCGAGTGGAGCCTCGAAAGCGTTGCGTATCCCCGCGCCGGTGCGTGGCCGGCGGGCGATACATTGCAAAATATTTCTTTGCTTACCCTAGGTGGCTGGTCTGCACATGTGAAATGAATAATATTTGGCTTATCTATAAGTAATTGCTTATGGATAAGCTATAAGCCATCATTTCTGCCGGTTGGCGTGCTTTCGCTGCGCCGGTAAAAGTACCCATTCAGGTTAGACCATATGCGTAAATCCCTGCTGCGAATGACCCTGCGCCAGCTGCAGGTGTTTCGTGCCGTGTGCGCCAGCCGTTCCTACAGCCGCGCGGCGGAAGCGATGTCGCTGACCCAGCCGGCGGTCAGTCTGCAGATTCGCCAGCTGGAGGAGCAGGTGGGGCTGCCGCTGTTCGAGTATGTGGGGCGCAAGCTCTATCTGACCGAAGCCGCCGAATCCCTGCTGGCGGCCAGTGGCGACATCTTCGATCGCCTGGACAGCCTCGAGATGAATCTCTCCAGCCTGCAGGGCAGCTTGCGTGGCGAGCTGCGCCTAGCGGCGGCGAGCAGCATTCAGTACGTCTTGCCGCACCTGCTGGCGGCCTTTCGGCAACGCTTCCCGGAGATCAGTTTTCACGTCGAGGTAGCCAGCCGCGCGCAAATCATCCAGCGGCTGGCAGACAACCGTGACGACCTGGTGCTCATGGGGCTGGTGCCGGCTGATCGCGCGCTGGAGTTCTTTCCTTTCCTGAACAATCCGATAGTCGCCGTAGCGGCGCCGGATCATCCGTTGGCGGGCCAGCAGCAGCTGCCGCTATCGCGGCTGGAGGCGAGCATGGTGTTGCAACGCGAGGCGGGCTCCGGCATTCGCAAGGCGTGCGACGAGTTTCTGCAGCTCAAGCGGGTGCACCTGCAGCAGACCATGCAGCTGGGCTCGACCGAGGCGCTGGTGCAGGGCGCCATTGCCGGACTGGGCGTCGCGCTGGTGCCGGGCCATGCGGCTGCACCCTATATTCGGCATGGCGAACTGGTCTGCCTTAACGTGGTGGAGCTGCCGCTGATGCGCAGCTGGTGCGCGGTGCATGCGCGCGGCAAGCGCCTCAGTCCGGTGGCCGAGGCCTTTTTGGCATTCCTGCGTGAGGAGCGGGCGCTGATCCGCCAGCTCGCCGCGCCTTTTGAGCCGCCGCTGCCTCAGTAAAGACGCTGGCTGCGGTGGTGGTCGGTCTGGCCGAGCAGTTCCGGGAAGTCGCAGAAGGTCGCCTGCAGGCTCTGGCTCTCGCGGTAATCTTCGATGGCGCGGCGGTAGGCCATGCGCCGCTTGTCTTCCTGGCGGCGCCGTTCGCGGCGCTGGTTGTTAGCCGAGCTGCTGTCACTGAGGTAGTCTGGATCAAAGGCCATGGGGCTTTCTCCCGCGTCACTGAGTTTGGGGCAACGGCCCCATGATGCAGACTGCGGGATGACGCGATGATGACAGGCGATGACCGCCTGTCGTGAACCTGGAGGGCAGCGCATGTTCGAGCTGGACCGGCATCTGGCACAAGACATAGTTGACCGTGCCATGGCAATCCTGCCTTACAACGTCAACGTGATGGACCGTCAGGGGCTGATCATCGGCAGCGGCGACAGCAGCCGGCTGGATACCCGTCACGAAGGCGCGCAGCTGGTGCTGGCCAACCAGCGGGTGGTCGCGCTGGACGAGCAGGCCGCGGCCTGTCTGCAGGGCGTCAAGCCGGGTATCAACCTGCCGTTGTTGCACACCGGACGGCTGGTCGGTGTGCTGGGCATTACCGGTGACCCCGAGCAGGTGCGGCCCTTTGCCGAGCTGCTGCGCATGACCGCCGAGATGCTGGTCGAGCAGCGTGTGTTGCAGGCCGAGCAACACTGGCGCGGGCAGCAACAGGAGGCCTGGCTGGTGAACCTGCTGGATCGCAAATACGCGGTCGAGAACCTTACCGAAGACGCCGAACGCCTGCGCATGCGCTGGGTCTGGCCGCTGCAACCCTGTCTGATCTGCCTGTCGGCCGAGACCGATCACCAGCACGCTCAGGGGCAATTGGTGACGCAGATGCGCGCCCGCCATCCGGCCGATATTATCCTGCCGCTGGGCCTGCACGATGTGCTGTGGTTGCGCAGCGGCAAAGCGCACGCGCCAAAGCAGAGCTGGCTGGAGCAGGTCGACAAGCGCGAATGGCCCGTGGGCCGGCTGTTGATCGCGGAGCCGGTGGTCAGCCTGGCCGATCTGCGCGAGGCCAGCGAGGCGCTACTGGGTCTGCGTGATTACGCTCAGGATCTGCGCCTGTCCGAACGGCTGATCCGCCTGGCCGATTACCGGCTGGCGGTGCTGCTGCACCACCTGCAACCCTCCTGGACTGTTCATCAGTTGCTGGCGCCATTGGAGCCGCTGCGCCAGGCTGACGGCAACGGCCAGCTGCTGCACACCCTGCGCGTGTGGCTGGCGCATAACGGCCACGCGCAGAGCTGCGCCGCGGCGCTGGCGATTCATCGCAACAGCCTGCGGTACCGCCTTGAGCGCATCGCCGAGATCACCGGACTGAACCTGGATGCGATGCCGCACCGGGTGTTGTTGAGCATCGGCTTGTCGTTGTTGCCCGAGCAATAGCCTGCGGTTCTTATTGGGCGAATGCCTATATCGGTTGGTCTAATTAGTCTTTTTTATTGTGCACACGCATAGGGTAATTGCCGCTCAGCTGGGCAACAATGTTCGCTTGGCTGCGGCAGTTTGCTGCCGGCAGCGCTATAACCCATTACGGCACACACAATAAAAAGGAGTTCAGTCATGGGTCTGGTCCTGATTCTCGTCGCCCTGATCGCGTTTATCGTCCTCGCGACCGCGCGCCTCAAGTTGCATCCCTTTCTTGCCTTGCTCGCCGCTGCGCTGTTGGCCGGCTTTGCCTATCAAGTGCCGACCATGGAGATCGTCAAGACGATCACCGGTGGTTTTGGCGGCATCCTCGGTTACATCGGCATCGTGATTGTGCTGGGCACCATCATCGGTGTGATCCTGGAGCGCAGTGGCGCCGCCATCACCATGGCCGAGACGGTCATCAAGTTGCTCGGCGAACGCTTCCCGACGCTGACCATGTCGATCATCGGCTATCTGGTGTCGATTCCGGTGTTCTGCGACTCTGGTTACGTGATCCTCAACTCGCTGAAGAACGCGCTGGCGGCGCGCATGAAGATCTCGGTGATCGCCATGAGCGTGGCCCTGGCGACCGGTCTGTATGCCTCGCACACCTTTGTGCCGCCGACCCCTGGCCCGATTGCCGCCGCCGGTAACCTGGGGCTGGAAAACAACCTCGGGCTGGTGATTCTGGTTGGCCTGGTGGTCTCCATGGTGACCGCGCTGGCCGGTATGTTGTGGGCCAACCGTTTTATCGGCAAGGACATTGAACTGGTCGATAATGGCACCCACGTGATGGATAGCGAAGACTACGAGCAGATCCGCGCCAAGTACGGTGTGCTGCCCAGTGCCACCAAGGCCTTTGCGCCGATTTTCCTGCCGATTGGCCTGATCTGCCTGGGCACGCTGGCCAACCTGCCGGCCAAGCCGGTGGGCGAGGGCGTGGTGTTTACCGTGCTGGCCTTTCTTGGGCAGCCCGTGGTGGCGCTGGCCGTCGGTCTCGGTTTGGCCTGCACCCTGCTGCGTTCGGACAACAGGCGTGAGGAGTTTCACGAGCGCGTGGTTGAAGGCATTCAGGCCGCCGCGCCCATTCTGCTGATTACCGGTGCTGGCGGTGCCTTTGGCGCGATGCTGAAAATCACGCCGCTGGGTGACTACCTGGGTGCGACGCTGTCGGCGTTGGGTATTGGCATCTTCATGCCCTTTATCGTCTCGGCCGCGCTCAAGTCTGCGCAGGGCTCTACCACGGTTGCCCTGGTCACTACCTCTGCCCTGGTGGCACCCCTGCTGGGCCAGCTGGGTCTCGACAGTGAAATGGGTCGGGTGCTCTGCGTCATGGCCATTGGCGCGGGTGCCATGACGGTGTCGCACGCCAACGACAGCTTCTTCTGGGTGGTGACCCAGTTCAGCCGCATGAGTGTTGGCACGGCCTACAAAGCACAGACCATGGGCACCCTGATGCAAGGCATTGCCGGCATTATCACCGTGTGGCTGCTGAGTCTGGTACTGCTCTGATGAAACTGGTTATCGCCCCTGACTCCTTCAAGGAAAGCCTCAGCGCCGGCGCTGTGGCCGAAGCCATTGCTACCGGCTGGGCGCGGGTGTATCCCGACGCCGAGCTGCTGCTCTGCCCGATGGCTGACGGCGGCGAAGGTACGGTGGATGCGGTACTCGCCGTGACCGCCGGCGAGCGTCGTGAATGCAAGGTGCAGGGCCCGCTAGGCGCACCGGTGTTGGCGCACTGGGGCTGGCTGCCGGGGCAGCAAGCGATGATCGAAATGGCGTCTGCCAGCGGTTTGCACCTGGTGGCGGCGCAGCAACGCGATGTGCTGCGGGCCAGTAGCTTTGGTACCGGCGAGCTGATTCGTGCAGCGCTGGATGCCGGTGCCCGGCGGCTGGTGCTGGGCCTCGGTGGCAGTGCGACCAACGATGGCGGTGCAGGTTTGCTGCACGCCCTGGGTGTGCGCTTTCTGGGTGCCGATGGTAACGAGCTGCAGCCCGGCGGCGCTGCGCTGCAGCAACTGCAGCACATTGACCTGACCGGGCTGGATACGCGCCTGGCCCGGCTGGAGGTGATGGTCGCAGCCGACGTGGACAACCCGCTGTGCGGCCCCAAGGGCGCCTCAGCGATCTTTGGCCCGCAGAAGGGCGCCAGTGCGCAGCAAGTGGCGCAGCTGGATCAGGCGCTGGCGCACTTTGCCGATGTGATGAGCGCCACCCTGGGCGAGGATGTGCGGCATTTTCCGGGCGTGGGTGCCGCCGGCGGCCTGGGTTTTGCCGCCAAGGCGGTGCTCAAGGCGCAGTTCCGCCCCGGCGTAGAGCTGGTGGCCGAGCTGTGCGGCCTGGCCGAGATGCTGCAGGGCGCGGATCTGGTGATTACCGGTGAAGGGCGCCTCGACGGTCAAAGCCTGCATGGCAAGACACCGGTCGGTGTAGCGCGGTTGGCGCGCAGCGCCGGCGTCCCTGTGATTGCTCTGGCGGGTAGCCTGGGGGAGGGGTATCAACGGCTTTATGCCGAAGGTATCGCTGCCGCGTTCAGTCTGGCGCCCGGTCCGCTGACGCTGGAACAGGCCATGGATGAGGCTGCTGCCCAGCTCACCGCGCGGGCCGCCGACCTGGCTCGATTGTGGCAGATTGCGGGTAACGCGAGCCCACTGCCTGCGCAATGAGAACACCCTTTTCGCATCAGCCGGATGGTTGCTGCGAGGACGCCAGTACAGCTCTGGCGGTTAACATCTGATTAGATGCGGCTAACGCCACTGATGGTTTTCACGGCGAAGGCATCACCTCATGGTATAAAGCGCTGACCAACATGGCCGGCACCGAGGAAGGCAAGGCAGATGGAGTTGCGCGGCAAACTGATCAACTGGAACGACGACAAGGGCTTTGGTTTCATCGAGCCAGCAGACGGTAGCGAGCGGCTGTTTGTGCATATCTCGGCGGTGCGCGGTGATGCTCGCCCGACAGCAGGCAGCACGGTGTATTACCTTGCCGGCAAGGATGAGAGGGGCAGGCCGCGGGCAGAACACATGCGTGGCGAGGGGCTGAGCATCGATCGCGCCGCGATCAGGCGTAAACCGCAGGCAAGCGAGAAAGGCGCCGCTGGTAAGCCAGGGCCAGCGTCGGCGCGTCCCAAGGTTGCTCGCCCTCAGCGTAGCGTGCGGCCGCACGCGGGCATCCGTCGTTTGCCGTTGAAGCTGTTGGTATTGGCTTTGCTGGTGGTGTTGCCGCTGCTGGGCAGCATCGGTGTGCTCAGGCAGCAGGCCACGGCGTGGCCGCTGATGGCCTATCTGCTGGTGAGTATCGCCAGTTTCGTGCAGTACGCGATCGACAAGCGCAGCGCCGAAAGCGGCCGCTGGCGCACCCCGGAAAACACCCTGCACATCACCGAGTTGCTGGGTGGCTGGCCCGGCGCGTTAATCGCCCAGCAGGTGTTTCGGCACAAGACCCGCAAGGCCTCATTCCAAGCGGTGTTCTGGCTGATCGTGCTGCTGCACCAGGCTTTCTGGTTCGACTGGCTGTTGCTGGGCGCGCGTTACAGCGCTAGCGCGCTGCAACTACTGGGTTTGGCTGCCGGTTAAAACAACACGCCCTGACTGCGCAGGTAGTCGTCGTAGGTGCCGGAGAAGTCGGTCACGCCGTTTTCCGACAGCTCGATGATGCGCGTGGCCAGCGAGCTGACGAACTCGCGGTCGTGGCTGACGAAGACCAGGGTGCCGGGGTAGTTTTCCAGTGCCAGGTTGAGCGCCTCGATGGACTCCATGTCGAGGTGGTTGGTGGGCTCATCCATCAGCATCACGTTGGCTTTCTTGAGGATCAGCTTGCCGAACAGCATACGGCCCTGCTCGCCGCCGGATATCACCTTGACCGATTTCAGAATGTCGTCGTTGGAGAACAGCATGCGGCCGAGGGTGCCGCGCACCAGTTGCTCGCCGCCCTGGGTCCACTGGCCCATCCAGTCAAACAGCGTGTAGTCATCCTTGAAGTCGTCGGCGTGATCCTGGGCAAAGTAGCTCACGTCGGCGCTTTCGGCCCACTTCACCTCGCCTTTCATCGGCGCCATTTCCCCGACCAGGGTGCGCAACAGGGTGGTCTTGCCGATACCGTTGGGGCCGATAATGGCCACCCGCTCGCCAGCCTCGATCTGCAGGCTCAGGTTCTTGAACAACACTTCACCATCAAAGCCCTGGCTGACGTTCTCCAGCGTCACCGCCTGGCGATGCAGCTTCTTGTGCTGCTCGAAGCGAATGAAGGGGCTGACGCGGCTGGAAGGCTTGACCTCATCCAGCTGGATCTTGTCAATCTGCTTGGCGCGGCTGGTGGCCTGTTTGGCTTTGGACGCGTTGGCCGAGAAGCGGCTGACAAAGGTCTGCAGCTCGGCGATTTGCGCTTTCTTCTTGGCGTTGTCGGAGAGCAGACGCTCGCGGGCCTGGGTGGCGGCGGTCATGTACTCGTCGTAGTTTCCGGGGAACAGACGCAGCTCACCAAAATCCAGGTCCGCCATGTGCGTACACACGCTGTTGAGGAAGTGGCGATCGTGGGAAATGATGATCATGGTGCTGTTGCGCGCCGTGAGAATGCTTTCCAGCCAACGGATGGTGTTGATATCCAGGTGGTTGGTGGGTTCGTCGAGCAGCAGTACGTCGGGGTCGGAGAACAGCGCCTGGGCCAGCAGCACACGTAGCTTCCAGCCGGGAGCCACTTCGCTCATCGGGCCAAAGTGCTGCTCCAGCGGAATACCCAGCCCCAGCAGCAGTTCGCCAGCGCGGGATTCGGCGGTGTAGCCGTCCATTTCCACGAATTCACCCTCCAGTTCGCCGACTTTCATCCCGTCTTCTTCGCTCATTTCCGGCAGCGAGTAGATACGGTCGCGCTCGGCCTTGACCTTCCACAGCTCCTCGTGGCCCATGATCACGGTATCGATCACGCTGAACTCTTCGTAGGCGAACTGGTTCTGCCGCAGCTTACCCAGGCGCACATTCTGCTCCAGCATCACCTGACCGCCGGAGGGCTCCAGCTCGCCGCCAAGAATTTTCATGAACGTCGACTTGCCGCAGCCATTGGCGCCGATCAAACCGTATCGGTTGCCATTGTTGAATTTGACGGAGACGTTCTCGAACAGCGGCTTCGCGCCGAACTGCATGGTGATATTGGCGGTGGAGATCAAGGCAGAGTCCTGCTGGAGATAAAAGTGAATGAGCTCGCCGCAGAGGACGGGCGGCGCATTGTACTGACAACGGCCCGGAAACGACAGAGCAGGGCGGTGCCCGCAGACCGGCGGGTGGTTGGCGGCGTGCTGGTCTTTCTATCTGTCATGGGTATAATGCGAATCGTTAACATTATTAACCAATCTGCTGTTGCGGTTTGCCCGGCGCATCGCACGCTATTCAGAGAGCTGCCCATGAACCCTTCCCTTGTATTCAGACGCACGGCGCTGTCGCTGGCCTTGTCTTCGGTTTTTGCCAGCGCGCTGGCGCACGCGCAGGAGACTGATGATGCCGTCGAGTTGCCCTCCCTGACAGTTAGTGCCAGTGCCGACGCGTCGGCCGATGGCCTGCCGCCGCCTTACGCTGGCGGTCAGGTGGCGGCAGGTTCGCGGGTGGGGATTCTCGGCAACCAGGATTATATGGACACGCCGTTCACCGCTACCAGCTACACACAGACGCTGATTCAGGATCAGCAGGCTGCCAGTATCGGTGATGTGCTGCTGAATGACCCCGCGGTACGTGTGGCGCGGGGCTTCGGCAACTTCCAGCAGGTGTACATGGTGCGCGGGTTGCCGATTTTCTCCGACGATATCAGCTATAACGGCCTTTACGGCCTGCTGCCCCGTCAGTACATGGGTACCGAGTTTGTCGAGCGGGTGGAGGTGCTGCGCGGTGCCAATGCCTTCCTCAACGGTGCCGCGCCTGGCGGCAGCGGTTTGGGTGGCGCGATCAATATCGTACCCAAGCGCGCGCCCAACGAGGCCTTGAACGAGGTGACTGCGGGCGTGCGCTCTGGTGGTCAATACTACACTGCAGGTGATTTTGGCCGCCGTTTCGCCGACGATCGCGTTGGTTTGCGTCTCAACATGGCGCGCCGCGATGGCGATGTGGCGGTAGACGGCGAGTCCGGCGAGCTGGGTCTGCTGGCGCTGGGGGCCGATTACCGAGGCGACAAGCTGCGTATCTCTGCCGACCTGGGTTATCAGGATCACGAGGTGGATGCGGCCCAGCCGAATATCACCATTCGCGCTGGCGTACCGGTGCCCTCGGCGCCCTCTGCCGATGACAGCGTGGCGCAGCGCTGGACCTACTCCAATGCCGAGGACACCTTTGGCACTCTGCGCGCCGAGTACGACTTCAATGATGCGCTGACCGGCTGGGTAGCCGGTGGCATGCGTACCAGCGAAGAGGAAGGCAACTTTGCCAACCCGACAGTCATCAACAGCGCTGGAGATACCTCGGCTTATCGTTTTTACAATGTGCGTGAAGATGAGGTGGTCACCGGCGACATTGGCCTGCGCTTTGCGTTCGACACCGGCCCGGTCGGCCACGCGCTGACCGCTTCGGCCTCCACTTACGAGATGAAATCGCGCAACGCCTGGGGTGCGTCCAGCTTCGCGGGCGACGTCCTCAGCAACATCCACCGTCCGGTAGATGTTGCCGAACCTTCTGCTGCACTCAGCGGGGCCGGGTCGCTCAGCGATCCCAAGGTTACCGAGCGTACTCGCACCAGCAGCTACGCGTTGGCCGATACCCTTTCGCTCTTGGATGAGGCGCTGCTGGTGACTGTGGGCGTACGCCAGCAGAACATCGCCAGCTATAGCTATGCTTACGATACCGGATCGCGCACGGCTTCCTACAATGAAGACGCGGTCACGCCTATTGCCGGTGTGGTGTATCGCATCAACCCCGAGCTTTCGGCTTATGCCAACTACATTGAAGGGTTGGTCAAGGGCGACCGTGTGGCAGAGCTGTCGAGCGGTACGCCGATTGCGAACGCCGGCGAAGTACTTGACCCTTATATCACGCGGCAAACCGAGCTGGGACTGAAGTACGACGGCGGGCGTGTGGGTGGCAGTCTCGGCGTGTTCCGCAGCCGCAAGCCGGAAGCCGGTCTGGATGCCGCAACCAATGTCTACGGCGTGATTGGCAAGCAGACCAACCGTGGGTTGGAGTTCAACGCTTTCGGTATGGCCACCAACGACCTCACGGTGCTGGGCGGCTTCAGCCTGCTCGACACCGAACTGGAAGGCAATGAAGGCATTGGTGCGCCCGAGCTGCAAGCAAATCTGGGGCTGGACTATCTGGTGCCCGGCGTCGATGGCCTGGCCTTTGACGGTCGTGTGATCTACACCAGCGAGCAGTACATTGATGCCGACAACAGCCGCGAGATTCCGTCATGGACACGCTTTGACCTGGGCGCGCGTTACAGCATGCTGATCAACGATGCGCAGGAGCTGACAGTGCGTGCGCGGGTCGAGAACGTGGCTAATCGCGACTATTGGGCCTCGGCTGGTGGCTACCCCGGTGCCGGTTATCTGACCGTTGGGGCACCGCGTACGCTGGTAGTGTCGACCACGCTGGACTTCTAAACCAAAAAAAGCGCGGCGAACCCGGAGGTTCGTCGCGCTTTTTCGCGCTAGCGCCGGATTGGCTAAATCCCGACCTAGTAGCGTTCCAGCCAATGCGCGTAGGGCGCGGGCAGTGTCCACGATGCCTTGTCGATCCCCAGTTCGCGGGCGGCGTGGTAGGCCCAGTGCGGGTTGGCCAGGTGCGCCTTACCGACCAGAACCAGATCCAGCTGCCCGTCCGCGACCGCCTTTTCCGCAATCTGCGGCTCACCAAACCCCCATGCGGATGACACCGGCACGCCGGCTTCGTCGCGTACCCGCTTGGCGATGGGCCCCATGAACGCAGGCGCCCAGGGAATCTTGGCGTCGGGCGTATTGAAGCCCATGCTGACGCTCAGCATGTCCATCCCGGCTTGCTTGAACTGACGGGTCAGCTCGATCGACTCCTGCAATGTCTGCTCATCACGGCCATCAAACTCGATCACGCCAAACCGTATGGTCAGCGGCAGGTGCTCCGGCCAGACCTCGCGCACGGCGCGCAACGTCTCTAGTAGAAAACGCCCGCGATTCTCTGCGCTGCCGCCGTAGGCGTCGGTGCGCTGATTGGCGTGGGGCGAGAAGAAGCTTTGGGCCAGGTAGCCGTGCGCAAAATGCAGCTCCAGCCATTCGAAACCCACTGCCAGAGCGCGTTTGGCGGCGGCAACGAAATCGTTACGCACGCGGGCGATGTCGTCCAGTGTCATGGCGCTGGGCGCCTTGGGCAGGTGAGCGCCGAAAGCGACGGCGGACGGAGCGATAGTCTGCCAGCCGCGCGGGTCCTCGTTGGCGATGTGGTCGTCACCTTCCCAGGGCCGGTTGGCACTGGCCTTGCGGCCGGCGTGGGCGATCTGGATGCCGGGAACCGCACCCTGGGCCTTGATGCTCTGCACCACGGGGATGAAGGCTTCGGCCAGTTGATCGTTCCAGATACCCGCGCAGCCAGGGGTGATACGGCCCTCCGGCGCCACGGCAGTGGCTTCGACGATCACCAGTCCGGCGCCGCCGCGTGCCATGCCGGTGTAATTGGCCAAGTGCCAGTCATTGACCAGGCCGTCGGTTGCCGAGTACTGGCACATCGGCGGTACCGCGATGCGATTGCGCAGCGTGACGTCTTTCAGGGAAAAGGGTTGGAATAGTGCAGCCATGATAACTCCGCTAGTGTTGAAGACCCGCAGGGGTTTTGTTCAGTTGTTCGATAATATTGGAACTATGGATCATAAGTAAAGCCTTGTGTATGATTTGCCCCATGCGACCTTTCAAACATCCTCCGGCAAGTGACTTCAGTCTTGAGCGAGTGCTTTATGCGCTCAGCGATCCCGTACGTCTGGAAGTAGTGCAACGCCTGTCCGAAGTGGCTGAGGCCAGCTGCGGTGAGTTGGACGGTGGGCGCCCCAAATCCAGCATGTCTCACCATTTCAGGGTACTGCGCGATGCCGGCCTGGTGTGCACCAAAGGTGTGGGTACCACGCACATGAACTCGCTACGCCGCGCTGAACTGGAGGAGCGTTTTCCGGGGCTGCTGACAGCGATACTGGCGCAACACGCCCGCCGGTAAACGTTCGGTCTGCAATTTACCGCTGGATAATGCCAATCTATGGTTTATCCGTAATGGCAGTACGCCATTGTTGAGGAGTCATGGATGGCCCGTAGTCAACGCCCTGCACTACTTTCCGATCTGCTGATTCTGCTCGGTCGTCTGCCCTGGTGGATCAATCTGGTATTTGCGCTGTTCAGCTGGCTGTTGCTGCACCCCTTTGCCAGTAGCCCGCTGCCGCTGTTCGACCGTGCTGCCGGCGGCGGCGTGTTGACCGACTCCCTGTTTCGCCAACTGGCCCGCTACGCTCAGTACCTGTTGCCGTTCGGCTTCTGCGCCGTGGCGCTCGCCGCCTTGGGCTATCGCGTGGCGCAGCAGCGGCATCTGCAAGCAACGCCGCCGCCAGCACCGGCAGTACTGTTACAGACTATGGAGTGGCCAGCGTTCAGACACCTGCTGGAACAAGCCTTCCGCAGCAAGGGCTATCGTGTGCTCGGCAACACCTTGCCCGAGCCCGATGGCAGCTGCGATCTGCTGCTGCAACAGGCCGGCGAGCGCTACTTGGTGCATTGCCGTTACTGGCACGCCCGGCAGCTGAAAGTGGCGCCGTTACGGGATCTGTTTGCGCGGGTGGTAAGTGAAGGCGCGGCCGGTGGTTTTGTCGTGACCCGGGGCGGATTCACGGCGGAGGCGAAGATGTTTGCCGCCGAGCGGCAGCTTGAACTGGTTGACGGTGCGCGGTTGCAGCGTTGGGTTTTGGCCAGCCGCAAACGGGCTTAGCCGAGCAGCGCTACCGACTTGATCTGTGCCCACAGCGCTTGCCCCGGATGCAGACCGAGCTGGTCGCTGGAGTAACGGGTAATTCGCGCCAGCAGCGCGCTGCCCTGCATATCCAGTTGCACCAGCAGGTGTGCCGGGTTGTCGGCGGCGGCCACCGCCACGACTCGAACCGGCAGCAGGTTGAGAATGCTGCTGTGTTGTGGTTGCTGCAGGCTCAGGCTGACATCGCGCGCCTGTACTCGCAGGCGTAGCGGCCGTCCCGGTGCAATTGGCTGGTGGGCTACACGCAAGCAGAGATCACTCTTCGGCAGCTGCAGGCTGAGTAGCTGATAGTCACTGTCGTACTCCGTGGCAGTGCCGTTGATCACCACGCTGGCGTCGTCGCTCCGGGCCAGCGGCAGATCGAGCCGCGGCAGCATCGTCTGCAGCGGGCCACTGGCCAACGCTTGGCCGTTGTCGAGCAGAACCAGATGATCAGCCAGGCGAATGACTTCCTCCAGCGCATGACTGACATAAATGATCGGGATTTCCAGTTCGCCGTGCAGGCGTTCTAGGTACGGTAGGATTTCGGCCTTGCGCGGTGCGTCCAGCGCGCTCAGCGGCTCGTCCAGCAACAGCAAGCGCGGGCTGACAAGCAGCGCGCGGGCAATCGCGACACGTTGACGCTCGCCACCGGACAGGTGCTGTGGCCTGCGCTGCAGCAGGCCTTCCAAGCCGAGCAGAGAGACCGCTTGTTGGGGTTGTAGGCGGCGGTCACCGGCGGCGATGCGTTTCAGGCCAAAGCGCAGATTATCCTCGACCGACAGGTGGTCAAACAGGCTCGCTTCCTGAAAAACGTACCCCAGTGCGCGCTGGTGAGTCGGCACGAACAGCTTGCGGGTGCTGTCTTGCCAGCAGTTGTCGCCCAGCGTCAGCTTGCCTTCGGGCGCCTGCGCCAGTCCGGCAATACAGCGCAGCAGGCTGGTTTTGCCGGACCCCGAGGGGCCGAACAACGCGGTCACACCGCGCGCCGGCAGCGCGAGATCGACATCCAGCGTGAAACTGTCCAGCGGTAAACGAAAGCGTGCATGCATGGCGGCCGCCTCAGTTGAACATGCGGCTGCGACCGCGGCTCTGCAGGGTGAGCAAAATGACAAAGGAGAACACCAGCATGCCGCCGGCCAGCCAGTGCGCCTGCGCATACTCCATGGCCTCCACGTGGTTGAATATCTGCACTGACACCACCCGGGTCTTATCCGGGATGTTGCCGCCGATCATCAGTACCACGCCAAATTCGCCGAGGGTGTGGGCAAAGCCCAGCACGCTGGCGGTGATCAGGCCGGGCCGGGCCAGCGGCAGGGCAACATGTACAAAGCGATCAAACGGACCGGCCCGCAGGGTAGCGGCGACCTCAAGTGGGCGGTTGCCCATCGCCTCAAAGGCGTTTTGAATCGGCTGCACCACGAAGGGCAGCGAATAGACCAGTGAGCCGACCACCAGCCCGCTGAAGGTAAAGGGCAGGGTGCCCAAACCGAGACTCTGGGTCAGTGCACCAGCCGGTCCCTGCGGGCCCATGGCGACCAGCAGGTAAAAGCCGATCACTGTGGGGGGCAGCACCAGCGGCATAGCGACGAGGGCGCCAATCGGCGCTTTCAGCCAGCTGCGGGTTCGCGCCAACCACCAGGCTAGCGGCGTGCCGATCAGCAGCAACAGGGCAGTGGTCAGGCCGGCCAGCTGCAGTGTCAGCCAGATAGCGGCGAAGTCGGCGGCAGAAAGCGGCATCCGGCGGCGGGCCTAGAGCTGGTAGCCGAACGTGCGAATGATCGTCTTCGCCCGCTCACCCTGCAGATATGCCAGCAGCGCCCTGGCCGCCTGGTTGTTGGCGCCACGTTGCAGCAGGACCGCGTCCTGACGAATCGGATCGTGCAGCGCAGTAGGTATCTGCCAAGCGGAGCCACTGCTTAGCTCGCCGTTGCGATAAATCTGTGACAGCGCGACAAAGCCCAGCTCGGCGTTGCCGCTGGCAACAAACTGGTAGGTTTGGCCGATGCTCTGACCTTCCACCAGCCTGGGCGCCAGGCTATCGGCCAACTGCATACCTTGCATGACCTGCAAGGCTGCCAAGCCGTAGGGGGCGGTTTTCGGATTGGCGATAGCCAGATGCTGAAAGCGATCACTGTGCAAAACCGCGCCCTTGGCATCGACCAGCCCCGTTTGTGCGGACCACAGTGCCAGCGCGCCGGTGGCGTAGGTAAAGCGTGAGCCAGTCACCGTGCGACCTTCGGCCTCAAGCTTGGCCGGCGTGCTGGCATCGGCGGCGAGGAACACATCAAACGGGGCGCCATGGCTGATTTGCGCATACAACTGGCCGGTGGAGCCGAAGGCCGGGGTAAGCTGATGCCCGGTATCCTCGGTGAAAGCGTCGGCAATCGCCTGCATCGGCGCCGTAAAGTTGGCAGCTACCGCCACGGTTACCTTGCCTGCCTGGGCGCTTGTGGCTGGCAGCAGCAGACAGAGCAGCAGCGCAGTGAACAACGGGCGCATGGTGAAATCCTGTGGTCGCGTAGCGGGCGTGATAAAGCGCTATATTATTGGTTATATAACGAATGGCAAGCCCGGTGTGCCGCACCTCGGATAACAGGACAACATCCACATGAAATTGGAAGGACAACTCTGGTTCGCCCACGAGGGCCAAAATCTGGCGGGCCAGGGACGTATCGAGCTGCTGCAACAGATAGTGCAAACCGGCTCCATCAGCCAGGCGGCCAAGGCCGCCGGCATGAGCTACAAAACGGCTTGGGACGCGGTAGACGCGATGAACAAGGCCACCGGCACGCCACTGGTTGAGCGCTCTGTGGGGGGCAAAGGCGGCGGCGGTACACGGCTGACGGTGCAGGGAACAGAGCTGGTGGCAGCGTTTCAGCGCTATCAGCAGGAGCATGAACAGTTTCTCGCGCGGCTGGCGGAAGACCAAACTCTGGAACCGTACCTGCAGGTGATGCATCGCCTGCGCCTGCGCACCAGCGCGCGTAATCAGCTCTATGCCCGGGTAACGCAGATTGAAGCGCAGGGCCTGAATGACCGTATCGCGTTGCAGCTCGATGGCGGTCAGCCACTGGAGGCACTGCTAACCCATGCCAGTACCGAGCGGTTGAATCTGCGCCAAGGCGCTGAAGTGGTCGCGCTGATCAAGGCGCCTTGGGTGCGTCTGCTGCCGCAAAAAACGCAGCAGAACCGATTGGATGGCGTGCTATGCGAGATCGCGCAGAGCGCGTCAGGTGCCGAGCTACATGTGCAGCTGCCCGATGGCCCCTTGGTAATTGCCGCTGTAGCCGACGATCAGGTATTGCCGCCCCTTGGGCAGTCGGTCAGTCTCTGGGTTGAGCCGGAGCAGATTATTCTCTGTGCTGTCTGACTCGATCCTATTCTGCCCACGAGGTGCGTCATATGTCAGTGCCCAGCCCGGCTGAAGAACCAGCCAACCCCCGAGCAAATCACCATCTGCGTTATCTTCGCTCCAGTCTGCACCTGGGCTCCGTGTTCGGCGATGGCTGGTTCGCCCTGAAGGCTGAAGCCTTCGCGCGCTTTTTCGGCACACCGGTCTTTCTGGTCACGCAGACCCTGGTTGTGGGCTTGTGGATAGCCGTCAACGTCAGCGGCCTGGTGCAGTTCGATCTTTATCCCTTCATTCTGTTGAACTTGGCGTTCAGCCTACAGGCAGCTTATGCAGCGCCGCTGATCCTGCTGGCGCAAACGCGCCAGGCCGATCGTGACAAGGCGCTGGCGCAAGCCGATGCGCAACACCGCGAAGCCCTGGCGCAAGCGGCGGCGGAAAGGGCGCAGCAGTCGGCGCAGCACATGCAAACGTTGCTCAGCCTGCTGGAGCAAAACACGCGCTTGACCGAGCTGACGCACGAGTTGAGCGAACGCATTGAAGCGCTGACCCAGGACATTCACAAGGGCGTGGCCGGTAATGCACAAGTAAGTCAGGATGCGACGTAGGGTGTAGCGTTCAGCCCATCCGCCGCCGTAATTGCAACACCAGCATGCCCAGCAGCAGCCCCCAGAATGCGCTGCCGATGTGGAATAGTGACAGTCCTGATGCGGTGACTAGAAAGGTCAGAAAAGCGGCCTCGCGCTGACTCTCATCGTGCAGCGCGGTCGCCAGGCTGTTGCCGATGGTGCCCAGCAGAGCAAGGCCGGCGATCGCCATAATCAGCGCCTGCGGGAAGGCTGCAAACAGGCTGGCCACGGTGGCGCCGAATAGCCCGGTCAGCAGATAGAAGAGCCCACCCCATATCGTTGCGCGGTAGCGCTGCGCAGGGTCGGGGTCGGCATCCTTGCCGGCGCAGATGGCGGCGCTGATGGCCGCCAGATTGAAGGTGTAACCGCCAAAGGGCGCCAGCAGCAGACCGGTGATGCCGGTAGTGGTCATCAGTGGCGAGGCCGGCACCTGATAGCCGTTGGCGCGCAGCACTGCCATACCGGGCACGTTCTGCGAGGCCATGGTAACGATGAACATGGGAATGCCCACGCCGATCAGGGCCGTCAGCGAGAAAGCCGGCGTGGTCCAGATCGGCTGTGCCAGAGACCAGTCCAGGGCATCCATATGCAACTGATTGCCCAGCGCAGCGATCAGTACCCCCACCAGCAGGGCCAGTGGTACCACGTAGCGCGGTAACAGCTGACGCCCGAGCAGATAGGTGACCAGCATGGCGCCGACCATCAATGTCTGCTGCTCCAGCGCCACAAACAGGTTCAGACCAAAGGGTAGCAGCACCCCGGCCAGCATGGCGCCAGCCAAGGAGGCTGGGATCAGCCGCATGATACGGTCGAACCAGCCCAGCAAGCCGCAGAGCGTAATCAGAAGGGCGTTGAACAGAAACACGCCAATCGCCTCGTTCAGGCTGAAACCGGGCAAACCAGTCGCCAACAGGGCGCCGCCCGGTGTGCTCCAGGCAATCAGAATCGGCGAGCGATAGCGCAGGGAAAGGCCGATGCTGGTGATGGCCATGCCGACACCCAATGCCCATAGCCATGAGCTGATTTCCTGCGGCGACGCGCCGGCCGCTTCGGCGGCCTGAAAGATGATGACCGCCGAGCTGGTGTAACCCACCAATACGGCAATGAAGCCGGCGGCTATATGTGAGGGATTGAACCAGGTCCGAATCACATGACATCTCCAGCAATAGAAGGGTGATTGTGCGTTATAGCGCACGCGGTCACAATAGAGCCGCAATGTAGCACTCGTGCGCTATAACGCACAAAACAAAATCGCAGGTTTTTGCATGCAATCAGTGGGTGATTATCTGGGTCAGGCGCTTAAGCAGCTACGCAGTGAGCGCGGCTGGAGTCTGGATCGGGCGGCGCAGGCCTGCGGCGTCAGCAAGGCGATGCTCGGGCAGATAGAGCGGGCCGAATCGAGCCCGACGCTGGCGACCCTGTGGAAAATCGCCGGTGGTTTCAAGGTACCGCTCTCGGCCTTTATTGCCGCACCGCCCAACGAGCTTGAAGTGCGTCAGGCCGAGCAGCTGCGGCAGCGGCCGACCAGCGATGCAATGCTGGTGGCGCCGCTGTTCCCCTTCGATCCACGCTATGGCTTCGAGCTGCTGGAGCTGACCTTGCCAGCGGCCTACGAGCGCCTTTCCGAGCCCCACGAAAGCGGAGTAACCGAGCACGTAACGGTGATCCAGGGTGAGGTGGAGCTGCTGGTCAATGGGTGTTGGCAACGGCTCAAGCAAGGTGCCGCCGTGCGTTTTGCGGCTGATGCGGCGCACGGCTATCGCAACCCGGGCAGCGATCCGGCGGTGATCCACAACCTGATCTGTTATCCCGCTCTTCAGTCGCGGTAGAACACCTGCACCAGGTGGTAGCCGAACTGGGTCTTGACCGGGCCGTGCACCACTTTCAATGGCTTCTTGAAAATGATCTGGTCGATGGCGCGCACCATCTGGCCGGGCCGAACTTCGCCCAGATCGCCGCCGCGTTTCTTGGAGGGACAGGTGGAATGCTTCTTGGCCAACACATCGAACGCCTCGCCCTCGGCGAGACGCTTTTTCAATGCGGCGGCTTCGGCTTCGGTCTTGACCAGAATATGGCGGGCCATGGCGACGGGCATGCAGGTGTCCTCGGATAGCGGGCGGGAGCGGAAATTATGCCAGAAGCGCCAGGCAGCCGGTTACTCGGCGTTGTCGCTACGCGCCTTGTTCGACAGGCGCAGACCGCGCAGGCTGCGCTTGACGCTTTTGAGGTGATTGACCAGTTCGGGCCCGCGGCGCATCGCCATACCCATGGCCAGCACGTCAATCACCACCAGATGGGCGATACGTGAGGACAGGGGGGTGTAGATATCGGTATCTTCCGGCACGTCGATGGGGATATGAATACGCCCCAGCTCGGCCAGCGGTGTGCGGCTGGGGCACAGGCTGATCAACGTGGCGCCGGTTTCGGCCACCAGACCGGCTGAGTGCAGCAGATCCTTGGTCCTGCCGGTTTGTGAGATCGCCACGGCAACGTCCTCCGGTCCCAGGGTCACGGCTGACATGGCCTGCATGTGTGGATCGGAATAGGCAGCGGTAGAGACCTGCAGGCGAAAGAATTTGTGCTGGGCGTCGCTGGCGACCGCGCCGGAAGCGCCAAAGCCATAGAATTCAACGCGTCTTGCATGGGTCAGAGCGTCAATGGCCTGCTCGATGGCTGCCGGGTCCAGACGCTCACGGACGTCCATCAAGGTGGCCAGGGTGGTATCAAAAATCTTGTGCGACAGGGTATCGACGCTGTCGTCTTCGTTGATCGAAAACTGGCCAAAACTGGCACCGGCGGCCAGGCTCTGTGCCAGTTTCAGTTTCAGGTCCTGAAAACCGCTGCAGCCGATGGCGCGGCAGAAGCGGACGATGGTGGGCTCGCTGACGCCGACCTGTTGGGCCAGGTCCGCCATCGAGGAGTGCATCACCTGCGCGGCCTGTGCCAGCACGTAGTCGGCGACCTTCAGCTCGGACTTTCGGAGCAGGTCACGGCTGGCGGCGATGTGCTGGAGCAAATTCACGATGGCTTCATGTTAGTCTGCGAGTGAGTGGCTGCATGCGTGCAGTGCGTTTCAATGTGAGTTTTTGGCGCCCGATGGCGACCGATTTTGTAGTTATACTACAAAAATGGTCATGGCGCTGTTTTCCGGGAGGGCGACGTGGCGGCGCAAGACGGTATCAGCTGTGACATGGTGGTGTTTGGCGGCACCGGCGATCTGGCGATGCGCAAGCTGTTGCCGGCACTCTATTATCTGCACCGTGACGGCCACCTGCACGCGGGCACGCGCATCTTTGCGCTGGCGCGGGCGCAGCACACGGTCGATAGTTATCGCAAGCTGGTCAAACGCCATGTCAGTCAGCATGTAGCGCGCAGCGATTTTGATCAGAGCGCCTGGGACAGTTTTGCGGCACGCATGGACTACCTTTCGCTGGATGTCAGTCAGCGCGTCGAATTTCCCAAACTGACCAAGCTGTTGAAAACCGACAGTGGCCGTGTCCGAGTGTTCTATCTGGCGACCCTGCCCAGCCTGTTTGCTCCTACGGTAAAGCACCTCGCCTCGGTAGGCCTGACCGACGCGCACGCCCGCGTGGTACTCGAAAAGCCGCTTGGCGAAAGTCTGGTGACCGCGAATGAGATCAACGATCAGATCGGCGCCGTGTTCGACGAGGCGCGGGTATTCCGCATTGATCACTATCTGGGCAAGGAGGCGGTACAGAATCTGCTGGCACTGCGCTTTGGCAATGCTCTGTTCGAGCCGCTGTGGCGCAATGCGCACATTGACCATGTGCAGATCAGCGTGTTGGAAAGCGTCGGCGTGGAGAATCGTGGTGACTATTACGATCATGCCGGCGCCATGCGCGACATGGTGCAAAATCATCTGTTGCAGCTGCTCTGTCTGGTTGCGATGGAAGCGCCTGTGTACTTCGAGCCCGAGGCGGTGCGCAATGAAAAGCTGAAGATTCTCGAGGCTTTGCGGCCCATTACCGGCATGGATGTGCAGGACCGCACGGTGCGCGGCCAGTATGCGGCGGGCGAGCGTGCCGGCGAGCGCTTGCCGGCCTATTACTTTGAAAAGCGTGTAGACCACGACAGCAATACCGAGACCTTTGTCGCGCTGAAAACCGAGATCGACAACTGGCGCTGGGCCGGCGTGCCCTTTTACCTGCGCACCGGAAAGTGCCTGGCGCAGCGCAAGTCCGAGATCGTGATTCAGTTCAAGCCGGTGCCCTATCGGCTGTTTCCGCGCAGCGGCGACAACCCGGAAAACAACCGCCTGATCATCAGCCTGCAGCCGGATGAAGGTATTCGCCTTTCGTTGATGGCGAAATCGCCGGGCCGCGGTATGGGTTTGCAGAACGTGGATCTGGACCTGGATTTCGCCGATGCCTTCAAGCGGCGCCGTTGGGATGCCTATGAGCGGCTGCTGTTAGACGTGATCCAAGGCGACGCCACACTCTTTATGCGGCGTGACGAAATTGAAGCGGCCTGGCGCTGGGTGGACCCGATTCTGGCGGGCTGGCAGGATTGCTATCGCTCACCCAAGCGTTACCCGGCAGGTAGCTGGGGGCCGGACGCGGCAGACAGTCTGCTTGACCGGCAGGGACACCGCTGGCTGGACGAGCGGCTCTAATCAGCGACGTTTACGCAGGTTTGGCATATCGCTGCTGCTGGCCAGCAGCGCGGTCAATTCATCGGCCGGGATAGGGCGGCTGATCAGATAGCCCTGCACTTCGTCGCAGCCATTGGCCTTGAGAAACTCCAACTGGCTTTCATGCTCGACGCCCTCGGCAACCACGTTCAGCGACAGGCTGTGGGCCATGGCGATGATGGCGCGGATGATGGCGTCGTCAGACTGTACTTCATCCAGCTCGGCAACAAAGGCGCGGTCGATCTTCAAGGTACTGATCGGGAAGCGTTTGAGGTAGGCGAGCGACGAGTATCCGGTGCCGAAGTCGTCTACCGAGAGGGTTACCCCCAACTCCTGCAGGGCTTCGATATTGGTCGAGACGGTGGGGCTGTGCTCCAGCAGCATGCTTTCGGTCAGCTCCAGTTCCAGCAGCCTTGCTGGCAGTTTGCAGCCGCGCAGAATGCGAGCTACGTCTTCGGCAAAACCTTGCTGACGCAACTGCTGTACCGACAGGTTCACCGATACCGCGACCGCCTGTGGCCCCTGCTGATACCACAGACTGGCTTGGGCGCAGGCTTGGCGCAGCACGTTGTCACCGAGGCGTACGATCAAGCCGGACTCTTCAGCGATGCTGATGAATTCGCCGGGCATCACCAGCCCACGCTGCGGGTGCTGCCAGCGCACCAGCGCCTCGGCACTGCGGATGCGGTCACTGGCCAGGTGAAGCTTGGGTTGGTAGTAGACCACCAGTTGGTCGTCTTCCAGCGCCTTGCGTAACTGGTTCTCCAGCTGCAGACGATCCAGGCTGTAGGCGCGCAGCTCATGGGTAAAAAACTGGGCGTTGTTGCCGCCGAGCTGTTTGGCGTGCTGCATGGCCTGATGCGCCTGGGTGATCATCAGCAGGCTGTCGCGGGCAGTGGCGGGGAACAGGCTGATGCCGATGGAGGCCGTAATGACCAGCTCCTGGCCGCCAATCTGCATGGGCTGGCGCACCGCGTCCAGCACGACGTTGGCGGCAACCGCCAGCGCCTTGTCGTTTTCCGGCTGCTCGATGACCAGCACAAATTCGTCTGCGGAGAGGCGCGCCAGCAAGTCCTGTGGGTGTACTGCGGCGCGCAGGCGTTTGGCTACTTCCTGCAGCAGGCTGTCGGCCACCGCGTGACCCAGGCTAACGTTGATCTGTTTGAAACGATCCAGGTCGATGTGCAGCAGAGCGACCTGGTGCTCGTGCTGCCGAGCCTGGCTGGTGGCTTCCTGCAGCCGCTCGTTGAACAGGTTGCGGTTGGCCAGCTGGGTCAGGGCGTCGTAATTGGTCAGGTACTGTAGTTGTTCTTCGGTCTGACGGTGGGTGGTCAGATCGGCAAAGAAGCCCACGTAATGGGTAACCTGCCCGCTCTGGTCGCGGACTACGGCGAGCTGCAGCCAGATGGGAAAGGACTCTCCGCTGCGCCGCCGTGCGGTTAGCTCGCCCTGCCAGCGGTCCTGATTGTTGAGCAGCAGGTGCAGTTGGGAGAATTGCTTGCGAATTTCTTCATCGCCGCTGAGATCCAGAATGTTGCGACCCACCGCATCGGCACTGGTTCGGCCAGTAATCACGCTGTAGGCCTGGTTGACCGCCAGCACGTTCTGCTCCGGGTCGAGAATGAAAATGCCTTCGGAGGTGGCCTCGAACACGGTAGAGGCCAGCAGCGCCTGCTCATCCTGGTATTTGCGCGCGGTGATGTCGCGACGGGTGCCGATCATGCGAATGGCGCGTCCCTGGGCGTCGCGCTCCACCACGCGCCCGGCGTCTTCGACCCAGACCCACTGGCCGTTCTGGTGCCGTACGCGGTATTCCATGCGGTAGGCTTCGGTTTCACCTTTCATGTGCCGTACCAGGGTCTTGCGGACCATGGCCGCATCGGCCGGGTGCAGACGGGGCTTGAGGTCGAGCAGCATGCTCATGCCTTCATCCTGAGCAATGCCGAAAATGGTATCGACCTGCGAGTGGAATACCCGGTCGGTTACCAGGTCCCAGTCCCAGAGCCCTAGCTGGCTGGCATCCATGGCCAGACTCAATTGGGCCTCACTGGCCTGCAGGTTCTGGGTGGCGCGCTCCAGTTCAGCGGTACGCTCCTGTACTCGTGCCTCGAGTGCTTCGTGGCTTTCTCGCAGCGATTGCTCGGCGTTGCGGCGTTGGTTGATCTCGCGGGTCAGCTGCTGATTCAGTTCTTCGCTGCGCTGCTGGGTGCTACCAAGGTTGGTGAGCAGGGCTTCATTGCGCAGGTTACTGATCAGCGCCTCGAGTACCGAGCGATGAATAAAGACGGCGCACAGCACGATGCAGACAAACAGGATCAAGCCCATCAAGGCCCAGGACTGACTGAAATCGTCCTGTTGCATCAACAGGAAGGCAACGGGCGGTAACCAGGCGGGAACAATGAAGCTGGCAAAGGCCGGGAAGCGGCTGGCGTAGATCACTCCGACACAGAGGGCGACACCGCCGGCCAGGCTGTAGATCGGCGCCTGCAGGGTGAAGTCGCCGACCGGCGTCAGACCGACATAGACCCAGGCCAGGCACAAGCCCGAGGCCAGGTTGCCGAGATGGAAGAAAAAGCGCCAGCGGGCCCGCAGACGATCTTGTGGCAGGCAGTTCTGATAGCGCTTGACCAGACGCTGGCGCAATACCGCCAGCAGGCCGATCAGGGCGACCCAGCTCAGCAACCGGGTCGGGCTGGTGTGCTCCCAAAGCAGCGGCACAATCAGCAGGGCTACGCCCAGTATCAACCACTGGGGCAGACGTGAGTAGGCATACAGCTGATTGGTTTGCTGCAGGCGCAGGTCTGGCTCGGAGATGGGCGTGGTGCTGGAGCGCAAGATCGTCATGACGACGTGGGAGTCCTGGAACGCTGTGCGTTTCTTTTTATCATCGGCGGATCTTATAGCTGATCAAAGGCTTTATTCGCTCAACCTTACACCAGCGTACCGGTGCGGCACAGCCCCAAACGGGTAAAAAACTGCAACGCGCGCCTCTGGACCGGGATATGCAGGCTTGGCTTTCGAGCCGAGCGCGGTCGCTGGTAGAATGCCGCAATGGATATCTCCCACCTGCTTCACTCTCTCAATGACGCCCAGCGCCAGGCGGTCACCGCCAGCCTTGGCCAACAACTGGTGCTGGCTGGCGCCGGCTCCGGTAAAACCCGCGTGCTGGTGCACCGCATTGCCTGGCTGGTGGAGGTCGAAAAGGCCTCGCCCTGGAGCATTCTGTCGGTCACCTTTACCAACAAGGCGGCTTATGAGATGCGCGGGCGCATCGAACAGATGTTGGGCATCTCCCCGCAGGGCATGTGGGTTGGCACCTTTCACGGCCTGGCGCACCGCCTGTTGCGCGCGCACTGGCGCGAGGCGGGGCTGGCCGAGCAGTTCCAGATACTCGACAGCGATGACCAGCTGCGGCTGGTTAAGCGGGTGATCCGCGAGCTGGGGTTGGATGAAAACCAGTGGGCGCCCAAGCAGGCACAGTGGTGGATCAATGGCCAGAAGGACGAGGGCCTGCGCCCGCAGCATATCCAGCCCGCTGGCGATCTGTTCCTGACCACCATGGTGCGGGTCTATACCGCTTACGAGCAGGCCTGCGCACGGGCTGGTGCGGTCGACTTTGCCGAGCTGCTACTGCGTTCACTGGAGTTGTGGCGCGACAACCAGACCCTGCGCGAGCAATACCAGGCGCGTTTCAAGCACATGCTGGTCGACGAGTTTCAGGATACCAACGCCGTGCAGTACGCCTGGTTGCGGCATCTGGCGGGCAAGAATCCCAGCCTGATGGTGGTGGGCGATGACGACCAGTCGATCTACGGCTGGCGCGGCGCGCGGATCGAAAATATCCAGCAGTTTCAAACCGACTACCCGAATGCCGAAATGATCCGGCTGGAACAGAACTACCGTTCTACCGCGACCATCCTCAAGGCCGCCAACGCGCTGATCGACAACAACGCCGGGCGTCTCGGCAAGCAGCTGTGGACCGACGGCAATGAGGGCGATCCGATTGCGCTCTATGCCGGTTTCAACGAGCAGGACGAGGCGCGCTTCATTGTCGAGCGCATTGAGCAGGCGGTACGCGATGGCATGAGCCGCAGCGAGATTGCCATCCTCTATCGCTCCAACGCCCAGTCACGGGTGCTGGAAGAAGCCCTGCTGCGTAGCGGCGTGCCCTACCGCATCTACGGCGGCCAGCGCTTCTTCGAGCGCGCCGAAATCAAGAACGCCATGGCTTACCTGCGGTTGATCGGCAACCGCGGTGATGACGGCGCGTTGGAGCGGATTATCAACGTGCCCACCCGGGGCATTGGTGACAAGACCGTCGAAGTACTGCGCCAGCATGCCCGCCAGCAGGATGTCTCATTGTGGCAGGCGGCCTGTGATCTGCTCGACAACAAGGGGCTGCCGGGCCGTGCGGCGAATGCGGTGCAGGCCTTCATGGTGCTGATCGAAGAACTGGCCGAGCGCGCCGAGGGTGTGCCGCTGTACAGCAAGGCGCAGATCGCCATCGAGCACAGCGGGCTGTTGCGCTTTCATGAGCAGGAGAAGGGCGAAAAGGCGCAGGCACGGGTCGAAAACCTGGAAGAACTGGTATCGGCTGCGCGCGGCTTCGAGAACGACATGGCCGACGAAGACGAGGAGGGCGATGTGCTGCTCGCCTTCCTTGCCCACGCCTCGCTGGAAGCGGGTGAAACCCAGGCCGACCGCTTTGAAGACAGCGTGCAGCTGATGACCTTGCACAGCGCCAAGGGGCTGGAGTTTCCGTTGGTGTTCATGGCCGGCGTGGAGGAGGGCCTGTTCCCGCACAAGATGAGCCTGGAGGACCCTGGCCGCTTGGAGGAAGAGCGCCGCCTGGCCTACGTGGGTATTACCCGCGCCATGCAGCAATTGGTGATCACCTGGGCCGAGACGCGCCGCCTGTACGGCAGCGAGACTTTCAACAAGCTGTCGCGCTTTGTGCGCGAGGTGCCGGCGGAGCTGATTCAGGAAGTCCGCCTGGGTAATCAGGTCAGCCGACCCTTCGGCCCCGGCAAGTCCGGCCTGTTTGCTGCCGATGCCAGCGAAAGTACCGGTTTCGCGCTGGGGCAGCGGGTGATGCATTCGCTGTTTGGCGAAGGCGTGGTGCTCAATTATGAAGGCCAGGGTGCGCAGGCGCGCATCCAAGTCAATTTTGATGATGAAGGCAGCAAGTGGCTGATGGTGGCGTACGCCAAACTTGAAGCGCTGTAGACACAGTTAACCCCGGCAGGCCGCAGGCGTGGTGAGCGTCGCCGCCGCTGATTGACGAGAGAAAGGCATCAATGGACAGACGTAAACTACTGACCGCCGCTGGGCTGGGTCTCGGCGTGGCTGCACTGGCTGGATGCAAGGACGACGCGGCTCCGGCGGCGGGTACCGCTACCCAGGCGCAACCCGAGCAGCGTTTTCGCTGGAAGATGGTCACCTCCTGGCCGGAGAACTTTCCCGGCCTGGGCACAACGGCGCAGCACTTTGCCGATACCGTGGCGCGACTGTCGAATGGCCGCCTGAGCATTCAGGTGTTTGCCGCAGGCGCGCTGGTGCCAGCTTTGGAGGTCTTTGACGCGGTCTCCAGCGGCACCGCCGAACTGGGTCACAGCGCGGCTTATTACTGGAAGGGCAAGAGCGCGACAGCGCCGTTCTTTACCGCCGTGCCTTTCGGTTTGAACGCGCAGGAGATGAACGCCTGGCTGTATGAGGGCGGCGGGCTCGAGCTATGGCAGAAAGCCTACGAGCCGCTGGGCGTGCTGCCCTTGCCCTGCGGCAACACTGGCGTGCAGATGGCGGGTTGGTTCAACAAGGAAATCAACAGCCTGGATGACCTGCAGGGGCTGAAAATCCGCATGCCCGGCTTTGGCGGCGAAGTGCTGTCGCGCGCTGGAGCGACCACGGTCAACCTGCCGGGCAGCGAAATCTTCACCTCGCTGCAGACCGGCGTCATCGACGCCACCGACTGGGTCAGCCCCTACAACGATCTGGCCTTCGGTCTGTATCAGGCTGCCAAGTACTATTACTACCCGGGTTGGCAGGAGCCCTGTGCGGTCCTCGAGTTGACCATCAATCAGCAGAAGCTGGCAGAGCTACCGGCGGATCTGCAGGACATCGTCAAGGTCGCCGCCCGCGCTACCAACCAGGCGATGCTGGACGAGTACACCAAGCGCAATGCCGAGGCGCTGGACACGCTGGTGAACGAGCACGGTGTGCAGCTACGGCGCTTGCCCGACGCGGTACTGGAGCGTTTGCGTGATATCAGCCTGGATGTACTGGAAGAAACTGCCGCGGCCAACCCGCTCAATCGTGAGGTGTGGGACTCCATGCAAGCGTTCCGCGATAAAGTGAATGCGTGGCACGCGATCAGCGAAAAGGCGATGTACGACCTACGTAGCTGAGTGCAGGTCTGATACGAAACCCGCCGTCCCGGCGGGTTTTTTGTTTGTGCACGTTCCTGGCCTTTTCCTCGCGGATGCCGTGTTTTTTGACTTGATGGACGCAAGATGGGTATCGTTGTTGCTAGTAAATTTGAAGCACGACAGCACCCGGCTGCGCCGCGCAGCCAAGAATAACAGGTACCCCCACGGCGGAAGGGTAGTCAGCCATGGCGGGTCGGCGAGGTAACGTTAATTGAGCGAATTAAATGAGCAGTACGCGGCTATGGGCTTTCTCGGCTGGTGGCAGCTAGAGGGCGAGTGGGTCGAAGAGCCCAATGAACGGCGCGATGGTCTGAGTGGTGTTCAGTACCTGCATACCCCGGATGGCAAGGTTCTGTACGCTAAACGTCAGTGCGGCCATTTGAGTCGTTCGTTGCGTTATCCCCTCGGCCGCCCCACGGTGGTGCGTGAGCACCGCGCGCTGGAAGCCTATCGCGCCGCCGGCGTGCGCGTGCCACGTCTGGTTTTCGCGGGCTCACGCAAGCAGGATGGCGTCTGGCAGGGTCTGCTGGTGACCGAGGAACTGAAAGGCTTTATCAGCATGGACCAGTGGTACGCTGAGGACGCGCCCAGCGTGCACGGTAGCGCCACCCATCAACATATGCTGCGCGAGTTGGCAAAAACGCTCAGTCTGGCCCATGCCGCCGGGTGGCAGCATGGTTGTCTGTACTCCAAGCATGTGTTTATCCGGGTGCGCAGTCAGGGTGTAGAGATTGCCCTGCTGGATCTGGAAAAGGCGCGTCACCGCCTGCGCCATCACGCCGCCGTGCGCCACGACCTCAAGCAGTTCTACCGTCATCGTGGGCCGATGCCCGAAGCCGATTGGTTTACGCTGCTGCAGTACTATCAGGCAATCGGCACCATTGAACCGACGCAGAAGCTGCTGGGTGCCAAGACACCGGTGACGCCGCACTGATGGGCTGCACCTCACCAGGCTCGGGGGTGAGGCTACAGCGATTCCAGGTCGTCGAGTAGCTGTTCGGCCTGCGCCAGAATGGCCTCGCGCTGCGCCAGCGGTTTTTTCTGCCAATTGGCGTACACCATTTTGTTGCGCGGGTTGCCAGCAAAATCGCGTTGGTGTTGTTGCATGAAGCGCCAATACAGTGAATTCAGCGGGCAGGCGTCAGCGCCGGTCACCTGCTTTACCTGGTAAGTGCAGTCGCTGCAATAGTCGCTCATTTTCTGCACATAGTTGCCGCTGGCGGCATAGGCCTTGGAGCCGACGATGCCGCCGTCGGCAAACTGGCTCATGCCACGGGTGTTGGGTAGTTCAACCCACTCGATGGCGTCGATATAGACACCCAGATACCACTGGTCGACCTCATCCGGATCAATGCCGGTCAGCAGGCAGAAGTTGCCGGTGATCATCAGGCGTTGGATGTGATGCGCGTAGGCAAACTCCAGCGATTGGCTGATCGCCTGCTTCTGACAATTCATGCGGGTATCGGCGCTCCAGAACCAGGACGGTAGCGCGCGCTGCGCGTCCAGCGCATTCAATTGCGCGTAGTCCGGCATGTTGGCCCAGTAAAGGCCACGAACAAATTCGCGCCAGCCAAGAATCTGCCGTACGAAGCCTTCGATCTGAGCGATACCTATGCGTTCCCCGCTCGGGTCGGCCTGGTAGTGCTCGATGGCGACCCGGATGACCTGCTGTGGATCGAGCATCTTGCAGTTGAGCGCAAAGGACAGCCGTGAATGAAACAGACTCCACTGGCGGGCGCGGTCACTGACGTCGAGCTTACCGGTCATGGCATCCTGATACTGGCCAAACTGCGGCAAGGCGTGGCGGCAGAAGTGCTCCAGCAGGGCGATTGCCTGCTGTCGGTTCACCGGCCAGGGCAGCTGCGTCATCGGTGTGCCCATGGTATTGATGCCGTGGCGCCTTAAGCGCTCAAGGATCGGACCGACCTCGTTGGCAAACAGCAGCGGCTCGGGTATCTGATCGAGGTCGGCGGCCTTCAGTTTGTTGCGGTTGTCGGCATCGAAATTCCACTGCCCGCCCTGGGGTGCGGCGCCATCCATCAGAATGTCGAAGCGCACCCGCAGCTTGCGGTAGAAGGCTTCCATCTGGTGTCGCTTGCCCGGCTGAAAGTAGTGCGAGAGTTCCTGATCGCTCAGGCAGAAATGCTCGGTTTCCCAGGCACTGGTGGTGACCGGCACCGCGCTGGCAAAATCGGCCAACTGGGTCCGCAGCCGATATTCGTCGGGCAGCTGGTATTCGAAGCAGGTGACCTGGTATTCGGCGATCAACCGCTTCAGCAGCTCGGGTAGGGTGGCGTCGGCGCGAGTGTCATCCAGGTCCAGGTGCAGTACCTGGTGCCCGGTTTTGCCAAGCGCCTGCGCGAAGGTGGCCATGGCGGCGAAGAAGGCACAGACTTTCTGCACGTGGTGGCGGGTATAGCCGGTTTCCTGATGCAGCTCGGCAATCACGTAGAGCGTGTCGGTATCCTTGTCGCGATACCAGCTGTGGCGCGGGTTGAGCTGGTCCCCCAGGATCAGCCGCAAGCGTTTGTAGGTCTTGGCCATACAGTGCGTCTCGGTGCAAGCGAAGGGCGATAGCCATCAGGTTCAGGCCTTCAAGCGGCGCAACGTCCAGCTGAGTCGGCTGGCGCGCGCAGGGTATCAGTCTGGGGTATGCTGGCGCGATGAACAACAGCGCATCTTCTAGCCGCCCTGTACCACCAGATCGCATCATCCTGTTTGATGCGGTCTGCAAGCTGTGCAATGGCTGGGCGAACTTTCTTATCACGCATGATCGCCGTCGCGTTTACCGGCTGTGCAGCGTGCAATCGACGGCGGGTGAGCAGCTGTTGCAGCAGTTCGGTTATTCGTCCGAGCGGGTTACGACCATGCTGGTGATTGAGCAGGGTTGCTGTTTTGAGAAGAGCGCGGCGTTCTTTCGGGTGATGAGCGGGCTTGGTTGGCCCTGGCGGATGCTGGGTGTTCTGCGCGTGGTGCCAAGGCCAGTACGCGATTGGCTGTATGACCGTATTGCCTTGAATCGCTATCGGTGGTTTGGCCGCTACGATTATTGCACGCTGCCCAACGCCGACCACGCCAAGCGTTTTCTGGATGATGACTGACCCGTTGCGCCTGTTCGTGCTCTGTTATCGCCTGGGATAGAGACTTTACCGCGTGCCGTTGCCGCTTTTTGCATGGGGTGCTGCCAAGCCCTCGGATTCTGTTGTGCGAGCAGCGCAAGGAATCTAAGCCGCATGCTGCGGTCACAGTAGGGCCTGTTCTGGCGTCCACCAAGGAGCTGTTTTGGCCACTGTCAGTCCCCCGAAAATCTGGCTTGCCGCGGTGCTCGGCATCTTTCTGCAACCCTTCGTCTTTCTTTATGTGGGTCGTCCCAGGCTGTTCTGGTCCTATCTGGTGGTTGCCCTGGTGGTCGCCGCGATGGACTGGTATCTGGGATGGGGGCTGCATCTGCTGCTCAGCCTGATTTGTCCGCTGCATGCCTGCTGGGTTATTCGGCGTAGCAAACGAATGCTGGCGCGGCCCTGGTATAGCCGTGTCTGGATGGTGGTCGGGTTTTACCTTGGCCTGATGTTGAGCATCTTGCTGGTGCGCGCGTTGTGCTATGAGCCCTACGCGATACCCTCGGCCTCGATGCATCCGGGTCTGGTTGAGGGTGATGTAGTGGTAGTGCAGAAGTGGGGTTTCGCGCAGTCGGCGCTCTACGGTTACGCGCTGCCCGCCGCAGCGGAGCTATCGCCAACGCGGATGCAACGGGGCAAGGTCTACGTGTTTTATCCGCCAGACACCGACGCGCTTTATGTGAAGCGGTTGCTGGCGTTACCGGGCGACGTCATTGCGCTGACCGAGCAAGGAGTGGTGCTCAACGGCAAAAACCTGACCCGCCGTCAGGCTGGCGAAAGCGAGACATTACGCACGTTTGTCGAGCAGGCCGGTGACCAGACCTATCAAGTTCAATATCGCAAAGACGCGCCAGCGCAAGCCATTCGTACTTTCAAAATACCCGAAGGGCATTACTTCTTTCTCGGCGACAACCGCGACAACTCCGACGACAGCCGGCACTGGGGCAGTGTGCAGGCCGAGCGCATTGTGGGTGAAGTGGTGGCTGTGGTGCCCAACTGAGCAGCCGCTCAGCGTGCCATCAGCCCTGGCAGCCAGGTCACCAGCCCGGGCCAGCAGGCGGCGATGATCAGCATTAGTAGCTGAATCGCGATAAAGGGCAACACACCGCGATAGAGGGCGCTGGTCGGCACGCTGGCCGGGGTCACCCCGCGCAGATAGAACAGCGAAAAGCCAAAGGGCGGCGTCAGGAACGAGGTTTGCAGGTTCAACGCGATCATTACGCCGAGCCAGACCGGGTCCAGGCCCATGCTCAGCAGCACGGGGCCGACAATCGGCACTACCACGAAGGTAATCTCGATAAAGTCGAGAATAAAGCCGAGCAAGAAAATCACCAGCATGACCACCAGGGTGGCAGTGAACACACCGCCAGGCAGCTGCGCGAACAGATGGTGGATCAGATCGTCGCCACCGTAGCCGCGAAACACCAGCGAAAAGATCGAGGCGCCGAGCAGGATCATGAACACCATAGCGCTGATTTCGGTGGTGGCCTGGGCCACTTCGCGCAGTTTCCCGAGGTCAAGCTGCCGCTTGCCCAGCGCCAGCAGTGCGGCACCCAATGCGCCCACGGCGGCCGCCTCGGTCGGCGTGGCAATACCGGCGAGAATCGAACCGAGGACCGACATGATCAGCAGCAGGGGCGGGAGCAGGCTCATCAGTATCCGTCCCCAGGACACCTCGCCACGCTCTTCCGGCGACAACGCCGGCAGCTTCTTGGGTTGCCACAGGGCCACGCCGACCAGGTACAGCAGATAGAGGCCGACGAGCATCAGGCCCGGCAGCAGCGAGCCGATGAACAGGTCGCTTACGGTGACGGTCTTTGGTGAGAAGATGCCCATACGGATCTGCGCTTGCTGGTAGGCGTTGGACAACACATCACCCAGCAGCACCAGAATGATCGAGGGCGGAATGATCTGGCCCAGGGTGCCAGTTGCAGCCAGGGTGCCGGTGGCCACCGCAGGATCGTAACCGCGCCGCAACATGGTGGGCAGCGCGAGTAAGCCCAAGGTGACGACGGTGGCGCCAACGATGCCGGTGCTGGCGGCCAGCAAGGCGCCCACGATGCACACGGAAAATGCCAGGCCGCCACGCAGCCCGCCAAACAGGCGTGACATGGCGTCGAGCAAATCTTCGGCAATGCGCGACTTCTCCAGCATCACGCCCATGAAGACGAACAACGGAACCGCCAGCAGCGTCTGGTTGTTCATAGTGCCGAACAGGCGGCTGGGCAAGGCGCCGAGAAAGCTCGGCTCAAAAAAGCCCAGCGCCATGCCGGCGCCGGCAAACAATAACGACATGCCACCCAGGGTAAAGGCCACCGGATACCCGGCCATGAGGGCCAGGCAGATGCAGATGAACAGCGCCACCGCCATGTATTCCACACCCATTACAGATGCTCCTCGTGGCTGGCCGGTAGATGGGTGGGCAGGGCGCCGAATATCACCGCGCCGGTTTTGATCAACTGCGACAACGCCTGCAAAAACAGGCTGGCTACCAGCAGCAGGATGAAACTCTTCTGGATGTAAACCCACTGCAGGCCGCCGGCATCGGCGGAGCGCTCCTGACGCTGCCAGGCGACACTGACGTAGTCCCAGCAATTCCAGGCCAGAAACAGGCACAGCGGCAACAGAAACAGCAGGGTGCCGGAGCAGTCGATCAGGGCCTTGCCACGCGAAGAAAAACGACGGAAGAAAATGTCCACGCGCACATGGGCATCGCGCTGCAGCGCCCAGGCGGCTGCGCCCATAAAGGCCAGCGAGTGGCTGTACATGATGAATTCCTGGGTGGCGGTCGCGCCGATATTGAAGGCGTAACGCAGCACAACGATCAGGCAGGTGAGCAGCACCATAACCACGCTCAGCCAGGCGACACTGCGACCCAGCAGGCTATTGGCGGCGTCAATGGTGCGCGCCAGCGCTAAGCTGGCGGTGAACAGCGGGCGGGGCATATCAGCGGACACTCAGTTGGGGTGGCGGCGCTGCTACTCCCACCCGGTGGGCATCAGGAGGGAATAACGCGGGTTCGGCCACGGTCATCAATGGCAACGAAGACGAAAGTCGCCTCGGTCACCTTGCGGCTTTCATCGTGGGCCAGGTCTTCGCTCCAGACTTCGACCAGCATCTTGATCGAGCTGCGGCCAATATCCAGCACATCACAGTGGAAGGCCAACTGGGCGCCCACCGGGACCGGTACCATGAAGCCCATGCGATCAATCGCCACCGTAGCCACCCGGCCACGCGCAATGCGCGCTGCGGTGCTGGTGCCGGCCACATCCATCTGGGCGACCAGCCAGCCGCCGTAGATATCGCCAAAGCTGTTGCAATCGCGGGGCAGGGTGGTGATTTTCAGCGCCAGTTCACCCTGCGGAACCGGGTCCATATCTAGATCGTGCATTAAACACTCGAGTCTTGGTCTATTTGTATTTGTTGTGCTGGCCGGCGGCAGAAGGTCAAGAAAATCCGGCTAAGCCTTCTATGGTAAGGGATTGCGGCGGGTGGCTCAATCATTCTCTGCGCTGAAATGCAGGCGTTGGGCGCTGGTTGGCGTGTTTCACACAATTGTCATAATTCGTGAATAGAGTTGTCACATCACGCTTTGATACTGAGTCGCGTGTTGCAAACACTACCTCACTAGGAGAATGACATGAAACTCAAGCGTTTGTTCGCTGCTGTGACCTTCGCTGCCGCCGGCGTAGCCGCCAGCACCAGCTTTGCTGCCGTTGACCAGAGCCTGGAAGATTACCAGCGCGTTGGCGGTGTATCCGGCAACCTGTCCAGCGTTGGCTCTGACACACTGGCTAACATGATGACGCTGTGGGCTGAAGAGTTTAAGCGCATGTACCCTAACGTCAACATTCAGATCCAGGCTGCAGGTTCTTCTACTGCACCGCCGGCGCTGACTGAAGGTACATCCAACCTGGCTCCGATGAGCCGCATGATGAAGGACAGCGAAATTCAGGCCTTCGAAGAGCATTACGGCTACAAGCCGACTGCCGTGCCGGTTGCCATCGATGCCCTGGCGGTCTTCGCACACAAGGATAACCCGATCGAAGGCCTGACCATGGCTCAGGTTGACGGTATCTTCTCATCCACTCACCTGTGCGGCGGCGAAGAGCTGGCCACTTGGGGCAAGCTGGGACTGACCGGCGCCTGGGCTGACCGTGACATTCAGCTGTATGGCCGCAACTCGGTATCCGGTACCTACGGTTACTTCAAAGAGCACGCACTGTGCAAAGGCGACTTCCGTAGTGGTGTGAACGAGCAGCCTGGTTCCGCTTCTGTTGTTCAGTCGGTCAGCCAGTCGCTGAATGCGGTCGGTTACTCCGGTCTGGGTTACAAAACCTCCAGCGTTCGCGCTATTCCGCTGGCCAAGGCTGAGGGCGAACCCTTCATCGAAGCCAACGAAGAAAACGCTATCGCCGGTACCTATCCGCTGTCTCGTTTCCTCTACGTTTACGTAAACAAGGCGCCGAACAAGGAACTGGCTCCGCTGGAGCGTGAGTTCGTCAAGATGATGCTGTCCAAGCAAGGTCAGGAAGTCGTCTTCAAGGACGGTTACGTGCCCATGCCCAAGCGCGCTGTTGACAAGGTTCACGCCGAACTGGGCTTCTAAGCCATTTCGGACAGGCAAGGACGCCAGAGAGAAAGGGGTGTGTCGTAACGACATACCCCTTTTTACCGTCATACCGCTGTAACTAATTTGTCACATTGACCCTGTAGGGTGTGCGCCATGACTATGCAATCATCACCCAAGACGTCCCGCGTCGATTTCAATACGCCAGCGATGCAGCGCCATCGAGCCATGCGTCACTTCAAGGATCACTTCACCCGCTGGTACGTCGCGATTGGCGGCCTAGGTGTGATCGTCGCCGTGTTGCTGATTTTCCTCTACCTGTTATCGGAAGTGCTGCCGTTGTTTGGCGGGGCCGATATGGAGCAGAAGGAACGTTACTCCACCAGTTGGCTGAGTCCGGCGGATCCGCCGTTGATGCTGGCCATGGAAGAGCAGGGTGAAGTCGCGATACGCGTGTCTGCTGCAGGTCAGGTGGTGTTCTTCAAGACCGCCGACGGCGGGCTTGTCTCCGAGCAGCGGTTGCCGATACCCGAAGGCGCGACGGTGTCCAGCTTCAGTGTTGAAAGCCCGAATACCCGTCGCTTTGTGGTCGGCCTGAGCAACGGTCAGGCCATCATCGGCCAGCACAACTACCGGGTGACCTACCCGAATGACGTGCGGCTGATTACCCCCGAATTGAAGTTCCCCTTTGGCGCTGAGCCCCTGACGCTTGATAAGCAGGGGCGCGCGCTGGAGCACATCGCCATGAGTGCCAATGACAGCGGCATGACGCTGGCGGCAAACGTGGGGCGCGAGCTGCTGGTGACGAGTATCAGCCGGCAGGAAAACATCATGACCGGTGAGGTGACTACCTCCCAGAATGACCTGACCTTGAACCCGTCACAGGGCGATGTCAGCAATATCCTGATTGATCCTCTGCGCCAGTGGATGTACGTGTTCAACGGCAATCAATATGTTGACGTGCTGTCCTTGCGCGCCAATGGTGAGCTGAATGGTCACTACAAGGTGGTTGACGGCACTGGCGTGCGAGTAACCGCCAGCAATCTCATGCTGGGCGGTATTTCGTTGATCATCGGCGACAGCAGCGGTGGCCTGCAGCAGTGGTTCATGGTGCGCGGCAACGGTAAACCGACGCTGACACCGGTGCGCAGTTTCGATCAGCAGGCCGGTGAGGCCATCCAGCTGATCCAGCCGGAAGAGCGCCGCAAGGTGTTTCTGACCACCGATGTCGACGGCCAGTTGGGCATCTACAACTCGACCGCGCATAACAACCTGCTGGTTGAGCCGCTGGACGAGCAGCCGGTGCGTTCCTTCGCGATTGGCCCGCGTGCGGACCACTTGCTAGTCGAGCACGAGGACGGCCAGCTCAGTTACTGGGACGTGCAGAACGAACACCCGGAAATTTCCTGGTCATCACTCTGGGGTAAAGTCTGGTACGAAAGTTATCCCGAGCCTGACTATGTGTGGCAGTCGACCTCGGCGACCTCCGAGTTCGAGCCCAAGCTGAGCTTGGCGCCGCTGACTTTCGGTACCCTGAAAGCGGCGTTCTACGCGATGATCCTGGCGACGCCGATTGCCATTGCCGCTGCCGTTTACACCGCTTATTTCATGGCCCCCGGTATGCGCCGCAAGGTCAAGCCGGTGATTGAGCTAATGGAAGCGCTGCCAACGGTCATCCTCGGCTTTCTGGCCGGGCTCTGGCTGGCACCGCTGCTGGAAGACAATCTGCCGGGCATCGTTTCGCTGCTGATTCTCACGCCTATCGTATTTATCGCCTTTGCCTACGGTTGGAGCCGTTTGCCGGAGCGCGTGCGGCTGACCATACCGGATGGTTGGGAAGCAGCGCTGCTGATTCCGGTGACCCTGGTGCTGGGCTGGTTCTGCTTTGAGATGAGTGTCTATATCGAAGCCTGGTTCTTCGGTGGCGACATGCGCGTCTACCTGACCCGCGACCTGGGGATCGACTTTGATCAGCGCAACTCGCTGGTAGTCGGCCTGGCCATGGGCTTTGCGGTGATCCCGACGATCTTCTCGATTGCCGAAGACGCCGTGTTCAGCGTGCCGCGGCACCTCACCCAGGGCTCGCTGGCTCTGGGTGCCACGCCTTGGCAGACCATGAGCCGCGTGGTCATCCTGACCGCCAGCCCGGGCATCTTCTCGGCGGTGATGATCGGCATGGGGCGCGCCGTGGGTGAAACCATGATTGTGCTGATGGCGACCGGCAACACACCGATCATGGACTGGAACATCTTTGAAGGCATGCGCACGCTGTCGGCCAATATCGCGGTAGAAATGCCCGAATCGGAAGTCGGCAGTACCCATTACCGCGTGCTCTTCCTTGCCGCACTGGTGTTGCTCAGCTTCACCTTCCTGATGAACACGGCAGCAGAGCTGATACGTCAGCGCCTGCGCAAGAAATATGCCTCACTCTGACCTACAGGAATGCACACAGTGAAACAGAGCAACTTCACAACCTGGTTCAAATCGGGCAGCCCCTGGGTCTGGATGAATGCGGGCGCGGTCGCCATCGCGGTGATCATGACCTTGGGCCTGCTGTTCCTCATCGCGGTGCGCGGCCTCAGCCACTTCTGGCCGGCCGATATTGTCGAAGCCGAATACACCATTCCCGGTCAGCCGTCGATTACTCTGCTGGGTGAGGTAACGACCCGCGAGCAGGTGCCGACTGAACGTCTGCAAGGCGCGGGCCTACCGGTCGACCCCGAGAAGAACGAGTTTATGGACCGCGAGCTGCTGAAAGTCGGCAACCGTGATCTGTATGGTGCGGATTTTCGGTGGATCGTCGCCGATTGGCTGTCGAACGAGCGCTATCCTGAGGATGTCGTTGCCATCGAACGGCGCGAGTGGGGCAACTTCTATGGTTACCTGCTGAGCGTTAGCCACGATGGCGAAGTCGTCGCCGAGGGCGAGCAAGGCCTGCCGGCGCTCCAGGCCGCCGTCGAGCGCGCTTCTGGCATCTATGAAGAAATCCACTCGCTGGAAACCGGCGCCATCGGCAAGATCAATACCGAGCTTGAGCGGCTGCGGCTGCGGGAGCGTGGCTACGAGCTGGACAACGCTCTGACTCCGGACCGGCAGGCCGAACTGGAAGCCGAGCGCGCCGTGCAGAACGCCCGTTACGCCGAGCTGGAGAGCGAGCTGGTCAACTTGTACCGTGAGTTCAACCGCGACAGCATTATGACTCGGGCCATGGACGGGCAGGAGAAGCGCATCAGCCTGTCGGCAATCGTGCGGGTATTTCAGCCCAATGCCATGAGTTTAACCGACAAGATCGGCCACTATTTCGCCAAGCTGTGGGAATTCGTCAGTGACGAGCCACGGGAGGCCAACACCGAGGGTGGGGTGTTCCCGGCGATCTTCGGTACGGTGCTGATGGTGTTGCTGATGTCGATCATCGTAACTCCCTTTGGCGTGCTGGCGGCGGTCTACCTGCGTGAATACGCCAAACAGGGATTTGTCACCCGTACCATCCGCATCGCCGTGAACAATCTGGCCGGTGTGCCGTCGATTGTGTACGGCGTGTTTGGTCTGGGCTTCTTTATCTACTTTCTCGGCGGCAATATCGACCAACTGTTTTTCCGCGAGTCACTGCCATCGCCCACGCTGGGCACCGGTGGCATGCTCTGGGCGTCGCTGACGCTGGCGCTGTTGACCGTGCCGGTGGTGATCGTAGCGACAGAAGAAGGTCTGACACGGATTCCTCGCTCTTTGCGTGAAGGTTCGCTGGCGCTGGGTGCGACCAAGGCCGAGACGCTGTGGAAGGTGATTCTGCCGATGTCTAGCCCGGCGATGATGACCGGCCTGATTCTGGCCGTAGCGCGTGCCGCAGGTGAGGTGGCGCCGCTGATGCTGGTGGGTGTGGTCAAGCTGGCGCCGACCTTGCCGCTGAACGCCAACTACCCGTATCTGCACCTGGATCAGAAGTTCATGCACCTGGGCTTTCATATCTACGACGTCGGCTTCCAGAGCCCGAACGTCGAGGCGGCGCGGCCGCTGGTTTATGCCACCGCGCTGTTGCTGGTGGGCGTGATTGCCTCGCTGAACTTTGCGGCGGTTGCGATTCGAAATCACCTGCGCGAAAAATACAAAGCGCTGGAAAACTGATAACCCTTTCAACGCGGACTCAAGACTATGTCTAACAGTACCAAAACCCACGCAATGGATATGAGCGCCCTGGGTCGCCCGCAGCAGGACATGAGCATGGATCAGGAAAGCATCGCGCTGGAAGTGCCTGGCCTGAGCCTGTTCTACGATACCAAGCAGGCGCTTCACGACGTCAGCATCAAGATTCCGCGCAACCGCGTCACTGCTTTTATCGGCCCGTCGGGCTGCGGCAAATCAACCCTGCTGCGCTGTTTCAACCGGATGAACGATCTGGTCGACAGCTGCCGCGTCGACGGCCAGATTCTGCTCGATGGTCAGGATATCTACGCCAAGGGTGTGAACGTGTCCGAGCTGCGTCGCCGCGTGGGCATGGTGTTTCAGAAGCCCAACCCCTTCCCCAAGTCGATCTACGAAAACGTGGCCTACGGCCTGCGCATTCAGGGCGTGAACAACAAGCGCACCCTGGATGAGGCGGTGGAGTGGTCGCTCAAGGGCGCTGCCCTGTGGGATGAGGTCAAGGATCGTTTGAATGAGTCGGCTCTCGGCATGTCCGGCGGTCAGCAGCAACGTTTGGTGATCGCGCGAACCATCGCGGTGGAACCCGAAGTACTGCTGTTGGACGAGCCGGCCTCGGCGCTGGACCCGATCTCGACTTTGAAGATCGAAGAGCTGATCAATGAGCTGAAGTCGAAGTTCACCATCGTCATCGTGACCCACAACATGCAGCAGGCGGCGCGGGTATCCGACTACACTGCGTTCATGTACATGGGCGAGCTGATCGAGTTTGGTGACACCAACACCCTGTTCACCAACCCGTCGAAGAAACAGACGGAAGACTACATCACTGGCCGCTACGGCTAACCGGGGATTTTCACCATGCCAGATAAAGAATTGTTTAATCAGCACATCTCCCAGCAATTCAACGCTGAGTTGGAGGAAATCCGTACCCAGCTGCTGGAGATGGGCGGTTTGGTCGAGAAGCAGATCAACGACGCCATAGTGGCGCTGATCGAAGGTGACGCCAAGCTGGCCGAGCAGGTCCGCGAAAAGGACGAGGCCATCAACCAGATGGAGCTGGATATCGACCAGGAGTGCATGCGCATTCTCGCTCGCCGCCAGCCTGCGGCCAGCGACCTGCGTCTGGTTATCAGCATCAGCAAGATCATCGTTGACCTGGAGCGCATTGGCGACGAGGCCTCCAAGATCGCCCGGCGCGCCATTGATCTGGTGGAAGCCGGTCAAGCACCCAAGGGTTACGTCGAGTGCCGCCACATCGGACATCATGTGCGCCGCATGGTGCAGGAAGCGCTCGACGCCTTTGCCCGTATGGACACCGATCAGGCGTTCTCGGTAGCGCGCGAAGACAAGTCGGTGGATCAGGAATACAAATCGGCGATGCGCGAGATGATCACCTTCATGATGGAAGATCCACGCTCCATCTCGCGGGTGCTCAATATCCTCTGGGTATTGCGTTCACTGGAGCGGGTGGGCGACCACGCGCGCAATGTGGCGGAGCATGTGATCTATCTGGTCAAGGGCACCGATGTGCGTCACATAGGCCTCAAGCGCATGGAAGCCGAGGTACGCAAGGACAGCGCGCCGGAGTAACCCATGCTCTGGCTGTGCACAAAAAACCCGCCGAATGGCGGGTTTTTTGTCGGTGGCGGACTCAGTTGTGGCTGAGAACCCACTCGGCCAATATCTTGGCCTCTTCGTCGGTTACCTGATTCGGTGGCATGGGAATCGGGCCCCAGATGCCGGAGACGCCATTCTTGATATGCCCGGCGAGGGTGTCCACCGCGCCTTCCTGGCCGGCGTACTTTTTGGCCACCTCGGTGTAGGCGGGGCCAACCAACTTGGTGTCGATCTGGTGGCAGGCGACGCACGCCTTGCTCTTGTACAGGTCTTCACCTTCGCTGGCGAACCCCGTGCCGGCGGCGAGTAGCGCGCTGGCGGTCAATACCGGTAACAGTATACGTTTCATAAGGCAGTCCTCACGAGCTGAACGGAATAGGCAGGTTGACCTGCTTGTTATGGGCGCTTTACGAGCGTCTTTCTGCGTTTAAACATGCACGCAAAGTGGATAATTGGCAAGTGACGCTTTGCCACGCTCTGCTACCGCTCGTGTGCTTCAGCTGAAGCTGACCCGAACCTGCGCGCCGACGATGCTGATTTCGCCCGCTTCGGGTATTTGCCCGGTGATTTTCTTGTTGCTGGGCGGCGAGTCCAGAGGCTCACCGTTCTTGTCTACCGCGATGACCTCGAGGGCAAAGCGCGCCGCCAACGTCTCGGCTTCCTCCAGCAGTTTGCCCACCATGGCCGGCACTACCCGAATCTCGCTGGCGCGACCGGGTGCCGGCACGGGCACTATACGGAACTGAATCTTGGCTGCTGCGCTGGCCTGAAAGCCGTATCTGTTGGTCAGGTCGGCATTCACTGGGGCAGCATAGACCTTGGCTGCGGGCAGGCGTGGCAGAAAGCGTTCGGCCAGACTCAGCGCCTTGCTGCGCGCCGCGGGCTGGGTTGCCGGCGCGTTGTTGTTGGCACCGCTGTTCTGGCCGCTGATGCTGAGCGCTACCTGAATCTCGCCGGTGGTATCGGGCAATGCGTAGAAGGTGGGCTGATAGCCTATTTCCTGCAGCAGCTTGAGTTCGTCGCTGTCGCTGTCCTGATAGATGGCCAGCACTTGGGCGAGGGAGGCTCGGTCGAGCGCTTCCTGTGCCTGCGCCACGCCCTGGCCGACCGAGGCGATGATGTCGCCGATGGGAGCGGCCATGACGTCGTGGACCAGATCTTTGATAGTGGGCATGGCGTTTATCCTGTGCAATTGGGGGTGTCAGCGGTGCGCCTTGGACGCGCGCTCAGGGTTGAGTAAAGACCACCAGCACCACTTCACCCGGCGGCAACTGCTTGCCCTTGGCGGGTATCTGGCGAATAGCCTGGCCGACCGGCTGTGCACTGTCGCCGACGCTTTGGTAGGCTGCCTCCAGCTGCAGACCCAAGTCTCCGGCCAGGCGTCTGGCCAGTGTCTCGGTGAGATCGCTGAAGTCGGGCACCGTGACCATCGGCTCGCTGGTTTGCGTGTGGCTATCGTCCGGCAGGTACTCCACTGCGACGTCGGTGAAGATGCCGGCGTTGTGCTTGTCTATCTCGGCCAGGGTAGGCAACGTCATGCTGTTGCCGTTGACCAGGGTTTTCAGATTCAGCGACACCTTGCCGAGCCGGTAAGGCACGCCATCGTCGTTGAGTTTGCTCTGCGCCTGCTGCAGCTGTCGGGCAATATTACTGTACAGTTCGCCGGCGTCGACCTGGGTCTCCATCTGGCTTTTCAAGCGCTCGCTTTCCTCTCGCGCCAGAGCGGCCTCTGCGGCCGCCTCACTGCGCTGCTTGCTTAGTACTTCAAGGCGTTCGGAGACTTGCGCCAACTCCAGGTTCTTCTGGTTCAGATTGCGCTGCAGACTGGCGGTGGATAGCTCGAATTCGGTCGACTGGCGCAGAATTTGTTCGTTCAGCTGCAGTTTTATCTGGTTGGTCGCCAGTTCGATCTGCTCACTCCCGGCCGCAGCTGGCTTGCTCTGCAGCTGCTTTTCCAACGTCTGAATCTTCAGTTGCGCCTGCTTGAGCTCATTACCCGTGGTTTGCTTGTCGCGCTCCAGGGTGTTGATCAGTTGCGCCTTCTGGTTCAACTCCAGCGATTGCACCTCGATCTGCTTGCTCAGATCGGCCTGCAGCTTGAGCTGGTTGCTGCTGACCGGCTGCACCTGTGGTTGGGCTTTGATCACTTGCGGGTTAATACGCAGGCTGGCCATGTTCAGGGTCAGCTTGACGATTTCCTTGGGCATGCCGGCCAGCAGGTAGTCGTCTGCGGCACTGAACGGGCTGTCACGTTCGCTACGTGCCACGGCGTTGTCACCCAGACGCTCGATGTCGCCGTAGGACAGTCGCACCAGTTTGCCCGGCTCCACCTTGATGAGGCCTCCTTCGGCCAGCACGCGATGTGGCTGGTTGGCTCTGCTGGGTTCGCACAGTCGGACGGCGGGCAGGGTTTTGTCTTCAGCCAGGTTCAGCTTGAGCGCGAAGTCGCCCTTGGCGTTCAGGCTGCCCTTGGCGGCACTGCGCCAGAGCTGCCTGGCCATGTCATAGAGTTGCAGTTCGACCTGGCCGCTGGCGGGCTTGCCGTCTGCCTCGAACACGCTACCGGTAATGCTCCATTGCATGGGGGTGTAGTCCTATGGGGTCAGGATAAGCTGGGTAAGGGTTGCACCGCTGTTGATCAGCAGGACCAGGTTGGTGTTGGCCGGTAACGTCTTGGTCAGCGTGGCGCCAACCAGAGCGCTGCCTTGCTGGTCGGTCTGCACCAACCGTTGTTCCAGCTGCAGGCCATTGCGCAGCTTGTCCTCGGTGAGGTTGTTGGCGCCGGCGGCTTCGCTCAGTTCGAGGCTGGCCAGCAGGTCGAGATTCAGTTCAACGGGGGCCTCGGCGATGCGCTCGCCAGTGCTGTTGCTGAGTTCGATCAACACTTCGCGCTTGAGCGGGCTGGCCGCATCCGGCACCCGCTCGCGGGCGCTGATGCGCAGGGTTGGCAGGCTGTTGCTGGGCGGCACCGATACCAGACGGCCACTGAAAGTGCTGGTCAGTTCGGTGGCGCCGGCGCTGGCTTCGTTGCTGCGCTTGAGGTCGGGCAGTTGCAGTTTGAGTTGCGGAATACGGCTGGCCTTGATGGCGCTGGTGCGCAGGTGGCGCACCGCGCCCGACGGCTCGGGCTCGCTGGGCAGGCTGGCCTGCACCGTGGCCTTGATGCTGAAATCCAGGTAGGGCAGGTGATAACTGCTTTGCGGTCGCCCGAAGGCATCGGTAGGGGGGATGTCATCTAGCACTGCCTGGGCGTCGCGCAAACCGCGCGCCAGCCCAAGCAGTATCTGCTCGAACGAGCCGCTGACGAAGTTACTGGAGTCGCTCATGATTAGTCGGTACTCAGTTGTGGGCGTTGGCTGCGGCGCTCGGCGGCGCGTTGCTGCAGCAGATCTTGCTGGCGCTCGGCGCGGCGCGCTTCACGGCGCTGTTCAAGGCGCCGCTCCTGCGCCTGTTCGCGGCGTTGCTCAAGTTGGTCGAGCGTTCCAGTCTCAATGCCGAGCAGCCTGCGTTGGCGCTGCGCGTAACGGTCGTCGAAGCTTTGCAGGCTGGTCGGCTCTCGACCCGCTGCCCGAGCGTCTGCCTGGGTGCTGCCAAAGGCGTTGGTCAGGCTGTCGGTGAGCGGCCGCAGCAATGGTTCGCGTAGGGCGTCACTGCGCTCCTGCTGTAGTCGGGACAAGGCATGGCTGCGCGCCTGCGTAACGCGCTGATCAAGCCGCTGCAACAGATTCAGTTGCCCCTGTTGCTGCTGCGTGGCGGTCTCCCTGGCCTGGACCACTTGGCTATCGCGTGCCTGCCACCATTGCTGCAGCGCTGTGGTGCCGCTAGCAGGAGTGGTTTGCTGTTGTCGGGCGCGACGTCGCTCCCAATCAGCCTGCTCGGCACGGCGCTCAGTGCTGCTGGCGACCGGGTAGACGCGACTGGCGGGATTGTTCTGCGGCTGGCCACCGAGCGCGCGCATCTGCTGCTCGAGCGTTTCGCGCTGTTGCAGCAGGCGTTGCAGGCCGGGCACCTGAGCACTCAGTTGGTCAAGGCGGGCACCGGGTGACTCAACGCCGCCACCGCCAGCCTGCTGACGGGCTAGATCGCGCCAGGTCTTGCGGCTCATTCTTCGGCCTCCAGCAGTGCGCGTATGCGTTCTTCCAGCACCGCCGGCGCGGGCACAGGTACCAGCTTTGTGCGCATTACCGAGCTGCCTTCGGCCGAATACTGGTACTTGCTGGCGTAGCTGGCGCTGACTGAGCTGGCGCTAACCGAGCCCGCCGCAAAGAACGGCAGGCCCACGCCTTTGGCGCTGGCCTTCACTTGGGTCCGTTTGTAGGTCGAGCTGCGTTCACTGTTGATGCTGATCGACAGTTTTAGCTCAATCACGGTATCAACAAACTGATAGAAGCTGGGGGTAAAACCCAGTTCCAGCAGGCTGTAGGATTTGCCGTTGCTGAACTCCACTTTGTAAGGGGCTTCGGCGCTGTTCTCGTCTTCATCACTGCCGGTGGCAAAACCGGCCATCATGCGGGCGATGCGCAGTGAGACCAGATCCAGTTCAAGCTGGGCTTCGGCGATGCCTACGCCCATGTTGCGCACAATCAGTGGAAAGGGCGCATTCAATAGTTCTGTGCCAACACTCATGGTGCTAGTCCTCCGTCAGCGCAGTTATTCGTCAACCGGTTCGGCTGGTTGGCGGCGAGCCTCAGCGGCTTCCATCATGCTGCGGATGCGTTCTTCGAGAATCGGCGGCGGCGGCACCGGTGAGAGCTTGGTGCGCAGCAGGCTGGAGCCTTCGGCCGAATAGGAGTATTTGGAGGAGTAGCTGGCGTCAACCTGGCTGGTGGACACGGTGGAGGAGGATTTGTCCTTGCCGCCGAATATCTTGCCGAATACGCCGCTGCCTTTTTTGCTATTGCTGTTGCGTGTGGTCTTGTTGCTGCTGGTGCGGCCGTACTCGGAGGTGCGGGTGATCTTGATCGCGATCTTTACCTCAATGATGGTGTCGACGAAGTTGTAGAACACCGGAGTAAAGCCCAGCTCCAGCATGGACAGGCGAGTAGGCACGCGAATCTGTCCGTCTTCGGTCTGGAATTTCTTGGCCGCCGCGACGATCTCGGTATAGCCCTTGTCGGTGGCGGCCAGGCTGTCGGCTTCGGCGGGGGTCATGTATTCGTGGCCAAAGAAGATGCGGCTGTCATCGAAGGTGATGTTGCCGTCGTCATCGTAGATAGTGCGCAGGCCGCCCATCATTTCCGCCACCTCGATCGAGCTTTCGTCCAGCTTTACCTGGGCCTCGGCGATGGCGAAGGCCATCTGGCGAATCATGTCCCCCATGGGGACGTTCAACAGTTCCTGTCCGATACTCATTGTGATGCTCCTTTAATAGGCAGTCGCCAATCAGCTGTTTGCTCCGGGCAGACCCTCGTCATAGAGGCGCCGCAGGACTTCGTTGAGGGCGTCGGGGGCGGGCAGCGATACCAGGCGTGCGGCAATCGAGCTCGACCCTTCGGCGGATACCGAAAATTTTCGGGCATAAGACACATCAACGCTGGCGGCCACCATGACCACGCCGTAGTTGACCTTGGCGGTGACCCCGGCCGAGACCGAGGTTTCCGTGGTTTCAGTCATGCTGAACGACAGCCTGGCCTCCACCGTGGCCTCGGTGAAGGCGTAGAAACTGGGAGTGAAGCCCAGCGTCAGCAGGTTGTAGGTTTCACCGCCCAGTTCGACCGGGGTTTCGGCCATGGTTTTGGCCACGGCAACCGAGTTGGCATCGAGCGCCGACTGTGCCTGGGCAATGGCCACGCCCAGGCGCTCGATGATCTGCGGCAGCGGGGCACTGACCAGCGAGCGGGTAACGCTGACGGTCTCGCTCATGGCCTAGTCCCTCAGGTAGGTGCGAATGGTGTCGAGAAATTCCGGCGGCGCCGGAATGGACACCAGGCGCGCCGAGATCGAGGAGTTGCCCGTTACATCCAGCTCGAACTGCCGCGCATGACGTACATCCAGCGTGGCACCAAAGGCCACGGTGCTGTTGCCGGTGCGCCGGGTGGTTTCGCGCTCGCTACTGCTGTTGGCGAACTGCTCGTTGATGGTGATGCTGTCGCTGCTGGTCATGCGCAGATCACGGCTGGAGGTGCTGATCAGGTGCAGGTGCACCGGGTCGGTTTTGCGCGCCAGATGACAGACTGCGCCGCCGGATGATGCGCTGATCTGGCTGGCGCTATCGGCGTTGATGCTATTGGCGAGGTTCTTCGCGAAGGCTTGCGGGCTATCGGCGGCAAAGCCTTCAACAGCCGCGCCGGAGAGGGTCCAGCTGCGCCCTTCGGCGGTGACCTGTTTGCCGTTCACACCGCTCATGTCGTTGGCGTCGAAGGTATGTATCCAGCCGTTGCTGGCCGGCTCCGAGTGGTCGCGCCGATCCGGCTCCACGCCGCTGATCACCTGCCCGTTGGCACCTTCGATCACCAGCAGGTCGACATCCAGCAGAATCTGCACGCGGCGATGGGCCTGATCATGTGGTATGCCTTCTGCGCCGCCGGGGTTGGCTGCGGCCTCACCTTCGGCAATGGACGCGGTAATCTGCGTCGGGTCTACCCCGTTGGCGATCAGCTGGCGCTGTACCTCATCGACGCGGCGTTGCGACAGCGCCAGGTTGTAGCCTGGGCTGGCCGGGGCATCAGCATGCCCGACCAGGCGGAAGGGCAGGCCGGCACGGGCCAGCATCTGCGCTGTCTCCTACAGTTCGTCACGCTGGTCGGCGCGAATGTCGTTGCGGTCGATGTCGAACAGGACTTCGTGAATTGCCTCGCCGGGGGGCCAGTGGGTCACGGTGTATCCCGCATCGGTGAAGGCGGTCTTTACCTTGCGGGCGTAGTTGCCGACGCTGTTGGAGCGCGACACCGCCAGACTGGTATCGGGGTTGGCGACAAAGGTGGTATCGCTGTTGCTGGCGATGCGGATCACCCCGCCGGCGTAACCGAAGGCGCGAAAAGCGACCGCGTTGGGTGAGACGATGACCTGCTGCGGGCTGGCGTCGGTGCTCGGGTTGATCGGGGTTTCGCTGCGCTCAAAGGCCACGGCACTGATATCGCTGTTGCCGGCCAGGCCATCAACCAGGCTGCGCAGCCGGCTGTCCAGATCCGGTCCGCTGACCGTCACGCGGCTGTCATTGAGGCGCACCTCACCGGCCGAGCGTGAGGTGATCTGCAGGCTGGCTTCGCGGTTGCGGGTCTCGCTGCGGCTGCCGCTACTGCTGCTGGATGAGCTGCTTTCACTGTCATCATTGCTGGTTTCGGCGTTGTTGAAAGCGCCGTTGATGCCGAAATCGACACCGGTCGACTCTTCCACACGCAGGTGCAGGTTCATCGAGCAGCTGATGTCGGCGTGCTGATAGTGATAAAAGGCCGGGCTGAAGCCCATCTCGATCAGCGTCTTGCCGCCCAGTCCCGGGATGGGCTGAATGAAGCTGTCGAGTTGCTCTATCGAGTTGGTATCCAGTGCCTGCTGCGCGCGGGCGATGCCCAGACCCAGACTGGAGATGAAATCGGCGACACTGGCGTCTGCCAGTATTTCGCCGGGACGCAGACCGTTGTAATCGCTCATGCTGCACTCCTGCTAGAAGGGAATCGCCGCACGCGCACCTTGCCGGTGCGCGGGAGGCAGGGGGATCGCACGCGCCGGATCAACCAGCGCCTTGCGCACAATGAAGTACTGGTGTCGCTGCTGGGCGTCGCCCAGTTGGCGGCTGCCGATCGTCAGGCCACGTCTGTGCCAGCCGGTAAGCTCATGCGCCAGTGGCAGCGGGTCGGGTGCGACCAGCTGCAGTGCCTGCTCAAAACTGGCCATGGCGCAGGCCAGTTGGTGCTGGCGCAGAAGAATACAGCCCCGACGCTGCAGGTTCTCGGCGCGATCACGGCGCACCAGCGCCAGCGCGGAGCTCAGCTGCTGGTAATGCTGCTCGGCTTCGTTGCAGTACCGCAGCACGCTGTCGAGTTCGCCACTCAGCTCCAGGCTTTCCATCACACATTGGGTGTAATGCCGAAAGAAGACCTCCGGTGAGCGGCTGCTGACCGCCAGTCGCAACGCTTCCCGGTAATGCTCCAGCGCCGCCTGATGCTTGCCCTTGAGAGCCAGCAACTTGCCTTGCTCGGCAATACCGAGATGCAGTTTCAGGTTCTGCTCAGTGGCGGCCATGGTCGACCTCCTCCCAACGGTGCTCTATGCCGAGCTGTTCCAGCGCTTGCTGCAGCCAGCGGGGCATCAGCTCGCCGTAGATCACCGGTGAGCGCCAAGGCAGGGAAAGGTGGGTCTGGCCGGGCTCCACCAGGCCGGCTTGTGCGAGCAACGGCAGCGCTGCATCAGTGGCAGTGCTGCCAGCACTGAGCGCCAGCCGAGATTGGCGCAGGGTCACCGGCACGGCTTGCACGGGCAGCCTGGCGCAGCGCCAGGCTTGCAGCCGGCTATCCAGATCCTGCGCGGCAATGCCTTCCTCGACCACCACCGGCAGATTGGTAATCACGCATTCAATCAGCTCGGCCGGCAGGCCAGCCAGTTTGGGCAACTGGCTGGTGTCGCTGTCGGGCTGAACTGCATTGAGACTCAGGTCGTAACGCATGAAGGTCAGGTCGAGCAGACGGATGCCGCCGGCCGATTGGTGGCGGCGCCAGAGGTAGAGCGCCTGATGGGTGTCGATGGCGTCGAGCACCTCGCAGCTATCCGGATCGTAGCGAATCTGCTGCTGGCGCAGGTCGTGCAGCAGGCTGTCGAGACTGGGCCCGGGGGCGCGGTTGATCAGTAGTTGATAGCGCGCCAGGACGCGGGTCGAGCAGATCAGCTCCACGTCCAGGTCGCTCAGGTGATGCCGCAGCGCATGCGCGGTAGCCTCACTGACGTCGCCCAGTACCACGCCGGGCGGGGTGAGCAGCATGTTCAGTGCGGCCTCGGGCCGGCAGCCCAGAAAATGCGCGAGGCGCTGACAGCACGCCGGCAGCTGGCTGATGTCGCGTACATAAAGCGCGATGTCCAGCGTCTTGCCCGCCTGCGGCGCGGGGGTGTTGGAAGGCTCAACGCGGATATGCAGCCCCGCCTGTTGCAGAATGTTGGCCAGCCCTTGCGCCTGCGCCGGCGGCAGGTCTTCCAGCAGCACCGAGGGAGCGCGGTAAAGCGCATTGGCCACGCGGTTGGCAGGCAACCCCAGCTGCCGCGCGAGCAGGCCGGCAAGCCCAGGCTGGGCGGAGCCGACCGACTCGATGACGACCCGCTGAGCGTTGGCAAGGTGGGGCAGAATGGATGCGTCCATGACGGGGGCTCCTTAAGGCAGGCGCCGGCGCTCGGCGCGCGCGTCGTCTAGGGGGGATCGGGTTGGATATGTGGCGTTGTTTTGCAACCGCGCGGTGGCGCGAGAGGGCAACCCCACCGGGGTATTGGAGATGGCTCGCGAGTGCGCATTGCTCAAGCTGGCAAGCATGCGAACAACGCCCTCAGCCTGCGTTGCGGGATGCTCGTGATAGCGGAATGAGCGCAGTAAAGCATCTGCGCAGGTCATGCTGGACTTCGCCAAAACCCACACCTCCGTGTCGGGAATCGACGACAGCGACGCGGTTAAGGCGTCCGACGATAAAAAGAAAATTACAGCTAGGTGATTAACATAGTTCAGCGCAAAAAACTGTCAATGGTGGCCCTTTGCTGTAAAGCTGCTGGGGTTTTTGTGCTGCTCTACGCTAAGCTAGGGGCATTATTCGAGGAACCAGAAAACCATGGCAAAAGTGTCTGTCCTGATTGTTGATGATGCCCCCTTTATCCGCGATCTGGTGAAGAAGGCGCTGCGTAGCCACTTCCCTGGCTTGCAGATTGAGGAAGCGATCAATGGTCGCAAGGCTCAGCAGATGCTCACGCGCAGCAGCTTTGACCTGATTCTGTGCGACTGGGAAATGCCGGAGATGGGTGGCCTTGAGTTGCTTCAATGGTTCCGTGGCCAACCGGGTAAGGAGGGCATTCCCTTCATCATGGTGACCAGCCGCGGCGACAAGGAGAACGTGGTTGAGGCCATACAATCTGGCGTGAGCGATTATGTCGGCAAGCCCTTTACCAATGAGCAGTTGCTGGCGAAGGTCAGAAAAGCGCTGCAGCGCGCGGGCAAGCTATCGTTGCTGCAAGGGCCCCAGGCGCCGCGTCCGAGCGTTGGTACGGCGCAGGATTCGATCGCCAACCTGACCGGCGGTCGGAAAGTTGAAACGCCGGTCGCGGCCGCGCGCCCCGCCGCCCCGGCACGCAACCCCGAGACCCCTCCCGCGGTCAAGCCGGCCGCGGCGACCAGCGCCCAGTCGGTACGCGGCCAGGCGCAGTTGCGGCTGGCTGGCGAGCAGTTCGCCTGTGTCATCAAGACGCTGAGCTTGCGCGATGCGCTGGTGGTGGTGCGTCGGGGAGAGCGGCTGCCGCAGTTGTTTGAAAGTGGTGTGCTGGATCTGGAGCAGGACAGCGATCAGTCCATCGCGCGCATCAATGCCTACGTCCATGCGGTCGCTGCGCTGGAGCCGAAGATGGACTCGGAGTGGGTCAAGGTTACGCTGAAATTTGTTGATCAGGACCCGCAGAAGCTGGACTACCTGTCGCGGCTGATTGCCTCAGGCACCGCGCAGCAGCACTACAGTCCGGGCGCCTGACGCCGCTCAGGGGCGGCGCTTGGCCGGAAAGTGGCAGATGAAGGTGCTGCCTTCGCCCGCCTTGCTGAGTATCTCCAGGCGACCCTGATGGCGCAGCAGCACGTGCTTGACGATGGCCAGACCCAGTCCGGTGCCGCCGGTATTGGTGCTGCGGCTTGAATCGACACGGTAGAAACGCTCGGTCAGACGGTTGATGTGCTGGGGTGCGATGCCCACGCCGTTATCTTTGACGGCCAGATGCTGACCCTTGTCATCACTCCACCAATGCAGCTGTATCTCGCCCTGTTCCGGGGTGTACTTCACCGCGTTGAACGCGAGGTTGGAAAACGCGCTGCGCAGCTCCCCCTCCACGCCCTGCAGCTGGGTATTGCCATCGATTTGCAGATGGATGTGGTGACCCTGCTCGGCGGATAATGCCTGGGCATCCTTGCGAATGCTTTCCAGCATGGGCGCGACGTCCACGTTCTCCTCTTCACTGGTATGGTCCGATGTTTCCAGGCGAGCAAGCAGCAGCAGGTCGTTGAGTAAGCTTTGCATGCGGTTGGATTGCTGCTGCATCTGCTGCAGCGGCCGCTTCCAGCGCGGATTCATCTGCTCTTCACTGTCCAGCAGCGTCTCTACATAACCGACTACGACAGTGAGCGGCGTTCGCAACTCATGGGAGACGTTCGCGACAAAATCCTTGCGCATCTGCTCAAGATTGTGCAGTCGGGTAACGTCGCGCACGACCATCAGACGATCCCCCGGCCCGTAGCGGGTGACGGCATACTGCAGCTGGGTATTGAGGTCTATTGGCGAGTGAATTTCCAGCGGTTCGCGGAAATCACCCTGTTCGAAAAACTCGATAAAACGTGGGTCGCGAATCAGGTTGTTCACGTGCTGGCCACTGTCGTCCGGGGTGCGCAGGCCGAGCAGACGTTCGGCGGCGTGGTTCCACCATTCCAGGTGCCCGTCCTTGTCGATCATCACCACTGCATCGCGCAGCGCCGAGGTGGAGGATTGAATCCGATCGATTACAGCCTGCAAACGCGCGCGCATGCGCCCATCGCGGCGCTGCAGGTGGTAGATGCTATCGAATATTTCGCCCCAGACGCCTTTGGCTTCGGGGGGCGGCTCGTTTGGATGGGTGCTGAGCCATTCGTAGAAGCGCGACATCTGGCGCAGCGTCCAGGCCAGATAGAAGCCAAGGCCGAAGACCAGCGTCCAGGCGGGTTGCTTGATGATCCAGCCAACCAGCAGGCAAGCCAGGACCAGCAATAGCAGCTGACCCAGGACCCGACTGAAACTGTTTTTACTCACAGGCGCTCCCTAGGTTCAGCTACTTCTGCGTGCCGTTGCTCGTGAGTTACACGCACACGCGGCCGTCAAGCCTTGGTCGAAAACCGATAACCGGTGCCGCGCACGGTTTGTACCAGATGCTCGTAGTTGCTGCCAAGCGCCTTGCGCAGGCGGCGGATATGCACGTCAACGGTACGCTCTTCCACGTACACATTGCCGCCCCAGACCTGATCAAGCAACTGTCCGCGGGTGTAGGCGCGTTCCTGGTGGGTCATGAAGAACTGCAGCAGTCGGTATTCGGTAGGACCCATTTCAGCGGCGCTGTCGTCGATGGTGACGCGGTGGCTGACCGGATCAAGGTGCAGGCCGGCAACCTCGATGGGGGCTTCGCTGTCGACCGGGCCGGCACGGCGCAGTACGGCCTTGAGGCGGGCGACCAGCTCGCGTGGTGAAAAGGGCTTGGTGATGTAGTCGTCGGCGCCCACTTCCAGGCCCTGAATCTTGTTGTCCTCTTCGCCCTTGGCGGTGAGCATGATGATCGGGATATCCGTGGTCATCTCGTCGCGCTTGAGGCGGCGCGCCAGCTCAATGCCGGTCGTGCCTGGCAACATCCAGTCGAGCAGGATCAGATCCGGCTTGCTGTCGATGATGCTGGCGTGCGCTTGTTGGGTGTTTTCGGCTTCGAGGCAGTCATAGCCTGCCATTTCCAGTGCAACCGCGATCATTTCGCGGATTGGAGCTTCGTCATCGACGATCAGAATGGTTTTGCCTGACATGGTTTACCGTCTCGTTGCAGATTTCTGACATGCGCCGATTAGATAACATTTTTATTTCAGTTATGTGACCGTACCGGGTCGGGTCGATGAAAGTGTGCTGCCTTGCGCCTCTTCAACCCAGCCAGTAGTCGAGCGCCAGGCCGATAAACACCAGCATGCCGGCCCAATGGTTGGACAGGAAAGCACTCAGACAGGCATCGGCGTCACGCTCACGGATCAGCCAATGTTGCCAGACAAAGCCAAGCACCATACCCAGCAGCCCCAGGTAGTAGTAAAGGCCCAGATCGAAGCGCGCACCGACCAGCAGCAGGCAGAGCAGCGTCAGTCCCTGCAGCATGCCGATGATGGCACGGTCGGCCTCGCCGAACAGGATAGCGGTAGACTTGATGCCGATGCGCAGGTCGTCCTCGCGGTCGCACATGGCGTACTCGGTGTCATAGGCTACGGTCCACAGCAGGTTGGCTAGAAACAGCAGCCAGAGTGCCGGTGGCAAGTTGCCGGCTTCGGCCGCAAAGGCCATGGGGATCGCCCAGGAGAACGCGGCGCCCAGCACCACCTGCGGATAGAAAGTAAAGCGCTTGCAGAATGGGTACAAGGCGGCCAGCGCCACGCCGCCGAACGACAGCATGATAGTCAGTTGGTTGGTAAACAGCACCAGTAGGGCGCTGAGCGATACCAGTACGGCAAACAGGATCAGCGCCTGCTTGGCACTGATACGGCCGGTGGCCAGCGGCCGTTGCTGGGTACGTCGTACGTGGCCATCGAAATGGCGGTCGGCATAGTCGTTGATCACACAGCCGGCGGCGCGCATAAGAATCACGCCAAGTACAAAGATGATCAGGTTGGCGGTGCCGGGGACGCCCTCGGCAGCCAGCCATAGGGCCCAGAGCGTGGGCCAGAGCAGCAGATAGGTGCCGATCGGGCGATCAAGCCGCATCAGTTGAATGTAATCGTTGGCTTTCGGGTGCAGGCGCCCCAGCGGTTTGATCAGCAGACCCAGCAAGGTGTCACTCCAGACAGGATGAAGGTTCAGGTGCCGGCCGGCGGCCAGCCCTGCAAGAATACTTCACAGACCAGCAGCTGCAAGTCGCCGTCGGAAAAGTGTGAACGCCGTGCCCAAAGCCCCTCGGCTTGCCATGCGCAAGGCAGCCATGCGGCCGGGTAGCGCGAGATCTCGATTGGTCCGCGACGAATCTGCGGGTTGCGAAACAGCAAGTGGCCCAGACTGGTGGTACCCAGGCCGTTGAGTTCGACGGCAGCGCTGCCGAGTGCGCTGAGCGGGGCTACCGAGCGCGCAAATACCCTGGGTGCACCATCGGTATGCAGCAATACCTGGCGTACCCAAACGGGTTGCCCGGTAGCAATGCCGAGCGCCTGCGCCTCATCCGTGCGCGCGGGCTGCTCCTCCTGGGCGAGCAGTTCAACCCGGAAATCATCGTTGCCGGCGTCGGTCAGCCGCTGGGTCAGTGAGCCTTCGGCACACAGCCAGTTGAACAGGGGAACAGGGGGCGGTGCCGGGTGGCAGTCGGTGGCAAACCAGTCGGGCAGCATTGCGAAAGGACATCTCCGGCGGGCGGTTTAACGGGTGGTCGGCAGAGTACCACGAAACACCGCTGCACCGCGCTGGCAGGCGCTGATACGCACCGTTACAGCGGGCCAGCTCATGGCCTGGCCTTGGACTTGCATTGCAATTGCGGTAGTGTCGCCAGCAGATTGATTCCAATTTTTTATGTGGGTAGCAGCAATGAAGAAGTGGCAGTGCATCGTGTGTGGTTTCATTTATGACGAAGCCGAGGGCTGGCCAGATGACGGCATTGCCGCCGGTACGCCTTGGGAAGATGTTCCAGCAGACTGGATGTGTCCGGACTGCGGTGTAGGCAAGGAAGACTTTGAAATGATCGAGATTGGCTGACGCCGCTGGCAGGGAGATACGCAGGTGAGTGATAAGGCCCCGCTGGTTATCGTGGGCACCGGATTGGCGGGTTACAACCTGGCCAAGGAAGTGCGCAAGCTGGACGCAGAACGTGAACTGGTGCTGATTACCGCCGATGATGGCCGCTTTTATTCCAAGCCATTGCTGTCCACCGGCTTCGCCAAGGCCAAGGAAGCCGACGAGCTGGCTGCGCACAGCGCCGCCGGTATGGCCGAGCAACTGAATGCCCGGGTGCTTGAGCGTACCCAGGTGACCGCAATTGATGCGCAGCAACGCCGCGTGCTACTCGGTGATTGTGAGCAGGCATATTCCGAGCTGGTGCTGGCGGTGGGTGCCGAACCGCGCCGTCTGCCCTGGGCCGATGAGCTGGGTGAGCGGCTGCTGTCGATCAACGATCTGCACGATTACGGCCGCTTCCGCGCCGCTGTGCAGGGCAAGCATCGGGTGGTCATCATCGGCGCGGGCCTGATTGGCTGCGAGTTTGCTAACGACCTGGTGGCCGGGGGGTTTGAGGTGACCGTGGTCGCCTCCGATCCTTATCTTATGCCGCAGCTGATTCCCGAACCCGTGGCCGCGGCTGTGCAGGCACAATTGGAAGCGCTTGGCGTGGTCTTTCATCTGGGCTGCGCGATTGAATCATTTGAAGGCAACGAACAGGGCGTGCAGCTGCGCCTGGACGACGGCAGTCAGGTCAATGCCGATCAGGCACTGTCTGCCATCGGTCTGTCGCCGCGCTTGGCGTTGGCCGAGCAGGCCGGACTGGAGATCGGCCGAGGCATAGTGGTGGATCGGCACCTGGCGACCAGTCAGCCGCACATCTACGCGCTGGGTGACTGTGCCGAGGTGCAAGGCCTGAATTTGATGTATGTGATGCCGCTGATGACGGCTGCGCGCGCTCTGGCCAAGACCCTGTGCGGTGATCGCAGTGCCCTGAGCTACCCGGCGATGCCGGTGGTGGTCAAGACACCGGCCTGCCCGCTGGTCGTCGCTCCGCCGCTCACAGCCGAATCCGGACACTGGAGCACGAGCGGTGAAGGTGCGGATCTGCAGGCGCTATTTCACGATGAGCAGGGCCAGCTGCACGGCTTTGCCCTGACCGGCAACCGGGTCGCAGAGAAGCTCAAACTGACCCGTGAATTGCCCGGTTGGCTGCTGCCCCTCGAAGACTGAATGAGGCACTTTGGCCTTTTGTCGGGAAAATGTGGTTTGCGGCACGGCTTAGGCCCTATGGCGGCTGGCGTAATCGAATCAGTCGTGCCATGCTGAACGGGCTGTGGCAGAGCGCCTGGGCCTTGCGTCCGGGTGCCTAATCACTCCCGCTGCGAGGATGCGGCGGTAACAACAAAAACAACAGATTAATGAGGCTTTATATGCGTAAACCGGATCTCGCGGCGGCGATTGCCGACAAGGCGGACCTGAGCAAGGATCAGGCAAACCGAGTACTCAATGCCGTACTGGATGAAATCACTCAAGCCCTCAGCCGCCAGGATTCAGTGACCCTGGTTGGTTTTGGAACCTTCCTGCAACGTCATCGCGGTGCCCGTACCGGCAAAAACCCGCAAACCGGCGCTCCCGTTCAGATCAAAGCCAGTAACACAGTGTCTTTCAAGCCAGGCAAGAGTCTCAAAGACGCCGTCAACTGATTGCACTGCGTAACAGGGGCCGAGCCTCGGCCCCTGTTACTGAAAGTCCTTCTTCGGTGCTGTCAGTTCGCCGCCTGATAATTGTTGACCAGCACCCGCAGCGCATCGCGCGCCTCCAACACCTTGCCCACGACTTCTTCCGCCTTGTCCTCGCTCAGGCCAAGACGTGTCAGCAGTGCGTCTGGAATCGGCATCTGTGGACCCGAACCAATCTGATGTCGGCTGAGTAGCGCCAGGGTCAGGTACACCAGATTGGCATACACATGCTCTTCACCCTGATAGTGCGGGTTGTGCTGGTGGCGCAGCGCGATGCTGACCTCATCGGGCATGTCCCAGCAGCGTGACAGCCAGCTGCCGATTTGATCACGCGTTACCCCGATCAGGTGCTGCTCAATCAGGTGCGGTGCCACATGGGGGTTGGCCTCCACATGACGGCAGATCATCTTGAAATACGGCGGGAAGATGTAGGCCAGGACCAGGTAGCCAAAGTTGTGCAGCAGCCCGGCGAGGTAGTTCAGGCCCAGCTCGGGGCGCCGATCGCGGGGCATGGCTTTGGCCAGACCTTCGATCACGGCGGCGGTATAGATGGCCTGTTCCCAGTAGGGCGTGCTGCGCTCGGGGGCATCCTTGGGCAATTTGAAGGTCTTGCCCAGCGCCAGGCCCACGGCGAGATTGATCACCAGATCAAAGCCCAGCACGCGACCGATGGCATCTTCTACCGAGCGAATCTTGCCGGGCGCCGCGTAGTAGGGCGAGGCGGCCCAGCTGACCACCTGAGCGGCAAGGCTGGGGTCGGTTTCCACCACATCGGCCAGATCTTCAATGTCGGCATCGGGATTGACCCGCAGCTTCATGATCTTCTGCGCGGACTCTGGCAGTGGGGGAATTTCGATTGTTTCTTCCAGTCGCTGCTTCATGCGCAGGGCAGTGAAGTTCTGTACGGCGTCGGTCAGGTCCTGGCTGTCCTGCTCGGGGCTGCCTGCCGGATCGCTCAGGCTGCTCAGGGGGACGGCGAAGCGGGCCATGCTGGCCTTGGCCAGCAGCGTGCGAGCGTCGTCCTGGCTGAGTTGCAGGCACCAGCCAGGCAGACCGCTATCGAGGCTGACGTAGCTGTAGTCGAGCAGACTCTGCTCGCACACGCAGGGTGAGTTGAACAGGATGGGTAGCCCCGGCAACTCGCTTAGCTGATGTTTGCTCAGAATGCGCTGTAACTCGCCGTCGCGCACTGGTTGCAGGTCGCGGCCGAGCAGGCTGCCAACGCGTTTCAAGTCAAGCAGATGGTCTTTGGGAATCAGCGACAGCACGGTGCCGATGCTGTCGCACAGCAGGCAAGCCTGCACTTGCTGGGCTGCCGGCCCGGCATACGCGACAGGCCGCAACTGGTAAGCGATACCCTGCTGTTGCAGGAGCTTTTCAATAAGATCAGGCAGGCTGGTGCCGTGGGTGTCGCGGGCTGCTTCAATGGTCATTGCGCTTTCCTTGATCCGTAGGCTGAGACGGGCTCAGGGTGTCAGGCTTTTCTTCGATATTAGCATGGCTGCCCGACCCTTCGAGCATAGCCGGCCTCAGACTTGCGCAAAATGCTGGCCCTGGGCTATCCAGCGGTCCAGCAGGGGTTGCACGTGGCCGGGGTAGCGGCTGGCCAGTTGTTGCGCGGCCTGTTGTACCTCCGGCAGCAGGTCGGCATCGCGCACCAGGTCAGCAACGCGGAACTGCACCAGCCCGGTCTGGCGCGTGCCCAGCACCTCGCCGGGGCCGCGCAGGGCAAGGTCCTTTTCCGCAATCACAAAGCCGTCGCTACTTTCGCGCATGATACCCAGTCGTTCCCGCCCCAGGGCTGAAAGCGGCGCGTGGTAGAGCAGTACACAATGGCTGGCGGCGCTGCCCCGTCCGACCCGGCCGCGCAACTGATGCAGTTGCGCCAGGCCCAGGCGCTCGGGGTTCTCGATCACCATCAGGCTGGCGTTGGGCACATCCACGCCAACCTCGATGACCGTAGTGGCGACCAACAAGTGCAGGTCTCCGCCCTTGAATGCCGCCATGATCTCGGCCTTTTCGCCGGCCTTCATGCGACCGTGGATCAGCCCGATGGACAGCTCCGGCAGACTGTTGCACAGATCTTCCCAGGCGCTTTCTGCCGCCTGCGCCTGCAACTGCTCGGATTCCTCGATCAGCGTGCAGACCCAGTAGGCCTGGCGGCCTTCGGCGCAGCCGGCACGTACCCGCTCGATCACCTCCGGGCGGCGGCTGTCCGACACTAGAACGGTGTTGACCGGCGTGCGTCCGGGTGGAAGTTCATCCAGTACCGAGGTGTCCAGATCGGCGTAGGCGCTCATCGCCAGGGTGCGTGGGATGGGCGTGGCGGTCATGATCAACTGGTGCGGTGAGAAGCCGCCGGCGGCGCCCTTGTCACGCAACGCCAGGCGTTGCTGAACACCAAAGCGGTGCTGTTCGTCGATGATCGCCAGTCCCAGGTTGTGAAACTGTACCTCCTGCTGGAACAGCGCGTGGGTCCCGACAATCATCGCCGCCTCACCGGTGGCGATCATCTGTAGTTGATTGGCACGGGCTTTGCCCTTGAGCTTGCCGGCGATCCAGGCCACTGACAGGCCCAGAGCGGAAAACCAGCGCTGGAAATTGTTGAAGTGCTGTTCGGCAAGAATCTCGGTGGGTGCCATCAAGGCCACCTGCCAACCGGCTTCCAGTGCCTGCAGCGCAGCCAGCGCAGCGACCACGGTTTTACCTGCTCCGACATCGCCTTGCACCAGGCGCAGCATGGGTTGGGGCTGGCGCAGATCAGCCAGTATCTCTTCGGCGATGCGCGCCTGGGCGCCGGTCAGCGGGAAGCCCAGCTGCTGTAAAAAGGCCTTGGCCAGCGTACCTTTAGCCTGCATGACCGGGGCGTGGTGCGCGCGCATCTGCGCACGCAAGCGCAGCATCGCCAACTGGTGCGCCATCAGCTCCTCGAAGGCGAGACGATGCTGGGCCCAATGCCGCCCATCCTGCAAGGCTTCGAGGTCAATGTCGGGCGGCGGTCGGTGTAGGATCTGAACGGCCTGATGAAGCGATGGCAGCTGGTATGCGGCCGTCAGCTCGGGCGGCAACCATTCAGGCAGGTGATTGCCATTGTTCAGCCAGCTTAGTGCGGCTTCGCTCAAGCTGCGCAGGCGCTGTTGCGACAGGCCCTCGGTAGCGGGATAGATGGGCGTCAGGGTCTCGTTGACCGGCAGCGTCTGGGCACCATCAAGATTCTGCATCTCGGGGTGATAGATCTCCAGTCCCGAGGCACCTGGGCGTACCTCGCCGTAACAACGCCAGTGGCTGCCGCGGCTCAGGTTGGCCTTGAGTGCGGCTGAAAAGTAGTAGAAACGCAGGCTGATAGTGCCGCTGCCATCCTGAATACGACACATCAGACTGCGCCGCCGCCCCATAACGACATCAGCGGCGACTACGACCCCTTCTATTACCGCGTCGAGGCCCGGCTGCAACGCGCCGATTGGCGTCACCCGGGTACGATCCTGGTAGCGTAATGGCAGGTGGAAGAGCACGTCCTGCACACTGTTCAGGCCGAGCTTACCGAGCTTTTCTGCCAATGCCGGGCCTATGCCCTTGAGCACTGTCAGCGGTGTGTGTTCCGTAACGCTGCTCACTTGGGCGGCTGGCCCACCGAGCACAGGCGTATTGAGTCGCTGAGTATTTCTACTGCCTTGGGCCTTGGGAAACTGGCGCGCCAGGCAATGGCCACCGTGCGGTAGGGTGCGGGTGCGGCAAAGCTTTTGGTGACCAGCAACTCCGAGCTGTAGTAGCGATCATCGGCGGCGGACATCGGCAGCACCGTCATGCCGATACCGGAGGCGACCATATGTCGAATGGTTTCCAGTGAGCTGGATTCCACCGTGGTGTGCTTGTGCTGCTCATCGCCCTTGCGCAGCGTCGGGCAGGCTTCCAGCACCTGGTCGCGGAAACAATGGCCTTCACCGAGCAAAAGCAGTTTGTTGTCGTCCAGCTCGTCGAGGCTCACGTTGGTGCGCTCGGCCCAGGGATGGCTGGCCGGGATCAGCAGGCTGAAGGGCTCGTCGTACAGCGGCTTGGTGAGTACGTCCGGCTCCTGGAACGGCAACGCGATGATGATGGCATCCAGATCGCCATTGCGCAGTTTGTCGCGCAGCACGTGGGTGAAGTTTTCCTCGATGTATAGCGGCATTTCCGGGGCCACCTTGTGCAGCTGCGGCACCAGGTGCGGAAACAGGTAGGGCCCGATGGTGTAGATGGCGCCGACCTTTAGTGGCGCGGCCAGCTGGTTCTTGCCGGCGCTGGCCAACTCGCGGATGGCCAGCGCCTCTTCCAGTACCTTTTGCGCCTGGGCGACGATGCGTTCGCCGATCGGGGTAACCCGCACCGCGCTCTTGCTGCGCTCGAAAATCATGATGCCCAGCTCTTCCTCCAGCTTCTTTACCCCCACGCTGAGCGTTGGCTGGGACACGTGGCAGCGTTCGGCAGCGTGGCCGAAATGCTGTTCCTGGGCGAGGGTGACGATGTAGCGTAATTCGGTCAGGGTCATGACGTCGCGGCCTGCGCTGGCAACTGGGAAGGGTCGGGCTCTAGCATAGCCCTTTGGTCGATAGAGTAAAACAATCAGAGGGCAGCGCACACAAGGTTATCTCTGCCGCGCGGCCTGCTAGAGTGTGCCCCTGACACTTATCAATGAGGTGGTTATGAAGCAGGTGGTCATTGCCGGTTGTGGCGATGTGGGTACGGCCCTGGGACTGGCGTTGCACGCGCGCGGTTGGCAGGTATACGGCTTGCGGCGTGATCCGTCGTTGTTGCCCGAAGGCATTTTGCCCATCGCGGCCGATCTCACCCAGCCTGCCAAGCCGGCGGACTGGCCGGCCAAGGTCGACTACTTGGTGTACTGTCCGGCGGCAGGCAAGCGCGACGTCGAGCTGTATCAACGGCTGTACGTTGAGGGTTTGCAGCATGTACTGGGCTGGATCAGTGAAAGCCGGCAGCAATTGCAGCACCTGTTGCAGGTCTCCAGCACCGCTGTTTACGCGCAATCGGAGGGCGAATGGGTCACTGAAAATAGCCGCGCAGAGGCTGATACCCCCACCGCGGCGCAGTTGCTGGCGGCGGAGGATGTGGCGTTGCGCAGCGGCGTGCCGGCCAGCGTGGTGCGGTTGGGTGGCATTTACGGCCCTGGCCGCAATCGGTTGATCGAGCAGGTGCGCGCGGGCTTGCAGGTCGCGGAAGTGCCCCCCCAGTACACCAACCGGATTCATCGCGATGATGCTGCTGGGCTACTCGCGCACCTGTTGGCGCTGGCCGAACGGCGTGAGCTGCTGGCGCCCTGTTATCTGGGCGTGGACGACGAGCCAGCCAGTCTGTTCGAGGTCACCAGCTGGCTGGCCGCGCAGTTGGGAACCCGGCTGCAGGCTGATGGGGCGCGATCAACCCGTAGCGGTAGCAAGCGCTGCAGCAATGCGCTGGCCCGCGAATCCGGCTGGCAGCCCGCGTATCCCGGTTATCGTGAAGGCTACGCCGAGTTGCTGAAAGACTGAGGCTCAAGGCTGGGTGCTGCTTACGCGCCAGATGATGTTACCCACGTCATCGGCGACCAGCAGCGCACCTGCTCCGTCTATTGCAACGCCGACCGGACGGCCCTGGGCTTCGCCCTGAGCATTCAGGAAGCCGTCGAGCACGGTGTAGGGCGCATCATTCGGGCGGCCTTCCTTGAAGGGCACAAACAGTACCTTGTAGCCGCTAGGCGGCTCGCGATTCCAGGAGCCGTGCTGGCCAATAAACAGCCCTTCGGTAAAGGGCGCAGGCAGGCGGCTGCCCACCGCGTTGCTCAAACCAAGCGAGGCGGTATGTGAGCCCAGGGCGTAATCGGGCTTCAGCGCCTTGGCCACCATAGCGGGGTTGCCCGGCTGGACCCGTGCATCCTCATGCGAGCCGAAGTAGCTCCACGGCCAGCCGTAGAAGCCGCCGTCCGCTACCGAAGTCATGTAGTCGGGCACCAGATCGTTGCCCAGCCCATCGCGTTCATTGACCACCGTCCATAGTTCGCCGCTGTAGGGCTCCCACGCCATGCCAACGGGGTTGCGCAGGCCACTGGCATACAGCCGTTTGCTGCCGTCAGTCGGATTGATCTCCCAGATGGCGGCGCGGCCCTGTTCCTGTTCCAGACCGTTTTCTGCGATGTTGCTGTTGGAGCCAACCGTGGCATAGAGCCTGCTGCCGTCCGGGCTGGCGATCAGATTCTTGGTCCAATGATGGTTGAGCGGGCCGGCGGGCAGGTGGGTAACTGGCTCGCCGGGCGTGGTGATCTGTGTCTGGTCAGCGCGGTAGGGAAAGCGCAGCACGCCGTCGGTGTTGGCGACATATAAATCGTTACCGATCAGCGCCATGCCGAAGGGTGAATGCAGGCCGGCGATGAAAACCGTGCGCTGATCTGCGATGCCATCGCCATCGCTGTCTCGCAGCAGGCTGATGCGGTCCGCGCTGGGCGTGGCGGCGCCCGCCTTGGCCATGGCCTTTTGGGTCAGCCAGGCTTTCACGCCGCCACTGTCTTCGGGCCGTTCGGGCGCGTTGGTTTCGGCCACCAGTACATCGCCATTGGGTAGGACGTGCAACCAACGTGGATGATCCAGCCCGCGGGCAAAAGCCTGAACCTGCAGACCCTTGGCGGCCGTCGGCTTGCCCCCGGACGGCCATCCGACGGCAGGGGCGATGTTCACAATGGGTAGTAAACCCGTCTGTGGCTCGGGTAGGGCGGGGTGCGGTCCCATGCCGGCGGTGATCGGCAGAGCCGGTTGGTTGCTGCTGCAACCGCTGAGGATCAGCGCCATACCGAGGAGTGGTAAACAGACGCGTGGGGAATTATTCACGGTATTTCCTTGTCGGTGTTAAGGCAGCCGGAGAAAAGCTCAGTTTAGGTGAGCTGCTGGATAACCTCTATCACTGACCCGTTCAGGACGGGGATGTTCACCCGGCTGGCTCGATTCCGCATCACTCCGCTGGTCAATCGGTCAGCGGCGCAACTCGTAAAACGAGGAGAAACAGATGAAAAAGTCAGCATCCGCACACTGGGAAGGTTCGCTGAAGGAAGGCAAAGGTACTATTTCGACCGAGAGCGGTGCGCTCAAGGCTAACCCTTACGGCTTCAATACCCGCTTTGAGGATCAACCCGGCACCAACCCGGAAGAGTTGATTGGTGCGGCGCACGCGGGCTGCTTTTCGATGGCTTTTTCCATGCTGCTGGGCGAGGCGGGCTACACGCCGGACAGCGTCGATACCCAAGCTGTGGTCACCTTGAGCAAACAGGACGATGGCTTTGCCGTGACTGCGGTCGCGCTGACCATGAGCGCAGCGATCCCGGGTATTGAGCAAAAGGAGTTTGATGAGATTGCTGGCAAAGCCAAGAGCGGCTGCCCGATTTCAAAACTGCTGAAGGCGGATATCAGTCTGGACGCCAGCCTGAAAGGCTGAGTTCACGCTGTTGGTTCATGCAGGCTGGGGCGTTGCGCCCCAGCCTGTTTTGTTTGTGCTGGCGGCTCAGCCAACCACCATGATGCCATCCATTTCTACCGGCACGCCCTTGGGCAGTGCGGCAACGCCAATCGCCGCGCGGGCCGGGTAGGGCTTCTCGAAGTAACGCTCCATGATCTCGTTGACCTTGGCGAAGTTGCCCAAGTCGGTCAGGAAGATGTTCAGCTTGACGATGTCCTGCAGCTGGCCACCGGCGGCTTCGGCAACGGCGGTCAGGTTGTCGAACACGCGGCAGACCTGGGCTTCAAAGCCTTCAACCACTTCCATGGTGGCCGGGTCGAGCGGAATCTGGCCCGACAGGTAAACCGTGTTGCCAACTTTAATGGCCTGGGAATAGGGACCGATCGCGGCAGGTGCCTGCTCGCTGGTGATGACTTGCTTGTTCATTTGTGCTCCGGGAAATCAGTTTTTCAGACGGGTAATACGCATCACGCCATTGAGCGAGCGGATGCGTTTGATGAGTTGTGACAGGTGCAGGCGGTCGCGCACCCGGATGACCAGTTGAACGACGCTGATACGGCCGTCGCGTTCGTCAACGCTGATCTTGTCGATACTGGCATCGGCGACGGTGATGCCGGTGGCCAGCTGGGCAATGATGCCGCGCTGGTGTTCCAGTTCGACCCTGAGCTCTACTGTAAATTCGCCGCTGACATCTTTGTCCCATGTCAGATGCATGGTTTTTTCGGTGTTATGGCGGCTGTCGACCAGATTTTTACAGTTCTCTTGGTGAATAACCATACCCTTGCCGGATGACAGGTAGCCGACAATCGGGTCGCCCGGAATCGGGTTGCAGCACCGTGCAAAACTGACCACGAGCCCTTCCGTGCCGCGAATTGCCAGTGGGCTTTCGCCGCTGCCGGTGTCGTCCTGGCTCTGGTCGATGCGTTGCTTTTCGGTCTCTTCTACATTGCCGTCCGCCGCCAGCAGTCGGCGGGCGACCACATACGCCATGCGGTTGCCCAGACCGATGTCCGACAGCAGGTCTTCCAGGTGCTCCATGCCGCAGTCCTTCAACACCCGATCAATGCGGGGCTGGGGAATATCGCCCAGGTGGGTATCAAAGCTGGTCAACACTTTGTCGAGCAGCCGCTCGCCCAGTGCAATGGACTCAGAATGGCGCTGATGCTTGAGGAAGTGACGGATGTTGCTGCGCGCCTTGCCGGTAATCACGAAGCTCAGCCAGGCTGGATTGGGGCGGGCCCCAGGCGCGGTGATAACTTCGACCGTCTCACCACTTTGCAGGGGCTCTGACAGCGGCGCCAGGCGACGGTTGACGCGACAGGCGATACAGCTGTTGCCCACATCGGTATGCACCGCATAGGCGAAGTCGACTGGCGTAGAACCCTTGGGCAGCTCCATGATGCGGCCTTTTGGGGTGAAGATGTAGACTTCATCGGGGAACAGGTCGATCTTGACGTTTTCGATGAACTCCAGCGAGTTGCCGGCGTTCTGCTGCAGTTCCAGCACGCTCTTCAGCCACTGACGGGTACGCGCATGGTTACCGTTGATCACGTCGTCCTTGGACTTGTACACCCAATGCGCAGCGATGCCGCTATTAGCCAGCTCTTCCATCTCTTCGGTGCGAATCTGGATCTCGATGGGGACGCCGTGCATGCCGAACAGCGTGGTATGCAGTGACTGGTAGCCGTTGGCCTTGGGGATGGCGATGTAATCCTTGAAGCGGCCGGGGAAGGGCTTGTAGAGGCTGTGCACTGCGCCGAGTACGCGGTAGCAGGTGTCGGCCTTGTCGACGATGATGCGGAAGGCGTAGACGTCCATGATCTCGGTGAAGGCTTTACGTTTGCCGCGCATCTTCTGGTAGATGCCATACAGATGCTTCTCGCGACCCATGACCTTGCCCGGTAAGCCTTCGCGTTCCAGGCAGGCCTGCAGGGACTCCAGGATCTTGTTCAGTAGCTCCTTGCGGTTGCCACGGGCGCTGCGCACGGCCCGGTCAATCAACTGCGAGCGCATCGGATACATGGCCTTGAAGCCCAGATCCTCAAACTCGGTGCTCAGGCTATGCATACCCAGACGCGCTGCGATAGGGGCGTAGATTTCCAGGGTTTCCTTGGCGATGCGGCGACGCTTTTCCGGTGCCAGTGCGCCCAGTGTGCGCATGTTGTGCAGGCGGTCGGCCAGCTTGACCAGAATCACGCGAATGTCGCGCGCCATGGCCAGCGCCATTTTCTGGAAGTTTTCGGCTTGCGCTTCAGCCTTGGTCTCGAAGGTCATCTGGGTCAGCTTGCTGACGCCGTCGACCAGCTCGGCCACGGTATCGCCGAACTGCGCGACCAGCGCATCCTTGGGGATGCCGGTGTCTTCGATCACATCGTGCAGCATGGCGGCCATCAGGCTTTGATGATCCATGTGCATGTCGGCAAGAATGTGGGCTACCGCGAGGGGGTGGGTGACGTAGGGCTCACCACTGCGACGGGTCTGGCCGTCGTGCGCCTGTTCGGCGTAGAAATACGCGCGCCGGACCAGGTTGACCTGCTCCGGCTCGAGATAACTGCCGAGGTTGTCGGCAAAAACTTCTATCGCAGACATGTAGCTCTCCTGCGTCCAACCAGATGGACGTATACGTCAGGAATGCCCGGCCTGCGCAATCTGCTTACTCGGCTTCGTCGGCTTCCAGCGAGTACAGCGGTTCTTGCTGATCCTGCAGGGCTTCTTCAGCCATGATCTGGTTGGTCACCAGGCCTTCAGCAATTTCGCGCAGGGCAACCACGGTCGGCTTGTCGTTTTCCCAGGCTACCTTGGCATCTTTGCCGCCGGTGGCCAGCTGACGTGAGCGCTTGGAGGCCAGCATGACCAGCTCAAAACGGTTTTCTACATTTTCCAGGCAGTCTTCAACGGTGACGCGGGCCATGGTGTTACTCCGGAACGGGTATCAGTGAAATCGGGTTGCGCTGCTATCAAGGCCTAGCAGCAGCTTGATAATAACGCAGGACCGAGCAGTTTACTTAATTGCGCCTCAGTCTGACAAGAGCGCCTGTAACAGGCGGGTGTGGCGCGATTGCTGCGAGTTCGTCTGCAGGTGCTTGGCGCGCAGGATGGCCTTGAGGTCATCGAGCGCCGTAGTGAAGTCGTCGTTGATCACCAGGCTGTCGAATTCGACGTAGTGGCTCATCTCGGCCACGGCCTCGGCCATGCGCTTGTCGATCACTTCACCGGCATCCTGGCCGCGCTGGGTCAGGCGTTCGCGCAGGGCGCTTTGCGACGGAGGCAAAATGAATATCGAGTGCGCCTGCGGCAGCTTGTGACGTACCTGCTGCGCGCCTTGCCAGTCGATCTCGAGGATCAGGTCATGACCTTCGGCGAGGGTCGTTTCAACGGTACTCTGCGAGGTGCCGTAGAGATTGCCAAAGACCTCGGCATGTTCGAGAAAGTCGCCATGGCCCACCAGCTCCATAAAGCGCTCGCGGCTCGTGAAGTGGTAGTTGACGCCGTCTATTTCGCCTGGGCGCATGGTACGCGTGGTGTGCGAAACAGACACGTGCAGGTTGTCGGTCTGCTCCAGCAGCGCCTTGACCAGGCTGGTCTTGCCTGCGCCTGAGGGGGCGGAGACGATGTACAGGGTGCCGGTGGCGTGGCTCATCAGAAACAATTTCCTGCGGGTCGTTGGTAGGGGGAATGGCGCAAATTATAGGGACATTGCCCGCCGCCGTCATGGGTAACCTTTGTCTGACGCAATCCGTTAAGCTGTCAGCACTGGTCAAACGGCAACAGGATGCGCATCGGTATGATCTCCAAATGGCAGTGGCTGCTGGCGCAGCTGACCCGCATGCTCTGGTTACGAGCGTCCTTGTTCGCACTGCTGGCGGTGTTTGCGGCCTTGCTCGCCACCGCCGCCGATCGCGTGATGCCCGAGGATTTTCCGCTGAGTATCGGCGCTGACTCGGTGGAGCCGATTCTGAATATCCTGGCCTCCAGCATGCTGACGGTGACCACCTTCTCGCTCACCGTGATGGTGTCGGCCTACGCGGCGGCGACCACCAGCGTGACGCCCCGTGGCGTGCGTCTGCTGATGCAGGACACCACCACCCAGAACGTGCTGGGTACCTTCTTGGGCTCGTTCCTGTTCAGTCTGGTGGCGATCATCGCGCTGAGCACGAACGCCTACGGCGAGCGCGGGCGCATCGTCTTGTTCGCTTTCACCTTACTGGTCATCCTGATCATCGTAATTACCATGTTGCGCTGGATCGACCACCTGTCACGGTTTGGCCGCGTGGGGGATACCACCGACCGGGTGGAGCAGGCGACCCTGGCGGCGTTACAGCATCGCATCGACAACCCCTGTATGGGTGCGCGGCCTTGGTTGGATGGTGCCCTGCCGGCGGATGTGGTGCCGATCTATGCGCAGAGTGTGGGTTACGTTCAGCACGTGGATGTCGAAAAGCTGCAGGAGGCGGTCGTTGGCCAAGGCATGCGGGTTCACGTTACCGCGCTGCCAGGCGGCTTTGTGCAGGCCGGTCGAGCACTGGCCTGGGTGGACGCAGACGCCGATGAGCAAACGCGCGCGCAGTTGTGCGCCGCCTTTACCGTGGGCAAGGAACGTTCCTTTGATCAGGATCCGCGTTTCGGTCTGGCGGTCTTGGCGGAAATCGCCTCCCGGGCCCTGTCACCGGCGATGAACGACCCGGGCACCGCGATTGATGTGATCGGCCGGGGCGTGCGCACGCTGTCGTACTGGCCTGCCGACCCCGGCACCGTGCTCTCCAAAACCATACACTACCCGCAGGTGAGCGTGCCGCCGCTGGCCCTGGGCGACTTGTTCGATGATGTGTTTGCCCCGATTGCCCGTGACGGTGCCAGCCTGATCGAGGTGCAGTCACGGCTGCAAAAGGTATATCAGGGGCTGGCGGCCAGAGGCGGCAGTTTTCAGGCTGAGGCGCAGCGGCACGCCGCGCTGGCCCTCAAGCGCGCTGAAACAGCCATGACCCTGGAAGAGGACTTGGCCAAGGTGCGCTCGCTCGCTGCCCCGCTGGTGAGCTGATCGGCTTGACGTTTTTGCTCGGGCGCCCCCTCAGCTGTATACAATAGGCCCCCCGTTTGCCTGTATTCGAGAGACCGTTTTGATGAATGATCACCGCTCGCCGCCAATCGCTACCCGCGCTGAGCCCGAGCCTGCTGACGCCCCGCTAGCGAGCGACGACAGGGCCTCTGGCCGGCCCAAGGGCGCGTTGCGGCAGGATGCCATATACCGCGCGATCAGCGACGCGGTGATCGAGCACCGCCTCAAGCCCGGCGCACGGTTGCGTGAGGACGCCCTCGCCGAGGTGTTTGGCATCAGCCGCACCGGCATTCGCAAGGTGCTGCAACGCTTGGCGCTGGAGCAATTGATTACGTTGACGCCGGGGAAGGGGGCTGCGGTGACGCGACCCTCTGCGGAAGAGGCGCGAGATATCTTTGATGCCCGGCGATTGACCGAATGCGCTTTGATGGCGCGTCTGGCCGCCCGCATTCAACCCGCCGAACTGGCGCAGTTGCGTGCGCTGGCCGCTGACGAGCAGCACGCTCTGCAGGGGCGCGAGCAGAGTGTTGCGATTCGCCTCTCGGCCGACTTCCATGCGCGCTTGGCAGAGCTGGCAGGTAACCAGACCCTGGCGCGTTTTGTGGGTCAGCTGTGCTCGCGTTCGTCACTGATTCTGGCGGTCTATGGGCATGCGGGGAATTTGGGCTGCGAATGCAATGATCACAATCAGTTGATCGACCTGCTACAGGCCGGTGACAGTGAGCAGGCGGCGGCCTTCATGCGCCGCCATCTGGACTCAATCGAAGCGTCGCTGTCGATTGACGAGGCCCCAGACGAGGCCCCGGATCTGCGCGATATCTTCGCTACCTACCGGTAACCGACCCAGCGCCACCCATGCGCGACGGGCTGAGCGCGATCGGGCGCCGTGCGGGTTACTGGCGGAAACGCTGGCAGGGTCCCCAGTACTGCATCAGCAGGTAATAGCTCAATCCGGCGGGAAGCAGACTGGCATACCAAGACACGGTGGCGATGTTCAGCGCCACGATAGCGCCGATGGCGGTGGCGATCAGTGCTGCATAGTTGACGCCCCGGTAAGGCCCCTGGGCATCGTACAGGTGCTCCAGGTTCAGCGTACGTTTGCGTAGCAGATAATAGTCGACCACCAGAATGGCGAAGATCGGGCCCAGGAAGGCGGAGTAGGTCTGCACGAAGATCTGCAGCCCGGCGGCAGAATCATCACTCACCAGTTTCCAAGGGAAAGTGGCAAAGGCCAGCAGGCCAACGATCACGGTGGCAGGGCGAAACTTCAGCTTGAACACGTCCATCAGCACGTAGGTCGGCGGCACTACGTTGTTCAACACGTTGGTGGTGACCTGCGCAAAGGCAATGAACAGCAGTGTGGTCATCAGCAGCGGCGTGTTGTCGACCGCATTGGCAAACACCTGGATCGGATCCGCCACGCCGGTGGCTTCCGACACCATGTAGCCGATCAGGCCCATGAACAGCGTGCAGGGCAGAATCGACATCGAGTAAATGGTGGTCAGCAGGCCGGGACCAGTGCCGTGCTTGTGCTCGCGCGAGTAGTCACTGACGTTGAGGATCATGGTGCTGTAGATGCCCAGAAACAGCATGGTCGCACTCCAGAACGGCAGCCCCCAGGAGCCCTGCATGGTCAGCAGGCTGGTGGACAGCTCATCGCCGTAGCGCTGCACCGTGCTGTAGAACATGTAGACCAGCGAGGCGAGGATAAAGGCGCTGCCGACATTCTCCAGCCACTTGATGCCCTGAAAGCCCATGACCGACAGGCCGATCTGCAGGAACTGGAAGGCAATAAAGAAAAACACCAGATTGTCGAAGCCGAATAGGGTGGCAGACACCATGTTCAGCGCGCCGGCACCGATCCAGCTCTGAAAGCCGTACCAGACAATCGCCGGCACCGCGCGCACCAGGCCGGGCAGGCGTGTGCCGCCAAAACCGAAGGCAGCGCGCGCTTGCACCATGAACGGAATGCCGTACTTGTAGCCGGCGGCACCATTGAGCACCAGGGCAATGCCGATGACGAAACAACCGATGGCGATCGCCAGCGTGGCCTGCAGCAGATTAAGCGTACCGACTACGCTGGAACCCATGGTGAAGGTCCCGATGGAAACGCAGCCGCCGAACCAGGCTAGCAGGTAGGACACGCGGCCCATGATGCGGGTTTTCTGCGGCGCCAGTGATTCCTCGCCGGGCGCTTTGCTGGCGGCGGCCGGTTGGCCGCTCAGGGTGGCGGTGTTGATGTCAGTATTCATGAGGCAGCCTCTTGGCATTTGTTGTGCATTGTTATCTCCGGAGGTTCAGCTGTCGTTTACTGCTTGCGAGTGGTGGTGATGCTGGCAGCGACCACGCCCAGTTCAGTGGCGTGGTAGTCAGTCCAGCGTGAGATTGGAATAGCGCGCAAAGCTGCCGCTAAAGGGTTTCGGACGCGGGAACGCCAAGTCGCCGAACTTGCTGGTGCCCAGCCCAAGCCCAACTACGGCTTCGGCCAGCTTGACCGCGGCGGTCACTCCTTCGACGATCGGTAGGCCCACGGCCTCAGTAATCTGTGGTGTCAGGTCAGCCATGCCGCCGCAGCCGAGCACGATGGCACCGATGTTGTCTTCGCGCTTGGCGCGCAGACACTCTTCGATGATCAGTTGCAGGGCCAGATCGGGATTGTCTTCCAGTTCCAGGACTGGAATGTCAGCCGCGCGTACCTTGCGGCAGCTATGGCTGAAGCCATAGCTATCGAGCAGGTGCTCGGCGATGATGGCGGTGCGGGGCAGGGTGGTCACCACTGAGAAGCGTGTGCTGATCAGGCTGGCAACATGGAACGCTGCCTCGGCGATGCCGATGACCGGTGCGCGGGTCAGCTCCCGTGCGGCATTCAGGCCAGGGTCGCCAAAGCAGGCAATAATGTAGGCGTCGGCACCTTCCCGTTCGCCGGCAAGCACTTCTTCCAGGACGCCGACCGCGCTGACGGCCTCGTCGAAGTGGCTCTCGATCGAGACCGGTCCGCAGCTCGGCTGGCTGGCGGTAATCAGGGTGCCTGGTGCGGCCGCTGCCGTGGCAGCGCTGCCGATGGTCTCGGTCATGGCACGGGTGGTATTGGGGTTGATGACGCGAATATGCATTGCTCTGGCCTGCTCGGTAGTGAGATGTCTGTTGTTTGTACACAACAGTATTTGATAATTGTATACAATTGATCGAATGTAAAACCAAAGATAGCCCCTGCTTATTGTTCGCAATAAGCATGCCTTGTGCGCCATAGCCGCGTGCGGGCGGTAAAAAACGTAGAGAAAGGACACACCACGATGAGCAACAGCTCCCATTACCCGCGTGATCTGATTGGGTACGGCAGAACCCCGCCCGAGGCCAACTGGCCTGGCAAGGCCCGCATCGCCGTGCAGTTTGTGCTGAACTATGAAGAGGGCGGCGAAAACTGTGTGCTGCATGGCGACAGCCACTCCGAGAAGTTTCTCTCGGAGATAGTCGGCGCCGAAGCCTTTGCCGACCGCCACCTGAGCATGGAGTCCATCTACGAATACGGCTCGCGCGCAGGCGTGTGGCGGCTGCTGAACGAGTTTGAAAAGCGCGGCTTGCCGCTGACCGTCTTTGGTGTGGCCATGGCGCTGGAGCGCCACCCGGAGGTGGCACAGGCATTCCAGGAGTTGGGCCATGAAATCGCCTGCCACGGCTGGCGCTGGATCCACTATCAGAACATCCCCGAAGCTGTGGAGCGCGAGCACCTGCAGCGTGCACTGGAGATATTTCAGCGCCTGTACGGTGCACAGCCGGAGGGTTGGTACACCGGCCGCGACAGCCCGAATACCCGCCGCCTGCTGCTGGATCAGGGTGGGTTCTTGTATGACAGCGACTATTACGGCGACGATCTGCCGTTCTGGACCCGCGAGGCCGACAGCCAGGGCGAGCTGCACAACCACCTGATCGTGCCCTACACGCTGGATACCAACGATATGCGCTTTGCTTCGCCGCAGGGCTTCAATACCGGCGAGCACTTTTTCCAGTACCTGAAAGACGCCTTCGACGTGCTCTACGCTGAAGGGGAAGAACTGCCGAAAATGCTGTCGATCGGCCTGCACTGCCGGCTGATCGGTCGGCCGGGGCGGTTCCGTGCGCTGCAGCGCTTTCTTGATTACATCGAATCCCATGATCGGGTCTGGGTGACACGGCGCGTCGATATCGCCCGTCACTGGGCCACGCATCATCCCATACAGACCCAGGAGTCAGCATGACCAAGCCAGCCATACCTCGCAGCTATTACGCGCCGACCGGGGGTCACCCGCCGCAGACCCAGCTGACCACCGACCGCGCAGCCTTCACCGAGGCCTATGCGGTGATCCCCAAGGGCGTAATGCGCGACATCGTCACCAGCCACCTGCCGTTCTGGACCGGCACGCGTCTGTGGGTGCTGTCGCGTCCGCTCTCAGGCTTCGCCGAGACCTTTTCGCAGTACATCATGGAAGTGCAACCGGGCGGCGGCAGTGACAAGCCGGAAACCGACGCCACAGCCGAAGGCGTGCTGTTCATCGTTGAAGGCGGCATGACGCTAACCCTCAATGGTCAGCAGCATCAGATGAAAGAAGGGGGTTACGCTTTTATTCCCCCGGCCAGTGACTGGCAGGTGCGCAACGATTCCGGCGCCGTGGTGCGCTTTCACTGGATACGCAAGGCCTACCAGAAAGTCGAGGGTATCGACGCGCCGGAAGCCTTTGTTACCAACGAGAACGACATTGAGCCACTGGTGATGCCCGGTACCGACGGCGCCTGGAGCACCACGCGTTTTGTCGACATGAGCGATATGCGCCACGACATGCACGTCAACATCGTCAACTTCCAGCCCGGCGGCGCGATTCCCTTCGCCGAAACCCACGTCATGGAGCACGGCCTCTATGTGCTGGAAGGCAAGGCGGTGTATCTGCTGAACAAGGATTGGGTTGAAGTCGAAGCCGGTGACTACATGTGGCTGCGCGCCTTCTGCCCGCAGGCCTGCTACGCTGGCGGCCCGGGCCCATTCCGCTACCTGCTGTACAAGGACGTCAACCGTCACATGAAGTTGCCGACCTTTGCGCGCTGAGGAGTGATCGAAATGGCCGCTGACGTATTGCAGCTTACCGCGCAGCCACTGACACCGGAGGCCTTCGCGGCTTTCGGCGAGGTGATCGACTCGCGCAGCTCCGAGCACTTCCTGATCAACTCAGGCCGTACCCGTCGGCATCATGATCTGGCCAGAGTTGAAGTGGCTGGTGATGAGGCGCGGGTATTGATCAGCATCTTTGTCAGCCAGCCGGTACAGGTGCCATTGGAGTTGAGCTTTCTCGAGCGACACCCGCTGGGCAGTCAGGCTTTTATGCCGCTGCACGAAGAGCAGTTCCTGATCGTGGTAGCGCCGCCGGGCGACACTATTGATCCGGCCGAGGTGCGGGCCTTCATTACCGACGGTCGGCAGGGCGTCAACTACCGTATCGGTACTTGGCACGCGATCCAGTCGGTGCTGGAGCGGGAGGGCGAGTTTCTGGTGGTGGATCGCGGCGGTGCAGGGCACAACTGCGATGAGTACCCCCTCGGTATCCGCGTCGTTCTCTGACGTAAGGGTGGCCGGGCGTAGCGTGCCGGCTCACCAGCCATGAGCGCTCAGTCCTGAGCGCTCTTTTCCTGATAGCGGACACGCGACTCGACTATTTCGCGGTGGTGGCTATCGGCCCAACCTATCAGCTGTTTCATCGGCTGCAAAAATGAATGCCCCAGCGGTGTTAGCGTGTACTCAACCCGTGGCGGTACTTCAGGGTAGAGCTGGCGCGTGACGAACCCATCCTGCTCCAGCTGCTTGAGTGTGCGTGAAAGCATCTGCCGCGAAATGTCGCCAATTTCCCGCATCAAGGCATTAAAGCGCAGCGTTCCTGGCTCCAATGCTTCAAGAATCAGTAGGCTCCACTGATCGCCTATGCGATCCAGTACGTCGCGGATAGGGCAGGGCTGCTCAAAGATAAAGCTGCCGTCGTCATTTGTAAGCATGGTGGTTTCCCGAGTTATCAAGCGCCCAAAGGTCAGCTTGGTGTGACTGTGTCAGGCCCGCCTGACCTCTTGTGCTGATCTGCATAGTGCCTTAGATTGCCTTCATTGGTCTAGTAAGTAGACCAAGTGCGAAAAACACACTCAAGGAAGCGACACATGAAAATCCCCACCCGGTCTTCTGGTCTGGCGCTGCTGGCTTTGCTCGCCCCGCTGTCTACCTACGCCCAACCGGCTGAGCGCAACCTGGCAGCCGAAGAGGCTAATAAAGCCCTGGTCGTCAATTTCTACAACCAGTTCTTTAACAATCATGAAACCGAAACCAGCAGCCAGGTGGTTGCCGACGATTACATACAGCACAACCCTGACGTACCAGACGTGAAAGCGCCTTTTGTCGGCTATTTTGCGGAATATTTCGTTGAAAACCCCGATTACCGCAGCAAAATTGTACGCAGCGCCACTGACGGCGATGTGGTTTGGCTGCACGTGCATTCCACCAATGGAGAGCAGGATCGTGGTGATGCGGTAGTGGATATCTTCCGGGTTCAAGACGGAAAGATTGTCGAGCATTGGGATGTGATTCAGCCGGTGCCGGCAGAGGCGGCTAACAGCAACAGCATGTTCTGAGGTGCCTTACCTTGCTAGCGGGCAGATCACCGGCCGGTAGCAAGGTTTTGATACTGGCATTTCAGTCGATTAATCATTCGATATTCTGGATTTGCTCGCGCATCTGCTCGATAAACACCTTCAGATCCACTGCCGCCTGGGTGCTGCGGGTATCGATCGCCTTGGAGCCGAGGGTGTTGGCTTCGCGGTTGAACTCCTGCATCAGAAAATCCAGGCGGCGGCCGATGGCGTCCTTGCTGTCCAGCACGCGGCGGGTTTCGACCACGTGGGTGTCGAGGCGGTCGAGTTCTTCGGCAACGTCGATCTTCTGCGCCAGCATGACGATTTCCTGCTCAACACGGGTGCTGTCCAGTTCCAGCTTGGCTTCGTTGAAGCGGTCGATCAGCTTTTGCCGATGGGCGCTGAGCAGGGTGGGCATCATCTCGCGCAGAAGAGCAGTGCGGTCGCTGATGCTGGCCAGGCGTTCTTCAATCAACAGTTTGAGCTCGGCACCTTCGCGGGCGCGGTGCGCCTTGAGTTCGCTGAGGGCGGGTTCGAACAGCTCGCGCGCAGTTTTCACCAGTGCTGCTTGATCGCGCTCCTGACCACTGAGTACGCCGGGCCAGGCCAGCAGCTCCAGCGGATTGACCGCTGCGGGATTCGCCAGTTGGTCAGCAATCTGCTCGGCAGCCTTGGCGAGCTGCTCGACCAGCGGCTGGTTGAGGGTCAGGCTCTGGTTGGCGTCGTCGCTGGCGTTGAAGCGCAGGGTGCATTCTACCTTGCCGCGGGCCAGCTGCTTGCGCAGGCGCTCACGCAGCGGGCCCTCCAGTTCGCGGAAGGCTTCGGGCAGGCGCAGGGTGACTTCCAGGTAGCGATGATTGACCGAGCGGATCTCCCAGGCGAGGTTACCCTGATCAGTACTGAGTTCGCTGCGGGCGAAGGCGGTCATGCTGTTAACCATGGGATTCCTCTGAGCTGGCTGATGCGGACGGCAAAGGCGCATTGTAGCCGCTTGGCGTCGTTAAGGTTAAGCAGGTGGTCAGGTTGGCGGCGGGCCTGGCCCGCAGCCTGCTATACTCCGCCGACTTTACACACTGCAGTACAAGGATTCCGCTATGAAACGTCCCAGTGAACGCGCCGCTGACCAAATGCGTCAGGTAACCCTGACTCGCCATTACACCAAACACGCGGAAGGCTCGGTCTTGGTCGAGTTTGGCGATACCAAGGTCATCTGTACGGTCAGTGTCGAAGCCGGCGTGCCGCGTTTTCTGCGTGGCTCTGGCCAGGGTTGGGTAACCGCCGAGTACGGCATGCTGCCGCGTTCGACCGGTTCGCGCATGCAGCGTGAAGCCAGCCGTGGCAAGCAGGGCGGTCGTACGCTGGAGATTCAGCGTCTGATCGGTCGCGCGTTGCGCGCGGCAGTTGATCTGAAAACGCTGGGTGAGAACACCCTGTATATCGACTGCGATGTGATTCAGGCGGACGGCGGCACGCGTACGGCTTCCATTACCGGTGCCTGTGTGGCACTGGTTGATGCGCTGCGGGCGATGAAGGCGCGTGGGGCTATCAAGAAGGTGCCCGAGGTGCAGATGATCGCGGCCATCTCGGTCGGTATCTACCAGGGTGTACCGGTACTGGATCTGGACTACCCGGAAGACTCTGCCGCTGACACCGACCTCAACGTAGTGATGACCGACAAGGGCGGTTTCATCGAGGTGCAGGGTACCGCCGAGGCGGCGCCGTTTAGCCCGGAAGACCTTAATGCCATGCTGGCGCTGGCGCGCAAGGGCACCGAGGAGCTGTTTGCACTGCAGCTGGAAGCACTGAAAGACTGAGTGTTTAGCTGCTTTCTGCGCGAGAGAGGCAGGCCAATGGCCTGCCTTTTTTGTGTCTGGCGTTACAGTCCGGCGCGGTGCTGATACCCAAGCTCAGTAAACTTTGCTACAACTCTCCGGGTGTTCCATGTCGACTTGCCACGGAGAGCGCCAAATGACTGAGACCAACGTTCCACCCAGTACCCCGCCTGAGGCTACACCCCCACCTGCACCGGGTACGCCTGGCCCACAGGCCCGGCAATGGGCCTTGATCGCCCATCTGGCCGGCTTTCTCGGCTGCGTGATTCCCTTTGGCAACCTGATTGGCCCATTGATTGTCTGGCAATTGAAGAAGGACGAAGACCCGTTTATTGATGATCAGGGCAAGGAATCGCTGAATTTCCAGATCACGGTGTCGCTGTTGCTGCTGCTCAGCTTTATTCTGATGGTGGTGGTGATTGGTCTGTTCCTGGTCTGGATTGTCGCGATCGGCGCTGTGGTGCTGATGATTATCGCGGCCATCAAGTCGAACGAGGGAACGGCTTATCGCTATCCGTTCTGCTGGCGCCTGATCAAGTAGACAAGGCTCAGATTGCCGGCACCGCGCGGCTGGGTGCCGGTGGCTCTAAACGCTAGTAGGGTTCAGGTTAGATCGATAACGTCCAGTCGTAATCGACAATCACCGGAGCGTGCTGCGAAAAGCGTGCATTGCGCGGGATTTTCGCCTGTTTGACGAAGCGGCGCAGGCCGGGTGTCAGGAACTGGTAATCAAAGCGCAGACCCAGGTTCAGGTTCTCGGCCTGCTCGCTGTTGGGCCACCAGCTGTATAGCTCGGACTCGCGGGTGACCTCACGCACAGCGTCAACGTAGCCCATGTTGCCGTAGATCTCATCCATCCAGGCGCGCTCCGGCGCCATGAACCCCGGCTCGTTCTGGCAGTCGCGCCAGTTCTTCACGTCCAGCTTGAGGTGGGCAACGTAGAGGGAGCCGCAGTAAATGAACTCGCGCCGCTTGCGCCGCTGTTTGTTCAGGTAGCCGGCAAAGTCATCCATGAACTTGAATTTCTGGTTAAGGTCAGCGTCGCCATCACGCCCCGAGGGCAGCAGCAGTGACCCGATGCTGACCTTGTCGAAGTCGGCCTGCATGAAGCGGCCGTAGCGGTCGGCGGACTCGAAACCCAAACCCATGATGATGGCCTTGGGTGCGATGCGGGTGTAAATGGCCACACCGCCCTGGTTGGCTACTTCGGCTTCAAAACAGTATTGCCAGTAGCCGTCGATCCAGTAAGGGTCCTGCTCCAGCTCGGGGGCGGTAACGCGAATGTCCTGCAGACAGATGACGTCCGCATCCTGCGTGCGCAACCAGTCAAACAGGCCGCGTTCGGCTGCGGCCTTCACTCCATTGACGTTGAGACTGATAATTCGCATGCATGGCCCCCCAAAAAACGTGGGTGTATGATAACCGAGCTTGATTGACTTTTGTTAACGAAGAGGGTGTAGATGCACGAATATCAGCGGGAATTCATTCGATTTGCACTGGATCGCAAGGTGTTGCGCTTCGGTGAGTTCACCCTCAAGTCAGGGCGCGTCAGCCCTTATTTTTTCAATGCCGGGCTATTCAACAGCGGCGGCGCGCTCGGCCGGCTGGGGCGTTTTTATGCCCAGGCGCTGGTGCACAGCAAGCTCAGCGACGTTGATGTGATCTTCGGCCCCGCCTACAAAGGCATCCCGCTGGCAGCCGTTACCGCGGTGGCGCTGGCCGACAGCTTTGACCGCGACCTGCCTTACTGCTTCAATCGTAAAGAAGCCAAGGATCACGGTGAGGGAGGCACGCTGGTCGGCGCGCCGCTGGAAGGTCGCGTATTGATCATTGACGATGTAATCACTGCTGGCACCGCAGTGCGCGAAGTGATGCAGATCATTCAAGCGCAGGGTGCAACACCGGCGGCCGTGATGATCGCGTTGGATCGTCAGGAGCGTGGCCAGGGGGCGTTGTCTGCGATTCAGGAAGTGGAGCGTGACTTCGGCATTCCGGTAATCAGCATCGTCTCACTCAAGCAGGTGATGAGTTTCATCGCCGAAGATCCGGAATTGCAGGAGCACCTGCCCGCGGTAGAGGCTTATCGCGCCGAATACGGCATCTGATTCTGCCATCTGGGCGTACTTGCTTCGGGCCACAGGTGCAAAAGGGCAGGCGATCAGGTTAATCTTCGCCTGCCTCTTGCCGATATAATGCCAATTGGCCATAAGACAGCCCGCAAGGCTGCGTAACCCGAAGCAGAGGACGAGGATGTGCCTGCATTTAAACGGATAATGGATTGGACGCTATTGCTGCTAGCGGTCTTCGGATCCGGTATGGCCAGCGCCGACCTCTATCGCTATATCGACGACAAGGGTGTGACCGTGCTGGATAGCCGCGTACCGCCGCAGTTCATCAGTCGTGGATATGAGGTGCTGGACTCCCAGGGGCGAGTGAAACTCGTCGTACCGGCGGCGCCCACGGCGGCGGAGCGCGAAGCCAATCGGGCGGCGCTGGAAGCGCAGAAGGCGCAAGACACGGCCGATGCCAATCTGTTGCGTCTGTACAGCAGCACCGCTGATCTGGAGCGAGCTCAAAGCCGGCAGATACAGCAGATCGAAAATCAAATCACCGCCTCCAAGGCCAGTATCGAAGATCTTCAGAGTGAGCGAGAGGAGCTGCAGCGTCGCGCTGCCCAGGCCGAGCGAGCCGGTCGGGCGGTTGACCCTGATGTACTGGCCGAGCTTGCAGCGGTGGACTCGGAGACCGCACGCCTGCAACGCCTGATCGGACGAAAACGGCAGGAAATTGCTGAAACCTACGGCGACTTCGAGCAGCAGCGCGAGCGGCTCAATTTCCTGCTCGATGACGAGTAGCGCCCCGCCGGACGCTACGTTCCGGGGTTAGGCCTCGGCCGGCATTATCTGCTCAAACTGCCGAATGGCGTCCTTGAAACTGGCCGGAATCGGCAGCGGTCGCCGCGTCTGCTGATCGGCACGCACATAGACGATTTCGCCTTCGACCAGCAAGGTCTCCTGGCGAAAGATCCCCACGCTGAAAGCCATGCTGCTGTTGCCCAGGCGCGAGACGCGCAGCCGGATGTCGAGCAGATCGTCGAACAATGCCGGGGCGCGATACTCCAACAGGGTTTTCACCGCAAAGAACTCGTTGCCCGACAGGTCATCGCGGCCAGGGTTGGCCGCGTTCAGCTCACGGTAGTACTCGGTGACGCCGACATCGGCGTAGTTCAGGTAGTGACCGTTGAACACAATACCCTGCAGGTCAGCCTCGGACCAACGGACGCGCAGCGGGCAGCTGAAACGGAAATCGCTCTGCTGCATGCTCAGGCGTCCGGTTGCTTGTTGGTGATCAGGGTGCCCACACCGGTATCGGTGAAGACTTCGAGCAACACGGCGTTGGGTACCCGGCCGTCGACGATGATGGCACTGCTGACGCCGCCCTGCACCGCATCCAGCGCGCAGCGAATTTTTGGCAGCATGCCGCCGTAAATGGTGCCGTCGGCGATCAGCTCGTCTACCTGTGCGGTGCTGAGCCCGGTCAGCACCTTGCCCGACTTGTCCATCAGGCCGGCGATATTGGTCAGCAGCATGAGCTTTTCTGCCTGCAGGGCTTCGGCCACCTTGCCTGCCACCAGGTCGGCATTGATGTTGTAGGAGGCGCCATCAGCGCCGACGCCAATGGGCGCGATGACCGGGATGTAGTCATCGGAGACCAGGCGGTTGATCAGTTTGGTGTTGATTTCTACCACCTCACCTACATGTCCGATGTCGATGATTTCCGGCTTGTCCATGCCGGGGGTGTTGCGGGTGACTTTCAACTGACGAGCCTTGATCAGGCCGGCGTCTTTGCCGGTCAGGCCAATCGCGCTGCCGCCATGCTGGTTGATCAGATTGACGATGTCCTTGTTTACCTGGCCGCCAAGCACCATCTCGACCACGTCCATGGTCTGGGTGTCGGTCACGCGCATGCCTTCGATGAAGTGGCTCTCGATATTCAGACGCGCCAACAGGTCGCCGATCTGCGGCCCGCCGCCGTGCACCACCACCGGATTGATGCCAACGGTTTTCATCAGCACGATGTCGCGGGCGAAGCTGTTTTTTAGCTCATCGCTCTCCATCGCGTTTCCGCCGTACTTGATGACGATGGTCTTGCCGGTAAAGCGCTGTATGTAGGGCAGCGCCTCGGTCAGTACCTTGGAAACCTGTACGGCTGCGTCGCGATTCAACATGGTGGTTTGCTCTCTCCTGAAATCGGTCAGAATGTAATGTTAACCTCGGGAGCTGCGGCCTTCAGTTGCTCCCGGAATAGTTGCTGTACACGCTCCAGCTCCTCGGGCTGCTCGGCTTCAAAGCGCAGCACCAGCACTGGCGTGGTATTGGAGGCGCGGATCAGGCCCCAACTGGTCGGGAAGTCGACACGAATGCCGTCCAGCGTGGTGACCTTGCCATCGCCCCAGTCGGCCTGCTGGCCCAGGGCCTTGATGATCGCAAACTTCTGCGTCTCGCCCACTGTGAGGTTGATCTCCGGGGTGCTCAGGCCGGCGGGGTAGCGACTCATCAAGGCGCTCGCTGACTCTGATTGCATCGACAGAATTTCCAATAGGCGGCAGGCGCTGTACAGGCCGTCATCAAAACCGAACCAGCGCTCCTTGAAGAAGACGTGGCCGCTCATTTCGCCGCCGAGCAGGGCGCCGGTTTCTTTCATTTTTGCCTTGATCAGCGAGTGACCGGACTTCCACATCACCGGACGTCCACCGGCGCGGTTGATCAGCGCCGGCAACTGGCGCGTGCATTTGACGTCAAAAATGATGTCTGCGCCGGGATGGCGAGTCACAATATCCTCGGCGAACAGCATCAGCAGGCGGTCGGGGTAGATCATTTCACCGCTGTTGGTAACGAAGCCGAGTCGGTCCGCATCCCCATCGAAGGCGACGCCCAGGTCGGCATGCTCGCGTTTGACCGTGTTGATCAGCTCCACCAAATTTTCCGGCTTGCCGGGGTCAGGGTGATGGTTGGGGAACAGGCCATCGACCTCGCAGTACAGCGGGATGACCTCGCAACCTATTCCTTCCAGCAGGCTTTGCGCGATTACGCCGCCCACGCCGTTGCCGCAATCAACAACCACCTTCAGCGGCCGGGCCATGACCACGTCGTCAAGGATGTACTGCCGGTAGTCGGCCAGAATGTCGCGTTGTTCGCGGCTGCCGCTGCCGGTCTGTAGCTGGTTGTCACGCAGACGGGTGTTTAGCGCACTGATCTGGTCGCCGGACAGTGTCTGGCCTGCGACCACGATCTTCAAGCCGTTATAGGCCGGCGGATTGTGGCTGCCGGTGAGCATAACGCCGGAGGTGGCGCCGGTGGTATGGGTGGCAAAGTACAGCGCGGGTGTGGGTACCATGCCCAGGTCGGTTACCGCGCAACCGCTTTCCATCAGGCCCTTGATCAGCTGTTCGCTCAGCGCTGGGCCGGACAGGCGGCCATCGCGGGCGACCATCACGCGTGGTTCGCCCGCCTCAATTGAGGCGCTGCCGATACTACGTCCCAGCCAGTAGACGTACTCTTCAGTCAGGCTTTTACCCACCACGCCGCGAATATCATAGGCTCGGAAAATTTCAGCCGGCAGGCTGGGAATCGCTGGTGCCGCAGGTGTGGCCGGGTCGCCAGCGTCACTCATGGCAAAGGGGTCGCCTTCATCGAGAATATCGATGTCGAGAATCTCCGCGCCCTGAAACAGCGGGTCGGTGAGGTTGTCTGCGGCCTTGGCGGATGCTTTCTCAGACATGGCCTGGGAGGCGGGAATGTCGTCGCGTTGGGGCGAGGCGCCGAGCGTCTGGCCCGAGCGCTTGACCAGCTGCATGATGTTCTGCGCCAGCGGCTCCAGAGGGCTCAGTAACAGGCCTGCAGCTTTGTGCCCCAGCGTCAGCTGGGTCAGGGTATGGGTATCGGTTCGCAGGCTCTGTATCCAGCTGCGCTGCAGCCAGAGCATGCCAAACAGTCCGCCGAGCAGGGCCAGTAGGGCGGCGCCTATCAGCAACAGCGGGTCGGCGCTAGTGTAGGACAGACTCGGTCCGGCCCGAAACTCGATGTGCCAGGTGGGGTTGCTACTGGTTAGGCGTACCACGGCTCCCTCGCCGTTGCCGCGCTTGAACAGCTCCTGCTCGGGCGCGCCCGGAAAATGCTGCACCAGCCGCACCTCGCCAACGTCCTCGCCCAGTGTTGGCAGACCGTTCAGAACGCGCTCTAGCTGGAAGACGCCGGTCAGGGTGCCGCCGATGGGCGCTTTCTCCGACGCACGCAGAGGCTTAACGCCATACAGGCGCCAAGCGCCGTCGACTTTGTGGGCCTCCAGCGGTACGGGCAGGCCGCGCTCGGCACGGCGAATCATGTCCAGCGCGGCAAAACTCAGCGGTGCGGCGTCGTTGCGCACCAGCTCGGCTTCGCCGGGGGCGGCGGTATACATGGCCAGGGTGTCGGTCAGCTGATAGCGCAGCAGGCGGTCTATGGTCGCGCTGCCGCCCTGATTGAGTGCAACCTGCAGCTGCGGGTTGCTCGCCAGTTGGGCAAGGTCGGCCTGCAGTTGTTGCATGCTCTGGTTCAAGCCGGCGAGCTGTTGGCTGGCATAGCTCTGGACCAGCTCTTCGTTGCGTTGCCCGGTAAAGCCGGTCAGTGCCAGCCATAGCATGGCTGCACCGGCGGCAACGCCGGCCATCGCCATGCCGAGCGGAATGGCGGTGTTGGGTAGTCCTGCCTTGGCATCGGTTTTTTTCATTTTCATTATGGTCCCTGCCTCCCTGCGATATCGTGGAACTACATGGTCGAGCTACAGCGTGCGGCCGCCCCGCGGGTTCACTGGCTTCCGGTGTGACCGAAGCCGCCGCTGCCACGCTGGCTGTCGTCGAACTCCTCAACGATCTCGAATCTCGCTTGCAAAACTGGCACCAGTAGCAGCTGGGCGATGCGCTCACCCGGGTTGATGGTGAAAGCGTTGGCGCTGCGATTCCAGCAGGAGACCATCAACTGGCCCTGGTAATCGGAATCGATCAGGCCCACCAGATTGCCCAGCACGATACCGTGCTTATGGCCCATGCCGGAGCGCGGCAAAATCATCGCTGCCAAACCGGGGTCGGCAATATGGATTGCCAAGCCGGTTGGCAACAGGTGGGTTTCACCCGGTTGCAGCTGCAAAGGTTCCTGCAGCATGGCGCGCAAATCAAGGCCGGCCGAGCCGGTGGTGGCGTAGGCCGGTAGCGGCCATTCAGCGCCAAGACGGGGGTCGAGTACTTTGGCTTGCAGCGCGTGCATCAGGCTTCCTTATGGTTGTTGGCCGTCGCCATCAGCGCGGCGATGCGGGCAATGATCTCGCGTGCCAGCTTGGTTTTGCTGGCGCGGGGTAGCGCGCTGCTGTTCAGTGCGCGATCGATCAGGGTGACGGCATTGTCTTCACTATTAAAGCCGATCCCGCTCTGGCTGACATCATTGGCGATGATCAAGTCCAGATTCTTGCGCTGCAGCTTGTCAGCGGCGTAGGCCATCAGGTCATGGGTTTCGGCGGCGAAGCCGACTGTCCAGGGGCGCTGGGGGTGCGCCGCCAGGGTGGCGAGAATGTCGGGATTGCGTACCAGGGTGAGCGTCATGCCGTCGTCGCTGCCTGGAGCTTTTTTTAACTTCTGCTCGGCGCAGCTGGCTGGGCGGTAGTCCGCGACGGCGGCGGAGGCAATAAACAGATCGGCCGGCAGGGCGGCCTCGCAGGCAGCGAGCATGTCCTCGGCACTGACCACATCAATACGGGTTACTCGCGCTGGCGTCGCCAGGTTGACCGGACCGGCCACCAGAGTGACTCGGGCGCCGGCCTCGATGGCTGCCTCGGCGAGGGCAAAGCCCATCTTGCCGGAGCTGTAGTTGGAGATATAGCGCACCGGGTCGATGGCTTCGCGAGTCGGACCAGCGTTGATCAACACGTGCTTGCCGCTGAGACTGCCACGCTGGAAACACTCGGCGGCGCGGGCGGCGATATCGGTAGGTTCGAGCATACGCCCTGGCCCAACATCGCCACAGGCCTGACCACCGCTGCCGGGACCGAACACCTTGACGCCGCGCGCGAGTAGCAGTTCGAGATTGCCTTGGGTGGCGGCGTCGCGCCACATGGCCTGATTCATGGCCGGCGCCAGTGCGATGGGTGCGTCGGTAGCCAGCACCAAGGTGGTGAGCAGGTCATCGCCACGGCCCTGCGCGAGACGCGCCATGAGATCGGCGGTAGCCGGGGCTATCAGCACCAGATCGGCCCAGCGCGCCAGTTCGATATGCCCCATGGCGGCCTCGGCTTCGGGGTCGAGCAGGTCGCCGTGGACCGGGTGGCCCGATAGTGCCTGCAGTGTCAGCGGGGTAATGAACTCGCGCGCAGCCTGGGTCATGACTACGCGCACCTCGGCGCCCGCATCGCGCAAACGGCGAATCAGCTCGGCGCTTTTATAGGCGGCGATGCCGCCACTGACGCCCAGTACCACCTGCTTGTTGATCAACGTCTGCATTGTGAACTTCCCCTCATGCTGCGCCGTTGCCCCTGGGGCGCACAGTAAATGCTCGCTACGATAGCACAGGGCTGGTTCCGCGTGACCCTGCTGCCGCTGCTTTGCAGCGGTGGCCTGTAGCGCGCGAGCCGGATTTGATCATGCGCGGCAGGGAAGTACGCGAGGGACAGCCAGGGAGCTGTATAAATGGCGATAACGGATTGGCCGCTGGCAGAGCGGCCGCGGGAAAAGCTGCTGGCGCAGGGGGCAGCGGCGCTGTCGGACGCTGAGCTATTGGCAATCTTCTTGCGCACGGGGTTGCCTGGGCGCAGTGCGGTGGATCTGGCGCGTGATCTGCTCAGCGGATTTGGCAGCCTACGCGGTTTGCTACAGGCTGATTTGCGTGAGTTCAGCGGGCATGCCGGCCTGGGGCCGGCCAAGTACGCGCAGCTGCAGGCGGTGCTCGAGATGGGGCGGCGGCACCTTTTCGAAGACCTCAAGCGGGGCAGCGCTCTGACCTCGCCAGGGGCGGTAAGACAGTTTCTGAAAAGCCGGCTGATGGCGCTGCCGCATGAAGTGTTCGCGTGTTTGTTTCTGGATAACCAGCATCGGGTGATTGCCTTCGAGGAGCTGTTTCGGGGCACGCTCGACAGCGCCAGCGTGTATCCGCGCGAAGTGATCAAGCGCGCCCTGGCGCACAATGCCGCGGCGCTGATTCTGACCCATAATCATCCCTCTGGTGTGGCCGAGCCCAGCCAGTCGGATCTTCAGCTCACGCGGCGCTTGAAGGAGAGCCTGGGGCTGTTGGATATTCGGGTGCTTGATCACCTGATTGTCGGCGATGGAGATCCAGTGTCTTTTGCCGAGCGCGGGCTGCTGTGAGTCGGGTGGTTGCGGTCCGGCGCCAGGGAAAATCGAGCGCTGCTGGTTGACCGCTCGTCTGCCCGCGGCGTGAATAATCGTTGCTTGGTCTGCCTGTTTTTGGTATAAAGCTCCGCTCTTCTCGGGGCTGCGCCTGTTTTTGCAGTATTTGCAGGCTGGTTAATTCCACTTGCCCCGGCTGGACAACAGATTCTTTTATGGCTTCCAACCAGTTTGGGTTGGGCAATTGGTTGGAGAGGGTTAACCATGTCTCGAGTATGTCAGGTGACCGGTAAAGGTCCAGTGACTGGGAACAATGTTTCCCACGCTAACAACAAAACCAAGCGTCGTTTTCTGCCTAACCTGCAGCACCATCGCTTCTGGGTTGAGTCGGAAAAACGTTTCGTCCGTCTGCGCACATCTGCCAAGGGCATGCGTATCATCGACAAGCGTGGCATCGACGTAGTGTTGAACGAAATCCGCGCCCGCGGCGAAAAAGTTTAAGGAGCAGTTCCATGCGTGAATTGATTCGTTTGGTTTCTACTGCCGGTACTGGTCACTTCTACACTACCGACAAGAACAAGCGTACTACTCCCGATAAGATCGAAATCAAGAAGTTCGATCCGGTTGTACGCAAGCACGTGCCTTACAAGGAAGCCAAGATCAAATAAGATCGACGCTGACTGACAAAAAACCCGCCTTGTGCGGGTTTTTTGTTGCCTATCGATTGCGGTTTGAGAGCGCTACACCGTGCTCAGGGTTCGCCGCCCACGGCAAAGTTGGGCAGGCCATCGACCGGCTGGGCAAACTCGAAGGGGATCGACACGGTTTGCAGGCCCACGTTCTTCTGCACCACAAAGTGCAGGTGCGGGCCGGTGCTGTTGCCGGTGTTGCCGGACAGAGCCAACAGTTGACCAGTGCTGATGCGCTGACCTTCGGTCACCCGCACCGAGCCGCGTTTGAGGTGCAGGTACACGCTCATGGTGCCGTCGTCATGCAGCAGCCTGACGAAGTTGCCGGAGGGATTGGTGCCGCGGCCGCTCTGGCTGTTCTCGGTCTTGATAACCATACCGCTGCGGGCAGCGACGATGGGTGTGCCTTCGGGCATGGCGATATCCATCGCATAGCGCCCCTTGATACCGGTATGGCTATAGCGCCCGCCGGGGCCCTGGGTCAGCCGGAAGGGGCCGCCACGCCAGGGCAGCGGGTAATAGGTCAGTGATTGCTCGGCGCGCGGATCGCCCAGAGCATGTTCCAGCTTGTAATCGTACTGCACGGCGCCGGTGCCAGTAGGCTGCAGGGTCACCATGCGCAGCTCCTGGCGCGGCTGCATGATCCAGGTAATCGGCTCGCGCGGCACGCCGGTCACGTTTTGCGCGTTGCTGATGCTGAGTTTGATCTCGACCGGGGCATACAGATCGTTATGCACAATCAGGGTTTCGCCGCCGGCGTGACTGCGCTTGGTCACGTAAACCTGACGATCGACGTTCTCGACCATGGCATCACGAAACACGATGACTTCAGCGCCCGCCGTTTTTTTGTCGGTATAGGTCGTCACACCGTTGGCATCGGTGTACTTGTAGATGCTGCCAGCCATCACGCAGGGGCTGACAAGCAGGGGGAGAAGGAGCAGTAAGGCACGCATCCGTTGCTACCTTTGAATTATTGGCAGGTGTTATTGGGCGCTTATGCTTTCAGTCTAGCGCTGAACACGGCCCATGACGAGCCGTATTCAGCGCCTGTCTCAGGCTGCGCTGGGTTGCAGGGAGTAGGTGCGCAGTGAGCCGGCAAAGTCCTGCAGCGCCTTGATGCCGCTTTCCTCGGCCTGTTGGCACCAGTCTTTCAGTGCCTGCAGCATATCGTGACCATTGGCACTGGTGCGGCCCCAGATCTGTTGCAGCGCCAGACGTTTCTCGTAGATCACCTTGAGTGCCTGGCTGTGTGTCAGCATGGTATCGATCCGCGCTTGGTGCTTGTCATCCAGCAGGCTGGTCTCGCGGCTGAGCAAGCGTTTGGCGCGCCTGAACAGGTGGCGGACGGACTCGTCTACCTTCTGGATTTCCTGGCGCACCAGCGGCTTGATCACCAGTTTGCGGTACTGCGCCATGATCTGGAAGCGGTTGTTGAGGATGGCCATGGCGGTATCCATGTCCAGCGTCTGCTTGCCGGCAACCTGATGCGCAATGGGGGCGGTGCGGCGCACTGAGGCCAGGCCCAGGAGGCTGAACAGGCGAATCCACATCCAGCCCATGTCGAACTCCCACTTCTTTACTGAAAGCTTGGCGGAGTTGGGATAGGTGTGGTGATTGTTGTGCAGCTCTTCGCCGCCGATCAGGATGCCCCAAGGAGAAATATTGGTGGCGGCGTCGCGGCACTCGAAGTTGCGATAGCCCAGAGCATGGCCCAGGCCATTGATAACGCCGGCAGCAAAGACCGGAATCCAGATCATCTGGATCGCCCATACGGTCATGCCGAGCACGCCGAACAGCGCTAGATCAATCAGCGCCATCAGCGTCACGCCGGCAATCGGGAAGCGGCTATAGAGGTTGCGTTCAATCCAGTCATCCGGGCAATTCTTGCCGTAGATGCGCAGGGTTTCTTCGTTCTTCGCCTCTTCCATGTAGAGCTCTGCGCCTTTGCGCAATACCGTGCTCAGGCCCTTGTGCACGGGGCTGTGTGGATCGTCCGGGGTTTCGCACTTGGCGTGATGCTTGCGGTGGATAGCGGTCCACTCGCGGGTGTTCATGCTGGTGGTGAGCCACAACCAGAACCGGAAAAAGTGTTTAAGCGCCGGGTGCAGTTCGAGCGCCCGGTGAGCGGAATAACGGTGCAGGTAGACGGTGACGCTGACAATGGTAATGTGCGTCAGAACCAGAATCACGGCCAATACCTGCCAGCCGGATGGGTTTAGTAAGCCGTTGTACCACATAGAGCTGCATTACCTCGCTAGAATGGGCAGGCGAAAAGGCCTGTCCGGCCGATTATGGACCAAGAAATCGTCAATTAACATGACCGCGGGTCGCCTGATCCGCCCTGCTATAGTTGCCAAATGTTTATGCCAGACACGCAAACGTGACTATGAACTCGACCGCCAGCGCCGCGTTCATCACCTTCAAATACCTCATCCTCGCCACTGTGTGGATACTCTTCAGCGACTATCTGCTGGTGGGGCTGGGATTGGATGCCAGCACCCAGCAGGCACTACAGACCAGCAAGGGCGTGGCCTTTGTGCTGGTGACCTCAACGCTATTGTTCTTCTCTGCGCGCTACCAGCTGAGCAAGCGCAGACAGCAGGAGGACGCGCTACGCCAGAGCGGTGAGCGCCTGTCACTGGCGTTGGATGGCGCCAACGACGGCCTGTGGGACTGGGACCTGCAGTCAGACTCGCTTTATCTGTCGGCCCGTTCGCGGGAAATTCTTTGTCTGCCCGACGGCGTGACAGTGGATATGCAGACGCTTTGGCGCAACCAGCTCGCGGATGCCGATCAGCAGGTTACCCGTGCGGCGTTGGTGAGCCACCTGCGCGGGGAAACCGAGCGGGTTGATCGGACCTACCGTTTGCGCCTGGCCACCGGCGGCCATTGTTGGGTTCAGGCCAGCGGCCGTGCGGTCCGCAATGCGCAGGGGCGGGCGGTGCGTCTGACAGGGGTCCTGCGTGACGTGACTGAGCGGGTCGAGCGTGAGCAGCGATTGCGTCAGGCCAGTGCCATGTTCGACTGTACCAGCGAGGGCATGCTGATCTGCGATGCCGAGCAGAAGATCAGCGACGTCAACAAGGCTTTCTGCGCGATCACCGGTTACCGCGCCGAGGAGGTCATTGGGCGGCAGCCGGCGCTGCTTGCCTCGGGCCGTCATGACAAGGCCTTTTACAAGCATATGTGGCAGCAGATCAAGGCGACCGGCCGCTGGTCAGGTGAAATCTGGAATCGACGCAAGGATGGCGAGGTCTATCCACAGTGGCAGAACATTATTGCGGTGACCGATCACCTCGGCCAGTTGACGCACTACGTCGCAGTGTTTGCCGATATGAGCCTGATCAAGCGCAGTCAGGAAGAAATCGATTACCTGGCCCACCATGATCCGCTGACCAAGCTGCCCAACCGCTTGCTGATAACCGAGCGCCTGACCACCGCGGTAAGCCGTGCACGTCGCCAGCAGCAACGCCTGGGACTGGTGTTTGTCGATCTGGACCGCTTCAAGGGCGTCAACGACAGTCTGGGGCACAGTCTGGGCGACCAGTTGCTGTTGACCGCCGCGCAGCGCATGGAGCACCTCTGCGAGGAAGGCGACACCTTGGCTAGGCTCGGCGGTGACGAATTTGTCATTCTGGTCGAGCGGCGTGCCGCAATGGAGGAGCTGAGCCGGCTGGCGGAGCGCATTCAGCATGCCCTGTCTGAGCCCTTCCAGTTGGAAGGGCAGTTGGTGCATATGACTGCCAGCCTGGGTCTGAGCCTGTTTCCGGATGACGGCCAAGATGGCGCCGATCTGCTGAAGAATGCCGATTCTGCCGTGACTCTGGCCAAGCAGCGTGGCCGTAACAACTACGCTTTCTACACCCAGGCGCTGACCGAGCAGGCGCGGCGGCGAATGAGCCTTGAAAGCGACCTGCACTTGGCGCTTCAGCGCGGCCAGCTGCGCGTCTTTTATCAGTTGCAGAAGGATCTGCGCAGCGGCCAATGGGCCGGTCTGGAGGCGCTGGTGCGCTGGCAGCATCCGGAACAGGGCGTGATCCCTCCCAACGAGTTTCTGCCGGTCGCACGGCATGCAGGCCTGATGGGCGACATTGATGAGTTCGTGCTGCATCAGGCTTGCCGACAGATGCGGCTCTGGCTGGATGCGGGCTATCCGCTGCGCTCGATGGCAGTCAACATGTCGGGCTACTGGATGGAGCGCGGTGATGTAGTTAGTAGCGTGCGTGCGGCTCTGACCCAATGCGGTCTGAATGCCTCGCACCTGGAACTGGAAGTCACCGAGGACGAGGTCATGCAGCACGGCGATCAGAGCGAGCTGTTGCTGGATCGCCTGGCCGAGCTGGGGGTGCGCTTGGCGATTGACGATTTCGGGACGGGTTACTCGTCGCTGCTGCGACTCAAGCGCATGCCGGTCAACAAGCTGAAAATCGACCGCGGCTTTATCAGTGATCTGCCGGGCAGTGGCAGCGACAGTGCCATGGCGCGCGCTATTATTGCGCTGGGCAAGAGTCTGCAGCTAACCATTACCGCCGAAGGCATCGAGACCGCAGCGCAGGAGGCGTTGTTGCGCGAGTTTGGCTGCGACACCGGGCAAGGCTACCTGTACAACGCGCCGCTGCCCGCCGCCGAGGTTGAGCGGCTATTGGCGGCGGGGCCGGCCTGATGGTGGCCTTTACAGCGCTCAATATGGCGCGTGAGCAAGCGGTCTGTGTGCGCCCCGACGATCAGCAATGGCAGACTGCCCCCCAAGCGCCAGTGCGGCGCTGGCCGCTGGAGCGCGAGGCGCCGGAAAGCGGCCAGGTAACCAGCTTGGTGGAGTACCTGCCCGGTGCGCGCTTCCCGGCGCATCTGCACCCCAAGGGGGAAGAAATCCTGGTGTTGTCCGGCGTGTTCAGTGACGACAGCGGAGACTACCCCGTAGGCAGTTATCTGCGCAGTCCGGCGGGGAGTCGCCATGCACCCTATTCGGCGGCCGGTTGCCTGTTGTTTGTGAAGCTCAACCAGTTTGCCGCGACAGATCTGCAGACACTGCGGCTGCTACCCGAGCAGTTGTGCTGGCAGGCAACATCGCCTGTGCAGCGGCAAAGCCTACTGCACGCCCATGCGCAGGAACAGACGCCGCTGCTTGAGTGCGATAGCGGGGTGCGGCTGGGTGTGCCGTCGCAAGCCAGCGGCGAGCTGCTGGTGCTGCATGGCAGCTTGAGTGAGCAGGATGGTAGCGGTGCAGCACAGCCGTTAGTACAGTACAGCTGGCTGCGTGATCGGGCGTTGGGTCAGCGGATATTCTGTGCGAGCGAGCCCAGCCTGGTGTTGCTCAAGCTGGGTGCGCTGCGTTTCTGACGCCTCGTCGGCCTAGAGGAAAATCCACAGCAGGGCGATACCCAGCACGATGCGATAAATCACAAAGGGCTGCATGCCGATGCGTTTGATGAAAGCCAGGAAGTAGTGAATGCAAAGGTAGGCGCTGATACCGGAGAGCACCACACCACCGACCATGGCGGCGACATCGATCGGGACCTGTGCCTTGATCAGCTCGAGGGTCTCCAGGCCGCAGGCCAGCACGATAACCGGAATCGACAGCAGGAACGAGAAGCGTGCCGAGGCTTCGCGGCTCAGGCCCAGCATCAATGCTGCGGTCATGGTAATGCCCGAGCGCGAGGTGCCGGGAAACAGCGCCAGCGCCTGGGCACAGCCGATCAGCAACACATCCTTCCAGTTCATCTGATACTCGCTGCGCTCACCCCTGTGGCGCCAATCGGCCCAGCTCAGCACTAGACCAAAGACGATCAGGCCGATCGCCAGGTAAATTGGCGAGCGCAACACGGTTTCCACCGTGTCCTTGAGCAGCAGGCCAGCCAACCCGACGGGAATGGTGCCCAGAATGACCGCCCAGGCCAGCTTGGCATCGGCATCCAGCTGGCGGGTTTTCAGCGAGCGGCCCCAACTGACCGTCATGCCGAAGATGTCGCGCCGGAAGTAGATCAGCACCGCCGAAAGACTGCCCAGGTGCAGGGCCACATCAAAAGCCAGGCCCTGGTCCGGCCAGTCGGTCAGGACCGGCACCAGGATCAGGTGGGCAGAGCTGGAAACGGGAAGAAACTCGGTAATGCCCTGAACGATCGCCAGAACAACAACTTGTAGCCAATCCATAATCGGGCCAAAGCTCCTGAAAAAAATCAGGCGCAAGTAAAGCATGCCGCGCGCTGCAGCGCGAGCCCCGCGGGCACGCTGTGGCTTATGGCAGAACAACACGCGAACTGATTCACGAGACGCCGGGCTGCCGAGCCTCGCTACCGCATGGCAAGGTAGCCTTTACAGAACAACAACAGGAGGCACCCGATGCGCTGGAAAAATCGACCGCAAGGCTCCAATTGGGGCGACTTTGGCGCGGATGATGAGCTCGGCAGGCTCAACCTGCTGACCCCGGAGAAGGTAATGCAGGGTGTGGCCGAAGTACGTGAAGGCCGCAGCTTCTGCCTCAGCCTGCCGCTGGACATGCCGGGCGGCAATGCACTCAATCGCTTTCGCCATCCGCCGCGCTTCTTTACCTCCGGACGCGAAGGCAAGCTCAACTACAACTTTGAGCTGAACCGCCTGAATCCTGCATTTACCGATGTGGTCAGCGATGATGCTGTGCTGCTGTATACCCAGTACTCCACGCAATGGGATGCCTTGTCGCATGTCGGCGGTCGCTTTGACGCTGATGGGGACGGCGTGGCCGAGCCGCTTTATTACAACGGTTGGCGTGCCGGTGAGCATGTGCAGGGCCCGGCCGGCCACGACGATGCGCTCGAGGGGGTGAAGGCGACGCGCCTGGGTATCGAGAAGATGGCGGCCACAGCGGTCAGCGGGCGGGCGGTGCTGATAGATCTTGAGCGTCATTGTGGCCGCGAACGGGTGCTGGTCGATCACGCCCGGCTGATGGCCATCTGCGCTGCCGACGGTATCGAAATCGAGCCAGGCGACATGGTGTGCCTCTACACCGGTTTTGCCGACCTGATTCTGGAGATGCGGGGTAACCCCGATGCGCAGCGGCTGGAGACCAGCTGCGCCGTGCTGGATGGCCGCGACCCGGCGTTGCTGCAATGGATCACCGATAGTGGGCTGAGTGTGCTGATTGCCGACAATTACGCGGTGGAAGCTTATCCCGCACGCGCAGGAGAGGGCTGCTGTGCTGCGCTGCCATTACATGAGCACTGCCTGTTCAAGCTAGGTATCCATCTGGGCGAGTTGTGGTACCTGAGCGAATTGGCACGCTATCTGCGCGCAACCGGGCGCTCGCGATTTCTGCTCACGGCACCGCCACTGCGCCTGCCCGGGGCAGTGGGTTCGCCAGTCTCACCGGTTGCACTGGTCTAACGCTAATGCGGTGCACCTTAGTGGTGCGTCGCGATGCAAAATCCTGCATGGGCCACGCATCGTCGGCGTCGGCCATCTGCCGGTTGCGGTTCTGCAGGTCTCTGAAATTCGACTAATGGCACTTTAATGTTGTTTTGTGTGTCGTGGTGGTGCATATCTTGCTAATGCCTCTTTATCCAAGTGATTTTAGAGGTTACGGCCATGGCGTCTTTACGTAGCGATGAAATGAACCTGTCAGCCGCCGAGCGCGGCTGGCTGCCCTGGACGGCCGCCACCGGCAAGCTCACCATGGGCTGGGCCTGCTGGGTCAACAACAACCGCTACGGGCAGTTGGAGTCGATCTTCAACAGCCTGGCGGCCACGCGAGTGCGCTTGCTCCAGCAGTGGTGTGAGAACCAGTGGAATGCGCTACAGAGCATCGGCCACAGCCTGGGCGCCGATCTCACCGGGGTCACCCAGGACCAGCTGCAGGGACTGCGCAGCAAACTGCCGGATGCCTCCGAACTCCTGCTGCTGGATGAAAATGGTCTGGTGCGTGCCAGTAGTGCCGGCCAGATCAGTGGTCTGGTGATGGATGCCCAGGCCATTCGGGCTGGCCTGCAGCACCGTTTTCTGCACGGCCCTTACGTCGACCCGCGCACCCAGACTCTGGGCCCATCCACGTCCAGCTTTCACGACGCCGTAACCTTGATGTTCTACCTGCCATTGCACGATGCCGACGGCGCGTTGCTGGGGTGTCTCTGCGCGCGGATTCCCAACGATGTGCTGGGTGACCTGATTCAACGCGAAGCAGGGCATATTTATCAGGAATCCGGCGACAACTACATCTTCATGGTCGAGTCGCGGTTCAACCCGTCCATCGAGCCAGGTCGCGCCCTCTCACGCTCGCGCTTCGAGGACAGCACCTTCAGTCATGGTGATAATCTCAAGAGCGGCATCGCCACTCGCTGGGGAGCGGTCAGCGTGCGCGAGCACACCGAGTTCGAAGTGCGCTTTACCGATCCGGCGACCGGCGAGCTGCATCCGGGGGTGCGCGAAACCATTCGCAAGGGTGAAAACCTGTATGTGAAGTATCCGGGCTACTCCGACTACCGCCATATTCCGGTGATCGGCAAGGGCGTGACCTTCAACCTGCCGGGCTCCCCGGATCGCTGGGGCATGATGTGCGAGGCGGATCTTGAAGAGGTCTATCGCTATCGTTCGCTCAGCTATGACCTGATGAAACAGTTCATGCTGTTGATGGTGCTGGTGTTTGCTGCACAGATCGGTTTCAGTTACGCGGGGCTAACGGGCTGGGTAGAACATCTGGCGCACGTGGGCGTGCTCGCGGCGGCCGCACTCTGGTTCTGGCGCCGCGCAACCCGCACACTGGCGCGGCGGTTGGGGCGCATGACCGAGATCATCCGCAATATCGCCGAGGGTGAGGGCAACCTCAGCCAGCGCATGGATACCTCACGCCTGGTACCGGATGAAACCGGCGAGCTGGGTCGCTGGATCAACAGCTTCATCGACAATCTCGATACCATCGTTGGTCGCGTCAAGCAGGCCAGCCGCCACGCCCTGCAGAACAGCGAGCAAATGCTGGGCCGCAATCAGCAGGCCAGCGATACGGCCGAAGAGGTGACCACCAATATCCAGCAGATGCTGAGTATGATCGAGGCGCAGCTGCAAACCGTAACGGCTGCCGCGGAAACCGCCGCGCAGATGAAGGCCAACATGGCCAGCGTGGTCGAGGCGGCGCGGGATAGGCTGGATACGGTCACCAGCGGCACGCGCAAGATCCGCGACATCGTCGAAAGCTCGGCGGCCAGTGTACAGGTGCTCGACAAGCGTACCGGCGACATTGTCGGCATGGTCTCGCTGATTACCGACATTACCAGCCAGACCAACCTGCTGGCGCTCAATGCCGCAATTGAGGCGGCGCGGGCAGGCGAGCACGGTCGCGGCTTCGCTGTAGTGGCCGATGAGGTGCGTGCGCTGGCCTCTCGCACCGCCAAGGCGGCCGAGGAGATCAGCCAGGGTATTACCACGATCCGTGACGCTACCCGCGAAACCGTCATCGTGATGGAGAAAGGCGTCGCCGATGTGGATCACCAGCTGCAGCAGGCCGCGAGTGCATCAGACGACAACGACATGCTGCACAAGACGGTGGAAGAACTGTTTGAAGTGATCTCGGTGATGGATACCAATAGCAAGGAACATGGCCGCCAGGCAGGACACGTGGCCGTGGCCACACAATCGATGAGTCAGGTGATCCAGGCGCTGCGTACCAGCTCGGGTCAGGTCAAGGAAACCGCCTCGCGTCTGCATCAGCTGTCGGACAGCTTTCAGGTCAGCGCGGACCGCTAGCCGGCCGGCAGCGGCAAGCAAAGTAGGGACTGCCCTAAACGAAAAAACCCCGGCTCTCGCGAGACCGGGGTTTTTCTTGCCGCGTGGCGCGTGCGGCGATGTTAAGCCAGCGGCTTAAAGCTTGCCTTCCAGCTCAGGCACCGCTTCAAACAGGTCTGCAACCAGACCGTAATCCGCTACCTGGAAGATCGGCGCTTCTTCATCCTTGTTGATCGCAACGATCACCTTGGAATCCTTCATACCCGCCAGATGCTGGATGGCGCCGGAGATGCCGACCGCAACGTACAGCTGCGGCG